>NZ_JACSQC010000009.1 GCF_014836875.1 Arthrobacter pullicola | reverse complement strand
CCCCCCCCCCCCCCCCCCCCCCCCCCCCCCACCGCACCCCGCGGCGCTCCGTTCGTAGAAGACCGGCCGATCGAAGATCCGCAGGCAGCGCAACAACAAACGCGAACAGAACAGGACAGGTAAATGCATCGACCCGGGAGTGCCCGCCGATATCTCGCAGCCGTGGTGCTGGCGGCTGCGGCAGCGGGACTGGGAGCCTGTGGCTCGGCACCTGCCACCGGCGGTCCGGCGGCGTCCACGGCAGCTTCCACCGCCCCGTCCACGCCGGCGCCGGCAGCACCACAGTCGGGTCCGGGCAGCGCATCAGGCGCTGTCCCGTCGGAAATCCCCATCCGCCAGACCACTCCCGAGGCCGTGGACGTCCCGCCGCAGCCGGTCCGGGTGCAGGTTGAAGGGACCGGAATCGACCTTGAGGTAGTCCCCACCGGAGTGGAGGACAACGGTGCCATGACCATCCCGGACAACCATTACCAGGCCGGCTGGTACCGCTACGGCCCCCGACCCGGACAGCCGTCCGGATCGGCCGTCCTGGCAGCCCACGTGGATTCGCGGACGGAGGCACTGCCCATTGCGGGACTGAAGGATGTCCCCGCGGGAACCAAGGTGACTGTGACCCTGGAAGACGGATCCGCCGTCGTCTATCAGACCGAAAAGGTAGAGAACATCGCTAAGCGTTCCCTCGACGGACACCGTCTCTTTGACCGCACGGGGAGCCCTCTCCTGAAACTGGTGACCTGTGGCGGCAGGTGGCTCGACACGGAAGACGACTATGAAGATAACGTTGTACTCACGGCTGCGCCGCTATCATAGGGACATTCCGCAGCACCTCCGGCAATACGTTTCACACTGCAAAGCTGGCCAACGGCAGGAGAATGTCCCAGATGTCATCCGGTGCCCCCGAGTGGGACGACGTCCTCGACGGGGCTTTCGCCGCTGGTGAGGAGGCAGCACTCGCTGAGGCGTACCGCCGCTTCGCGCCGCTGATCCGCACCATGGCGCTTCGGCGCCTGCTGGATCCCGCAGCAGCGGACGATGCGGTGCAGGAGGTCTTTATCCGTGCCTGGCGTTACCGGGAAAGTTATTCACCGGACCGTTCAACCCTGGCGGCCTGGCTGGTTGGAATCTCCCGGAACGTGGCAGTAAGCATGACAACGTCGCGGATACGGGAAGATGATGTGCTTGAGGGTGCCGCCGCCCGTGACCAGCGCGTTCCTTACCTTGTGCCGGATCCGGAGGGCGTGGCGGACAAAGTGGTGCTCGACGCCGAACTCACCCGCCTGGGCGAGCCGCAGCACTCCATCCTTCGGATGGCCTTCCACGAAGACCTGACCCATCAGCAAATATCGGAGCGGCTCAAATTGCCCCTGGGAACCGTTAAGAGCCATATCCGCCGGGGACTCATCCAGCTGCGGCAACGATTGGAGGTAAGCGATGCACCTGCACGATGATGCATTGGCTCTCCTCGCACTGGGTGAGGCACCAACAGCGGAGGAGGCCTCCCATCTGGAAGGCTGCACCCGCTGCCAGGCAGAGGTAAATTCTTACGCCCGCGTGGTCCGCGCCGGGCGCAGCCGGGAGACAGTCGACGGCTCCGTACCACCCCCGGAGGTCTGGGAGCACATTCACGGCACCCTTAACCTCGGCGCGGAAGTGCGCCGGGACCCCTTGGCCGATAGCCAGCCGGAGCCGCCGGTTTCCCTGGACAGTAAACGCCGCCGCCGGGCTGCCGGGTGGCTGGCCGCAGCAGCCGCCGGCGCCCTGATCGCAGGAGCCGCAACCTGGGGAATTGTCCGCAGCCAGGTACCACAGCCGGAAGTCCTTGCGTCAACTGCGCTCGAGCCGCTGCCTTCCTACAGTGATGAGGGAACGGCAACCGTCGATCAGCTGCCCGATGGTGAGCGGGAGCTCATTGTTACGGCAAGCAGCAGCCAGGCGGAGGGCTACCGCGAAGTCTGGCTGATCTCGCCGGACATCACCTCCATGGTGAGCCTGGGCACCATGGAGGGGCGCGAAGCACGGTTCCGCATCCCTGCGGGCCTTGACCTGTCTGCTTTCCCGATTGTCGACATCTCGGATGAGCCGCTTGACGGGAATCCCGAGCATTCGGGTAAATCGATTCTTCGTGGCCAGCTGGAGCTCTGACAGACATTCCAGCACCACGGCCAGGGCAAGCATCAAGGAGCGCACTTGACTAGGGTCCTGCCGCCCACATTGAACGGCACCAGCGCATCCGGCGGCGACAACGGCTGGCTGGCAGAACTGTGGTCCCGCATCGCCGGTGGATTTATGCGCACCGGGCCCCTGGAAGCACCGCCGTGGGTTCTGGTCGCCCTGATCGCCGGCGCCGCGGTCCTGTCCGTTCCGCGGGTCACCTGGCGGTGGTTCGGCCTGTACGTCACCTTCGTCCACGAACTCGGGCACGCGTTCGCAGCCCTGATGGCAGGGCACCGCATCTCCGGAATCGAGCTGCGCTTTGATCACTCCGGACAGATGCGGAGCCTGGGGCGCGGAGGAATCGGCGCGGTGTGGGCGGGTTTCTGGGGATACCCGGTCCCGGCCGTCACCGGGCTGGCATTGATTTGGGCGGCCAGCCAGGGATGGGCGACGGCGTCGCTGTCCCTTGGAGTACTGGTCCTCGCGGCGGCGCTGCTGTTCATCCGCAACCTGCAGGGCCTGGCCATTGCCGCCGGATGCGCTGCCGCCGCCGTCCTGCTGATCTGGTTCGTCCCCGCCGAGCTGGCGGCCTACGCCGTCGTCACCCTCGGCATCGCCCTGGTCACCGGCGCAGTCCGGGACTGGATAAACCTCTTGAGCGTCCACACCCGCAGGCGGCACGCACTGTCCTCATCGGACGCCTGGATCCTGGCGCAGCGCACCGGCATCCCCGGTGCGCTCTGGCTCACAGCTTTTGCGCTGGTCATCGCCGTCAGCGCGGCGGGATCGCTGTGGTTGCTGGCCTCGCTGTAGCCGCTTCCCTCTTTAACGGGCTTCTGCCGCAGAATCATTGGCAACGGCACCATCTGAGCCGGCGCCGTGCTCCCCGTGGCCGGAGACCGGGCTCCCCGGCAAGGTGACGCGGAGTTCGAGGCGGTGCTGACCGTCTTCGGCCTGGGTGAAAATAGCTTTTCCGGAGATTCCCGCCAGTCCGCCGGTGCCGGACCCTGGGATGATATGCCCCGAGGAAGCCGTCGCCTCGCCTTCCGCCAGCCCCCAGTGCTGGATGACCATAGTGCCCTCGCGGCCCTCCACACTGCCGGCGAACACTTCGCTGCCGACGTAGCCGGCCCCGGCGGCATTGCCGGCGAGGAGCAGGTCGGCCACACTGGTTCCCGAGATGGCTCCCTCAAAGATTTTCACCGCCCGCACGGTCGAGAGTTCGCTGTTGGTTCCCTCCACGACATAGGGCGTGGGCTCCCATGATGAAACGTCGAAGTCGGCAGTGATCGAGTGTTCTGTTCCGTCGGACATATCTTCAGTATCCCGTGTCCGGGCACCAATTGCATGCCCATGTCGCGCCGACGGTACCCTTGTCGCTGGGGCGCCGCGGTTCGCGGGCCCTAAACGTTACGCTGAAGGAGAGCCACCACGCATGTCGTCCACACCGGAATCCGTTGAACCCCGGTACATGCGTACCTCCGTCCTGTGGATCAGTTTCGGCGTCCTTCACCTGCTGTTTTTCGGGCTGCTCAGTCCCCTGATTTTCACCGGTGAAGTCCTCAGCGACATCCAGTTCTACCGCCAGTGGGCGTTCGAAGGCATCAACAGCGGGCAGTGGCAGGGCATCAGTACAGCCTGGGTCTATCCCATCGGCGCACTGGTGCCGATGCTGCTGGCGGCGGTGTTCGGCTACGGCGCCTACCAGTTTGCCTGGTTCCTGATTTTCGCCGGCCTCAATGCGGCGGCCCTGGTGGTGCTGACCGGAAAGCCCACCCGCCAGCGGTTCACGGCTGCTTACTGGTGGATGGGCATCACCGCCCTGCTCGGCCCGGTCGCGGTCGGCCGGGTTGACGGGCTGACTGTTCCCCTGGTGATTATTGGAATGCTGCTGCTGGCCAGGCGTCCGGTGCTGGCCTCGGCGTTGCTCGCCGCCGCCACCTGGGTCAAGGTTTGGCCGGCTGCGGTTATCCTCGCCGCCCTGGCTGTCTCCCGCCGGCGTCTCACCGTCCTGGTAACCGGCGCCGCAGTGTCCGCCGCTGTGGCGGTGGTGGTCGCCGCTTCGGGCGGGCTGCGTTATCTGCTCAGTTTTGTCGGTGCCCAGGGAGACCGCGGCATGCAGCTCGAAGCACCGTTCACGACCCCCGGACTTTGGCAGGCCATTCTGGGCCGCTCCGGCGCCTACATTTTCGAAGACACCGTCATCAATACGCGCGAGGTCCGCGGCGCGTGGGGCGAACCCGTCGCCACGCTGATGACTCCCCTGCTCGCGTTGGCGGCCATCGCCGTCGTGGTTCTGCTGCTCTGGGCGCTCCGCCGCGGAGCCGACGCCGGTTCGCTGCTCGCCGCCGGCTCCCTGGCGCTGGTAGGAGCCTTCATTGTCTTCAACAAGGTTGGCTCGCCGCAGTTCATGCTCTGGCTTGGAGCGGTCGTCGCCGTCGGCGTTGCCTGGGAAGGCCGCGCCTGGCGTATCCCGGCTTTGATGATGATCCCGGTGGCCGCGCTGACGACGCTGGTCTACCCCATGTTCTACGCGGCACTGTATGACGATCTGAACGCCGGCGTCGCCGCGATGCTCACGGTCCGCAACCTGCTGGTGATGGCCCTGTTCGTCTGGGCCGTTATGCACATTGTCCAGCTGGCGCGGACCGGGCGGACCGTCAGTGAATCCGCAGTTCTCCCGGAGCAGGCTCCGTAAGCTTCTTGCGGAACAGCACCTTCGTCTTCGGGTCCAGGAAGATCAGGTAGAGGGCGAAGGCCACGGCCGTGACCGCTGCAATCTGGCGGGCGGCGCTGAGGCTGAATTCGAAGTACGGCCAGATGTCGAGCTGGTCGCTGATCGCGTAGACCATAAAGAACGAGACGAACAGGTACAGCGTCTTGACCTGCCAGTCGCTGCGGATCCCCGTGACGGCGAACAGCGGGATCAGCCAGACCACGTACCAGGACTGGATCATCGGCGCGAGCATCACAATCGCGGCAAACGCCAGCGCCAGACGGCGCACCAGGCGGCTGTAGTCGCCCACGAACATCAGCCAGAAAACGACCGCGAAGGATGCCAGGCGCCCGAGCAGATGCACGACGTCGGCGAAGGACCAGCCGGGCAGTCCGAGGGCGTTGCCCAGCGTGGCCACCACCAGCCCCAGGAATCCTACCGGCGCATACCAGATCCACACGCTTCCGGGCGTGCTCAGGGCACCAACCCAGCCGAACCCGAGTCCGTTGACCACACCCAGGATTGCCAGCAGTCCCAGCGACAGCCCTGCCGTGAGGAACCAGTACAGGAATTTCCTGGGCCAGGAGGCGCCCTTGCCAGCCCACATCAGGCCGACAAACGGCAGGAAAATAAGGGTGATCGGCTTGATCCCGATGGAGAGGGTCACCAGCAGAATGCCGCGGATAGCCCGTTTGGTCGCTGCGTAGTAGAGCCCGGCCAGGGCCAGGCCGATCATCAGCGCATCGTTGTGGATACTGGCGATGAAGTTGGTCAGGAACAGCGGGTTGGCTGCCGTCAGCCAGAGCGCACGGTTGGGGTTGATGCCGTGGAGTTCGGCGAGCTTGGGCACGTAGTAAACGCACATCGCCACGCCGATCAGCGCGATCAGCCGGAACAGCAGGATGGAGAACTCGGTTTGCCCGCCGGTAATCCGGACCACGATTTCCTCGAGCCAGAGGAAGATCGGCCCGTACGGAGTGGGGCTCTGCGCCCACAGATCGTCTGCGCCGAGCTGCAGGTAGTTCGAAATCTGTGAATAGCCGTCTTTGTACGGGTTAAGCCCGCTGACCATCACCAGGCCCTGGGCTATGTAGGCGAAGACGTCGCGGCTGAAAAGCGGCAGCGCCAGGGCCATGGGAGCGCCCCATGCCACAATCGCCTTCAACACGTAGGGCCTGGATTCGGGGCCCCAATCGCCGATCCGCTGACCGAACCGCAGCCAGGACCGGACCAGGAGCATACCGCCGACGGCAAGCAGGAACACCGACAGGACGGCGCCAACCGGTTCGAACCGCAGCCACATGATGAAGCTGACGCGGCGCAGTTCGTAGGAGGAGAGGGATAGCCACCCGACACCGAGAGAACCGGCGAGCATCAGCATCGAGCCGATGAAGCCTTGGAGGATCGCGACGTTGGGATGGTCAGCTTTCGCGTTCTCCGGTTTGGGAGACGAAGGCTCGGTCGCAGGGACCTGGGCGGTCATCGTGGGTCATTCCAATCTCTGGGTTGGTGCAGCTTTCCCAACGAACAGGGGCGTCAGTTCAGAGCACTCGCCGCCGGAGATCCGCTTTGGTGGAATGGACCGCCAGCGGGGCACGGCGGCTTCGTCAGTAGGCCAAATATTAGCATCGAGTCCCGGCAGCCCTCCGGACGCTGCGGCGCGCTTGCCGGAAGTGGGGCGCGGCTCACATACACTGGGGAAGTTGAGTCGGACGAGACAAGGCGGTAACGGCTGTGGGGCGCCACCGGGCAGAACCTGTAGGGAAACGTCGGGACCGGCGCGTCCCGAAACCGCGCAGCGGCCGTCCCAAACCCCGCCGCAATCCGGAACTGCTGGGCTGGGGTCTTTTCCTCACCGGGACCAGCGCTGTCTGCCTGCTGTGGGCCGAGGTTCCGCTTGCCCTGGCTGCCGGGTTGACGGCACTGCTCCTGGCTGCCTTCCTCACTGCCTGGTATCTGTCCGCGGGCGGCAGCACGACGGCGGCGGTCGGCTCCGAAACCGCCGGCAACCGTTCCAACCGCGCGGCCGCCTCTTTGGTGCCCGGCACCCCGGACCCCGGTGCCGCTCCTTCCGCACCCGAACCAAACTCCGCAGAACCATCGTCCCGCCGCTCCCCCGTGTCGGGTGCGGATCGCAGCACGGCAGCCGCCGTACCGGCCATTCCCCTTGCTCCCGAAGCGGTGCAGGAGTTCCTGGGCCTCCCCCGCCCCCGCCCGGCTGCCGCGGCTGCCGGGGGCACCAGCCGCTGGACGCGCACATTCGGTCCGCCGGAGACTGGTTCGCTTCCGCTGCAGCCCTATGTGCCTGCCCGCCGTTCCACTGTCCAGACAGCAGATCCGCAGGGGCAGGACCGCCGGCAGCGGAGCCATTCCAGCCACTAGTCCCGTGGGCGGGCCCGCTGGAGTGGCCTACCCGGCTGCGGGCAGGGCAGGGGTACATTTGTCTCGTGCCAATAACTAACGAACGCATTGTCTGGATCGACTGCGAGATGACCGGGCTGGATATCAGCGCCGATGCCCTTATTGAGGTCGCAGTCCTGGTGACCGATTCCGAGCTGAATGTCCTTGGTGACGGCGTAGACGTCGTCATCAAGCCTGAAGCGGCAGCACTGGAGCAGATGGGCGACTTCGTCCGCCAGATGCACACCACGTCCAAGCTCCTCGACGAGCTCCCTTCCGGGATGACACTCGCGGAAGCTGAGGCCGAGGTCATCGAGTACATCACCAAGTGGGTGCCGGAGCCGAAGAAGGCGCAGCTGGCGGGTAATTCCGTGGGGACGGACCGGATGTTCCTTGCCCGGGACATGCCCGAAGTCATCGACTACCTGCATTACCGGATCATCGACGTCTCCACCATCAAGGAACTGGCCCGGCGCTGGTACCCGCGCGCCTACTTCCAGGCCCCGCCGAAAAACGGCGGACACCGCGCATTGGGCGACATCAAGGATTCCATCAACGAACTGCGTTACTACCGCGCAGCCGTCTTCGTCCCCTCCCCCGGACCGGACTCGGCAACCGCGAAGAAGATTGCCGCAGAAGTGTCCCGGAGTGCCGAAATTGGTTAGCTGCGTCACATTTCCCGCCCAGGGCGGCACTTGTGTCAAGAGCACCCAAAAAACCGTGTAAGCTTATATCCGCTGCCTCAGATAAATGAGTTCGCAAAGTCCACTCGCCTGGAGTTTGGGAATGATATCTGAGTGCACATGGTGGGTATAGCTCAGTTGGCAGAGCGCCTGGTTGTGGTCCAGGAGGTCGCGGGTTCAACCCCCGTTACTCACCCAGATGAGGCTGGCTTCCAGCTTCGAAAGGCCGCCTCGGATATTTTCCGGGGCGGCCTTTCTACGTATATCTACTGCTGCCCGTACCGGGCAGTTCCCCGACGCCGGATGGCTCCCGCCCCGGACGGGATTATCTGAGGAGGCACCGTCTTGGAACGCAGGCTTTTCGACGAGGACCACGAGCTGTTCCGTGACCTGGCCCGCGAGTTCAACGTCCGCGAGATCGCTCCGGACTACGCCGTCTGGGACGCCGACCATATGATGCCCCGGAGGATGTGGAAGGCAGCCGGCGAACAGGGCCTGCTTGGGCTTGCGGTGCCCGAAGAATTTGGCGGCGCGGGAATGCCCGACTACCGGTACCGGGTGGTCCTGGACGAGGAGTTCGCCCGGGCGAACCACCTGGCCGTAGCACTGGCCTTCCACCTCCATGACGACCTCGTGCTGCCGCATCTGCTGGCCTACGGCTCCGAGGACCTCAAGGAGCGCTGGCTCCCGCAGATGGTCAGCGGAGACAAAGTCACCTCCGTGGCGTGGACGGAGCCGGGCGCGGGCAGCGACCTGCGCGGCATCCGCACCAAGGCGGTCCGGACGAACGACGGCGATTGGCTGCTGAGCGGCCAGAAGACCTTTATCGGCAACGGCATCAGCGGCGATGCCGCCCTGGTGCTTGCACGCACCGACGGCAGCACGGGCCGCGGCGGACGCGATTCCTTCAGCATGTTCATGGTCGAGAAGACGGAGGGTTACACCACCGGCCGTCAGTTGGACAAGATGGGCGTGAAAGCCTCGGACACTGCGGAACTCTACTTCGACGGCGTCCGCGTCCCTGCCGGAAACCTGGTCGGGGAAGAAGGCAAGGGGCTGGAGTACGCGGCCGGCCAGCTGCCCCAGGGCCGCCTGGCGATCGCCGTCGCCTCTTCGGCGGTGGCCCGCACAGTCTATGAAGCAACTCTGAAATATGTCGCTGAACGCAGCGCCTTCGGGGAGCGGATCGCTGACTTCCAGAACAGCCGGTTTGTCCTGGCCGATGTCCTCACCGAGGTGGAGGTCACCGAAGCCTATGTGGACTCAGCTGTCCGGGCCTTCAACGAGGGCACCCTGGACGCTGTCTCGGCTGCCAAGGCCAAACTGTGGGCCAGCGAAAGGGCCAAGTCCATCACCGACCGCTGCCTGCAGCTGCACGGCGGCTACGGTTACATCATGGAGTACCCGGTGGCCCAGGCTTTCCTCGCGGCGCGCCTGCTGACCATTTTCGGCGGTACCTCGGAGATCATGCGCGAAGTTATTGGCCGCAGCGTCACCGCCTGATACGCCTTCACCCCCTCGAAGAAAGAAAGAGCCCAGAAACCCATGACTGTCCGTCCGATCGTTATCCACGGGGAGCCGGTGCTGCACCGCCGGGCCGCAGAAGTCCAGGAGTTCAACGACGAACTGCGCACCCTGGTGGCAGACATGTACGAGACCATGGATGCGTCCAATGGTGTTGGACTTGCGGCCCCGCAGGTGGGTGTTGGCCTGCGCCTTTTTACCTTCCATTACCCGAACGACGACGACGCGCCTGACCGCGGGGTCATCATCAATCCGGTGCTGGTCACGTCCAAGGTTCCGGGGTCCGCCCCGGATCCGGATGAGGACGTCGAGGGATGCCTGTCCGTTCCCGGCGAGAATTTCCCCCTGCAGCGAGCCGATTGGGCCCGGATTTCCGGAGTGGATGAGAACGGCGCGGCCCTGGAGTTTGAGGCCACTGATTGGTTTGCCCGGGTCCTGCAGCACGAATACGACCATCTGGACGGAAAACTCTATGTGGACCGGCTCAACGAGCGTTGGGGGCGCAAGGCCCGCAAGGTCCTCAAAGCAAACGGCTGGGGCGTTCCGGGCCTGAGCTGGATGCCCGGGGTCGACCCGGACCCGTTCGGCCACTGATCTGGTCTTAGCCGCTGAGGCCGGGGCGTTGGAGCGCCTGCCCGCTGAGGCATATGACAAACAGCAGTGCCCGCCCCTCTACCGGGCGGGCACTGCTGTTTAAGGCGGACTCCGCGGATTAGACCGTAGCGACCAGTTCTTCGGCGCGCGGGAAAGCAGGCGGGTTCACGTGCGCCATTTCCTCCAGTACACGGATGACCTGGCAGCTGTAACCGTACTCGTTGTCGTACCAGACATAGAGGATGGCGTTCTTGCCGTTGGAGATCGTGGCAAGCCCGTCGACGATGCCGGCACGCTTGGAACCCACGAAGTCACTGGAAACGACCTCGGGGGAATCGATGTAGTCGATCTGCTTGTGCAGCTCCGAATTTAGCGACGTCTCCCGCAGGAAGGTGTTCAGTTCATCCTTCGTGGTTTCGGTGTCCATGTTGACGTTCAGGATCGCCATGGAGACGTTCGGGGTGGGTACCCGGATGGCGTTGCCGCTGAGCTTGCCTGCCAGTTCGGGCAGTGCCTTGGCCACCGCCTTGGCTGCGCCGGTTTCGGTGATGACCATGTTCAGTGCAGCGGAACGTCCGCGCCGGTCACCCTTGTGGAAGTTATCGATGAGGTTCTGGTCATTGGTGAACGAGTGCACCGTTTCCACATGGCCGTTCACGATGCCGTATTTATCGTTGAGCACCTTCAGCACCGGGGTAATGGCATTGGTGGTGCAGGACGCCGCGGAGAGGATCGTATCCTCGTCGGTGATGGCCCGGTGGTTGATGCCATGGACGATGTTCTTCAGGTCGCCCTTGCCCGGCGCAGTCAGCAGGACCCGGGCGGCGCCCTTGGCGGCCAGGTGCTGGGAGAGTCCCTCTTCGTCGCGCCAGCGGCCGGTGTTGTCCACGACGATCGCGTTGTTGATCCCGTAGGCGGTGTAGTCCACGGTGGCGGGGTCGTTCGAGTAGATGACCTGGATCAGGGTGCCGTTGGCGAGGATGGTGTTGTTTTCCTCATCCACCGTGATTGTGCCGGGGAAGGCACCGTGCACGGAGTCACGCCGCAGCAGGCTGGCACGCTTGACGAGGTCGTTCTCCGCACCCTTGCGGACCACGATCGCGCGCAGCCGCAGCCCCTGTCCCCCACCTTCGTGGTCGATCAGGATACGCGCCAGGAGGCGGCCAATCCGGCCAAAACCATAGAGGACGACGTCGGTGCTGGTCCGCTCGTCGGCGCCTCGCTTGCCTGCAACATCTGCCAGCTCGGCGCGCAGGAAGTCCAGGAGGGAACCGCCGTTTCCTTCGCTCTGGTATTTAGCGTTCATCCTGGCCAGGTCGACGGAGGCTGCACCCAGTTCCAGCTCTGTCAGGGCCTGCAGGATCGGCAGTGTTTCGGCAATGGGGAGCTCAGCATCATCGATCTGCCGGGCGAAGCGGTGCGCCTTCAGGATGTCGATAACGGAGCGGTTGACCAGCGGACGGCCATGAACCGAGGTGACAACACTGTTCTCCCGGTAGAGCCGGCCAATGAGTGGGATCATGGCCTCTGCCATTGCCTCCCTGTCCATCCACGCATCCAGGCAGGTATCGGACTTCTGGCTCACAGAACTTCACATCCTTTATCTCAGCCGGCACTGCTCTGTGCCGGTTGGTAAGGCCGGCGGCGCACGCGCCGCCGGCAGGCCCTGTCAGGGCCGGGTCTACGTAGTTCGCCGCGGTGAAACAGGCGGCAGACAATAACTAAGTGTATTAGGCCACAGCCGGGCTTCCTGAACGCGGCAGGAGATGTTTATCACAGCGACCCTCGTTGGAGGCGCAAGCGGGTTCGGAGCCGCCGTCGTCCGGCGTTCCCCGGTTATTTATCCAGGAGCGCTTCCGCTTCCTTGGTCCTATCCGCTTCTGGGCGCACCCGCCGCGGATCGGAGGGGAAGGCCACCGGAACGGCGGTTCCGCAGGGGACCTCCGGCGCGTCCCCGGCCGGGCCAGGCTCCGGTTCCAGGTCCTCGAGGTGGCGTACGCCCCTCAACGGACCGAAGGAAGCAATCACCGGCGCCAGGAGGGCTATGACAATCCCGGTGACGATGCCGCCGCGTACTCCCACCGTGCTGGCCAGCACTCCGGCTGCCAGCGAGGCAACGGCGAGCATCCCCCAGCTGACCATGCGGGTGGCCGATCCGAGCCGCCCCATCATGTCCGGCGGGCAGACACGCTGCCGAAAGCTGGTGGAGACAACAATGTTCATGGAGATGGCCAGGCCGGTCAGGAAGAGCCCGAAGAATCCCGGCAGCATGCCCCAGCCGGGAGTCATCAGGAGCAGCAAGGCGTAACCGGCGGCAGCAGGAAACATGGAGAAGCGCCAGACGACGCCTGAACCGAAGCGGTCACTCAGCCACTTCACGGTCAGTCCGCCAAGTGTTCCGCCGAGCGCGGTGGCAGCCATCAGGAACCCCAGCCAGGTTCCGTTCTGGCCCAGTGTCCGTACGACAAGGAGGACCAGGAGGGACACCACGATGTTGCCGCCGAGGTTCCACAGTGCAGCCACCAGCAGCAGGACCCGCAGGGGCGTGGTGCTCATTGTGTAGCGCAGCCCGGACCCCATCTCGCGCCAGATATGCCGTTTCCCCGGGGCCGCGGGCAGCTGCTCATCCACTTTGAGCCGCAGGATCGCTGCGAAGGAGGCCGCTGAGGCGGCAACCTGCACCAGGAGCGAGTTCGACGCGCCGACGGCCGAGGTGAGCCACCCGCCAAGCCCGCGCCCCACGGCATCTGCCGAGGCACCCGAACCGGTCATGAGGCCGTTTCCCTCAATCAGCTCTTCCCGGTCCACCGCACGCGGGATGAGCGCCGCTTCCGCGAGCGTGAAGTACACGGCAGTCAGGCCGGTCAGGAAGGAAACCACGAACAGCTGGGCCGTTGTCAGGACGCCAAGCCAGTAGGCAACAGGAAGCGTGGCGAGCAGCAGCACCCGAAGCACCAGCGAGATGAGGATGATGGGGCGCCTGCGGTGCCTGTCCACGATCACGCCGACGGGCAAACCGAAAAGCAGCCAGGGCAGGAACACCATGCCGGAAAGGGCGGCAACAGCGAAATCACTGGCCCCGAGCTCCACCGCGGCAATGATGGGGAGGGCTATCGCAGTGACAGATCCCCCGAGGATTCCGACCGTCGAGGAGAGCCACAAAGCCCGGAAATTAGCATTGCGCAGCACCAGGTGCTTCCTCGGTGCCGGGTTCGTGACCATTGCCACAGAATAGCGGAGGCCCATGCGAATGCATGACGCGGCGTGCCCGTGTGGAAAAGTCACACAAAATACTGGGAAAACAGGCAACCTGGGTTGTGCACGGTGCCAGACGGACTAAATAATATTCGACCCGTGATGGAAGCGGTACAGATTGTGCAGGGCTGCTGGCCGGTGGGGACGGGCTGGCCGATAAGCCGGGTTTTGTGCCTGCGGGCTGTTTCCAGCGAAGCAGGTGGCAATCATCCATCTGGGAGTACCGTTGCCGGCACCCTCTAGCGGCCTACCCGGATACTCAGGCGGGCAGCCCTCAAACGCATCCTGTATGGCCTTGCTCCGGGTGGGGTTTACCTAGCTGTCCCGGTCACCCGGGACACTGGTGGTCTCTTACACCACCGTTTCACCCTTACCCGCGAAAAACGCGGGCGGTCTCTTCTCTGTGGCACTGGCCTGCGGGTTTCCCCGAGTGGGCGTTACCCACCACCCTGCCGTGCGGAGCCCGGACTTTCCTCGCCAGGTCCGGCAGTGCCGGCCTGACGCGATTGCCTGGCCAACCCGTCCTTCGGTCAATGGTACCCGGCAGCGGAACGTACGATTAATCAGTGCTGATTCTGCTGCCGCCCTCTGAAGGCAAAACACGCCCTGCCGAAGGCCCGGTCCTTGACCCGGGGCTGCTCCGCTTTCCGGAACTGACCGACGCCAGGAAGCTCACGCTCTCCGCCCTGATGGAGGCCAGCTCCTCCCCGCAGGCGCACCAGGTGCTGGGAGTCGGCGCGACCCTCGCCGCGGAGGTGGCGCGGAATGCGGTCCTCGACAGCGAGCCCTGCGCTCCCGCACACCAGGTCTATTCCGGCGTGCTGTACGACGCGCTCGGCTATGACTCGCTGACGGCCGGGCAGCGCCAAACAGCCGACGACGCCGTTCTGGTGATGTCAGCCCTGTGGGGAGCCATCGGATTTTCCGATCCGATTCCCGCCTACCGGCTGTCCATGGGGACGAATCTGCCAGGCATCGGCCGGCTGGCGGCTTTCTGGAAGGCAGCGCAGACCGAACCGCTGGATGACCACGCGGCCGGACGGCTGGTAGTGGACTGCCGCTCCAGCACCTACGCCGCTGCGTGGCGGCCGGACCCCGGCATGACAGCCGCCGTCAATGTCTTCCAGATCCGCGGCGGTGAACGGAAGGTTGTCTCCCATTTCGCCAAGCACACCCGCGGTGAGCTCGCGCGGCACCTCCTGACGCGGGGCGGAGCCGCGCCGGCAACCGTCGGGGAACTGCGCGGCGCGGCCGCTGAGAAGTGGGAAACGGAATTAGTCCCGGCGTCCGGCCGCAAACCACATCAGCTGAACCTGATCCTTCCCGAGGACCACTGACCATGACCGCCGGCTGCTAAGGGCGGTCAGCCACCAGCTCGACTTCAAACCCGTCTGAATTTTCCAGGTACGCGGCATAGTGGTCCGGTCCCCCGGCGTGTGGATGCCTGTCGCTGAAGAGCAGCTTCCAACCGTGGCTTGCCGCCCGGCGGGCCAGCAGGTCAACGTCGGCGGGCGAACCTGCACCGAAGGCCAGGTGGTTCAGGCCGGGCCGGCGCCGCTCATGTTCTACCGGAAGGACATCCGGGCCGGCTTCGATCACGAGGTAGCTGCTGACACCCTGCCAGCTGGCGCCGGTGGCCCATGAACCGCGGCGGACGAATCCAAGCCGCTCCAGCAGCCAGCCCAGGCTGGCTTCGGCCCGCGGGAAGTCCGGGACCCAAATCTCCGTGTGGTGCAGCCGGCCTGTTGCAGCGGCCGGTTCCTGGCTGGCAGCAGCCCCGCCCTCCGCGTCAGCAGCGCTTTTCACGGCAGCAGCGGAAGATCCGCCGGCTGCGCCCTTCCTCACCGGGTCCCGCGGCTGCCAGGGCACGCCGGCAATGCCGGCGTCCATTGCCTCATTCGATAGCCGGTCGGCGTCCTTGTTGATCTCCCGCGGAATCCACTGGTATTTGACCCGGCGCGGGTCCACGGTGGACCTGGCCTGGGCCGCAAGCCGCTGCATGTCCTCATGCTTGATCTTCCAGCGGCCACTCATCTGCTCAACCACAAGCTTTGAGTCCATTTTCGCCAGAATCCACGCGTCCGGATCAATTTCATGGGCAAGTTCCAGAGCGGCGATCAGCCCGGAGTACTCTGCAACGTTGTTCGAAACGATGCCAAGGTACTGGGCTTTTTCTGCCAGGATTTCACCGGTTTCGGGATCCCGGACCAGCGCCCCGTAACCGGCGTGGCCCGGATTCCCGCGGGAGCCGCCGTCGGCTTCCACAATCAGGGTGCGCCGTGCGCTTGCCGGCGCCTCATGGACAGGGGTGTCCGATGGATCAAACAGGGTCACGGACTAGCTGCCCCACTCCTCGGAACGGACCAGGATGCAGCCCGAGTCCGGACAGAACACCACGTCGTCAGCGGCGGCCTTGCGGATGTCCGCGAGGTCGCCGGGGCTGAGCTGCATTCCCGATCCTTCAGAAGTTCCGTGGAACAGCCGGGCCGCACCGATTCCGTGACGCGAAAGGGTCCGCTCGTAGACAGCGAGCAGGTCCGGGGCGAACCGTCCTGCGAGCTCAGTGCGCTGGCGCTGGGTCTCCGCGCGTTCGGCACTGATTTCGGCCAGCTGGGTGTCCCGCTTGGCTTCGAGCTCGGCAAGCTCGGCCTCGGCGGCCGCCGCTTCGGCGCGGCGCTCAGCTTCGACGCCCTTGACCGCTTCCAGGCGCTCCATGATTTCCAGCTCGGTGTCTTCCAGATCCGACCGGCGGCGGCTCAGCGACTCGATCTCGCTCTGCAGTGCGGTCAGCTCCTTGGAACCGCCGGATCCGCTGTCGAGGTGCTTCTGGTCGCGTTCCAGCCGGGCCGTTACGGATGCCACGTCTGCCTCGGCGCGGGTGAGCTCACGCTCAATATCCGCGCTTTCCGTGGCTGCGGCGCCCAGCGCCGTGCGGGCAGCAGCTGCCTTCGCGGCCAGGGCTGCGAGGTCCGGGTTCTCACGTACTGAACGTGCACGTGTGTCCAGCTGCTTCATCCTGCTGTCCAACGCCTGCAGGTCCAGCAGCCTCAGCTGCTCCGCCGGTGATGCTTTTGCCACCAAATACCTCCACTTAATCCGCTTGCCTGGCTGGTGCGGCTCTCCTAGCCTATGCCACCGGTGGCCCGGTTCCTCAGCCGGGTGTCAGCACAAAGTCCCACGGATCGGTGTTGCGGGTGCTCACCCGGATCTCCACATCGAACCCCTGGTCCGTCAGGACGTTTTCCAGGGCCGACGCAGCCGGTGTGAGCCAGAGCCATTCGCTGCCGAAATGTGAAACATCAATGAGGTAGGGCCGCCCGTTGACTGCGGCCTCCCTGGCCTCGGAGGCGGGATGATGGCGCAGGTCAGCCGTCACATACACGTCTGCGTGCTGGGCCCTGACGGCGTCGAAGAGGCTGTCTCCCGCACCGCCGCAGACGGCCACCCGGCGGACGAGTCCCTGCGGGTCACCGGCTACCCGGACACCACCGGCAACGGCGGGCATGATGCTGAAGACAAGTTCGGCAAAATCTGCGAGCTTCATAACGTCCGGAAGGTTCCCAACCCGTCCAATGCCTTCCTCGGGCAGTCCATTGGCGGCCGGCACGAGGGGAACTGTGTCATGGAGGCCGAAGGCATCGGCCAGCACATCCGAGACCCCGCCGACGGCGCTGTCACCGTTGGTATGGGTGGTCACCAGGGCACAGCCGCTTTCAATGAGCCGGTGCACCGCCTCCCCCTTGAAACTGGTGCCTGCCACGGAATGGACCGGTTTCAGCAGAAGGGGATGGTGCGTCACCAGGAGATCCGCACCCCATTCCAGCGCCTCGTCGATCACCTCATGCGTGGGGTCTACGGCGAAGAGGATCCGCTGCACCGTCCGGGAAGGCCGCCCCAGGACCATTCCGACGGCGTCCCAGTCCTCGGCGAGGGATTCCGGCCACAGTTCCTCCACCGCGACCAGCACGTCGCCGACCGTGGGCTGCGAGGGGGCAACGCCCTCCGGGATGCTGCCGGCCCCGTCGAGGCTGTCCTGGCCGTCCTGGCCGTCCTGACTGTCCAAACCGTCCTGACTGTCCTGGCCTCCCTGGGCCGCCCGGGTTTCCGGGTTCTCCGCCAGCGGATCGCTGTTGCTGTTCTGCTCGCCGTTGCGTGGGGTTTCCATAGGTATAAGTTCTACCCCACCAGCGCCGCATGTATGCAGAGGAAAACGGCCCAGGGACGTGCTGGGCACAGGAGCACCGCAGCTGATTTTCTCCTGCGGGAATCTTTGGCATCCCCGGCGTCTTATATAAAGGCATGAAGACGTATGTTCTAGGCGGAGGCTGCTTCTGGTGCCTCGACGCCATTTATCAGAAGACCCGCGGCGTGCAGAGCGTGGTTTCGGGTTACACCGGCGGCTTTACCGCCCACCCCGACTATGAGAGCGTCTGCTCCGGCATGACCGGGCACGCCGAAGTCGTGGCCGTGACCTTCGACGAGGAAATTATTCCTTCCGATGTGATTCTCGACATGTTCTTCATCTCCCACGATCCGACAACCCTGAACCGGCAGGGATACGACGTCGGCACCCAGTACCGCTCGTCGATGTTCTACCGGACAGACGAGGAACGTGAGGAAATGGAAAAGGCACTGCAGCGCGCGCAGGCGCTCTGGAGCGATCCAATCGTCACGGAGATCACGCCGCTGTCCACCTTCCACCGGGCGGAGGAAGTCCATCAGGACTTCTACGCCAAGCACCCGGAGCAGGGATACTGCCAGGTGATCATCAATCCGAAGCTGGCCAAAGCCCGTAAATATTACGCCGAATGGCTTGACAACTAATCCTGATAATGCGTAGCGATACGCTTGAAGATACACAGTTTCGCAACCGGTGCACGGCCTTACGAACAGAGGACAATTTCCATGGCACGAATTTACGACGATGTAACCCAGCTGGTGGGCGGGACTCCCCTGGTCCGCCTGAACCGCCTCGCCGAGGGTCTCCCCGGGGACGTCGCGGTGAAGCTCGAGTTTTACAATCCCGCCAACTCGGTCAAGGACCGCATCGGCGTGGCGATTGTCGATGCAGCTGAAAAGGCCGGCGCGCTGCGTCCGGGCGGCACCATCGTGGAAGGGACCTCCGGCAACACCGGAATCGCCCTGGCCATGGTCGGCGCCGCACGCGGCTACAAGGTCATCCTGACCATGCCCGAAACCATGTCTACGGAACGCCGGGTGATGCTGCGTGCCTTCGGCGCGGAAATCGTCCTCACACCGGGCGCTGACGGCATGCGCGGCGCCGTGGACAAGGCCAAGGAAATTGTGGCCACCACGGATAACGCCATCTGGGCGCAGCAGTTCGCCAACCAGGCCAACGTGGAGATCCACCGGACCACCACCGCCGAGGAAATCTGGGAAGACACTGACGGCCAGGTGGACATCTTCGTGGCCGGCGTTGGCACCGGCGGAACGGTCACCGGTGTGGGCCAGGTACTGAAGAAGCGGAAGCCATCAGTGCAGATCGTCGCGGTCGAGCCGAAGGACTCCGCTATCCTCAACGGCGGTTCACCCGGTCCGCACAAGATCCAGGGCATCGGCGCAAACTTCGTGCCCGAAATCCTGGACACGGAAATTTACGACGAAGTCTTTGACGCCTCCATCGAGGACTCTGTCGCCACCGCCCGTGCGCTGGGCACCCAGGAAGGTATCCTCGGCGGCATCTCCTCCGGCGCGATCGTCTGGGCAGCGCTCGAACTGGCCAAGCGGCCGGAGAACGCCGGTAAGCTGATCGTGGCTGTTGTCTGTGACTTCGGCGAACGCTACATCTCCACGGTTCTCTACGACGATATCCGCGGTTAGCCAGCCCGCCTTCCGGCGGAAAAACCAAGCAGAAAGTCCCACGTGAGCCTCCTGTCACGACTGCGTGAAGACCTCGACGCCGCCGCGTCCCATGACCCGGCGGCGCGGGGTCCGCTCGAGAACATCGTTGTCTATTCCGGCCTGCATGCCATCTGGATGCACCGGCTGACCCACAAGATGTGGGCAAACCCCGCCCTCCGCTTTCCCGCGCGGGCATTGTCCCAGTTCACCCGGTTCGCCACCGGCATCGAGATTCATCCGGGGGCGACCATCGGCCGGCGGTTCTTCATCGACCACGGCATGGGCGTCGTCATTGGCGAGACCGCTGAGATCGGTGACGATGTGATGCTCTATCACGGCGTGACCCTGGGCGGACGTTCGCTGGCCAAGGTCAAGCGGCATCCCACTCTGTGCAACGGTGTTGTGGTGGGCGCCGGAGCAAAGGTCCTGGGGCCGGTCACCATCGGTGCCAACAGTGCCGTGGGGGCCAACGCCGTCGTCGTCAAGGACGCCCCTGCTGATTCCATCATCACCGGCATCCCGGCCACCTGGCGCCACCGTGACGCGAAGATGACCCAGCCGGCCGTGGACCCCGCCGAGTACGTCGATCCGGCAATCTACATCTCGTCAGCCGCACCGGCTTCCAGCCCGTAACATCTAAAACGGCCGGCGGCCCCTTTCGGGGGCGGCCGGCCTTTTAGGTCTCTGCCTGGGTTACCTAGTGGGTGTCCACAGCTTCGATTTCTGAGTGGTCACCGCTCCACAGCGTGTGGAAGGTGCCCTCGGCGTCGACCCGGTTGTAGGTGTGCGCACCGAAGAGGTCCCGCAGGCCCTGGGTCAGGGCGGCCGGAAGCCGCTTGCGGCGCAGGCCGTCGTAGTAAGCCAGTGAGGAGGAGAAGACCGGTACCGGAATGCCCAGCTGCACGGCAACCGACACTACCCGGCGCCAGGCCGGGAGAGCCGCGGCGATGGACTCGGCGAACGCCGGGGCCAGCAGCAGGTTGGCCGGAGCCTTACCGTCTGCGTAGGCCTTCATGATGTCGTCCAGCAGCTCCGCCCGGATGATGCAGCCGGCACGCCACAGGGAGGCGATCTCGTCCAGCTTCAGGTCCCAGCCGTACGTCTTGGCAGCCCCGGTGAGCATGTCCAGTCCCTGGGCGTAGCTGACCAGCTTGGAGGCGTACAGCGCCTGCCGCACGTCCTCGACAAAAGTCTCGGGCAGTTCGACGGCGATTTCCTCGCCGGCGAGGATGTCCTGGGCCTCTTCGCGCTGGCCGCGCTGGGAGGAAAGGGCCCGGGCGAAGACGGATTCGGCGATCGCCGACACCGGAGAGCCAAGGTCAAGCCCGGAGACGACCGTCCAGCGGCCGGTGCCCTTCTGCCCGGCGGAGTCCACCACGACGTCGACGAAAGGCTTGCCGGTCTTGGCATCCGTGTGGGCCAGGACTTCAGCGGTGATCTCGATGAGGAAGGAGCTCAGCTGGCCCTTGTTCCATTCGGTGAAGATCTCAGCCTGTTCAGCCGGCTCGATGCCCGCGGCCGAGCGCAGCAGGTCGTAGGCCTCGCCGATAACCTGCATATCCGCGTATTCGATGCCGTTGTGGACCATCTTCACGAAGTGGCCGGCACCGTCGGTTCCCACCCAGGTGCAGCACGGTTCACCGTTGTACTTGGCGGAGATCTTTTCCAGCATGGGGCCGAGGGAATCGTAGGATTCCCGTGAGCCGCCGGGCATGATCGAGGGGCCGAGAAGTGCGCCTTCCTCGCCGCCGGAAACGCCTACGCCGACGAAGTGGAGGTCCTTTTCCGCCAGCGCAGCTTCGCGGCGGCGGGTGTCCTCGTAGTGCGAGTTGCCGGCGTCAATGACGATGTCCCCGGCTTCCAGGAGCGGGACCAGCTGGTCGATAACGGAGTCAACGGGTGCTCCCGCCTTCACCATGATCAGCACGCGGCGCGGCTTCTCCAGCGAATCGACGAGTTCCTGCAGCGTCTCCGTGCGGATGAAGTCGCCTTCATCGCCGTGGGCGGAGAGCAGGGCATCCGTCTTTTCCACTGACCGGTTGTGCAGGGCCACCGTGTAGCCGTTGCGGGCCAGGTTGCGGGCCAGGTTGGCCCCCATAACGGCCAGGCCGGTCACACCTATCTGTGCGCTCAAAGTTCACTCCAAGGATTCTTTAGGTGCCGCTTGCCGCAGCACGGTGTCGGCGCACCGATCGCGCCGTCTTCAGGCTCCAGCCTATTCTCCTTCAGGGTGCCCCCGCCACACGGGGGTGTGCGACGCGTGACACGTAACGGAAGCCATGCGGGTTTTCCCGGGTCCAGCGCCCAGGCCTAGACCCCTTCCAGCGCTGCCAGGCGTCCGGAGCGCACTGCTTCGGCGAAGGCCTGGTAGTCCTGTTCGTTTTGATCCGCGTAACGCCCGCAGAAGTCGGTGACGGCGTCGTCAAACTTCCCGCTCTTCCCAAGATAGGCTGCGATCGCGATCGGGTCCCCCGATCTCGCATGGGCCCGCGCCAGGGTCCAGCCACACGTGCGGGCGTAGAAGTCCATGCCAAGGGGCTTCATCGCCTCCACCACTACGGAGCCCTTCATATCCCGCAGCTGGCGCCAGTACAGGTACCGGTTCTCCTGCACCCCTTTGGTCCACCCGAGGAAAATGTCGCTCGCGGCCTGCATCCTGCGTTGTCCCTGCACCACCCGCTCGCCCGGCTGGCGGTATTTGCTTTTAGGCAGGTGGTCTTCAAGGACTGACCGGGTCGCTTCCTTCACCTGCAGGAACAGTGGATCCTCCGCATCACGGCCCTGCAGCAGGGCGATGAAGGCCCGGGTACCGACGCTGCCCACACCCACTACCTTGCGGGCGACGTCGACGATTTCGAAGCGCTCGAGGAGGAGCCGTCTGTCATCCTGCAAGGTCGACCGGTAGGACCGGAGCTGTTCACGGGCTGCGTCCTGCATTTCCTCCGGGGAGAGTCCCAACGAATCCCCCAGCTCCCGGACAGGGATGAGAATCGGCGGCTGGCTGACGATGCGGTATTTTCCGTCCACCCGCTCCGCCAGCTTGGACAGTGCCTGCAGGCTGTCCCGGGAACGTGCCTTCCGGGCGGTCTTCTCCGCGTTCTTTTCGGCTCGCTTCGCCGCTTTTTTCTGCTCCTTTCCCTTGCTGGTGTCCACCGCCAGCTCGATCGCTGACAGAAGATCAGCCTCCGCCAGACGGGCGTACCAGATGTCCAGAGTGCCCATTTTCGCGAACCCGCGCATCGCTTCGCGGTACGCCCGGACCGCAGCAAGGGTGACCCCGAGCGCCTCTTCGGCTGTGAAGCCGTTGTTCCGGGCCGCAATCGTGAAACTGGCGGACATCCGCAGCACGTCGTACTCGAAGGGTCCGGGAAGCGTCTCGTCGAAATCGTTAAGGTCGAACAGCAGGATCCGCTCCGGTGAAGCGAACACGCCGAAGTTGGACAGATGGGCGTCGCCGCACAGCTGCGTGGTCAGTCCGGCCCGCGGCGTGTCCTTGAGGTCAGCGGCCATGATCTTGGCCGCCCCCCGGTAAAAAGTGAAGGGAGAGGCCAGCATCCGGCCGTGACGCACCGGAACGAGGTCCGGTTCGCGGGTGAGGTTTTGTTCTTCGATGAGCGCGACGGGGTCCGGGCGGCCGGGAGCTGGAACCCACCCCTCGAGGGCGGAGAGGGGTGTTCTCTTCCGGCAGTCCTTGCCGGCTTCCACACGTTCCGCGACGCTCGGGTGTTTAACCCTGGTCCTGACCATGATTGGCGACCTCTCTTCGACGGCTTCTGCATCCGGTCCGGCACGTATTCCGGGGCCGTTCGTGCTCAGCAGTCGACGTCCAAAGAATATCGAATCCCTCCCCCTGACGGGATGGGTCCTCCCTGGTTTACCTGTCTTTGGCCCTCTTTGGACTCTCCGCCCGGGCCGCCGCTCTCGACCAGCAATGGAGCTGTCTCGTAGGTTGGCCCCTGGGCACGTCCATGCGGGCCAGGCAAGGCCGCCGCTGCGGCGGCGGGCACGGGGAGGAACAGGATGATCGCGCTGCTGCTCGGAACCGTGGTGCTGGTGCTTTTCAGCGCCTTTTCAGGGCCGCTGAGCCGCCGGGGTGTGACGTCAGCCATGGCGTTCGTACTCGCCGGGCTGATCCTCGGTACCGTTTCCGGCGGGTCACTCGGAATCGGGCTGGACAGCGCCGCCGCAGAGCAGATCACCGAGCTGGCCCTGGTCTTCCTGCTCTTCACCGACGCTGCGCGCCTGGATCTCGGTGTCCTGCGCCGCAGTCTCGGGTGGCCGGGCAGGCTGCTGCTCATCGGCCTGCCGCTGACCCTTCTCCTGGGCCTCGGCGCCGGGATGCTTCTCTTCCCGGACCTTCCGCTGGCCAGCGTCTTCCTGCTCTCCGCGATGCTCTGCGCAACCGACGCCGCCCTGGGCCAGCGCGTTGTGGAAGACCCTGCGGTCCCGGGACAGGTGCGTCAGGCGCTCAACGTGGAAAGCGGTCTGAATGACGGAATCGCGGTGCCCTTTTTTCTGGTGTCCCTGGACATCTCACTGGCGACGCTGGATGGCAATGTGCGGTCGGCAGTCGCCAGTGCCATCACGGAACAGATCGGCTGGGGGGTCCTGGCGGGCGTTGTGATGGGAGGAGCCGGCGGGTACCTGCTGCGGGCCGCGCGTGCCAGGGACTGGTTCCTGTCCGAGTGGCACCAGCCGTTCACTCTTGCGGTGGCGCTGGGTGCCTTCTCAGCGGCGGGAACGCTGGGCGGCAGTGTCTTCATCGCTGCCTTTGTGGGCGGAATGGCGTTCCGCTGGAGTTCGGGAGCCGGCAATGTGGACACGACACGGTTCACCGCCGAAGCCGGGAGCGTCCTCGCTGCGGGGACGTGGATGATTTTCGGTTCGGTAGCCGTCCTCATCGCGCTCCCCCACATTACCTGGCAGATCATCGCTTATGCGGTGCTGAGCCTCACGGTTGTACGGATGCTGCCGGTGGCCGCCGCAATGATCGGCAGCGGGGCGAGATGGCCCACCCTGGCGTTTATGGGGTGGTTCGGTCCCCGTGGGCTGGCCTCCGTGGTGTTCGGCCTGCTCGCGTTTGAACGCGAAACCCCCTACGCAACTACGCTCCTGACAACGGTGGTCGTTACGGTGGGGCTGAGCGTTTTCGCGCACGGATTCACTGCCATGCCGTTTGTGTCCGCCTACCACCGCTGGTTCGAGGCCCACCCCGGAAATCCCCGCCAGAATCCGGGCCGGGAACCTGATGTGCCGGCACGCTAACCGGCACCGGCGAGTTCCCAGCGGTTCACGATGGCCGCGGCGCCTTCGAGGATGGAAATGCCCTCGTCAAGGCTGTCGGTGCCGGCCGTCAGGACCACGATGCTGTACTCCGTGGTACCGCCGACCACGAAACCGGAGCTTCCAACGTTCCAGGCCAGCAGATCGTCCTGGAGCCAGCCGTTCTTCAGCCCGACTTCCGCGACCGGATTCAGAATGCCTGCGGTGATCCCCCAGGTCTGCTCCGGCACCACATTTTCCAGGAGGCCAACGGCGTAGTCCTGCAGGTCGGGCCGGACCCAGTCCACCCCCAGGGCAACCGCCGTCGCAATCCTCAGCTGGTCTTCAGCGACGGTTTCGTTGGCACCCCAGACATCGCCGGCCTCTGTCTCGGTGACGCCGAGCAGGCCATAGGTCCGCTGCAGTTCCTCCGCCCCGCCGATGGCGGCATACAGCTCGTCGGTGGCGGCGTTGTCACTCTGGCAGATCATCAGCTCCGCCATCAGCAGTTCGGCGTCGGTGAGCCCGCGCTCCTCCTCGGTGGCCTGCCGCAGCAGAGTAAGCAGGATCGGCACCTTGACCAGGCTTGCTTCCAGGTACCGGCCGTCCGGGTTGTAGGACCAGGCGCGGCCCGATTCGTATTCATAGATCGCGACGGAGAAGTCCGTGCCGGTTTCCGCGGCATAACCGTCGAGTTCGGCCTGCAGCGCCAGCTCGGGCTCGGCAGTGGCCGATGGCGTCTCGGTGCTGCCGGGCAGAGTCACGGTTCCTGCTTCCGGTTCACCGGTGCATCCGGTGACCGCCGTCAACAGCAGTCCTGCCGAAAGCAGGGACGCCAGGAGAGGCTTGAGGAGATCAGTGCGCAAGGTCGTTATTTCTTTCAGGTACCAGCGGAACAACGGTGCGGAAAATGCACCTCTTCCTTGGTACCAGCAGAGTCTTTGAGTTCGATGTGCATGGTCTGTCCGGCTGCTCGGAATCGTTGATGCCACCCGGGGCCAGGCACGAAAAAACCCGCCTGCAGATGTTCCTGCAGACGGGTTTAGCCGGTGGGTCCTACCGGGATCGAACCGATGACATCCACGGTGTAAACGTGGCGCTCTACCAGCTGAGCTAAAGACCCGACGTGATTCGTTATGCCAGCTGGGAAAAACCCGGCCAGCGCCGCATCACGAGGAATTACATTACCGGAAAGCCTCACCAAATACCTAATCCGAGTGGCGCCCCGGATGGTGCGGGACGCTGGACGCAGCATCAGGCAGGGAGCGGGCAAGGTATTGAAGGGCCGTGCCTACACCCATGTCGATTTTCAGGTCCGCCAATTCATCTCCACGCGTCTGGCCCCGGTTGATGATCACCACAGGCTTCCCTTCCTTGGCCGCATGCCGGACAAACCGCAGCCCGCTCATCACTGTCAGCGAGGAGCCGGCAACCAACAGTGCACCGGCGTCGTCCACCGCTGCGTAAGCGAGCCTGACACGGTCCTTGGGCACGTTCTCCCCGAAGTACACGAAGTCAGGCTTAAGCATGCCCTCGCAGACGGGGCAGTCAGCGACAACGAAGTCTGCCGTGTCGGAAACCTCCGCGTCAGCGTCCGGCGCGATTTCGCCTTCCGCAGCGACCCGGTCCAGGTACCCGGGATTCAGCCGCTCCAGCAGCCTGGCTATCCCCTCCCTGGTGTACACGGATCCGCAGGACAGGCACAGCACGCGGTCGTACCGGCCGTGCAGGTCGATGACCCGGACGCTTCCGGCATCGCTGTGGAGCCGGTCCACGTTCTGGGTGATGACTCCCGTCAGCAGCCCCCGCTCTTCCAGGTGCACCACGGCCTCGTGGCCGGCGTTAGGCACGGCATGCCGCAGATGGTGCCAGCCGACGTGGTTGCGGGCCCAGTAACGCTGGCGCAGCACGGGGTCACCGACGAACTGCTGGTAGGTCATCGGGTTGCGCGGCGGGGCGTCGGGGCCGCGGTAGTCCGGGATGCCCGAATCGGTGCTGAGGCCGGCGCCGGTCAGCAGCGCCATCCGGCGCCCGGCGAGAAGTTCGACGGCGGCGTCCAGTTCCCGGCGTTCGGTTTCTGTTGGTTCAGCCGAGGCCTCAGAGGCCTCCCGTGCCGCGAAACCGGTGAGGCCTGTTCCTGGATCCGCCGGAGGTTTGCGGGAGCCGGTCACTTCAGGCACGTCCAGCGGCCGTCATGCCCTCAAGTGCCCGGAGGTATTCGTCCGGGTTTCGGGGAGCGTTCATCGAGGAGCGCAGGATGTGCCGGATTGTCTTGTCCGGCCCAATGAAGAAGCTGGACCTTGTTGCCAGTCCGCGCCCTTCATCCAGGACGCCGTAGCGCCGGGCCACGTCTCCGTGCGGCCAAAAATCCGAAAGCAGGTCAAAGGACCAGCCCTGTGCCATGGCCCAGGCGCGGAGCGCGTACTTAGCGTCGCAGGAGACTGCCAGCAGAGCAGCTCCGGCCTCGGCAAAAGCGGGCTGTTGCTCCGCGAGGCTGGAAAGCTCCCCGGAACAAACCCGGGAAAACGCGAACGGATAGAAGACCAGGACGACCGGGCGCCCTGCGAACCCGTCGAGGCTTACCCGCTCCCCGTATTGATTGGGAAGGTCAAAGCTCGGGGCAGGGTCCCCGATGCCGGGGCCCTGCGCCGTTTCGGGTGTCAATGCGGACTATTTCTTCCTGCGGCTCACCAGGCGGGTGGCAGCCCAGTCCTGGCAAACGCCTGGAGAGGTTGTCACGTGCAGCCCCGCGGTCGGTGCTGCCTCTTCGATGTCCGCTGGCGGAACATAGCCGGCCCGGCCCGATTTCGGAGTCAGGACCCAAACGACGCCGCCGTCATCGAGTGTGGTCAGGGAATCGACAAGTGCATCGACCAGATCCCCGTCATCGGCACGCCACCACAGGATTACCCCGTCGACTACGTCGTGGTCGTCTTCAGTGAGGAGTTCTCCGCCGACTAAGTCCTCGAGGTCCTCCCGCAGATCAAAGTCGACGTCGTCGTCGTAGCCGAATTCCTGAATCAGGTCACCGTCTTTAAAACCCATTCTTTCCGCCACGTTGCTTTCCGTGACGGCATCGGCCTCGCTCACTTCACTCCTCCTGGTTGACTGCATAAATACAAGGGAATCACATCTTCGCCCGAACTGCCCTTTCCCTGACTCAAGGGAACACCTTTTAACAGCAAGCTTCAAGGGCCACTGACGATGCGCGGGCCTGAATCCGGAGTGCTGCATGCCGCCTGGAGCGGCGCCCCCGGCGCACTGCCGCCGTACCGGACGCACCCGCGGGCGAGGTTCGCCCGGAAGGCTACGCAAGGGTTCCGTGCCGGTCTACAGTGGCCTTAAGGGCACGGGGGCAGGCGCAGCCGGCCGCCGGCTGATCGCACCTACCCGTCCGGCGGACAGGTCCGGGCACCACCACCACCGCAGCACAGGACCAACGTCCAGACACAATCTGTGCATAGGAGAGTTTCGTGGCCGCAGAAGACAGAACGGACATCCTCAGCGGGCTGACCGGCCAGCTGCCGGACAGCGACCCGGAAGAAACCGCCGAATGGATCGAGTCCCTCGACGACCTGGTCCGGACCGAAGGCACCGAGCGGGCGCAGTTCATCATGCGTTCCCTCCTCCAGCGGGCCGGAGCGCATTCCATCGGAGTTCCGATGGTGACCACCACCGACTACATCAACACCATCCCGGTGGACCAGGAACCTGAGTTCCCCGGCGACGAGGAGTTTGAGCGGCGTTTCCGGGCCTGGATGCGCTGGAACGCTGCTGTGATGGTGCACCGGGCGCAGCGGCCCGGGGTTGGGGTTGGCGGCCACATCTCCACGTTCGCCGGTGCAGCGACGCTGTACGAGGTGGGCATGAACCATTTCTTCCGCGGCAAGGACCACCCGGGCCGGGGGGACCAGATTTTCTTCCAGGGCCACGCAGCGCCGGGAATGTACGCCCGGGCGTTCCTCGAGGGGCGCCTGTCCGAGGAGGACATGGACGGCTTCCGGCAGGAAAAGTCCCGCGAAGGCCATGCACTGTCCTCCTATCCGCATCCACGATCCATGCCCGAGTTCTGGGAATTCCCCACCGTGTCCATGGGCATCGGCCCGATGAACGCGATCTACCAGGCCCAGCTGAACCGGTATATGGACAACCGCGGCATGAAGGACACCTCCGACCAGCACGTCTGGGCGTTCCTGGGCGACGGCGAAATGGACGAACCTGAATCACGCGGGCTGCTGCATGTGGCCGCGAACGACAAACTGGATAACCTCACGTTCGTGATCAACTGCAACCTGCAGCGCCTGGACGGTCCGGTGCGCGGCAACGGCAAAATCATGCAGGAACTCGAAGCGTTCTTCCGCGGGGCCGGCTGGAACGTGATCAAGGTGGTCTGGGGCCGGGAATGGGACGCGCTGCTGGAGAAGGATACCGACGGCGCCCTGGTCAAGATCATGAACTCCACCCTCGACGGCGATTACCAGACCTACAAGGCCGAATCCGGCGGCTTTATCCGCGACCATTTTTTCGGCAAGTCCCCGCAGACCAAGGCCATGGTCGCTGACCTGTCCGACGACGAGATCTGGAACCTCAAGCGCGGCGGACACGACTACCGGAAGGTTTACGCCGCCTACAAGGCCGCCATGGAGTTCAAGGGAAAGCCCACGGTGATCCTGGCGCAGACCGTCAAAGGCTACGGCCTGGGGCCGCACTTCGAAGCCCGCAACGCAACCCACCAAATGAAGAAGCTGACCCTGGATGACCTGAAACTCTTCCGCGACTACCTGCGGATTCCCGTCACGGATGACCAGCTGGAGGCGGACCCGTACCGTCCGCCGTATTACAACCCCGGGCCGCAGTCTCCCGAGATCCGGTACATGCTGGACCGCAGGCGGGAACTGGGAGGTTTCCTGCCCGAGCGGCGCACGGACTACAAACCCATTCACCTGCCGGGGGAAAAGTCCTACGAAGTGGCCAACCGCGGCTCGGGCAAGCAGATGGCCGCCACCACCATGGCCTTCGTCCGGCTGTTGAAGGACCTGATGCGGGATAAGGAATTCGGGATGCGGGTTGTCCCGGTCATCCCGGATGAAGCCCGGACCTTTGGCATGGATTCATTTTTCCCGACAGCCAAGATCTACAACCCGCAGGGACAGAACTACCTCTCTGTGGATCGTGATCTGATGCTGGCTTACAAGGAATCCCCGCAGGGGCAGATCGTGCACGTGGGCATCAACGAGGCAGGTTCGATCGCCGCGTTCACTGCCGCAGGCACGGCATACGCCACCCAGGGAGTTCCCCTGATCCCGGTGTACGTGTTCTATTCGATGTTCGGTTTCCAGCGCACCGGCGACTACCTCTGGGCCGCTGCTGACCAGATGGCCCGCGGCTTCCTGATCTCCGCGACCGCCGGCCGCACCACCCTGACCGGTGAGGGCCTGCAGCATGCGGACGGGCATTCCCCGATCCTGGCCTCCACCAACCCCGCGGTGAAGACCTACGATCCGGCCTACGGCTACGAGATCGGGCACATTGTGCGCCACGGTCTCGACGAAATGTACGGTCCCGGCTCCGCCGACCCGAACGTGATTTACAACATCATGGCTTACAACGAGCCGATCCTTCAGCCCAAGGCGCCGGAGGAACTCGACGTCGAAGGCGTCATCCGGGGAATTTACCTGCTCTCCACCGCCAGCATCGACGGGCCCCGCACACAGCTCCTGGCCTCCGGCGTCGCGGTTCCCTGGGCACTGGAAGCCCAGCAGCTGCTGGCCGATGACTGGGGCGTGTCCGCGGACGTCTGGTCTGTCACGTCCTGGAACGAGCTGCGCCGCGACGGGCTCGCCGCGGAGGAGGATGCCTTCCTGCATCCGGATGCCGAGCCCAGGGTTCCGTTCGTCACCCAGCAGATGTCCGGCGCCACGGGGCCAATCGTGGCGTCCACGGATTACATGAAGGCAGTTCCGGACCAGATCCGCCAGTTCCTGCCGAATGAGTTCGCGGCTCTGGGAGCGGATGGCTTCGGCTTCGCCGATACCCGGGCGGCGGCCCGCCGGTACTTCAAGATCGACAGCCACTCCATGGTCGTCCGTGCCCTGGAGATGCTGGCCCGGCGCGGTGAGGTGGATTCCGCGGCACCGAAGCAGGCCATCGGCAAGTACCACCTGTACGACGTCACGAAGGGAACCAGCGGCAACGCCGGCGGTGACGCCTAGCTTCCCTGCACCCGCCGGTGCCGGCCGCCTCCTGCCCTGAAGGCCGGGGAGTTGTAGCCTTCACACAAAATGGAGGTTGTCTGTCTGAAGTCGTAAGCTCAAGACATGCCAGTTCCCCATTCTGTACGCAATGACTCCACTGCGCCGGATGAGAACGGCGCCGACCCGGTGGTCCTGGAACGGCTCAAGGCGAACATCGGCAAGCTGTCCACCGCCACAATGAAGCAGCTCGACGTGTCCCTCCCCTGGTACCGGGGGCTGCGCCCGGATGAACGTTCCGCACTGGGCATGGTGGCCCAGAAAGGCATCGCCTCGTTCGTTAATTGGTACGAGCGCCCCGCCTCACCGGCATGGGTCCTCAGCGATGTCTTCGGAACGGCGCCCACCGAACTAACCCGGGCAATCAGCCTGCAGAAGGCACTCGCCCTCATCCGTGTTGTGGTGCAGGTCGTCGAAGACCGGGTGCCGGAGCTCGCGGCCGGCTCCGCCCAGGGGCCCCTGCGCGAGGCTGTCCTGCGGTACTCCCGCGAAGTCGCCTTCGCAGCCGCGGATGTTTACGCCCGGGCCGCGGAAACCCGCGGTGCCTGGGACACGCGCCTTGAGGCGCTGGTCGTGGACGCGATCCTGCGCGGTGAAAGCTCCGACGCCCTGCGCTCCCGCATCGCGGCTGTGGGCTGGACATCAACGGCGGGGGTCACAGTGATTGTCGGCAGCTCCCCCGCAGACCAGAATCCCACCTTCGTCAACGAGCTGCGCCGCGTGGCCGGCCGGCTCGCGGAAGACATCCTGGTCGGCATCCAGGGGGACCGGTTGATCCTGGTCCTGGGCGGATTGTCAGACAAGTCCGGTTCCTACACCCGGCTGGCAGACCTTTTCGGACCCGGTCCCGTGGTCTACGGGCCTCCGGCAGACTCCCTGGTGGAGGCCGGCCCCTCCGCCCAGGCCGCCTTTGCCGGCCTCACCGCCGCGCGCGCCTGGCCCGCCGCCCCCCGCCCGGTCTCGGCTGATGACCTCTGGCCCGAGCGTGTGATGTCCGGCGACGAATCGGCCCGCAAAGCCCTGGTGCGCAGCATCTACCGCCCCCTGCTGGCCGCATCCAACGGACTGGCCGAAACACTCTCCGCCTACCTCTCCCTTGGCCATTCGCTCGAAGCGACGGCCCGCGAACTTTTCGTCCATGCAAACACCGTCCGCTACCGGCTGAGGCGGGTCTGTGACATCACTGGCTGGGATCCGATGCTGCCGCGGGAAGCGTTCGTCCTGCAGACGGCACTGGTGGTGGGGCGGCTTTCACCGACCGGAAAGGCTGCCCCTGAACGGTCCTCGCCACGCAGCTAACCACCCTTGCCAGCACCGGCAGCACTTGTAGACTTCCTACAACGCCCTCCGGTGAGCTTGGTTCACCTAAACACCCGGGAATTCCCGCCAACTTTGGAAAGCTTGATACGTGCTAGCAATCGTCTGCCCCGGCCAGGGGTCACAAACGCCCGGCTTCCTTTCTCCGTGGCTTGAACTGCCAGGAGTGCGTGAGCACCTCGAAGCCCTCTCCGCAGTAGCCGGATTGGACCTCGTTGCCCACGGCACGGTTTCCGATGAGGAGACCATCAAGGACACCGCCGTTGCCCAGCCGCTGATCGTGGCTGCCGGACTGGTGGCGGCGCGCCAGCTCCTGGACACCGAAGCGCTTACCGCTGCCACAGTCGTCGCCGGCCACTCCGTCGGTGAGATCACCGCCGCCGCTGTCTCCGGCGCGCTGCCCGAAGATGATGCCATCGTTTTTGTCCGCGAACGGGCCAATGCCATGGCACGGGCCGCTGCAGCGCAGCCCACCGGTATGAGCGCCGTCCTTGGCGGCGATCCGGAAGAGGTGGCCCGCGTCCTGGCGGAAGCAGGCCTCACAGCTGCCAACGCCAACGGCGGCGGCCAGGTCGTAGCCGCCGGCACGCTGGAACAGCTCCAGGCACTGTCGGAGAATCCGCCGGCAAAGGCCCGGGTCATTCCGCTTAAGGTCGCCGGCGCCTTCCACACCGCGCACATGGAGCCAGCCGTGAGCGTGCTCGAAGCGCTGCGCCCTTCCCTTTCGCCCGCTGATCCGCGCCCCACGCTTCTCTCAAACTACGACGGCGCCGCCGTAGTGGGCGGCGATGCGAACCTCGACAGCCTCATCGCACAGGTATCGCGGCCGGTGCGCTGGGATCTGTGCATGGAAACCATGACGGCCGCGGGAGTCACCGGCATCCTGGAACTCCCCCCGGCCGGCACCCTCACCGGGTTGGCCAAGCGGGGCATGCGCGGCGTGCCGTCGCTGGCCCTAAAAACCCCCGAAGACCTTGCCGCAGCCCGGGAATTCGTTGCTGAGCATTCCGGCGCCGCAGCAGTTACGACACAAGAAGGTATTGCGTGAGCACGCCCACCCTGAAGCAGTCCCCCGTTCACGAGTTCAGCCGTATCCACGGCCTTGGCGCCTTCCGGCCCGATGTGATCGTCAGCAACGACGACGTCTGCCAGTGGATCGATTCCTCCGACGAATGGATCCGCCAGCGCACGGGCATCGTTACCCGGCACCGGGCTGACAAGGGAACCTCCGTGGTGGACATGGCTGAGTTGGCCGGGCGCGAGGCCCTGGAAAAGGCCGGAATCGACGGCTCGGCCCTGGGCGCGGTCATCGTCTCCACCGTGACCCATCCGTATGCCACACCCTCCGCCGCCGCGCAGGTCGCCGACCGCCTCGGCGCCACCCCGGCACCGGCCTACGATGTTTCCGCAGCCTGCGCCGGCTACTGCTACGGCATTGCCCAGGCGGACGCCCTCGTCCGCTCCGGAGCCGCCGAGTACGTCCTGGTGGTCGGCGTGGAGAAGCTGTCGGACTTCATCGACAACACTGAACGCACCATTTCCTTCCTCCTCGGCGACGGCGCCGGTGCCGTCGTCGTCGGCCCGTCCGACACTCCCGGCATTGGCCCGTCAGTCTGGGGTTCAGACGGCAGCAAGTCCGGTGCGATCGGCATGACCCATTCCATGCTGGAAATCCGCGAACTTTCCCTGGCCGCGGAGACCGACGGAACGCTTCCCGCGTCCGTCCTCGCCGAACGCGAGACCAAGCTCTGGCCCACGCTGCGCCAGGATGGCCAAACCGTCTTCCGCTGGGCCGTCTGGGAAATGGCGAAGGCAGCCCAGCAGGCCCTGGATGCCGCCGGCATCACCGCGGCCGATCTTTCGGCCTTTGTCCCGCACCAGGCGAACATGCGGATCATCGATGAGATGGCCAAGCAGCTGAAGCTGCCCGAGTCCGTGGTCATTGCCAGGGACATTGCCGATGCCGGGAACACCTCCGCGGCCTCCATTCCCCTGGCGACGCACCGCCTGCTCACCGAGCATCCCGAACTCAGCGGGAAACTCTCGCTGCAGATTGGATTCGGTGCCGGGCTGGTCTTCGGCGCCCAGGTAGTAGTCCTCCCCTAGTTTCCAAGCCACACCGCCCCAGGCGGTTGGAAAACCCAGACCGGTTAAGAACCGGCATCACAGAAAAAGGAGCCCCCATGGCTAGCAACGAAGAAATCCTGGCCGGTCTCGCCGAGATCGTCAACGAGGAAACCGGCCTGGCCCCCGAGGCCGTCGAGCTCGACAAGTCCTTCACGGATGACCTGGACATCGACTCCATCTCGATGATGACCATCGTGGTCAACGCCGAGGAAAAGTTCGGTGTGCGTATCCCCGACGAAGAGGTCAAGAACCTCAAGACCGTTGGCGACGCAGTCGACTTCATCTCCAACGCCCAGGCGTAGTTCGTGGAGGGCGGCCGCTGCCGGTGCGGCGGCCGCCCTTTGCAGCAACATGCGCCGCCGCGCCCAGGCGGGCGCACCACCCAATTTTTTCCGAGAGAGTGAATCATGGCCCGCAAAGTAGTCATTACCGGCCTCGGCGCAACGACGCCGATCGGCGGAGATGTCCCGACCATGTGGAAGAACGCCCTGTTGGGTGTCTCCGGTGCCCGCACATTGGAAGACGACTGGGTGGAGCAGTACAGCCTGCCCGTCACCTTCGCGGCGCGTGTGTCCACCCCGGCCACTGAAGTCCTCTCCCGGGTCGAAGCCAAGCGGATGGACCCCTCCACCCAGTTCGCCGTCGTCGCCTCCCGTGAGGCGTGGGCCGACTCCGGGCTGGCCGAATCAGACGTCGACCACGACCGGCTTGCCGTGTCCTTCGCGACCGGAATCGGCGGTGTGTGGACCCTGCTCGATGCCTGGGACACCCTGCGGGAAAAGGGCCCACGGCGTGTGCTGCCGATGACGGTCCCCATGCTGATGCCCAACGGCCCGGCCGCCGCAGTGAGCCTGGATCTGGGTGCCCGCGCGGGTGCCCACACCCCCGTTTCTGCGTGCGCCTCCGGCACCGAGTCCCTGCACCAGGGCCTTGAGCTGATCCGTTCCGGCAAAGCCGACATTGTGGTGTGCGGCGGTGCCGAAGCCGCGATCCACCCGATGCCGCTGGCTTCATTCGCGTCCATGCAGGCACTTTCCAAGCGCAACGACGATCCTGAGCGCGCCTCCCGGCCCTATGACAAGGACCGCGACGGCTTCGTGATGGGCGAAGGTGCCGGCGCCCTGGTGCTTGAGGCCGAGGAACATGCCCTGGCCCGCGGTGCCCGGATCTACGCGGAACTGGCCGGCACGGCAGTCACCGCGGACGCCTACCACATTACGGCTCCCGATCCCGAGGGACTGGGTGCTACCCGGGCCCTCAAGGCTGCCCTCTTCGATGCCCGCGCGCACGCCGAAGACGTAGTGCACGTTAACGCGCATGCAACCTCCACCCCCGTGGGCGACAAGCCTGAGTACACCGCTCTGAAGAGCGCCCTCGGCGCGCACGTGGACAACGTTGCCGTCTCGGCGACGAAGTCCCAGACCGGGCACCTGCTCGGAGCTTCCGGCGCCGTCGAAGCAGTGATGACAGCTATGGCCGTTTACACGCGGCAGGCACCCGCCACCATCAACCTCGACAACCAGGATCCGGAGATTCCGCTCGACGTTGTCACGTCGGCCCGCAACCTGCCCGCGGGTGACATCGTGGTGCTGAACAATTCCTTCGGCTTCGGCGGGCACAACGCCGTCGTTGCCCTGCGGAACCACTAACGCAGCAGCCTAAAGGCCGGGATCCCGAACGGGGTCCCGGCCTTTGGCTTTAAGCGCAGGATGCGCCGCAGTTTCGTCCCGGGCAGCGGACTTGGCTGCCTATCGTCCGGCCGTGCCGGCGATCTGTTGAAGGGCTCGTACATGCGCATCAAAGGCAGCCCGCCCTGCCCGGGAGAGCGAGAGCCACATGACCCGGCGGGCATCTCCCCTCTCTGCCTTCGTTGTCTTGTCGGCTAGGACATAGCCGGACTCCGCTAGGGTTTTCACATGTTTGGACAGGGTGGCATCCGAAACGTCCAAGGCAGTTCGCAGCACGCCAAAGTCGAGCCGGTCGACAGGATGGAGGAGCCCGCAGATCCGCAGCCGCAGCGGTGCGTGGATAACTTCGTCGAAGCGCGGCTCATCCATGGCGCAGTTTCGCGGCTGCGGACCGGTAGGCGACAGCAGCCAGCCAGGTCGTTACGCCAAACGCGGCGGCGCTGGTGAGAAGGACCGCCCAGGGCAGGCCCAGGGATACGAATCCCAGTGAGGTGCTGAACAGAATCAGGCAGACGGCTGCGATCCCTGCCACGGCCAATGCCGCGCGGAATCCCATGCTCCGGAAGCGGACCCCGGTATGCCGCTGGACCAGGTAACTGAGGAACAGGACTACAACCAGCATCATCACCCCGGATGACGGCGGTTCGTAGCCCTGGCCGGGAGATGCCGTTCCAGCCGCTCCAACCCACCACGCCGCGACGGCTCCAAAACCGGCCAGGAGCGGCCAGGGCACGCGAATGCTCTCTGCCAGCCGTTCCCGGTCCGCTCCCAGTTCGGTCAGGGCACTGGCTGCTTCGGCGCGCGTAGGCCGTTGAGATTCACTTTCCATGTTGGAAAGACTAAGTAACACTTTCCGAAACGGCAAGTCATTTCCGGAATGTTGCGTCAGCTTGATCCGGCGGGCAGGCGGCAGCACGTCCGGTCAATGACATCTACGGAAGGCTGCTCGGCGGCGTCGGCGCGCTGGGGAAGATGGTCAGCCGACCTGGTGCAGCCAGCGGACGGGAGCTCCGTCGGCAGCGTGGCGGAACGGTTCCAATTCATCGTCCCAGGCCTCGCCGAGTGCGAGGGAAAGTTCATGGTAGACCGCGGCGGGGTCGCCTGCCCCGTTTTCGTAGGCGTACCGGATGCGGTCTTCGGAAACCATGATGTTCCCATGGACGTCCGTGGTGGCGTGGAAAATTCCCAGCTCCGGCGTGTGGGACCAGCGGCTGCCATCAGCACCCGCGCTGGCCTCTTCAGTGACCTCATAGCGGAGGTGCGCCCAGCCCCGCAATGCGGAGGCGAGCAGGGATCCGGTTCCCTGCGGACCTGACCAGGCAAGTTCCGCGCGGACCATCCCGGGCGCGGCAGGCTGCGGCGCCCACTCAAAGTCCGTCCGCTTTTCCACGACGGACCCGATCGCCCACTCGATATGAGGGCACAACGCAGAAGGGGCTGAGTGCACGAACAATACGCCGTGCGCCATCACAACAGTCATTCCATCCTCCGTAGCTGTAGGTGCGTCTTCCCCAACGACCTGCATGGCGGGACGGATTCTGCCTGTGTGCCCTGAAACTGATGCAGTCCTGTGGCATTGCCGGACTGCTCGGTGCGAGACCTAGCATCATTGTGCCGTATGTTACGCAATTACGCCAATGAAACTACTTGGTTGTCAGTCGGATCTGCCGCACCGCATACGGTCCTGGCTGGGTCACGCACGCGGGTGCGCCTGCTGGTAGCTCCTGCGGAGCCGGTCCACTGAGACATGGGTGTAGAGCTGGGTCGTTGCGAGACTGCTGTGCCCCAGGATCTCCTGGACACTGCGCAGGTCAGCTCCGCCGTCCAGCAGGTGCGTTGCGGCGCTGTGCCGCAGGGCGTGGGGACCGCTGGCCGAGGTGTCCCCCAGGGACTCAAACAGCGCGGAGGTGACGGCGCGGACCTGGCGTGGATCGATCCGCCGTCCCCGTTGGCCCAGGAACAAAGCCGGGCCGCTGTCCGGACCGGCGAAGTCGGGCCGCCCCCGGCGGAGCCAGTCGTCCACCGCCAGGGCGGCCGGAAGACCGTAGGGAACTGTCCGTTCCTTGTTGCCTTTGCCGAGGACCCTCAGGGTGCGCCGGTCCAGATCGAGATCGTCAACGTCCAGCCCTGCAAGCTCCCCCACACGGATGCCCGTGGCATAGAGCAGTTCCACCAGCGCCCGGTCACGGAGGGCCAGTGCCCCGCCTTCCGCTGCCGCCGCCGCCAGCGTTTCAAAGAGGGCCTCCAGCTGCGCCGGACGCAGCACTCCCGGCAGGGTCTTGGACCGCTTTGGAGCTTTGAGCCGGAGCGCAGGGTCCGCCTGGATCTTCTCCTCCCGCAGCGCCCATCCGGTGAAGGACCGGGCGGTAGCTGCCCGGCGGGCAAGGGTTGCCCTTGCGAGCCCTGCTTCGTTGAGCGCACCCAGCCAGCCGCGCAGCAGATGCAGGTCAATTTCGGCCAGCGTGGTGAGGCCTTGCTGGGCCGCATAGTCCAGGAGTCCGGCAATGTCACCCTCGTACGCGCGGACCGTATGTTCGGAGCGGGCCCGCTCCGAGGAGAGATAGCTGCAGAAGGACTCAAGGGCCTGGCTGAACTCAGCCGGCCGGGAAGCTGCGGATCGAGCAGCCTCCGGCTTCGCAGCTTGGGTGGACCCGCGCCCGGGCTCTGTCTTTTGGGCGGGGATCTTCCCGGCGGTCCTTGCGGAGGCGCCTGCCACTTCCTCCGCGCCTTCTGTTGTTCCGCCGGTGTTGCTCACCGTCCTACCTTCCCCGCTTTTCGGGACAGCTTCAAGCAGGCACACCGGCTCCGGAACACTGGAGCTCCTGCGGCGGCAGATGGTGCTTCACTGCGCACAGAGTGGACCCTCTTCGGACTGGGATTTGTCTCCTTGTCCGACAAGTTTGGGTCCGGCAGCATCAACTTGTCCGACGTTAGACCTTCTCAGAACGTAATAGACCCTTTTTCATTGCGCAGCGTCGGACTCAATGCTGTGCTTAGCATCACTAAACGGAATCGGAGCTCCGAGTCTTGTCGGACAAGTTCCCCTCAATGGAGAGAAGTCATGGCGTCTCTGGAAGATCATCAAGTCCGCATGGTGCGGCTGCTGCGCGACCTTGGTGTCCAACCGGGGGATCCGCTTCCAACTGAACCGCAGCTGGCACTGAAATTGAACATGAGCCGCCAGTCAGTGCGAGAAGTGCTGTGTGCCCTGCAGGCCCTTGGATTCGTCGAGGCACGCCAGGGCGCCAGGCGCCGGATGAGGGGCTTTGACCCCGCCGTGTTTGGCCAACATATCGGAATGACGCTCCCCTACGATCACGACAGCCTCCTAGAGATTCTGGAAATGCGTCAAGCCTTGGAAACCCAGTTTTTTCCTGCGGCCTTCCAAACAATGAGTGCACGCCGCCTGAAGCAGCTGCGCGGTCTCACCGACGCCATGAGAGCGCGTGCAGAAGAGGGCAAGACCTTCCTGGATGAAGATGAGCAGTTTCACGCCATGCTCTACGAAGGCCTGGAAAACCGAACCCTCAGCGGGATTCTCAGTGGATTCTGGCACTTCTTTAAAACAGCAAGTTCAACAATCACGACCGGTAAGGACCTCCCCCACACCGCTGCCCTGCATGCGGTGATCGTCGACGCCATAGAGACCGGAGATCCCCAACTGGCCGCCCACCGCCTGGACATCCACTTCTTCGATGTCCGAAACCGGTTGGCCCACCTTGCAGAGCAGGACATCAAGGCCAGCCCGCGCTAGTCAGTTATCCCCCCTCCCACCAATATAAGGAGACCTCGCAATGGAGCGTCGCACTTTCCTCAAGGCCGCCGCGGCCGGTTCCCTGGCACTCACCCTGCCATCGCTGGCAGCCTGCGGTTCATCATCTTCAGCGGACCAGACCGGTGGAGACCTTGAGTACTGGCTCTGGCAGGATGACGCCACCGATCAAACGTGGCAGCAGCTCGCCGATCAGTTCAACGGTCTGAACGCAGGCTTCAAAGTCAACCTGCAGATCATCCCGCTGGCCCAGTACCAGGACAAGCTGCTGACGGCGCTCAGCAGCGGGGGCGGGCCGGATGCCTGCCGGTTCAAGGATTGGTGGCTCGGGCAGTTTGTTGGACAAAATGCCATCGCATCCCTTGACGACATGGTCAGTAAATGGGATGGGCAGGAAGATGTCCTAGCCGAGCTGTACGCTACGGGCAAAGTCCCGGGCAGCGACAGTCTTTACATGCTGCCCCACCAGTTCGTCACGCTGTACATGTATTACCGCAAGAGCTTCTTCAAGGACGCGGGCCTGGATGCTCCCCGTACGCATGAGGACGTGCTGCGGGCCGCCGAGAAGCTCACAGACGCATCGACGGGCCGGTTCGGCATTGACGTCCGTGGCGGAGCAGGCGGTCAGGACCAATGGGCAGCTTGGATGTTCTCAGGTGGGGCACGCATGGTCGATGAGGCCGGCAACGTCGTTCTTGACGATCCGACCGCCATCTCGGTCAACCAGCAGTACCTCGACCTGCAGACGAAATTGAACGCAGCTCCCCCCGGTTCAACGACTGCGGCCTTTGCCCAGGTGATCGCTAACTTCCAGGGCGGTCAAACCGGAATGCTGATCCACCACACCGGATCGCTCAGTGCACTGCGCTCAGGGCTCGGCGATGACCTCGGCGTAATCCCAATGCCGTCGAAGGACCCCGCAGCTGCACGCACCCTGGGATCTATGAGCGGCAACGTCGTTCTGCAATCCTCCAAGAAGCAGCAGCAGGCCTTCGAATGGATCTCCTGGCTCGCCACGAAGGATCCGATGGTTAAGATCAGCACGTCCAAGCAGGGCCAGCTTCCGGTGTTGAAATCTGCCGCCGAGGATCCGTTCTTCAGCGGCGACGAGGCTTACCGGGTCGCCATCGCAGCTCAGGCAGGAGCGCTGAGCTGGCCTGCAGTCAAGGGTACGGCCGCCGTGGCCAATCAGACGTGGAGCCCCGCCATCCAGAGCGCTTTCCTGAACCAGTCCACCAGTGAGCAGATGATGAAGAAGCTCGCTGAAGATCTGAGGCGCTGACCATGTTAGCGACCACCGTCAGGCCTGCTGCCCCGCCGGCTGTACGCCGCAGACGCCAAAAGTTCCAGCAGAAGGTGGAGCCGTTCATTTATCTGGCTCCCACTTTGATTCTTCTCGGCGTATTCGTTCTCTACCCGGTTCTCAGTTCACTGTGGCTGTCTCTCAATGAAGCCGGAATTCTAGGCGGCATCACCGGCTTCGTTGGTTTCTCCAATTATCTGGAGATCTTCACCGGCGAGAAATTCGGGCATTACGCTCTGACTTCGGCAGCGTGGACTTTTGGTGCCGTCGGGCTGCAGCTTGTCCTTGGTATGTGCGGTGCGCTCCTGTTGAACCAGCGGATCCCCCTTCGCGGAGCTGTCCGCGGCCTGGTCATGATCCCCTGGGCAACCCCCAGTGTTCTGGTTGCCTTGATCTGGCTCTGGCTGCTGGACCCCAACCACGGCCTGATCAACTCCGCGCTCCTCAACCTGGGCATCATACAGTCACCCATCACCTGGTTGAGCAGCCCTGAAACAGCCTTGCCGACGCTGATCATGGTCGATGTCTGGCAGGGCGTACCTTTCTTCGCTGTCATGATCCTCGCTGCACTCCAGGGGGTCTCCGGGGAACTCAAGGAATCTGCACGCATGGACGGATGCGGACCGTGGGGAGTCTTCTGGAACGTCGTCGCACCCAAGATCCTTCCAACTATTCTGATCACCACAATTCTGCGGATCATCTGGACAGCCAACTACGTCGATCTCGCCTTCATCCTCACCGGAGGCGGACCCGCGGAAGCGACAACCACGCTGCCCCTGCAGGCGTACCTGACGGCCTACAAGTCCGGTGATTTCGGCACCGGCGCCGCCTACGCCGTCATCCAAGCTGCCGTGCTCATGGTCTTCATCGTGATCTACGTCCGCCTGTCCGCGAAGGGAGAGGAAAAGTGAGCGCAGCAACTGTGCACCCGCCAGCCGAGAAGTACCGCAGCGCACCGCCTGTCCAGGGCACCAGGCCCAGGCAGCCATCCGCGCGCAAAAGCGTAGGCAAAGGATTTGTCATCGCTGCAGTCGGTGTCTGGCTCATCCTGGTCCTGGGGCCTTACGTGGTTATGCTGCTGACCTCGTTGACACCCCAGCAGGAACTGCTGGCTCCTGGATCCCAGGTCTTCCCAGAGAACCCCACCTTCGATGCCTACAAAGACCTTGCGGCAGGAACACCTTTCTTCCAGTTCCTGGGGAACAGCGCCATGGTCGCGTTTGGCACCGTCGTCGTCTCCCTGCTGGCTGCCACAACAACCGCCATCAGTTTGTCCCGTTTCCGGTTCCGTGGCCGCCAGACAGTCCTGACGTCGCTCCTGATCGCCCAGCTGTTCCCAGCGGTGCTGCTGGTGATTCCACTCCAGGGAGAGCTGCGGCAGTTTGGCCTGCTCGATACCATCCCGGGGCTGATCCTCATCAACACCACCTTCGCCACACCGTTCGCCGTGTGGCTGTTGAAGGGATTCCTTGATTCCCTGCCGGCTTCGCTGGATGAAGCCGCCCGCATCGACGGGTGCAGCGCCTTCCAGATGGTCAGGTACATCCTGCTTCCCCTGATGAAGCCGGGCCTGACAGCAGCAGGCACGTACATCTTCATCTTCTCCTGGAACGAATTCCTCTATGCCCTGACCTTCACCCAGTCCAACCAGACGCACACCGTCCCTGTTGGCCTGCATCTGTTTATCGGCGAGTACCAGATCAGATGGGATCTCCTGACCGCAGGTGGCGTGGTTGCCGCGATCCCCGTGCTCCTCGGCTTCATGCTCGTCCAGCGGAACCTGATCGAAGGACTCACAGCCGGGGCAGTGAAGGGATGACCTCCGGGCTGGTACCCATCTCCGACAGCACCCAGGACAGACCGGCCTTTACAGGCCAGGCGGCCGGACCGGCAGCCCAACCAAACCAGCAGACCAGAACGGACTCACAATGAAAATCGAAAATATTGACGTAAAACTGTGCCGTATGAAGCTTCCCAAGGGCGATTGGGGCGACCAGATCAACTTCGTTACCCACATCGAGATAATCCTTGTCGACGTCACCACCGACACGGGCCTGACGGGCACCGGTTTCAGCCACACTTCCGGGGTGGGTGGCGCAACCATAGTCTCGATGCTCTCCGAAGTTGCCCCGATCCTCATCGGCCAGGAAGTCTCCCCCCGCGCCCTCTGGGACAAGGCCTGGAAATACCTCCGGTTCAACGGCACCGGCGGCATCACTACTCTTGCCTTGGCCGGACTGGACATCGCGTATTGGGACATCATGGGCAAGACTGCCAACATGTCCCTGGCAGATATGCTGGGGCGCTGCCGCGACAAGACACCCTTGTATGGCAGCGGCATCAACCTGCACCTGTCCATCGAAGAAGTTATCGACCAGGTCCAGGGCTGGAAGGCCGACGGTTTCGCCGCCGGCAAGGTCAAGGTCGGAAAACCGGACCTGGAAGAGGACGTGTACCGTCTCGCCAAGCTCCGTGAGGCGGTCGGCCCGTACCCGCTAATGATTGACGCAAATCAGGGGTGGACACTTCCCCAGGCCGTCCAGGCGTTCAAACGATTCGAACAATTCAACCTGACCTGGATCGAAGAGCCGCTGCCCGTGGATGACATCATCGGCCACAAGCGGCTGCGCGAGCTCGCCGACGGCCCCATCGGCCTCGGCGAGAATCTATACACCGTCCAGCAGTTCAACCACTACTTCTCCAGCAACACGTGTGACTTCGTCCAGGCCGACATCGGCCGGGTGGGCGGCATCACCCCGTACATGGACATCGCGGCGATGGCACGCGCCTGGAACCTGCCCATGGCACCGCACTTCATCATGGAACTCAGCGCCACCGTCCTATGTGCCGTTCCCAACATCTACCTCGCCGAATACACCGACGGCGGAACCCTCACGGATCTCGGAGTGCTCCTGCCAGGAACCGGCGAGCTCCGCAACGGGCACTACACCCCGTCCAGCACTCCGGGCCATGGTTTGGCCTTCAACCGGGAAAAGCTTGCCGCAAACGAGGTCGCTATCCCGGCACTGACCGGCGGTCTTTAGCACCAGCCTGCGAGCGCAGGACTCACCGGGTTGCTCCCCACTTGATGTCCAACGCATGCCTACCGGGGTGCCGACGGACCAGATACACGAAATAGGAACCATACAAAGATGAATGACCAGTTGTTCTCAGTTGAAGAGAAGATTGTCGTAGTGACCGGCGGCCTCGGGCAGATCGGAGCCGAATTCGTTCAGGAGCTCCACGGACGCGGCGCCAAGGTGGCTGTATTCGCCCGGGATGTATCGGAGGCCAAGGTCAAGGAAGTCTTTGAGGACATCCATGGAAGCGACCGGCTCGCTTTCTTCTCTGTCGACATCACGAAAAAACCCACCATCGAGGAAGCCCTCGATTCCCTGGAGTCGCTGTGGGGCGTACCTGATGCCCTCATCAACAACGCCGGCCTGGACACACAGCCAAGCGCCCCGCCGGAAGTCTCCGGCCCGTTTGAAGAATTCCCAGTCGAAATTTTCCGTGAAGTCGTTGACGTCAATCTGACCGGGACGTTCCTCATGGTGCAGGCCGTCGGAAGCCGCATGCGCCGGGCCGGAAAGGGCGGATCGATCGTCAATGTGGGTTCCATCTACGGAATGGTCTCCCCCGTCCAGGACATTTACGCCTACCGCGGGGAGGAGACCGGTGTCCCCTTCGTGAAGCCGGTGGCCTACAGTGCCGCCAAATCGGGCATCTACAACCTCACCCGGTACTGTGCCACGTATTGGGGACGGCACGGAATCAGGGTCAACACCCTCACGCCCTCCGGAGTGGGCCGGGAAACGCAGGATGCCAAGTTCCAGGCCAACTACACCAGCCGGATGCCAATCGGCAGGATGGCCGACGCCTCCGAATACAACGGTTCCGTCGTCTTCCTCATCTCCCAGGCGTCGACGTACATGACCGGCGCCAATCTCATCGTTGATGGGGGGTGGACTGCATGGTAGCCAGTCAGGACTACTCACGGTTTGAGCGGATCTTCTCCGCACTTGTGTCGCCGATGCGTGCTGACGAGTCGATTGACTTTGCCACGTTGTCTAAACTCGTGGAATTTCAGCTGGGCCGGGGCGTGGAAGGGTTTTACTGCTGCGGTTCCTCCGGTGAGGGCCTCCTGCTGAGCCTTGATGAGCGCACCGAGATTGTCCGCACCGTGGTGCAAACGGCAGCCGGCCGGGCACCGGTCATCGCCCATGTGGGCACGATACGCACCGCGGACGCCATTGCGCTGGCAAAGGATGCCGAAGCGGCCGGAGCTGATGCCGTCTCGCTGATCCCACCCTATTACTACCGCTTCACGGCCGAGGAAATCCTCGGGTATTACAACCGGGTCATGGAAGCGACGAGCCTGCCCGTCATCATCTACAACATCCCTCAGTTCACGCAGGTCCAGTTCGACAAGACTCTTGCCGGCCCCCTCCTGGACCAGGAGCAGGTCCTGGGAGTGAAGCACACCGCGCATGACCTGTACTCGCTCGAACGCATGACAGCCGCCTATCCGGAGAAGGTCTTCTTCAACGGTTTTGACGAGATCTATCTCTCCAGCCTGGCGGCCGGGGCGAGAGCCACCATTGGAACAACCGTGAACGTTCAGCCCGAGCTGTTCCTTCGCACCAGGGCGCTGTTTGAGACCGGCGATTTGCCCGGGGCCCGGCTTGTTCAAGAGCAGATCAACAACACGGTTGAGGAGCTTGTCAGCCAAGGCGTCTTCAGGGCAGCGAAGTACCTCGCCGGCGACGGCGTGCTCGACTGCGGCGATCTGCGTGAACCGTTCAAACCGCTGAATGATGTCCAGCGCAAGGAACTGGACCGTCTGCTTGCTGGCATCCACGAAGCTGCGGCACAGCTGTGAATGCCGGCGTCAGCGCAGGCCAGGGAGGGGCCGGCATGTTCGAAAGACCAACACTGAGCTTTGAGTCAGCCAGCAGCATTCTCCAGGCCGTCCTCGGCCGCACCCACCTGCATGACGGAGTCCCGGTTGGGGTCGCCTGCGCCATAGTCGGCAGCTTCGGAGAACTCATCGCCTTTGGCGCACAGGATTCCTGTGGTGCGCTCCCACGGAAACTGGCCGCCCGCAAGGCGTATACCGCTCTGATTCTCAGGCGGCCGACCGCCGAGGTAAAGGAGGCGGCCGCTGCCGGACAGATCGATTTGGACAGACTCAACGATCCGGAACTGACACCCACTCTGGGGGGCACTCCCCTGTTCATCAACGGCGTGATCGTCGGAGCCATCGGCATCAGCGGCCTGCCTCCCTCCGGCGATGCCGATGTCGTTGAAAGAGCGGCGGCGGAATTCAACGTCACCGTCACGGGGCTTGCTGCGTCCCGCTAACGCCCTGGACGCCTTTTCCAACGGGCCACCGGCTGCACCAAGCAGCCGGAGCCTTGGAAACGGGCCTTCAGCCCCTTCCCAGACCTACAGGAGCAACAAAATGTCCGCATATGCCGTACCTTCAACACCGAAGAAACCGGTCGCCGAGCCGAACACCGCCTATCTGATCGCCAGCGGCGACCTGCGCGAATCGGCAAACGTCGCTGGGTGGCCGGTGCAGCAGGAGCTGGAAAAGCATCTGACAGCTGCCTTCGAGGAACTGGGATGGGAGGTGAAACGGGCCAACGACGTCGATTCCCGTCTGGGCCACGGCTTTATCCGCAGCCAGCGCATGGGCATGGAGGTGTTTAGGAACATCCCCGAGGATGCACCGCTGGTCGTCGCCGAAGCAGTCTGGCAGTACAGCCATCACGTCTTGGCCGGGCTGCGGACCCACCGTGGGCCAATCCTCACCGTGGCGAACTTCGCCCCCGACTGGCCCGGGCTGGTCGGTCTGCTGGGCCTCAACGCGGGTATGACCAAGATGGGTCTGCGCTACTCGACCCTCTGGAGTGTGGATTTTGAGGACCAGTGGTTCAAGGACGGCATCCGAAGCTGGGTGGAGACCGGCAGCGTCCCCCACGACAACTCCCATGTCCGGCCGCTCCCTCAGCTGGCCGACAGCCCTGAGAAGCAGCTTGGTGAAGCCTTGGCACAGGAACTGTTGAGGGACAAGGCCATCATCGGTGTCTTCGATGAGGGGTGCATGGGAATGTACAACGCGATCATCGATGATGAGCTGCTCAACCCGATCGGCATTTACAAGGAGCGTCTTTCCCAGAGCGCTCTTTGGGCCGAGATGCTCACAGTCGATGACGGGGAAGCCGACGCTGTGGGTGATTGGCTCCTGGACAAGGGAATGACGTTCCGGCTCGGCAGTGACGAAGCAACGGAACTGACGCAGAACCAGTTGAGGTGGCAGTACAAGATGTATATCGCTGCCCTGCGCCTCAGCGATGACTTCGGACTGGACGCCGTCGGAATCCAGTACCAGCAGGGACTCAAAGACCTCTGCCCGGCCAGTGACCTGGTCGAAGGGCTGCTGAACAACGTCGAGCGCCCACCGGTAACCTCACGCGACGGTTCCCGCATCCTGTGGGAGGGCCAGGCACTTCCGCACTTCAACGAAGCTGACGAAGGTGTTGCCGTGGATGCCCTGGCAACGAACCGGGTGTGGACAGCCATGGGACTGGACCCGGCGACCACGCTGCACGACGTCCGCTGGGGCGAGGACTTCGACGGTCGGTTCGTCTGGGTGTACGAAATCTCCGGATCGGTTCCCCCTTCCCATCTCGGCGGCTACCAGAATGCCGAGGGCTGGCGTCAGGGGCAGGTGTTCTTTCCTGCGGGCGGCAGCACGATCAACGGTGTGTCCAAGCCGGGCGAAATCGTTTGGTCCCGGTTGTTCATTGCCGACGGCGAGCTCAACCTGGACATCGGCCGCGCCAGCGTCGTTGAACTCCCCGAGGAAGAAACCCGGCGCCGAAAGAATTCGACGAACCCCGAATGGCCGATCGCGCACGTTGTGCTCCACGGTGTGGACCGAAACCAGTTCATGAGCCGCCACAAGGCAAACCACGCGCAGGTTGTCTACGCGCCTGACGCGGAAACAGCTGATAAAGGCCTCCTGGCCAAGGCTGCCCTGTTCGCCGGCCTGGGAGTCCGGGTCCACCTCTGCGGAACTGTTAACGTGCCATGACAGCAGCGGTAATAGGTGTCGATATTGGCACCTCCAGCAGTAAGGGCGTACTGGTCAGCGATGACGGAACCATCCTGGCCACCGCCGTACGCACCCACGAGGTGTCACGTCCCCGCCCTGGCTGGGTGGAAATGGGCGCCGATGAATGGTGGGAGGAGTTCTCCTCGATCGCCAAGGAGCTTACCTCTGGGACGAATGCTGACATCCGCGCAGTTGGGGTCAGCGGCATGGGGCCCTGCGTGCTCGTCACCGACGACAGCGGGATTCCCCTGCGTCCGGCCATTCTGTACGGAGTCGACACCCGCGCTACCGCCGAAATCGAGGCCCTCAGCCAGCAGCTGGGTGCCTCGGCGATCATGGAACGAACCGGTTCCGCGCTCTCTTCCCAAGCCGTCGGGCCGAAACTGGCGTGGCTGGCCGGCAACGAACCAGCGGTGATGGAACGGGCACGCCGGCTGTTCATGCCCAGCTCGTGGCTCGTGTGGAAGCTCAGTGGCCAGTATGTCCTGGACCATCACTCCGCCAGCCAGTGCACACCGCTCTACGACACCGCAGCCCAGGGCTGGTACCGGCCGTGGGCAGACCTGATTGCACCCGGCATCGATCTTCCGCCGCTGCTTTGGGCGAATGAGACCGCGGGCACGATCACCGCGGACGCATCAGCCGAGACTGGGCTGCCTGCAGGGATTCCGGTCATCGCAGGGACCATTGATGCCTGGACCGAGGCCGTGAGTGTTGGGGCGCAGAACCCCGGCGATCTGATGCTCATGTACGGCACAACGATGTTCCTGGTGGCGACCACAGAGGAAAGAGTCACCGTACCCAACCTCTGGAGCACCGTCGGTGTATACCCGGGTACCCGGAACCTCGCCGGAGGCATGGCAACATCCGGTGCGATAACAGGCTGGCTCCGTGGCCTGTTCGGAGCTCCGGATTTTGCCGATCTGCTGACGGAAGCCCGCGGCTCGGGCCCCGGGGCCGGCGGCTTGCTGATGCTGCCGTACTTTGCCGGTGAACGCACCCCCGTCATGGATCCGGCTGCTCGGGGAGTCATCGCCGGTTTGACGCTGTCGCACACACGTGGGGATCTGTACCGGGCAGCTTTGGAGGCGACGGCCTTTGGAGTGAGGCACAACGTCGAAGCCATGGTGGCCGCTGGCGTAAGGCCCAAGCGCATTGTCGCTGCAGGTGGAGGTACACAAGGGGGCCTGTGGGCACAGATCGTCTCCGACGTCACCGGCCTGACCCAGGTCATCCCGTCCATCACGATCGGGGCCAGCTACGGGGCGGCCCTCCTGGCGGCAGCCGTCGTCACTGACGTCAGTATCGACGGCTGGAACCCGCCAGCACAGACAGTCGTCCCCATCCCGTCGTTGGAAGACGCCTACAACGAGCGCTACCAGCTGTACCGCGCCCTCTATCCGGCAACCCGGGAGATCTCACACGTCCTGGCAGCAACGGGCGGGGTCAACGGCTAACCCGGAACTGTTCCGGCACGGAACACACGGATGGTCATCGACGCTCGCACTTTCCGGACGGCTCCAGGAAAGGAATCAGAAAGGCCAAGCAGGGCTTCAAGCAGGCACACCGGCTCCGGAACACTGCTGGCGGAGCGCTTCGTTGCCGGGGCTGGCTTCCAGCGTGAGGAGGACGCGTTTGGCGTCCACCCCGCCGGAGTATCCCGTCAGGGCTCCGCGGGTGCCGACCACCCTGTGAGTGGGCACCAGGATGTTCAGGGCGTTGCGGGACAGCGCTGCTCCGACACTGCGGGCCTTGGCTGCGTCGCCGAGTTCCAGCGCCAGCTGCTTGTAGCTGCGCGTCTGGCCGTACGGGATGGAGCTGACTGTGGCCCACACCTGCTGCATAAAGGGTGTCCCTGGCTGGCTGGCCGGCAGGTCGAGGCAGCACCGCCGTCCCTCGAAGTATTCCTGGAGCTGGCGTTCAACCGCTTCAAAGCCGTTCTCGGCAGAGAGCCCGTAGCGGGCAGCTCCCGGTGCGGCCGGGTCCGGGGCCGCCGGTTCGATTGCGATAAGCACGGCATCTTCGGCCACGAGGGTGAGAATGCCCAGGGGTGAGGTGATTACTTTGTGGGTCCGCATGTTGCTGTCCTTTTTGTTGTGGGATGACCGTCAGGTTTGTTGTTGGATGCCCGTCAGGTGGATCTGTTCCTGTCACGCGTTTCTCTCCGCCCGGCTTACCGGCCGGGGCCGCTTCGCCTTGCCCGCTGCCATGCGCCGGTGTTTGAGCGGCGGGCAAGGCCTTCGAGTTCAAGGCGCGCCAGACCGGCCCGCACTGCCGGCAGACCCAGGCCCGCGACCATGGCCAGCTTCTCCACCGGGGATCCGGTACGCAGCGGCAGGGCATCCAGCAGCAGGATGTCTTCGACTGCCAGGCCGTCGTGGTCCGCCCGTTTGTCAGGCCTGTTCTCGATCGGACCGGCGCCCGGCCCGGCTGGTTCCGCGGACGGGAGACCAAGAGGATCGGAGAGCTCCACTACCTCGGCGGCGTCTGTCACGCAGACCGCACTGCCGTCGCGTAGCAGCCGATGGCAGCCGGCGGAATTGGCGGAGTACACCGGTCCCGGAACAGCACCAACACCGCGCCCCAGCCCGGCCGCGTGATGGGCAGTATTGAGTGCACCTGAACGCCAGCGTGCTTCCACCACGATGGTGGCGGCGCTGAGGGCGGCGATGAGCCGGTTGCGCTGCAGGAACCTCCAGCGCGTGGGCGCCGACCCGGGCGGAACTTCGCTGAGGATGAGGCCCCGGTCCACCACAGCGCGGAGCAGGTCCTCGTTGCCCGCAGGGTAGAAGCGGTCGATCCCGCCGGCCAGCACGGCGAGGGTCGGAATCTGAGCAGGCTCTCCTGGCTCCGGCTCCCTGCCGGACACGGCGAGCGCCGACCGGTGCGCCTGCGCATCAATGCCGTAGGCGCCTCCGGAGATGACCGTCCGGCCGCGCTGCACCAGACCGGCGGCAAGGTCCCCGGTCACGGAGAGTCCGTAGGCAGTGGCATCCCGGGAGCCAACCACCGCGACGCACTGAGCCGCAGGCGGGATGGCGGTGCCTCCCCTGGTCCAGAGGCAGAACGGCGTCCCCAGCCCCAGCTCATCCAGCGCCCCGGGCCAGCGGTGGTCCTCCGGCACCAGCAACGTTCCGCCGAACCGGGAGACCGTGGCCAGGTCGCGCTCCGGGGCGAGGCCAGCGGCGCGTGGGCGCCAGCGGCCGAGCGCCTCGTTCAATGTTTGTTCCGATCCACGGATGCCGTTCTCCTCCAGAAGGGCGCTGAGGCCACGGCGGTCCGCGGCACCGGGCATTTGCCGGCCGGACGCGATCCGTGCAGCGGCTTCAGGACCCACGGCCATAACGAGCGCCTGGCCAACGGTGTCAGAAGGTTCAATGAGGCGGGACAGGGCAGCCCGTGCCAGCAGGATCCCGGGAACAGCCGCGTTCATGCGGCCACCGCCTGCTGCCGGAAGCCCAGGGCCTGACCGATGTCATCGGCGTCGGGCCCGTTATGTCCCGCCAGATCGGCAATGGACCAGGCCACCCGCAGCACCCGGTCATATCCGCGGGCAGTGAGGGACTGCCGGTCCATGGCGCGGTCAAGGGCCTTGGTGGCGTTCCCCGGCGGCTTGAGCGCACCGCGCAGTACCTGCCCCGGGACCTCCGCGTTGGTCTCACAGCCCCACGGGCTGAGCCGTTCCCGCTGGCGTTGCCGCGCGTGGACCACCCTCCGGGCAACATCCGCCGTTTTCTCCGCTTCGCCCGCCGCAGCGAACTCCGGCAGCGAAACGCGGCGGATCTCAAGCTGCAGGTCCACCCGGTCCAGCAGCGGTCCGGAGAGCCGGCCGAAGTAGCGCCGCCGCTGCTGTGCGCTGCACGTACAGTTGATGCCCTTTCCGCTGGCCAGTCCGCAGGGACAGGGGTTGGCAGCCAGGACCAGCTGGAAGCGGGCAGGGTACACAGCCGTCCCGGCGGCACGGTGCAGTATCAGCGTGCCGCTCTCCAGCGGTTGGCGCAGGGCATCCAGTACCCGTGCCTCGTATTCGGGTGCTTCGTCCAGGAAGAGGACTCCGCGGTGGGCGCGGGAGGCGGCTCCGGGGCGCGGGATCCCTGCCCCTCCTCCGATCACGGCCGCCGCGGTGGCGGTATGGTGCGGACTCTCGAACGGCGGCCGGCGGATCAGTCCGGTGCAGGGACCTCCCCGGACGTCGAGTGAATGAATGGCCGTGACCTCCATCGCCGCGGTGTCTTCCAAATCCGGCAGCAGGCCGGGCAGCCGTTCGGCCAGCATCGTCTTTCCCGCTCCGGGCGGACCCGTCATCAGCAGGTGGTGTGCACCGGCTGCAGCGACCTCCAGCGCGAACCGGGCCCCGGACTGGCCGGCGATGTCTGCGAGGTCCGGGACGCCGTGCTGCGGCTGGGCGGGCCCCTCATCCGTCCGCTCGCCGGGCTTGGCCGCGGGAGTTTCGGCAGGAAAAACGAGCTGTTCAGGGTCGGCCCCGAACCGCTGGGCAACAGCGGCCAGGGATGTGAACCGGGCTACCCGGGCAGACGGAACCAGTGAAGCTTCAGCGCCGTTGGCTTCTGCCACCACGATGTCTTGGAAGCCGGCGTCAACGGCTGCCATGACGGAGGGCAGGATGCCGCGCAGCGGACGCAGCCTCCCGTCCAGTCCCAGCTCGGCAAGGAACACTGTCCTGTCTGTGCCCCGCACATCGCCCGCTGCCGCCAACGCCGCCATAACGATCGCCAGGTCGAAGCCGGAGCCGCGCTTGTGGACATCAGCGGGCATGAGGTTCACCGTGATCTTGCGCCGGCTCAGCGGAAGCCCGGAGTTTTTTGCTGCCGATTTCACCCGGTCCCGTGACTCGTTCAGGGACGCGTCGGGAAGGCCCAGCAGAATGAAGGCGGGAAGGTTCTGGCCGATGTCAGCCTCCACCTCGACAATTCTTCCTTCCAGGCCCGTCAGTCCCACCGCGTAGGTGCGTCCGAGCCCCATCAGCCGATCCCTTTCAGGTGTTCGATGACGGGGTCCGGGTTGGCTGCCGGGCCGGCGGGACCCGGGAGCAGCACGGAGACGGCATCGACGCGCCAGTCCTTGGGGGCGGCCGGGTGCGCCCGGGCCCAGGCGGCAGCCAGCACATACAGCCGGGCCAGCTTTGCGGAGCTGACCGCCTCGAACGGATGCCCATAGTTCAGCGACGACCGGGTTTTGACCTCCACCACCACCAGGACGGCTCCGTCCCTGACGACGAGGTCTATTTCGCCCTGCGGGCAACGCCAGTTCCGCTCGACGATGTCATATCCGGCAGCGGCCAGGTGGTCCGCAGCAAGGTCTTCACCGGTCCGGCCTAAAACGTCTTTGGCTTTCATGCCCCCAGCTTGGCTCCGGGAAGCGCAGCGGCCGGCGGCATCGCGTCCTACTGTGGGCAGCTTGCCCCGCTGGCAGGGGTGTGCAGGATTAGTCAGGATGGGTGCTGCCCGGGGCGGGGCCTGGGACGGGGCCCGGAGCGAAAACAAAGGCGGGCGCTGCGTAAAGCAGCGCCCGCCCTTTGCGGTCTACCGGACCAGGGATCGGTCCGGGGAATCTAGGCCTAGGCCCAGAGGAACGGAACCACGAGGACCCCGAGGGTAATGACCGGTCCAATGATCACCATCGACAGACCCCAGATGGTGAGGTGCTTGTTCACCGTGGAGCGGTGTTCTTCCACGGTCGAGGCAACAATCGTGGCGCCGGTTGTGCCAAAGGGTGCGCAGTCCACCAGGGACGCCGAGATTGCCAGCGCGTAGATGAAACCTGTCATCTCCAGTCCGCCGCCGGGAACCAGGAGCGGAACCGCGAGCGGGATCAGCGCACCGATGATGCCGATGGTCGATGCGAAGGCAGAGACCAGTGCCGCGATGACGCAGATGACGAATGCTGCGAGGAGCGGCTGGCTCACCGAGCGGGCTGCTTCGCCGAGCTGGTCAATGGCGCCGAGGCGGGTCAGGACCGCCACGTAGGTGATGATGCCGCCGAGCAGCAGAGTGGTGCTCCAGTCGATGCGTGCGATTGCCTTGCGTCCCACGCCCGGATCCACCAGGGAGAGGATGACGGCGATGGTCAGCGCCACCACGCCCAGGTTCACGTCGACGTCGAGCTGGGTCAGGGTGAAGAACCCGCCCACGAGCACGAAGATGGAGATGATGACGAGCAGCTGCATGGGTTCCAGCTTCGGACGCGCCGGAGCCTGAACCTGGGCTTCGGTGCGGGACAGTGTCAGGGTGCCGCCGCTGGCGCTGCGGGTGCCGCCGGAGGACGGGCCTTCACCGGTGGAGCCGCTGCGGCCGGCCGAGCCGGCCCGGGTGCGGGCAATCAGTTCACGCCCGCCGAACATAAAGAAGGCAATCAGGACGACGAGTGCGTTGACCCCGATGGAGAGGCCGAACATCAGCGCCGCGTTATAGGGAACGTTGGCTTCGGAGGCAACCGTCTGCACGGTGATGCCGACGATGCTGGTGGGTGCCAGCGCGCCGCCGACAATCGCCGAACTCATGGCGATGCCCATCATGGTGGAGTTGATCCTGTGGCTGTGTGCCAGCGTCATCGCAATGGGGACGACGGCGAATGCAGCGTGGGAGGTGCCCATGCAGGCAACCGCCGTTGCAATGGCCCAAAGGCCCCAGGGAAGCAGTGCAACCCTGTCGCCGATGAGGTCCAGGGAACGGTCAACAAGCCACTTAATCGTGCCCGTTTCGTGCGCCAGCCCGAAGAGATAGGTGATGCCCACCAGGATGATCAGGGCATCCACGGGGAAACCGCCAAGGACGTCCTTCAGGCTTTCGCCGACGACGCCGATGCCGATAATGAAAGCGGCCACGAGAGCCAGTGCACCCATGTGCACGTTGCGGACAGAGGAGATGGTGAAAACTGCCGCGAGCCCAATGAGGGCAATAATCTCGGGGCTCATGCCGCGCGCTCAAAGGAGACGAGCCCGGGGGCGGGGGAAGTAAAGAACGTCATTGATTTACTCCGATCGGGTGGTTCGTCCGCGGGAGGCTCCCGCGAGGTACAGGGTGAGGGCTCCGGCGTCCACGCCTTCCACATCGGCAAAGCCGATCAGGCTGCCCTTGGCAACCGGCCGGATCAGGCGGGCGCCGTCGAGCAGGTAGAACGGGGAGGCCGCGGGGTCGGAAGCGATCATCACGGGTGCAACTGAGTCAATTTCGTGGTGATGTCCCGCTACGGCCAGGTCAGTCCCGGCCGGCAGGTCGCGCAGGGCACGGCCCGCGAGGATCATGCCCGGCACCGCCGGCGGAGCCTCCACCAGTTCGACGGCGGCATGCACCGTGAGCGGGGTCTCCACGCCCATGTAGTGGTACGGCCAGTAAATGCAGGCGTACCTGCCGTCGCGGCTGACGACGTGGCCCTTGCCGCGCAGGATTTCCCAGGTGACAGGATCGCCGGTGCGGACGATGGCGAAGACGCCGCCGGCGAAGCTCGCCTCACCCGGCAGCCGGAGGGCGGAGAAAACGTCCACCACGCCGTCGCCCGCCAGGATGCCGCCGTCTTCGCGTGCGGCGTAGATGTCGGCAAGTTCATTGATCCGGGCCACGGGGTAATGCATGGCCTCGACGTCGGCCATCATGCCGGTGCGCATGGCGACAACCGTCATTTCGCACGAGTCAGCTGCTGCTGCGCGCTTGAGCGGGCTGACTGCTTCGGCCCGCTGGTCCAGGGTGTCGGTAATACTGCTGCCAAGTTCCAGCAGCCCGGTCAGCTGCGGGGCATCGATGCTTTCGCCCGCCTGGCTCACCCGGCCGGTTGCGGGGTCGAACGCGAGGTCGTATTCCCCCGCCTTGCCGATGGCCACGATGTCCAGCCCGACGGCGCTGACCCAGTCGACCAGGCGCAGCAGGTTGGCCGGCTGGTCGCCGTCGCCCGGGAGATAGCTGAGCCCCTTGTCCGCCGCACGGGCGCTGAGTTCGACGCCGACAACGGTGTCCACCTCTTTGCTGACCATCACCACATGGGTGTTGTTCTCCAGTGCTGCCTCGGCATAGGCGGCGCCGGCCCCGACCCGGCCGCAGGCCTCGACCAGGACGTCGATGCCGGCCCAGTCGAGGGCGTCCAGGGAACCGACCAGGGCGATGCGGCCGCTGGCAGTAATTTCCGCGGTCTGTGCCGGGCCGCTGGATGCGGCGGCACGGGAGGAGGGGATACCCAGTTCTTCGAGCATGGCCAGCACGCCGGCGGTATCCGGATCCACCAGGACGGCGGGCAGGATTTCGGGGGTGCAGGCAAGCTGGGCAAGGAACGTGCGCCCGTAACCGCCGTTGGCCCCGGTGAGGGCTACGCGGATGGGAGCTCGTCGTCGAGCGCGGTGAGGGAGAATCACGGTGGCGTCCAAATCTTCGTGAGCACCGCTCGACCTTCGAACGTGCCGGGAATCACTGTGACACAGATTTCTAATTTCGTACAACAAATTACCAATACTTAACAACCGTTCACAGTGCGGTGTTACAGTCGAGTCCGATAACCGCCGCCTCACCGGCTGGTTCGGAAAGGATCACAGAAGTGCTTGGAATCATCGCTGACGACTTCACTGGCGCCACGGATATAGCCACCATGCTTCGCCGCTCGGGCCACCGGGTAGCCGTCGTCATCGAGGACGGGACGCCCGCCGCCGGGGACCTGGCAGGCCTTGACGCCGTCGTTATTGCCCTCAAGAGCCGGTCCGAGACCAAGGAGGCCGCCGTAGCCGCGTCGCTGGACGCTCTCCGCCGCCTCCGCAGCTGGGGTGCAGCCCGTTTCTACGTGAAGTACTGCTCCACCTTTGATTCCACCGCCCAGGGAAACATCGGGCCGGTGCTCGACGCCGTCGCGGATGAACTTGGCGCGCAGAGGTGCGTTGTGGTGCCTTCCCTTCCGGCCAACGGACGCACCGTCTACAACGGGCACCTCTTTGTGAACGGTGTGCTCCTTGAGAACTCCTCCATGCGGCACCACCCTTTGACTCCCATGACCCGCTCCCGCCTGACCGAACTGCTGGGTCCGCAGACCACGCACGGTGTCAGCGAAGTGTTCCGCCCGGTTGTCCGGCAAGGGCCCGCGGAGCTGCGTGCAGCCATCGATGCAGCCGAGGGCCGCTACGTGGTGGTGGACGCCATCGATGATGAGGATCTTGGCATCATTGCCGCGGCGGTTTCGGAGCATGTGCTGGTCTCCGGCGGTTCCGGACTGGCGCTTGGCCTGACCGGCCCCGGCGGGAGCGGCGCCGCTTGGGCGCCGCCGCAGCGCGGGCGGGGAGGCGTCCTGTGCGGGAGCGTCTCCACCACCACCCTGGCCCAGGTTGCACACGCCGCACGCACCCAGCCGGTGCGGCAGATCGACATCCGCGCCGCCATTGCCGACCCCGGGGCGGTGGCCGCCGAACTGGCTGCCTGGTTCCTGGCGCAGGCACCCGATTCCACGCCCGTAGTCTGCGCGGCCCGCAGCCGTGAAGACGTCCACACCCTGGTCGACGGCGTGGAGAGCGCGCCCGTCATCGAACATGTGCTGACTCAGATTGCCGTTCACCTCACTGCAGACCCAGCCGTTTCCGCGCTCATCGTCGCAGGCGGCGAAACCAGTGGTGCCGTGGTGCGCGGACTGGGCATCCAGTCCCTGCAGATCGGCCCCGAGCTCGCGCCTGGCGTGTGCTGGTCCACGGCGGATGCCGGCGGACGCCCGTTTGCCCTGGCGCTCAAGAGCGGCAACTTCGGCGAGCATGACCTTTTTGTTTCAGCCTGGGAGCACCTGGCATGAGCATCCAGAACCAGCTCATCACTGCCGGACGCCGGCTCGTCGACATGGGCCTGAGCCCGGGAGCCACCGGCAACCTCAGTCTGCGGGACGGAGACAGCTTCCTCATCACCGGCACCGGTGCCTCCCTGGGGCACCTGACCGAGGCCGACCTTGCCCGGGTCTCGCTCACCGGCGTCCACCTCGGCGGAGCCCCCGCTTCAAAGGAAACGCCGCTGCACGCAGGTTTCTACCGGCGCGGCGAAGAACACCAGGCGATCGTCCACCTGCACTCTCCGCAGGCGGTCGCCCTGTCCTGCCGGACCACCTGGTCTGAAGACAATGCCGTTCCGCCGCTCACTCCGTACTTCGTGATGCGGGTCGGGCAGACTCCCCTGTTGCCCTACCGGCATCCCGGCGACGCCGGACTCGGCGAAGACATCCGGAGCGCGCGGGGCCCTTTCCGTGCAGCCCTGCTGGCCAACCACGGATCCGTGGTGTCCGGAAAGGACCTGGACGACGCCGTCGAACGGGCCGCTGAGCTGGAGGAAGCCTGCCGGATCGCCCTCCTGACGGAGAACTCCCCGCGCCGCGAACTCACGCCGGTCCAGATCCGCGAGCTCGCTGAGCGGTGGAACAGTCCCTGGACGCATTCTCCGGTAGATTGAACCGGGAGGCACCAATGGCAAAGTCGATATCCCTGATCCCGGAGCAGCGCAGGCAGCAGATTCTCCAGCACCTGCGCGCCCAAAGAGTGCTCAGCTACCGGGAAATCACCGAATTGCTCGGCGTCAGCCACATGACAGCCCGCCGCGACGTCGCGGCTCTCGCCGAAGCGGGAGACGTCGAAGTCACGCAGGGCGGCGTCCTGGCACCCACCAGGCTCCTGGAGGAACCGGCCCGTTCCGTGAAGGAAGCGGCCGATCTGCCGGCCAAGGCGGCGATTGCCCGCCATGCTGCGGAGCTGGTGTCAGATTCCATGACCGTCTACCTGGACGCAGGCACCACGGTCCAGGCCATGTGCCCCTACCTGCAGGACCGCCGGAACCTCACCGTCGTCTCCAATGACCTGGCCACCGCCGCAGCATTCCTCGAGTTTCCGGGCGTCGAACTCATCTGCGTAGGCGGGCGGGTGGACCGGGACAACAAGTCGATGATCGGCCGCCTTGCCACCCTGACGCTGGCCGAGCTGTCCCTGGACATCGCGTTTCTGTCCTCCAGTTCCTGGGATGTGCAGCACGGAATCACGACGCCGGTGGAGGCCAAGGTGGATCCGAAACGCGCCGCCATGGCATCCGCCGAGAAGACGGTGCTGCTGGCGGACAGCAGCAAGTTTGGGCGCTACGCGAAGTACCGGGTGCTGGCCCTGGAGGAACTTGACCTCATCATCAGCGACTCGGGGCTCAGCGAAAGCGCTGCACGCCAGATCCAGGAGCGCGGCGTCGAGGTTGTCCGGGAAACCCTCCTGCCCGCCTCCGCCCTCCGCTAGGTCCCCGCACCAGGGCCAGACCCGGTCAGCTGCGGTACAGGACCGGCGTCGCCCGCAGCCGGACAGGCTGCAGATCGAGCACCGGCGGCGGACCGTTGAAGCCGCGGAACCCATGCAGGAGGCTGACATGCGGGTGCAGCCGCGCCGCAAAGCCCAGGGCAGGGTCCTGCGCTGCATAGCCGGCCGGGTCCGGCACCCCGCAGGCCGCCAGGAACTCCAGCAGCAGCGAATACAGCGCAGCGTGGACCATTTCGAGCCGGGCCGTGGCGGCATACTCCACGGCCAGCGTGGAACCGTCCCGCCCGAAGCCCGCCAGCCCGCGGGGCTCAAGGACAAATGCGTCTTCCGGCAGGGCAGCAGCGGTCGCGTGCAGGTACCTGGCCAGTGCCCGGCCATAGTCTTCCGCCGCGACGCCGGTGGCCACAGTGAGCCGGGCAAACGCGTCGTCGGCCTTCCCGAAATGGATCAGGGTCAGGTGCAGCCGGTCCCCGGACACCCGCCGGGTCCCCGGTGCCCGTTCCCGGGCGGCCGCCTGGAGCTGGAGCAGTTCCGCCAGCCCGGCGGCGTCGGGCTTCAACTGCGCATAGATGCGCACCCCGGAGAACGCGTCAGGAATTGCCGGAGCGCCGGAATCTGGATCAGGCAGCGAAGGAGCCACGAACGCAGTCTATGATGCCGCGGGCGCCCGCCGGCGCGGTACCTTGGAAAAATGGTGCTGGAGATCCCACGGCTGCAGGATGAATCGCTTCTGCTGCGGCCCCATGTGGAGGCGGACGCCGACGCCGTGCTGCAGCGGTCCCGGGATCCCCTGACCGTCGAATGGACCACGGTGCCGCTGGACTACAGCCGTGAGATGGCGCTGAACTACGTCAGGGCCGTCGGGGTCCCGCAGCAGGACAAGATCGCCTGGGCCCTGGAGCAGGACGGCAGGTACGCGGGCAGTATCGATCTGCGCTGGCAGGGGGCGGGGACCGGGGGTCTGGGGTTCGTGACGGCACCGGAGTTCCGCGGCCAGGGGCTGATGAGCCGGGCGGTGCGGCTGGCGGTAACCTACGCCTTCGATTCCCTCGGGTGGGAGCGGGTCAACTGGACGTCGAACGTTGGGAACATCGGCAGCTATAAACCCGTCTGGCGCAGCGGCTTTCCACTGCCGGTGACCGTCCCCCGGATGCTCGCCCACCGCGGGGAGATGGTGGATGCGTGGTTCTCCGAACTGGAAGCGGCCGCTCCCCGGGTTCCCAGGATCCTGTGGACTGACTGCCTCCGGCTGCTGCCGGTGGTCCCGCAGGGCGCGCCGCCTGACACGGCGCCCGGATCCCCTAGTTCAGGTCGTCCGGCTTAGGCAGGGTGAGGTCATCGTTACGGGTGAGTTCCTCGACGTTGACGTCCTTGAAGGTGATGACCCGCACGCTTTTGACGAACCGTGCCGAGCGGTACACATCCCAGACCCAGGCGTCCTGCAGCGTGAGGTCGAAGTAGATTTCCCCGTCGGCCGAGCGGGCCTGCAGGTCCACGTGATTCGCCAGGTAGAAGCGCCGTTCGGTTTCGACGACGTAGCTGAACAGTCCCACGACGTCGCGGTATTCGCGGTAGAGCTGCAGCTCCATATCCGTCTCGTAGTTCTCAAGATCCTCTGCGCTCATGGCACCATCATCCCCCAAGCGGGCCCGCAGCGGGCCCTTCGTCATCGGATCGCGCCGAGCCCAGCCGCCAGGAGAGGCGGTGCAGCGGCGAGGGACCGAGCAGGTCGATTGCCGCCCGGTGCGCCTCGGTGGCGTAACCCTTATTGATCTCCCAGCCGTACTGCGGATGCAGTGCAGCGTATTCGGTCATCAGTGCGTCGCGTTCCACCTTGGCTAAGACGGAGGCCGCTGCGACGCTGAGGCAGGTCATGTCCGCTTTGATCCGGGTGTGGACGGGTGCGGTGCAGGCCGCTTCGTCCACCTCCTCGACGTCGTCGAACAGGCTGGCCTGGACGGCCGGTGAGAGCCAGTTGTGATTGCCGTCCAGGAGCACGACGTCGGGTGTCAAGGTCCCGCGGACCTGTGTCCAGGCGCGGGTCCCGGCCAGGCGCAGCGCTCCCATGAGTCCCAGCAGGTCGATTTCCGCGGCGCTGGCGTGGCCTACACCCCAGGCCGGGCACCATTTCTTGATCAGCGGCGCCATGGCTTCACGGTCCGCGGCGGAGAGCAGCTTGCTGTCCTTCACGCCCTTGAGTGAGCGGACGGAGTCCAGCTGGACCGCCACCAGCCCCACGCTGACGGGCCCGGCCAGCGCGCCGCGGCCCACCTCGTCGCATCCGGCCAGGACCCGGTGTCCCAGGGCGGCGAAGGTGCGTTCAAAGCGCAGGGTCGGCGCCGTCGTCCCCGTGGTCTTTCGCCGTGCCGTACGCGTGGCTGGAGCAGCGGCCGCCGTGGCGCCTGCCGGAGCACGCCGTGCCGCCTGGGGCTCAGCGGTCACGGTGCAACCGTGGCGCCGGCGGGGTCCGGCACGTTCTCGAAGACTTCGGGATAGCTTCCAATGAAGCCTGCCCGGCTCAGCGGCCAGGCAATAACCGACGCCTTGCCCTCAATATCGGAGATGTCGATGAATCCGCCGTTTGGACCATTCTGGTGCTCGCGGGAGTCCGCCGAAGCGTTGCGGTGGTCTCCCATCACCCAGACCTTTCCGTCCGGAACCACTACATCGAACGGGGTCTCCGAGGGCAGTGCTCCCGGGTACAGGTAGGGCTCGTCGATGGCCTGGCCGTTGATCGTGATCTTGCCGTCGGCGTCGCAGCACACCACATGGTCCCCGGGCATACCGATGACCCGCTTGACCAGGTGTTGTTCGGACTCGTCCGGAAGCAGGCCAACGAAGGTGAGGGCGTCCTGGATGAAGTTCCCGCCGCCGTTTTCCGTCGGCGGCAGCCAGGCCTGGGTGTCCTTGAAGACAATGACGTCGCCGCGCTCCAGGTCAAAGGGTTCCGGGACCAGCAGGTTCACGAAGATCCTGTCGTCAATCTCCAGGGTTTCCTCCATCGACCCGGAAGGTATGAAGAACGCCCGGAAGAGGAAGGTCTTGATCAGGAAGGACAGCAGCAGAGCGATGACAATGATCGTTGCTACCTCGCGCAGCCAGGCGCCGAAGCCCCGGTTTTTGCCGTCCTTGCCGTTCTGCCCGGCAGCATGGGCGGCGTGGGAGCGCGGTTCGCCGGAGGCTGCGTTCCCGTCCTGGGGATCGTCCGGGAAGTCCTGCGCCATGTGCTGTCCTCTTATTCCGCTGAATTCCATACAGAATCCAACTCTAGCCGTTGAATCTCTGTGCTTCTTTCGAATGGCCATAGGATTTGCTGGGCGCGGCCGATCACCCGGTCCTCCGGGATGAGGCCGCCGCCGGGGGCGCCAAGCAGCGCCCGGGAGTCAGCTGACTCCGACCGGTGGTCCCCCATCAGCCAGAGCCGCCCCTCCGGGACCACGACGTCGAACGCCTGCTCGCTCGGGGCGTCCTGCGGGTAGAGGTACGGTTCGTCCACCGGCTGGCCGTTCACCGTGATCCGCGGATCTCCGGCGGTGCAGCAGGCGATCCGGTCTCCGGCGACGCCGATAACCCGCTTGACGTAGACCGTGTCGCTGCCGGTGAGCCCCAGCCACTGCCCGGCCTGTTTCACGGCCTGCGTCAGGACAGGATCGGAACTGTGCAGCGGGGCCAGGGAGCCGCGTCCGTCGAAAACGACGACGTCGCCGCGCTGGATTTCGCCCGTGCGGTACTCGGTACGGGAGACCAGGACCCGGTCCCCCGGTTCCAGCAGCGGTTCCATGGAGCCCGAGGGAATGTAGTAGACGTCGACGACGAACGCGCGGACCAGACCGCCCAGCACGACGGCGGCGGCGACGGCGCAGAGCACGAAACGCCAGCCCGCAATGGACCGGCGTTTCGTGTGCTTCCGGGGCGTGGCCCCATCTGCGGATGTGTCAGACAAGAAAATTACTTGGCGGGACGGAAGTCGCGCTTTTCCTTGATCTTGGCAGCCTTGCCGCGCAGGTCGCGCATGTAGTACAGCTTGGCACGGCGGACGTCACCACGGGTGACAATCTCGACCTTGTCGAGGACCGGGGAGTGCACCGGGAAGGTACGCTCCACGCCAACACCGAAGCTGACCTTGCGGACCGTGAAGGTCTCGCGGAGGCCGTCGCCCTGGCGCTTCATGACGAAGCCCTGGAAGACCTGAACACGGGTGTTCTTGCCTTCGACGATGTTTACGTGAACCTTGACCGTGTCACCGGCGCGGAACTCGGGGATGTCTGAACGCAGCGAAGCTGCATCAACAGAATCTAGGATGTGCATTGTTTATCACTCCTGGTGAACGCCACAGGTCATCCACTTTGGTCACGGCGGCAAGGATGCGCCCGTAAGCGCACAAATACCGCCGAAGCTAAAGAAACCGGCTGTCCGGGAATCGGTGCGCCGGTGTGTCTCGCTGTTAGTCTCGCTCCCCCTGTGGCAGGTGCGGACCCAGATGACACAACTATCCATTCTGCCACACCCCTGAGCAGCCAACCAACCGGCAGCTGCGCCGGGGGTCCGGGAACCCCTGTGATTACCGGGGCAGCACGGCCTCCGCCGTGACCGTCCAGCCCAGTGCCTCCAGTGCGGCGCGGTCGGCTTTGTCCAGCGTGGACGGGTTGAGCTTCGCAATCAGGTCCGGCCTGCGTTCGGCGGTACGCCGAAGCTGCTCATCGCGCCGGAACCGGGCGATCTTCGCGTGGTTACCGCTGAGCAGGACTTCCGGGATGGGCCGGTCCCGCCACAGCGAGGGCTTGGTGTACACGGGGTACTCGAGCAGGCCGTCGGAGTGCGATTCCTCCACCAGGGACTCCGGATTGCCGACGACGCCGGGCACCAGGCGGCCAATGGCCTCCACCATGGCCAGCACTGCCACCTCTCCCCCGTTCAGCACGTAGTCGCCCAGGCTCATGGGCCGGACATCGAAATTCTCGCCCGCCCATTCCAGGACCCGTTCGTCGATGCCTTCGTACCGGCCGCAGGCGAAGACCAGCTGCTGCTTCTCCGCCAGTTCATAGGCGGTGGCCTGGGCGAACACTTCCCCCGCCGGTGAGGGAACAATGAGCGTGGGGCGTTCTCCGGCTCCGGACTCCCCCTCGGCTGTCCCGCCGCTGAGCGCGGTGGACAGCGCCTCGGCCCAGGGTTCGGGCTTCATCACCATGCCGGCGCCGCCGCCATAGGGTGTGTCGTCCACTGTGCGGTGCCGGTCGGTGGTGAACGCGCGCAGGTCCTGGACCCGCACGTCCAGGATCCCGTCCTGCCGTGCCTTGCCGATCAGGGACAGGTCCAGTGCGGCGAGGTACTCCGGAAAAATCGAGAAGACGTCAATACGCACTTAGCGCCCTGCCCCGCCCTTGTCTGCCTCGGGCAGGTTCAGCTCAAACAGGCCAGCCGGCGGCGTCAGCAGCACAAAACCGTCTTCGGTGTTCACCTCGGGAACAATGGCTTCCACGAACGGAACCAGGACTTCCCGGCCCGCAGTGTCCTCGATGACCAGCAGGTCCTGAACCGTGAGGGTGCGCAGCGCGGTGACGGTGCCGACGACGTCGTTACCCACCTTCACTTTCAGGCCCACCAGTTCGTGCTCATACCAGCCTTCGCCGTCGTCGTCCGCGTCAGCTTCATCGGTGTCGATGAACAGCTTGACCCCGCGCAGCTCCTCAGCGCCGTTGCGGTCTTCGACTTCCTCGAAGCCGAGCAGCAGGATGTCCTTGTTCCAGCGCGCACTGATCACTGTCAGCGGGCCCTTGGCAGCCGGTTCGACGGTGAGGACGGCACCTGGAACAAAGCGGTCCTCAGGTGCATCGGTCAGGACCTGGACGGTCACTTCACCCCGAATACCGTGGGGCTTGCCGATTCGTGCGACCTGCAACTGCATGGATTCTCCTTGGATCGAAAAGCTCGGCCGATTGGGCCGGAGCCGAAAAAACATCCGGCCCCTTCACCATTATCTGGTGCCGGGGCCGGATGCTAAGAACTGCTTGAATTGCTGGTGCGTCAGCGGCGGCGGTCTGTGTCGACGACGTCGACACGAACCTGGTCGCTGCCGGCCAGGGCGGACATCACCGTGCGCAGAGCGCGGGCGGTACGGCCCTGGCGGCCGATGACCCGGCCGAGATCTTCCTGGTGAACACGAACCTCGAGGGTTTCCCCCCGGCGGTTGTTCTTGGCGGAAACCTTGACGTCCTCAGGGGAGTCAACGATTCCACGGACGAGGTGCTCCAGCGCTTCAGCCAGCAATCTACTCAGCCTCAGCCTCAGTGGAAGCGGCTGCAGCCTCTTCCTTCTTGGCCTTCGGGGTGATTGCCTCGGGGACGATCACAGACTTCTTCTCGGGAGCCACGAAGGCTTCCTTCGGAGCCTTGGTACGCAGGGTACCTTCCTGGCCATCGATGTTCTTGTACTTCTGCCAGTCACCGGTGATCTTCAGCAGAGCTGCGACCTGCTCGGTCGGCTGGGCGCCGACGCCGAGCCAGTACTGGGCACGGTCGGACTTGATGTCGATGTACGACGGTTCCTCGGTCGGACGGTAAATTCCGATTTCCTCGATGGCACGGCCATCGCGCTTGGCACGGGAATCCATGACAACAACGCGGTAGTGTGCGGAGAACTTCTTACCAAGGCGCTTAAGGCGAATCTTTACGGCCACTTTTGTGGTCACTCCTGATCTGAAATGGGGCGAACCCGTACTTCTGCTCCCGTGGGGCGGGCCATAACGTTGGGGTTCAAAAGGACAAGATACTGCACGGAGAGAGGGGCCGCGCAGATCGAGTACCTGTCCATTGTGCCAGACGGGACCATCTTTCGCGACTCGCGGCGCTCCGCGGACCTGGCTGGTCTGTTGAGGCAGGGTTCTCGGCGCTTGTGCGATAGTCCTGCCGGATTGGGACACCCCTGCCGGATCGGGACACCAGACGGCGCCGATCCCCTCCCATCCGGGACATCCCTGCCATATTGGGACTTTCCTGCGCGGCGCCGTGGCAGGAAAGTCCCTTGGCGGCAGGAATGTCCCAAAACATGCAGAACCTCACTGCGCGACACTGCCGTCGGCGGCAGAACAAGCACCACGCGGAGGTCCGCCCGGACAGAACAGGGCGGATTTAGGCTGCCGCGACGCGGAGGCGGTTGCGCCAGGGATCCTCGAAGCGCAGTTCAGCACCGGTGTGATGGCTGGCGACCCCGGCGAAGGCCAGCCTCTCGGCGAGGGCCCCGACCGCATCCTGATCCGGAACGCTGATGAGCACCTCCCCCAGTCCGAGGGTGTCCCGGCGGGGGCCGGCGCCGCGGCTGTTCCAGACATTCATGGCCATGTGGTGGTGGTAGCCGCCGGCTGAGACAAAAAGTGCCTGCCCATGGAAATCGGCGGTCCGCTCGAATCCGAGCGTGTCCACATAGAACGCGGCGGCGGTGGCGGTATCCCCTACCTGCAGGTGCACATGGCCAACCCCGGCACCGGCATCAGACACGCCGTCGAGCGCGGTCTGGGACAGATGCTTGCGGAAATAGTCCTGGGGCGGCAGCGCCAGTGACGCCATCCGGACCGTCCTGCCGTTCACATCCTGGTCCCAGTCCCAGTTTTCCCGCGGACGGTCCCAGTAGAGCTCAATCCCGTTCCCCTCGGGATCGGTAAAGTAGAAGGCCTCGCTGACCAGGTGATCGGCACTGCCAACAAAGGCTGCCGGATCATACTGCGCAGCCAGGGCCACGGTGGCCGCGAGGTCTGCCTGGGTTTCAAAGAGGATTGCGGTATGGAACAGGCCCGCTTCCCCGCGCGCTGCGACCTGCAGTCCCCCGGCGGGCGCCAGATGGACCACCGGAACATTTCCGCGCCCGAGGAACAGTCCGCCGTCGGCCTCTGCCACCACTTCCAGGCCCAGGGCGCTCTGATAGTAGGCGGACAACTTGGGCAGGTCCCCCACCTTGAGCATGACCGTCCCCATGGAGAGGTCAGCAGGCAGCAGGTCCGCGGAATTTACTTGAAGGTTCATGCAAACCATATTACTTGAAGCTTCGAGTAATCCCAAGAGACCCCCGGAAGAAACCGGAACTAAACCGGTCCGAAGCGGATGGACATGGCGACGCGTCGTCCCGCGTCGTCCAGCCCGCACTCCGCTTCGCGACGGCGGAGCGCGGCCGGTTTGCCGTGCGGCTCAATGACCTCGAATCCGCAGCTGCGGTAAAAGGGTGCGTTGAACGGAACATCCAGGAACGTGCAAAGGGTCATTCCCGGGTAGCCGGGGAAGCCGGACCAGGTCCGCGGGGGTTGCGGTCCGAATGGAAGGCATCAGCCGGCCGCTGCCGCTGTGGCTGGCTGACTGCCGGCAAGGAACCCGCGGATCGCTTCCTGCCCCGCGTCCGTGTCCTGGGGGCGGTGGTTACCGCCGATGACCCGGTGGTCGGCACCCGTCGAGGCCAGGAAACCTGCCACTTCTTCGTACAGCGGCTCCCATCCACCGGTCAGGACCAGGGTGGGGACGCCCGGGACAATCTCCAGCGGCGCCTCCCACGGCGGTGACTGCATCCGCTGCCGGGCGGCGGCGTAAGGGTCTCCGCCGGGAGGAGCAGCCGCCTCCGCGGAGAACACCAGGCGGCGGTACTCGGCGGCGTACTCCTCATCGCTCAGGTACGGGGCATTATTGAAGAGCGCCTGCAGATGCTGACGGTGGGCCGAGGTGGCCGGCAGGTCACGGGTCAGGGAAAAAACTGCAGGTTCGCACAGGGTCAGGGACCAGACGCGCTCCGGGGCCAGCACCGCCGCCATCATGGCCGAAACAGCGCCTTCGGCATGCGCAACGACGTGGCCGCCGGCACCGAGCGCCGCCAGCACGGCGGCGGCATCGGCACGGTGATCGGTAGGAGCCGGCGGCAGATCCGGGCGGTAGCCATGCCTGCGCAGGAACAGGGCGTCGTACCTGCCTGCCAGGGAATGCTGCCGGGGCCACGCGGCGGCGCCAACGCGGCCGGCACCGTGCACAAAAACAATGCGTTGCTGAGCCATCCAAACAGCGTATCGCCGCAGAGCCAAGGCGGTTTACCCCAGCAGGTGTGACACTTCCGGCAGACGCGGCATCAGTGCCGGAGCACCGGCAGGGCGGGGAAGGTCCTCGGTGGTGTCCTGTCCGTCCACCAGCTCCGCCACCCCCTGCAGTTCCAAGGCGCGCAGGCCTGCTGCCAGGCGGGCTGCCTCCGGTGCGTCGAGCAGCCGTGCGCAATCCTCTGCGGGAAGGAATCTGGCCTGGAGCGAACCGCCTGCGGCACGGAACTCGCTGGTGGCAGCCGCCACCGAACCGCCGTCGTAGACAAAGGACAAGGCACCGCCGTCCTGGGCGGGCACCACAGAACAGTCCAACACAAGCATCCTGCCGGCCTGGACCCGGTCCCCCAGCACCGCCGAGGCTTCCCGGGCGGCTGCCGAGCGCGGGTCTTCCCCGGTTTTGACCACTCCACCGGGCAGCGCCCACGGGCCGTTGCCGGCACGCACGATCAGGATTCCGCCGGAGCCGTCCCGGAGCAGCAGCGCGGTGTCCACCCGGCGCCGGAAGACACTGCCATAGAACCGTGTCAGTCCTTGTCCTGCCAAAGCCTGCCCTCCGCACCGCCGGTGGTTACTGCGTGAATCCGCAGAAGCCTATCCTGTGCGCCGGAGCAAATGCCGGCGCACAGCCAAAGCCGTTACCGGGAGCTTACTTGCCGAGGAACTTCTCGAAGCCCTTCGGCAGGTTCAGCGAGGAGGGATCGAAGTCGCCGCCCTGCGCGCCGAAAGCGGAGCCGGTGGGCAGGGACTTGCGGGCACCGGCGCGCCGTGCCTCCGCTTCGGCCAGCTCCTGGGCGGCCTTGGCCGGGTTGCCGGAGCGGGCCTTCTTCTTGCCCTTGGCAGCCTGCTGCTTCTTGCGTCCGCCGCTGAAACCACCCGGGCCGGCCATGCCCGGCATTCCGGGGATGCCGCCGCCGGCAGCCATTTTCTTCATCATCTTCTGGGCCTGGGCAAAGCGTTCCAGGAGTCCGTTGACCTCGGAGACATGGACACCGGAGCCGCGGGCGATCCTGGCGCGGCGCGAGCCGTTAATGATCTTCGGGGCAACGCGCTCGTGCGGGGTCATGGAGCGGACGATTGCTTCGACGCGGTCGATTTCGCGTTCGTCGAAGTTCTCCAGCTGCTCACGCATGCCGGCTGCGCCGGGCATCATCATGAGCATCTTCTTCATGGAGCCCATGTTGCGCAGCTGCTGCATCTGCGCCAGGAAATCGTCGAGGGTGAAATCCTCCTGGTCGGCGAACTTCTTCGCCATGCGGGCGGCTTCGTCCTTGTCCCAGGACTTCTCCGCCTGCTCAATGAGCGTCAGGATGTCGCCCATGTCCAGGATGCGGCTGGCCATGCGGTCCGGGTGGAAGACCTCGAAGTCCTTCAGGCCTTCACCGGTGGACGCGAACATCACGGGCTTGCCGGTGATCGAGGCCACGGAAAGGGCGGCACCGCCGCGGGCATCGCCGTCGAGCTTTGTCAGGACGACGCCGGTGAAGTTGACGCCTTCGTTGAACGCCTGTGCGGTGGCGACCGCATCCTGTCCGATCATCGCGTCGATGACGAAGAGGACTTCATCCGGAGTAATCGCGGCACGGATGTCAGCTGCCTGCTGCATCAGTTCCGCGTCGACGCCCAGGCGTCCGGCGGTGTCCACAATAACGATGTCGTGCAGCTTGGTCCGGGCTTCCTCCACGCCCTGGCGGGCGACGGCGACCGGATCACCTGTTGCTGCCTCAAACTCGGAGCTGACACCGGGGTGGGGTGCGTAGACCGGAACACCGGCGCGTTCGCCGTTGACCTGCAGCTGCTTCACGGCGTTGGGACGCTGGAGGTCGGCGGCGACCAGCAGCGGGCTGTGGCCCTGGTCCTTGAGGTAGCGCGAAAGCTTGCCGGCCAGCGTCGTCTTACCGGCGCCCTGGAGGCCCGCGAGCATGATGACAGTCGGGGGGTTCTTCGCGAAGGTGAGGCGGCGGGTCTGTCCGCCCAGGATGCCAACGAGTTCCTCGTTGACGATCTTGACGACCTGCTGGCCCGGGTTCAGGGCCTGGGACACCTCGGAGCCGAGGGCACGTTCCTTGACCGAAGCGGTGAAACTGCGGACCACGGGGACGGCGACGTCGGCGTCCAGGAGCGCACGCCGGATTTCCCGCACTGTGGCATCAACGTCGGCCTCGCTCAGCCTCCCCTTGCCACGCAGGTTCTTGAACGTGGAAGTCAACCGGTCAGACAGTGAATTGAACACGCGCTGCGCACTTCTTTCATCGGGTAGTTCGCCATGTTTGCCAGGCCCAGCTGTTAAGGGTACCAAGCGCCGGTGGGTATTCGCCGCCGGGTTCCTATCTGCCTGCGGCCGGCAGGGAGGTTGCGGCACACCGCAGCCGTTCATGGTCTTTTGCAGCCAAACGAAGGAACCGCCCGGCTGGATGGCAGCCGGGCGGTTCCTTTCTCAGATGCCCTGGGTGTGGAAGCTAGAGTGCTGAGTCGCCCCGTTCACCGGTGCGGACGCGCAGCGCCTCTTCGACGTTGGTGACCCACACCTTGCCGTCGCCGGCGCGGCCGGTGTTGGCGGTGGAAACCAGCACATCAACGATGTCATTGACCCATTCGTTGGCGGCCAGGACTTCAACGCGGATCTTGGGCAGCAGGTCCACTGTGTACTCCGCGCCGCGGTAGACCTCGGTGTGGCCCCGCTGCCGGCCGTAGCCGTTGGCCTGGCTGACCGTCAGCCCCTGGACGCCGTAGCTCTCCAGTGCGCCGCGGATTGAGTCGAACTTCTCCGGCCGGACGATTGCGGTGACGAGTTTCATGAGTTGACGCTCTCCTTGGTGGCTGCGGACGCGGTTTCGGCGACCGGGCGGAAGGTCCCGCCCACGCCGACTCCGCCGAGTTCGTAGGCGGTCTCAGCATGCTCGCTGAGGTCGACGCCGTTGAGTTCCTCTTCCTCGGAAACCCGGAAGCCGATGGTCTTGTGGATTGCGAGACCGATGATGAGGGTCATCACGGCCGAGAAGATGATGGCCACCACGGTCGCCACGATCTGGGCGCCGAGCTGGGCGAATCCGCCGCCGTAGAACAGGCCGCCGCCAACGCCGTCGACCGGCAGGGCGATGAAGCCCAGGGCCACGGTGCCGATCAGGCCCGCAACCAGGTGGACACCCACAACATCCAGGGAATCGTCATAGCCGAGCTTGTACTTCAGCCCGACCGCGAGCGCAGCCACGACACCGGCTACCAGTCCGAGACCGAGTGCACCTGCCGGGCTGACGCTGGCGCAGGCCGGGGTGATCGCCACCAGGCCGGCGACGATCCCCGATGCTGCGCCCAGCGAGGTGGGGCGGCCGTCGCGAATGCGTTCGGTAATCAGCCAGCCGACCATGGCGGCTGCGGGTGCTGCGAGGGTGTTGACCCAGATCAGGCCGGCCTCCTCCGCGGTGCCGGCGGCACCGCCGTTGAAGCCGAACCAGCCGAACCAGAGCAGTGCCGCACCGAGCATCACGAACGGAATGTTGTGCGGACGGTGGCTGGGGTCGGTTCCGAAGCCGCGGCGCTTGCCGATGATCAGGGCCAGGACCAGGGCTGCGACACCGGCGTTGATGTGCACGACCGTTCCGCCGGCAAAGTCGATGGCCTCCCCGACCACCGAGCCGATGGCACCCTCGGCTCCGAGCAGTCCGCCGCCCCAGACCATAAAGGCCAGCGGGCAGTAGACCAGGGTGACCCAGACCGGGACAAAGACGGCCCAGGCGCTGAACTTCGCACGGTCTGCAATGGCGCCGCTGATCAGGGCCACGGTGATGATGGCGAACGTAGCCCCGAAGCCGGCGCTGATCATGTCCTCGGTGCCGATCAGGTCCTCAAGGCCGAAGGATGCAAAGGGACTGCCGAACAGGCCCGCGATCCCCTCGCCGCCCGTCATGGAGAACCCCCACAGAACCCAGACCACGCCGACCAGCCCGATCGACACAAAGCTCATCATCATCATGTTCAGTGCCGCTTTGGCGCGGGTCATACCGCCGTAAAAGAATGCCACTCCGGGGGTCATGAGCAGCACCAGGGCCGCCGACACCATCACCCAGACGTGACCTGCTGACAGATCCATCTCCACGTCCTTCCACGATCCACGGGCATCTCCCGCGTAAAGAACTCTGCCGGGGCGAAGTTTCGGCATTCGGCCGGATCCATTGCCGGCAGATTACAAAGCCCTCCGCTGGGTAAAACCGCGGTGACGGGGAGATTTCGTGCAGGTTACCCGGTGGGAACCGGCCGGGGGTGCTGCGTCGCAGCGTGCGAGCCGGCCACGGCTAGGATGTTCCCTGAGTCTCACTACCCCGGAGGAATATCCCCCATGCCTGACAACCCGCCCTTGCCCGGACGGACTTCGATACCTGGGCCTGCCAACCAGGACCCGCCCAGCCGCCGGCACCAAAGGCCACCCCGCCCAGGCCGGGGGAAATGGATAGCCGCCGGCACCGCTGCGCTTCTCCTGGCTGCAGCCGGTATCAGCGTTCCGCTCCTCCTTGAGGATCCGGCCGCGCCGGCCCCGGTGCAGCCCGAAACCATAGCTGTGGAAACTCCGCTTCCCCCGGAACCGGTCTTCTCCTACTACACCCAGATCGGCCCGCCGGAGGGATCTCCTCTGACTTCGGTTGAACCGCTGGCGCTAACGGTAGGCGCAGCGAAGACTGGAACCTCCCTGCCAGCGGGACTGGTGGGTTTGTCGCTGGAAGCCACCGACCTGGCAGATCCGGCAATGTCCGGAGACAACCCGGAGATGGTTCAATCCCTCACCGGGCTGGGCAAGCCCCTGCTGCGTTTCGGCGGAAATGCCGTGGACCGGCGCTTCTTCTGGACCTCGGCCGGAGAACCGGTTCCGAGCAATCTGAAGGGAGACAAAGCCCATCCCGTGCGCGCCGTCGCCCCCGCTGACCTTGAACGGGTGAACACGCTGCTGGAGGCAACGGATGCCGCCATCAACCTGACCGTTGACCTGGGCCACTACGATCCTGCGCGTGCCGCCGACATGGCGGCCCATGCATCCCGAATTTTCGGGGACCGGCTGGCGGGAATCACGGTAGGGAATGAACCCAACGGGTACCCGAGCAACGGACTGCGGGATTCCGGTTGGACCATGGAGGATTACCTCACGGAACTCAAGGCCTATGCACAGGCGATCTATGAGGTGGCGCCGGATGTGAAAATTGTTGGCCCCGGCGTCTATTCCGAGGCTTGGTGGGAGCCCTTCGCCAAGGTGGATTTGCCCCAGCAGAAGGTCTTTTCCTTCCACCATTACCCCCTTTCCAGCTGTGATGGGAAGAGCGATGCCAACGGTGAACCCATCCTGGCGAACCTGATGAGCCAGAACGTTCATGACCACGCGGACTATTACCGAGGTGAAGCACTAAAACCTGCGAGCGCAGCCGGCCTGGAAACCTGGATCACTGAGACCGGTGTTTCTGCGTGCCCCGGATCGAATGAGACGACCAAGACCCATGCATCGGCGCTCTGGGCGGCTGACTACGCCATAAGCGGCGCCCAGTTGGGCGTCAGCCGGCTGAGTTTCCACAGTTCGCTCATCACATGCAGGGGCGGCCCGCCCATGTCCGCCATCTGCTCCGGGGGAGAATACCTGCAGCCCAATGGCGCAGTGGAGGAACGTGCCAATTACTTTGGGCTGTCCATGATCGCCGAGATGCAGCCCGGAGAGTTCCTGGCGGCGGAAGAGACGGGCGGAGGCCTCAGCCACTCCTACGCGGTGCGCCATGCGGACGGCAGCATCAGCGTGGTTCTGGTCAACGCCAACAACCCGGAAACTGACGCGCAGATGAACGTCAGCCTGGTGCTCCCGGGCCGTCCACTCACCGCGGCGATGTCCCAGCTGACGGGGAGCTCGTACACCTCCGAGGACAGCACCATGATTGATGGTCAGCTAACTGAAGCTGTGCCGGTAAGCGAGCGCCTCACGCTCCCGGGCTTCGCTTACGGTTCAGCAACCCAGGAGTTCGTCCTGACGGCTGGCACAGTGACCGTCCTGAACTTCACGTTCCAGGATTAACCGCTACAGGTAACCGGACCGCAGCCGTACGGCACAAAAAAGCTCCCCGCACCGATCCGGTGCGGGGAGCTTTGTACGTTACTGGGCGCTCAGGAGAGCAGGGCGTCCACAAACTCTTCGGCGTCGAACGGTGCCAGGTCATCCGGCCCTTCGCCCAACCCGACCAGCTTGACCGGCACCCCGAGGGTGCGCTGGATGGCGACGACGATCCCGCCCTTGGCGGTTCCGTCCAGCTTGGTCAGCACAATGCCGGTGATGTTGACGACCTCGGCAAAGACCTTCGCCTGGGTCAGTCCGTTCTGGCCGGTGGTGGCGTCCAGGACCAGGAGGACCTCGTCCACCTCGGCCTGCTTCTCAATGACGCGCTTGACCTTGCCAAGCTCGTCCATCAGGCCAACCTTGTTCTGCAGCCGCCCGGCGGTGTCGATCAGCACGGTGTCCACTTCGCCGTCGATTCCGGCCTTCACGGCTTCGAACGCCACGGATGCCGGATCGGCGCCGTCGACGTCGGAACGCACGGTGGGCACGCCTACCCGCTGGCCCCAGGTGGCCAGCTGTTCGGCGGCGGCGGCACGGAAGGTGTCAGCAGCGCCCAGGAGCACGTCCTTGTCCTCGGCGACGAGCACGCGGGCCAGCTTGCCGACCGTAGTGGTCTTGCCGACGCCGTTGACGCCCACCACCATCACAACGGAAGGCTTGTCCGCGTGGCGTTCCACGGCCAGGGAACGGTCCATTGTGGGGTCCACCAGCTTGATCAGCTCTTCGCGCAGCATGCCGCGGACTTCCTGGGGATCGCGGCTGCCGGAAATCCGGACGCGTTCGCGCAGGGCGTCCACCAGTTCCATGGTGGGCTCGGTACCGAGGTCTGCCAGCAGCAGGGTTTCCTCGATTTCCTCCCAGACGTCCTCGTCGATCTTGTCGCTGGAGAGCAGCGCAAGCAGGGCCTTGCCCAGGGCGTTGTTGGACTTCGAGAGCCGGGCGCGCAGCCGGGCTAGGCGGCCCTGGACGGGTTCGGGGGTCTCCAGCGCCGGTGCCTGGGGCTCAGCCGGTGCTTCCTCGAGGTCCCGCAGATCGTCGGGGACCGTGACGGCGGTATCCGTTCCGGGCTCGGCCGTCCCGGGACGGTCCAGGACAGCGGTGCTGCCGCCGGGCTGGTCGTCGGCGTCGCGGGTTGTGGGGTACATGCCCTTGGGCATGCGCCGGGTGCGCACCAGCAGCGCCGCCACCGAGCCGATTACGGCAAGCCCGATGACCACATAGATCACTATCGAAAGAGTCTCATTCACGCTTTCCAGCATGTCATACGCCACAGCTGCGGGGCACCCGCCGCGGCCGGCGGGCGCACCCCCGTTCCGCCCCGGGCGGAACGGCGGAGGATTCTGCGAGAATCAGAACATCATGGTGCGTTCTCCCCGGATTCCAATCCCCCGCGAAATCAAAGTCCTTATCGCTGCCGCCTTCCTCATCGCCCTGGGCTTCGGCCTGGTCGCGCCGGTCCTGCCGCAGTTTGCCCAAAGCTTCAACGTGGGCGTTGCCGCGTCCTCGGTGGTGGTCAGTGCCTTTGCCTTTACCCGGCTGGTTTTCGCCCCCGCCGGCGGAGCGCTGCTGGAAAAACTCGGCGAGCGCCCGGTCTACGTCATGGGACTGCTGATCGTGGCTCTGTCCACCGCGGCGTGTGCGTTTGCGGAAAACTACTGGCAGCTGCTCATCTTCCGCGGCCTGGGCGGCATCGGCTCCACCATGTTCACCATTTCGGCGATGGCCCTGATCATCCGCCTGGCTCCGCCTGCCATCCGCGGCCGGATCTCCGGCGCCTATGCCTCCTCCTTCCTGCTCGGCAACATCGGCGGACCGCTGCTCGGCGGGCTGCTGGCCGGCTTCGGACTCCGGGTGCCGTTCCTGGTCTATGCGGCGGCGCTGCTGATCACCGCCGTCCTGGTGGCGTTCCTGCTCCGGGATGCCAGAGGCACCAGGCCCAGCCCGGACGCCGGCCCGGCCCCGGCAAACCTGACCGTCCGCGAAGCCCTCTCCGATTCCGCGTACCGGGCCGCCCTGGTCTCCAGCTTCGCCAACGGCTGGTCCTCCTTCGGCGTCCGGAACTCCCTGCTGCCGCTGTTCGCGGCAGCGGTGCTGTCCGCCGGTCCGGAGATCGCCGGCATCTCGCTCACGGCCTTCGCGGCCGGGACAGCCCTGGCGCTGACATTCTCCGGCCGGCTGGCGGACAGCTGGGGGCGCAAACCGCTGGTCATCACGGGCCTGGCGATTAATGCCGCCGCCACTGCGGCCATCGGTTTCTCCGGTTCCGTGGCCGTGTTCCTGATCGTCTCGGGAATCGCCGGAATCGGTACGGGCCTGCTGAACCCGGCACAGCAGGCGGCGGTGGCCGACGTCGTTGGCTCCGGCCGCAGCGGCGGCAAGGTCCTGGCCACCTTCCAGATGTCCTCCGACACCGGTGCCATCATTGGGCCCATCCTGGCCGGTGTGCTGGCCGACCGGCTCGGGTATACCTGGGCCTTCGCAGTGACAGGCGCGATCGCTGCCGTAGCGCTGCTCGTCTGGCTCGGTGCCCGCGAATCCCTGGCACCGCAGATGCGGGTGAAGCGGACGCGCGGGACGCGAACTACCATCGAGGAATGAAGCCCTTCCTGCTGCTGGCCTCGCGCGCCGAAGACGGTGCCGCCGAGGAGGAATATGAGTCCTATCTGGCCTTCGGCGGCCTGCTGCCTGCCCAGCTGCACCGGGTCCGGGTGGAAGCCGCTCCCCTGCCCCCGATTGACCTGGACCGCTACAGCGGCATCATTGTGGGCGGCAGCCCCTTCAACTCCTCGGACCCGGAGGAAACCAAATCTTCCCTGCAGCTGCGCGTGGAGAAGGAACTCGGCGCCTTGCTGGATGCTGTGGTGGCCCGGGACTTCCCGTTCCTCGGTGCCTGCTACGGAGTCGGCACGCTGGGACGGCACCAGGGCGCCGTCGTCGACCGGCAGTTCGGTGAGGCCATCGCGGCGGTGCCGGTGTCCCTCACCCCTGAAGGACGCCGGGATCCGCTGCTGGAAGGGCTGCCCAATACCTTTGCCGCGTTCGTGGGCCACAAGGAAGCCGTGTCCAAGCTCCCGGCCCACGCCGTGAACCTGGCCGGCTCCCCCGGCTGCCCGGTGCAGATGTTCCGGGTCCGGACCAACCTGTACGCCACGCAGTTCCATCCCGAACTCGACGTGGCCGGCCTGCTGACCCGCATTTCGGTCTACCGCAACGCCGGATACTTCCCGCCGGAGGAAGCCGATGCCGTGATGGACTCGATCCGCTTCCAGGAGGTCACCGATCCTCCGCTGATCCTGCGGAACTTCACCGCCCGCTACGCGCGCTAGCCGTACCGGACAGGTACCCGGCCCGGGTCAGACGGCGGCCTTGTCCAGGCGCTGACTGATCACCGCGGAGACCCCGTCGCCGCGCATCGACACCCCGTACAGGGCATCTGCCACCTCCATGGTGCGCTTCTGATGGGTGATCACGATCAGCTGGCTGGATTCGCGCAGCTCTTCAAAGATGGTGATGAGCCGGCCCAGGTTGGTGTCATCCAGCGCCGCTTCAACCTCGTCCATCACATAGAAGGGCGAGGGCCGGGCCTTGAAGATCGCCACCAGCAGCGCGACGGCGGTCAGGGAGCGTTCACCGCCGGAGAGCAGCGAGAGCCGCTTGATCTTCTTGCCCGCCGGGCGGGCTTCCACCTCGATGCCGGTGGTGAGCATGTCCGCGGGATCCGTGAGCACCAGGCGTCCCTCGCCGCCGGGGAACAACCGGCCGAAGACCCGCTCAAACTGCACGGCTGTGTCCTGGAAAGCCGACGTGAAGACTTCCTCCACCCGCTGGTCCACTTCCCGGATGATGTCCAGCAGGTCCTTGCGGGTGGCCTTCAGGTCCTCAAGCTGGGTGCTGAGGAACTGGTGGCGTTCCTCCAGGGCCGCGAATTCCTCCAGAGCCAGCGGGTTGACCTTGCCCAGCGAGCTCAGGTCACGCTCGGCCCGCTTGAGCCGCTTCTCCTGCTCGGCGCGGTCATAGGGAATTCCCTCCGTGAGCGGGTTGCCGTCTTCATCCACCGGAACGTGGAGCGCGGCCCACTTGCCCGCCGCTTCGGGGGCCTCCACGGGCACCGGGACCGGCTGGTCCGGCCCGTACTCGGCGACCAGGTGGTCGGCGGTGATGCCAAGTTCCTCCACGGCCCGGGCCTCCAGGGCTTCGATCCGCAGCCGTTTCTCGGCGCGGAGCAGCTCCTCCCGGTGAACCGAGTCGGTAAGTTTGGCCAGTTCCGCTGTGGCCGCAGCGTGGGCGGTCCGCACGGCAGCCAGCTCGGTGTCCCATTCGGCCCGCACGGCTTCAGCCTCATCCCGCTCCGCCGCGGCGGCTTCCAGGGAAGCATCGGCCCAGCGCCGGACGGCGGCCGCAGCCTCGGCAACAGCTGCCGCACGCGCGGCCTGCGCAGCCCGCGCCCGGGCCCGTTCAGCGGCGGCGGCCCGTGCCCGGCGTTCGGCTGCTGCCGCCCGCTCCAGGGACTCCGCACGTCCGGAGACGGCCTTCAGCCGTTCCTGGGCCGAGCGGAGGGACAACCGGGCGTCCATCTCCGCCTGCCGGGCCTGGGCGGCGGCGAGCGCCAGGGCGTCCCGCCGGTCGGTGGAGGGTTCCCCTGCCTCGTCCGGGCTCTCCTGTGCCGCGGTGAGCCGTTCCGTGACGGCGGCCAGCTGTTCCTGTTCCCGTGCCAGGTTCGCCTCGGCGGCTCCGGCCAGGTGTGAGAGCCGTTCCGCTTCGCCGGCCGCGGAGCGCAGGAGGGAGCCCAGCGAGCCCAGCCGTTCCCCTACCGCAGCCAGCCGGGCATCGGAGTCGTGTAGTTCAGCGAGCGCGGCATCAACCTGTGCCTGCGCCGCGTCCCGTTCCCCTACGGCTCCGGCAATCGCGAACCGGGCGGTCTCCGCACGGGCCGTTGCTTCGGCCAGCCGTGCCTCGGTTTCCTCCACGGCGGCCTGGATTTCGATCAGCCCGGGAGCACTGGTTGACCCTCCCCGGGCGCTGAAGGCGGAAAGCACGTCTCCTTCCATGGTCACAGTGGTCACAGCGGTCGCCCCGGGTGCGTCCGCCAGCAGAGCCGCGGCTTCCGCCAGCGAGGGGACAACGACGACGCCGCGCAGCAGGGCGCGCAGGGCGGCGCCGGTCCCGGAGGCGGCTTCGACCACGTCCACGGCGCGGACGCAGCCGGCGGGCAGCTCCGCCAGTTCAGGCAGTTCAGGCAGTTCAGGCAGTTCAGACACTGCCGAGCCGCCGTCGCCCGCGTTGGAAGGATCAGGGCTTCCGGCGAAGACCAGCGAAACCTGGCCCGCACCGGATTCCCGGAGCAGGGCGAGGGCGGCGAGCGCAGGTTCGGTGCCCCGGACTGCCAGGGACTCCGCGGCCGGGCCCAGGGCGGCGCTGACCGCCCGCTCATAGCCGGGACGCACACTCAGCAGATCTGCCAGGGGCGCCAGGACCCCGTCGATTCCGGCATCCAGCAGCGCCTGTGAACCGTCCTTGCGGTCCAGGCCCACGGCCAGCGCATCCCGCCGGGCGGTCAGCGTTTCCCTGGCGCGGACGGCCTCCCGTTCCTGGCCCTGCAGCTCAGCCAGCCGTTCCTCCGCTGCTTCCAGCCGGGCAACGGCTTCTTCATAGCGGGCATCCAGGCCTTCTTCGCCTGCTTCGGCGCCGGCTGCCTGGTTTTCCAGGGCGGCAAATTCAGCTTCCGCGCTCCGGCGCCGTTCCTCGCCCTGGCTGATGGAGGCGCGCAGCCGGCCCAGTTCCGCTTCCGCTGCTTCCACCCGGGAGCGGGCGGCAGCCACGGATCCGGCCAGCCGGGCCAGTCCCTCCCGCCGGTCGGCGGCGGCGCGCAGCAGGGAGGCAAGCCGGCGTTCTTCGGCGGCGGCCTCTTCCTCGGCTGCGGCGCGGATCTCCACCGCGTCTTCCAGCGCGCCGTCTCGGTCCTCAACCTCGGCCTCAAGGCCGGCGGCTTCGGCGCGGATCCGCTCCGCCTGTGCCTGGAGTTTTTCCGGGTCCCGCCCCGGGTCCGGGGCAGCGTCGCTGGAGCCGAGGAGCCGCTGGCGTTCCCGGGCGAGCGCCTGGAGTGAGTTCAGCCGTTCCCGGCCGGAGGAGAGCAGGTACCAGGCGTCCCGCGCGGCGTTCACCCGCGGGGTGGCAACGGCCGCCAGCCGTTCCAGTTCGGCCAGGCGTGCCCCCTGGACCTGGACCGTCTGCTCCACCTCCCGGCGCCGCTGCTTCAGAACCTCTTCGGCGGCTGTGTCCCGCTCGACGGCGGTGGACAGGGTCACCAGGTCATCGGCCAGCAGCCGGGCGCGCGCGTCCCGCACGTCCAGCTGGACCTGCCTGGCCCGGCGGGCGACGGCGGCCTGCTTGCCCAGCGGCCCCAGCTGCCGGCGCAGTTCCGTGGTCAGGTCGGTCAGCCGGGCCAGGTTCGCCTGCATGGCGTCCAGCTTGCGGACGGTCTTTTCGCGGCGCCGGCGGTGCTTGAGGATTCCCGCCGCTTCTTCGATAAAGCCGCGGCGGTCCTCCGCCGAGGCGTGCAGAACCTTGTCGAGCTGGCCCTGCCCAACGATCACGTGCATTTCCCGGCCCAGGCCGGAGTCGGAGAGCAGTTCCTGGATGTCCAGCAGCCGGCAGGGCGCTCCGTTGATGGCGTACTCGGAGCCGCCGGCCCGGAAAAGGGTGCGGGAGATGGTGACTTCGGAATACTCGATCGGCAGCGCGCCGTCGGAATTGTCGATGGTCAGGGAAACCTGCGCACGGCCCAGCGGCTGGCGGCCGGACGTCCCGGCGAAGATGACGTCCTCCATCTTGCCGCCGCGCAGGGTTTTTGCGCCCTGCTCCCCCATCACCCAGGCCAGGGCGTCCACCACGTTGGATTTGCCCGAGCCGTTTGGACCGACAACAGCGGTCACCCCCGGCTCGAACTCAAAGGTGGTGGCCGATGCGAAGGATTTGAAGCCCCGCATCGTGAGGGTTTTTAAATGCACTGTCCGCTGTCTCTCGTTTGTGGAAGATTCCCTAAAGCCGGTGCTTCCCCCACACTTAACCGCAGTACTCGCAGAGCGTAATCCGGGCTTTCGCGCTTTCCGGGCCCGGCAGGAAAGTAGGCTTCTAGAAGAATCATATGGTTCGGCGGCGCCGTTACGGGTTACAACCGGGCCCGGACCGCGATCTTTTTGGCAGCAGACAAGGCAGGCATTTTGAGCGGGAACTTCAACTTCCATCACACCAACACCGCACTCCTGAGCGTGAAGAGCGTAGAGGCGCCCGTCGTTGTCAGCTCACCGGAATTCGATGAGCGGCTTTCTCCCTCCCTGAAGCGGCTGCGGTTGTCCAAGGGCCTGCTGGAGCGGGTGGCAGGGGTCAGCGAGCGCCGCTGGTGGGCGCCGGGCACCACCTTCGAAGACGGCGCCATCGAAGCGGGCGCCAAGGCCATGGCCGAGGCTGGGGTGGAGCCGTCGCAGATCGGGCTGCTGATCAACACCTCCGTGACGCGCAGGAACCTGGAGCCGTCCGTCGCCGTCAAGATCCACCACCACCTGGGCCTGCCCTCCTCCGCCCTCAACTTCGATCTGGCCAACGCCTGCCTGGGATTTGTGAACGGAATCACCATGGCCTCCAACATGATCGAGTCCGGGCAGATCGACTACGCGCTGATTGTCGCGGGGGAAGACTCCCAGGGCGTCCAGGAAGCCACCTTCGGGCGGCTGAACCGGGAAGACTCCACCCGGCAGGACTACCTGCGGGAATTCGCCACCCTGACCCTGGGCAGCGGCGCCGCTGCCGCCGTGATCGGCCGCGCTGCGGACCACCCCGGCTCGCACCGGATCCTGGGCGGGGTCTCCCGGGCCGGAACCGAGCACCACGAACTCTGTGTCGGCAGCGAGGGCGGCATGTACACCGACACCAAGGGCCTGCTCGACGGCGGACTGGAGCTGGTGGTCACGGCCTGGCATGAAGCCCAGGGGAACGGGTGGGACTGGCAGGGCATGGACCGCTACGTGACCCACCAGGTGTCCAATTCCTACACCAACGCGATCATCAAGGCAGTGGACCTGGACCGTGAACGGGTGCCGATCACCTTCCCCCGCTGGGGCAATGTGGGGCCCGCCTCCCTGCCCATGACCCTGGCGCAGGAATCCAAGACCCTGGCCCCGGGTGACCGGGTGCTGTGTATGGGCGTTGGCTCCGGCCTGAACACCACCATGATGGAAATCGCGTGGTAGCTGAACTCTGGCCCGGTGTTCCGGCCGCCTGGTCCCGCTATGTCCACGTTCCCTCCACCGCCGCCGTCGACCGCCCCGGAACACACCACAAGTGGCATCTGCTCGACAACGCGCCGGACCTCGAGGCCCGGGGCGTGGAACCGGCCGGCACCCTGCTCTGCGTGCACGGCAACCCCACCTGGTCCTACCTCTGGCGGACGCTGGCCGCTGCCGGCAGCACCGCCGAACGCCCCTGGCGGGTCATCGCCGTTGACCAGCTGGACATGGGCTACTCGGCCCGCACCGGCACCTTCCGGCGGCTGGCGGACCGGATCAGCGATCTCTCCGACCTCACCACGGCCCTGGAGCTGGACGGACCGGTGGTCACCGTGGGCCACGACTGGGGCGGCATCATCTCCCTGGGCTGGGCGCTGGCGCACCGCAGCCAGCTGGCCGGGGTGGTCCTGACCAACACCGCCGTGCACCCCGCCGGATTCTCGCTTCCGCCGGCCCTCCGGCTGGCGCTTCATCCCGCCGTGCATGGCTGGGGCACCGTCAGCACCGATGCCTTCCTCCGGGTCACCCATGCCCTGGCCCAGCCGGCACTGGCACCGGAGGTCCGCCGCGCCTTTGCCGCACCGTACCGCGGAACCCCGCGGCGCGCCGGCGTCGGGAACTTCGTGGCGGATATTCCCGCGGACGAAGCCCATCCCAGTTACCGGGCCCTGACCCGGGTTGCGGAAGGAATCCGCCGGCTCAACGTCCCCGCCCTGGCCCTGTGGGGCCCCAAGGACCCGGTGTTCTCCGACCGTTACCTGCGGGACCTGATCGGGCGGCTGCCGCACGCCGATGTGCACCGGTTCGAAGGCGCCGGCCATCTGCTGCCCGAAGACCGGGACATCGCTTCCCCCGTGTTCAGCTGGCTGCAGCAAAATGTCAGCGCGCCCAGCGCCACCGCGGGAACCACCGCAGCATCCTCCGCAGAAACCGGTGCCGCGCAGGTCCCCTTCCGGCCCATGCTCGCGGAACTGGACGAGCGCTCCGGGGATGACTCCCCCGCCGTCGTCGACATGGCTCCGGCCACCTCCGGCGGTGACGCAGCCGCCCCTGCTGCTCCTAAGGTTCTTTCCTGGAAACAGCTCGCCGTCCGGGTTGATGCCCTCGCCGCGGGGCTCGCCGGAATCGGCGTCCGTCCGGGCGACCGGGTGAACCTGCTGGTGCCGCCCGGCATCGAGCTGACCTCGCTGATCTACGCCTGCCTGCGCCTGGGCGCCGTGGTGGTGGTGGCGGACGCCGGGCTGGGCACCAAGGGCCTGAGCCGGGCCATCAAGGGCGCCGGACCGCAGTTCATCGTGGGAATCGAACGGGCCATCACCGGAGCCCGGCTCTTCGGCTGGCCCGGGCAGCGGATCCTGGCCGGCGAAGCCGCGCCCCTGCGGCGCAGGCTGCTGGGCGTGGAGCACACGGTTTCGGAGCTGGTGCAGGCAGGCACCGGCCAGCCGGTTCCGGACTACCGCACGGACCCCGACGCCGATGCCGCCGTCCTCTTCACTTCCGGTTCCACCGGACCGGCTAAGGGCGCCGTGTACACCCACCGCCGTCTCGCCGCGATGCGGGACACCCTGAAGGAGACCTACGACCTGCGGGCCGGTTCCTCACTGGTGGCCGGCTTCGCCCCGTTCGCGCTGCTGGGCCCGGCCCTCGGTGCCACATCGGTGACCCCGGACATGGACGTCACCGCGCCGCGCACGCTCAGCGCCCGGGCGCTGGCGGACGCAGCAGCCGCCGTGAATGCCACCACGGTGTTCGCGTCTCCGGCCGCTTTGGCCAACGTCCTGGCCACGGCGGATGAGCTCAACGCGGCGCAGCGTGCCGCGCTGGCCGGAGTGGACCTGCTGCTTTCCGCCGGCGCACCGATTCCGGAAGCACTGCTGAGCCGGGTCCAGCTGCTGGTACCGCAGGCTGCCCTGCACACCCCGTACGGCATGACCGAGGCCCTGCCGGTCACCGACATCAGCCTGGAGCAGATCCGCAAGGCCGGCACCGGCAACGGTGTCTGCGTGGGGACCGCCGTCGCCGGCGCCCGGGTGGCCATCGCCCCGCTGGCCGAGGACGGCTCCGCCGGAACCGGGCTCTCCGACGCTGCGGATGTCACCGGGGAAATCCTGGTCAGCGCCCCGCACGTGAAGGACCGGTACGACAGGCTTTGGATCACCGAAGAGCACAGTTCCTCGGTGCCCGGCTGGCACCGGACCGGGGACGTGGGCCATTTCGACGCCGACGGCCGCCTCTGGGTCGAAGGCCGGCTGGGGCACGTGCTCACCACGGCCGCCGGTCCGGTCACACCGGTCGCGGCGGAGCAGGCTGCCGAGAGCGTACCGGCGGTGCGGCTTGCCGCCCTGGTCGGCGTCGGCCCCGCCGGAGCACAGGTGCCGGTGGCGGTCATTGAACCCGCCGGCGGCACCCGAAGGGCAGGGCCGGCCGATCAGGAAACGGCAGCGGCTGTCCGGAACGCCGTCGCCGCAGCCTGCGGGCTGGACCTCGCCGCGGTGCTGGTGCTGCCGCAGATGCCCACCGACATCCGGCACAACTCCAAAATCGACCGCGCCGCCCTTGGCGACTGGGCCGCGAAGGTCCTGGCCGGCGGACGGATCAGCGCACCGGGAGCCCGGCGATGAGCCGGCGTATCCTCGTCACCGGCGCCAGCGGCCTGCTCGGCGGCGCCGTCGCCCAGCTGCTGGCCGACCGCGGGCATCAGGTCCGCACCTTCCAGCGCCGGCCGGCAGCCGGTTCCGGTCTGGAATCGGTGGCCGGCTCGGTGACCGACCCGGCCGCCGTGGCACGGGCCGTAGCGGGAATGGACGCCGTCGTGCACCTCGCGGCCAAGGTGTCTTTCACCGGCGCGTGGTCCGAGTTCGAAGCAACCAACATCGAGGGCACCCGCAACATCCTGGCCGCCGCGCGCGCCGCCGGGGTCCGTGACCTGGTCTTCGTCTCCTCCCCCTCCGTGGCCCACTTCGGCGAGCCGATCGCCGGAGCCGGCGCCGGGCAGGCCGATCCGGACCAGGCCCGCGGCTACTACGCCCGGTCCAAGGCCGCGGCGGAACTGCTGGCCCTGGCGGCTGACTCGCCGGACTTCCGGGTCACCGCGATCCGTCCCCACGTCGTCTGGGGCCCCGGTGATACCCAGCTGGTGGAACGCGTGATCGACCGGGCGCGCTCCGGCCGGCTGCCCCTGCTGGACGGCGGAGCGGCCCTCATCGACACCACCTACGTGGACAACGCCGCCGCGGCGATCGTCCGCGGGCTGGAACGGATGGAGCACGCCCACGGGCAGGCGCTGGTGGTCACGAACGGCCAGCCGCGCACCGTCGGCGAGCTGATGGCCGGTATCTGTGCCGCCGGCGGCGTCCGTGCACCGGGGTTCAGCGTCCCGGGCTGGCTGGCCAGAGGCGCGGGAAGCATCATCGAGAAGGCCTGGCTGGCGGCCGGCGCGCGCGGCCTGGTCCACGATGAGCCCCCGATGACCCGGTTCCTGGCCGAGCAGCTCTCCACCTCGCACTGGTTCGATCAGCGCCACACCCGCAAGGTGCTGGACTGGACGCCCGAGGTCTCCATCGACGAGGGTATGCGCCGCCTGGCCGCCCACTACGGCGGCACGGCCGCGCCGGTGCCGGACAGCACCAGCCGGCCGACGTCATAGGATGGCAGGGATGAAAAGCACAGCACTAATCCAGGACTGGCCCGCCGAGCACGCCGCCGCGGCTGTCATCGCCGCCGACGGCACCGTGCTGGGGGCCGACGGCGACCAGGGCCGGCGCTTTCCACTGGCCTCCGTGACCAAGCTGCTGACGGCGTACGCCTTCCAGGTTGCGCTCGTAGAGGAAGCCGTGGTCCTCGATGATCCCGCCGGGCCGCCCGGTTCCACGATCGCCCACCTGCTGGCCCACACCGGCGGCTACGACTTCGGGGACCGTACCGTCCGGTACGAACCGGGCACGCGGCGGCTGTACTCCAATGCCGGTTTCGAGGTCCTGGCCGAGGCACTGGAGGAGGCCACCGGCATTGGGTTTGCCGACTATCTCCAGGAGGCCGTGCTGGCGCCCCTGGGGATGGCGGACACCACGTTGGAGGGCTCTCCGGCGGCCGGCGCCGTTTCCACCGCCGCGGATCTGGCCCGGTTCGCCGCGGAGCTGCAGGCGCCCCGGCTGATCACGCCGGAGTCGCTGGCCGCGGCGACCACGGTCGTTTATCCGGGTCTCGCCGGAGTCCTGCCGGGTTTCGGCCGGCAGAAGGAGAACGACTGGGGGCTGGGGTTCGAAATCCGGGGCAGCAAGTCCCCGCACTGGACCGGGAGCACCAATTCGCCGCGCACGTTCGGGCACTTCGGGCAGTCCGGCACGTTCCTGTGGGTGGACCCCGAGCTGCAGGCAGCCGCCGTCGCCCTCACAGACCGGGACTTTGGTCCCTGGGCAGCGGAAGCCTGGCCGGTCTACAACGACGCCCTGGTTGCGGAGCTGCGCGGCAGCTAACGCGCCGGCACGGCTGAGAACACCGGCCGTGCACGCTACAGTGTGCTGGCATGGAATCCCCGCTGGAAGCCTGGAGTGAGTTCAACGTGGCCATGCTGGGCGGCACGGCGGCGCTGGTGGGGCTGCTGATCGTGGCGATGTCGGTGAATATCAAGGATATTCTCGCCGCGGAACCGCTCCCGTCCCGTGCCGCAGCAGCCGTTGCTACGCTCACGCTGGCGCTGGTGGTGTGCGCGCTCGGCTTGGTCCCCGGCCAGCCGCTCTGGGCCTACGGCGCCGAGACAGCGCTTGGCACCGCCGCGCTGGCCGTGGTGGTGATCCGCGCCGTCGGCTCCGTGTACCGCAGCTCCGGCGCGCCCCGCGGGACGCGGTTCCCTAAGGCTCTCCTGCTCCTGGCCCCGGTTGCCGCCTATGCGGCGGGCGCGGTCCTGCTCCTGATGGACGACGGCGCCGGGCTGGCCTGGCTGGGGGCCGGGGCAATCCTCGGCGTGATCGCGGGGGCGGCCTTCGCGTGGGTGGTCCTCATCGAGGTCCTGCGCTGAGCGGACTGCCAGGCCTCAGACGTCCCGCGTCAGGCGCCGGGAGGGGTTACCAGCGTCCGTTGCGGGGCTTGGGCTGGCACACCGGGCAGCTGTAGGAGGACCGGTTCATGAAGGAATCCCGGCGGATGAGCGTGGTGCGGCTGGCTTCGGCGCAGCGCAGGCAGGGCTCGCCTTCCCGTCCGTAGGCGTTCAGGGACCGGGCGAAGTACCCCGATGCTCCGTTCACGTTGACGTAGAGGGAATCGAAGCTGGTGCCGCCCGCGGCCAGCGCCCGTGTCATCACGTCCCGTGCGGTCTCCACCAGCCGCAGGGCGTCGGCACGGCGCATGGTGTCCGTGGGCCGGGCGAAGTGGATTTTGGCGCTCCAGAGCGCTTCATCGGCGTAGATGTTCCCCACGCCGGAGATCAGCCCCTGGTCCAGCAGTGCCCGTTTGATTCCGGTACGGCGGGAACGCAGCCTGCGGTAGAACTCGTCGAAGGAGAACGCCGGGTCCAGCGGATCACGGGCTATGTGCGCGGCTTCAGAGGGCAGCAGCGGCATTCCGGTTTCGGAGAGCCCGCCCGGCGCGCCGTCCGGAGTCGGCTCCAGATCGGCAAGGAACATCCCGCCGAAGATGCGCTGGTCCACGAATCTGAGTTCGGTGGGCATGGGTGACCCGTCGGTGTCCGTGGCGGGGCTGAGGGTCAGCCGGATTTTGAGGTGTTTCTCGTCCGGCAGCGCCGGGTCTTCCATCAGCAGCTGGCCGCTCATGCCCAGGTGCGCCATGAGGGCGAAGGGAGGAACGGCACCGGCGTCATCACCGGCCTCGACCAGCGGCATCCACAGGAACTTGCCGCGCCGGACCACGTCCAGGACGCGGGCGCCTTCCAGGTTTGCCCGCAGATCATCCGGCCCCGGGGCGTGCCGCCGGACGGAGCGCGGGTCCAGGACCTCTGCGGCGTCGATGTTCCGTCCCCGTACCCACCGGGCCAGGCCGCGGCGCACAACCTCAACTTCGGGAAGTTCCGGCATGGGCGGATCTGCTAGACGGAGGGGGTGACCGGACGCACGCCGGTATCGTTCAGCCGGCGGCAGGTGTCTGCTGCGGCTTCCTGCTCAGCGTCTTTCTTGGAGCGTCCGCTGCCGGTGCCGTAAGCCTGGCCGCCGATGTGCAGGACAGCCACGAAGCTGCGGGAATGGTCCGGTCCGGTGCCGGTAACCCGGTATTCGATGTCGCCGAGTTTCCGGGCGGCAGCGATTTCCTGGATGCTGGTTTTCCAGTCGGTTCCGGCGCCCAGGGTGTCTGCGTCGTGCAGCAGCGGACCGATCAGCCGCATCACCATGGCGCGGGCCGTCTCGATCCCGTGGCACAGGTACACCGCACCAATCAGGGCTTCGGTGGTGTCGGCCAGGATGGAGGATTTGTCCTTGCCGTTCGTCAGCTTCTCGCCCTGTCCCAGCAGGATGAAATCTCCAAGCTGCAGCTGGCGGGCAACTGAGGCAAGCGCCTTGGTGCTCACGACGGAGGAGCGGCGCTTGGCCAGCTCCCCTTCGGAGAGGTCGGGGTTGTCCCGGTACAGCGCGTCGGTGATGGAGAAACCGAGAATGGAATCCCCAAGGAACTCGAGGCGTTCGTTGGTCGGGATCCCGCCGTGTTCGTAGGCGTAGGACCGGTGTGTGAGCGCAAGACGAAGCGTCCCGGCATCGATGTCGACGCCGAGACGCTTCTGAAGCTCTTCAGTATTCTTCACGTGCTGAGATCGCCCCGAAAAGCAGTGTGCCCCTTCAACGAATGTCCTCAGAGGACAGACGGAAAAGGGGTAAACACTGGTCTTAGACGTCCGCTACCTTGCGGCCCTTGTATTCAAGGAACAGCGCAGTGCCTGCGGAGTCGGTTACGACCTTGGCCTGATGGGGCAGGCTGTAGGTTACGCGGCCGTTCTCAACGGTCTTCACCAGGTTGGGCGCAGTTGCCTTCCACTGGGACCGGCGTGCACGCGTATTCGAGCGGGACATTTTCCGCTTGGGAACAGCCACGACTAACTCTCTTCTCTCTCGTCTGACTCTGTACTTTTTGCCGCTTCGTTGTCAGCGGCGGTGCCAGTCAACCCGGCAAGGGCTGCCCAGCGAGGATCCACGACTTCATGGTGGTGACCCGGATCCTCCTCAAGGCGCACCCCGCAATCGGGGCAAAGACCTTCGCAGTCTTCCCGGCACACCGGCTGGAACGGCAGGGTGGTGACCACTGCGTCCCGCAAAACCGGTTCAAGATCGATGACATCTCGCTCGATCCGGCGTTGCTCTTCTTCCTCTTCTTCTCCGAAGGACTCAGCGTCCTCGTAGTAGAAGAGTTCCTGCACATCGACGTCCTGGTCGTACGCGATGGGCGTCAGGCACCGGCCGCACTCGCCCCGGACTGGGACAACCGCGTTTCCTGATACCAAAATCCCTTCGTGCACGGCCTCAAACCGCAGATCGAGCTCAATGTCCGATCCCACGGGTACGCCGATCAGCGCAACACCGAAGTCTTTCGGTGCCGGCAGATGCTCATGCATTGTCCGCATGGTTCCCGGGCTGCGCCCGAGATCCTTGACATTGACTGCCAAGGGGGAACTCGGATGTGACCGCGATGAAACGCTAATGAGAACTCCTGTAGAACATAGACCGACATATCATCTTAGCCTGACCGGAGGGAATCTCTCAAACCGGCCCGCCGGCGGGCGCTGGGGCCGGGCCCCGTGCCTGCCGTACCGCGGCTGCTGCTCCAGTTTAGCCGCACCGGGGCACGACGGCGGATTCCGGCTCACGCCCAGCTCTCACCTACGCTTGCGGTGTGTCTCTCCTTCGCCCCGCAGCCGCTTTCCGGCGCGTTTTTGTCCGGATCGGGACGGCAGTGCTGTGCGCCCTGCTGGTCTGGCTGTTCGCCGCCGCCAACCTCTTCCTGTATCCCCAGGCCGCAAAGGATCCCAGCGGTGAGGCGGTCAGCGCGGACGCCATTGTGGTGCTGGCCGGGGCTGCCGCGGAGCGCCTGCCGGTCGGGCAGCAGCTGCTGCGGGACGGCTACGCTCCCGTCCTCGTCCTGTCCACCACCGATACTCCGGGCAATGCGAACACTGACTTCGTCTGTGAGTACACCACCAACCCGGCGATCGAGTGTTTCACCCCGTCTCCTCTGACAACCCGGGCCGAGGCACGCTCGGTTGCCCGCCTGGCCGCGGATAACGGCTGGGACGAGATCATCGTGGTGACCTCGACGTACCATGTGGTCCGTGCGGAGGCCAACATCACCCAGTGCTCGGCAGCCCACCTCACCATGGTTGCTTCGGAGCCCACGATGAGCCCCTCGCGGTGGGCCGGGCGGTTTGTGGAGGAAACAGGCGGCCTGCTGGCGGCTTTCCTGCGCCCGGCGTGCGGCAGCCGGATCGGCTAGGAGCGGCGCCCCGCACGGCTGGGAACGAGCTGGTCAGGGTGCCCCGGCACGGCTAGCGCAGCGCGTCCATCCGTTTCAGGACGGCGCTCGGCACGAACTCGGCGATGTCCCCGCCCAGTGCGGCAACTTCCTTGATCAGACTGGAGGACAGGTGCGTGTAGGAGTTATCCGCCGCAAGGAACACGGTTTCGACGCCGGTCAGGTGCCGGTTCATCACGGCCATCGGCAGCTCGTACTGGTAGTCCTGGACCGAGCGCAGGCCCTTCACAATTGCGTTGGCACCGTGGTCGCGGCAGAACTCAGCCAGCAGCCCGTGCCCCATGGGCAGCACCGACACCCCGGCCAGGGAGCCGAGTGTTTCCGCGGCGATCTCCAGCCGTTCGGCCTCGGAGAACCGGTACTTTTTGGCGTAGTTCGTGGAAACGGCCACGATGACTTCGTCGAAGAGGTTGGCGGCCCGGGCAATCACTTCCAGGTGGCCATTGTGGATCGGGTCAAAGGAACCGGGGCATACTGCGCGTCGCATAAGTCGAATCTACCGGCTTGGTGCGGGTAATACTTGAAGGCATGACTTCAACACCCCGCGCACAAACCCTCCGCGACTCCCGGGACGGAGCTCCCGCCCCCTGGCAGCGGACAGCCGCAGGTGCCAACCTGCTCGGCGCGGACGGAAACCTGGGAGTGACCATCTTCGAGGAGATCACGGCACTGGCCGGCGTGCACGGGGCAATCAACCTGGGCCAGGGATTCCCGGATGAGGACGGTCCGGCAGAGATCCGGAACGCTGCCCGCAAGGCCATCCTGGCCGGCGCCAACCAGTATGCTCCGGGCCAGGGACTGCCGGTGCTGCGCGAGGCTGTCGCCGAGCACCAGGAACGCTTCTACGGGCTGACCCTGGACCCGGCGACCGAAATCATTGTGACCACGGGCGCCACCGAGGCCATCGCCTCGGCGCTGCTGGCACTGACCGGGCCGGGCGATGAGGTCCTGACCTTCGAACCGTTCTACGACTCCTACGGCGCCATCATCGGCCTGAGCGGCGCCACCCACACCACCGCTCCCCTGCTGGCACCGGATTTCATGCCGGACCTGGACGCCCTGGAAGCGGCGTTCACCGACCGCACCCGCGTGGTCCTGGTGAACAACCCGCACAATCCCACCGGCGCGGTCTTCCCGGAACCGGTCCTGCAGCGGATCGTGGACCTGGCCATCCGGCACGACGTCGTGATCCTCACCGATGAGGTGTATGAGCACCTCACCTTCGGTCCCCGGCACATCCCCGTGGCCACCCTCCCGGGAGCCGCGGACCGGACCCTCACCATCTCCTCGGCCGGCAAGACGTTCTCCCTGACCGGCTGGAAGATTGGCTGGCTGAGCGGGCCCGCCGAGCTGGTGGCCGCGGTACGCACCGTCAAGAGCTTCCTGACCTACAGCTCCGGGTCGCCGTTCCAGGCCGCCATCGCCGCGGGCCTGCGGATGGAGGATTCCTTCTTCACCGACGCCGCCGGAACCCTGCGGGCCAAGCGCAACGTCCTTTCCGCCGGGCTGCGGGCCGCCGGCCTGGACGTCTACACGCCGCAGGGCACCTACTTCGTCAACGCCGACGTCGCTCCCCTGGGCATTACCGATGCCACCGCCCTGGCCCGCCGGCTGCCGGAGCTGGTGGGCGTTGCCGCCATCCCGGTGGCCATGTTCTGCCATCCGGAGGGAGCCGAACGGACCCGCACGCTGCTGCGCTTCGCGTTCTGCAAACGCTTCGACGTGCTGCAGGAAGCCGCGGAACGCATCGCACGCCTCGGGGAGGTCCTCTAGTGGCCCGCCGTCCGCCGTCGCGCCTGCTCCGCGGTATCGGTGCGCATGCCGAACTGGACGAGGACGCGTTCACCGAGGGCGCCTGGATCCTGTCCATCGGAGGTGCCCAGCAGTCGCATGTGAACCTAGCGCAGCCGCAGGAGATCTTCTACGAGTATCTCCGGAGGATCGGCAACGTCCTGGACCTCGCCGCACCGGCCGGCCAGCCGCTGCGGACCCTGCATCTGGGTGCCGGCGCCCTGACGCTGGCGCGCTATGTCCAGGCCACCCGGCCCGGCTCGGAGCAGGCCGCCGTCGAGCTTGAACGCGAACTCCTGGACTACGTGCTGGCGTACCTGCCGCTGCCCGAAGGAACCCGGCTGCAGACCATCATCGGTGACGCCCGGGCGGAGCTCGACCGGTTCGAACCGGCGTCTTTCGACGTTATTGTGCTGGATGTCTTTGCCGGTGCCGATGCTCCGGAACACCTGGCGGCGCCGGAGTACTACGCCGAACTGCTGGAGCTGCTCACTGCCACCGGTGTGCTGCTGGTCAATGTGGGCGATGATCCGCCGCTGAACTTTGCGCGCCGGCAGGCCGCGTCGATGCAGGCAGTGTTTGGCGCGGCCGGCGGCGAGGTTGCTGCCCTGGGCGACACGAGTATGTTCACCGGCCGTCACCCGGGGAACATCGTGCTGGCCGGGGCCCCGTTCCGCTGGCCACAGGACTGGACCACGGCGCTGCTGGGGGCGGGACCGCATCCCGCAGCCGTCCTCACCGGGGCCGAGCTGGACGCCTTCGCGGCCGGGCGCTGAGCGCTGGGCGTTTAGGCGTTTAGGCGTCAGCCTTTGGCGTCACCGGGCTGGGCTGGTTCTGTCTGGGCCGGTTCGGCGAACCAGAGGGTTGTTTCGCCGTAGGCACGTTCACTGAAGCGCTCCAGCCCGTCGGGCCAGACGGGTTCCGGAGACCGGGTGGAACGTTCCACCACCACAACGGCGCCGGGCGCGAGGTGCGCGGTGAGGGCCTGCAGAACGCCGGCCAGGCCGTCTTCATCCAGGTCATAAGGCGGGTCAAGGAACACCAGGTCCCAGGCCAGGCCCTCGGGAACCCGGAGCAGATAGGTCTCGGCCTTGGCCCGGTGCACGCGCACGCGTTCCTTGCCCAGCACGCGGTTCACCAGTCCGGCGTTGCTGCGGCAGACCCCCGCAGCCTTCTCCGCCAGCTCCACCAGGTCAACCCGGGCAGCTCCGCGGCTGGCGCTTTCGACGCCCAGGGAGCCGGATCCGGCGAACAGGTCAAGGACATAGGCGCCGGAGAGGATTTCGTAGGACTCGAGCCGGGAGAAGAGCGCTTCCTTCACCCTGTCCGTGGTGGGGCGGGTTCCTGATCCGGGAACGCTGGACAGGGTGGTTCCGCCGGCGGCCCCGGCAATGATGCGGCTCATGTTTCCACTCTATCCAGCCGCGGGGTCCCGCCCGGCATCAGCCCCGTTCCAGGAACGCTTCCTTTTCCGGGTTCAGGTACGCGTCAATCGCTTCGTTCAGGCCGGGATAATCGAGCAGGTCGGGGTCAACGGCCACAAGTTCCTGTGCGTCTGTCCGGGCCTTTTCGATGACTTTTTCGTCCTGGATGGCGCGCAGCAGCTTCAGGGTGGAGCGCCCGCCGGACTGTGAGGCGCCCAGGATGTCGCCTTCCCGGCGCAGTTCCAGGTCACGGCGGGAGAGTTCGAATCCGTCCGTCGTTGCGGCCACCGCGTCCAGCCGTTCCCGGCTCGGGTGCCCGGGTTCAAGATTCGTCACCAGCAGGCAGGTGCCGTGCAGCCCGCCCCGGCCCACGCGGCCGCGGAGCTGATGGAGCTGGGACATTCCGAACCGTTCGGCATCCAGGATCACCATCATGGTGGCGTTGTGCACGTCCACTCCGACTTCGATCACCGTTGTGGAGACCAGCAGGTCAATCTCCCCGCGGTTGAAGGCGTCCATGGTTGCTGACTTATCCGCCGCGTCCATCCGGCCGTGCAGCATCGCCATCCGGGTGCCGGCGAGGACGGGCAGCTCCTGCAGCCGCTCCATGGTCTCCAGCACGGAAGCGAGCGGGCGCTGGTTGCGCTGGGCAGCGGGTTTGCCAGGGAGCTCCTCGATCAGGGCGAGTTCGGTGCCGGGCTCCTCTTCGCGGTCCCCGATCTTGGGGCAGACCACATAGACCTGCCGTCCGGCGTCGATCTCTTCCCGTGCCCGCGCCCAGATCCGCGGACCCCACGCCGGCTTGTCGGTCAGCGGCGCCAGATACGTGGAAATCGGTGCCCGGCCGGCCGGCAGTTCGGCCAGCGTGGAGACGTCGAGGTCACCGAAAACCGTCATGGCGACGGTGCGCGGAATCGGGGTGGCCGTCATCACCAGGAGGTGCGGCGTGCTGTGCCGGCCCTTGGACCGCAGGATGTCCCGCTGCTCGACGCCGAACCGGTGCTGTTCGTCCACAACCACGAGGCCGAGGTCCGCGAACTGAACGTGCTCGGCGAGCAGGGCATGGGTACCAATGACGATTCCCGCGGATCCGCTGGCAGCTTCCAGCAGGGCAGCCTTCCGCTGGGCGGCCCCCATGGACCCGGTCAGGAGCGTGACGCGGGTGCCTTGTTCGCTGCCCCCGAGCAGTCCGCCTTCCGCCAGCGGCCCCAGCGTCCGGGTAATCGACGCGTGGTGCTGGGCGGCAAGGACTTCGGTGGGAGCCAGCAGCGCAGCCTGGCCTCCGGCGTCGATCACCTGAAGCATGGCCCGCAGCGCGACCAGGGTTTTACCCGACCCCACTTCGCCCTGCAGCAGCCGGTTCATCGGGTGTGCCCGGGCCAGGTCACCGGCCAGTTCCGCCCCGACCTGACCCTGGCCGCCGGTGAGGGTGAAAGGCAGGGCGGCGTCGAAGGTGTCCAGCAGACCCCCGGGTGCCGGCGGCCTGGCGGTGGCGTCCTGCAGCGCGGTAAACGCGTGCCGGCGGGCCAGGGCCGTCTGCAGGACGAGGGCTTCCTGGTAGCGGAAACGGTGCCGTGCCTTATACGCCTCCTGGATGTCCGCCGGCCGGTGGAGGGCCTCGTAGGCTGCGGCCAGGGGCATCAGGTGCTCCCGGCTGCGGATCTGTTCCGGGACCGGATCGCGCAGCCGCTCGGCCTGCAGGGTGTCCAGCAGCAGGTCGATGGTCTTTTTGATGTCCCAGCTGGTCAGTTTGGCGGTGGCCGGGTAAACGGGGATCGGCCGTTTGGCTTCCTCTTCGTCATCGGCATCGTCGGCCAGGAGCACGTAGTTGGGGTTGGTCAGTGTCAGCTGACCTTTGTAGACGCCGACTTTGCCGGAAAACATGGCCCGGGCGCCCACCTGCAGGTCTTTCTGTGCCCCGTAGCCGTTGAAGAAGGTCAGGTGCAGCAGCCCAAGCGATCCGCCGGCGTCGTCCGTCACCGTGATCTCAACAATCATTCCCTTGCGGGTCTGCATCCGCCTGGCGTTGTTGCTTTGCACGCGGGCAACCAGCGTGACTTCCTCATCGAAGGGAATCTCCGCTATCGGCGTGAGTTCACCGCGTTCCAGGTAGCGGCGGGGAACGTGCAGCAGCAGCTCACCGACAGTGGTGATCCCAAGCTGCTGGGCAATCCTGTCCGCAGAGCGTTTACCAATCCGGCGGTCAAGCGGGTAGTCGAGTTCGCCGGGAATCCTGTCCTGCATGGGCCTCTAGGCTTCGCGGGCCAGACCGCCACCGGCGGCGGGGTCACCGGGGACCGGGACCTGCGGGATTTCCGTTGTCTGGTGCCCGTTGGCGGACAGCTCGGTGATCGTGACATTGGTCGGTTCGCCAACCGTGCGCAGCAGTTCCAGGGCAGCCCCCGCATCCGGAGTATGGACGTGGACCCGCCACCGGTAGCCGTCCCCCACGGGGCTGACCGCGCTCATGATCACGGACTCCCCCAGCTCATCGAGCGAAAGCCGCATCGTGGCGGCGTCGAGCGGGCTAAGCGTGATGGTGCACATGACTTCCACGCCTTCGAGCTGCGGCTGGTTGCTGTGGATATGCGGGTCCTGGACGTCGTAGCCGTGCAGTCCGTCAAGGAGCTCTCCCTGGAGTTCCTCGCCGAGGGCGGAGGCCCGCAGGGCATCCAGGACCAGCAGGAACCCCACGCCGCCGGCGTCGACAACCCGGGCATCGGTGAGGGTCTGCAGCTGCTCTTCGGTGCGCACGACGGCGGCCAGTGCGGAGGTCATCATGGCGCGGAGGGTTACAGCCAGGCCCGCGTTGGAATCATCGCCGTTCTGGGCCGGCTCTACCCGTGATGCTCCCCGGGCAGCCTCTTCCAGTACGGAGAGCATGGTTCCGGGAACGGGATCACTGAGCACCGACCAGGAGCGCAGCTGCGCCCGGTCCAGCGCCAAGGCCAGAAGCGGCGCGGAGAGCCTGCTGTGTCCCTGCAGCGGCTCGGCCATCGCGGTGAGGAAGACGGAGAGCAGCGTGCCGGAGTTTCCGCGGGCCTGTTCCATGGCAGACCGGCCGGCCGTGGAGAGCAGTTCGCCGATGTCATGCGTTTCCTGATCGGCTGCTGCGGCGGAGGCAGCGCGCATGGTGAGGTAGAGGTTGGTTCCGGTGTCGCCGTCGGCCACCGGGAAAATGTTGATGGCATTCAGCCGGTCGCTGTGGTTCCCCAGAGAGACCTCGGCCTTGCTCAACCATCGCTTCAGCGCTTGCGCATTGGCGGTGATCTTAGTCTGCAAAGTAATCCCGTTCCGTGCTGTAGCTCATACGTGAACTCCGGTTTGTGCCAGCTCGTTCTTGGGCAGCCTCCGGGGCTCCGTTGACCCGATCAGTAACCTGCCCAGTGAGAAGCGTACCGCAGGGCTCTGACAGCCACCCCTAAGGATTGCGGTTCTTGTGGGAAAGTGGAGCACATGGGCAAACGGCTATATACGGAGGTTGCGGCAGCGCGGCACATGAGTTCGGGGACCGACCGCAGCCCCGTTTTCGAGGAGGAAGTGGTGCGTGCCTCCGGCGGGTTCAAGGCCGAGCCGGCCAGGGCTTATCGCAGGAAGCGTGCGGTGGCCATGATTCTGACTGTGGGCGTGTTTGTGTCGGTGCCTGTGCTTGTAACGCTTCTGGTCTTTTTTGGCTGAATCGAAGAAGTCGCCCTGACCCAGGAATAATCTGGGAATGGGCTAGGATGACCGGACCACACGCTAACATTCACACTTTTTAAGTCTCACGTCTTATGGGGTACCGCTTTGCCACTCGTTATGCCTATCTATGGAACCCGGCCCGAAGCTATCAAAATGGCGCCGATCGTTTCTGCCCTTCAGGAGTCCACTTCCCTGGAGCACTTCACGACCGTGACGGGGCAGCACCGTTCGATGCTGGACCAGGTCAACGGCCTGTTTGGAATCGTCCCGGATCACGACCTGAATATTTTTACTCCGGGGCAGACCTTGAACGGGATCCTGACCCGCACGATTGACGGGCTAGACAAACTCTTCAGCGTCAACCGTCCGGATGCCGTGATCGTCCAGGGCGACACCACCACCTCCACGGCAGGCGCTATCGCAGCCTTTTATCACGGCATCCCGGTTGTGCACGTTGAAGCAGGCCTTCGCAGCGGGGATCTCTTCTCCCCGTTCCCTGAGGAAGCCAACCGAAAAATGACTTCCCAGATCGCCAGCCTGCACTTGGCTCCCACAACTACAAGCCGCGCGAATCTGCTCCAGGAAAACATTCCTGCCAGCGACATTGTCGTCACGGGTAACACCGTCATCGACGCCCTGTTCATGACCGTTGACAAGAAGGTGCCGTTCACGGACCCGCAGCTTGAAAAGCTCGTCGCCGAGGAAGCCCGCATTCTTCTCGTGACAACTCATCGCCGCGAGAACCAGGGCGAGGCGATGCGCGGTGTGGGCCGGGCTTTGGCTCGAATCGCTGACGCGGAACCTGATCTAACGATTGTCGTTCCGCTGCACAAAAACCCGGCTGTCCGCGCGGCCGTCGTCCCGTTCATCGAAGGTAGGACGAACGTCATCGTGGTGGAGCCGCTGGCATACGGTGAGTTCACCCGGATGCTCTCCATGGCGCACGTTGTGCTGACTGACTCCGGCGGAGTCCAGGAAGAAGCTCCCAGCCTCGGCAAGCCTGTACTGGTAATGCGCGAGAACACCGAGCGTCCGGAAGCCGTGGTGGCCGGCACGGTCAAGCTGATCGGCACTGACGAAAACCGTATCGTTGCGGAAGTGGATCAGCTGCTGAACGACCGCGCGCACTTCGATTCCATGGCCAATGCCGTCAACCCGTACGGCGACGGTAAAGCGGCACCGCGGACGGTGGCAGCTATCGAGGAACTCCTTGGGGTAGGGTCGCGGATCGCTGAATTTGGCGATGCCCAAACGGAATGTCATCTTCCATAAAACCGCTCTATTTCCATGGATGATTCTTTCATCGACTCCACTTTGCTGGGTTGATGCCCAGTACTGCAGCCTCGGAGGAATACGCTCGACCGGCCGATCTGTTGGCTGGGGGGTGCCTCTATGGTTTTCGTCAAGCGGCTGAGGGCAGGTTCTTGGGCACGGGGTCTTCGAACAAGGTGCCGTC
>NZ_JACSQC010000008.1 GCF_014836875.1 Arthrobacter pullicola | reverse complement strand
ACCCGCAGCGCCGATGGTACTGCACCTGGGAGGGTGTGGGAGAGTAGGTCACCGCCGGACAATCATTCAAGACCAGGGATCCTGGTCCACGTTAGGCCCCGCACACTAAGTGCGGGGCCTGACGTGTTTAACCCCCGCTTTCCGTTCCGCGGGGTTGCAGGCCTGACCCGTGGGGTCAGCGGACCCTGCCTTCGACCGGCCTGCGGTTGTGCACCGTATTCAGCCCACGGGCGACCGTCGACGTGCAGATACGGCGGCCTCCGCGCGATTTTGGTCACCATACCTGCCCATCCAGCGAGGGCGAGAGCCGGTGAAGCCGCCAGACCTGCACACCCATCGAAATGAAGCCAGCCCTGCCCCACGCTGAGCAATGGAAGCCCGACGGGGTCCCCTGGCACCGGAGTACGTAGGCTAAAGGCATGACTTCATCCTTGTTCTCCCACGCCCCGGACCCCGAGCCGCAGCGGGGCGCAGCCTCCGTCGCCGATATCGAGGAATCCTGTGTTGTTCCCCGTGAAACGGACGAGGCCTTCAGGGGTTTCCACGAGTACCTTCACCTGTGGTGGCCTGCAGAATTCAGCACGTACGGGGAAGGGATGCATCCGGAGTTCGAGAGCGGATCCCTGACAGAGACGAGCCTCGATGAGGAGACCGCGCTCTGGGCCACGGTTCGGGAAATCCGCCCGGACGAGCTGCTGGCCATGGACTGGTTCCTGGGACACAGCCCGACGGTCTCGACCAGCGTGGAACTGAGGTTCGAGCCGCAGGAAAACCACACCCGTGTCACGGTGCAGCACTCGGGCTTCGGCCGGATCCCCGATGGCCTGGAGGTCCGTGACCGGCTAGCAGGGCAATGGCGCAATGTCCTGCAACGTTACGCCCGGTTCATGGGCGCCCGGTAGCCTTCTGCATATGACCACCGATGTTCTGCATGACCTAGCGCTTGCCCTTCCCGGCGTTTCACTGGCAACCGATTCGACCACCCTGGCAGCGTACGCCAAAGACCAGGGTCCGGTGCAGGACCTCGTTGACCCGCTGGCAGTGGTCTGGGCGGAAACCGTGGCCGATGTGCAGAACATTATGCGCTGGGCCTCGCGCACCAACACGGCTGTGGTCCCGCGCGGAGCCGGCACCGGCGTCTCCGGAGGAGCCCATGCCACCCGGAACTGCATTGTCCTCAGCCTGGAGAAAATGAACCGGATCCTGGAGATCCGGGCGGGCGACGAACTCGCCGTCGTCGAACCCGGCGTCATCAATGCGGACCTCAACGAGGCCGTGCGGCCCCACGGACTGATGTATGCACCTGATCCGGCCAGCTACAGGATTTCCACCATCGGCGGCAACGTGGCCACCAATGCCGGCGGCCTGCGCTGCGCCAAGTACGGAGTGACCCGTGACTCGGTGCTCGCGCTGGACGTGGTGCTCGCGGATGGAACGCTGATCCGCACCGGGCACACAACGTTCAAAGGCGTAGCCGGGTACGACCTCACCGGCCTGTTCACCGGGTCGGAAGGCACCCTCGGCGTCGTCGTCGGCATCACCGTCCGGCTCCGCTACCTGCCCCGCGAGGTATGCACCGTAGCGGCGTTCTTCCCCGACTTCCGGACCGCTGCGGCCGGTGTGCTCGCCGTCGGCGCGGCCAGGGTCCAGCCCGCGATCATGGAACTGCTCGACGGCGCCACGATGGCAGCGCTCGACGGCGCCCATGGCTCGGATCTCGGCACCCGGGGTGGGGCGCTGCTCCTGATTCAAACCGACGGTTTCGGTGCCGAGGCCGAAGCGGACGCCGTCCGTACCGTCCTGTCCGGACTCGGCGGGACCGTAAGCTCCGCCGGCTCAGCCGAAGCCGAGCGCCTGGTGGAACTGCGCCGGCACAGCCGCGGAGACGCCGTCGACCATGAGCTGCGGGTTGGAGAAGACGTGGCGGTGCCGCGCTCCCAGCTGGTGCACTACGTGGCGGAACTTGAGCGGATGGCCCGCGATCATGGCGTCCGGCTCAAGGTTGTTGCCCACGCCGGAGACGGCAACCTGCACCCGACCTTCTGGGTCAGCACTGCGGAGGGTGCCGCAGGTGCGGCCCGCCTGGACGCAGCCCTGGACGAATCCATCACGGTGGCCCTGGGGCTGGGCGGAACCATCACCGGCGAACACGGCGTGGGTCAGTTCAAGCTCCGCTGGCTGGCCCAGGAACAGCAGGCCGAGGTGCTGGAACTCCAGCGCCGGGTCAAAGCAGTTTTTGACCCGGCGGGAATCCTGAACCCGGGCAAGGCCATCCCCGGCGCCTAACCGCTGGCCCGCCCGAAGGAAGCGGAACCTAGGGTACCCGCATCCAGACCGTCCGGTTCGGGCGGAGCCGGGTGTGCTCCATGGCCCCCGGCGAGCTTTGATGCAGGATCTCGAACTCCGGCAGCTCAACCGCTTCGGTACCCATGTTCATCGCCACCAGCACCCCGTTGTTCACGAAAGCTACCACGCCCTCGGCGTCGTGCTCCGGCCACCAGGACAGCGAGCCGTGGCCCAGGCCGAGTTCCTGCCGCAGCCTGAGGGCTGCCTTGTACATGTGCAGTGTGGAATCCGGGTTCCGTTCCTGGATGTCCCTGGAATGGGTGCCCCAGACTTCCGGCTGCGGCAGCCAGCTCTTGCCGGTGCTGCTGAACCCGTACGACGGCGCGTCCGCCGTCCAGGGCAGCGGCACCCGCGAGCCGTCCCGGCCCACGCGGACACCATCCGTCCGGTGGAACGTCGGGTCCTGCCGGTAGGTGTGCGGAATCATGGTGTGGTCGGGCAGGCCGAGTTCCTCGCCCTGGTAGAGATAGACCCCGCCGGGCAGGCCGAGCATCAGCAGCGTTGCCGCACGTGCCCGGGACAGTCCGAGGACGTGGTCCGGCTGGGCATCGTCGGGCCCGATCCCGTCGCCGCTGCGCAGCTCATGGCCCTGCAGCCCGAAGCGGGAGACGTGGCGGACGACGTCGTGGTTGGAGAGCACCCAGGTGGTGGGGGCACCGACCTTGTCGAATGCCTTGAGGGAGGTTTCGATGGTGCTGCGCAGATCCCCGGCGTCCCAGGGGTGGTGGAGGTAGGCGAAGTTGAAGGCCTGGTGCATTTCGTCGGACCGGACCCAGTCGGTGAGCCGGTCCAGCGGGTCGATGGTCGCTTCGGCGCAGAGCACGCGGTCGCCGTCGTAGTCCTCCAGGATTTTCCGCCAGGACCGGTAGATGTCGTGGATTCCGGCCTGGCCGAACATGGGTGCCTCGTGGCCGGGGAAGCCTTCGATGGAGGCGCCGTCGGCGCGGCCGCCCCAGTCCGGGAGGCCGGACTTCTTGATCAGGGCGTGGGCGACGTCGACGCGGAAGCCGCCGACGCCGCGGTCGAGCCAGAAGCGCAGGATCCGTTCGAATTCCTGGTGGACGGCGGGGTTGTCCCAGTTGAAGTCCGGCTGGGTGGAGTCAAAGAGGTGCAGGTACCACTGGCCCGGAGTGCCGTCGGGGTTGGTGATGCGGGTCCAGGCCGGTCCGCCGAAGTGGGACTGCCAGTTGTTCGGCGGGTTTTCGCCGTTCTCGCCGGTGCCGTCGCGGAAGATGAACATGTCCCGGGCGGGGGAGTTTTCCGGGGCGGCGAGGGCGGCTTGGAAGAGGGGGTGCTGGTCGGAGCAGTGGTTGGGGACCAGGTCAACGATCACGCGGATGCCGTGGGCCTTGGCGGTGGCGACGAGGGCGTCGAAGTCGTCCAGGGTGCCGAAGATCGGGTCCACGGAGCAGTAGTCCGCGACGTCGTAGCCGGCGTCTTTCTGCGGGGATTTGTAGAAGGGGGAGAGCCAGATCGCGTCGATGTCGAGTTCGGCGAGGGCGGGGATTTCGGCGGTGATGCCGGGCAGGTCGCCGATGCCGTCGCCGCGGAGGTCGCGGAAGGAGCGGGGGTAGATCTGGTAGATCACCGAGGAACGCCACCATTGGCGGTCGCGTTCAGCGGAAGCCTCATGGACCGGCACCAGCTGGAGCTCTGCTGAAGGTTTTGAGATTTCGCGGAGGGCATTGTCCATGGACAGAATCATCCTTTTCACGCTGGTCAGGCTGCTTACGTATGGGTTAACGCCGGGTTCCCGGCACATGTGCCGATATGTGGTGGTGATTGTTCCCACAGCTGCATGACCGGTTGCCAGCTGGGCACAGGAGCCCCGCATCGCACATGGAAGGGGCCGCTGACTTGGGGCGGGACCCCCAGTGCCCCAGCCTAGCCACAACAGCACAGGATAGACTGGCGCCGATCGCCGGAACAGCTGCCGCTGTTCGCCGGCCAGCTATCAGGAATCATCGTCCCAGGGGGAGAACCATGCCAGAGAACCGCAACGACGACGCCGGTCAGAGCGCCGGCGGGCCAGACGGCTTCGCTGCGCCGGGACAGCCGTCCAGTGAACCGACGCCGGCGGGTCAACCGGACAGCAGCACTCCCGCATCCGGTGATGCCGCACCGGCCGGAAGCACCCCCGCGTCCGACACCGCAGCCATCGGAGGGGCACCGACCCAGCCGCTCTACGGACAGTACGGTGAACCCACTCCGGAGCAGGCGTCCTCCGACCAGCCGGCTTCCGGCCAGCAGCCCTACGGCCAGACGCCGCAGCAGGCTCCCTATGAGCAGCAGCCCTACGGCCAGCAGCCCCCTTACGGCCAGCAGCAGCCGTACGCTCAGCAGCAGCCTTACGGCCAGCAGCCCCCTTACGGCACGAACTACGGCTACCCCGGGACCTACCAGGCTCCGGCGCAGAAGCCGGGGAAGGCCCTGGGAATTGGTGGCTTGGTTCTTTCCTGCCTGTTCTTTATCCCGTACGCCTCACTGGCGGGCCTGATCCTGAGCATCGTGGGCCTGGTCCAGTCCCGGAAAGCCAACGAACGCAATGGCCCCGCCCTGGCCGGCATCATCATCGGAGCCATTGTTTTCCTGCTCACGTTGCTGGCCACAATTCTGATCTTCGTTTTCGCCGCGGGTGCGGTGGTCAACGTGGTGGAAGTCTGTGCGGAGTACGGCACGGGAACGCACGTCGTCGACGGCATGACCTATGAGTGCAATGTAAATTCCACGGGGTTCGAACAGTCCCTGTAACGCTGCAAAGAGCCTCACCTTGCAGACAGCCAAAAGGCCGGGCCCTCAGGTCCGGCCTTTTGGCTGTCTTCGCCTGCTGGCGCGCTAGGGCTGGTCCGGCGTTCCGCCACCCTCCAGGATGCTCATGGTTTTGGTGTCCGGGTTGAGCAGGATTGCGGCTTCATCCCGGCGGTGCCGCAGCTCGGTATCGAGATAGGACTGCACAGCTTCCGCGAGGCCGACGTTCCGGTTCTCCTTTTCGGAGAGGTACCAGCGGTGTTCCAGGACCTCGTGGACCACCTCGGCCTGTTCCAGTTTGCTGCCCAGCTCACGCGGCACTGCCTTGACGATCGGTTCGAAGACCTGGGTGACCCAGAGGTGGGCGCTGAGCTCCTCATCCAGGTCGGGGTGGTTGTCCGCGCGGTAGGAATCCAGATCGTTCAGCAGCCGGCGGGCCTGGTTCTCCTGGGCGTCCAGTCCGGTGAGGCGGAGCAGGCGGCGCTGGTGGTGGCCGGCGTCAACCACCTTGGGCTGCAGCTGCACCTGCGAGCCGTCCGGAGTAGTGCGGATGGTGAGTTCGTCGACGTCGAACCCCAGCTCGTTCAGGCGGCGGATCCGGGCGTTGACGCGCCAGCGTTCGCCGAGTTCGAAGGACTCCTGCTCAGTGAGTTCTGCCCAGAGGTTCCGGTAGCTGTCCATGATGCGTTCGCTCGTGGCGAGGGGATCGATGTTTTCCTCGATCAGGCCGCCCTCGGCCAGGTCCATGAGTTCGCCGGCGATGTTCACCCTTGCGATCTCAAGGTCGTACTCGCGTTGCCCGGGGGAGAGCTCGGGGTAAAGTTCCCCCGTTTCAGCGTCCACCAGGTAGGCGGCGAACGCCCCGGCATCGCGGCGGAAGAGCGTGTTGGAGAGGGAGACGTCGCCCCAGTAGAAACCTGCGAGGTGCAGGCGGACCAGCAGCAGTGCCTGGGCATCGATCAACCGGGTGAGCGTCACAGCGCGCAGGGTCTGTGAAAAGACGGCGCGGTAGGGCAGCGAGAATCGCAGGTGCCGGGTCACCAGCACCGGAGCGAGTTCCTCCCCGTCCTTGTCCGTGCGGCCGGTAATCACCGCCACGGGGGCAACGCAGGGGATATTGAGCCGCCTGAGCTTGCGGAGCATTTCGTACTCCCGCAGGGCAACCCGCTCGCTGGTTTCCTTGATGGCGATGAGGGAGTCGCTGAGTTTGGCGAACCGGACAACGTGCCGGGAGATGCCGCGGGGGAGGGCTGCGAGGTTCTCCTTGGGCCATTCCTCCAGGGGGATGGACCAGGGCAAATCCAGCAGCGCCGGGTCCATGGAGGCGGCAGTGATGTGCAGGGAACCCAACGGGGCTTGGGACGCATCGGCCTGGTTCCGCGGGCTGGTGCCTGGCTGCTCTAGATCCGAGGGGTGATCGCGCTGGTTGGCGCGCGCGGCTTCAGTCATGGGCGGCATGCCTTCTGTGGACTATGTTTATCCGGCGTTTATCCGGGGTTTAACCGGCACGGTGGCCTTTCCCCTGCAGTCTAGTTCAGGGGAAAGGCCACCGCACTTGCACAGAGCTGCTGAGACTATGCCTCGTCCGCGAGACGCTTTCCGGTGCTGGTGTCAAACAGGTGCACGTGGCCCGGCTTCGGCCGGACGAAGAGTGTGTCGCCCTTCGCCGGCGGCTTCCGGGCGTCCACCCGGGCCGTGATCTCGTGTTCCTGGCCGTCGAGGAAAGTGTGGCCGTAGACGAAGGCATCCGCCCCGAGTTCCTCGACGACGTCAACCTCAACCTTCAGGCCCTCGCCGGCAGCAGCGATGTCCATGTCTTCGGGCCGCACACCGAACGTGACGGTGTTGCCTGCCGCGGCGTCGAGAATGCTCCGCGGCACCGGGTAGACCGTGCCGCCGAAGGTGACACCGCCCTCGGTGACCGGAAGCTCGAGCAGGTTCATGGCGGGGGAGCCCATAAAACCGGCCACGAACACGTTCATCGGCTTGTCATAGAGGGCGCGCGGCGTGTCGACCTGCTGCAGGATCCCGTCCTTGAGGACCGCAACCCGGTCGCCCATGGTCATGGCCTCAACCTGGTCGTGCGTGACATAGACCGTGGTGACGCCGAGGCGGCGGGTCAGGGACGCGATCTGGGTACGGGTCTGGACGCGCAGCTTGGCGTCCAGGTTGGAGAGGGGCTCATCCATCAGGAAGACCTGGGGGTTACGCACGATCGCGCGTCCCATGGCCACCCGCTGGCGCTGTCCGCCGGAGAGCGCCTTGGGCTTGCGGTCCAGGTAGTCCTCGAGGTCCAGCAGCTTTGCCGCCTCACGGACACGGTCCAGCCGCTCTTCCTTGGGTACGCCGGCGATCTTCAGGGCGAAGCCCATGTTGTCCGCGACGGACATGTGCGGATACAGCGCATAGTTCTGGAAAACCATGGCGATGTCACGGTCTTTGGGCGGGACGTCGGTGACGTCGCGGTCACCGATGAGGATGCGTCCGGAATCGACGTCTTCCAAGCCGGCCAGCATGCGCAGGGAGGTGGACTTGCCGCAGCCCGAGGGGCCTACGAGCACCAGGAACTCGCCGTCGGCGATTTCGAGGCTGAGGTTGTCGACTGCGGGCCGGTCAGTGCCCGGATACAGCCGTGTAGCTTGGTCAAACGTTACCGTTGCCATGGTGTTTCCCTTCACGGGCAGGTACGTGCCCGACGATCCGTTGTGAATGGGTGGATATGTAATTGTGAAGCAGCGTGATGGACGCCGTGTGGCGCCCATCACGCTTAGTATGCCATGCCTGTAAAGAGGGCAGTGGAAAAGGCGGTGGCCGGAAGGTTAATTTTCGACGGCGGCGCGGCGCAGCTGCAGAAGATGCGTCAGGACTTCGGCGAAATCTGCGGGGGAGTCCACCCGAAAACCGGCAGCGGTGGCACCCGGTCCAACCTTGATTCCCACGTCGCCGCGCTGCAGGGCTGCGAACCCGTGTTCGTCGGTGACGTCGTCGCCGGCGAACAGCACAGCCGACGCGCCGGTCAGTTCACGCAGCGCGCGGATTCCTTCACCCTTGTTGGAATGCACCACGGACGCCTCGAGCACCCGCTTGCCGTCTGTGACCTGGACGCCGTCGAGCTCGCCCAGCCGGCCGCGCGCGGCATCGACTGCAGCGGAGGCGACGTCGTCGGGAGCACCGCGGGTATGCAGGACGACGCCGGCGGGCTTGTCCTCGAGCCGGCAGCCAGGCGAGGCGTCCACCACAGAGGCGACCGCCTGCCGGGCGCGGGCCAGCAGCGCCGCCTGCACCGGCGTGAGCTGCAGCGGTTCGGCATTGGGGCCGGTCCAGGTTTCGGCGCCGTGGCTGCCCACCAGCAGGGTTTCCGGTTCGGGGCTGGCCGCGTGGCGCAGGCTCGCCAGCGCCCGTCCGGAAATGAGGGCGGTTGACGTGTGCGGCACCTCTGCCAGGGCGCGCAGGGCGGCCGCGGACTCCGGCAGCGGCCGGGCGTCCTCGGCGCGCTGGACCAGGGGAGCCATTACGCCGTCGAAGTCCGTGGCGACCAGCAGTTCGTCTGCCGTGGCCAGCGTGGCCAGGGCGGTGCGGAGTTCCGGGGGAATCACGGCTGCTCTCCTTCCAGCCGCAGGGCGTTGAGGAAGGTCTGTGACCAGCGTTCCACATCGTTCTGCAGGACCTGGCGGCGCATCAGCCGCATCCGGCGCTGGGCCTCACGCGGCGGCATTTCGGTGGCGGTGACAATTGCGTCCTTCAGCCGGTCGATGTCGTGCGGGTTGACCAGCACGGCCTGGCGCAGCTGGTCCGCCGCGCCGGCGAACTCGCTGAGCACCAGGGCGCCGGTGTTCTCGGTGCGGGCCGCAACGTATTCCTTGGCGACCAGGTTCATGCCGTCGCGGAGTGCGGTCACCAGCATGACGTCGGAGGCGAGGTAGAGGGCAACCATTTCCTCGACCGGGTAGGAATGGTGCAGGTAACGGATGGCGGTGTTGGACATGGTGTCGTAGGTGCCGTTGATCCGTCCCACGGTGCCTTCCACCTCCTCGCGGAGGAGACGGTACTGTTCCACGCGTTCACGGCTCGGGCTCGCGACCTGGATCAGGGCGGCGTCTTCCACGCTGATCCGGCCGTCTTCGAGGAGTTCCCCGTACGCCTTGAGCCGGTGGCTGATCCCCTTGGTGTAGTCCAGGCGGTCCACGCCGAGCAGGATCGTCTTGGGATTGCCGAGTTCGCGGCGGATCTGCTTGGAGCGTTCGATCACGTCCTCGCGCTTGGCGAGTTCGGTGATCTGGTTGACGTCAATGGAAATCGGGAAGGCCTCGGCGCGCGAGACGTAGGAGGCGCCGTCGTCGCCGGTCACGTGCACCTGCTGCTGGCGCACGGAATGCCCGGCGAAGCGGCGGACGCAGCGCAGGAAGTTAGCGGTGTCGCTGGGCCGCTGGAAACCGATCAGGTCCGCGCCCAGCAGGCCGGCGATGATGTCCTTGCGCCAGGGCAGCTGGGCAAAGATTTCCAGCGGGGGGAAGGGGATGTGGTTGAAGAACCCGATCTTCAGGTCAGGCCGGGCGCGGCGCAGCAGCTGCGGCACCAGTTGTAGCTGGTAGTCCTGTACCCAGACTGTGGCCCCTTCGGCCGCGACTTCCGCGGCAGCCTCAGCGAAGCGGCGGTTCACCGTGCGGTAGGAATCCCACCAGGTTCGGTGGAACTCCGGCGGGGCGATGACGTCGTGGTAGAGCGGCCAGAGCGTCGCGTTGGAGAAGCCTTCGTAGTAGAGCTCCACCTCGGAGGCGCTCAGCGGGACCGGGCGCAGATGCATGTTGTCGTGGTCGAAGGCTTCTAGGGTTTCGTCCGGCGCCCCGTGCCAGCCAACCCAGGCGCCGTCGGCCTTGGCCATCACCGGGGCCAGGGCTGTGACCAGTCCGCCGGGAGAGCGGCGCCAGGAGTCCCCGCCGCCGTCCGAGACCCGGTCCACGGGCAGCCGGTTGGAGACCACAATGAAGTCGTAATCGCCGTACCCGTCCGTTGAAATCTCTGTGTTCGATTCGGCGGCAACAGCGTTCACTTTTTGCACTCCTAAGTTGACTTGTTTGTTTTCCACTCTATCCAACCCAGGAAACTTTGTACCGTGCCGGGCCGTTGTGCTTGGGGGCAGCGATATCGTTGTCCCTTGAGACTGTGTTGCCCGCTGCCGCCGGAGAGGCTGCCGCTTTGAGAGACATGAGGAAATATGAGTGACCGGAACCCCAAGCCGACCAAGGCTGACCGCCAGGCCGCAGCGCGCGAGAAGGCCCGCGAGCTTCGTGAGGCGCAGCTGAAGAAGGACCGCCGCAACAAACTGCTGACACGCTGGGGCATTGTGGTCGGGATCGTTGCGGTTCTCGTGATCATCGCCGTTGTTGTCATCAACAGCGTCCGCGGAGGGATTCCGGATGCGGGGCCGGCGCCGGCCAACAGCAACGTCAACGGCGGCATCACCCTTACCTCCTCCACCACGCTGGAGGCGACGGAGCCGTTTGAAGTGGATGTGAACAGCCTGCCCGAGGCCACCACCACCAACGCCGCCGGGGAGACCGTTCCTGCCGGCGTCGAAGCTGCAGCGCCGGGCGAGCCCATCCAGATCGTGGAGTACGTGGACGTCAACTGCGTGCACTGCGCGGACTTCGCCTCCACTTACGGATCCCAGATCGAGTCCTGGCTCGACGCCGGCGAGGTCACGTACGAATACCGCACGGTTGCCTTCCTGGACCGCGGTTCACCCACGAACTACTCTTCGCGCGGCGCCAATGCCGCTGCCTGCGTGGCCGATTCCAGCCCTGAGTCCTACTGGGGCTTTATGAAGGCAATCTTCGCCCAGTACCCGAACGGCGAAATCGACAACGCTGCCCTGGTCGACATGGCCGAGTCGGCCGGTGCCACCGGCGTTGAAGACTGCATTACCGGCGACGGTTTCCGCACCTACGTGAAGTATGCCGACTCCATGGCCCGCGCGGCCGAGGTAGGCGGCACCCCGACCGTGTACATCAACGGTTCCGAGGGTGACCTGAACACCTTCGTCGAGACGGTCCAGGCTGCGATCGATGCCAACAAGGCAGAGGCTGCTGCCTAGTCCCATCTGATTGCCGGGGCGCCCTCCGGAACGGAACCGTGGAGTGGTTTCGTTCCGGAGGCCGCTCTGGGCTAATCTTGTCTAGCGCTGTTTTGTCGTTGTGTTCTTGGTGAACGACGACGGCGCGCGGCCGGTTCGCCGGCTATGCCTCCTTAGCTCAGTTGGCCAGAGCACCTGTCTTGTAAACAGGGGGTCGCCGGTTCGAATCCGGCAGGGGGCTCCACCGCTGTTCCAAACCCCTTCTCTTCAGGCGCCAGGCCTGAACGGGAGGGGTTTTTCCATGTGCTGCTGACGGTTCACGGCACGCTTCGCCAAATACCCGTCAAGCGCCGGTGCTTCACGTCCGGCCGGCATCGTCATATAACGGCACTGGGGCGGTTTGTGACGGAACCCGCGTCCTAAACCGTCACGCAGCGCCTCGTTGCTGCAGGTATTTGGGCAGCGGCAGGGCCGCTGCCTACAGTGATCCCACTAACCATCAAGAGCGGCCGAGAGATCTGGCTTGTTGACGCCGCAGCAACCATCTGGCTGCCTTCCCCCTGGGACGGGCCGCGGGAACGGTGCTACCGCCAGGACCGATGGAGACGCATCAGCGAACCCAGCTGCGGCCCCGGTATGCCTTTGGCCCGGATCCCGCTGGCTCCCGGGCGCTGATGCACTCCCTCGGCAGGACCGAGGAGCAGCAAATGACATTGCATGAGCAGGCGGCCACTGCTGACGAAGTGGCGTCCCTTCCATGACCACCGGCGGCGCTGGCTGTACAGCCACCTCCCAGATTCATGCCGGCTATGAACCGCAGGCCCCCTACCGGCCCGTGGCGGTTCCCATTTACCAGACGGCCGCGTACGAATTCCCCGATTACGCCTCGGCCCGGCGTATGTTTGCGCTGAAAGAACCGGGCTTCACCTATACCCGGACGGGCAACCCGACGGTCGCCGTGCTGGAACAGCGAATCGCAGCGCTCGACGGCGGCGTGGCCGCACTGGCCACGGCCACCGGCCAGGCCGCCGTTTCCATTGCCCTCTTGACGCTGGTGCGCAGCGGCGGGCACATCGTCGCCTCCTCGAAGTTGTACGGGGGAACGGTGGACCTGCTCACGGACACGTTCAAGGACTTCGGGATCGAGGTCAGTTTCGCGGATCCGGCCGACGTCGGTGCCTGGGCTGCGGCGGTGCGCCCGCAGACCCGGGCATTCCTGACCGAGTCCATTGGGAACCCGCTTGCAACCCTGCAGGATCTGCCGGCGATCGCCGAGGTGGCGCACGGCGCCGGCGTCCCGCTGGTGGTGGACAATACGCTGGCTACCCCGGTGCTGTACCGGCCCCTGGACCATGGGGCAGACATCGTTGTTTATTCGGCCACGAAGTTCCTCGGCGGGCACGGAACCACCCTCGCAGGTGCCGTCGTGGATGGCGGACGCTTCGCCTTTTCCGCCTATCCGGACAAATGGCCGCAGCTCACCAGGCCCAAACGCCGCTACGGCGGCGAGATCCTGTGGGAACGCCACGGCCACGGCGCCTACCTGGCCCTGGCCCGCAGCAAATACCTGCACGATCTGGGACCGTCGCTGGCTCCGGCCAGCGCCGCACAGATTCTCCAGGGGCTGGAGACCCTGGACATCCGGGTAGCCCGGCACGCACAGAATACGCAGGCGGTAGTCCGGTTTCTGGCCGGCCATCCGGCCGTGGCCGCAGTGCATCACCCATCGGTGCCCGGCCACCCGCAGGCCGGACTCGCCGTCCGGGACTTCCCGCGCGGGGCCGGGAGCGTGTTTTCCTTCGACCTCGCTGCGGATCCGGGGCAGGTGGGTCCGTTCATTGACCGGCTGCGGCTGTTCAAGCTGGTGGCCAATGTGGGGGACACCCGATCGCTGGTGGCACATCCGGCCGCAATGACGCACTGCCGGCTCAGCCGGGAGCAGCGCGCCGCCGCCGGCATCGCGGAGACCACCATCAGGCTCTCATTGGGGCTGGAAGACGCGGCGGACCTCGTCGCGGATCTAGCCCAGGCCCTGGCCGGGCTGACCGGAGATACTTGCCCGGCGGCAGCGCCCCCAGCCGCCGTTGTCCACGCAGGAGCCCCTGCGGAAGCCCACACAGGAGCCCACACAGGAGCCCACACAGGAGCCCACACAGGAACGGAGGCCTGAGATGGCACTGTACGCAGGGTTCAACACCACCGCCGTCCACGCTGGACAGGAACCGGACCCGCTGACCGGAGCGGTAATCCCTCCGATCTACCAGACCTCCACCTTTGTGCAGGACGGAATTAATGTGCTGCGTGCCGGGCATGAGTACAGCCGCGGCTCCAACCCCACACGCAACGGGTTCGAAACCCAGCTGGCCGCATTGGAGCACGGCACGGCGGCCTTCGCTTTCGCCTCCGGGCTGGCGGCGGAGGATGCGCTGCTGCGGGCGGTGCTGCGGCCCGGCGACCACATAGTGCTGGGCGGGGACGGCTACGGCGGCACCAACCGGCTCATCAACGGGCTGCTGGGCCCCTGGGGCGTGGCGAACACAGCCGTGGATATCACCGACCTGGCAGCGGTGGCAGCCGCAGTCCAGCCCGGAAACACTGCGGTGCTGTGGGTGGAAACGCCGTCGAATCCGCTGCTGGGCATCGCGGACCTGGCTGGCTGGGCCAAGCTGGCACACGCGGCCGGGGCACTGCTGGTGGTGGACAACACCTTTGCCTCGCCCTATCTGCAGCGGCCGCTGGACCTGGGAGCGGACGTGGTGGTGCACTCGACGACGAAGTACATCGGCGGGCACTCTGACGTGCTCGGGGGAGCAGTGGTGGTGGCGGACCGTTCCTTCCGCGGCCGGGAGCTGGCCGAAGCGGTCGGCTACCAGCAGTTCGCCGGCGGCGCCGTTGCCGGGCCGCAGGACTGCTATTTGGCCGCCCGTGGCCTGAAGACCCTTGGCCTGCGGATGGAGCGGCACAACTCCAACGCCCAGGCGCTCGCCGAGTGGCTCCGGGACAAGCCCGGCGTCGCCGAGGTCCTGTATCCCGGGTTGCCCGAACACCCGGGGCATGCCCTGGCGGCCCGGCAAATGTCAGGTTTCGGGGGAATCGTTTCCCTGCGCTTCGCCGGGGGAGCGGCGGCGGCACGGGCATTTGCCGAATCCACGCGGCTGTTCGCGTTGTCGGTGAGTTTGGGCGGGGTGGAATCGCTGATCTGCTACTGCTCGGAGATGACGCATGCCTCGGTGCGGGGAACCGGGCTTGCGGTGCCCGTGGACCTGGTCCGGTTGTCGGTGGGGGTGGAGGACCTGGTGGACCTGCAGGCTGACCTGGCGCATGCGCTGGAGCGGACCCGCGGATTCAGCAGCAACGGCGTGATGCTCCATGCGTGATCCACCCGCCGGGTAACGGCGCCGAAGTCGTGTGACCATGGCCGCCAAAGCAGTGCGTGGCTGTCCCGCCTCCCTGTCACATGACGAATTACAAGGCAATGTAGAGAATGATTTTCCCGGTCTGCGATGGTCAACGATCATGGTAGGCAGTCCCTCCGTTTGGTGCCCGGCTCCTGTCCGGGGAGGGAGCGCACCCGCGTCACCGGTGGATTTAGAGCCCTAAGCCACACCATCCAGAGCAGCTGAGAGACCTGCCTCATTGACGCTGCAGCTTCCCCGGGATTTTCCATCCCGAAAGGTGCTAATGGCAGGACCGATGGAAGGAAAGAGCCATGACGATCGAACGCATTCACACCAGCCACGCGGGGTCCTTGCCCCGCACCCCGGAACTCATTGCGGCCAACGCGGCCCGCACCTTCGCCGAGGACGGGTTCACCCTGGAGCGGACGCCCGAGTTCGAGGGGCTGCTCACAGATGCAGTAGTTGACCTCGTCCAGCATCAGAAGGATCTTGGGATCACGATCCCCGGCGACGGGGAATACGGCAAGGCCATGTCCAATGCCGTGGATTACGGGGCCTGGTGGACCTACAGCTTCCAGCGCACCGCAGGCCTGGAGCTGACGGACTTCAACCCGATCCTTGCGGCCCCGGTCCGCAGCGAACCGGGCAGCATCAAGCTCACTTCCTTTGCCGACCGGCGCGACTGGACCCGGTTCGCCGCGGCGTACCAAGACCCGGAAAGCGGGATCCAGATCGGCAGGAACGCCACCGCGTTCCCGTCCGCGACCGGACCGATTTCCTACACCGGCCAGGCAGCGCTGGCCAGCGACATCACGAACCTCAAAGCCGGCCTCGCCGCTGCGGGCCTGGCCACCGGGTTTATTACCGCTCTTTCACCCGGGTCCGCCAGCCGGATCGGCAACGACTATTACGCCAGCGAGGAAGAGTTCATCTACGCCTGGGCCGACGTGCTGCGCGAGGAATACAGCGCGATCGTCGATGCAGGACTGATTGTTCAGATTGATGATCCGTCCATTGCGGAAAACTGGGACCAGATTAATCCTGCGCCCAGTGTCGAGGACTACCAGCGTTTCACGCAGATCCGGGTCGAAGCGCTGAACTATGCCCTGCGCGGTCTTCCTGAGGAGCAGGTACGCTTCCATGTCTGCTGGGGATCCTGGCACGGCCCGCACACCACCGACATCGAGTTCCGCAATATCGTGGACCTTGTACTCGCCGTCAACGCGGGCTCGTACTCTTTCGAGGCTGGCAATGTCCGGCATGAACACGAGTGGACCCTGTGGCAGGACACGGCGCTTCCAGAAGGAAAGGTCCTGGTCCCCGGTGTCGTCTCGCATGCGACAAACGTGGTCGAGCACCCGGAGCTGGTCGCCCAGCGGATCGAGCGCTTCGCCGGCCTGGTGGGCCGCGAGAACGTCATCGCCTCCACCGACTGCGGGCTCGGCGGGCGGCTGCACCCGCAGATCGCCGATGCCAAGCTCGAGTCCCTGGGCCGTGGCGCGCAGATCGCCTCGAACCGGCTCTTCGCGCGTTCAGGATCCACCGTCTAAAACCGCGGCGTAGGAACGGCACCGTCCCCTGAAGGACGGTGCCGTTTCTGCCTTAACACCTGTTCGCGGTGCGCGGGGCGTTTCTCCGCTAGTGCCGCTGGCCGGGCTCACCGAGTGAGAGCATCAGCCGGTTGGCCCAGTTGAAGAATGCCGCCCCGTGGATCACGTCGGAGATCTCCAGCACGCTGAGCCCTTGGTCCGCAAGCGCCTGGATGTGGGTGTCGTCCAGCTGCGGGGGCGTCTGGGTAAGCGCGCGTGCTGCAGCGGCAATCGCATTCCACCGGGGGCCAAGGTCAGCGGAAGTGCCCTCGTCCAGGAGCCGCTGGACGTCATCAGGCCGGTCCGAATAGTGGGCGGCAAACCTGGCGTGAACGGAGGCGCAAAAAACGCAGCCGTTCTCCCGGGACGCCGCTGCCGCCGCCAACTCGCGCTCGGCACGCGGCAGCCCTTCGGCCGTGTTGTAAAAGATGTCCTTGTCCGTCCGTGTCCGTGCCCCCAGAATGTCCGGGTCTCGGACCAGCAGGCGGAAGTACTCGTTCGAGGCCCGGGAACGGTCCACCAGCCCGGCATACTGCCGCTCCGTCAGGTCCTCCACGGCGGGGGCATGCAGCCAGGGAACCCACCCGATCTGCGCCTGGGTGAAGGCCTCGGGGCGGTCCAGAGTGGCATAGGTGATTACTTCGCCGGTCATGATTCGATCCTTACGGTCTGGGCTTCTGCAAGTGCCGCGTCCGCGGCCAGCACTGCTTCCCCTGCGGGGGTATCGGTTAGGAGCCGCAGCCCGGCGATAACCCGGAGCTGATAGGACAGGAAAGCCACCAGTTGCGACAGGGTTACGATTCCGGTGGTTGACCAGCCGGCGTCGACCAAGGCCTCCAGTGCTGCCGGTGAGGATTCCCGGGGCCGGAAGACCAGGAGATGCGCGTGCTCCAGGGCGGCCGCCAGCCTGAGGCCCAGCGCCTCGCGCACCGCGGGGGCAGCTGTCCACCGCGGTCCCTCACGGTCCTCGTTCCGAAGCCCCGGTTCCCGGTACTTCCCGTAGGGTCCCTGTGCCGCGCCGGACGCTGCGGCCTCCCGCAGCGCGGCGCGCAGGCCCGGATCTGCGCCCGCAGCCGCCAGGCCCCGGCCATAGAACTCCGCTGCCGCCTGGCTGCCGTGCAAAGAAGCCGCGAATACGGCGACGGCGAAGCGTTCCGTCAGGCCCGCATCGGCCAGGTCATCGGGATGGAAGAGCGCCAGATAGCTGGCCTGGGTGTTCTCATGGGTGACGGGCCGGCGGCGCCGCAGCGTGTCCAGAGCTGATCCGGGACTGCTCCCCAGAATGGTGTCGACGGCGTCGGGTATCGTGCTGCTCATTTCTCTCCTTGCAGGGTGGGTAGATCGGCGGGGTCCGGATGCCATCCGAGCCGCGGCGCCACTTCCGTGGCCGTCAGCTCGATGGAACGCAGAACGTACTCATGGGGCGGATCAATGGAATGGACCTGGAACGAAACGTCCGTTGCGCGCTGCAGCGAGCTGTCCCTGCCGAGCGACTCAACGACGTCCTCCACCGTGCCAACGTGCGCGTCCGTGGCAGCGATGAGGGCCTCCACATCGTGGCTTTCGAACACGTGCCCCTGGCGCTCGAAATGGGGGACGATCCGGGACAGGCCGGCCTCCGCCAGCCGGAGGGCCGTTGCCCTGTCGTCCGCGACGAACAGCGTGCGGGAGGCAAGGATTCGAGGCGTGGTGCCGGCCGGGAGGGCTGCCAGGTAGGCGTCGATGATGGGATTCTGCAGCCGGTCAAGCGGTGCGCCCTGCAGGGCTTCGTTCCGCGGCTGGGTCCGTGACAGCATCAGGCCGTCACCGGCACTACCAGCCCGTTCGCCTCCGCTGGCAGAGAACGTCGCCTGCCAGAGCCGCTCGAGCAGCTGCGGTGCGGCCGGGTAGAGCGAATTGGCTGTGGACCGGAGGTTCTTCCCGCTCCAGGCCTCGGTGAGGAGCTGAAGGTTGTCCGCGAAAATCTGGCGGCGCTGGTCGGAATCCAGGCCGAACGCGGCGAACGAGGATGCGGTTCCCCCGGTGCCCACACCCACCTCCAGCCTGCCGCCGGACAGCAGGTCCAACACGGCCGCGTCCTCGGACACCCGCAGCGGATCCTCCAGGGGCAGGGTGATGATCGCCGTGCCAAGCCGGATCCGGGACGTCAGGGCGGCGGCATGGGCAAGGAAGACCAGGGGAGCGGGCAAGCCGCCTTCGGTCTCGTTGAAGTGGTGCTGCGCAACCCAGGCGGTGTGGAACCCGGCTTCCTCTGCTGCCAGGATCTGCTCCAGGGCTAGACGGTAGCGGTCGGCCGGGCCGGCGTCGTCGAGCAGGCGGGTGAAGAACCCGATCCGCTTGGCAGCTGCTGCAGAGTCGGTCATTGCGTGGCCTTTCGGTTGCCGGGGATCGCTTCGATCAGTTCCCGGGTGTATGGATGCTGCGGATTGTCGAAGACTTCGGATACCGTTCCGACCTCCAGCTGGCGGCCTCCACTCATCACGGAGACCGTGTCTGCAATCTGTCTCACAACAGCCAGGTCATGGGTGATGAAGATGTAGGTGAGGTCCAGTTCCCGCTGCAGTTCCTCCAGCAGCCCAAGGATTTGGGACTGCACGGTGACGTCCAGCGCGGAAACTGCTTCGTCGAGGATCAGTACCTGCGGGTTGAGGACCAGCGCCCTGGCAATGGCCACGCGCTGGCGCTGGCCGCCGGAGAGTTCTCGGGGATGCTTGGTGAGCACCGACTCCGGCAGGTGAACACGGTTGAGCAGGTCCCGCGCGGCCTTGGTACGGTCCTGGCGGGGTACCGGGGCGAAGTTCAACAGCGGTTCTTCGATGATCCGGGTGATGGTCTGCCGCGGATCGAGCGAGGTGAAGGGGTTCTGGTAAACCAGCTGGACGTGTTTGCGGAACTGGCGGAGACCTTTGGCTTCCAGCGTGGAAAGTTCCTGGCCGCCGATGGAGATGCTGCCGGCGGTGGGCCGCTGGAAGCCTGCGAGGGCGCGCGCCGTGGTGGTTTTTCCGGAACCGGATTCTCCGACAATGGCATGGGTGGTGCCCTGCGGAACCTGGAAGCTCACGCCGTCCACGGCCCGGAACGCCGGCTGTTTCCGCCCGGTGGGGAACTCCTGGATGAGGTTATGGACCTCCACTGCGTTCCCGCCGCGGGGCGTTGGCGCAGGCCGCTGCGGGCCCGGGGCGATCGACGGCGCGTCGGAGAGCAGCTGCCGGGTGTAGGCGCTTGACGGGTGGGTGAGCACTTCAGCGGTGCGGCCCTGCTCCTGGATCCGTCCCCCTTTGAGTACCGCTATCCGATCGGCCCGGTCAGCGGCAACGCCGAGATCGTGCGTGACGAAGAGGACCGCGGTGCCGGTCTCAGCCCGAAGGTCATCGATCAGGTCAAGGATCCGCCGCTGAACGGTGACGTCCAGGGCACTCGTGGCTTCGTCGGCGATGATCAGTTGAGGCCGGAGGGCAATGGCCGCGGCGATCAGGACGCGCTGCTTCATGCCGCCGGAGAGTTCATGGGCATACTGCCCGGCGCGGCGTTCCGGCTCCGGGAGGCCAACGCGCTCCAGCAGCTCCAGGACCCGCTGCCGGCGGTCCGGCTTGGAGAGCTTTGTGTGCAGGCGCAGCACCTCTTCCACCTGCGCGCCAATTGTCAGCACGGGGTTCAAGGAGCTGGTGGGATCCTGTGGGATGAGGCTGATTTTGGCTCCGCGGATCGACTCCAGGCGTTTCTGCGACCAGCCGGCAATATCGGTGCCGTTGAGCCGGATGCTTCCGCCGTCCACCCTTCCGTTTCCGGCGAGGAGGCCGATGACTGCCTGTGCGGTGGTGGACTTCCCGGACCCCGATTCCCCCACCAGCGCCAGCACCTCGCCGGGAGCAATCTGCAGTGACACATCGTGGACGACCCTGCGGTGCCGCCGGTGCTGATCCGTGTAGGACACGGACAGGTTCTCCAGTTCCAGCACGGGAACGCTGCCCGACGGCGCGGGCGATGCTGTGGCCAGGTCAATGAGGGCGTCGGTCACGGTAGTACCTTTCGGATCGAGTGGCTGATGCGGTTGGCCGACACGACTACCGCCACCACCACCAGCCCCGGATAGGTGGTCAGCCACCAGGACGTGGCAACGTAGTTCCGGCCCTCAGCGATCAGCAGCCCCCACTCCGGGGTGGGTGGAGGCGGACCGTAGCCAAGGAATCCCAGGGTGGAGATGGCCAGGATGGCGCTGCCGAACTGCAGGGCCACCAGCGCCAGGACCGGTCCGGCAGAGTTCGGCAGGATATGCCGCCTCAGGACCGCGGTGAACGTTCCGCCGCTGCCGAAGGCTGCTTCGACGAAATCGCTGCGGCGGACTCTCAGGACCTCGGACCGGGACAACCTGGCGAAACTGGCCACCGAACCCACACCCACAGCGATGGCGGCGTTCACCGTGCCAAAGCCGAGGATGATGATGATGCTCAGTGACAGCAGCAGGCCCGGAATGGACAGCAGGACGTCCACAATCCGCATCACCACCGCATCCGTGACGCCGCCGACCGATCCGGCCAGCAGGCCCAAAAGCGTTCCCACCACCAGCCCGACGGCGACGGCCACCAGGGCGCCCGTCAAGGAGTTGATGGAACCGTGGATGATCCGCGAAAAGAGGTCGCGGCCCAGTTCATCGGTGCCGAGCAAGTACTCGCCGCCGGGCGGCAGGAGTTTGTCCCTGGCCGTGCCGGACGTAGCGCTGTGGCTGGTGAACAGACCCGGGGCGATGGCCCAGAGGGCAACAATTCCCAGGACCAGCCAGGCGAGGACCAGGCCTGGCTGAATCCGCGGGAAACGGCGTCCTGAACGGGGTGCGCCCGGTCCTGGTGCTGCCAGCTGCGAGGCGGCGGCCGCCACTGTGTGGCTCATGTGAGTGCTCCTGTCTTTCGCTTGAGCCGGGGGTCCAGCACGGGGTACAGCAGGTCCACAGCGAGGTTGACCAGGACGAATGCCGTGGCCGCGAGCACCACCACCGCCTGCAGCACGGCAGCGTCCTGGCTGTTCACCGCCTGCTGCGTCAACTGGCCCACACCGTTGTGCCCGAACACGGTTTCCGTCACCACGGCCCCGCCGATCAGTTCCCCAAGCAGCACACCCGCGATGGTCAGCGCCGGAAGTACCGCGTTGCGTGCCACATGATGACCCAGCACCCAGGCGGCACTTCCACCCCGGGAAAATGCGACGGCGACGAAGGGCTGTGTGCGGACGTCGTCGATGCTGCGGATCAGGATCTGCGCCAGCGGAGCCGAGATCGGAACGGCCAGGGTGGCCACCGGCAGGATCAGGCCCAGCGCCTCCGGTGGATTGATGACTGGAATCAGCTTCAGCTTGAAGGAGAAGATCTGGATCAGCACGATGCCCAGCCAGAAGACCGGTATCGAGACCAACAGGGAGGGCAGCGACTGGAGGGCGTTCCGTATCCAGCCGAACGGAGCAAGGCTGGACAGGAACGCAATCGCGACGGCAAGGACCACCGCGGCGAGGAAGCCCAATCCCGCCAGGGCCAGCGTGGGCGGCACATTGGCCGCCAGCTGCTCCACCACGGGAACACCCGCCTGAACCGAGTAGCCGAGGTTCCCGGTCAGGAAGCCACCCAGGGAATTCAGGTACTGAAGGAACAACGGGGTATCCGCGCCGTAGGAGTCGCGGATGGCCGCGATCTCCTCCGGGCTCAGGCCCATATCCGGATTCTGGTACTTGATCAGCAAAGCGTCACCGGGAAGCGCCTGCAGCAGCACGAAGGCAATGGTGAACGCCGCCCAGAGGACCAGGATGGCCTGGCCAATACGGTTCAGGAGGTAGCGCTGCATATCAGTCCTTGTCGAGCCAGACGCCGTACAGGCTCGGACGGCCGACGGCTTCGAAGGCAAGCCCGTGCAGGTAGGGTGCGGATGCGAAGACCTGCGGCTCTTCGAAGATCGGGATCACCAGGGCCTGGTCGATCAGGTGGTTCTGGATGTCGGCAACGTCCCTGAGCCGCTGCTCCGGATCGGTGCGCGCTGACTGGGTTTCGAGCAGGGAATTGAGCTTCTCATCGACGAAGCTCTTGACGCTCTGGCTGCTGCCGCCGAGCTGCAGCAGCGCATCCCGGTTCGCCGGGTGGAACTGGCTCTTGATGACGTCCGGATCTGCGCGGCCAACCATCGCCACGGATACCGGGGTCTTGTCCGGGTCGAGGTTGTCAACGGTCTTGCTGCCGGTGTCACCGGCCAGGACGTTGAGTTTGACGCCCACCTTTTCCCACTGCTGGGCGACCAGCTGCAACACAGCCTTGTTCTGCGGCTGGGGCAGGGATTCGTAAATAGTCAGGGACAGCTGCACACCGTCCTTCGTCCGGATGCCGTCGGCTCCCTCTTCCCAGCCCGCTTCGTCCAGCAGTTCCTTCGCCTTCTCTGGATCGTGGCCCAGCTTGTCGGAGAGATCCACGTAGCCAGCGGCAGCCTTGGCCAGGACGGACGTGGCCACGGGGTAGTTCTCGGAGAAAATGGTCTCCACAATTTCGTTGGTGTCGGTGGCCTTCAGGAGTGCCTGGCGGACGCGGACGTCCGAGACCAGTGCGTTGTCCGGGCGGAAAACGATGCTGTCGTTGACCCCGCGGCTGCCGGGAGCATGAATCGTGAAGTTCTGCGCCTCCACCTGCTTTTCGTCATAGGCCTGCACCTGGCGGATCAGGTCGCCCTGGCCTGCGAGCAGGGAGCCGGTGCGGACGCTGTCTTCGGGGGTGACGATAATCTTCACCGAGTCCAGGTAGGCGCGGCCCTGGTGTTCCGCGTTTACCGGGCCCCAGGTGTAGTCCTGGCGGGCCTCCAGCACGAGTTCCTTGCCCAGGACTTCGCTGGCCACGGTGAAGGGGCCGCTGCCGATGATGTTCGTGGCGTCGCCGAGTTCGTCGAAGTTGCGGTCCAGGGTGCTGACGGAAACGATTCCCGACCCGATGGTGGCCGTGCCCTGCAGGAAGCCGGGCGAGGACTTCTTGAAGTGGAACCTGACTGTCAGCGGGTCGATGACTTCGCTGTGGTCATAGTTGTTAATCACCTCGGAGACCGGCTGATTCAGGGCTTTGTTGCCCAGACCGTAAGTGTCGAAGTTGCGGGCCACCGCGGCTGCATCCACCGGGGTGCCGTCGGAGAAGGTGACCCCGCTGCGGAGTTTGAAAGTGTATTCCGTCAGCTCGGGATTGGAAGTCCAGGACTCTGCAAGCCACGGTTCGATTTCGAGTGTTTCGGGGTTCTGGAAGGTGAGCTTGTCCGTGATCTGGTTGAGGATCCCGCCGTTGGGGTAGAAACCGCCCGAGGGGGGATACAGGTTCGTGTGGGCCTGCTGCTCAAGGTAGACGAGGGTGCCGCCGGTGACGGGATTTCCAGAGTTCTCGGCCGGGCTGGCGGCCTCGGTGCTGGTGCCGCATCCGGCCACAACGATCGCCAGCGTGAGCGCTGCGATGCCGGCCGTGATGGTGCGGACAGGTTTACGGAAGACCATGGGGTGCCTGCTTTCGATGGGAAGGTGCCGGCGTAAAGCCGCGGGGTGAGGAGGGGGAGTGAGGGTGATGCCAGGACGTGTTGACCACACTGTAAGAGCGGGTACCCGTGGCGCCGAAGTCGCCTGACTTCAGCGGTCACCGGTGCTCGCATTGCGCAAGACCGGGTCACGTTCCGCAATAAAAAGACGGATTACCGCACCAGTGACTGGTCCGGGCCGGCGGACCAAGCCGACCAGGACCCCACATAGAGTGACGCGTTGATGCCGAGCGTTGCGAGCGTCAGGACCTTGTGGGCAGCCAGTACCCCGGCGCCGCAATAAGTCGCGACGGCGGCGCCGGACGTGAGTCCCGCTTCCCCGGCCTGTGTCCGGAGCGCTTGAGAGCTGAGCAGCAGTCCCTGTTCGTTTACATCGGCGCTGCTGGGCAGGCTCTGCGCCCCGGGAATATGGGCCGGTGAACCGCCCGTACTCCCGGTGAAGTGCTGCGCTTCGCGCGCGTCGACCAGCACTCCCGCCGGTGCAAACGCTGCGGCCTCAGCCGTGCTGATGGTGGGCAGGTACCCTCCATCGGGTGCCCCGGAGACCTTGAGGGTTATGGTCCCTGCGGTTGGCTCCGGACGGGCGGTGGCAGTGGGCAGGCCTTGCCCAAGCCAGTACCCATAGCCGCCGTCCAGGACCACCACGTCTGTCAGTCCTGCCCACCGCAGTACCCACCAGGCACGTGCGGCTGACAGGCCGCTGCGGTTGTCATAGACAACAACGCGCGAGTCATCGTTGATGCCGTAGCTCCGGAGGGAGTCCTGCAGGGTGTCAAACCGCGGCAGGGGCAGCGCGCCGTCCGCGGCCGGTCTATGCGCGCCGGCATCCGCGAGGACGGTGGGAAGGTGTACGTAGTGCGCCCCGGGCAGGTGCCCAGCGTCGTACTCTGCCTGTGGATCCGCAAGCCCTGGCCGGAAGCGGATGTCCAGCAGTACCGGAGGCTGCCCTCCTTCGAGCTGCTTGAGGAGGGTGGCAGCGCTGATGACATGCTGACTGCGGAAGTCGACGGCGCAGGCCGCCCCGGCTCCGTCGCCTTGTCCGCCGCTGTTCATACCGGAGTCCCGGCACTGATTGGGTTGGCAACTGCGGCCGGCTGTTCGCGTTTTTGCTCGTGGACATTCTCCGGAACGGTGAGGCCCAGGTGACTCCGCAGGGTGGCTCCGCTGTAGCTGCGGCGAAACAGGCCCCGTGCCTGGAGCTCCGGGATCACGCCTCGGGTGAAGCGCTCAAACTGGTCCCCGAGGTAGGGAGTGAGAATGTTGAATCCGTCCACGCCGCCTGCCTCATGCCAGGACTGCAGGTAGTCCGCTACCAGGGCTGGCGTGCCCACCACCACGTTGTAGGGGACCAAATGGTTGACCAGGAGGTCGCGCCACCGGACGGGCCGGTGGGTTCCGGGGACCCGGCCGGACCTTTGCTCCACCAGCTGCAGGAGACGGTGGCCGCCGCGGCTGAACGCTCCGGCATCTTCAGGGCTCACCTCGGCATCCAGATCGAAAGCGGCCAGGGGGAAGCCGATCAGGCCTTCGAGTACCGCCAGGCTCCGGGTGCCCGGAAATCCCTCCCGTCCGTCGTGCGGCCCTGGCGAAACCGGGACCAGGGAAACCAGGAAATCGTGGATAGCCCATGCCTCTTCGAGGGTGCCGCCGAGGATGGGCAGCACGGGTGTGATGATCTTGACCTCATGGGGGTCTCGTCCCTGGGCGGCGGCTTCCCGCCGCACGGCGTCCGTCTCCGCGGCAGCGTCCGTGAGGTTAGTGAGTCCCAGCAAAGCGAGGTCGGCCCGGGTGTGCACCAGGCGCCGTGACCGGGCCGAGGTGCCGGCATGCACCAACGGCACATGCCCCTGAACCGGCCGAAGCACGTTCAGCGGTCCGGCAACGGGGTGATGTGTGCCTTGAAAGCCGGCCGGATGGAGTTTGGTGGGGTCAAGGTAGACCCCCGATTCCTGATCGGCGACGAGGGCGCCGTCGCCCCAGCTGTCCCAGAGCAGGCGGAGGGCGTCGATGAGTTCCTCGGCGGAGTCGTAGCGGTGATCGTTGCCCCAGTGGGCGTCGCGGCCGTGGTTCGCGGCTGCCCGGGGCTCGGCCCCGGTCACGATGTTCAAGCCGAGCCTGCCGCCGCTGAGACGGTCTACCGACGCGCTGATCCGCGCCAGGGTGTAGGCGTCAGAATAGGTGGCGTTGACGGTGGCGATGAGGCCGATGCGGGAGGTCACGCCTGCCAGGAATCCCACGGCGCTCAGTGGCTCGATGCGGGCTGCCAGGTAGGGGTCCCGGAATTCCAGGTCCGGTCCGGTCGCCAGCCAGTCGCCGAAGAAGATGTAGTCCAGCCCGGCCGCCTCAGCTTCCAGGGCCGTAGCGCGGATGACCTCGGCATCCTGGTGTGGATCGTGGTGTGCACCGGGGTAGCGCCATCCGCTGGGATAGGCACCGACGGCCCGGAACATGGCTCCGATGATGATGGGAGCGCGGCCCGGAGCCGCGTCAGTCGTTGTTGTTTCCATGGTTTTGCTTCGCGTCGAATGAGTTCATGGACAGAACCTAGGGGGTCTGCCCGCACCTGGCGAACGAGGCTTAACAGCCGTTCGCCCGATGTCACTTCACGACATCAGGCTTCATTTTCCCGGCCTGCCGTTCTCTCGATAATCGATCTAAACTGATTGTCAGTCGAGAAAAGAGGCCCTTATGGGAAAGCTGACCATTCTTGTGCTGCGCATCCTGATGGCGGGTGTGCTCGCAGGAACTCTATTTGTCCAGGCCGTTATTGTGCCGCTGCTGGGCGCTGACCTCAGCGAAGCGGGGCCGGACGTCGCCGCCATCCGTGTGCCGCTGCTCGCCGTCGTGCTGCTGGCGGTCCTAGCGTTCCAGCTCACGGTTGTCTGCGTCTGGCGGCTGCTGACCATGGTGCGGCGGGGGACCGTGTTTTCCGCCGGAGCTTTCCGCTGGGTGGACGCCATCATTGGTGCCGTTGCTGCTGCCGCCGTCCTGACCGTCGTCCTTGGAATCCTCCTGGCACCCGGCGAATTGGTGGCACCGGGAATTGTGCTGCTGATTGGTGGCATAGCGGTGACCATCGCCGGCGTCGCACTCGTCGTCGTCGTGATGCGTGCCCTCCTGGCCCAGGCCGTGGCCACCGACGCCGCGGCCAGGGACCTGCGCAGCCAGCTCGACGAGGTGATCTGATGCCGATCGTCGTCGACATCGATGTGATGCTCGCCCGCCGGAAAATGCCTGTCGGTGTCCTGGCCGAACGGATCGGAATCACGCCCGCCAACCTCGCCGTGCTTAAGAACGGGCGTGCCAAAGCGGTCCGGTTCACCACGCTGGCCGCGCTGTGCGAGGTGCTGGACTGCCAGCCCGGGGACCTGCTCCGCTGGGTCCCGGAGGACGGAGAGGACTCCGTTTTCCGCGGTGACGCGCGCTCGCAGGCCGGGTAGCCGGCCCGGGTCAGGGAACAGGAGCAGCCGGACTGCCGTCAAGGTCAGCGTTCTGAAGCTGCCTGCGGGAAACGACCCCGAGTTTCCGGAACACTTTCCGGAGGTGATAGTCCACCGTGCTGGAGCTGACGAACAACTGAGCTGCGATACCGGCGTTGGTATAACCCGCAGCCGCCAGCCTGGCGACGGACAGTTCCTGTGGGGTCAGGGAAGCAGGCAGGGTGGATTCGTGCCGGCTGTCTCCGAGTGCTGCCAGCTCCCTGCGGGCACGCTCTGACCATCCAGGGACCCCGAGCCGGTGGAATATCTCCAGTGCCTGGGATAGTTGTCCAGCCGCGGCGTTCCGGCGGCGCCGGCGGCGCAGCCATTCCCCATAGAGCAGGTGTGTCCGGGCGGCATCCATCTCCAGTGCAGGTTCGCTGAAGAAGTCCAGCGCCCGGTCAAAGTGGGCTGCGGTGCCGTCCTCCATGACCAGGGCCATGCCCCGTTCGACCAAGCCCGCAGCCCACCTGCTGGTGGAATCCCGGTTCTCCGCCTGGAGCCGGTCGAGGAGCCGGATGGCCGCCTGCCGGTCGCCTGCGCGCGACGCACTTTCGAGGAGGTCAGGAACAAAAAGCGATCCCGAGAAGAACGGATCCTCGTACCTAAGCTGCTGACCGGCATCCCAGGCTTCAACGTAGCGGCCCTGCGACGCCCGCAGCAGCACTGTCCTGATCAGACGCGAAGCTACCCGGGTGCCGTAACCGGCCGCTCTGGCATCCGCTGTCAGGGAATCTTCCTGGGCAGCAGCCTCACTGCCGAGCCACCCATGCAGGGCCGGCGTCGAGATCACCATCTGGGCATACGCACCCGGCAATCCCATCATGGACATCAGCGCGGCGGCGCCGTTGAGCCGCACAGTTGCCTCCTGGATCTTCCCCAGCTGGAGGTCAAAGTGGGCTCCGAGGAGATCGATGCGGCATTGAGCCAGCTCCGCACCGCGGTTCAGGGCACTGTGCCCGGCACGCTTGAGGACGGCGGCTGCCGCCGTTGGTTCGCGAAGGAGGAACGCTGCGTAGGCAATGAGCATGAAGGACTGCAGGACATCGTCGTCGGATGTTTGGAGCGCCGTTGCTTGCCGGACGGCGCTGTGGACCAGGGGCGCAGCGGCGGCGTGCCCGTCCAGAACGAGGGTGCTGAGCGCGATGAGGCTCTGAGTGGGCAGGTCCGGGCCTGGACTCAGCCGGCAAACGAGCCGGGCTTCGGTGGCCGCTTCCCATGAGGACGCGTGATCCACCAGGTCATCGGCTTGGACAAGAGCCCAGAAAACCTGGGCGGCGGCTTGTTTTGCCCGCTGCGGGCAGGCCGTGCGGAAAATCCTGGCCGCCGCCAGCAAGCGGGGAACGCGGTCCGCGAACTCACCCCCTGGGACCAGGATGTCCAGCTCGCATTGGGCCAGGAGGATGCGTCCCCGGGTCACGTCGTCGAACCCTTCAACCGGGAGGGCCCGCAGCAGGGCACTGGCCTGCGCACCCGATCCGGCAGCGGCTGCGGATTCCGCGGCCGCCAGCAAACGGAGGTCTTTGTCCTTGCCGGTGGAGGAGAGGGCAGCCGCGCGGAGCAGGATTTTTGTCCGGGCAGAGTAGCCCCCGCGGCCTGCCGCCAGGTCTGCGGCCCCCTCGAGTTCGCTTGCAACGCCATCGTCGGGTCCGATGGTTGCCGCTGCACGGTGCATCACCCGCTGGTAGGTGTCGCCGCGGCTCTCGGCCGCGTCTGCCAGGTGCCCGTGAATACTGCGGATGTCGTGGCTGGAAGCCCCGTTGTAGATAGCCGAACGTACGAGCGGGTGCCGGAAGGTGACTGTTGTGCCCACGCGGGCCAGCCCGGCCAGTTCCGCCGGGTGCGAGGCATCATCCCGCAAACCCAGCGCGGTGCACGCCGCGGCGATCGCTTCGAGGTTCCCGGAAGGTTCCGTGGCCGCCGTTAGAAGCCATTTTTGCGTTTCGGAGGGGAGCCGGCGGTCTTGCCGGAGATAGTAGTCCGCAAGGCGTTTGCTCACCGGAACCGGTTCCGGAAGGAGTTCCTCCCCGCAGAGTTGCCGCACGCTGAGATCCGTCAGCAGGTCCAGCAGGGCCAGCGGATTTCCGCCTGTGGCCTCGATGATTTGGTCGGCCACGCGCCGGTCGAGCGTTCGTGATGCCACGCTCGCGAGCAGCCTGAGGGCGTCCTCGTGATTCAGGCCCGCGAGGGTGCGGCCGGGTAGATCATCCAGTGCACCGGGATCCCTGCCGTTGGTGCGAACAGCAAACAGGAGCACGATCCGTTCAGTCGTGAGGCGGCGCCCGGCAAACGCCAGTACCTGAAGGGATTCAGGATCCACCCACTGCGCGTCGTCGATAAAGCACACCAAAGGGGCGTCTTCGCAGAACCTGGCAAGCAGATGCAGCAATCCAAGGCCAACGAGCGGCCGAGGGGCCGGAGGGACCGGTCCCTCGGCGAGTCCGCAGGCCGCAACGAGCGCGGCGCGTGGGGTTTCCGCCAGATCGTCAAGGGCATCCCGGTGAGCCAGGACCATCCTCTGCAGCGCCGCGTAGGGAAGGTCCGTTTCAGCTTCCACTCCGCCGAACGCGTCCGCCAGCAGCCGTCCTCAACAAAGCAGTGAGCCAGGCGCTGTCCCCGTTCCGTCCCACGAGGGTGCCTGGCGGCTCTTGTCCGTCCATAAGTCCCGATTCCTGAGACCCCCAGAATGCCGTTCGGGACGACGGTAGCAAGCGTTAGGTCCAGACGATAGAGAGCGCTCCCAGGTTGTTCGGTTCCGCCGTTCCCCGGCCGGCGCGGCGGACACCGCGCCGGCCGGGGCGGGTTCTACCGTGCTGCTTTCTTGATCAGCGATGTGACCGCCCCCGGATTGCTCAGCATTGGCACGTGTGAGCTTTTCACCTCGACCGTCGTGGCACCCGCCCGTTTGGCCATGGCACGTTCTGCCTCCGGCGGGATGATGCGGTCACGGGTCGCGACCATGTACCAGCTGGGAATGGTCTTCCACGCCGGCTCTCCGGAAGGTGTCACCAGGGTTGCCAGGGCTGCCGGCCGCTGCGACGCTGCCATGAACCTGGCCTCGGCGCGGGGCAGGTCCTGGGCGAAGAGCTGGGGGAAATACGCCGGATCAATATAGGCGTCACCGTTGCCTTCGGCGGCTCCGGGGAACGGACGGACGATGAGGTGGTCGACCACATCAGTGTGGCCCCCGCCCAGCGCGAGTGCTGCCTGGGCCGTCTCGCCTTCGTCCAACGCGAAGGCCGCAATATAGACAAGGGACTTCACCTTCGGGTTGCCGGTGGCCGCGTTGGTGATCAGGGCGCCACCGTAGGAATGACCCACCAGGACCACCGGCCCCTCGATAGTGCCAAGGAAATCGCGGAGGTACTGGCTGTCGTATTGGACGTCGCGGAGCGGATTGGAGAAGGCGAGGACCGGATACCCGTCATCCTGGAGCGCCTTTCCAACGTGGGACCAGCCGCTGGCGTCCGCGAAGGCGCCGTGGACAAGGACCACAGTCGGTTTGGGCCCGCCCCAGCCGCCTCCGTGCCTGCCGTTGTCCGCGGTGGAGGCCGGTGAAACGCCTAGGAGAAGGGCGAGGACCAGTGCTGAGGCTGCTGCGAGGGCTGGCGCCCATCTTCTTCTGCTCCAGGGACGCATCATGGCAGTTTTCCTTTCGTGAGGTTCCTGCAGGCGGGCGGTCAAACTTACGCCGGCGATTCCTTGCTTTCAGGCGGTGTCCGGCGGGTGTCAGGTTCGGCATGCTGAAGCGCCCAGTCCAGGGCATAGTCCGCGACCGCTTCCCAGCCAGGTTCTGCGCAGGTCCAATGGGAGCGGCCGGCAAACTCCTGGTAGTCGGTGACGGCCGGGGATTTCGCCCAGTGCTTGGCGTTGGATCTGTTTACGGACGGCGGCATGATGTGGTCTTCGCTGCCTCCTATGAACAGCAGCGGTGCCCTGTCTGCGGAGTAATCCACCCACGTTTCCTGGTGCCCGGGCTGAAAGTTCGCGAGCAGGCCGTAGGCCCAGACCCAGTGACCAGGCGCTGGGATGGCATACCGCCCGTAGGCCCGGTCCGATTCCTCCCGGCTGATCGTGTTGGTGAAGGCGTAGTGCCATTCCTCCGGCGTGAAGCCGACGGCCTTGTGGAAGTTGGCGGGGTTCTTCAGCGCCGGGAAAAGTGAGCGCGCCTGGGACAGCGGGGTGACCCGGACACCCTCGGTCGGTGCCGAGTTGATTGCGGCACCAGCGGCGCCCAAGCCCCGGGCGAGGAGCATCTGTGTCAGCAGTCCGCCAAACGAGTGGCCCATAATGATGGGCGGATGGGGCAGGGCCTCAACAACGGATGCCAGGTAATCCACGGTTTCCGGCACGGTGGCGTCTGCTATGACTTCGGGGTGTTCGCGCAGCGCCTCGACCTCGATTTCGAACCCCGGGTAGGCGGGGGTGAGGACGGTGAAACCCTGGGCTTCATAATGGGTCTTCCAGGCTTCCCAGCTGCGCGGCGTGACCCAAAGCCCGTGGACCAGCACGATCGTGTCTGGGTTCGGTGAACTATTCATGAGGGAAAGCATTACGGTAGGCCGCACGAAGCACATCACGAGGAACGCGTAGTCACCGGTTGGGATGGCCCACGGTCAACTACGTTTGCGTAGCCGCCCAGGGTGATGCACGGCCCGCCGTCCCACCCGGCTGCGGACGGCGACGCCGGCACAGGCCACAATCACCACCGCACCGATCCCGTTCGTCAGGGTGAACGCCTCGCCGAGCAGGAGCGCTGCCCACGCCAGAGTGAGGAACGGCTGCACCAGCTGGATCTGGGAAATCGCGGAAATGGGTCCGATCCCCAGCCCCCGGTACCAGGCGAAAAAGCCCAGAAACATACTGATGACGGCCAGGTACCCGAACGCGAGCCACGCGGCGGGTGATGCGTCGGGGAATCCGGCGGACAGCCCCATGCCGGTGGGAATCAGCATGGCGGGAAGGGCCAGGACCAGTGCCCAGCAGATGGTCTGCCAGGCGCCGAGCTCCCGGGCCAGCAGGCCGCCCTCGGCATAACCGAAAGCTGCGAGCACCACGGCGCCGAGCAGGAGGAGATCGCCCGCACCGAGTCCGCTGAATCCGCCCGCGTCGAGCAGGACAAATCCCACGGTGGCGCAGGCTCCGGCCAGTGAGGCGACCCAGAACCGTATGGAGGGGCGCTCGCCGGCGCGCAGAACCGCGGCCACTGCGGTGGCGGCGGGAAGCAGACCAATCACCACCGCTCCATGGGAGGCCGGAACGGTCTGCAGGGCGAAGGAGGTCAGCAGCGGAAAACCTGCCACCACCCCCGCGGCCACAATGGCCAGACGCCGCCATTGGGCGGAGGAGGGACGGGCCGAGCGGGTGGCCAGCAGCACGGCCGCCGCGAGGAGCGCAGCGACAACCGCGCGGCCGCCGCCGACGAGCAGCGGATCCAGGTCCTGGACCGCAATGCGGGTAAACGGCAGCGTAAAGGAGAAGGCCAGGACGCCCAGGAAGCCAAACACCGGACCCTGGGGAAGGCCGGCTCCGCCGCCTGCACGGGTTTGGCGGCCGGGTAGCGGTGGTGCAAATACCTGAGTAGCGCTATTGTGGGTGTTCACTATTCAGAGTAGCAATATGCCTGCCTGGTGAGAAGCTGCTCCGAGAAACTGCAAAGGCGGCAAGCCATGGAACTGGATGCGGAGTCGGCGTCTCCTGCGGGTCTGGAAGCCGAGCTGCGCCGGTTCGCCGGTTCGCGCCCGGCAGGAAGCCGGCTGCCCACCACTCGCGCGCTGGTTTCCCGGTACTCCGCCAGTCCGGTGACCGTACAGCGGGTGATCCGCGGGCTCGTGTCAGAAGGTCTGGTGGAAACCCGGCCAGGTGCCGGGAATTTCGTCGCCCGCCGCACCGCAGTGCGGCACGCGGATTTCGCCTGGCAGACGACGGCGCTGGGCCCGGCACGCACGCCGCCCAACCCCGTCGGGGCCACCCTCCAGGCGACCCCTGAAGGCAGCGTCGCCCTGCACAGCGGCTATCCGATGGAGGATCTGCTGCCAGCCAGGCTTGTCCGCTCGGCCATGGCGCGTGCGGCCCGCGGCGGGGCAGCGGTGGAACGGGTTGACCCAGCAGGCCTGCCCGCGCTCCGGCGCTGGTTCGCCGGTGAGCTGACCCGGTCCCGGGCCGACGCCGCCCCGGTCAGCGCCGAGGATGTGCTCATCACTCCCGGAGGCCAGAGTGCCTTGGCCTCGGTTTTCCGCGCGCTGGCTGGACCGGGCGACGCCGTCGTGATGGAATCCCCCACCTACTGGGGCGCCATTGCCGCGGCCCGCCAGGCAGGGCTGCGGATCATTCCCGTGGCACGGGGTGCCAGGGCGCCGCTGGCCAGCGACCTGGAGGAGGCGCTGGCCACCAGCGGTGCCCGGATCTTCTATGCGCAGCCGCACTTTGCCAATCCCACAGGGACGCTCTGGAATGCGGAAGACCGTGCCGCCGTCATGGACCTCATGCGTGCCCGCGGAACCTATCTGGTCGAAGACGACTGGGCCCGGGACTTCTGTATCGACGCCGATCCTGCCCCGCTGGCCGCCGATGACCCGGACGGACATGTGGTCTATATCCGTTCGCTGACCAAGAGTGTGTCGCCGGCTGTCCGGGTGGCGGCGCTGGTGGCCCGCGGCCCCGCGCGGGCCCGGCTCCAGACAGACCGTACCGTTGACGACCTGTACGTCAGCGGACTGCTGCAGGCCACCGCCGTCGATGTGCTATCTTCGGCAGGCTGGGACAGCCACCGGTCCCGGCTGCGGACGGAACTGCGGACCCGTCGGGACGAACTGGCCCGGCAGATCAGCACCCACCTCGGTCCCGATGCGCTCACGCTGCTTCCCCGGGGCGGCCTCAATCTCTGGGTGCAGCTTCCCGACGGCACGGACACCGGTGCGCTCGCCGCCCGCGCCCGTGCAGCCGGCGTCCTGGTGGCGCCGGGCGCTGACTGGTTTCCCACGGAATCGGCGGGTGCCTTCCTCCGCTTGAACTTCGCCGGTGCGCCCCCGCACCAGTTCGGTCCGGCACTGCGGACGGTTGCCTCGGTGCTCGACGGCGGCACTTCGGCAGCGGGCGAAGCTATGCCGTAGCCAGCGTCCAGGCCAAAGCCGTATCAGCGGACGAGCGGCACCCAGGCCGGGGCGGTGAAGCCAATCAGCGCGCGGCATTCAGGAGCAGTGCAACCAGGCCCAGCCAGAACCGGTTCCGGACCCAGGGCAGCAATGCCGCCACGCCTGGCCCTTCTGCCCGAAGTTCCGTGACGTCAACGGCGGACATCCTGCTGGCTCTCACGTTCAGCGCTGTCCAGAATGGCGGCGAGACCGGCGTCAAAGGCCATCAGTGAGTCCAGCCGTCCCAGCCCGGCATGGTGCCGTTCGAGCAGCGGGAAGTCCGAGAGGCGGGCGAAGACCCCCGGGCTCAGCCAGGGATCGTGTCCGCCGGAGTCAGGCAGCCGCTGAACTTCCGCGGAAATCCCCGTCCCGAGCGCCAGATTGAAGCTCTCCAATGCCGCGTAATAGTGCACCACCCGGTCCGGCGGCAGCCCGGCATCTGTGAGGCACTGCAGGACAAATTCGATCGCCTGGAGTTCGCCGGGGCCATACGTGTCAGTGGCGAAGGATTCGCGGCCCAGCGCGGGATGCTCCAGGAAGGTCTTGAGGAGTTCGCTGCTGTAGGTCTCCAGCCGGGTGCGCCAGTGCTGACCGGGCCCGGCAGCAAGGGTCCGCTGGAGGGACTGGTTGAACAACCGGTCCAGCGCGGCCCGGATAATCGCGTCCCGGTTCTTGAAGTGCCGGTAAACAGCGGTGGCGTCGGCGTCGAGTTCCTGCCCCAGCCGGCGGACGGTAAGCCGTTCACCCGGTTCCTGGCGTGCCAGGCGGAGCACGGCGTCAAGAATGGCCCCGGGGTCCAGCCGGTTGCGGCGGTCCGGTGGCTGCGCGGGCTGGGCCATGTGTGGCTGCCTTTCGTCCTGAGCACGGTGACTCTCACGCTACATGATGCCGACCTGTCCCGGACTACGGTCAACGCCGTAGTCTGCTGTGATGTCAACACTGTTGACCAAATGTGATCCGCGCCATATCGTGACTGGCAGGGCTCGAAATTTGCTACGAAAGGACACCTTGGTGCACGCGGAGATTCTCCTTGAGAACGGCTGGGTATACAGCGGCAATGATGCCGCCCCTGTCCAGGCCAGCCTGGCCATTGCTGGCGGACGCATTCTCGCCGTCGGCACCGGGGACGTCATTGACGCCACCGTGGGAGCCGGAACGCAGCGCGTCGATCTGCGGGGACAGCTGGTGGTCCCGGGATTCCAGGACGCCCACATCCACCCCATTTTCGCCGGGATCGAAATGCTCCAGTGCGATCTGACGGGTGTTGGATCAGCGGAGGAAGCACTGGCCGCCATCGGAGCGTACGCAGAGGAGAACCCGGATGAACCGTGGATCCTGGGCGCCGGCTGGTCCATGGACCTCTTCCCGGGCGGAACACCGCTGAGGCAGCAGCTCGACGCGGTGGTCCCCGACCGCCCGGTCTTCCTCCAGAACCGAGACCATCACGGGGCCTGGGCAAATACGGCAGCCTTCGAGGCCGCCGGGATCACCGCCAAGACCCCCGATCCGGACGGCGGCCGCTTCGAACGCGAGGCTGACGGCACTCCGGCCGGCACCGTCCATGAGGGAGCGGCAGACCTGTTTAACCACGTCAAGCCGGCGGTTCCTTACGAGCTCGCCTACCAGGGCCTGCTGGCTGCGCAGCAGCTCCTGCTGGCACAGGGCATCACCGCTTGGCAGGACGCCTGGGTGCCCATTCCCGAGGGTGAACACGCGGACCACCTCACGGTCTACAGCGACGCCGCCAAGGCGGGGGACCTGCTGGTGCGGGTCACCGCCTGCCAGTGGTGGGACCGGACAGCCGGGATCGGCCAGCTCGAGGAGATCCTGAAGCGCCGCGACTCGGTCGCCGCCGGCTTCGACCCGAGCCAGCTGAACGCGAACTCGGTCAAGGTCATGGTGGACGGTGTCGCCGAAAACTACACGGCGGCCATGCACCACGTTTATCTGGATCACCACGGGCACCACACGGAGAACCGCGGCATTGAGTTCTTCGACCCGGCCGAGATGAAGGAATTCGTCACCGCGATCGACGCCGCCGGTATGCAGGTCCATTTCCATGCGCTCGGCGACCGGGCCGTTACCGACGCGCTGGACGCCGTGGAGGCGGCCCGCGAGGTCAACGGACCCAACGACAACCGGCACCATCTGGCACACCTGCAGGTGGTCAGGTCTGAGGACATCCGGCGTTTTGCGCCGCTGAACGCAGCAGCGAACGTCCAGGCACTGTGGGCCTGTCACGAGGAGCAGATGGACACGCTCACCCTGCCCTTCCTGGAGCCAGGCGCCGAGGACCGGCACTATCCGTTCGGTGAGCTTGCAGCCGCGGGTGCCCGCCTGGCCGCGGGCAGCGACTGGCCGGTTTCCACCGCGGATCCTGTGGCCGCTATCCACGTGGCCGTCAACCGGAGGTCGCCGGGCTCGGATGCTCCGCCGCTCGGACCGGACTCCCAGCAGCTCACTCTGAAGCAGATCCTGGATGCCTACACCCAGGGCTCAGCCTGGATTAACCACCGGGAGGCCCAGGCCGGCACACTCGAACCCGGAAAGCTGGCTGACCTGGCCGTCCTGGACGCCAACCTTTTCGAGCTGCCCGCGCAGGACCTGCACCGGGCCTCCGTCACCCAGACCTGGATCGGCGGGGAATGCGTGTACCAGCGCCCGGCCGCAGCAGCCCTCCCCGAAACTGAGGCAGCACAATGACTCCCGTGCCGGGCTCCACCCGGCAGGCACCGTTCCGCCTCGCCGCAGCGGGAGCCGCCGTCGTCGCCGTCAGCCTGGTCCTTGGCGGCTGCTCCGCCGGTGCGCAGGGGCTCGGGGACACCTCCGACGGGGAGAAGTTCACGCTCAGCACGTCGAGCCCGGAACCGGGTTCAGAAATCGAGAACTTTAACTGGGCCATGTACGCGGAGCCCTACTCCCTGGACTATGCCTACTCCTTTGACTATCCGGACAACACGGTGCTCTCCAACGTCTGCGAGTCGCTGTTCCGCTGGAACGAGGACCTCACCACCTCTCCGGGGCTCGCCGCCGGTTTCGCGAATCCGGACCCGCTGACCTGGGTTTACACCATCCGGGAGGGCGTGAAGTTCCACGACGGCACCGAGATGACAGCAAAGGACGTCGCGGCGTCGCTCTCGCGCCACATCGAGCCGGAGGTGGGATCCTTCTGGGCTTCCTCCTACCAGAATGTGGAATCGATCGAGCAGACAGGCGAGTACGAGGTCACGGTGCGGACCACCCGCCCGGATTATGTGTTCAACTCGGCCCTGGTGGGCGCCCCCGGAGTGGTGGAATCGGCCGCAACCCTGGAAGAAGCAGGTCCGGACTACGGCAACTCCACCACGGGCGTGAACTGCACCGGTCCCTTCCAGTTCGAAAGCTGGGAACCGGGGGAGAGCATCACCCTGCAGCGGTTTGCGGACTACTGGGACCAGGATCTCAGGGCTAAATCGGAGCGGGTCACCTTCCGGATGCTTCCGGATGCGAACGCCCGGACGAACGCGCTCCAGACCGGGGAGATCGACGGCGGCTTTATGATCCCGTCGAACGCCATCGACCTGCTCAAAGCCAACGAAGATGCCGGCACGCTGTATTTCGGCACGGACACCTCGGTTCAAAGCATGGTGTTCACTGACCTCGAAGGCACCTTCAAAGACGTCCGGGTCCGGCAGGCGCTCATGATGGCGTTGAACCGGGATGCCCTGATCAACGCCGCCGAACAGGGTTACGCCACCGGGACAGATGCCCTCACCACCCGGAACGTCTGGAACGAAGCGTCACCGGAGACCGTGGATGCGGCGTTCGAAGCGCTGCCGTCACTGCCCTATGACCTGGAAGAAGCCAAGCGGCTTATCCGGGAGGCCGGAGCCGAGGGCAGTAAGTTCGTCTTCGCCACCGCTTCCCTGAACGCCGCGTTCGACATCACGGCACGGGCCATCGCCTCTGCGGCGAAGGAAATCGGTCTGGACCCGGAAATTCAGACCATGTCCAACGACAAATACACCACCCTGTTTTCCGATCCGGAGGCCCGGGAGGGCGTGGATCTACTGGTGACCTCCTGGTACCTCTCCGCGAATGAACCTTTGGAAATGTACAGCGTGCTCCGGACCGGGGACTTCAGCAACTACGGCGGCTGGAGCAACCCCGAATTCGACGACCTTGTCAACGCCGCCTTCGAAGCCAAGGACCCGGACGAGCGGGCAGGGCTCACCGCACAGGCCGCCCAGCTGGCCGCCGAGGAAGTTGTCTGGGGTCCGCTCTACGAAAGCGTCACCACTATGTGGCTGAGCAACCGCATCACCGGCGCCGCCCCGTCCATCAACTACATGTATTTCCCATGGGCAGCCAAGATTGGGGGTCGCTGAGATGACCACGGCAGTACAAGCACCAACCGCAGCGGGCGCGCCGGGACCGGCCTCCGGAAAAAGGGCCAAAATCCGGGCCCGCGGTCCCGCCGTCTTTATCCTGCAGAAACTCGCGGTCCTCGCGGCAACGCTGTTCGTTGCCTCCCTGGCCGTCTTTTTCTCCCGTTTCCTGGTCCCTGGGGATCCGGCGCGCTTCCTGCTCCGCGGACGCAGCCCGAACCCCGACGCGCTGGCGGAGATCACCCGCCAGTACGGACTGGATAAACCCGCTTGGGAGCAGTACCTCAACTGGATTTCCGGCATCTTCCAGGGCGACTGGGGACGGTCCCTGACCTACCGCCAGGACGTCTCGGAAGTGCTCCTGAGCCGGCTGCCCACCACGCTGCAGCTGGTGGCCCTCGCCGCCGTCTTCATCACCATCCTGGGGCTGCTCGCCGGCATCCTGGCCAGCCTGAACAAGGGGTTCGGCGACAGATTCATCCTCATCACCCTGACCGCTGCAGGCGCCGTACCCCCCTTCGTGGCGGCCATCGCCCTGGTGGCACTGTTCTCGGTGGGCCTGGGCTGGTTTCCGTCCTTCGGCAGCGGCGACGCCGGATGGGACCGGATCTGGCACCTGACCCTGCCGGCACTGGCCCTGGGCATCACCTACATCGCCATGGTCGCGAGGGTGACCCGCTCCTCCATGAACGAACAGCTGGTCCGCGAACATGTGGAGGTGGCAACCAGCCGCGGGCTTAACCGCGGGGCGGTAGTGCTCCGGCATGTCCTGCGCAACGCTCTGGGGCCCATCCTCACCGTCAGCGGTGTGCTGGTTGCCGGGCTGCTGGTCTCCAGCGCCATCATCGAGCGGACCTTCGGGCTGGCCGGAATCGGGCAGCTGCTGGTGACTTCGATCGACCGGCTGGATTTCGCCGTCGTACAAGCGATCGTCATGGTGGTCGTGGCCGCCTTTGTCCTGGTCAATACGCTCGTCGACCTTATCCAGCCCCTCATCGATCCGCGTATCGCGGCCGGAACGGAGACCCGATGACCCTGACGCTCCGCCTACCACAGGCCGGCCTTAGCCGTTATGGGCGCTACCTTTCACCCCTCGGCTGGGCCGCTGCGGTTTTCGCTGCCCTGGTGGTTCTGCTGGCGGTATTTGCTCCCGTCCTGGCGCCCTATGACCCGGACTACGTCGATCTGAACAACGTGCTCGCCGGTCCGGGAGCCGGGCACCTGCTCGGCACCGACGCGCTGGGCCGTGACCTTCTGAGCCGGCTCATGCACGGCGGCCGGACCGCGCTGCTCGGGCCCACCCTCGTGATGATCGGGTCCACTGTGCTGGGCCTGCTCCTGGGCCTGGCCGCCGGCTGGTCCCGGGGATGGCTGGGCAAGCTGCTGAGCCGGGTCTTCGACCTGCTTTTTGCCTTTCCTGCGCTGCTGCTGGCCATGCTGGCTATCGCCCTGTTCGGCAAGGGACTCACCGCCCCGATTATCGCGATGACGATCGCCTACATTCCCTACGTGGCACGTCTGACCCAGTCCCTCGTGACTGCCGAACGCAGCCGGCCCTATGTCCAGGCGTACCAGGTGCTCGGCTTCCGGACACCGTGGGTGGTCCTGGGCCGGGTCCTGCCCAACCTCATTCCCACGGTGGGCGCCCAATCCACCCTCAACTTCGGCTACGTGCTGGCTGACCTCGCAGCACTGTCCTTCATTGGACTCGGCATCCAGCCGCCCACCAGTGACTGGGGCGCCATGATCGAGGAGTCCCGCGGCGCACTGCTTGGCGGGCACCTGCTGCCCGCCTTCTGGCCAGCACTGGTGATCGTCCTGGTGGTGGTGGCCGTAAACATCATCGGCGAGGAACTTTCAGATCGAATCGGAGGAAAACTCGCATGAGCAGGCTTTTGGAGATCCAGGACCTCACCCTCGGCTTCCCGGACAAGGCACCGCTGCTGGAACGTGTCTCGCTGCATGTGGACGACGGCGAGGCCGTCGCGCTGGTGGGAGAGTCCGGTTCAGGAAAATCCCTGACTATCAGGGCAGCGCTGGGACTCCTTCCGGACCGCGCCCAGGTATCCGGCAGGGTTTCCGTCCGCGGGCTGGATACCCTGACGGCCGGCAGGCAGCGCCTGATGGACCTGCGCCGCAAGGACGCGTCCATGATCTTCCAGGACCCCAGGGCCGGGATCAACCCGGTCCGCACCGTGGGGGACTTCCTGGGGGAGACGCTGCGGTTCCAGGGGCTCTCCCGCACTGAAGCAGCGCAGAAATCGGTCGCCGCCCTGGAACAGGTGGGGCTGCGCCGGGCCAAGGAACTCACCGGCCAGCACCCGCACCAGCTCTCCGGCGGGATGCTGCAGCGCGTGATGATTGCTGCCGCACTGCTGAACTCGCCGAAACTGCTGCTCTGCGACGAACCCACCACGGCGCTGGACGTGACCACCCAGGCCGGCATCGTGGGCCTGCTGCGCGAGCAGCAGCAGGCCCGGGGCATGGGCATGCTGTTCATCACCCATGACCTGAATCTTGCTGCCAGCCTCTGCGAACGCGTCTACGTGCTGCGGAACGGGCGGGTCGTTGAGCAGGGCGCCACCCAGGAAGTCTTCCTGGCCCCGCAGCAGGACTACACCCGTCAGCTGGTCAACGCCACACCCGTCATCGACCTGGACAAGGTCCCGGCGCCGGCTGTAGCGAACGGCATGCCGCCGCTGCTGACGGCGTCGGGTCTTTCCAAACGCTACGAACTGGCACGCGGCGAAATCCTCACGGCCCTGGACGACGCCGGTTTCAGCCTGCCCGAGGGAGGCTCCCTCGGCGTCGTGGGCGAGTCGGGCTCCGGCAAATCCACGCTCGCCCGGCTGGTCGTGGCGCTGGAAACAGCCACCGAGGGCGAACTTACGCTCGGCGGGAACCGCAGGCCCCAGCGCCGGCTGGCGGCCGCAGAACGGAAAGTCCTCGCCAAGGACGTCCAGATTGTCTTCCAGGACCCATACCTTTCCCTGGATCCGCGCATCCCGGTAGGCAGGGCCGTAGCGGATGTCTTCCGCCTGCACCAGCATCAAGGACGCCATGAGGCCCTGGCCAGTGCACGGGCACTTTTGGGGCGGGTGGGAATCGCGGAGGAACGCTGTGACGCCTTGCCCCGAGCGCTCTCCGGCGGCCAGCGCCAGCGTGTTGCCCTGGCCAAAGCGCTCGCCGCACGTCCCCGGCTGCTGGTCCTGGACGAGGCAACCAGTGCCCTGGACGTTTCGGTCCAGGCCCAGGTGCTCGATCTGGTGGAGGAACTCCGGGATCAGTTCGGCCTGACCATTTTGTTCGTTACCCACGACCTGGCAGTAGTTTCCCGGCTCTGCGACAACGTCCTGGTGATGCACCAGGGGCGGATCGTTGAACAAGGGGCAACCGCACGTATTCTCGAGGATCCCGGCGAAGAATACACTCGGAACCTCATCGGCTCCCGCCCCCGCCCGCTGTGGGATGAAGAGCCGGCCACGGCCTGATCCGTGCAGGACCAGGCACTGAGCCACAGGCGGCGGCAACCCTTGCCGCCGCACCATCCGGGCGCGGTTCCGCCGCACCCTGAAACAGGAGATCACCCGTGAACACCACCGTTTTCGAACGGAACATCCCCCATCCCGCCGTCGTCGCCAAGTCACTGGAAGGTGCCGTGCACCGTCCGTTCTGGATTGACGGACTGCAGGAGAGCGCGCCCAGCCATCCCCGGCTGGAGGGCAGTGCCAGCGCAGACCTGGTGATCGTGGGCGGCGGATACACCGGGCTCTGGACGGCGCTGCGGGCCAAGGAAAGGAACCCTGAACGCTCCGTGATCCTGCTCGAGGCCGAGCGGGTGGCGTGGGCGGCCTCCGGGCGCAACGGCGGATTCTGTGAAGCCAGTCTGACCCACGGGTATGAGAACGGGCTGAACCGCTGGCCGGAGGAACTGGGCACGCTGGAACGCCTGGGCATGGAGAACCTGGACCGCATCCAGGAGGCCGTGGAGAAGTACGGCATGGACTGCGACTGGGAACGCACCGGATCGCTCAGCGTTGCCGTTGAACCGCACCAGGTTCCCTGGCTCCAGGAGGACGACGAGGGCGTCTACCTGGACCAGGATGCCGTCCGGGCAGAGGTAAGCTCGCCCACTTACCTCGCCGGCCGCTGGCACAAGGATTCAACGGCGATGGTCCATCCCTACAAACTGGGACTGGAGCTCGCGAGGACGGTTGCCGGCCTCGGCGTCCAGATCCACGAAAAAACCCTGGTCAAGGAACTGAAGGAGCACGACGGCGGCGTCACCGTCGTGACTGAACACGGCGAAGTGCGCGCCGGCCAGGTGGTGCTGGGAACCAACGCTTATCCCTCGCTGCTGAAGCGCAACAAGCTGATGACCGTGACCGTGTACGACTACGCGCTCATGACGGAGCCACTCACTCCCGTGCAGCTCGAGGCGATTGGCTGGAGCAACCGGCAGGGACTCGCCGACCTGGCGAACCAGTTCCACTACTACCGGCTCAGTAAGGACAACCGGATCCTGTTCGGCGGGTATGACGCGCTTTACTTTGCCGGCGGACGCGTGAATCCCCGGCACGAGGACCGGCCGGCAACCTGGGAAAAGCTCGCGTCCCACTTCTTCACCACGTTCCCGCAGCTTGAAGGACTGAAATTCAGTCACAAGTGGGCCGGTCCCATCGATTCCAGCACGCAGTTCTGTGCCTACTTTGGTACGGCGCGCAAGGGAAAAGTGGCCTATGCTGCGGGTTTTACCGGGCTGGGCGTCGGGGCTACCGCCTTTGCCGCAGACGTTCTCCTGGACCTGCTGTCCGGCCAGGACACCGAGCGCACCCGGGTCGAAATGGTTCGGAAGCGTCCGCTGCCCTTCCCGCCTGAACCGCTGGCCTCGGTGGGGATCAATCTCACGAGGTGGTCGATGGACCGGGCGGACCACAATAACGGCAAGCGGAACATCATCCTCAAGACGCTCGACGCCGTGGGGCTGGGATTCGACTCCTAAGCCGGAGCTGAGATGCCGGCACCGTGTTCGGGCGGAGGGCGGCGGGCGTAACCCTGCCGCCCTCCGCTGCGGCAACGGATAAAGTAAACCCCATGGGGAATCAGCACTTTGGGGGAGCGCCGCACGCCGCGGCGGAACTAATCGCCGCAGTCCGGGGTATGGAAGCAGCCGGGATACCGCATCCGAAGGTTTATGTCATGACGCTGCTGCAGGCAGCCAAGACGCTGCTGGCCGCCGGTGACCGGGAACAGGGAGCGGCCCTGTGCGAGCGGGCCTGGGCGTTCACGGAATCGGTGCCGGCCCTTAACCACGACCGCGAAGTCGCCGTCCACGTCTATGACGCGGGATGGGACCACCGCCGTCCGCGGGACGTGAACTATCTGACCGGGGCGTTTTTCCTGGCTCTCGAGGAATTCGGTCCCGCCAGCGGCTGGATACCGCACCTGATGCGGGAACTTCACGGGTACGTCCAGGATCAGGGCGGATGGCGTGGTTTCGGTTCCCTCCAGGATCCCGTACTGGCCGCGCAGGCGATTCAGGTGGCCGAAGCCGGCCTGCGGGAGTTCGCGCCCGGGACGGACCTGGAGGAACGCCGGCTGCGCGGCGAGCTGGCCGGTTACGCCACGGCCCTGCTGTTTTCTGCCGGCGATGAGCAGTGGCCCGCTGCCCTGCAGGAATGGTTCTCCACACCAATCAGTGAGTTCGAACCGAGCACCGCGCTGTTCAGTTTCCTCCTTGACCAGCAGGCCTATGACCCGGCCCGTGAACTGGCGGAGCGTACACTGCAGGCCGTGGAAGCTGATCCTGCTTCCTCCGACGCGCAGCGGGCCGGTGCGGTCCTGGATGCAGCTTTCAGCATCGCCATGGCGCCCGACGCCGCCGGCCTTGCCCGCCTGCCGGAACTGGAGGAGCGGGCCGGCGCCCTGGCCCATGGCACCTTCAGCGACGAGGAAGCGCTCCTGCTGCAGGAAAAACTCTCCCGCTATATCCACAGTCGCACGGCCGGGGGCGGAGCCGCGCAGCCGGATCAACAGGCCATGTTCGACCGGCTGCGCTTTGACCCCTTCACCGCCGGCAGCGACGCGGGGAACTAGCTCCGGGGCCTAGCCCCACCAAGGCTGCTTGGCGGCGTCGTACGTGCCGTCATGGGCGGCCAGGTTCAGCCACTGGTTCACGTACTCCTGGAACACCGTGTCACCGAGCGGAAGCAAGTAGGCCTTCTGGGAGAAGTTAAACGGGTTGTCCGGATCCACCGCGCACAGTTCCGGGTATTCGTTGGCCACCCACTTCACCTCGGCGGCATCGGTGGTCATCACGTCCGCCCGGCCGGCGACGATCTCATCGAAGATGGTGTTGTTGTCCTCGAACCGGATGATCTCCCCGTTGGGATAGTGCTTGTCCGCGAAGATCTCGTTGGTGCCGCCGATCGGGGTGATCGACCGGACACCCGGTGCATTGATTTCCTCCACGGTGTCGTAAAGCTCTTCCTTGCCGCACAGGGTGATCGGGGTTTTACCGTCGTCCAGGACCGGGTCGCTGTAGAACGCCTGCTCGGCCCGGGCCAGTGAAATGGACACCCCGCCTACTCCGATGTCACAGCCGGCCAGGAAATCGGGCATCAGGTTCTTCCACGAGGTCTGCACGTAGTCGACCTCCACCTCCAGCCGGGAAGCCAGGTCCTGGACCATGGCGATGTCGATTCCGGAGAACTCTCCGGTTTCCGGGTCCTTGTAGGTGAAGGGCCGGTAGTCGCCCGTGGTGCAGACCTTCAGGGCGCCCCGGGACTCGATGAGGTCCAGCCGTGATTCCGCCGGGGTGTCGCCACCGGCGGCATGGCCATTCGTTGCACCGGCAGTTTCAGCAGCAGTGGGTGCGGTGCAGCCGGTCGCAAGCAGGACGGTCAGGGCAAGAACGGACGATAGGGGTTTGGAGGGCACAGCTGAATCTCCTAGGCAGTGGGGTGCGGAGTGAATCTCCGTTCCCTCAGTCCTAACAGCCGCGTTTGATGGTGTCTGCCCAAGTCAGACGGCAGTAACGCCGGGCTGCTGAAACGTTACCGGCCGGAGGCTTTCCAGCGGAGCGCGGGCCTAGTGCCGCACCGCGAGGGAGGTGCCGAAGCCCAGCAGTGCGACGCCGGTCAGCCGGTCGGTGAGTCTGACCGACCGGGGAGCCTGGAGAGTTTTCCGGGCCAGGTGGGCCGCCCCAATGATGAACCCGAACCAAGCCACGCTGAGCAGGTTATGGATGCCAGCCAGGGCCAGACCCATCAGGAGGGGGGAGGCGCCCTCGGGAATGAACTGCGGAATCATGGCGATGTAGAAGACTCCAACCTTGGGATTGAGCAGATTGGTTCCCAGTCCTTTGGCCCACGATGTGACCAGCCGTTCACCGCTGGCGGGAAGGGCTCCGTCGACTTCCACTGCGGCCTGGCGCCGCCGGAACGACTTCCACAGCAGCGAGCCGCCGAGCCACAGCATGTAGGCGGCCCCGGCGAGCTTCAACGCCGTATAGGCGGTTTCCGACGCCGTCAGGAGAGCCGAGATTCCCACGGCGGCTGCGGCGCCCCATAGGAAGGCTCCGGTGTTGATGCCCAGGCCGGTCGCCACGGCATGCCGCGGGCCCTGGCTGATCGCGGAGCGGAGCACCATGGCTGAGTCCAGCCCCGGCATGATCGTCAGCAGGATGGCAACAGCGGTAAAACCCAGCAGGGCTTGTTCGATGGTCACGCAAGAACTCTATCTTCACCCTGGCATCCGGGCACGGACGGTACCCCGGCGCAGCGCTGCGGGGGTACAGCAGACCGCCTGCTCCGGCTGCCGCCCCGGCCATGGCAAGCTGGAGGGGTGCACCCCAGCGATACTGTCCAGCCGATACTCCTGCGCGTTGATAAGGAAGAGCCGGCCGCGCACTGCGATGCGATAGCCGCAGCCGCCGTCGCCGGTGTGCTGGCGTATGCGAACCGGACCGGTGACGCGGCCTGGGAAGACTGGGTGACCGGCCGCTTTACAAAGACCGTGCGGCGTGCGGGCCCCAAGCCCTTCGCAAAGCTCTGCGCCCAGGCTCCCTCCGGCATCGTGCAGATCGGGGCGGCGGAAGCAGCCGCGTTCGAGCCGCAGCGGTATGAGGATATGCCACGGGCACTGCGGGCGCTGCAGGTGTCAGGAACGCAGCTGCCGGTCACGGAACCAGCACCTGCCGCTGCAGGGTCGCCCCTGATCATCCTGAACCGGGATCTGTCCATGTCCACAGGCAAGGCGGCTGCGCAGGCTGCGCACGCCCTGCTGGCATGGTTCCTGGAGCTGGACGCCGGTCAGCAGCAGGCCTGGGCAGCCCAGCCCGGGGCGGCCGTGCAGGAAGTTCCGCAGCGCGGCTTTTCCGCCCTGCACGGACACCGGGGTGCGGGGCCGCTGATTGTCGACGCCGGTCTGACCGAAATTGATCCGGGCACTGCTACGGCGTTTGTCGCAGCGCCGGTCCGCTAACTGTTCCGGGAAGAACCGCCGCCGGGGAAGTCCTCTTCTGCGGCCCTGAGGATTGCTTCCTCGTCGCCGAGGACATCGACCGGGCGCTTTCCCTGAAGCACCTTGCTGGGGCGGCAGAACCACAGCACCAGCTCCTCGTCCGTCCAGCCGGACAGCCGGCCCTGCCGCACGATGTCCTTCACCACCGGGACCATCCGGGCCCCCGCCTCGTCGAACTGGAACCCCGGGTAGAGGAACGTCCCCTTGTCCGCGATGGCCAGGACCTTTGCTTTGCCCGTCAGGTGCCTGGCCCGCAGGTTATCCGGAGCGCCAAACCGGAGCCGTTCAGCGAGCTCACTGACCGTGTACAGGCCAAATTCCCTGCCGATGGACCGCCACCGGTCATCGGCCGGACGCTGCTGCCCGCGGGGACGGGGCTGTTTTGGTCCCTGTGCCGTCATGGGGGCAACCGTACGCGCCTGGCCGCGCCGAGGGCAGCCCCGGGGCGGGAACCGGGAGGGGGAAGCCCTATTCGGAACGTTCCCCCGTGCTGCCGGATCAGGCGCGAACGGGAGCTGTTCCGAGCATTCGGGCATGGCGGGCATGGGCTTCAAGTCCCGCTTCGGCAGGAGCAGGCAGGTCGATGATGCCGCGCAGCGACCCGCGCAGGCTGCGGTAGGCGCCGTCGACCTCCGACGGCGAAGCCGCACCGTCGAGGATGAGGTTCAGGGCTGTCCGGGCGGTCGCGAGCTTGCTCCGCTCCTGGTCCGTCAGCTTTGACTGGCCGCAGCGGCGGGCGTAGTTTTCCGCCGTCCGCAGGGCCACCTCGAAGCGGTCCACGGCTAGATGCAGGCGGGCCGGATCGGAACCTCGTTCTGCTTCACGAATGCCCTGCATGGCCACGAGGACCTCCCTGATCACCGGATCGGAGTAGTCGGTCATCACCGGATAGTCGATCAGCAGGGCAACATCGGTTTCATACCGGGACCAGGCAACAAGTGAGGAATCCCGCCGGCGGCACGCGGCCTCCCAGGAACCGGCTCTTGCCTGGGCCTCGGCCCGGGCGGTGCGCCTGCCCCGGAGAGCCCTGGAAGTTCTTTGCGCTCCGATAACCAGACCTGTGAGAGCCCCGATCGCCAACGGCGGCACGGCAAACGCGAGGGCGAAGGTGTACGCCGGCGGAGCGACGCCCCAGATGGTCCAGGCGGCGAAGCTGATCAGCGCATAGACCGCCAGGACCAGCATCCCTGCCGTGAAGGCGAAAAGAACCAGCGCAGCCGCAGCCACTTTCCGGACTATTCTCTTCAGCATCCCCACAGGATAGCCGCCCAAGCTGGATCACGGCAGGGAATGCGGGCAACCGGCGGGCAGCATACGGTGTGGTCCCGGAGTTGCAGTGGATCCCGGAAAGGACACGCTGCGATTTGTGCCAAGCTTGTGGATTTCCACAGCCGACCTTCAGGTGCATCTACCTATGGTCTGGTGCATGGGGACTTACAACACACTTTCACGGAAGACCTGGGCAGCGAATACCTTCACCCCGCAGCCCGGGATGGTCACCTCCGCAGCCCGGCGGCTATCCGCCTGCGGGGCGCAGGAAGCTCCGGTGCTGCGGCCGCTCGAACCAGGCCAGGTGTATGTCACCCGGAAGGGCACTGCCTACCACCCCGGCTGGTGCCAGGTAGTGCAGCGGACCTGGGAATTCAACCGCCCAGCCCTGCAAATCTGTGCCGCCGGGGACGCCGGCAGCCGCCGGCTGTGCAGGTCCTGCGAGAGCGACTCAAAGAACCCCTGAATCTTCCGGCCTTTGGCCTGGAAGATTCAGGCACGGCCTGCGCGGGTAGTTTCAAGCGAACGGATCAGCTCGGCGGCGTCGTACGGGCCCCGGTGCCGGACACCGTTCACGAAGAACGTGGGCGTTGAATGCAGGTCCATGGCTTCGGCGTCCAGGGCATCATCCCGCACCCGGTTCACAACGCCGGCGGAACGCAGATCCGATTCGAAGCGGTCAAGGTCCAGTCCAAGGCGCTCTGCCAAGCCCAGCAGGTCCTCCGGATTCAAATGATCCTGGTCCTCGAAAAGCGCGGAGGCATAAGCCCCGAAGCGCCCCTGCAGGGAGGCAGCTTCCGCCGCCTCCGCGGCCAGCACCGCATGGGGGTGGACCCGGGTGAGCGGCAGGTGCCGCCACACCCAGCGGAGCTCCCCGCCGAAGTGCTCGCGCACCTCGTCGACGACGCCGGTGGCCCTGCTGCAGAACGGGCACTCGAAGTCTCCGTACTCCACCAGGGTCAGCGGCGCGTCCGGGTTGCCGAACACATGATCCCGGCCAGGGTCCACCGGCCTCGCCAGATGCTTGCCGACCGGCTCTATCGGTGCCCGTGCCTCGAGCACCTTAAACACCACGGTGCCCAGCCCGAAGGCCAGCAGTGACCCGGACAGCACCCCGACCCGCGCCTCGTTCTGAGCTGCGGGGTCATCGATGGCCAAACTGATAATAAAGAGCGAAATGGTGAACCCGATGCCGGACAGCGCCGCTCCGCCGGCGATCCGGCCCAGTGTCAGGCCCGGCCCGAATTCGCCCGCTCCCAGCCGCCGGAGCAGGGCGGAGATACCGAAGATGCCGGTGAATTTACCCAGCGCCAGGCCTATGGCCACGCCCCAGGTGAGCGGGGACCTGGCAGCTGCGGCGAGCGTGCCGCCGTCGAGCTCCACGCCCGCGTTTGCCAGCGCGAAAAGCGGCAGGATCAGGTAGGAAACCCAGGGAGCCAGGGCGCTTTGCAGCCGCTCATTGATGGAAATGGACTCCCGCAGGCTCCCGGCTGCCGCACGTGCGTACTCCGAGTTGGGCGACTGCCGGAACGTCTGCGCGAGTTCCAAGGCGCGTTCCACCTCGTGCCGGCGGGGAGCGAAAACCGGAACAAACAGGGCGACGGCGACACCCGCCAGGGTGGGGTGGACACCGGCGTAGTAGAACGCCAGCCACGTCGCCGCTGCCAGGACGGCGTAGGCCGCGCCCCGGCCGCGGGGCAGGTACCGGGAGGCGGCGACGGCGGCCAGCCCGGCGAAACCGGCAACGAGCGGCAGCAGCTCCAGATGGTCCGTGTAGACCAGGGCAATAATGCTCAGCGCCGCGACGTCGTCCACGACTGCCAGGGTGAGCAGGAAGATCCGCAGCCTGCCGGGGAATCTCGGTCCTACAATGGCCAGCGCTCCAAGCAGGAAGGCTGTGTCCGTGGAGATCACCACGCCCCAGGCGTGGGCGTACTCCGTACCTCCGGCTATGAAGAGGAAGATCAGAGCGGGAACGGCAATACCGGCGGCTGCGCCAGCCACCGGCACGACGGCGCGGGAACGGTTGGTCAGTTCTCCGAGCGCGAATTCGCGGCGCACTTCCAACCCGACGGTGAAGAAGAAAACGGCCATGAGCAGATCGTTCACGACTTCCTGGAGCGTCAGTTCCAGGTCCCAGCTGCCCGCCCGCAACTCAACGGTCGTTTCCCAGAATTCTGAGTAGGTGAAAGCCCAGGGGGAATTAGCCCAAAGCAGCGCCAGCAGGGTAAAGGCAAGAAGCAGGGACGCGGCCCGTTTTTCCTGGCCCATGGCGCCCAGGCGCTCGAGCAGCCCGGTGACACTGCGGCTGCTGGACATCTGCTGGTCCTTCCTCCGGGACGGATCCTGCGTCAGAGACTAGCGCTCACCGCGGAGGCGTTCCATCTCCCTGCGGTCCTTTTTGGTGGGGCGCCCGGTGCCGCGGTCCCGCTGCGGCAGGCCAAGAGCCGGTGCCGGGGGACGTTCCGGGGTGTGGTCGGTGAAGCAGTGTGAAGCGGCTTCGGCGCCAACGCGCTTGGAGATGAGGGCCCGGACCTCGAGGATCCGTTCGAACCCGGGCTGCCGGACACGGATGCTGTCCCCGGGCTGGACCGGCTGCGCGGCCTTTGCTGCGTTGCCGTTGAGCTTGACATGGCCCGCACGGCACGCGGCGGTGGCAGCGGAACGGGTTTTATAGGCACGGATGGCCCACAGCCAGGCGTCGATCCGCACGCTCTTGGGGGTGCTGGTTGGAATGCTCATGATGGTCCCGAGTTTAGTCCGGGCGCCGGCTGCGGGTCCCGAGCAGCCGGGCCGCGTCTTTCTGCGCCTGCATTGCCTCCGGGGAGAGGAGCATCCCGTCCACGGCTGCGGATGGGAGGGTGCCGCGCTGCTCCTCGAGCAGGCGCCGGAGCTCGGCGGGGGTGTAGGGATCAGGGGAGCAGGCATGCGCCATGGCATGGCAGTTGGGGCACAGCGGAACCAGGTCCGTCGCCGGGTCCAGCTCGTAGTCTTCGTGCACCAGGCGCGGCGGCACAATGTGATGGGCCTGCATCAGATCCGTACCTTCAGGGCCGAAGGCGGCGGCAAAATCGAAGCCGCAGGCCGAACACACCGGACCGTGGTGGACCAGGCAGATCCGGACAGCGTCGGGGTCGTTCTCATAGCGGCTCGCCAAGGACCAGCGCAGGGCCTGCTGCGGCAGCGTTCCCGGGATGGGTGACGTGGGCTGGCTTGGAACGCGTGCCGTGAGCCGCGCCCATGCGGCGCGCAGCGCATCTCCGGCGCCGCGGTCGAGCACCGTGATGCCGGCGTCGCTGTCCAAGGCCCCCGGTGGCAGGTCAGGCAACAGCTCCGACAACGGAATCTGCTCTCCCAGCGGCAGGAGCAGGTCAATATCCACGTCCGCGAAGGTGAAGAATGTGCCTTCGCCCGGGTCAGCGATTTGGTAGGGAAAGGAGACGACGACGCCGTGACCGGCTACGGCCGCAAACTCGCCGGGAAGCACGAACCAGGTATCGGAGCCGGGTTCCAGGCCGGGGTTCCCGGAGATTTCCCACACGACCCGGAAGAACCCGGCGTCCTCAGCGCCCGCTGCCGCCTCGGAAAAGTCCGGTTGCCAGGCCTCCGGCCACACCGGGTCCCAGCCCAGCAGGACAGCGGTCACCGGCAGCTCCGGAAACGGCGTTTCAATGTGTCCTCAAAGTGGTCTCAACGCGGCTGGTACGTGAGGCAGTCGGCGAGTTCGGCGCCGGGACCGACACGCACATCATGCGCATCGCACATCAAGTGATCGTTGAAACGGCATTCGCCCCGCTGGCAGGCACCAACGGTCGCAAGGACCTTGGGAAGCCCGCCGGTTGCAGAGGTATCGATGAACGTCGAGCAGCTGGCGTGTTCCGGGGTGCCGCCGACGGTAATCGCGTAGGCTGTGCAGCCGTCGTGGTTGAAATCGCAGTTGTGGACGGAACAGTCGGAGACGGGTGCTACGTGCTTAGTCATGGTTCCTCCCGTGCAGTTGCCGGAGTACTTCTTGCCTGAATTCCGAACGTACCACCGTTGACGGCGAATAATTAGCACGAATTTTCAGGCCCTAATTCACCCCGGCACCCGGTTAATTACTGGCGCAGGAGCGTCACCGTAGCCAGCACCACCGTGACGGTGAGGGCCAGGCGCAGCAGGAAGGACGCTTCCGGGTAGCCGCGCCGCAGCACGGAAGGCAGCCGCCCGCTGGGTGCCGGCCAGGAGCGTGCGTCGCAGCGGATAACCGTAATGGTAAAGGTGATGGCGCCGCCCACACCGCAGACAGTGGTCAGCATTCCCACCAGCTGGCTCTCCGCCGTAAGCCCGCCGGAGAGCAGCACACCCACAGCCAGGCCCAGGGCACTGCCCCGGCCCACGAAGTCCAGGTAGCGGCCCATGGCTGGCAGGAAGACGCTCAGGAACCGGCGGGCAGCGGGGCCGCGCAGCAGTGCGCCGGCGGCATTGGTGTGCAGCGGCCGCACAGCAGCCAGTTCAGCGAGGGTTTCCGCACTCCGGACTGCGGGTTCCAGCTCTGTCAGGGCGCGGCTGAGCAGTTCCTCCTGCCCAGGCACCAGCTCAGGACGTTTGAGCAGTGCCGCCAGGGAGTCGGCCGCCCGGCGGCGCTGCACGGTGTCGGGCCGTGACAGCCGTGCCCGCTCAACCCGGCGGAGCCAGCCGCCGTCCGTCCCGCGCAGCATCAGCCGCGGATCGGCAACCGAGCGGACCGCTTGCCGCGCATAGGCGGCGGTATTCTGCCGGCCGGCAGGAACCCCGGTGCGCAGTTCCGCGGCGCGTGCCGAGACCAGTTCAAGATAACGGTCCTGCAGCGCAGGCAGTCCGGTGTTGTCCCAGCATGCCCTGGCAACTATGAACACCCCAAAGAGAGCGGACACCAGGGCTGTTGCCTGGGCAACGGTCCAAAAATCCAGGACTGCCAGCAACTCCCGCACTTTCGCCCCCACCCTCGTATGGATATCCAACAAAATCCTGCCACAGGACTGCATTTGGAGCCGCTCCGGAGGGTCGGTATAACCGGTATATGACCTCTGCGCAGCTGGACCATCTGATCGAGGCGCTGATCCGGCAGGCGGAGGAAGCGGGAATGGAGCTCGACGCCGGGCAGCGGGCTGTGCTGCCCGCCCTCGCCCGTGCGGGGCGGGCCGCCGCGGGCGGTTCCGCAGAGCCTGCTCCGGGCAGTTCCGTGTATCTGTGGGGGCCGCCGGGACGGGGCAAAACCTGGCTCCTCGACGCGTTTTATGCCTCCGTGCCGGTGGCCCGCAAACGCCGCCTGCATTTCCATGATTTCTTCCGTGAACTCCACGCCCGGACCTTCGCCGGCTACGGGCGCCCGGGGTACCGGCAGGGTTCAGCCTTTGCGGACGGACTGGACGCGCTTCTGGGCGACGCCCGGCTGCTCTGTTTCGACGAGTTCCATGTCAACGGGCCCGCCGACGCTGCGTTTGTCACCCGTCTGCTGGAGCAGGTCCTTGACCGCGGGATCGTGTTGGTGGCGACGTCCAACTATGCGCCGCGGGAGCTGCTCCCTGACCCGATGTTCCACCACCTCTTTGAACCAGGCATCGAACTCATCACTAAGAACCTGCACGTAGCAGCGCTGGACGGCGGGGTGGACTACCGCTCGCTTTCAGACGGCCGACGCCGCCGGTCCGGGTTCGCTTCCGGACACCACCTGCGCCACGCCGGGACGGACCTGCTGGCCGCTGCGGGCCTGCGCCCTCCCGCGGCGGGGGAGGCCAGGGCCCTGAAACCAGGCACCGTGCCCCTCACCGCGGACCGTGCTGGACACGGCCAGATCTGGTTCCGTTTCGCCGAGCTGTGCGGGGCCCGTTCTGCGGCTTCCGACTATCTTGCGCTCGCAGCTGAGCACCCGCACTGGGTGGTTTCAGCCGTTCCCCAAACCACCGATGCCGGCCCCGACGCCTGGCAGCGGTTGGGCAACCTGGTGGATGTCCTGTACGACGCGGGCTGCCGCCTGGACGTGATTGGCTTCAACGACTACGACGGCGTGTTCCCCGGCAACGCGCACGAGGCTGACCTTGCCCGGATCCGCAGCCGCTTTGGCCTGCTCTGGGTCCTGGGGTAATCCCGGCGCTCAGCGCAGGGAGTCCAGTTTGGTTTCGGCTTTCTCCACTGCGCGGCGGGCCGCCCGGGCCTCGCGGCGGGCTGTATCGCGGGATCGTTCCAAGGTGCCGCGGCGCCGGTCCACCGCGCTGACACCGCGTTCGAGTTCACGGATCCGCTCTTTGAGTTCGTCTATCTCATCGGTCAGCCGGTCACGGGCTGCAGTTTGTTCTTCCAGGTCCGCCAGGATGGATGTGAGCCGGGCCTCTGCCTGCCCGGCTGAGTCCCGCGCCGCAGCCAGCTCCTTTTCGGCGGCCCCCAGAGCCTTGGCCTGATCGGCCTGCTGCTGCCGGATTGATTCGCTGTCCTTGGTTTTCGCGGGGGCCGCCTGCCGGCGTGGCTCCCGTTTTTCGCTGCTGCCGGCGGCGACCAGCGGGAAGGCCGAATCCGGGTCCGCCACCGCACCGTCGAGGTCCACCGGTTCCCACCCGTTGGCTTCCAGACTGCGGACCAGGCGCCCCGATGCCAGCGCGGCGGCGGCGTCCGCGTCCGTCATCGCAGCCCACAGGGTCTGTTCCACCTCGGCCGCCACGGCCGTGCTGACCGGATGGCCGGCTGTGTCGGCAAGTTCCCGCGCCTCACGGGCCAGGGCACGCAGCATGCGGTGCCGTTCGGCATTGAGCCTTCGCAGTTCCTCGCGGTCCAGATCCTGCTGGGCCTCCCGAAGCGAAGCACCGAGGCCCAGGACCTCCGTGATGGCACGGCTGCGCTCGCGGACCAGCAGGTTCGTCAGCCAGGCCGCCGCTGATGGTTTGGGCAGGGCCTTGAGCCGCTGACCCAGTTCCTTATCGCCGCCGCGGGCAGCCGCAGCCGAGGCGCTGTTGCGGGCTGCCGTGAATTCCGCGGGCAGCAGCCCGTAGAGGCCGGTCACGGTCTCTGCCGGGCCGGTTCCGGCGGAAGCCCCGGTGGTACTCATCCCGGATAGGGGCCGAACCGGCCGACCGCCACGAAGACGTTTACCACCAGCAGGATCGCCGGCAGGGCCACACGCTGGCGCTCGCCCCGGCGGATGTGGACCACGACGGCGCCGGCCATCATGACTGCCAGGGCGGACGCAGCGATGGGGGTGAGAATGGGTGCGATGTCCGTGGCGGCCGGCAGCAGCAGGCCGATCGCTCCGAGGATTTCAGCGACGCCAATGAGCTTGACCGCCCAGGCCGGGAAATCGGCCGGCCAGCGAAGCACCCGGACCAGTTTCGAATACGGCTGAACCAGGCGCATCGCGCCCAAGCCAAAGTAGAGCAGTGCCATAACGATCTCTGCCACCCATAGAAACACCAGCATTGATGATCCTTCATTCCCCCTGAGTTGCCGGAAGCCCGGCACCGCCATCCTATCCAGCCGGGCAGACGCGCGTAACACTTTTCGCTCCGTTCACCCGGCGTCCATTTGGGATGGGGACACTCGGCCTGTCTACCTCCCCAGCCGGGCACGCCGAGGCGCCGCGCCGGGCTCCAGTGAAAGGCCACACAACGTGTTACCCCAAAGACAAGCGAGCACCCGGGATGCAGGGTCATCCCGCCACCGCTCCCAGCGATTAGCCGCACGCGCTGCGGGTGCCGCGCTCCTGGCGTCAGTGCTCGGGCTCGGAGCCGTGATGCCTGCCCAAGCGGCGCTGCCCCTGCGCTTCGACGTCCAGCCAGGTTCGGACGTGCTGATTAGCGAGGTGGCCAACGGCGGGGCGGGTGCCAACCCCCAGTCCAACCGGGCTGCGGCCAGGAACTTCATTGAGATCACCAACTACGGCAGCGGCCCGATGGACATCTCGGGTTGGAAGATCTTCCGCTGCGGGCAGACCGGCGGCGGCTACGGCCCGCAGGCAGTGATTCCGGACGGCACCGTCCTCTCGCCCGGAGACCAGTTCACCGCGGCCAGGGATACCTCCGGGTACACCGCCGATGCCTTCTATGGCACCAGCCTGCATGACTTCGGATTCGGCGCCTTCCTGGAGGACGCCGGCGGCCAGCGGGTGGACGCTGTGGGTTTCTACCATCCCGACGTCGCCACCGACTGTGAGCTGGACGGAAAGTGGCTGCACCGTTCCCTGCAGCACCGCCTCGACGAGTCCCATCAGCGGGTTTCAAACACCGGCGATCTGGAGCAGGACTGGGTGATCGCCACCCGCACCGTGGACGCTCCGAACGCAACGGCCTCCACTGTTAAAAGCGCCGGCAACGGCCTGCGCGTCACGGAGCTGACCAACAGCGGCTCCGCCTCCACCTCGGACCAATACGTCGAAGTTACCAACCTCGGCGACGCCCCCGTGGATATGTCCGGCTACCAGCTCTTCCGCTGCGGCGAGAACGGCACGCAGTACCTGCAGGTAGGCGCGGTTGCTTCCGGGTCCGTTGTCCAGCCCGGGGCGAGCTTCCTCTTTGCGCATGCAGCCGGCGCATACCGGGACCAGGCGGACGCTACGTACGCCACCGGCATGCACTGGAGGGACTTCGGCGCTATGCTGCTGACCGCTGACGACGAGATCGTCGACGGTGTGGGTGCCTACGACAACCGCAACAGTTCCTGCACCACGGGTGCGCCGGTGGAGCAGAAACTGAATGCCTTCGACAACGAGGTGTACCACCGGGTCTCTGACACCGGGAACAACGCCGTGGACTTTGCCGTCACCACCGCCCGGACCCCGGGAACGCACGACCCCGGTGCCGTGCTGGAGACGGCCTCGGTCTCGGAGTACACCGATGTGGCGTTCAGCGAACTGACGGCCGCAGGTCCGCAAGGCAGCAACGACGAATTCGTTGAGATTGCCAACTATGGTTCGGCTCCGGTCAACCTCTCGGGTTTCTCCGCCCACCGCTGCTACGGCACCGGCCAGCCGGGCCTCGGGGCTGAGGCGCAGGTGGCGGACCTCGGTGACGTGGTGCTGCACCCGGGCCAGACCTACCTGATGGCACCCGCCAGCGCCCCGGCGGAGCTGCGCGCAGCGGCCCAGGCAACCTACGCCACCGGCTTGAACCAGGCCGATGGCTACGGCATGTACCTCACCGACCCCGACGGCGCCCGGGTCGACGCCGTCGCCGTCTACGATCTGGGCGTTAATGCCTACACCCCGTGCCGCCAGGGCGAGGAAGTGCGCAACTACACCAAATTTGAGGAAGGCGGGAGCGTTACCCGCGCCCGGCACACCGGGGACAACGAAAACGACTACGCCATGGCTTCCCGCACGCCGGGTGTCCTGCAGGACGCCGTGTACGTCGACCCCGCACTTCCGCTGCCGGGCGAACTGGATCCTGTTTCCCTGCCCGCGAACTCCGTCCCCGGCACTCCCGCGGTTTCGGGCGGTGAGGGAAACAGCCTGGCCGCGGAAATCAGCGTCTCCGATGCTGACGGAGGCCAGCTGGAGGTCAGCACCCGGGTGGCTCCGGTCCTCGGCACTGATAAAGCGGTGGTCCGCGCGGGCATCAGCAGCCTTCCCGTTCCGCTCTCCCTCCAGATCGAAGGCGAACAGGTCCTTCCCGACGCCCGTGGACTGGAAACCCCCGGCACGGCAACGGGTTTCCCGTTCCAGCGCTTCGAAATCCCAGTGGACGACGCCGCTGCGGAGTTCGTGTGGAGCGGCACCACGGAGCCGCGCAACGAAATCCAGCTGCTCGCCTGGACGGGTACAGCATGGGAGGCCCTGGACGCGGCCGTTCCGAGCGCCGACGGGAACATCACCCTGACCGCCCCGCTGCCGGCCGCGGCCCTGGCCGGTGGAACAGCGGACGTCCTGGTGATCGACGGTCCGCGGACCACCGGCGGCCTCCTCGAGGAAGGCGGGGTCACCGACCAGGCCTTCGCCGACCCGAGCCAGTACGACTTTGCCGTGAACCACATGACCGACACCCAGTTCTACTCCGAGGGCTTCCGCGATGTTTTCCGCCGGATGACCAGCTGGGTGGTGGCCAATGCTGACGCCCGCAAGATCGAGTACAACTCGCTCACCGGGGACATCATCGAAAACTGGATCAACGGCAATAACTCCGCCGAACGCGCCAACCGCGAGTTCCAGTCCGCCCAGGACATCATGGGACTGCTCAACGATGCCAATGTGCCCAACGGTGTGCTGCCGGGCAACCACGACAATATGTGGGGGCACAACAACGACAAGTACAACGAGTACTTCCCGGTCAGCATGTATGAAGGTAAGGACTGGTACGGCGAGGCCTGGGCAGCGGGAGACAACTCCGCCCACACCGATTACTTCTCCGCCGGCGGCGTGGATTTCCTGGTGATCAATCTGCCCTACCGTTCCTCGGACGAGCAGATGGCCTGGGCCGCGCAGCAGGCAGCAGCCCACCCGGACCACAACGTCATCCTGGCCACGCACTCCTACATCCACACCAGCGCTGTCCGCGACAACATCGATCTTCGGTACACGGCTACCGGAGAGGAACTCTGGAATACGGTGGTCGCGCCCAATGACAACGTGTTCCTGGTGCTCGGCGGCCACTTCCACGGAACCGTGACCAACTACGCCGATCCGGTGACGGGCGGGCAGGTGGATGCCACCGACGTCGCGAACCAGACCTACGCGATCTCGAACGTTGGTGCCACCGGCCGCACGGTCGTGGAGATGCTGGCCGACTACCAGGGGTACCGCTCCACCCTGCTCGAGGACCCGGCCGCCACCCGCAGTGATCTGCTGGACCGGGACACCGGTTTCCAGCGGCTGCTGCAGTTCGACCTCGACGCCGGGCTGATGGCCGTCAACGCGTACTCGCCGACGCTGGATTCCTTCGAAGCCTGGAAGTATGACGAGCCTGCCTTCCGGGGGGATGCCGCCCGCTACGACGCTTCGGACGACGAGTTCGTAGCCGCCGTGTCGCTGCTGCGCAGCACCACCCTTTCCACCGGAACCTGGGCGCTCACGGGTGCCGGGTCCGTGCTGGAAACAGTGCAGCTCGAATCCGGCAAGCAGCACTCGGTGAAGTTTGAGCCTGCCGCGGCGGACCGTTTGTGGTTTGTTGAGGCCGCCGACCCCAGCGGCAACATGGTCCGCTCCGTTCCCCGGGTGCTGACGGGAACGGGAGATGCCGGCCAGGAACCGGATCCCACTCCCACTCCGGAACCCAACCCGGAGCCCACCACCCCGGCCCCGGATCCGAGTCCCACCCGGGACCCGGAGCCCACGCCGGCCCCGTCTGCTCCCGCGGTTCCGGGTCCCACCGGACCGGGAGCGGGAGTGATCCTGCCCGGCGCCGCCGCACCCCAGCCGGTGCCGAGTCAACGCAGCTATCCTGTGTGGCCTGCCGGTACGCTCCTCCCCAACCTCTTCGCACCGGCGGGCGGGGACAGCGGCGAAGAAACCGGTGCCGAGGAGGAATCTGCCGGGGAACCCGAGGAGAAGGCCCCCGCAGGGAAGCCGTCCGCAGCGCCGCGGGACCCGTCCACCACGGAAACCGGTTCCGGCAGTTTGCAGGCTGAAGAGGAGCGGGCCGACAGCTCCGGCGGGCTGAACCTCGGAGCCCTGGCCCTTGGCGCGGCGGCGGTCGTCCTGCTCGCCGGGGCGGGGCTCCTCATCGCCCGGCGGAGAGGATTTCCCTCCGGACTGTAGCGGCCGCGCCGCAGCGGACTGAACCCGCGATGTGAACGATTAGCTGCGGCCCTGCCGTCCTGGCGGGGCCGCAGCCAGTCTTTCTGTGCCGGGAGGGGTAGACACTCCGGCCGGGCTACGCGGTCATACCGCCTGCCGGGCCCGGGTTTCCACATCGATTGGTGGTTTTCAGGCCCGGAGGGTTGAAGGCACCGCGGTGCTGGAGCGCACCACGAATTCCGTGGGGTAGAACCCATGCAGCAGATCCTCCGGAACCGGGTGGTTCTGCAGCAGGGACAGGACAGCACCGACGGCGGCGGCGCCCTGGCCGGCCGGATCCTGGCTGATGGTGGTCAGCCCAAAAACCGCGGAGAGTTCATGTCCGTCGATGCCGATCACCGAGACGTCTTCGGGAACCCGAAGGCCAAGCTCGCGTGCGGCCAGGATGGAGCCAACGGCAATCTCGTCTGCGGCGCAGAAGATTCCGGTGATCCGGCTGGCAGGATCGGCCAGCAGGCGCTTCGCTGCGGCGAATCCTCCGGCGACGCTGAATTCGGAACTGCTGAGCCAGCGCGGATCCACTGCCAGCCCGGCTTCGGACATGGCCTGCAGATAGCCGTCCTGCCTGGTGCTGCCCAGCCCGAAGTCGCGTTCGAGTTCTTCACCGCCGCCAATGTGCGCGATCCGGGTGTGGCCGAGGGAAATGAGGTGCCGTGTCGCCAGCGCCGAGATGCTGAATTCATCGACACGGATGGTTGGTGTCTCTGGCAGCGGCCCGCCGATGGCCACGATTGGTTTGCCGACCTCCCGCAGCTGCCCAAGTTCCTCATCGGTCAGGCGCAGGGCCACCGTAATGACGGCATCGAGCCGTTTGCGGCGCAGCATCTCCTTCAGGACGCTCTCACGGTGACCAGGTCCGTCACTGGTGTTGTAGAGCGTGAGGTCATAGCCGGCCTCGATCAGCGCTGATGCTGCTCCTTCAAGGACCTGCGAGAAATACCAGCGCCCGACCGTGGGGATGACAATGCCGATGTTCCGGCTGCGCCCTGACGCGAGGGACGAGGCGTTATAGGAAATGACAAATCCAAGCTCGTCTGCCGCTTCCTGGACCTTGCGGCGCGTGGCCTCCGAAACCCTCCCGTTTCCGCTGAGCGCCCGCGAAACAGTCGCCGCCGAGACCCCTGCCAGGGCAGCCACTTCCTTGATACCTGCCCCGCGGGCGTTCCGTTCCACGCTGTTCAGGCTAACCGAAGCCACACGGCGGTGTCCGGAGCCAGGAAACCATCCCTGCCTGCTTCCGGCGCGCTGCTCACCAGCAGTTCTCCGGCCGGGAGTTCCACGGAAGAGGTACCCATGTTCATCACCACCAGCACCCCGTTGTTCAGGAAGGCGACAACGCCTTCGGCGTCGTATTCCGGCCACCACGCGAGCGAGCCGTGACCGAGGGAGAGCTCCCGCCGCAGCCGCAGGGCCGTCCGGTACAGGCTAAGGGTCGACGCCGGCTCCAGGGCCTGCAGGTTGCGCGCGAGTCCGCGCCACTCTTCGGGCTGGGGGAGCCAGGCTTTTCCGGTGCTGCTGAACCCGAACGACGGCGCATCCGCCGTCCAGGGCAGCGGCACCCGGCAGCCGTCCCGGCCCAACCGCTCGCCGTTGGTCCGGTGGAACGTCGGGTCCTGCCGGTGGCCATGGTCCAGTGCAGTGTGGTCGGGCAGGCCGAGTTCCTCGCCCTGATAGAGATAGACGCCGCCGGGCAGGCCGAGCATCAGCAGGCTTGCTGCCCGGGCCCGGGCCTGGCCGAGCACATGGTCGGGCTGGTTGTCCTCCGGACCGAGGCCGTCGCCGGAGCGGGCATGACCGCCGGTAAGCCCGAAGCGGGAGACGTGGCGGACGACGTCGTGGTTGGAGAGCACCCAGGTGGTGGGGGCACCGACCTTATCGAATGCCTTCAGCGAGGCTTCGATGGTGCTGCGCAGATCCCCGGCGTCCCAGGGGTGGTGGAGGTAGGCGAAATTGAAGGCCTGGTGCATTTCGTCGGACCGGACCCAGTCGGTGAGCCGGTCCAGCGGGTCGATGGTCGCTTCGGCGCAGAGCACGCGGTCGCCGTCGTAGTCCTCCAGGATTTTCCGCCAGGACCGGTAGATGTCGTGGATTCCGGCCTGGCCGAACATGGGTGCCTCGTGGCCGGGGAAGCCTTCGATGGAGGCGCCGTCGGCGCGGCCGCCCCAGTCCGGGAGGCCGGACTTCTTGATCAGGGCGTGGGCGACGTCGACGCGGAAGCCGCCGACGCCGCGGTCGAGCCAGAAGCGCAGGATCCGTTCGAATTCCTGGTGGACGGCGGGGTTGTCCCAGTTGAAGTCGGGCTGGGTGGAGTCGAAGAGGTGCAGGTACCACTGGCCGGGGGTGCCGTCGGGGTTGGTGATGCGGGTCCAGGCGGGGCCGCCGAAGTGGGACTGCCAGTTGTTCGGCGGGTTTTCGCCGTTTTCGCCGGTGCCGTCGCGGAAGATGAACATGTCCCGGGCGGGGGAGTTCTCCGGTGCGGCGAGGGCGGCCTGGAAGAGGGCGTGCTGGTCGGAGCAGTGGTTGGGGACCAGGTCAACGATCACGCGGATCCCGTGTTTCTTGGCGGTGGCGACCAGGGCGTCGAAGTCTTCGAGGGTGCCGAAGATGGGGTCTACGGAGCAGTAGTCGGCAACGTCGTAGCCGGCGTCTTTCTGCGGGGATTTGTAGAAGGGGGAAAGCCAGATCGCGTCGATGTCCAGTTCGGCGAGGGCGGGGATTTCGGCGGTGATGCCGGGCAGGTCGCCGATGCCGTCGCCGTGCAGATCGCGGAAGGAACGGGGGTAGATCTGGTATATCACCGAGGAACGCCACCATTGGCGGTCACGTTCAGCGGAAGCCTCATGGACGGGAACAGGGGAGGCTCCCGGCAGCAGTGCGGACGGGGCAGCGACGGAGCTAAGCATGCCTTGCATCCTAAGGGACACCGCGAGCCAAAATGCAAACGCTTGCGCAGAGTTTTGTGGTGTGTCGGGACTCGGCATTTCCGTTCCTGTCTGCAAAGTTGCTTCGAGAGTCGCCTGGCAAGCGGTTCATCAACATCGATTTGGGCTGTGACTAGACGCACAGTGTGCACGCGCTTACACTTTCTCCCATGCCGACGTCCGGTCCCCGGGCAGGCAAACAGCATTTCCCCGGCCCGCAAGGGCTTTCATCCCAGACCTAAACCACAGAAGAGGTACACCAATGAAGGTGCGCACAACGGGTACGCCGGCGTTTGGCCGGCGTACCTTTACTCTCGGTGCCGCGTCGGTCGCCGCAGCCCTGGTCCTCAGCGCCTGCGGCGGTTCCGACGCCGGTGAGTCCGCGGAACCCAGCGACCAGGCCTCCAGCGGAGCCACCACCCTGACCATGTGGGTAGATGCCGAACGCTCACCCGCACTGACCGACGTCGCTGCCAAGTTCAAGGAAGACACCGGCATCGAAGTCAAACTGGTCACCAAGGACTTCCAGCAGGTATCCGACGACTTCATCACCCAGGTTCCCAGTGGCAAGGGCCCGGACCTGATCGTCGGCCCGCACGACTGGCTGGGCAAGTTCGTCCAGAACGGCGTGGTCGCACCCGTCGAACTGGGCGATAAAGCCGGACAGTTCCAGGAGGCCGCCGTGCAGGCCATGACCTATGAGGGCAATACCTACGGCGTGCCGTACTCCATCGAGAACATAGGCCTGCTGCGCAACACCGACCTGGCACCTGTTCCGGCCGCGACCATGGACGAGGTCATCGCCAACGGCAAGGCAGCCGTGGCGGCGGGCGCCGAATTCCCCTTCCTTGTGGGGCTCGATCCCAAGCAGGGCGATCCATACCATCTCTACCCGCTGCAGACATCGATGGGAGCCCCGGTCTTCGGCACCGATGAGACCGGCAGCTACGACGCATCCAAGCTGGAGCTGGGCAACCCCGGCGGTGCCGAGTTCGCAGCAAAGCTGCTTGCCTGGGGCGAAGCAGGAGAAGGCATCCTGAACTCCAACATCACCCCGGACATCGCCAAGGAGAAGTTCAACGCCGGCGCCTCGCCGTACTTCCTCACCGGGCCGTGGAACGTCCCGGACGCCGAAGCCGCGGGCATTAACCTCGCGGTGGATCCGCTGCCCACTGCCGGAGACCTGCCTGCTCAGCCATTCGTCGGCGTCAACGGCTTCTTCATCAGCTCCAAGAGCCAGAATGCCCTGGCCGCGAACGAGTTCGCACTGAACTACCTCACCACCGAGGCCGTGCAGGACGCGATGTTCGAAGCCGGCGGACGTCCGCCGGCGCTGACCGCCTCGTTCGACAAGGCAGCCTCGGATCCGATCGTGGCCGCCTTCGGCGCGATTGGCGCCGAAGGCGTGCCGATGCCCGCCATTCCGGAAATGGAAGCTGTCTGGGCTGACTGGGGCGGTACGGAACTTGCCCTGATCAAGGGCGAGGGCGATCCCGCTGCAGCGTGGGCCGCCATGGTCTCCAACATCCAGTCCAAGATCAGCAAGTAGCGGCGCACAACACGCCGCAGGCATCAGCAGGGACCGGGCGGGTCATCCCGCCCGGACCCTGCTGGAGGAGAACCCCATGGTCGTATCCCTGGACACCGCTGTCCGCCCCACCGAACCCGCACCCGTCCGCAAGCCGAAGCGCGGCCCGGACTCGCTGGCCGGCACGCTGGCCAAGATCCTGCTGCTCGGGCTCGTGGACGCGTTTGCGGTCTACGTCCTGATTGTCCTGTTCCTGGCGGAGGAATGGATTGTCCTGGCTGTCGCCGCAGCCGTGACGCTGGCAATCAACTGGATCTACCTGCGCCGCGGCGGCCTTCCGGCCAAGTACCTGGCTCCCGGGGTGCTGTTCCTGCTGATCTTCCAGGTCTTCGTGGTGGTGTACAGCGGATACGTCGCCTTCACCAACTACGGGGACGGCCACAACAGCACCAAGGACGACGCCGTCGCCGCCATCTCGCTGACAGCCCAGCAGCGGGTGCCGGATTCGGCGGCCTACCAGGTGTCCGTGCTGGAGAAGGGGAACGAGCTCTTCCTGCTGGTGACCGACCCGGACGGGCGGGTCCAGCTCGGCGGCGCCGAACAGCCCCTCGAAGAAGTCCAGGACGCGCAGCTGGGCAGCACCGGCAAGGCGGCCGGCGTCGAGGGCTACGAAACTCTCGCCTTCAATGACCTCCTCAACCGCCAGTCGGAGATCCTGGAGCTCACTGTTCCCTTCTCCGAGGACCTCGACGACGGCACGCTCAAGACCGCCGACGGGTCCAACGCGTACGTCTACAAACCGGTGCTGGTCTATGACGAAGCCGCGGATACCTTTACCAACACCGAGACAGGTGCGGTCTACCGTGACAGCGGGGAGGGCACCTTCGTCTCCGACAGCGGAGAAGCCCTGGCCACGGGCTGGAAGATCGACGTCGGCTTCGAGAACTTCCAGCGCGCCGTCACCGACCCTGAACTGCGCGGACCGCTGCTCAGCGTGATCGGCTGGACCTTCACCTTCGCCGTCGCCTCGGTGGCGCTCTGCTTCGGACTGGGCCTGTTCCTGGCCATTACGTTCAACCACCCGACCCTCAAGGGCAAGCGGACCTACCGGATCCTCATGATCATGCCCTATGCCTTCCCGGCCTTCCTGGCAGGCCTGGTCTGGTCCGGCATGCTGAACCAGGAGTTCGGGTTCATCAATAACTCCCTGCTGGGCGGTGCGTCCATTCCCTGGCTGAACGACCCGTGGCTGGCCAAGGTGAGCGTGCTGCTGGTCAATACGTGGCTCGGGTTCCCGTACATGTTCCTGGTCTGCACCGGGGCGCTGCAGTCGCTGCCGGAGGAGGTCAACGAGGCCGCCAGGATGGACGGAGCCACGGCGTGGCGGATCTTCCGCTCGATCAAGCTTCCGCTGCTGCTGGTCTCCACGGCACCCCTGCTGATTTCCACGTTCGCGTTCAATTTCAACAACTTCAATGTGATCTTCATGCTCACCGGCGGCGGTCCGCGCTTCCCCGGCACCAGCCAGGACATCGGGGCCACCGACCTGCTGATCACAGTGGTCTACAAGGTGGCCTTCGGGCAGGGAACCGGCCGTGACTATGGCCTCGCCAGCGCCCTGGCCATCCTGATCTTCATCATCGTGGCAGTCATTTCCGCCGTCAGCTTCAGGCAGACCAAGTCGCTGGAAGAAGTGAATTCATGAGTACCTCCACCGCAGTTCCGCCCCGTTCCACTTCACCCGAGCCAGGTCCCGGACCGGCCGTCCGCCCCTCGCGGCGCCGTTTCGGTGCCTGGTTCCGGGACACCGGCTGGCGGCATCTGGTGGGCCTGGTCATGACGGCATTCGCGCTGCTCCCGTTGGCTTATGTCTTGTCGGCCGCACTGAGTCCGACCGGCACCCTGGTCGCCTCCAGCGGATTGTTCCGCGATATTGGCTTCGAGAACTTCCAGGCACTCTTCACCGATCCACAGAAGCCCTTCGGCCGCTGGTTCCTCAACACAGTGGTCATCGGCCTGGTCACCAGCGCGGCGACGGTGTTCCTCGGCGCCCTGGCCGCGTACAGCTTCTCCCGGATGCGTTTCACCGGCCGCCGCGTTGGACTGCTGAGTCTGCTCCTGCTGCAGATGTTCCCGCAGATGCTGGGCGTCGTGGCCATCTTCCTGCTGCTCTCCGAGATTTCCGACGTCGTGCCCTGGCTGGGACTGGGCAGCCAGCTGGGCCTGATCATGGTGTACCTCGGCGGCGCACTCGGCGTGAACACCTACCTGATGTACGGCTTCTTCAACACCGTGCCGAAAACCCTGGACGAAGCCGCCCGCATCGACGGTGCCGGGCACTTCCAGATCTTCTTCACGATCATCCTGCGCCTGGTCACCCCGATCCTGGCCATCGTCGGCCTGCTGACCTTCATCACCACCACGGGGGAGTTTATGATCGCCTCGATCGTGCTGAACGATCCGGACTCCCAGACCCTCGCCGTAGGGCTCTATTCCTTCGTGGGGGACAACCAGTCCCGGACCTGGGGCGTCTTCTCAGCCGGCGCTGTGCTGGCGGCGCTGCCGGTGATGGCGCTGTTCCTCTTCCTGCAGCGCTACATTGCCTCCGGCCTGGTCGCGGGCGCAGTCAAGGGCTAGCTCTCCTGAGATCCGGCACCGGGCTAGAAGCCGACGACGCCGTGCGGCACGTAGTGCTCCTCCAGCAGCTCCAGATTCTCCGCGGTGAGCTCCAGGTCAAGGGCGCCGACGTCGTCCTCCAGCTGACTCACGCTGGTGGCTCCGATGAGCGGCGCCGAAACCACCGGATGCGCCAGCACCCAGGCGAGGCCCACCCGCGCCCGCGACACACCGTGACCCTCGGCAACCTGGCCGATGGCTTCGGACACTTGGCGGTCGGCCGCCTCCTGCATCCCGTACAGGGCATCGCCCAGCGTGTCCTGCACCCGCCGGCGGCTCACCTCATCCCAGCCCCGTGCCAGCCGTCCCCGGGCCAGCGGTGAGTACGCGAGGACGCCGATGCCCTGGTCCAGGCACAGCGGATACATCTCCCGCTCCTCCTCGCGGTAAATCAGGTTGTAATGGTCCTGCATGGTGATAAACGGCGCCCAGCCGTGTTCGCGCTGGAGGCAGAGGGCGCGGGCGAACTGCCAGGAGTACATGCTGGAAGCGCCAAGGTAACGGACCTTTCCGTCCCGGACCAGCTGGTCGAGGGCTGCGAGGGTTTCCTCCAGAGGGGTGGACGCGTCCCAGCGGTGCACCTGGTACAGGTCGATGTAGTCGGTGCCAAGCCGCCGCAGGCTTTCCTCCGCCTGCCACAGGATGTGTTTGCGGGACAGCCCCCACCCGTTGGGCCCGGGACCCATCTCCCCGTGCACCTTCGAAGCAATCACCAGTTCCTCACGGCGGGCATATTCACCCAGTGCCTGACCCAGGATCCGTTCGCTGTCCCCGGTCGAGTAGACATTGGCGGTGTCGAAGAAATTGATGCCAAGTTCCACAGCCCGGCGGATAAGCAGCCGTGCCTCTTCCTCCCTGAGCGTCCAGCCATGGGGACCGCGGTGCGGATCGCCAAAGCCGAGGCACCCCAGGCCGACGGCGGAGATGGTTGCTCCGGAATGGCCGAGTTTGACGTAGCGCATGGAGTTCATGGACCTTGCCTCCAGGAAGCCTTGGACAGCAGGAGCACCGGCGCCTGCATCGGTACTGCCGATGCTACGGGGACGGCTCCGCCGGGTACAGAGTTGGCCGCGGGATGCACCTGCAGGCTGCTTGGGAACTGGCCGGAGCGGCGGGGACTGCCAGCCCGGTATCCCACCGACCTATACTGAGCCATGGCTTCCCCAGACCTTCCCGCCGCGGGTGCGCAGCGGCGGGACGATCCAGCACCTGCCGTTCCCCGGCAGGGCGGCCCGGGAACCCGTCCAGGCGGGGAGGTTCCGGCCCGGAAGCTGCTGCTGGACTACCTGCAGGAACAGCTGAAAGAACTGCTCAGGGAACAGGAGCGGGTCCAGGCCGGGGAAGCTGACGCAATCCACAAAATGCGGGTCAGCACCCGCAGGCTGCGCTCAGCCCTGGCCAGTTACCGCAGGCTGCTTTCCCCTGAGCCTGCCCGGTTCCTCCGCTCTGAACTCAAGTGGCTGGCACAGGTGCTGGGGGCCGCCCGCGATGCCCAGGTTATGCGTCACAGGCTGCAGGACCTGGTGGCTTCCCAACCACCCGAGCTGGTCCTGGGTTCTGTTTCGGCGCGGATCGATGAAGTACTGCTGGCTGACTACAACGCAGCGCTGCGCACCATCAGCAAAGAACTGGCAGGGGAGCGCTACCACCGCGCGGTGGAAGGGCTCCAGGCTCTGGCCGCGGACCCGGGCTGGACGGAAGCAGGCCAGGACCGGTCCACCGCCGGCCGGATGATCCGCAAAGACCGGGCGCGCCTGCGCTCACGGGTCCGCCAGGCCCGGCGGGAACACGATCGGGAAGCGCGCGCGGAGATCCTGCACGAAGCACGGAAGGACGCGAAGCGGCTGCGCTATGCGGCCGAGACCTGGAGGCCCGCGGGAGGACAAGCCGCGGAGGCAATGGTGGATGCAGCCGAAGCGCTGCAGAAAATCCTCGGCGAGCACCAGGACAGTGTGGTGGCCCGCGCGCTGCTGCGCCGGTTGGGCAGCACCGCCGGTTCCGGAGAAGACGGCTTCACGTACGGCCGGCTGCACGCTATTGAGGAAGGCAGGGCGGACGCCGCGGAGAAACAGTTCCGCCGCCTCTGGAAGGACTTTCCCAAGCTCCCCTGATTCGCCGGGTCCGGGGTGGGAGATGGACAGGCTATGGACGCCGGCAGCCGCACGGACTTAACCTGCAGGGAGCGGCTGACCGTTCTTCCGGCAAAGACCGGGCGGCGGAGCGCAGCCGCTGACGGAGGGATCCAATGGAATCTCCCTGGGCGCCCCTGCGGAACCGGATGTTCTTCATCCTCTGGCTGGCCCAGCTCGGGTCCAACATTGGTGCCTGGATGCAGACAGTTGGGGCACAGTGGTATCTGGTGGAAACCGGCGCCAACCCGGCCCTGGTTTCCCTGGTGCAGACGGCGTCGCTGGTGCCTACGCTACTGCTGGGACTGATCGCCGGCGTCCTGGCCGATGCGTTCAACCGCCGCCGGCTGATCCTGGGGAGCAACCTCTTCGCGGCCGGGGCCGCGATCCTCCTGACCGTCATAGCCGCCCTTGGCCTCCTCACTCCGGACTCGCTGCTGCTCTACACGTTCCTGATTGGCTGCGGTGTGGCCCTGAGTGCCCCGGCCTGGCAGGCCGTCACCCCGGCCCTGGTTCCCAGGACCCAGATTCGGTCGGCTTCCGCGCTTGGCTCGGTGGCAGGAAACGCCGCCCGCGCCATTGGTCCCGCGGTGGGCGGCCTGCTGGTTTCCCTGGCCGGTCCGGCCTTCGTGTTCGGGATCAACGCGGCATCCTTCCTGGGGACAGCACTTGCCGTTTTCATCTGGCGCAACGCGCCGGATGATCCGGAAGACCGCGAACAGATCGGCGAAGCGCTGGCAGCCGGCATCCGGTACATCCGGGCAGCACCTAGGATCCGCCGGATCCTGCTGCGCTGCGTGTTCTTTATGGTTCCGGCCAGTGCCCTCTATGCACTGCTTCCGGTGGCCGTCAACGGGCACCTGCAGCTGGGGTCAAGCGGTTACGGACTGCTCCTGGCCGCCCTGGGCATCGGCGCAATCCTCGGCGTCGTCCTGCTCTCGCGGACCCGGGCAATCCTGCACGACAACGCCCTGCTTGGCCTGTCCGCAGGGGTCTTCGCGGCCGGTGTCTTCGCCGCCGGGTACCTGCCGGTGCTGCCGCTGGCCATCCTGCTGGTCCTTTCCGGCGCAGCCTGGATCAACACTTTCTCGACATTGAACAGTGCCATGCAGCTGACCCTTCCTGAGTGGGTCCGGGCCCGGGGACTTGCCATTTACCTAATGGTTTTCACAGGAACCCAGGCGATGGCTTCCCTGCTCTGGGGCTCCTTGGCCACCGCCTACGGGTACGCTCCCGTGCTGGAGGCCTCCGCCGTCGTGCTGGTGCTGGTGGGCCTCAGCGTCCTGGTGCTTCCCCTGCTGCCGCGCACCGGGAAACTGGACCGCAGCGTTCCGGATCCGGAGCTGGGGCTGGAAGTGGAAACCGAACCAAAACCAAACGACGGTCCGGTGACGATCCTGGTGGCTTACGAACTCGAACCCGACAAAATACCGGATTTCGTGGAGGCCATGCACGAAGTCCGGCTCTCCCGGATGCGGACCGGGGCCACCATGTGGGAACTGGTGCATTCGGTGACTGACTCCCGGGAGTTCCGGGAGATTTACGACGTCCCCACCTGGCGGGAATACATGCGGCAGGAACACCAGCGCCTGACCGGTGAGGACAGGACCAACATCCGGCGTGCGGCGGCGATGGCGGTGGAGGAACCACGCACCCGGTGGTTCCTCCCCGCTGCAGCCTAGGCCGCCAGTGCTTCGCGGACCCGCGGAGCGACTTCAGTGCCGTAGAGCTCGATTGCCGTCATCAGCTTCTCGTGCGGCAGGGTGCCCAGGCTGTATTTGAGGTCGAACCGGGACAGCTCCAGGGTCCGGGCCGTGCGCACGATCTTGGCGGCCACGGTTTGCGGGGACCCGATGAACAGGGCTCCGTCGGGACCAGCCATGGCCTCGTAGTCCCGGCGCGTCGCCGGAGGCCAGCCGCGCTCGCGGCCGATCCGGTTCTGCATCCGTTCGTAGTGCGGCCAGGCTTCTTCCAGAGCCTGCTCATCAGTCTCGGCGAGATAGCCGGGGGAGTGCGCCCCGATGGGCAGCGCGGGCTTGCCGAACTCCTTCAGTGCCCGTTTGTAAAGGGACACAAACGGCGTGAAACGGGCCGGTTCGCCGCCGATGATGGCCAGCATCAGGGGCAGCCCGTAATGCGCTGCCCGGACAACGGACTGCGGCGTACCCCCGACGGCGATCCACGTGGGGATGGACCCGCTCTCCGTGGGCGGGTAGACCAGCTGGTTCTGGAGCGGGGGCCGGGTGGAACCCTGCCAGGTCACCGGTTCCTCGCGGAGCAGCCGGGTGAATAGTTCCAGCTTTTCCTCGAACAGGACCTCGTAGTCCGCCAGTTCGAAGCCGAACAGCGGGAAGGATTCGGTGAAGGAGCCGCGGCCGAGGATGACCTCGGCCCGGCCGTTCGACACGGCATCGAGGGTGGCGAACCGCTCAAAGACGCGAATCGGATCGTCGGAGGAAAGCACCGTGACGGCGGAGCCGAGTCGGATGCGGCTGGTCTGCCCGGCGATCGCTGCCAGTACCGTCTCCGGCGAGGAGACAGCGAAATCGTCACGGTGGTGTTCGCCGATGCCGATGAAATCGAGTCCAACCGAATCGGCCAGGACGGCCTCGGCCACAACGTTGCGGATTACCTGCGCCATCGGAAGCTTGTCTCCCGCAGCGTCATAGGTCACGTCCCCAAAGGTATCCAGTCCAAGTTCAATGTGCTGTGCCACTCACTCCACCCGCCCGTCGTCGTATGCTTATGCATCTATTATTGCGGACAACCCGCGCGGGGGCTGACCTATTCCCGGCGGGACCCGCCGGACCGCGCGGCCGGCTGCGGCTGCCCGGTGCCGGCCCGCCGCAGCCGGCCGTACTGGTGCCAGGCAGCCTGCGGATAGACTGGGAAACGGCCCGGAGCCGGAGCTCCGTGCGGGGGCAAAAGGATTGATCCACCAACCGAGGACTAGTTGAGGAACTTTGCGAGACTTTAGTGCACGCCTGGCCACTGCCGAGGAGATAGCGGACTGGGACAGCCACGTTCAGGCGAATCCGGGCGGCGGTAACGTCCTTCAATCCGCAGCCTACGCGGAGGTTAAATCGCACCACGGCTGGAACCCAATATATTTGGTCTTCACCTGCGCGGACTACACCTCCTATAACCTGGCGATCGAAAAGAAGGTCCCGGTCCTGGGTAGCCTCTGGTACCTCATTAAGGGTCCGGACGCGGCAGCACCGGAGGACGTCCCCGCCATGGCCGAGGCCCTGGCTGACTTCATCAAGCTGACCGGGCGCCGGGTCTTTGCCCTCAAGGTGGAACCCGATGTGGTGGACGGTGAGGACGTGCGGAAGCTGTTCACCGGTGCCGGCCTGGTCAAGACCTTCAACCTGCAGCCCAACGACTCCACCGCACTGCTGGATACCACTCCGGACACGGAGCAGATCCTCAAGAACATCTCTTCCCGCGCGCGCAACGCCGTCCGCCGGGCCATCCGCGAAGGCGCCGACGTGCGCCGGGTGGAGCCCACGGAGGAAAACATGCGGGCGATGTACAAACTCATGAGCCATATCGAGGACCGGTCCTCCGCACGGATGCGTTCTTATGAGTACTACCGCCGCTTCTGGTCCAACTTCGTGGCCGCGGGGCAGGGCCGCTTCTACTTCGCCTTCGAGGACGGCGAGCCGAGCGTCGGTGCCTTCGTGATCGCCTACGGGAAGAAGGGCACCTACAAGGACGGCGGGTCCAAGCCGCGGCGTAAGCAGTACGGTGACTCCCATCTGGTGCAGTGGACCGCGCTGACCGAACTCAAGGAAGACTTCGGTATCGAGGAATACGATTTCTGCGGGACTCCTCCGAGCAGCGAATTGAAGAACAAGGAACACCCCCATCACGGGCTGGGACTGTTCAAGACCAGCTTCTCAAAGACTGTCACCGACTTCGCCGGGTGTTATGACCTGGTCCTGGATCCGCTCCGTTACCGGATCTGGAACACCATTGGCGAGCGTGTGACGCGCCAGGTCTACTGGCGCCGTCACCACCAGCCGTTCTACTAAACCGCACGCACGAAGGGACCTTCTGGGGTGGACACCGTGGATAACGACGACGACCGCCACAAGCCTGCCTCGAATCCTGAGCCTGTGGCAGGCCTGATTCCGGTCATCAAGGTCCCGGAACGCAACGGCCGGGGAGCCGGGCTCCGCCCCGGGGAAGCACCGCCCCGCCCCGGAGAAGCACCGGGCGCACGCCCGGAGCCTCCGGAGGAGACGGCTCCGCTTTCCGTGCCCGGAACGGGCGGGCTGCGCAGCACCAAACCCAAGCCGCCGCCGGCCACCACATCGGTAGTCCGCCTGGCGAAGGCTGCCGCCCGGAAGACTGCGGCTTCGCAGGGTGCGGGAGCCCCAGCTGCGCCGCGGCCTGGAGCACCAGCCCGGCCCGGGAAGCCGCGTGCCCGCAAAACCACTCCCCGTCAGCACAGCCAGAGTGCCGCTCAGCGCGCGGATTCCTCTTCAGCCGCGGCGCGCAGGATGCTGCGCCGGCTGGTCCAGGGTGAGACTCCGCCGACCCAGGCCATGTCGATCGTTGAACGTCTGGCCGGGAGTCCTTACGCGAACCCCCGGGTCCGCTCGGGCGGCCCGGATGCCAGTGCCCGCAAGACGCTGGACCTGGCGCTGAGCATGGCGGAAACGATGTTCCGCTACGGTGCGGGTGCCCTGGAGGTTGAGACGGCGATGATCGCAGTCACCGCAGCCTACGGCCTGGACAATATCGAGGTGGACATCACCAACCAGTCCGTCCTGCTTAACTACTCGCCCAAGGACCAGACGCCGATTACCGTGATGCGGGTTGTGCGCTCCTGGACGAACAACTACGCCGGACTGGCCCTGGTCCACCGGCTGGTCACGGACATCGTGGACGGCAATGTATCCCGCCCCGAGGCGGCACAGCAGCTGAACACCATAGTTCACCAGCCCAAGCCCTTCCCGCGGTGGGCGGTAACGTTCTCCGCCGGATTGTTCGCCGCGGCGATAGTTGCCTTCATCGGCAGCGGTCCGCTGGGTTCCGCCGTGGCCTTCTTCAGCACCATCCTGGTCAGCCTGCTGCAGCGGCTGCTGGGGCGCTGGCGCGTGCCGGACTTCTTCACCACGGCTGCCAGCGGCTTCCTGGTCACGGCATTGGCCATGCTGTTTTGGGCGCTGGATGCCACGGATTCCCTGGAGCTGGACATCGCGCCGGGAATTGTGGTGGCCGGGGGCATCCTGCTGCTGCTGCCAACCGGCCGGCTCGTTTCGGCGGTGCAGGATGCCATCAACGGCTTCCCGGTCACGGCGGCCGGGCGTTTCCTGTCCGCATTCCTGACCTTTGGTGCCATCGTGGCGGGCATCGCCGTCGCCCTGGTGGTGGGCGCGTTGATGGGCGTGCCCCGCTTGGAAGTCACCGAAGTGGCATCGTCCCAGTACCCCTTCGCGGTGACGGTGCTCATGCTGGCTGTGGCCCTGGCAACCATCAGCGTCACGGAGCAGTCCCCGGTGAACCTGGTGCTGCCCACGGTGCTGATCGGGCTGGGCGGTTTCCTGGTCGGAAACCTCTCCGAGGCGATTGGCGTGGGCCCGCGGCTGACTCCGGCGATCGCCGCCATAGTGATCGGCATGGCCGCGCGCATCGTGGCCTTGCGGATGGGGGCACCGCAGCTGGTGATCGCCGTGCCCGCGGTTCTTTTCCTTTTCCCCGGGCTAAGCATCTTCCGCTCCATGTACGGGTTGAGCATCGGCCTGGACGACGTCTCCCTAGGCGTTATAGGCCTGTTCAACGCGCTGACCGTGATCCTGGCGATCGCGGGCGGGGTGGTCTTCGGCGATAACCTGGCCCGTCCCCTGACCCGGAACCTGAACGGCAACGACCGGCGCAACCGCCGCCGCTGACCCCGGGATCCCGGTTCCGGTCCGGCAGGTTCCGGAACCGGGTGGGGAGCTACAGGACCTTTCCGGCAGGGGTTTTCTTCTCGGCCTGGAAAGCGTCCTCGGTTCGTCCCGCCGCCCAGTAACCGGACAGGGACACCTGGCTGCGTTCGAGTCCATGCCGGGTGAAGAATATTTCCCGCAGGGACTTCATTGCCTCACGCTCGCCGTGCGCGAAGACCTGGACCCGTCCGGCACGCCAGGCCAGTGCGCCCACAGCCTCCGAGAGGGGAGCCCCGGGTGCGGCTTCCCCCCGGTGCACCCAGGTGACAGTCATGCCCTCGGGGGCTGCCAGCGGCAGTTCGTCAGCGGGGCCACCCACCTCGATCAGCGCGTGGCCGGCAGCGTCGGCGCTGAGCGCTTCCAGGGCTGCTGCCGTGGCAGGCAGCGCGGACTCGTCTGCGGCGAAGAGATACCAATCGGCATCGGGATCGGGGGAGAAGGCGCCGCCCGGACCGCCAAACGTAAGCATGTCGCCGGGCTGTGCCGTTTCGGCCCACGGGCCAGCGAGGCCGTCAGCGCCGTGCACCACAAAGTCCATCGCCAGTTCGCGCTTTTCCATATCCACCCAGCGCACCGTGTAGGTCCGGGAGACCGGCCAGTTTTCGCGCTCGGTCTGCTCCCGGAGGTCCTCCAGGCTTACGGAGCCATCCAGGGGTCGGCCATCCGGCCCGAACCAGATTTTGCAGTAGGCGTCTGTCCGCCCGTTCGGTTCGAAGGAATCGAAGCCGTGGCCGCCGGCAACGATGCGGACCATGTGCGGGGAAAGCTGTTCACGGCGCAGCACCTGCATGGTGTGGACCGGGCGTGGACGCCTCGCCGGGGCCTCGACACGGGTGGTAGGGACATCAGGCATAGCGGATTTTCTCCTTGGTGGGTTTGCCTCTACCGTACCCCGGGCAGCCGCCAGTCCACGGGGGCTGCGCCCTGAGCAAGTAACATCTCGTTGGCCCGGCTGAAGGGTCGGGAGCCAAAGAAGCCGCGGGACGCAGAGAGTGGGCTCGGATGTGCCGATTCAATGCGCGGAACACCATCAAGCAGGGGAGCCAGGGCCTGCGCCTGGCGGCCCCAGAGGATTGCCACCAGCGGAAGACGGCTGCCGTCCGGGCGGCGCCGCGCAGCCAGGGCGCGCACCGCCAGGTCCGTAATGGCTTCCCAGCCGTGTCCCCGGTGCGAGTTTGCCGCTCCGGCCTCTACGGTCAGGGCGCGGTTAAGCAGCAGCACTCCCTGGTTGGTCCAGGCGCTGAGGTCTCCGTGCGGTGCAGGAGGAATATCCAGGTCAGCGGCGAGTTCCTTGTAGATATTGGCCAGGGACCGCGGCAGCGGCCGCACACCTGCATCAACAGAGAAGGAAAGCCCGACGGCGTGCCCCGGGGTCGGGTACGGATCCTGGCCGGTGATGAGCACCCTGACCTCTGCCATCGGGCGCTGGAAGGCACGGAGAATGTTATCCGGGCCAGGGAGGATACGGGCTCCCGCGAGGCGCTGCCGCTCCAATTCGTCTCCGAGGGCATAGAGCCGGGATGCCTCAGGCTCCAGCGCCCGGGCCCAATCCGCGGCCATCACCTCCGCAAGCGGCGTGCCGCTGGTAAAGGGGATTGCCGCGCCTTCGGACTGGCCTGGGCCAGGCTCTGCGGGGCAGCCGGCGGCCGGGGGGTCGTAGCTGAAGAGGGCGGGTTCATCGCTGCTTGTCACCCTCCCAGTCTTGGCTATTTGCGGGAAAGATCCCAGCTGGGGCCTGGTCCGCTCAAATGACAACCCTGTTATTCCGGTTTACGATTGCTGCAGGAAGCAGACTCTTTTTCCCTGGAACCCGCGCCATGCGGCTGTGCCCAGGGAACGGCACGGAAACGGGGACAACTCAGTGGCAGGATCAGCCGAAGCCGGGGAATTTTCACTGGACGGTGCCGTCGATCCTGACAGTCCCCTGAGCGAACGGGAGCAGCAGATGCTCTCCCTGGAGCGTTCCTGGTGGAAGTACGCCGGTGCCAAGGAACAGGCCATCCGCGACCTGTTCGGACTCTCTGCCACCAGCTACTACCAGATCCTCAACGCACTGATCGATACCGAGGAAGCGCTCGCGCACGATCCTATGCTGGTAAAGCGGCTGCGTAGACTACGTACTACACGCCAGCGTGCGAGGACCGCCCGCCGTATCGGTTCAGACGCCTAGGCCGAGCCAAAGACCAAGGACAACAACACAACCATGAGCCAATATCCCAGGGACGAGTTCGACAAGGTCCCCGAGACCTCGACGCGGCAGGGTGTCCACCGTGAACGCCTTATTCCCGCCCGCTCCAGCGGCGTCGGACTGATCATCACCGTTGGTGTCCTTGCTCTCCTTGTAGGACTCGCTGCCTACTTCGTGCTGCCGCGGCTCGGGATCGGTGCTGAGGGCAATGCCAGCCCGGCCGCTTCGGAGACACCCGCCGCGGAGCAAAGCGAATCCCCGTCCGATTCCCCGAGTGACTCTCCGTCTCCCGCTCCGTCTCCGTCGTCGACGCCATCGGCTTCGCCGTCAGAAACTCCTGAACCGACGCCCCCGGCCCCGGTGGCGGACAGGACGCAGCCGGTGGTGGTCCTCAACGCCAGCGGGATATCCGGCCTGGGTGCCGGCATCTCGACTCGCATCGGAGCCGACGGCTGGACGACGGCCCAGGTGGGTAACTGGGCAGGGACCCCGCTGCAGACCTCGGTGATCTTCTACAACGGCGAAGCCCAGCTGGCCAACGCCGAGGAGCTGTCCGCACTCCTGGGGATTCCTACGCTGAGCGAATCACCCGAGTTCTCCAACGTCACCGTCGTGGCGGGACCCGGATTCCAGTAGGCCGGCGCGGCCGGTGCCCAGCCATAAGTAAAATCTCGATAACTATCCTCCCGGCCCATGGGTGTTGTTTCCACCTGTGGCTAAAGTAAGGGCCAGCCGCCCGGAAACAGAGACCTGGCCATACATCGGCCCGGCTCAATCCGGCGGCTGTTCCGGTGGACCCACGTCCGCTGGAACGGAACCGAAAAAGGGGAGAGAAGCATGGCGCAGGGGATCGTCAAATGGTTCAACGGGGAAAAGGGCTACGGATTCATCACCGTTGACGAGGCCCAGACCGATGTCTTTGTTCACTGGTCAGCGATCCAGTCCGCAGGATACCGGACGCTGGAAGAGGGACAGCGGGTCGAATTTGACATCGGTGAGGGCCAGAAAGGGCCGCAGGCAGAAGACGTCCGGACTGTGTAGTCCGCCCTCCCGGTGAGAACCGGGACCATCATCAGTGCCGGCAGCCGGAATCACGGCCGCCGGCACTGTTTTGCCCGGCTGCAGTTGTTCGCGCCGCGGTTATTCGCGCAGCGGTTATTCGCGCAGCGGTACTCCGCGGGCATCGGTGCGGAATGTCTGTGCGCCTGCCAGGATCATGATGCCCTCCACGAACCCCCACACCGCACCGAGACCCCAGGTGAACACAGTGACCACGATCTGCACCACACCAATGCTGGTGTAACCAAGGTAGAACCGGTGGATGCCGAAGCCGCCGAGGAAGATCCCGAGCAGTCCGGCCGCCAGCCGGGACTTCGGCGGTTCCACGGCGTAGTAGTAACCGGGAGGGTATTGCCCCTGCGGTGCGGACTGGTAGTAACCGCCGGGGGGTCCCTGTGGATTGGTACCCTGCGGCGGGTAACCCTGCGGGAAGGGCGGCTGTCCCTGCGTACCGTTGCCAGGCTGGGCCTGCTGGTTCCAAGCGGGGCCCGGCCCCTGCTGCCGGTCGTTACCCTCCGGTCCCTGCGCACCGTATTCCCCAGGTGCGCGCCCGTACGGCGGTGGCGGCGGAGCAGCGCTGGCGCCATGGGTGGCCGGCCCGGGCGCTGCTCCGGTGCCGTCGTCCCCTTCCTCTGAAGGATGCTGGTTTGGCGGCTGGTTCATGGACATGGTCCGGTCCTCACGGGGTCGGGGGAGTGCCGGCCGGCTTTGCTGTGCCGGGCGGGCGCCTGGGAGCTGCTGCAGAACCAATCTACGCCGCCCCGCGGTCAATCGGGTGAGGCTCCAGGCAGATTGTCCGTCCGTGTTCGCCGAGGGGAAGAAATAGCACTGAAACCCGGGTCACAAGCCCCCGTGACTGCTTGCACTCAAGGAGCGGGAGTGCTAATTATTGACTTAGCACTCTTACGGGTTGACTGCTAAGTCACCGGTGTTGAGTGAACCAGCAAGCCACTGGGGTGAGGGGTCGGGGTGCACGTAAATAGATCGTGCGCTTTGCTCCGTCCGTCGCGGGCGCCTCAGCCAGGAATGCAACATTCAAGCATGACTGTTCCGGAAGGACGATAGCCGTTATGGCCAAGATCATTGCATTTGACGAAGAGGCACGCCGCGGCCTCGAGCGGGGCCTGAACACCCTCGCCGACGCCGTCAAGGTCACCCTCGGCCCGCGTGGCCGCAACGTCGTACTCGAAAAGAAGTGGGGTGCCCCCACGATCACCAATGACGGCGTTTCCATCGCCAAGGAGATCGAGCTGGACGATCCCTACGAGAAGATCGGCGCCGAGCTGGTCAAGGAAGTTGCCAAGAAGACGGACGACGTCGCAGGCGACGGCACCACCACGGCAACCGTCCTCGCCCAGGCACTCGTGAAGGAAGGCCTGCGCAACGTTGCTGCCGGTGCCGATCCGCTGGGCCTCAAGCGCGGCATCGAGAAGGCTGTCGAAGCCGTCACGGCCGAACTGCTGAACTCCGCCAAGGAAATCGAAACCAAGGAGCAGATCGCTGCCACGGCTTCCATCTCCGCCGGCGACCAGCAGATCGGCGACCTGATCGCCGAGGCGCTGGACAAGGTTGGCAAGGAAGGCGTCATCACCGTCGAAGAGTCCAACACCTTCGGGCTGGAGCTTGAGCTCACGGAGGGCATGCGCTTCGACAAGGGTTACATTTCCGGCTACTTCGTCACCGACGCTGAGCGCCAGGAAGCTGTCCTCGAGGACCCGTACATCCTGATCGTCAACTCAAAGATCTCCAACGTCAAGGACCTTGTTGCTGTCCTGGAAAAGGTCATGCAGTCCGGCAAGCCGCTGCTGATCATCGCCGAAGATGTCGAGGGCGAAGCCCTGGCTACTCTGGTTGTCAACAAGATCCGCGGCACCTTCAAGTCCGTTGCCGTCAAGGCCCCGGGCTTCGGCGATCGCCGCAAGGCCCAGCTGGCTGACATCGCCATCCTCACGGGTGGCCAGGTCATCGCCGAGGAAGTTGGCCTCAAGCTGGAGAACGCCACGCTGGACCTGCTGGGCAAGGCACGCAAGGTCGTTGTCACCAAGGACGAGACCACCATCGTTGAGGGTGCCGGCGACGCCGACGAAATCGCAGGCCGCGTCAACCAGATCCGTGCCGAGATCGAGAACTCCGATTCCGACTACGACCGCGAGAAGCTGCAGGAGCGCCTGGCCAAGCTGGCCGGCGGCGTTGCGGTCATCAAGGCCGGTGCTGCAACCGAGGTTGAGCTCAAGGAACGCAAGCACCGCATCGAAGATGCTGTGCGCAATGCCAAGGCAGCAGTCGAAGAAGGCATCGTTGCCGGCGGCGGCGTGGCACTGATCCAGGCTGGCCAGAAGGCATTCGCGAACCTGAAGCTGGAAGGCGATGAAGCAACCGGCGCCAACATCGTCAAGGTTGCCATCGACGCTCCGCTGAAGCAGATCGCGTTCAACGCCGGCCTTGAGCCGGGCGTTGTGGCTGACAAGGTCCGCGGCCTTCCCGAAGGTTTCGGCCTGAACGCGGCCACTGGCGAATACGAAGACCTGCTGGCGGCCGGCGTCAACGACCCGGTCAAGGTAACCCGCTCTGCACTGCAGAACGCGGCTTCCATCGCCGGCCTGTTCCTGACGACCGAAGCCGTTGTTGCCGATAAGCCTGAGAAGGCTGCTCCGGCAATGGGCGGCGGGGACGACATGGGCGGCATGGGCGGTATGGGCGGCTTCTAGTCCCCACCCCGCCGGCCAGCGCCGGCGAGCCTAAGCAACGCTGAATGGGCGCGGCACCCAACCGGGTGCCGCGCCTTTTTCATGTTATGGGTTAGCCCCTCCGCTGGCAGTCCAAGGCTGTTCAGCGCATAAAGAGCGAGGTGTTCGCTGCCTCCGTCTCGGCGTACTGCGCGGAGGCATACGCCAGCGCCTGGTTGATGCTGGCCAGGGACTCCTCCACCCGTGCCTGGGTGGCCCGCCAATCGGCGATCAGGAGCTGGAAGTTCGCTGATGCCTGTCCCTGCCAGGATTCGCCCAGCGACTGGAGCCCGGCCTGCATAACGTTGACGTCCGCCTGCAGGCGGTCGATCGTCCCGCGCACCTCAGCGCTCTTAGCCGCCAGGATGTCGCTGTCTACAAAAAAACCCGCCATGGAAATCCTCCGATCCTCGTGGCCCGCGCGATGCGTGCCCTGGCGCCAGACTCTAGGTCCGGACCGCCCCGTGCGGACTGGAAGGTGCCGCCCGTGGGAGCAAACCCTCCAGCAGCGGCAGCACGGCAGCGGGATGTGGAGGAAGAGTTGACGGGAGTGGCCCTGCGCCGGTGGCGTACCGGTGGCGGAACCTAGGGGCGCGGCGGATCTTCGGGAGGGGTTTGGCTGCCGGTATCCCGGAGATGCGGCTCGCTCCCGCCCACACCGGAGGTTCCGTCCTGAGCTTCGGTTCCGCGGGCTCCGCCGTCTGCTTCGCCGGTCCCGCCGTCTGGTTCACGGGTCCCGCCATCTGCTTCGCCGGTCCCGCCGCTGCCGGCCGGGGAGGGGGAGCCGCCGTCGTCCTCATGCTCCGGGATGTTTTCGGGCTGCTGGTAGGGGAGCCGGATGGACATCGTGGCCCCGCCGCCTTCCGTTTCGGTCAGCCGGACGGTGCCGTCGTGCTGTGCCACCAGGGCAGCCACGATGGCCAGGCCCAGACCGGTTCCGCCCGTCTCCCGGTACCGTGAGGAATCGGCCCGGTAGAAGCGCTCGAAAACCCTGGCCGCGTCTTCGTCGGAAATGCCCGGTCCATGGTCGCGGACTTCAAGGACGGCGTCCATGCGGTCATGGATCACCGGAGCGACGCCGACGGCCACCTCGATGGGTGAGCCGGCGGGGGTGTAACGCAAGGCGTTGGTCATCAGGTTGGCCACGACCTGCCGCAGGCGGGCTTCGTCGCCCATCGTGGGAGCGGTCCGCGGAGCCCGGCCATCAAGCCCGACAACTCTGATCTCCCGGTCCGGCGCGCTGGCCCGGGCATCGAGGGCGGCATCATTACCCAGGATCATGAGGTCCACGGGACGGTATTCCAGCGGACGCTGTTCATCGACCCGGGCCAGCGTCAGCAGGTCCTCGACGAGCTGGCCCATCCGCTTCGCTTCGCTCTCGATCCGGCCCATTGCCGCCTCCACGTCTTCAGGTTTCTGCAGTGCTCCGTGCCGGTAGAGCTCGGAGAAGCCGCGGATGGTGACGAGGGGAGTGCGGAGTTCATGTGATGCGTCCTGGACGAAGCGGCGCATCTTCTGCTCGGACTGGGTACGGGCAGCGAAGGCGGTTTCGATGTGCGCCAGCATAGCGTTCAGGGAGCGTGAGAGCCGGCCGATCTCAGTGGCGGGGTTGCCTACCTCGACGCGCCGGGACAGGTCACCGGCAGCGATGGCCGCAGCCGTTTTCTCGACCTGGCTGAGGGGACGGAACTGCCGGGTCACAGCCCAGTAGGCGATGCCCGTCGCGCCAAGGGTGCCAAGGAGCCCCACAGAAAAGACCAGGGAGGCTGCCTCGTCCACAGTCTCCGCCACCGAGTCCAGCGGAACGGCGACAGCCACAGACCCCGGGAAATTGGCGATATGGAAGACCTGTACCCGCCAGCCTTTGCTGCCGGGCGCGGTGCCCGGGACGTCGAACCCGCGCGCGTTAATTTCGTCGACGGTTTCCGAGTCGATGGTGCCGAGCATCGGGGTATCGAAGTTGTCCTCGGAATGGGTTTCCGGACCGTGTTCGCCGTCCTCGTTGAGATAGAGGCCGTAGAAACGGAAGAGTGAGGTATCCACGGCTGGACCGCCCGAAATGAGGTAACGGGAGATTGCTGTGGCGTTGTCCTGGATATCGGCGTCCAGGCGGCTGACCAGGATTTGCCGCAGGACATAGATAGTGGCCAGTCCGGTGATGGTTACCGTCACGACCATAAGCACGGCCATAATGGCCACCAGCTGCGATCGCAGTGAGGCCGATCTCCAGCGTCGGGTCAACGTTTTAGCGCTTCTCCGTCGTGCGCAGCAGATAACCGACGCCGCGCTTGGTCTGGATCAGTGCCGGAGCGTCCGGGCTGCGGTCAATCTTGCGGCGCAGGTAGGAAATATAGGACTCCACGATCGAGGCGTCGCCGTTGAAGTCGTACTCCCACACGTGATCAAGGATCTGCGCCTTCGACAGGACACGGTTGGGATTCAGCATCAGATAGCGCAGCAGCTTGAACTCGGTGGGGGAGAGGTCGATGGTGACGCCGCCGCGGCGTACCTCGTGCGCGTCGTCGTCGAGCTCCAGGTCCTCCACCCGGATCACCGCGTCATCATCGTCGAGCGGCTGGGTGCGCCGGAGCACGGCCCGGATCCGGGCGACCACCTCATCGAGGCTGAAGGGCTTGGTCACGTAGTCGTCGCCACCGACTGTGAGGCCGGTGACCTTGTCCTCCGTGTCATCCCGGGCGGTTAGGAAGACGACCGGGAAGTGCCGCCCGGCGGCCCGCAGCCGGCGGGTCAGGGTGAAACCGTCCATGTCCGGCAGCATCACGTCCAGGACCGCCAGGTCGGGGCTGTGCTCATCAACCGCGGCGAGGGCTTCACGTCCGTTCCCAGCCGCGACGACGTCGAAACCTGCGAAGCGCAGCGACGTTGAGAGCAGCTCGCGGATGTTCGGCTCATCATCGACAACGAGGAGGCGTGCTTCGGGTGCAGACGATTTGTTCACCCGCCTAGTTTCTTACATTTAGCTGGACGTTGTCTGTAGGCCGGCCTTAAGCGGGCTGGAAACATCCAATGTGACAGCTGGGGCAGCCGCGCCGTCCAGAGGGTACAGAATCCTTCGGCCGGCGCGGCTTGGAACCGGGGTCCAGCGCCGCGGCGCTGCGCGGATGGAAACGCCGCAGCGGCTACACAGGCTTTTCGATGTCCGCCGCGTCCTGGATGGAGTACGCGTAACCTTGCTCCGCAAGGAACCGCTGCCGCTTCGCTGCGAAGTCCTGGTCCAGGGTGTCGCGTGCGACGACGGTGTAGAAGTGCGCGGCCCGGCCGTCGGCCTTGGGGCGCAGCAGGCGTCCCAGCCGCTGCGCTTCCTCCTGGCGTGAGCCGAAGGACCCGGAGACCTGGATGGCCACGGAGGCTTCGGGCAGGTCGATGGAGAAGTTCGCGACCTTGGAAACCACCAGGGTCTTGAGCTCGCCTTCGCGGAAGGCGGCGAACAGCCGCTGGCGTTCCTTCACCGGGGTCTCGCCCTTGATTACCGGGGCGTCCAGGCGTTCAGCCAGTTCGTCCAGCTGGTCAATGTACTGTCCGATCACCAGGATCTGGTCTCCGTCGTGGCGGCGGACCAGCTGCTCAACGACCTTGGACTTGGTTTCCGACGTCGAGCACAGCCGGTACTTGTCCCCGTCCTCGGCCATGGCGTAGGTGACCCGCTCGTCCCGGGGCAGGTCCACCCGGACCTCGATGCAGTCAGCAGGCGCAATGTAGCCCTGCGCCTCGATGTCCTTCCACGGCGCGTCGTAGCGCTTGGGCCCAATGAGGGAGAAGACTTCGCCCTCCCGTCCGTCCTCGCGCACCAGGGTAGCGGTGAGGCCGAGCCGGCGGCGGGCCTGCAGATCCGCGGTCATCCGGAAGATCGGGGCCGGCAGCAGATGGACCTCGTCATAAATGATCAGGCCCCAGTCATTGGCATCCAGGAGCTCCAGGTGCGGGTAAAGCCCGCCGCGCTTGAGGGTCAGAACCTGGTAGGTGGCGATCGTCACCGGCCGGACTTCCTTCACGGCACCGGAATATTCACCAATCTCATCCTCGGTGAGGGAGGTGCGTTTGAGCAGCTCGTCCTTCCACTGCCTGGCGGACACCGTGTTGGTCACCAGGATCAAGGTGGTGGTGGAGCTGGTCGCCATGGCGGCCGCCCCGACCAGGGTTTTCCCTGCGCCGCACGGCAGCACCACCACGCCGGAGCCACCGGCCCAGAAATTCTCCGTGGCGAGCTTCTGGTACGGGCGCAGTGCCCAGCCGTCCTCATTGAGCAGGATGGGATGGGGGGTTCCGTCAACGTAGCCGGCAAAGTCCTCAGCGGGCCAGCCAAGCTTGAGCAGCAGCTGCTTCAGCTGGCCGCGCATGGCCGACTGCACCACCACGGTTTCGCCGTCGATCCGCGGCCCGAGCAGGGGCTGGATCTTCTTGGCGTGCAGCACTTCCTCGAGCACCGGGTAATCGTTGGTCCGCAGCACCAGTCCGTGCTGCGGATCCTTCTCCAGGCGCAGCCGTCCGTACCGGGACATCGTTTCCTCGATGTCAATCAGCAGCGAGTGCGGCACGGGGAAACGGGAATAGGTCAGCAAAGTGTTCAGCACCTGCTCGGCATCCAAACCCGCGGCCCGGGCATTCCACAGCCCCAGCGGCGTCAGCCGGTAGCTGTGGATGTGCTCAGGGGCGCGTTCAAGCTCCGCAAAGGCGGCGATCGCGTGCCGCGCTTCGGTGGCCTGTGCGTGATCCACTTCCAGCAGGATGGTCTTATCACTCTGGACAATCAAAGGTCCGTCAACCATGTGCCGGGCTGCCCTCCACTAATTCCACGTCCATTATCCGATGTATCGACACTACGCGCTCAACGTCGCGGCGCGGATCGAAGACCCGTACCCGGCCTTCTCCCACTGACAGGGGAACAAAGATCTCCTGCCGCTCATTCCCCTGGCTGTCCACCACACCCATGCGGACTGAACTCTTGGTCCGGATGGCCGTGCGCAGGGTTTCCAGCCCCACCAGCGGCATCGACTCATCGTGCTTCTGGGCACCGGCAGGTCCGCGTCCGCGCAGGGCGGCTATCTGAGCATCGAGGTCGGCGTCGGTCAGTTCCCACTGGTTCACCCGGGTACGGGATGACGACGGCGCGGGCACGGGCGGGCGGGCGTGGGAGCCGTTGGCTTCGCGTGCCCGTCCCTCCATCACCGGCGCATACCCGAGATCCCGGATCGCCAGGGCCAGCTCCTGGGGAGTCGCTGCCGAGGAGATGACGGTGGGTGCAAGCCGGGTCAGCCCCAGGGACGCGGAGCGCGGATCGGCCATCAGGGCATTCAGCCCGGCTTCGTCGTCGCTGCGCAGGTAGCTCCACGCGGCCCCGATGCGCAGGCGTCCGTGCCGGGCAGCGGTGTCCTCCACCAGGTACCGCAGCGGCTGCGGGATCTCGGTGGCGGAATAGTGGGCCAAAAACTCCAGAATGGACGCCGCATCCATCTCGGCGTCCAGCGCCCGCCGGATCGAGTCGGCAGAGAACCGGTAGATTGCCGCGGGGCCCTGGCCCTCGGGGGTGGACATCAGGGCAAGCTGGCGGGCCACTGACGGCTCCAGGTAGCCGGGAGCAACGGCCGTGAGGTCGGCCTGCAGCAGGAAGGAACTGAGCGGCTCGGGCAGGGCTTCGCGGAGCCGGCTGGCCGCCCGGTCAAAGTCGGACGCGGCGACTGCCTCGCCGAGCTCGGTCAGGGCGCCGGACCCGATCAGGCCGAGCTGGGCGGCTTCCTTGAGGATCCCCGGCACCAGGCGGGCGAAGCGCCGCTGCAGCCGCGGCTGGTGCCAGGTGAGGGCGCTGAGCAGATCCTCGACATCGAAGGCGCCGGAATGCGATTCGTGGCCTTCGCCGTCCGCGGAAAGGGCCGCGAGCATTTCCAAGGTTCGACGCCGGACCAGGGGAGCATCCGGGCGGGAAAGCTCCCCGGCGAGGGCATTCAGCGACCCGCCGCCGGGCAGCGGGCCCCCCACCAGGGACGGTGCGCGTTCCGCTTCCAGCCAGGACTCCACCAGGCGGCGCCACTGCACCTCACGGTCCAGGGTCAGCCAGTCGTTCTCCGCGGTTCCCCAGCGGGCGGTGGCGGCGTCGAGGACCAGAAGCCCGGAGAGCGCCGCCAGTTCCAGCAGCCAGGCGGTGGCCCCGATATCCAGCCGCAGCGCTTCGGAGACCCGGCGGACTTCCCGGACCCCGACTCCGCCTGAACGCAGGGTGCCAACGGGTGCCGTACTTGTCAGGGCGAGCAGCTCGGTGAGCAGGCGCAGCGTCTCAGCCACCGCGCCGAAGGCGGCATTGTCCCGCAGGGTGTGCGGCACGGGCCGGGGTTCCGGAGTCACGGGTGCCAGCTGGAAATCCGAGACGATCACATGGCCGCGTGACGCCTGGCCCACCGGCCGGGGCAGCTCCACGTGCAGTGCGTCGAGCGGAACCAGCAGGCCGTGTGCCACGAGCCATTCCACCGGCGTTGGGGAGGGATTGTCGAGGACCGCCCGGCTGATTGCGGCTTTTTTGGGGATCGTCCCGACCGGCGAGTACTTGAAGCGCCGGAGCAGTTCGCCGGTCTGCGGCGGGGCGTCAGCGATTAGTGCCTCCCAGCCTGCCGGGTCGGAGACCAGATGATGCAGGGAATGGGCGGCGGTCGCCGGAGTGTCGGCTTTCTCAAGGGGAAGCCCGCGCTCGCGCAGGTCCTCAACGATCCCCACCAGGCGCTGGCCGAACTCAGGCTGTTGGGCTGCCAGGGTGGAATAGGGCCTTCCGAGTCCCGCCGGATAGGCGCCCAGCGCGTCCCCGAGGACGGAGACGGGCAGATAGAACCGGCGTCCGGCGTCGGCCTTCGGGGCACCCGGGTGCGGCGTGGCCCGGCGAAGGAGCGCGAGGCTGTGCAAATAGCTCAGGATCGAGTCCAGGGCCTTGATGGTGGAACCGGCAATGGCCGCCTTGAGCCAGGATGCCGTGGTGCTCAGATGGGAATCCTCGTTGGTGGTCAGATCCAGTGCTTCCAGGACCTGCAGCTGAGGAGCCGTGAGTTTTTCCAGGGCACGTTGTACGCTGATGCGCGTTGAGGCCCGGGCCGCCAGGGCCTGGAAATCCGGTACCGGGGGAAGGGCCAGATCTGGCCGGGCGGTCAGGAGCTCACGCAGTTGTTCGTCACTGCGCGCTGCAAGGTCTTCAGCCAAGGCTCGGATCGCGGACATCGTCCAATACGTTACCCGAGTGGGACCAAAAACAAACGGGTTAGCCGCGCCGCCGGTGCACGATTGAGTCAATTACCAGCCCGGCCATCAGCAGGAATGCCACCGGCAGGGCGTAGAAAGCTCCGGCAGCGAACCCGGGCCAGATCTCCGCTCCCTGAAGCGCCTGCAGGAGGAGGACCCCCAGGCTGGCGACACCGGCCAGGGCCAGGACGGCGGCCAGTACGGTCAAAACCAGCCGGATGGAGGAACGCCTGGACCGGGGCGGAACGCCTGGGCCCGTGGAAGTGGTTCCAGGTGCGGAATCGGCAGTTCGACCGGTTGATTTCCCGGTGATTGGCAGGCGTGGGTCCATGGTCTTAAACGCTAGCAGCTAAAAACCCACGCCCACGAAGCCATACCCTGAGGCAGGAACCCGTGCAGGGGATATTCTAAAGGGAACAGACTTCACCGTAGTATCTCTGTTGGTGCCCGGCCGTTGCCGGCGGGTGCAGCAGATGCGTACCAACCGGGAAAGCGCAGCAACCGGGGCTGTGCAGCAACGGGGACGTGCCGTATTAATGTAACCAGTACCGGTGCGGCACTGAGGCACCCCGGATGCAGTACGGCAAGCAGTAACATCGTGCGGGCGAGCGCGCCGCACCCATTACACAAGAACGAGGTAAGCGAAGTGCCCATCGGCAAGGTCAAGTGGTTCGACACTGGTAAGGGATTTGGATTCCTGGCCACTGACGACGGCCAGGAAGTGTTCCTGCATGCCTCAGCGCTTCCCTCCGGTGTGACCGAGGTGAAGCCCGGAACACGCATGGAGTTTGGCGTGGCAGACGGACGCCGCGGCCCGCAGGCGCTGTCGGCCCGCATACTGGAGGCTCCGCCGTCGGTCGCCAAGGCCACCCGCAAGCCTGCGGATGACATGGCCGTGATTACGGAAGACCTGATTAAGCTGCTGGATGGTATTTCCAATGGCCTGCGCCGTGGCAGGTACCCGGAGAAGAAGCACGCAACCAAGGTCGCCGCGGTCCTGCGGGCCGTGGCCGACGACCTTGACGCCTAGGGGTAGAACCTCCGAGTGAACACCAACGACACGACTGCTCCCGAAGAACAGCCCGTAAAGTCCGCTGCCCGGAAGGCACCCCGCCGGCCGACGAAGCCGGATGCTGTGCTGGCTGCTGCCATCGAAACGGCACGGGCCGGCCTGCTGGAGGTCGTGCCCGAATCGCAGATTGGCGAGTACATTGGCGCCGTTCCCGAAGCCGACCGGCTGGTGACCCACCGGTTCCAGGCCAACCGGCCCGGCTACCGCGGCTGGCAGTGGTACGCCACCCTGGCCCGCGTTCCGCGCGGCAAGGTGGCCACGGTCTGCGAAGTGGGGCTGCTGCCTTCCGAAGGTTCGGTGCTGGCACCCGAATGGGTTCCCTGGTCCGAGCGGATCCGGCCCGAGGATGTTGCCGCCGAGGCAGCCCAGGCAGCGGCCGAGGCTGCTGCGGCGCAGGCCACCGCTGACGCAGCCGCGGAAGAGAAACCGGAAGAGGCCGGGGAAGCAGAGCAGGGCACCGCACCCCGGACTGCGGCGACGGAGGACGAATAACAGGTGAGTGTTTGGAACGCGGTTCATCATCCCGGATGGGAGGGGTGAACCCAATTGTTCCGTTCGCTCCGCATCTTCAACTACCGCATCTGGTTCATTGGGGCACTGGTCTCCAACATCGGCACCTGGATGCAGCGCACCGCCCAGGACTGGCTGGTTTATGACATCCTGACGAATCAGGATGCGGCGGCCATGGGCATCGTGATGGCGCTGCAGCTCGGTCCCCAGCTGCTGCTGGCGCCGTGGGCCGGACTCATTGCGGATACATATGACCGCCGCAGGGTCCTCCTCACCACTCAGCTGGCAATGGCTGCCCTGGGTGCGGGACTTGGCCTGCTGGTCCTTTCCGGCCATGCGCACCTCTGGCATGTCTACGCGTTCGCCCTGGCCCTCGGCATTGTGTCCGCCATCGACGCCCCGGCACGCCAGAGCTTCGTCTCGGAAGTGGTCAGCGAAGAGAACCTGCCCAACGCCGTCGCGCTTAACAGTGCCTCCTTCAACGGCGCCCGGATGATCGGTCCGGCCGTTGCCGGCCTGCTGACCGTGGCTGTTGGGCCCGGGTGGGTCTTTTTGATCAACACGGTGACCTTCGCTGCCATGATCCTGGCTCTGCTGAAGATGAGGTCCGGAGAACTCCGGATCCTGCCGAAGGCACCGCCCGGGAAGGGACGGATCCGCGCCGGACTGAAATACGTGCGGTACCGGCCGGACCTGATCATGGTGCTGGTGGCCATCTTCATCGTGGGCACGTTCGGATTGAACTTCGCGGTTTACATCGCGGCGATGGCCCGGACCGAGTTTGGGCAGGACGCCGGGATTTTTGGACTGCTGAACTCGATCATGGCCATCGGCTCGGTTGCCGGAGCGCTCCTCTCCGCACGCCGGGATAAACCGAGGCTGCGGTTCATCTTCGGCGCTGCCGGCGCCTTCGGCCTCTCCTGCGCGGTGGCGGCGGTTTCGCCCACCCTGTGGATCTTCGCGCTCTCCCTCATTCCCACCGGACTGTTCGCCCTCACCCTGATGACCAGTGCCAACGCCTACGTGCAGACGACGACGGCGCCGGTCATGCGCGGGCGGGTCATGGCCCTGTATTTCGCCATCTTTATGGGCGGAACACCGCTGGGCGCTCCAATCGTCGGCTGGGTTTCCAACTCCTTCGGACCCCGGTGGAGCCTGGGTGTCGCCGCGGCTTCCGGACTGATCACCGCCGTCATCGGCCTGGTCTGGGCCTGGCGGTCCCACCACCTGCGGCTGCACTATGACCGCACGGTGCGCCGCCGGCTGGTAGTCACGAGCCGGGAAACAGAACAGGACCCCAACGCGCAGTAGCGCATGGGGTCCTGTCCCGGGTCTTGCCCGGTGCTCAGCCTGCCTCCAGGCCTACGAGTGCTCGATCACGTAGTCGATGCAGTTCAGCAGGGCACTGACATCATCCGGCTCGATCGCCACGAACGTGGCAATCCGCAGCTGGTTGCGGCCGAGCTTGCGGTACGGTTCAACGTCCACGACGCCGTTGGCGCGCAGGGTCTTCGCGATCGCCGCGGCGTCGATGGAGTCATCAAAGTCGATCGTGGCGATGACATTGGAGCGGTCTTCCGGCCGGGTCACAAACGGCTTCGCAACGGAAGAGGCCTCGGCCCAGGAGTAGATCCGGTTGGCCGAGTCCGCCGTGCGTCCGGCGGCAAAGGACAGGCCGCCGTTGGAATTGAGCCACTGGACCTGGTCATTGAGCGTCACCAGGGTAGCCAGCGCGGGCGTGTTGTACGTCTGGTTCAGGCGGGAATTGTCGATCGCGGTCTGCAGATTCAGGAAATCGGGGATCCAGCGGTCCGAGGCGTTAATCCGGGCTGCCCGCTCAAGTGCGGCGGGGGAGAACATACCAAGCCACAGGCCGCCGTCGGAGGCAAAGTTCTTCTGCGGTGCGAAGTAGTAGACATCCGCCTGCGCGAGGTCGACATCGAGGCCGCCTGCAGCGGAGGTGGCATCAATCAGCACGAGTGAGCCCTCATCGGCACCGGCAACCCGGCGGACCGGAGCGGCAACGCCCGTGGAGGTCTCATTCTGCGGCCACGCGTACACGTCCACGCCGGCTTCCGCGCGGGCCTCGGGCCGGGTGCCGGGCTCCGCCTTGAGGATGGTCGAATCGGCCAGGAAGGGAGCCTTGTTGGTGGCGGCAGCGAACTTGGAGCCGAACTCACCGAAGGAAAGGTGCTGGGCCTTGTTCTCCACCAGGCCGAAAGAAGCGACGTCCCAGAATGCCGTGGAACCTCCGACGCCCAGGATGACTTCATATCCTTCGGGAGCCGAAAAGAAGGTGGAAAGCCCTTCGCGGATGGAACCAACCAGGTTCCGGACGGGTGCCTGGCGGTGGGAGGTGCCCAGGAGCTTGGCGCCGGCCTGGGACAGCGCCTCGACCTGCTGGGGACGCACCTTGGAAGGACCAGCACCGAAACGCCCGTCCTGGGGAAGAAGTTCTGCGGGGATCGTAAGCGTGGCGGTTTCGCCCATTTTTGTTTGCTCCAAGCGGGTTGGCAGGGTGCTGTAGATACTTCTCTATTCTGCACCTCTGCCCCCTGCGGCAGGTATTTGTGAACGGGAGTTGGCAATGGGCTCCGAAAGTGGATAATTGCCTCCGAATTGGCGGCATGGGCTAACGTGGAAACGAACCTGCGGCGCAGTTTGCGCCGCCGTGGTTTTCAACCCTTTCTCTTCCGCACGAATTCTAGGAGCGGCTGGTCATGACGGACCTCATCGACACAACTGAGATGTATCTTCGAACCATCCTTGAGCTCGAGGAGGAGAACATTGTGGCCCTGCGCGCCCGGATCGCCGAGCGCCTGCGCCATTCCGGTCCGACGGTCTCCCAGACCATTGGGCGGATGGAACGCGACGGGCTGGTTGTGGTGTCGGGTACCCGGCAGCTGGAACTGACCGAACTGGGCCGGCGCCGCGCCACGGAGGTAATGCGTAAACACCGTCTTGCCGAGCGGCTGCTGGCCGACGTGATCGGACTGGACTGGGCCTACGTCCACGATGAAGCGTGCCGCTGGGAGCATGTGATGAGCGAACGCGTCGAACGCCGGCTCTATGACCTGCTGGGGCGCCCCACGGAGTCGCCGTACGGCAATCCCATCCCGGGCCTGGAGGCACTGGGCGGAACAACATCCCTGGCTCCTGCCGGCGGCTATATGGACCTGGTCTCAGCCGTCAGCGCGGCCGCCCCCGGGACAGAGATGAACCTGCTTCGGCTGGCCGAACCGATCCAGGTGGACCCCGAGCTGCTGGCACAGCTGGATGAGGCCGGGCTGCGTCCTGGGGCCTCCATTACCGCAGAGGTCGTCGGAGGCTACATCTCAGTCCGCGTTCCCGGAATTGAGGGCGCCTTGGAACTGCCCACCGAAGTGGCCGCACACGTTTTCGTCACCGGTCAGGCTCTCCCGGCCTGACCCCGCCGGCTGCCCGCAGCCGTTGACCGGCGTTGGCGGCGCTGACCGCTCCGGACCCGGCCGCGGATAACGGAATGGTATCTTTTGGGATTTTTCCCCTATAGTGACTTCTGACTACAGCAACAACACTGATCACCGGTCCGACAGCCGAACCCTGCCACTGGACCGCAGGTGTAACCGTTCGCGGGCAGGGGCGGAGGACCCATCAAGCGGCAGTGGCAGCACTGTCTTGGGGTGAAGCCTCCGAGCAGCACAGGAATATCCGCACAGCGGTAGGCCAGTGCGTCGTGGGCCGAGTTCTCTACTCGAATCCGACAGCTAACTTCGCAGGCTTTGTAGAGAGGGAACCACTTGTCGAAGCACACTGCTTCGGGCAGGCGCAGGGCCGAAACCACGGCCACCCAACTGCGTCCACGTGCCGCCGCCGGGACTACTGGCCGGCGACGCGCTGAAACTGTCCGCCGCCCGCTGGGGGGATCCGCCCAGAAATTCGCCATCACGGCCGCCGCCTCCGGGCTGGTGCTGACCGTGGCACTGCCGACGACAGCAGCGGCCGTAGATCCCGTACCGGCACCGGAAGCCACCGCGGCTCCCGCTCCGGTTTCGGCTGATCCCAATGCAACCCTGGAGTTTGACCGGGCCGCTCTGACCAGCAAGTTCGATCCGGACGCGAAGCTCCAGGGGCTAACCGTCGCCGGCGCGGACGTCACTCCGGCAGCAGCACAGGGTACGCTCGCGACCCCGCTGGACTCCGAACTGGTGCAGACTTCATCCTTCGGTTACCGGGTCAGCCCGATCACGGGAGCGGCGGGTGAACTGCACACCGGCCAGGACTTCGCCGCGGCCTGCGGCACCCAGGTAACCGCGGCCGCCAGCGGCAAGGTCAAGTCCGCCGGTTGGCATGCCTACGGCGGGGGAAACCGCGTAGTGGTGGACCACGGCAACGGGGTGGAAACCACCTACAACCATCTGTCGGCCATCAGCGTCTCCGTGGGCGACGAAGTCCAGCGCGGTGACCTGGTGGGAGCCAGCGGCACCACGGGGGCTTCTACGGGCTGCCACCTGCATTTTGAGGTACTCGTCAACGGCACTCCTGTCGACCCCCTCGGCTGGTTGTGACCGCTCCAATATCCTTTCGTGACCTGAGCGTGACATTTCCTTGATGTTGTTATATTCTCGTCACCGTGCCTGATTGGCCAAAGATCAGGCACTCTCAAACAGATCGCCGAGCTCTGCCACCGTTTGAGATCCGTTCGCAAAATCGCATGGCAGAGGCGGGGGAACCAATTTCGGGTTTCGCAAGAAGCCCTAGGGGTTAAGTTGCCGGACTTAGCAGTCCAGCAACCGGGTGACTCCCATCCGAATCCGACAGCTCACCTCGTAGGCATTGGGAGAGGCAAAAACTGTGTCATCAATCAATTCCGGCCGCCATCGTGCTGCCTCGGTTCAATCCAGCCCGCTTACGGCTTTCTCCAAGGCCGTAACCGCCAACGCAGGAACCGTCGGCCGCCAGGCCGCCGTCGTCGTCGCAGCTTCCGGCCTTGTTCTGGCCGCTGGCATGCCGGCCCAGGCTGCACCGGTTTCCACCGACCGCCAGGCACTTGAAGCAACCCCCCTCAACGTTGTGACCTCCAACGGGACCGTAACGGTCTCCGAGCAGGCACCCTTCGACCTTCCGGTAGCTCCCCTTGCGGGATCGCTCTCCGGGGCCGAAACCCGCGCCCAGATCGCTGCCGCCGAGCTGGCCGCAGCAGAAGAAGCCGCTGCCGCTGTTGCCGCCCAGCAGGAGGCATACGCTGCCCAGCAGGCCGCAGCCGCACCGGCACAGGCACCGGCCTCTTCCGGCGTCACCACCGCATCCTCCGCACCGGCAGCTGCACCCGCTGTCAGCGCCAGCGGCGTCGCTGCAGGCCTGGTTGCCTCCGCCTACTCACAGATCGGCGTGGCGCAGGACTGCACCGCGATGGTCGAGAAGGCACTGCGTTCCGTCGGCAAGTCCGTTGGCGACCTCGCTCCGTCCCAATTCTTCGCCTTCGGTGCCGTAGTCGGGTCCCCGCAGGCCGGCGACCTTGTTATCACCGGCGGACACGTTGCGATCTACGTCGGCAACGGCCAGGTCATCAGCGGTGGCCTGAACGGTATGAACACCGGTCTCCACTCCCTGTCCGACCTTCCCGGCGCAAGCTTCGTCCGCGTCAGCTAACGCTGACAGATAAACGGAGCACACTGCCATGACCTCGACAACTGAGCGCGCCCGTCACCGTGCGCCCGTCCAGCGCACCAGCTCACTGACTGCACTGGCCGACGCCGTCACCTCCAACGCCGGAACGGTCGGCCGCCAGGCTGCCGTCATCGCCGCTGCCTCCGGCCTGGTGCTCAGCACCGGCGTCGCCGCAAATGCAGCCGGACCGGAACTTTCCCGCGATGTGCAGACCAGCAAGCTGGATCTGTCCTCTATCCCACTGCAGGTTCCCGCAGATGCTGTTGGCCCTGAGCTCACGTTCGCTCCGGTCCCGGGCGTCATCGTGGCCGAGGAGCCGGTAGTTGAGGCCGTGACCGTGCAGTCGCAGGAAATCAACGCCCCGGCAGCTGAGGCTCCCGCCCAGGCAGCAACCGCCCAGACCGCAACTGCTCCGGCGGCTTCCGCTGCCCCGGTTGCCTCCTCCGGGATTGCCGCCACAATTGCCGCAGCTGCCTACGCCCAGCTGGGTGTGATGCAGGACTGCACCATGCTCGCTACCAACGCCCTGGCAGCGGCGGGCATCAACTTCCACGGATGGCCGGCGGGTTACCTCTCCCTGGGCCGCACCGTAAGCGCGGGCGAAGCAATCCCCGGTGATCTGATCTACTACGCAGACGGCGGCATGGGCATGGCCCACATTGCTGTTTACGTCGGCAATGGTCAGGCCGTCCACGGCGGTTTCTTCGGCAACCAGACCGTTGTTGCTCCGGCCGAGCTTGGCTCCGGCGGCGTATACATCCGCGTAGGCGGCTAGCAGCAAACCAGAACCTGACACAGTTCGCCAAAGGACCCTCCCGCCCGGGAGGGTCCTTTGTTGTTTCCAACCACGGATGCGCGGCAATCCAGCCGGTATTTCGTGCTGCTTAAATAGCGGGAATCCCCGATCCCGGCTTACCCTTGCAATGAAGATTCGAAGTACCGCAGTGGAACGGTGAACTTTACCCTCGCCGGACCCGCGGGCAGGCGAAGAGGAACGTGCATGCGAACGCTGGTTCTGAATGCGGGCTACGAACCGCTGGCCGTTGTCACCTTCCGGCGTGCACTGGTTCTGGTGCTAACCGGAAAAGCGAGCGTGCTGGCGGAGAGCGGGGTGCCCGTGGTTAGCCCGGCTGATGTCTTCGGACGGCCCTCGGTCATCCTGCTGAACCGCTACGTCAACATTCCCTACCGGGAGGAGACCGTTGCCACCCGCAGGGGAGTCCTGCGGCGCGACGGCCATGCATGTGCCTACTGCGGCAAGCAGGCCGCCACCGTGGACCACGTGGTCGCCAAATCCCGCGGTGGGGAGGCCAGCTGGGAGAACCTGGTCGCGTGCTGCCTTCGGTGCAACAACAATAAAGGGGACAAAACACTGAACCAGCTCGGCTGGAAGCTCCGGTTCACCCCCAGGCCGCCAAACGGTGCCCGCTGGCAGATCCGTGAACTCGACCAGCCGGCCGCGCAGTGGAGCCCTTTCCTTGGCGACACGGCTGCCTGATGGAACGTGAAACGGAACAGCCGCCGGCCTTCAACGCGGTAGTCCTCGCCGGCGGACGGTCATCGCGCCTGGGTGGGGTGCCCAAGGCCGGACTCCTTTTTGATGGGCAGACCCTGCTCGAGCGCACCTTGGGTGCCGTACGGCAGGCCCGCAGCGTGGCCATCGCCGGGCCCGCGGATCTGGAACAATTTCTGCCCGCCGTACCCCAGCACGGGTTTTTTGTCCGGGAGGAGCCCGCTTTCTCTGGCCCTGCGGCAGCTGTCGGGGCCGCCGTGAGCGCGCTTTACAGTACTGATGCCGCGCACGGCAGTGCGCCGCCGTGGACCATGGTGCTGGCCTGCGACATGCCCGGCGCTGCCGGCGCCGTCCAGACGCTCCTGGCCGAGGCAGGCCGGGATCCTGGGCAGTCCGTCATGGCCAGGGACAGCAGCGGGGCTCTGCAGCCTTTGGCGGCGCTTTACCGCACCGAAGACCTGCGCAGTGCGGTGATCCAACAGCCCGGGGGACTGGAGAATCTATCAATGTTCCGCCTCCTTGCTAGGGTGCAGTGGAGAGAGGTTGCCGTGCCGGAGGGAAGCACTGCTGATGTGGACACCTGGGCTGATGCCGGAAAGTGGGGGATCAGGCCGGGCAACCGCACTGTCTGAGGCCCTGCCGGTTCCAGCGACGCCCCAGGAACAAAAGGAGCCATGATGGGAAGCCAGCAGGAAACACTCGAGGCGTGGACGCAGCAGCTGCTGCGGTCCCTTGAACTTGAGGGAACAGCAGTGGACATCGACGCCGTCCTGGACCTTGCGGCAGCGGCAGCCCACAACGTTGTCCGTCCGGCGGCTCCGCTGACGACGTTCATTGCGGGCCTCGCAGCCGGCCTGGCCGCGGGAAGCGGACAGGCCGATGAGAACCTCGCCATGCGCGCGGCTATCCGCGCTGCCCAGCGTGAGTGCGACGCCGCCACTCCGGAGGTAGGCAAGTGAACGGGCCGGCACCGGTAATTCTTCCGTTGCAGCCCAACACCTCCTGGGACCAGGCCCGCAAAGCGGCTTACGCTGCCGCCCGTCCGCTGCCGTTTGAAACGGTCCCTCTCGCTGAGGCGCTGGGACTGACCCTGGCGGTGGATGCCCCCGCTCTCCAGCCGGTTCCGCACTATGCGTCCTCGGCCATGGACGGCTGGGCCGTGGCGGGACCCCCGCCCTGGCGAATCGTCAGCTCGGAGGAACCAGAGCACGAACGCTGGCAGATCCATAAAGAGTCCGGCCGCCGGCCGCTGCAGCCCGGCGAAGCCGTACCCATCCTTACCGGCGGGCTGGTTCCGGTGGGCGGAGAAGCCATCCTGCGGTCTGAAAACGGCCAGTTGAGCCCAGGGGACCCCGCACTACTGGTCCCGGGACCCACGGCTCGGAGCGATGAACCCCGCCCCGGTGAACACATCCGGCCGGCAGGTGAAGAAGCAGCGGCAGGGGAGACGGTCATCGCGGCCGGGACCGTACTCAACCCGGCGCATATTGCGCTTGCAGCCGTCTGCGGCCATGACACCCTGCCCGTGCTGCGTGCTCCGCGCGTTTCCCTGCTGCTGACCGGTGATGAAGTCATCGAAGCCGGGCTGCCGGATTCGGGTCAGGTCCGGGACACCTTCGGACCGCAGCTGCCGCAGCTGATCGGCATGCTGGGAGGCCGGGTCGACGCCGTTCGCCGCCTCGCCGACCGGCTGGAGGACGTCACAGCTGCGCTCAGCACGGACGCTGTGGACGAAGCATCGCTGGCCATGTCCTCCGGGGACGTGCTGGTGACCACCGGCGGTACGGGGACGTCCGCAGCGGATCATCTCCGGCGCGCGCTCAGCGAAGTCGAGGCTGAACTGCTGATCGACGGGATTGCCATGCGCCCCGGCCATCCCACCCTGCTGGCCCGCTTGCCGGACGGACGGTTCGTCGTGGCGCTCCCCGGGAACCCGCTCGCCGCCATGATGGCCGTCTTCACCGTGCTGCAGCCGCTGCTGGCCGGGCTGCGGGGCGCAGAGTTCCCCAGGGAGCGCCACGTCCTGGCCGGCGTCGACATCGATCCGCTGCCTGGCCGGACCCGGCTGGTTCCGAGCCGGATCCAGGACGGACGCTCCGTACCCTCGCAGTACTACCGGTCGGGGATGCTCCGCGGCCTTGCTGACGCCGACGCCGTGATGGTGATCCCCGAAGCCGGCTGCACCGCTGACGAGTCCGTCACCGCGCTTCCCCTGCCGTGGCAGGTGCAGCAGGCTCCAGCCGGATAATGACCGACTTGGAGGTGGGGGTGCCGCTGACATCGGCGACGGAGTCCAGCGGCACCAGCACGTTCGCCTCCGGGTAGTACGCGGCCGCACAGCCTACGGGAGTGCTGTAGGCGACCGCCCGGAAGCCCGGCGCCCGGCGCTCTACGCCATCCTCGTACTCGGAGACCATGTCCACCATGTCTCCGTCCTGCAGACCCGCCGCAGCCAGGTCGGCGGCGTTGACGAACACAACGCGGCGTCCACCGTAAATGCCGCGGTACCGGTCGTCCTTGGCGTAGATCGTGGTGTTGTACTGGTCGTGTGAACGCAGTGTCTGCAGGATGAGCCTGCCTGCGGGAACCTTCGGATACTGAAGCTCATTTGCCGTGAAGCGGGCCTTGCCGGTGGCCGTGGCGAACTTTCGCCCGTCCCGGGGGCCGTTGGGCAGCACGAACCCGCCGCCGCCGTGCTTGAGCTTTGCCTCGAAACCCTCAAATCCGGGGATCACATTTTCGATGTGGCTGCGGATTACCGAGTAGTCTGCCCGGGCGGCTATCCAGTCCAGCTTTGGTGCGTTCGAGCGGAACGGAGCCCGGGTGCCGGTGAAGAGCCGTTCGGAGAGCTCGCACACTATGGCCACTTCCGAGCGGACCTGCGGACCGGGCGGATCCAGCCTGCCCTGGGAGGCGTGGACGGCGCTCATGGAGTCCTCCACGGTGACGCGCTGGTCACCCCCGGCCTGGGTGTCCCTGTCGGTCCGGCCAAGGGCCGGCAGAATCAGCGCGCGGCGCCCGTGCACCAAGTGGGACTTGTTCAGCTTCGTCGATACCTGCACGGTCAGGGCGGTGTTGCGCAGGGCCTCTTCCGTGACGTCGGAGTCAGGCGTGGCACGGATGAAGTTGCCGCCCATGGCCATAAAGACGCGCACCTTGGAATCGCGCATGGCGCGAATCGCGTTGACCGTGTCAAAACCGTGCCTGCGCGGTGATGCAAAGCCGAATTCGCCGTCGAGCCTGTCATGAAAGGCTTCCGGCATCCGCTCAAAGATGCCCATGGTGCGGTCACCCTGAACGTTGGAGTGCCCCCGGACGGGGCAGACACCGGCACCCGGACGTCCCATGTTGCCCTGGAGCAGCAGTACATTGACGATGTCGCGCAGCATGGGTACCGAGTGCTTGTGCTGGGTCAGTCCCATGGCCCAGCAGACCACCGTGGACTTGGCGGCAATCATGCGCGCACCGGCAGACTCGATCTGGGCCCGCGTCAGGCCGCTGGCCGTGCAGATTTCGTCCCAGGAAACCTGGCGGATGGCGGCAAGGTACCCGTCCAGTCCGTCGGTGTAGGAAGCGATGAACTGGTGGTCAAAGACGTTGCCGTGTTCTTCTTCCTGCTCCAGCAGGTACTTGCCCAGGCCCTGGAAGAGGGCCTGGTCCCCGCCGAGCCGGATCTGCAGGAAGTCATCAGCCAGCTGGGTGCCCCCGCCGAACCTGGTGCCCAGGAGCCCCGAAGCCTTCTGCGGGTTGTCGAACCGGAGCAGCCCGGCCTCGGGCAGCGGATTCACCGCGATGATGGTGGCACCGTTCTTCTTCGCGCGCTCCAGGGCGGTAAGCATGCGGGGATGGTTGGTGCCGGGATTCTGTCCGGCCACGATGATGAGCTCCGAGTTCTGGACATCATCCAGGCTGACGGTACCCTTGCCGATGCCGAGGGTCTCGGTGAGGGCGGAGCCGGATGACTCATGGCACATGTTTGAGCAGTCCGGCAGGTTATTGGTGCCGATTCCCCGGACCATCAGCTGGTACAGGAACGCTGCCTCGTTGGAGGTGCGCCCGGAGGTGTAGAACACGGCCTGGTCGGGGGAGTCCATGGCCGCGAGCTCCTCGACGATGATCTCGTACGCGTCGTCCCAGGTGACCGGCCGGTAATGCGCAGCGCCGGCGTCGAGCAGCATGGGATGGGTGAGGCGGCCCTGCTGGCCCAGCCAGTAGTCGTCCTTCTCCAGCATCTCCGCCACCGAATGCCGGGCAAAAAACTCCGGCGGAACCCGGCGCTTGGTGGCTTCCTCCGCGACGGCCTTGGCGCCGTTTTCGCAGAACTCTGCGGCATGCCGCTTGTCGCCTTCCGGCCACGCACACCCGGGGCAGTCGAAGCCTTTCTTCTGATTCACCTGTATCAGCGTCTGTGCACTGCGCAGCGGCCCCATCTGATCGATGGAGATGCGGAGGGAATTGATGACGGCTGGCAGGCCGACAGCATGTGTTTTCGGTTCACCGATCCGCAGCTCGGATTCGTCGATCCCATCTTTCGGAGCCTTGCTTGGCACAGCCATCACGTCCTTGTGTAGGAAATCACCTAGTCTGTTGCTAGGGCCAGTCTAGGACTTATCAAGGAGCTATGGCATGGGACGGGTTTCACGGCGTGGCCGCGTCACGCGGTACCGCACGGATGGCACGGTTAGCCGGCGCGATGACGTGCTGGCAGGTGAAGAACCACTGGAAATCCGATTCGAGGGACGTTCCTTCACCGTGACGATGCGGACGCCCGGTGATGACTTTGACCTGGTGGCAGGTTTCCTGGTCTCCGAGGGCGTGATCTGGGAGGCCGGGCAGCTCATCAGCCTGCGTTATTGCGCCGGGGTGGATGAGGAAGGGCAGCAGACATTCAATGTGGTTGACGTCCAGCTGCGTCCCGGGACCCCGCTTCCCGACACTGGCATGGAGCGGCACGTCTACACTTCCAGTTCCTGCGGTATCTGCGGAACGGCGTCCATTGAGGCTGTCCGCAAGTCTTCACATTTCGACGTGGCTTCCGACGGTGTCCGGGTTCCCCTCGAGGTGCTGGCTTCGCTGCCGGATAAGCTCCGCGGCCAGCAGGCACTTTTTGAGAAGACCGGCGGAGTCCATGCGGCAGGCTTGTTCAGCGCCGAGGGCGACCTGCTGTGCCTGCGCGAAGACGTGGGCCGGCACAACGCGGTGGATAAGGTGGTGGGGTGGGCGCTGCGCGCCGGGCTCCTGCCTCTGCGCGGCACCGTGCTCCAGGTCTCCGGCCGAGCGTCTTTTGAACTTGTTCAAAAAGCACAGCTGGCAGGCATCCCGGTCCTTGCAGCCGTCTCCGCGCCCTCCGCGCTGTCCGTGGATTTGGCCCGGGACGCTGGGATGACGCTGGTGGGTTTCAGCCGCGGGACCTCCCTGAACTGCTACTGCTTCCCGGAGCGGATCGAAGCGAAGTCTCCGGTTGCCGCCGGTACAGAGGCGGGTGCCTAGCTGCTGGGCAGCAGCACCTCCACGCAGGTGCCCTCGTCCACGATGGACTTCAGGGTGATCCGCCCGCCGTGCTGGTGGACTATGTCCTGGACGATTGCCAGGCCCAGCCCGGTGCCGGGAATTGCCGCAGCCGTCGCGTTGGAGGCACGGAAGAAGCGGCTGAACAGTTTCGGCTGATCCTTCGCCGGAATGCCGATTCCCGTGTCCTGGACCCGGACACGGGCCATGGTCGGAGCGCCGTCCATTCCCGGAAGCAGATCGGCAAGGAGCTGGACTGAGCCGTTGGACGGAGTGAACTTCACGGCGTTGGAGGCCAGGTTGGTGAAAACCCGTTCAAGCTGTTCCCTGTCCCCGTCCAGTCGAAGCCCGACGTCGGCACAGGTCAGCGAGAGCCCGACGTTCCGGCTCGCCGCAGCAGGAGTCAAGGAAGCGATGACCTGCTGCAGCAGGTCCTGCAGATCGATGTCCTCGACATCCATGCGGTCTTCTTCAGCGTCGCTGCGGGAGATGGTGAGCAGGTCACCGATGAGATGGTTCAGCCGGTTGGCGTTTCGTCCCACGATCTCCAGCATCTGGGCTGTCTCCGGGGAGATTCCGCCGCCTGAGCCATCCAGGATGAGGTCCAGGTAACCGGTGATGGAGGTCAGCGGGGTGCGCAGTTCGTGGTTGATGGTGGCCACGAAGTCTGTCTTCTCCCGGTCAAGTTCACGCTGCCGGGCCAGGACCATCCGCTGGGCGGTGATCAGGTGGCCCTGAACCAAGCCGTGGGCCAGGTTGCCGCTGACGTGCTGGATCAGTGCGAGCTCGGTGGGTGTCCATAACCGGGCGGTGTTCTCCCCGGCGAGCCAGATGATGCCGAACGGGCGGTCGCCGTGGCCCAGCGGAACGATCACCGATGTGCGCAGCCCGGCGTTCCGCGGTGCCGGGTGGAGAATCGGGTGGGTGTCGCACTCCGGGTCAAGATGGTCCCGGGCCGCCAGCATCTGGCCGCTGTCCCACAGCATGTCGGCTACTGCGGCTGCCTGGCCGGGGTCGGGCGACGGGATGGAAGCGGCCGCGCCCGGGCGGCTCCAGGAGTTCCGCAGTTCCGGAACCCGTTCATCCGGAAAAATGGTCAGCAGGACGTGGTCCGCGCCAAAGGCATCTCCCAGACCTGAGACCACGGCCTCAGCCATAATATGCGGGTCGTTTGTGGCCCGTACTGCGGCCGAGATGACGCGCGTTTTTCCCCTCAGAAGGTTGTTGGCTTCCCGGCGCCTGCGCAGGGCCAGTGACTCCGCCCTGATCAGCGCAGCCCGGTAGGCGAGCTCGTTACCGGTGAGGGGACTCAGCACAAAGTCGGTGATGCCGCGCCGGACCATGTCCTCGACGTCAAGCAGTTCACCCGGCGTGATCAGGATGACCGGCGGGCCGGAACCTTCCGCGGCCGGGAGCAGCCAGCGCCGCAGATCCGGTCCGGCGGCTTCCACGGCTGCAGTGTCGACGACGGCGAGGACGGGAAGCGCGGAATCAGCCCCGGTCCCGGCGGGCACCGGCCGCAGCTGTGCCCGCACCAGCGCTTCCTCAACTGCCGCCCGCAGCCCGGAGTCACTGACAGCAACCAGCGCCGGAAAGTCATCGCTGCGGCTGTCGGTGAGTGAGCCTTGATGGGTCGGCGCCGTAGACATAGGGGCCTTTCGTTCTGTTTGCCCGGCCGGGTGCGGACCGTTTGCAGTGTATCGCAGCGGCGCCGGGTTATCCGTGGTGCAGGACACAGATGGCGGGCGTGTCTGGTCCGGGGAATTCGCCGGCAGGCCAGGCCGTTATGCCCCGCGTCGGAAGGACTGCGCCAGCACCTAAGCTGGAGGGTGCCATTACGTAAGGAAGCCGTCATATGAGCATGGAAGGCGCGGCTTGGAGTTCCCTCTATAAGATCTCCACCGCCAAAGGATCAGACAACAAAATTTCCCGGGCAACGCTGAAACGGATCGTGGCGTTTGCCGCACCCTACCGGCGGCAGCTCATCGGGTTCCTGCTGCTCTCCATCGGCGGCGCTTTCCTTGCCGTTGCGACACCGGTTTTAGCCGGTGAGGTTGTTAACGCGATTGTCGCCGGAACCGCGGTGGACAGGGTCCTGTGGCTGGCCGGCCTGATCGCCGTGGTGGCGGTGGCCGACGCCGGTGTTTCCCTGGCGACCCGCTGGTTCTCCTCCCGGATCGGCGAGCAGGTGATCCTGGACCTGCGGACAGCCGTGTTCGACCATGTGCAGCGGATGCCGGTTGCCTTCTTCACCCGCACCCGCACAGGTGCCCTGGTGAGCCGGCTGAATAACGACGTCATTGGGGCGCAGCAGGCGTTCAGCGGAACTCTCTCCGGCGTGGTCAGCAACATCGTGGCGCTGGTTCTGACTCTGATAGTCATGCTCACGACGTCCTGGCAGGTGACCGTACTGGCGATGCTCCTGCTGCCGGTGTTCCTCATTCCGGCACGCCGGATGGGCGGCAAGCTGGCGGCACTGCGCCGGGAAGCGGCGAACCACAACGCTTCCATGGGCTCCCAGATGACCGAGCGGTTCTCCGCTCCGGGGGCCACCCTGGTGAAACTCTTTGGGCGGCCCGACCAGGAATCCACCGAGTTCGCGGTCCGCGCCGCCCGGGTGCGGGACATCGGCGTGAAGACGGCGATGATGCAGTCCATCTTTGTCACGGCCCTTACCCTGGTCTCCGCCCTCGCGCTGGCGCTGGTGTATGGACTGGGCGGTTACCTGGCCATGACCGGGACACTGAACGCCGGCGACGTCGTGACCCTGGCGCTGCTGCTGACCCGCCTATACGCACCGCTGACCTCGCTGGCGAACGCGCGGGTAGAGATTATGAGCGCCGTCGTCAGCTTTGAGCGGGTCTTCGAGATCCTGGACCTCAAACCGCTCATCTCGGAAAAGGAACAGCCGGCTGCGGTCCCGGAAGGTCCGCTCGGCGTGGAGTTCAATGACGTGAGGTTCGCCTACCCGACGGCGGACAAGGTCTCCCTTGCCTCCCTGGAGGACGTGGCCGTCCTGGACAGCCGCGGCGGCGAAGATGTGCTGCATGGCATTTCTTTCCGGGTGGAACCCGGGCAGACCGTTGCCCTGGTTGGCAGTTCCGGTGCAGGGAAGTCGACCATCGCCCAGCTGCTCTCGCGGCTGTACGACGTCGACGCCGGTTCCGTCACGTTCTCCGGGACGGATGTCCGGGACCTCAGCTTCGCGGGAATGCGTTCTGCCCTGGGCATGGTCACGCAGGACGGGCACCTCTTCCACGAGAGCATCCGGTCCAACCTGCTGCTTGCTAATCCGGGGGCCAGTGAGCAGGAGATCTGGGATGCCCTGCGCCGGGCACGGCTTGAGCCACTCATCCGGTCGCTGCCGGACGGGCTGGACACCATGGTGGGGGAGCGCGGTTACCGGCTCTCGGGCGGTGAACGCCAGCGCATGACCATTGCGCGCCTGCTCCTGGCCCAGCCACGCATCGTGGTCCTCGATGAAGCCACCGCTGCGCTGGACTCCACCTCGGAAGCAGCCGTCCAAGCTGCCCTGACAGAGGCGCTGCAAGGCCGTACCGCCGTCGTTATTGCCCACCGGCTCTCCACGATCCGCAACGCGGACCGGATCCTGGTGATCGAGGACGGGCGGATCGCCGAACAGGGCACGCACACGCAGCTGCTGGCGCAGGAAGGCCGGTACGCCGAGCTGTACCGCACCCAGTTCGCCGATGGTGACGCTGCCGCTGCCGGCACCGCTGCGGAGCCCGGCGCCTCCGCAGGGGCCACGGCCTAGGACCGGCTGGGCGGCTCTTCGCCGGGAAATGGGCGTGTCCGCCGTCTCGTGCGTTCAGTTTGCATGATCCACACAAATTTTTTATTAATGTTTGTAGCGCCGCACCGGTGGGTGATTCCCCCTGCCGCGGTGGTCCTCGTCCTGGGTGCTGAGCCCAGGCGGCCCTGTCGGCGGTGCTGGCGTGGTCGGAGTTTGTCTGCGCGCTCCTGAAGTGAGCGCCCTTTCGAACACGGAGTGACTACATGCCTTCTACCGATACCCGCAATACCCGCAAGAACCGCAATGTCCGTAAGGCCGCTGCCGCTGCCCTCGCTGCCGCAGGTGTAGCAGGCCTGTCCCTCGCTGCCGCTGCTCAGCTGAACCTCGGCACCGGCAGCCTGGGCGCGGGCACCACCGTCGTCGCCAGCTGCCAGGACGAGGGGACGCCGATCGGCGTCAACTTCGAGACCAGCTTCGCGCCGGGACCTGACGCGGGGTACAAGGCGTCCAGCCTCAACCTCACGTCGATCTCCTCAGCCTGCCAGGGCCTGAAGTACAAGGTGACGCTCTCTGATGCTGACGGCACCGCGCTCGGTGCAGAGGCAACCGGGACCGTGTCCGGAACCTCTGTTACCGTTCCGCTGACCGATGTCCCGGCCTCGGAGGTCTCCAACGTTGCGGTTGTCATCCACTCCTAACCGCAGTGTGATGGCCGAACCGTCCTCAGATGATGGGACGACCGCCGGCGTGCCCCGCGCACGCCGGCTTCGGTCATGGTTTACGGGCGCCGTCCTGGCAGCCTTTGTTGCGGGCCTGTTGTACTTCCTCTGGCCGTCCTCCCTCGGAGGATGCAGCACCCTGACGATCGTTTCAGGACACTCCATGGACCCCACCTACGCCACAGGTGACCTCGTATGGTCCCGCTGTGGGGAGCCTTCCGTCGGCGACATCGTTGTGTACAGCCCGGCGGACACCAACGGTGCGCAGGTGATTCACCGGATTGTCGGCGGAGACGCTGAGTCAGGATGGATCCTGCAGGGGGACAACAACGACTTCCTTGACCCGTGGAAGCCGGATAATTCACAAATCGTCGGAATTGCCGCGGTGCACATCCCGCAGCTGGGAAACATCCTCTACAGCTTTGGCAACCCCGGCGTCTGGGGGTCGCTGCTCATTCTCGCCGCAGCGTTCTTCCTGTGGCCCCAGTCCGGCGAGGAAGAGGCCGCCGAAGCCTCCGAGGGTCCGGATTCCGCGGCCAGCCAGGATTCCGCGGCCGGCCAGGATCACGAGGCTAGCCAGGATCACGAGGCAAGCCAGGATCACGAGGCAAGGCCGGAGTCCGATGCGGCCCCCGGGACGGAGAAGCTGCCCGCCCTCAGCCTGCCTGCCTCAAACTTGCCCACCTCATAATCTGCCCGCGCAAAGGAAGGAGTCCTGCACTGAACCGTCAGGGGTACCGTAACGCGCCCTCACGGCGTCGACCGCTGTCCGCGGCTGTCCTCCTCGCAGCGCTGGTTCTGCTTTTGGTCCTCGCCGTGCACCCGGGCGCAGCCGCGCAGCTTCCGCTTCTGCCCGGAAGCGTCCCGAGCGCCTCTGTCGCCGAGCGGTGTACGCCAGCAGTCAAGGCGACCAACGGGACCACCACCGCAGGCCAGGCGTCCACGGTGACGGTGTCCGGCCTGGGCACCGCCTGCGCAGGCAAGGAACTCGCCTTGACGTTGTTTGATGAAGACGGTGCCGCGTTGGCGGCCGGCTCCACGGATCTGGCGGCGGATGCCAGCGGCTCGGCAACCGTAGCGGTGCCCGCCTATAACCCGGACGACGTCGCGGGCGTAGCGCTGACCATCGGAACCTGGGGGGTCCCCGGAATCTGGACGTACGAGCCGTCTATCGAGGCTCCGATGGTCAGCTGCACTGTGCTCAATGACCCGACGGGCACCAAAACCTGCGACGTCACCGATGTGCGGGTGGATGCCTGGGGCTATCCGGAACCGGACAACTTCAACTTCTACGCAACCGTCACCTCTCCCTCCGAGGCTGAAGACGTTGAATGGGAACTCACGCTCAATCTGGCGGATCCCGGATACAAGCTGAACGCCAACGTGGCGGACAGCAACAACGGCGTGACCCTGGCCCCGGGCTGGTCCTGCTCAGAGATGCCGCTGGTGAAGCTGCGCGGGCAGGAGAGCGTGAGCACCAAATACGTCGGCGGCGGCAAGACCGTAACGGTGTGGGTGCAGGGTAAGGCAGCGTCCAGCCCCACCAGCGGGGGAAGCCTGTTCAACTGCTCCTGACGCGCCGCTGGCAAGCCGGCCGGCAGCAGGCCGTCCAGCAGGAGCTGGACGGCCGCACAAACAAAAAAGTGCCCCCGGCCGGAATCGAACCGACGACCTGCCCTTTAGGAGAGGGCCGCTCTATCCTACTGAGCTACGGAGGCGTGACTGCCGTTGACGGCAGCGATAAACAGCTTACCTGCTTTCATCAGCGGGTGCGGCGGGCGGTGCGCCGGGGTCCGCCGGGGAGGATCGGCGCGGCAGGGTGGCGGCCATACCTCCCGGCCTAGCTGCGGGACTCCTCTTCCAATGCCTGGAGATGAGTGGTGTAGGCCTGCCGCATCCCGGTAAGGAAACTGTGGATGGTGCGCAGCTCGGCCTCCGAGTAGCGGTCCATGACTTCGCTGGTCAGTGCGCCGAGGGGACCGAAGAAGGCGCCGGCCAGCTGGCGTGCAAGGGCCTCGAAGTGAAGGGTGACCTTGCGCCTGTCCTCGTCCGAGCGGGCCCGGTGGATGTGGCCGATGCGCTCCAGGCGGTCGATGACGGCTGTCGTCGCGCCGGTAGAGGTGCCGAGGAGACTGCTGAGCCGGCCCGCGGTGAGGGGCTCGCCGCGTATTTCCGCCTCCATGATCAGGGTCAGGGCGCGCATATCCGTGGAATTCAGGCCGTGGCTGTGCGCGAAAGCATCAGCGACCTGCTGGCCGTCCAGGCCCATGCCCCGGACGGCATTGACGATTTCCCGCCTCAGCTCGTTTGTGTCCACGGTCCCATAGTAGCTTCACCTTGAAGTATCTCTATTTTGGAGATACTTTATTCTCTAGTTACTTTGCCGAGCCCCCACAGGAGATATCAGATGCATGCAGGGATAGTCCGCTCGGCCAAGGCAGCGTGGGTCACGCTGCTCATTGGCCTGGCGGTGATAGTGGGGCTTTTTTCACTCCCCGTGCAGGAGAACGAGGCTTCCACCGTAGGCGGCCTCACCGACAAGTACCAGACTACGCAGGTGCAGGAACTGCTTGATGAGTTCCCCGACGCCCAGCAGTCCACCGCGCTGATCGTGGTGTCCCGCACCGACGGCGCTGCCATGAACGACGCTGACCGCGCGGCCATTGCTGACATCAGCGCGGCCGCAGCGCAGGCCGGGGTTTCGACGCCGCCGGCACAGGTTCCGCCGATCGTCTCGGACAACGGACTGGTGGCGCTGGTTCCGGTAACCCTCCAGGCAGTGAGCGACGACGGCGACGCCGTAGGTGCCGAAGTGGAGAGCCTGCGTGAAGCGATTTCCGGTGCGGCCCCCGAGGGTATTACAGCGGAGCTGACCGGCGGTGCAGCATTTACTGCCGACCTCGCCGGTGTGTTCTCCGGAGCCAACTTCACGCTGCTGACAGTCACGGCCGCCGTCGTAGCCCTGCTGCTCCTGATCACCTACCGCTCGCCGTGGCTCTGGATGGTGCCGCTGGTGGTCGTGGCAGCTGTCGAGCAGCTCGCACTGCGGATGGTGGACTTCCTGGCCCCGGTGTCCGGAATCGAGGTGGACCCCTCCGCCGTCGGCATCACCAGCGTGCTCGTGTTCGGCGCGGCGACCAACTATGCGCTGCTGCTCATTGCCCGCTACCGCGAAGAGCTCCGCGTCCATGAGAGCGTCTTCGAAGCCATGGGCGTTGCCCTGCGCCGCACCCGTGAGGCCATCATCGCCTCCGGCGGCACCGTTATCCTGGCCCTGCTTACCCTGCTCTTTACGGACACCCTCAGCTACCGCGGACTGGGCTTCTCAGCCGCCGTGGGAATCGTCTTCGCCATCCTCAGCGCCCTGTTCCTGCTGCCGGTAGCCCTGGTGCTGCTGGGCCGCAAACTCTTCTGGCCGTTCGTCCCGAAGGTTGGCGACCCGGCCCGCGAGGGCAAGTTCTGGGGCCGCCTCGGTGAAGCCACCGCCCGCCGCCCAAAGACGATCGCCGGGATCGCCGTCGTCGTCCTGCTGGTGATGGCCTCCGGGCTCTTCAGTGCCAAGATCGGCCTCAGCGAGAACGAGCAGTTCACCGAGAAGCCGCAGGCTGTGACCGCTGCCGAAACCCTGGCCGAAGGTTTCCCCGCCGGCTCAACGTCGCCGGTGATCGTGCTGGTCAACTCGGACAGTGCCGACGCGGCTGCCGCGGAACTTGGCGGACTCGACGGCGTCGAAACCGCCACGGTCGCTGCTGAACACAACGGCCTGACCCGGATCGACCTGGTCAGCAGCTACGAAGCCGGCAGCGCGGACGCCAATACCTTCATCGAGGAGCTGCGGACCGATCTGGGCGGGCATCCGGAATATGAGGGAATCGTGGGCGGCGAAGCCGCCGAACGCGTTGACCAGCTCGCGGCAAACACGCATGACGTGACCCTGGTGGTTTCCCTGGTGATCGTGCTGGTCTTCCTGGTGCTGCTGGTCCTGCTGCGCTCCCTGGTTGCCCCGGTACTGCTGGTGGCGTCGGTGCTGCTGACCTTCTTCGCCTCAACCGGCGTGAGCTGGCTGCTATTCGTGAACGTGCTCGGGTTCCCCGCGCTGGATACCCTGACACTGCTTTACAGCTTCCTGTTCCTGGTCGCGCTCGGCGTGGACTACAACATCTTCCTGGTCACCCGTGCCCGGGAGAACGCAGCCACACTTGGCACCCGGAAGGGAATGCTCGCGGCGCTGCGCTCCACCGGCGGTGTGATCACCAGCGCCGGAATCCTGCTGGCCGCCGTGTTCGCCGTGCTCGGTGTCCTGCCGCTGGTCACCCTGACCCAGGTGGGCATCACCGTGGCGATCGGCGTCCTGCTGGACACCCTGGTGGTGCGGACCGTCGTGGTGCCGGCCCTAGCCTTTGTCCTGGGGGAGAAGTTCTGGTGGCCGGGGCGTCCGGGAGCTAAAAACCGCAACCACGGACGCCACGAGGCTCAGCCCGAGCAGGACCCAGCGGGCGACCGTGAGCACGCTGGCCAGGCCGGCATCACCGGCTGAGAGTTCGGCGGCGCCCAGGACGTTGTCAATGGCGACGTTCTCCCACAGATCCACGATCGCGAAGAGGATCGGAGCGGTCCACAACACCCAGCGCAGTGCCTTGCGCTGGGTGTTGAGGCCAATGATCAGCAGCCAGGCGAAGCCGAAAATCAGCGGAAACAGCGTACCCGCCGTTTTATGGACATAGCTGAGCTGGCCGAGGGCATCAGCGTCCAGGGCGGAGCGCAGCGCCGCCAGATGATCCATGCTGTATCCGCCAATCAGCGAGTCAGGCATGGCCAGGCCCCCTGACAGCTGCGTCATCTGGTCAAGCACCAGCAAGTGGTAGTACCAGAACATAAACAGAGCTGTGGCCGCCGCGGCGATCAGGAGCAGATTGGCATTGTTCCTGGCCTGCTGCGGCGTACGTTGCGTCGTTTCGTTGGCGGAGGGCTGAGTGGCGGCAGCGGAAACGGCGTTATCGCCGTGCTTCGCTGCGCGCTGTGCCGGAGTTTTTCCCATACCAACAGTATGGCTGAGGCTGGCTTCGGCATCCCCGGCCCCTCGCCGGGCCGGATAGGGTTGGCAGCATGAGTGCGTTCGCCACCGAATCAGACTTTGTCCTGGCCGCCAGCCTCGTCCGTGAGGCTGGCGCGCTGGCCTTCAAGATGCGGCAGGAAGGGGTAACCGGCACACAGAAAACGTCAGTGTCCGACGTCGTGACAGCCGCGGACCACGCTGCCGAGAAGCTCGTAGTGGACACACTGCGCCAGCTGCGCCCCGAGGACGGGATCATCGGGGAGGAAGGTGCCAGCCACGCGGGCACCTCCGGCCGCACCTGGGTCATCGATCCGGTGGACGGCACCTATAACTTCCTGTCCGGGTCCACCTACTGGTGTTCTGCGCTTGCCCTGCGCACTGACACCGCCGAGTCGCCCGACCGTCTTCCGGAGGTGCTGCTGGGTGCCATCTTCCAGCCCCAGGAGGACAAGCTGTGGCTCGGCGGGCCGGGCAGGCCCGCCACACTGAACGAAGAGACGCTGCCCACCCTCGCCGATGCCGGGCTGGGCGGGCTCAGCGCCGGAACCTACCTGCATCCGACCTGGCTGCAGCGGGAGGAAGTTGCCGGCCCGTGGAAACAGGCAGCGCAGGCGGCGGCCACCATCCGGATGCTCGGCTCCGGTTCCTGTGATCTGGGATCCGTCGCCACAGGGGCACTGGGAGCCTGGTTCCAGCACAGCTGCCCGGAGTGGGACTGGCTGCCGGGCAAGGCCATCGTCGAAGCTGCCGGCGGAACCACGGCGATCCAGGAGGTTCACGGCTTCCGCTGGCACATCGCCGGCCCAGCCGCTGCCGTCCGGGAAATCCAGCGCCTGCTGGCCGGGAACTAGCACCCGGGAGCGCACATTCCCCCGCTCCCGGAGGCTCTCCGGGAAATTGTCCGAGGCAGGACCTAGACTTAACCGCACCATGGACTATCTCTTTGATCCGTACTTCTCCACGCCCGGCAAGTCCAAGACCTCTCCTGGGTCCGCCAAGGACGAGGCTGCTCCCGGTGGTGGCGCCGCCGTTTCCGAGGCCGCCGCGCCCGTATCGCAGGCCCGCGGCGAGCACCATTCCGGGCATTCTCCGCGCGTCGACGAAGCCCGTGCGGCGGACCTCCTGCGCGGCCTGAACCCGCAGCAGAAGGAAGCGGTCAAGCATGGCGGTTCGCCGCTGCTGATCGTCGCCGGTGCCGGCTCCGGCAAGACCCGGGTGCTCAGTCACCGGATCGCCTACCTGATGGCGACCGGCCGGTCCAACCCGGGGCAGATCCTGGCCATCACCTTCACCAACAAGGCCGCGGCGGAGATGCGTGAACGCATCGAATCACTGGTGGGCGGCGTTGCGAAGACCATGTGGATCTCCACCTTCCACTCCTCCTGCGTGCGGATCCTGCGCCGCGAGGCAAAGACCGTGGGGATGAACTCCAACTTCTCCATCTACGACTCCGCGGACACGCTGCGGCTGATCACCCTGGTGGCGAAGGGCCTGGACCTGGACCCCAAGCGGTTTGCGCCCAAGGCCATCGCCAACAAGATCTCCGGGCTCAAGAACGAGCTGATCGACGACGAGTCCTACGCTTCCAGCGCCAACTACTCGGATCCCTTCGAACAGGCTGTCGCCCAGGTCTACACGGGGTACACCCAGCGAATGCGACAGGCCAACGCGATGGACTTCGACGACCTGATCGCCCAGACCGTCTTTATGTTCCGGGCTTTCCCCGGTGTGGCCGAGTATTACCGGCGCCGCTTCCGCCACATTCTGGTGGACGAGTACCAGGACACCAACCACGCCCAGTATGCGCTGGTGCGCGAACTCGTGGGTGTACCGGGGGAGGGGCAGCTGGATATTCCGCCGGCCGAGCTCACCGTGGTGGGCGATTCCGACCAGTCCATCTACGCCTTCCGCGGCGCGGACGTACGCAACATCGTGGATTTCGAGAAGGACTACCCGTCTGCCCGCACCATCCTCCTGGAGCAGAACTACCGTTCCACCCAGACCATCCTCACGGCCGCCAACGCCGTGATCTCCCGGAACCCGAACCGGCCGGAGAAAAAACTCTGGACGGCAGAGGGCGACGGCGCCAAGATCGTGGGCTACGTCGGTGAGAATGAACACGAGGAAGCCCGGTTCATCGCCGAGGAGATCGACCGCCTGCAGGATGAGGAAAACCTGCGGCCGGGCGACGTCGCCATCTTCTACCGCACCAATGCCCAGTCCCGTTCGCTTGAAGACGTGCTGGTGCGCGTCGGCCTGCCCTACAAGGTGGTCGGCGGCACCCGGTTCTACGAACGCAAGGAAATCAAGGACGCGCTGGCTTACCTGCGGGTGCTGGCGAACCAGGACGACGTCGTGAACCTGCGCCGCATCCTCAACGAGCCCAAGCGCGGAATCGGGGACCGCGCCGAGTACTCCGTGGCCGCCCTCGCTGAACGCGAGCGGATCAGTTTCATGGAAGCGCTGCGCCGAGCCGAAGACGCGCCCGGCCTGGCCACCCGCTCCCTGAACGCCGTCAACGGCTTCGTCAAACTCATCGATGACCTGGCCGAGGTAGCATCCGGATCCGGCGCTTCCGCGGCCCTGGAAGCCGTACTGGAACAAACCGGCTACCTGGCGCAGCTGCGCTCCAGCAGCGATCCGCAGGACGAGTCCCGGGTGGAAAACCTCGCGGAACTCGTTGCCGTGGTCCGGGAATTTGAGCGGGACAACCCCGAGGGGACTCTGTCCGAGTTCCTGGAACAGGTGTCCCTGGTGGCCGATGCGGACCAGATTCCCGATGCGCCGGAAGGCTCGGCCGAAGAGGTCGCCGCAGCAGTGGAGGAATCCCGCCGGCAGGGTGTGGTCACCCTGATGACGCTGCACACCGCGAAGGGCCTGGAGTTCCCGGTGGTGTTCCTCACCGGCATGGAGCAGGGCATCTTCCCGCACCAGCGGTCCGCCACCGATCCGGCGGAACTGGCGGAAGAACGCCGCCTGGCGTACGTCGGACTCACCCGTGCCCGCGAACGGCTGTACGTGACGCGCTCGGAGGTGCGCAGCATGTGGGGGCAGAGCCAGTACAACCCGGCCAGCCAGTTCCTGGGCGAGGTGCCGGCGGAACTGATCGAGTGGAAACGCGAAGGCATGGACCGGCCGGCGTGGGGCGGAGGAAGCAGCATCACCTCCAGCCGCTACAGCGGATCACACTGGGGTGCCGGGTCGCCGTCGTCCACCGGCGGCAGCATTGCTGCCGCACCGGTGGCCAAGGCGATGGGCCGGGTGCAGCCGCAGAAGGAAGTCATCTCCGTGGTGGTGGGGGACAAGGTCAACCACACGTCCTTCGGGCACGGCACGGTCCTCGCCGTCGAGGGCGCCGGGGACAAAACAGTGGCAAAGGTGAAGTTCGATGCCGGGGAGAAGCGCCTGCTGCTGCGCTACGCCCCGCTCACCAAGGAGGGCTGACGGGCCCATTGGATCCGCTGGCGCCATAGCCGAAGGACGCCTTTTTCTACAAACCATAGAACTGTGCGCTTCGTCACTAAAGCGGTACTCTGTGAGGGGCCTCCGGCGCCAAGGGACTAAAGTTCCTTTGGAGCAGCCCGGCTTCACGCATCTGCTTCCCGATCAGCTGATCGACTGTAAACCTACTTCGACGTAGAAGGACACTAGCCCGTGGACCTGTTTGAATATCAGGCGCGCGATCTGTTTGAGGCGCACGGTGTACCCGTGCTTGCCGGAATCGTGGCGCACACTCCTGAAGAAGCCAAAGCTGCTGCTGAGAAGATCGGCGGCGTCGTAGTCGTTAAGGCTCAGGTTAAGGTCGGAGGCCGCGGCAAGGCCGGCGGCGTCAAGGTAGCCAAGACCGCTGATGAAGCTTTCGAGCACGCCAGCAACATCCTCGGCATGGACATCAAGGGCCACACCGTCAACAAGGTGATGATTGCCCAGGGTGCGGACATCGCCGAGGAATACTACTTCTCGGTCCTGCTGGACCGCGCGAACCGCAACTACCTGGCTATGTGCTCGGTTGAAGGCGGCATGGAGATCGAGCAGCTGGCTGTGGAGCGTCCCGACGCCCTGGCCCGCGTCGCCGTGGACCCAGCCGTCGGAATCGACCAGGCCAAGGCAGAAGAGATCGTCGACGCAGCCGGTTTCGCGCCGGAACTCCGCGAAGGCGTGATCAACGCGATCATCAAGCTGTGGGATGTCTTCGTCAAGGAAGACGCCACCCTGGTTGAGGTCAACCCGCTGGTCAAGACCGGCGCCGGCGACATTGTCGCCCTGGACGGCAAGGTCTCCCTGGATGAGAACGCCGACTTCCGCCAGCCCGGCCACGCCGACCTGGAGGACAAGGACGCCGCGGATCCGCTGGAAGCCAAGGCCAAGGAGAACGACCTCAACTACGTCAAGCTCGACGGCGAAGTAGGCATCATCGGCAACGGTGCAGGCCTGGTGATGTCCACCCTCGACGTGGTGGCCTATGCCGGCGAAAAGCACGGCAACGTCAAGCCCGCCAACTTCCTGGACATCGGCGGCGGAGCCTCGGCTTCCGTTATGGCCGCCGGCCTGGACGTCATCCTCAACGATGAGCAGGTCAAGTCCGTATTCGTGAACGTCTTCGGTGGCATCACCGCCTGTGACGCCGTCGCCAACGGCATCGTCAAGGCCCTGGAGATTCTCGGCGACGAGGCCAACAAGCCGCTGGTTGTCCGCCTGGACGGCAACAACGTCGAAGAAGGCCGCCGCATCCTGGCCGAGGCCAACCACCCGCTGGTTACCCTCGCCACCACCATGGACAACGGCGCCGACAAGGCTGCCGAGCTCGCCAACGCAGCTCGCTGACCGAGCCGACCCCAGAAAGAGAAAACACACATGTCTATCTACTTGAACAAGGACTCCAAGGTCATCGTTCAGGGCATCACCGGCGGCGAAGGCACCAAGCACACCGCCCTGATGCTCAAGGCCGGAACCCAGGTTGTTGGTGGCGTGAACGCCCGCAAGGCCGGCACCACCGTTACCCACGGCGACGTTGAGCTGCCCGTCTTCGGCACTGTTGCTGAAGCGATCGACAAGACCGAAGCCGACGTTTCGATCGTCTTCGTTCCGCCGGCCTTCACCAAGGATGCGGTCATCGAAGCTATCGACGCCGGCATCGGCCTCGTTGTGGTCATCACCGAAGGTGTTCCGGTCCAGGACTCCGCCGAATTCTGGGCCCACGCCCAGTCCAAGGTGGACGCTGACGGCAACCAGGTGACCCGCATCATCGGCCCGAACTGCCCGGGCATCATCACCCCCGGTGAAGCACTGGTGGGCATCACCCCCGCCAACATCACCGGTAAGGGCCCGATCGGCCTCGTCTCCAAGTCGGGCACCCTGACCTACCAGATGATGTACGAACTGCGTGACCTTGGCTTCTCCACCGCCATTGGCATTGGCGGAGACCCGGTCATCGGCACCACGCACATCGATGCCCTCGCAGCCTTCGAAGCTGACCCCGAGACCAAGGCGATCGTGATGATCGGCGAAATCGGCGGCGACGCAGAAGAGCGTGCCGCAGAGTTCATCAAGGCCAATGTCACCAAGCCGGTTGTTGGCTACGTGGCTGGCTTTACGGCTCCCGAAGGCAAGACCATGGGCCACGCCGGTGCCATCGTCTCCGGTTCAGCCGGAACCGCCCAGGCCAAGAAGGAAGCCCTCGAGGCTGCAGGCGTGAAGGTCGGGAAGACCCCGTCTGAAACCGCTGACCTGCTGCGCGAGGTTTTCGCAGCTCTGTAGGCTCCCTCAGCACAACCCCCGTGTTCGGATAACTCCGGTGCACGGGGGTTTTGTGCGTCTCACTGCACGAAAGAACACCATGCACCAAACTCCCACTGCCCCCGCCGTGCCCACCGTCGGCCACCGGAATACGCTCCGCCGGGCGACCTGGATCGCCACCTTGGGCGGCTTCCTCTTCGGTTATGACACCGGCGTGATCAATGGTGCCCTGCCGTACATGCAGGACGATCTGGGCCTGACCCCGTTCACCGAAGGCCTGATCACCTCCAGCCTGCTGTTCGGCGCGGCGTTCGGTGCGCTGGGAGCCGGGCAGCTCGCGGACCGGCTCGGCCGGCGGCGGCTGCTGATCATCCTGGCCGGGGTCTTCCTGCTGGGCGCGGCGGGCACCGCTGCGGCTCCCGGTGTTGGACTGATGGTCCTGGCCCGTGTGGTCCTGGGCCTGGCCGTGGGCGGCGCGTCCGCCGTCGTCCCGATGTTCCTGGCGGAACTGGCACCGGCGGCCCGCCGCGGCCAGGTGGTGACGCGGGACCAGCTGATGATCGTCAGCGGGCAGCTGGCGGCGTTCGTCTGCAACGCCGTCATTGGCAATCTTTGGGGCGAAGAGGGCAACGTCTGGCGCTGGATGCTGCTGGTTGCCACGCTGCCGGCCATCGCGCTGTGGATCGGCATGAACTTTGTGCCGGAAAGTCCCCGCTGGCTCGGTTCCAAAGGCCGCTATGCGCAGATGCTCACCGAACTGCAGCGGATCCGCAGTGCCGAAGACGCACAGGCGGAATACGAGGAGGCCAAGGCACTGGCCAGCGGTGTCCCCACCCGCACCGGCCGCTTGAAGGATTTCGCCGAACCGTGGCTGATGCGGGTCCTGCTGATCGGCATGGGACTCTCCATCGTCCAGCAGATCACCGGCGTCAACGCGATTATCTATTACGGCACGCAGATCCTGGCCGACGCCGGATTCGGCACCGAAGCGGCGCTGACCGCCAACATCGCCAACGGCGTCGTGTCAGTCGGTGCCGCCCTGCTGGGCATCTGGCTGCTCGGCAAGGTGGGGCGCCGGCCCATGCTGATGACCGGATTGATCGGCACCTGCAGCACGCTCGCCATCATCGGCGTCGCCTCGATTCTGCTGCCGGAGGGCCCCGCCCGGGGTTTCACCGTCCTGTCCATGACGGTGCTGTTCCTGGCCTTCCAGCAGGGCGCCGTTTCCCCGGTGACCTGGCTGATGCTCTCGGAGATCTTCCCGCTGCGCGTCCGGGGCCTGGGGATCGGGCTGTCGGTATTTGTGCAGTGGATGGCGAACTTCGCGGTGGGATTCTCCTTCCCGATGCTGATGTCCGCCCTGGGGATCTCCACCACGTTCTTCATTTTCGTGGCGCTGGGGATCTGCGCCGTCCTGTTCGTGAAGCGGTACCTGCCGGAGACCCGGGGGCTGTCATTGGAGGAAGTCGAGCTTCAACTGCGCAGGGCCTAGCCCCGGGGAGCAGGGGCTGCTGATTTCCAGCAGCTGCCGGTACTCGTTGGCCGAGTAGAGCACAGTGCTCCCGGCATAGGCGCCGAAAAACGTGAAGTCCGTCTCCGGCGGGGCATCGGGGCCGGGGGTTAGTGCCGAGAGCATATCGGTTCCGGCTGAGCGAAGCGCCTGCTGGGCCTGGTCGCGGGCGCGTTCAGGCCCAGCCGGCGGCGGGCCGGTGAACGCCGTCGCGAGCTGGTGCCGGCGTGGGCCGGCACGCTCCGCGGTGCAGGGGATAAGACGCGGTGTGGGCGTATCTGCGGCCGAATACTGCGTTCCGTCCACGTACGTCCAGCCCGGGTTCCCGAAGCGCTCCATCAGGACCCGCGCAAGCTGCTGCTGTCCGGACGCGATTTCTGCTGCTGAAAGCTCGGCGCCGCCGGCTGGGGGACCGGCGGCGGGGGCAGCAGGCGGCGGAGTTCCACCTGATCCTGCTACCAGCACGATCCCCGCGGCAAGCACACACAGGGAACGCGGATCCGGCCTTTTCATCTGCGGCATTCTGCAGGTGCTAAGGCGTCATGTCGAGGGTAGGGGATTACACCGGCCGGGTGCAGGGCCGAAGCCGGCTCCAGTTACGCCGGCACAGCGTCCTGGGCAGCCGTTCCTTCGGAACCAGCCGGACGGGTGTCCCCTTGCAGTGCCTAAGCATTTTTCACCTATGTGTCCTCGTCAGTTCCTTGCCAGTCCTGCCGGAAAGCCCATCCATCTCACCGAAGAACGCTGGGGTTGTTCGGCTGTAACCCCCAAAAACCCCCAAAAACAACGCTAGGCCGGATTTTGGAATCTGCACATGGGGAGAACTACCCATGTAGAGTCCACAAGTTCTTGCACGTCTGCAATTTTGCAGTTGTGAAAAATTCCTGCGGGTGTCAAAGTAGTTCGGTGAGTCAACAACTTTCCCTCCGTGATCGCAAACGCGCCGAAACCTGGGCTGCGCTGCATGCCGCTGCTGCACGCCGCGCGATCAAGGACGGATTGGAATGCGTAAACGTTGAAGTGGTTGCCGAGGAGGCAGGCGTCTCAACACGCACGTTCTTCAACTACTTCCCCTGCAAGGAAGATGCTGTCCTGGGCCTCCAGGAACCCTCAGTGGAACAAGCCGCTCTCGACGCCTTCGATATTGAAGGGGATCTGCTCACGGAAGTGAGCCGGCTCATGCTGTCGGTACTGCGCACCCTGCAGGGTGGTGATGACTCTAATGAGCTCCGCAGCCAGATTTATCAGGCCTATCCACACCTGATGCACCGGCGGTACCAGTACATCCTCAAGGTCGAGCAACTGGTCCTTGAGACCGTGCGCGCCCAGCTGGGGGAGTCGCGCCGTTGGAAGGAACAGGCGCCGGGCTCGGCATGGCAAGGGCACAGCGTTGACGACGTGGCCTTCACCATCGTGCTCGCCGCCAGTACCCGCATGCGTTACGTCATGCAGAAAACCTGGTCCAACCCCACCCACACACTTCAGTTCGAGGCTCTCGGGGAGGGCCTTGAACTTCTCCGAGACGTTTTCAAGGAAGTCCTATGACGCGAACAGGTGCTGACGCAGCCCACAAGAGCACCGGGAAGCAACCCAGCCTGGTCCTGGTATTTACCGCCCTGGTCCTGGCCATGCTCCTTTCGGCGCTCAACCAGACCATCCTGGGCACCGCCCTGCCCACCATCGTTGGCGAACTCAACGGCGCGAACCTGATGCTCTGGGTGATCACGGCGTTCATCCTGGCCTCCACGGTGATGATGCCGATCTACGGGAAGCTGGGCGACCTCATCGGCCGCAAGTACCTGTTGGTGGCTGCCATCCTCATCTTCCTGGCCGGTTCAGTGGTCGGTGCCCTGTCTCCGGACATGACCTGGCTGATCATCGCCCGGGTTATTCAGGGGCTCGGCGCCGGCGGCCTGATGATTCTGTCCCAGGCGATTATTGCCGACGTCGTTCCGGCGCGTGAGCGCGGGAAGTACATGGGGTGGATGGGCGGCGTGTTCGCCTTCTCCTCGGTTGTGGGACCGCTGATCGGCGGTTGGCTGACCGAGGGGCCGGGCTGGCGCTGGGCGTTCTGGTTCAACATTCCGGTGGGCGTACTCGCGCTGCTCGGCGCGTTGTTCTTCCTCAAGCCGCGGGCCGTTACGTCGCGCCCCCGGATCGACTTCTGGGGAATGGTGTTCATCGCCCTGGCCACCACCGGCCTTGTGCTCGTCAGCAGCTGGGGCGGCAGCACCTACGCCTGGAGCGATCCGATCATCCTGGGCCTGATCGCCGGTACGGTCATCGCCTCAGTGATCTTTGTGATGGTCGAGCGCCGCACCGCGGAGCCCATCATTCCGATGGAGCTCTTCCACGACCGCAACTTCAACCTCGCAACGGCCTCCGGCCTGCTCACCTCCGTCGCCATGTTCGGGGCCATCGGCTACCTGCCGACCTACCTGCAGATGGCTACCGGTGCCAGTGCCACGGAAGCCGGCATGCTGATGATCCCCATGATGGGCGCCCTGCTCTTTACCTCTGTGCTCTCCGGCTCCCTGGTCTCCAAGACCGGCCGTTACAAGTGGATGCCGATTACCGGCTCCGCCATCATGGTGCTGGCACTGTTCCTGATGGGCACCATTACCGCTGACTCCCCGGTCTGGCAGCTGTGCGTCTACATCGGCATCCTGGGGCTGGGCCTTGGCCTGAACATGCAGATCCTGGTCCTGGTGGTGCAGAACTCCTTCCCGCTGCGCCAGGTGGGTACAGCCACCGCCGCGAACAACTATTTCCGCCAGATTGGCGCCACCCTCGGTTCTGCCGTGGTGGGCAGCCTGTTTGCCCATCGGCTGACGGACCTGCTGGGCGAGCGGCTGCCCGCGGATGCCGCATCTGCCACCGGAGGCGGAAACTCGCTGACACCGAAGCTTGTCCACGAACTGCCGGAAGCGGTCCAGGACATCATCATCCGTTCCTACAACGAAGCGCTGATCCCGTTGTTCCTGTTTATGGTGCCGTTGGCGGTAGTTGCCACGATCCTGTGCCTGTTTATCAAGGAAAAGGCGCTGGCCACCAGGCTGGAACCGGAGGTCATGCCGGAGGCGATCGGTGAGGGCAACGTCCTGATCAGCACCGAGGACGAAGGCAACGGTCCCAGCACCACGGAACTGCGCCAGGTTGGCCACGCATCTGCCGGCCCAAAGGCCTAGAACCCGGTTCCACCGGGCGGGTCCAAAATATCTCAAAAAACAGGGAGCCTTCTGACTGGTCAGAAGGCTCCCTGTCCGTTCGTATCCGCCGGGCAGGTTGGCTCAGACGGTGCCGGTGCCGACGAACGTCCCCAGCAGATAAGTTGCTGCGGCCGCGCCCAGGCCGATGGCCAGCTGCCGCAGCGCACGCTTGAGGGGCGACGCTCCGGAGAGCAGGCCGACAACGCTGCCGGTGAGCAGCAGCGCCAGGCTGACGAGGACGCAGGAGAGGACGACGGCGCTGATGCCGGTCATGCCGAAAATGTAGGGCAGCACCGGAATGATGGCGCCCGAAGAGAAGAAGCAGAAGCTGGAAGTCGCAGTTCCCAGGCCCGTCCCCACGCTTTCATTTGCGTCCGTCGAGGCTTCCTCCTCCTGCTCCGGATTCAGGGACAGCGACGGATCGCAGTCACAGTTGAACAGCCCCAGGCGTTCGGCGGCGCGGTGTTCCGCCGCTTCCCGGGACATACCCCGGGCACGGTAGACAAGCACAAGTTCGTTGGCATCGATGTCCAGGGATTTTGCTGCGGAGAGGGTCACCTGGGTGGGCTTGGATGCCTCGAGCAGCTCACGCTGGGACCGGACTGACACGTATTCGCCGGCGCCCATCGAGAGGGCGCCTGCCAGTAGTCCGAGGATGCCGCTGAAGAGGATCAGTCCGCTGGAAACCCCTGTGGCACCGATTCCCATCACGAGCGCAAGATTGGAGACAAGCCCGTCGTTGGCTCCGAAAATGGCGGCCCTGAAGTTTCCGGAAAGGCGGATCCGCCCGCGCGTCGCGAGCCCGCGGACCACCTCCTCATGGATCTGCTCATCCGCCGCCATGGCACTGGTGGCGCTCGGCTCGCTGCTATAGGGCGAACGTCCTTCCGCCCGCTGGGCCAGGGCCAGGACGAACACTGATCCGAAACGCCGGGCCAGCAGCCCGAGCACCCGGTTCCGGAAAGACGGCCGCCCGGGCTTGTCCGCTTCCGGGCCAAGGAGCTGGCGCCAGTGTTCTTCATGGCGGCCTTCGGCGTCGGCCAGGGCCAGCAGGATGTCCCGCTCTTCGCCCTCCCGGCGTTCAGCGAGGTAGCGGTAGGTAGCGGCTTCGGCCTGTTCATCGGCTAGGTATTGCCGCCAGCGCCGGCGGTCGGCCGCGCTGGGGTGGGGTTGGCCAGGGGATAGGGGCCCCGGCCCCGGTGGGGTAGTCACAAACGCTCCTGGTCATGGCCGGAGCGGCAGGGGGCTCCGGCCAGCTGTTGGGATACTGGCCGAAGGTCTCGCTCGCCGGGTGCGGTGCACCAGCGGTGGACTGCCGGGCTGCTGCTGCAGCCAGTATGTCGACAGGCCTCGGAATCGCAGCCAATTTCGGCGCGGCCGCAGCCGAAAACTAAAATTGGAGTGAGACCGGAGCTACTCCCCTTCGGTTTTCCAGTGTAGCCGAGAACACGGCGCGATTCCCTGAGGAGGGCCAACTGTGATGGGCGTGAAAGCAGCTGTGGCCGGGTGCCTGATCCCGGCCCCGCACCGGATAGAGTTCAACTCGTGAGTAAAGCTGCAAAAGCACTCTTTGACCACCGGCCCTGGATCCGGCACTACGCCGAGGGCGTTCCGGCGGACCTGGTGCTTCCCGAGGGCTCCCTGATTGACATGGTTGAGACCTCAGTCAGTAAATACGGGTCTAAACCCGCACTGCAGTTCTTCGGTGCCGCCACGTCCTACCGGGACCTGGGGGAGCAGATCCGCCGGGCGGCTGCCGGCCTGAAACGGCTGGGCGTCCGCAAAGGGGACCGGGTTGCGCTGGTGCTGCCGAATTCCCCGCAGCACGTCGTGGCGTTTTATGCTGTGCTGCGCCTGGGCGCGGTGGTCGTGGAACACAATCCGCTGTACACCGACAGGGAACTGCGCCACCAGTTTGAGGACCACGGGGCCACCGTGGCCATCGTCTGGGACAAGTCCGTGGACCGGGTCCAGTCCCTCCCCGCGGATATCCCGGTCCGCACGATTGTGTCCGTGGACCTGATTAGTGCCATGCCCCGGCTGACCCAGCTGGCGCTGAAGCTTCCACTGCCGGCAGTCCGCAAAAGCCGGAAGGCGCTCGCAGCGGACAAGTTGCCCCGCAGTGCCGGACGCCGGGTCCTGACCTGGAAGAAGCTGTTGGAGAACAGGCCGCTGCCGCGGCGGCATCCTAAGCCCAAAGCTGAGGATCTCGCGGCAATCCAGTACACATCCGGGACGACGGCGGATCCCAAGGGTGCCATGCTCACCCACGGAAACCTGATGGCGAACGCCGCCCAGGGCCGTGCCTGGATCCCCGGGGTGCGCCCTGGCAAGGAGACGGTCTACGGTGTCCTGCCCATGTTCCACGCCTATGGACTGACGCTCAGCCTCACCTTCGCCATGAGCATCGGGGCACGGCTGGTCCTGTTCCCGAAGTTCGACGTCGACCTGGTCCTGAAGGCCGCCCGCAAGACTCCGCCCACCTTCCTGCCGGCGGTCCCGCCGATCTATGACCGGATAGTGGCTGGAGCCGAGCAGGCGGGCGTGTCCCTGAAGGGAGTCCGCTTCGCCATCTCAGGTGCCATGAACCTCCCGGCGGCAACGGTCGAGGCATGGGAAAAAGCGACCGGCGGATATCTGATCGAGGGATACGGCCTGACGGAAACCTCGCCCGTGGCCCTGGGCAATCCCATGGGCCCGACCCGCAAACCCGGAACCGTGGGTGTGCCATTCCCGCTCACCGACATCAAAGTGGTCGATCCGGAGGATCCCACCAAGGAACGGAAGCGCGGAGAGGCAGGAGAACTGCTGATCCGCGGCCCCCAGGTGTTCCAGGGCTACTGGAATAAACCCGTGGAAACACGTGCGGCGCTGCTCGACGGCGGCTGGTTCCGGACCGGAGACATTGTCTCGGTGGATGACGACGACTTTGTCACCATCCGTGACCGGATCAAGGAACTGATTATCACGGGCGGGTTCAATGTGTCTCCCTCCGAAGTGGAAGAAGCCCTGAAGCGGCACCCGGCCGTCGCCGAAGCAGCAGTAGTGGGCCTCACCCGCACGGGCGGCGGCGAGGACGTGGTGGCCGCCGTCGTGGCCAAGCCCGATGCGGTCTTCGACCCCGACGAACTCCGTTCCTTCGTCCGCAACGAACTGGCCGCCTACAAGGTCCCGCGCCGGATCGTGCAGATTCCGGACCTGCCCCGTTCGCTGATCGGGAAGGTCCTCCGGCGGCACGTGCGCGAATCGCTGCTGGGCAACGAGAACAAAGACAAAGACACAGGCACCGGCCACGAGGCCGGACCCGCAACCTAAAGCCGGCACTGCAACCGGACCGCAACCCAATGGGGGAAACACACACGATGGACAGCCAGCCTGGTTCCGGGCCCAACCTATCCCAACCGCGCCGCTACTGGGAGGACGGCCTCGGCCATGCCGCCCTGCGGTCGGCGCAGGTACTGCTGGTGCTGCTGCTGGTCAGCCTCGGCGTCTTCGCCCTGACCCGGATAAGCCTGGTTGTTATCCCCGTGCTCCTGGCCCTCATTCTCGCTGCGGCCATTGCGCCGTTCGTCAACTGGCTTCGGCGCAAGGGCTGGCCGGGGGCGCTGGCGACGGGAACTTCTTTCCTGCTCCTGCTGGGTGTTTTCGGCGGACTGGTCACGGGAATCGTCTTCGCGATCCGCAGTGAATGGTCCACGCTGGTGGACCAGGCAGCTGCGGGGTTCAACAAGCTCTATGACCTTGTACAAAGCAGCCCTTTCGCCATCGATTCCGATGCGATCGAGGATGCCCGGGACGCGGTGCTGGACTTCGCGACTTCCAGCACCGTCGGCAACGGCGCCATCGCCGGCCTGAGCGCTGCAGGGTCCTTTGCCACCGGATTTTTGCTGATGGCCGTGGTTCTCTTCTACTTCCTGAAGGACGGGGACCGGATCTGGGCGTTCATGCTGCGCTGGTTCCGGGGCGAAAGGCTGGAGAAGGCCACGCTTGCCGGAAACAGGACCATGGAGGTGCTTGGCAGTTATGTCCGCGGTACGGCGATCGTCGCGGCCGTGGATGCGGTCTGCATCGGCGCCGCACTGTTCATTCTGGGTGTTCCGCTGGCACTGCCGCTGTCCGTGATCGTTTTTGTCGGTTCGTTCATTCCGTTGGTTGGTGCGACGGCGGCAGGCATCCTGGCCGCGCTCATCGCGCTGGTTGCCAACGGTCCCCTCGTCGCGCTGATCGTCGTCATTGTGATCATCGCCGTGAACCAGCTCGAGGGGAATTTCCTGCAACCGGTCGTGATGGGCAAGACCCTCAGCATTCACGCTCTGGTTATCCTGCTGGCGCTGACCGCCGGCACTATCCTGGCCGGCATCATCGGGGCGATCCTTTCCGTACCGATTGCGGCCGTCACCTGGGCCATTATCAAGGTCTGGACCGGTGAGGACACCGGTGATCCCGCCGAACCGGCCGAAGTGGCGGAGTCAGCCGACGCTGACGTGGCGCAGGACTCCACGCCGTAAAAAGCACCGGGCCCGGACGGGCAGGGGATGATCCGTCCGGACCCGATGCAGCTAATGGGGCCGCCCAGCCGGCGGCTTCAAGCCGTTTTGCTGCAAGAGGTGTTTGCCGCGAGGAAACGATTGTTTACCCGTACGCTAGTGTGCGCGGTGGGACTGGTCAAAAACCGTGAAATACAGCAGCCGAACTTCGACTTCTCAGCGGCGCCGGGCGACATCTTCTTTCCCTCAAATTCTTCTGCCCGCGAGTCCCGGGTATGCTCGCGGAACGGCGAGGAAAGGAGCTGCCAGCCAATGAAGGCACTCGCAATTGAGCCCAGCAACGCGCCGCTGGCCATCGGATCCCGGATCCGGACTGCACGCCAGGCCCGCCATCTCACGATCGAGCAGGTGGCTGACTCCACCGGCCTGACCAAAGGGTTTCTCAGCAGGGTTGAGCGTGACCTCACCTCACCGTCCGTCGCCTCCCTGGTGACTCTGTGCCAGGTCCTGTCCATCTCCATCGGCGATCTTTTCGTCCCGCCCGAAACCACCTTGGTCCGCTGGCCCGAAGCACCCGGGATTAACCTGGGCGGCGACGGCATCAACGAACGGCTGGTTACCCCGCGCACCGAACGCCGGGTTCAGGTGATCCGCTCGCAGATAGTGCCCGGCGGATCAGGGGAATCGGATTTGTATTCCGTGGACTGCGACGTCGAGGTGCTACACGTGGCCGAGGGCCGCCTGGACCTGGTTTTCACCACCGAAACCATGGCCCTGACGGCCGGGGATACTGTCACGTTCCCGGGGAAGGAACCGCACTCCTGGCGGAACCCCGATGACAGTGCCGCCGCCGTCGTGATCTGGACACTGGTTAGTCCCGGCACCGCTTAGACGGTCAAGCCGTCTGCAGTGACGACCGCTCGCCGGCACCGGTGAGCCGCTCCAGATAGCTGACCGGCCCGTTGATGTTTGTGCCGGAGGAACGGTACCCGATGTAACCGTCGGGGCGGATGACGATGATCTCCGGGCGGCGGGCCGAAAGGCCGAGCCGCTCAAACGCCAGGCCGCTGGTGTCCTGAATGACCCCGGGGCCGCCGGGCATCAGCCGGCTGCCGACCACCAGGCGCTGCACGCTCAGCAGGCCGCCGAGCCCGGACAAAGCGGAATGCAGCTGCTGCGGGGTGTCCTCCGGCCAGCCCGGGCCGGTGAGCAGGACATGGAACCCCGGTGCTGCGACCAGGTCCTGGAGCCTGCGCTCGTGGTCCTGGTAATGCACGACGGCGTCCGGCAGCCGGTCGCCTGGACGCGGGCCGGCCGCGAGGAGGGGAGGCAGCCGGTTGGGTCCGGTCTCTGACAGGGTGCTGCCGCGGTAATGGATACCCAGCTGGGACATGGTGCGGAAGGCACGGCTGCGCAGGCGGTCGCTGGCGGCCACAACGGGTGCCAGCGCGGGAAGGAGCTTGGTCCGGGGCAGCTTCTTCAAAGCATTGCGGCTGGTGGCGAGCTTGAACAGGCGGTCAGTGAAAGCCACGATGCCGCGGGCAACCGGACGGCGTTCAGCCGCATAGCTGTCGATCAATTCCTCCGAGGCCAGGCCGCGGGCGCCGAAAGCCAGTTTCCAGCCAAGGTTCAGGGAATCCTGGATGCCGGTATTCATGCCCTGTCCGCCCACGGGGGAGTGCACGTGAGCCGCGTCGCCGGCCAGGAAGACGGATCCCCACTGGAAGTACTCGGCCATCTGGTGGGACAGTTTGAAGCTGCTGATCCACTGTGGATCCCGCAGGGTCAGGGCTCCGCCGGAGAACCGGTCGGCGGTTTCCTGGAGGGTTTCCAAGGTGGCGCCGCGGCGGTCGCCGCGGTCCTTGAGGCTGATCATCCGCCAGCTGGCGGGGTGCCCGAGCGGGAAGAGCACCATAAAGCCATCCTCGGTGGGGTAGGCATGCACGGCAGCAGGTTCGGCGCCGTCGATCTCCAGGTCCGCCAGCACAAACGTGTCCGTGTACCCGGAGCCGCGGAAGTCCATGCCGGCGCGGCGCCGCACGGTGCTGTCCACGCCGTCGGCCCCCACCACGTACCGGGCCCGGATGCGGTCGATGCCGCGGTCCTGGCGCTGCACGCGGGCTTCCATGCCGGCAAACGGGTCCTCGGGGTCAAGCCGTTCGAGGTCCAGGAGCTCCGCGCCGCGTTCAACGCGCACCCCGCGGCTGGCCAGGTAGGAGGAGAGGATGCGTTCGGTGTCCGCCTGCGGAAGGAAGAGCAGCTCCTGGTGGGCGGAATCTTCAATCCCGGTGTCGAACAGGCCGATCGGCAGCGTCTCGTCGCCGGGCAGGTGGAGCTGGAGCTGGTGGGCCGGCTTGCCGCTGCGCGCCAGGGCTTCGCTGATGCCAAAGGGCCGCAGTGCTTCGAGGGTGCGCGGCTGGACGGCCAGGGCCCGGGACTGCAGGGAAGGAGTCTGCCTGCGGTCGATGATCCGGAAGCTGGTGCCGTAGCTGGAGAGCTGGGCGGCAAGGGCCAGCCCAGTCGGTCCCGCGCCCACAATCAGGACATCGACGTCGTAGTTCATTCCATCATTGTTCGCAAAGCTCGACCGGTCCGCCATAGTCACAGCCTAGTCTTGACGCCGACCGGTCTTCCACTTTAGCGTATCGATAAACATTTGATGCCTATTAGATAACTTTTGCAGCTTGGCCGGATAGCATCGAAGCAGATGCCACCACGGCACCTTCAGAATCAAACGGGAGTGATACTCAGTGGAAAAGAACCAGCCGCGCATCAACGTCAACGGCAAAGTGGGCCCGATCGACGCAGCGCAGATTCCGCGTTATGCAGGGGCAGCCACTTACGCCCGTCTCCCGCGGCTGGACCAGGTGGAGCATGCCGACGTCGCCGTGGTCGGCGTCCCCTTCGACACCGGAGTCTCCTACCGCCCCGGCGCGCGGTTCGGCGGCAACCACATCCGCGAAGCCTCCCGCCTGCTGCGCCCCTACAACCCGGCGCAGGACACCTCTCCGTTCGAGAACCTGCAGGTTGCCGACGCCGGTGACCTGGCCGTAAACCCGTTCAACATCAACGAGGCCATCGAAACGATCCAGGCCGGAGCGCTGGAGCTGACCGAAGGCGGCACCAAGCTGGTGACCCTCGGCGGCGACCACACCATTGCCCTGCCGCTGCTGCGGGCCGCTGCCGAGCGGGCCGGGGAACCGGTCGCCATGCTGCACTTCGACGCACACCTGGACACCTGGGACACCTACTTCGGTGCCGAATACACCCACGGCACCCCGTTCCGCCGGGCGGTGGAGGAGGGAATCCTGGACACCGAGGCGATCTCGCACGTCGGCACCCGCGGACCGCTCTACGGCAAGAAGGACCTGGAGGACGACAAGCGGTTCGGCTTCGGCATCGTGACCTCCTCCGACGTCTTCCGCCAGGGCGTGGATGAAGTCGTCGCGAAGCTGCGGGACCGGATCGGCAGCCGCCCGCTCTACATCTCGGTGGATATCGACGTGCTTGACCCGGCCCACGCTCCCGGCACGGGAACCCCGGAAGCCGGCGGCATTACCAGCCGGGAACTGCTGGAAATCCTGCGCGGCATGCGCGGCATGAACCTCGTGGGTGCGGACGTGGTGGAAGTTGCCCCCGCCTATGACCACGCGGACATCACCGCCGTGGCCGCCTCCCATGTCGCCTATGACCTGATTACCCTGATGGGTCTCTCCGCATGAGCCAGGTGGCGCCCGGTGCCGCGGTACGCAACGGTGGAGACCTCGTCGTCGAAACCCTGGAAGCGCTGGGCGCCACCACGGTCTTCGGCATTCCCGGCCAGCATGCGCTCGGGTTGTTCGATGCCCTGTCCCGATCCTCCCTGGAGTTTGTCTCCTCCCGGGTGGAAAACAATGCCGCCTTCGCTGCGGACGGGTTCTCCCGGGCCACCGGCGAAGTCGGCGTCCTCTTCCTCTCCACCGGGCCGGGAGCGCTGACCTCACTGGCTGGACTGCAGGAGGCCTACGCCACCGGTGTGCCCATGGTTGTGGTGGCCAGCCAGATCCCGATCGAGGGTCTCGGCGCCCGCCGCCGTGGCATGCTCCACCAGCTCGATGACCAGAAGGCCTCTGCCGCGAACGTCACTAAGAGCCAGCGCCTGATCCAGCACGCCTCCGGCATTCCCTCGGCCATCCAGGACGCCTGGACGGAAGCGATCTCCTCGCCCATGGGACCTGTATGGGTCGAGGTGCCGCAGAACGTGCTGCTGGCGCCCATCGTGGTGCCCGCAGTGGAGGATGCCCTGGCCGAACCCTTTGACAATCCGCCGCGCCGAGAACTGGTCACCGAAGCGGTGAAGTGGCTCAGCACCGCCCGCCGCCCGGCGATCATTGCCGGTGGCGGCACCCGCCGCGGCCGCGGCGAGGCGCACCTGCTTTCCCTCGCGGAAAAACTCCGGGCACCGGTGATCTGCACTCCCGGCGGCAAGGGGGCTTTCCCCTGGACCCACCCGCTCTCCCTGCAGTCCTGGGTGGAGGACAAATGGGCCACCGAGCTGCTGGAGGACGCCGACGTCCTGCTGGTCATCGGCTCCTCACTGGGGGAAGTCACGTCCAACTACTTCACCTTCGCCCCGCGCGGGCGGATCATCCAGATTGACGCCGAGCCCCGGGTGTTGGAATCCAACGGTCCGGCTCTGGGTATCCGGGCCGATGCCGGCCAGGCGCTCGCAGCCCTCGACGCCGCGCTCCAGGCTCCCGCCCAGGCTCCGGACTGGCATGGACAGGCACCCGAAGAGCTGACCGCGGACACCCTGGCGCGCATCACGGCCCGGCTTGATGCCCAGGATCTCAGTCACGAACGCACGTTCATGGCGGACATCCGGGCCGCGGTGCCTGCCGGCATGCAAACCTACTGGGACATGACGATCGCCGCCTACTGGGCCTGGAGCTGCTGGGACGCCAAGTCCGGGGGCTTCCACTCCGCCCAGGGCGCCGGCGGCCTCGGCTTCGGCTACCCGGCAGCCATCGGAGCGTCCGTTGGACTCGGCGAGCGGGTGCTCGCCGTTTCCGGTGACGGATCGGCCATGTACTCCATTGCCGAACTTGCGACGGCCCGGCAGCATGATACGCCGGTCACCTGGCTGATTGTGGACGACGGCGGCTACGGTGTGCTGCGCGAGTACATGGTGGATGCGTTCGGCAAGGCCACGGCCACGGAACTGGCCGGCCCCGACTTCGTCCAGCTGGCAGAGTCCTTCGGGATCCCCGCCCGGCGCGTGGCACCGGAGGGTGTGCGCCAGGCACTGGAGGAGTCCTTTGCGCAGGAAGGCCCGAACGTCGTCGTGGTGGAAACCCTGCTGCGGCTGTTCGCGCCGACGCACCTGACGGCGTAGGTCTTCGGAATCCTTCCAGCATGCTGCGATAAAGTTTACTCAGGCAACTACTTGGGAGGTCTGTGGTGAATTTTTACCCGGCGAGGCGGCACTCGGCTGCCCTGGAAGGATTCCAAGCGTGGAGTTCCTGATCCTGCTGGTGGGCCTGCTGTTCGGCACAGTGCTGGTGGTAGGGATCGGTGAACGGATCCGGCTGCCCTACCCCGTGCTGATGCTGATCTTCTCGGCCCTGTTCGCCTTCCTGCCGGTGCTTCCGGAGATTCACATTGACCCGGAACTGATCCTGCCCCTGTTCCTGCCGCCGCTGCTTTATGCGGCCGCGCAGCGCAGCTCCTGGTCCGTGTTCCGGCTCCGCTGGCGTTCGCTGGTGCTGCTGGCGGTGGCGCTGGTGGCGGTGACAGTCATAGTCGTGGCAGGCATCTCCTGGGCGCTGGTTCCGGCGATCGGCCTGCCCGCGGCGATTGCCCTGGGCGCCATTGTTGCGCCACCTGATCCGGTGGCTGTCGAAGCCGTGGCCGGCAAGGTGAACATGCCCCGCCGGCTGGTGACGGTCCTGCAGACCGAAGGTCTTTTCAATGACGCGATCGCCATTGTGATCTTCCAGGCCGCCGTTGCAGCGGCCGTCAGCGGCGGCGACGTCGGCTGGGATGTAGTTCCCAAATTCCTCATCGGCGCGGCCGGTGCCGTGGTGCTGGGCCTGGCCATGGGTTGGCTCGTGGGCGCGCTCAACCGGTTTGTGCCCAATCTGGTGGCCCGGTCGGCTGCGACGCTGGTGGCGCCGTACGCCGTCTACATCCTGGCCGAGGAAGTGCACTTCTCCGGTGTTGTCGCCGTCGTCGTCACCGCATTGGAGCTTGGCCGGCGGGCCCGGCCGCAGGACTCCCAGGAACGCCTGACCCGAACGGCCTTCTGGGACGTGGTGGAGCTGCTGACCACCGGTGTGGCTTTTGGCCTGGTGGGGATCGAGATGCGGTACGTCATCGAGGACGAAGGCAGCGAGATCTTCAGCTTCATCCCCGGCGTGGCTGCTGTCTGCGCCGCGGTGGTGCTGGTGCGTTTCCTTTGGATGTACGGCATTTACCGGTTCGGCGGCACGGAGAAACGCAGCGCCGTGCCGGGTTCGCTCAAGGAGGTCCTGGTCCTCACCTGGTGCGGCATGCGCGGCCTGGCTACGCTGGCGCTCGCGCTGGCACTGCCTGCCACCAACCTCGCCGGCGAGGAGCTGCCGGGCCGGAACTTCATGATCGTCGCCGCCGGGTCCGTCCTGCTGGTTACCCTGGTGCTGCCGGGCCTGACCCTGCCGTGGCTGATGCGCAAACTGAAGCTTCCCAGCGACCACACAGCCATCGAACGGCAGGAGCGGGAGCTGGCCCGCCGCGCGGAACGCACGGCCCTGGAAACCATGAAACGCTCGACGGCGGCGGACGCCCTGCCGCCCGAGCGGCGCGCTGCGCTGGCCCGGCGGATGTCTTCGCTGCATTCCATCCTGGGTGCCGATGCCGAGGATGACCCGCAGAAAATGCTGCAGCTGAAGGCAACCCTGGAAGTGATGGACGCCGTTCAGCGCGAAGCGCTGGCCGCAGCCCGGAAGGAAGTGCTGGCGGCCCGCCGGCAGTCCGGTGTGGATCCCGAAGCCGTGGACCGCGTCCTGCGCCGCCTGGACCTGCGGACCGTCACCCTGGACCACGGCCCGCGGTAAAAAGCTGATCCAGGCCGCCGCCTGTTACTGCATGGTGAACCGGCGGGCCACGAGGTCTCCCACGGGCTGAGTCCGGAAGAGGGCTGAGAGAGCGGTGTTGCGGACCCGCATGAGCCGCGGAGGGAGCGGACGGCCCAGCGCCATGTTGAGCCGGGCCTGGGCTGAGGCAATCCTGGCGGCCCGCCGTCGTCGTCGGTCCCACTGCACCAGCTGCGCCTCGATGCTTTCACCGCGTACGCCGGCCGTGAGGAGCGGTGCCAGTGCCGCGGCGTCGAGCCAGCCCAGGGTGAGGCCCTGCCCGCCGATGGGACTGACCTCATGGGCGGCATCGCCGGCCAGGATGGTCCGGCCATGGACCAGCTGCCGGGGCAGGGCTGTCCGGACAGAAAACGCACTCAGCATGGAATTCCCGGCGGCGCTCAGCTGCTGGCCGGTGCGTTCCTGAACCATGCTGGCCAGGACCTTGGCATCGGCGTCTGCCCGCAGGCTGCGGGTGTGCGCCACCCAGCGCCGCGTGCCTCCGGGCAACGGAAAGGACTCGACGATGCCTTCCGGTTCCAGGTACAGCACGCCCGTTGGGCCGTCGCCGGTGGTATCGGGGAAATCGCCCATCAGATAGTGATCCCGCAGGGTGCGTTCCGTAACGGGGGCCCCGAGCATGCTGCGTACCGGGGACCGGGCGCCGTCCGCCGCGACCGCAAAGGCCGCGTGAACGGCGAAACCCGCGTCCTCACCTGCAACGTCGTCCGCGCCGCCGTCGTCCGGACCGCCGGGGCCGGCTGGGCTGCGGCCCCCGCTGCTGGTGCCTCGAGCGCCGGCGGCTCCACTGCCGGCGAGGAGAACGGAGGAGCCGGTATCCACCAGTGCCGTCACAGTCCGCCCGCGCTGCAGAGCGTTGGGGGCCAGGGACCTGAGGCGTTCCTCAAGGATCGTTTCGGTGCGTTCCTGCGGCAGCGCCAGCACGTAGGGGTAGGGGGTCGGGGTCCGGGAGAAGCGGATGGAAGCCAGGCTCCGGTTTCGGGTGCGGGCCGCTCCCTGCCGGATCTGGACCCCCTCAGCGGTGAGCTGGCCGGACACTCCGGTGCCCTCCAGGGCCACCAGTCCGGGAGGATGAATACCGATGGCCCGGGAATGGCTGCTGCGCTCGGCCCGCCGTTCCAGGACGGTGACCCGCACGCCCTCCTGCACCAGGAGAATTGCCAGGGCCAGGCCCACCGGCCCGCCCCCGATGATGGCGACGTCAACCTTCAGTACCTCCCCGGCGGAGTCCCCGGCCGCCCCGGCCCCGGTCACTGGCCGGACCGATGCAGGAGCAGGTTCTGCCACGGCCGCTGCCGCCGGGTTTCCCAGCCGGCAGGCACCGCGGCCGCCAGCTCGGCGGCCGTATAACTGCGCCTGATCGAGGTCAGGCCGTCCGTCCGGATGTAGGACCCGTGGAAGAAGGGCAGGGTTCCGGCGGAGAACAGGCCGTAGGCCCACGGACTCCGTTCGATGTCGCTGTGCAGCACCAGGCTGCGGGCCAGCGCCTGCGAGTCGGTAAGCAGGCCCTCGAAAGCGCCCGCATCGAGGTGATGCAGCACATGGTTGGAGAGCACGACGTCGAACCGCTGCCCTTCCGCGACCAGCTGCGAACTGAACGCCGCGCGGAACGTTAGGCCCGGGACCTTTGGCCGGGATTCCGCGTAGGCGTGGGCCCGCGGATCCGGATCGATCCCGGTGACTTCCACGGCGAGGCCGTCCTGCCGCGCCCAGCGGACCAGTGCCCGGGCCAGGTCCCCGCCGCCGGACCCGATGTCCAGGACTGTGCCGCCGTCCCGCCCGGCCAGGACGGGCCGCACATACCGGCGGTAGTTCCGCCGCCATCCGGAGACGACGGCGTTGATCAGCGGAAACTGCGCATAGGTGCGTTCCAGCCGGACCGGATCGCAGTCGGGGCGGTCCATTTCCTCTACCGCTTCTACCTCGCGGTGGCTCAAATCCGGCGGGAAAAACGGCGGCGTACCGGCGTCCAACAGCGGCACTGGCCTAGCCCACAGCTGCCGGAACCGGCTCGGAAGCCGCCGCGGCGTGCTGCTCAGCTGCGGGTGTGGTCCCGGGGACCCGGGTAAAGAGCCCGGTTTCCACCGTCAGGCCAGGTCCGAAGGCCATCGAGCAGATGCGCTCGTTGCCTCCGGTGAACGGCTGTTCCAGGATGTGCTTGAGCACGAACATAACCGTCGCCGAGCTCATGTTGCCGAAGTTCCGCAGGGTCTCCCGAGCCGGTATCAGCTGCTCAGGAGTGAGCTGCAGTTTGGCCTCCACCTTATCCAGGATGCTGCGGCCGCCCGGGTGGATGGCCCAGTGGCCAATCTCGTTGTAGTCCAGCCCGGCGAGCGAAGGGTCCCGGGCGAGCAGCGGCTCCAGTGCGCCCACAATATGGTCGTCGATGATGTGCGGCACATAGGTGCCCAAGACCATCTCGAAGCCGTAGTCGCCGATGTTCCAGGCCATGGATTCCTCCCCAACCGGGGTGAGGATGGTTTCGAAGTGGTCCAGGACGATTCCAGGGCTCTGGCCGGGCAGCTCGCGGGCCGTGATCACCGCCGCTGCGGCGCCGTCGGCAAACAGGGAGGAACCCATGATGCTGTCCGGATCGTTGGAGGACCGTACGTGCAGGGAGCACAGTTCGGCACTGACCACCAGGACGACGGCGTCAGGATCAGCGTCGCAGAAGGACTTGGCGGCGCGCATGGCCGGGAAAGCGGCATAGCAGCCCATAAAGCCAAGGTGGTAGCGCCGCACCGACGGATTCAGGCCCAGAGCCCGGACCAGCTTGTAGTCGGGGCCGGGGTTGTAGAAACCCGTGCAGGACACCGTCACCACATGGGTCACGTCCGCCGGCGTGATCCCCGGGCAGTTCTCCACTGCCTTGCGCCCGGCCTCGATAAACAGCTTGGTGGCTTCAACGGCGAAAATATCATTCCGGGTCTTGGTGCTGGGGACCAGCAGCGCTCCGGTCCTCGGGTCGTAGAACTGCGGATCCTCGACCTTGGAGTTGAGCGTGAGCTCTTCCAAGGCGGTCCGGCGGGTGTCGATCGCGGCCGAATTGAAGCAGGTATTCACCAGGCGGGTGCCGAGCCGGGTCAGGCCCGGCTGCGCCGCGAAGACGTCGCGGACCTGGTCCTGGACCAGGACAGTTGGAGGGACAGCAGTTTCGAGGGATCTGAGCGTAACCGGCATCCTCCATTGTTAGGGGAAGGTGCTGCAGGACACAATGGTCCGGTCCGCCCCGGTTCCGGGGGAGGACCGCAGGTGTGGAGGGGCCGCAGCCGTAGGAGTGCACCCGGTGCGGCTACCCGTTGGGCTGCCCGGCCGGCTGCATGGGCTAGGTTTCGTGGGCCTGGGGAAGCTGTCGGCCGAGGGCCTGCCGCTGCTGCAGGAGGATCAGCCCGAGCACGGCCTGGACCGTGGCCCCAAGACCGAGCAGGACCAAGGCCCCCGGCGGTGCCGGTGCCACTCCCGGCGGCGGGAAGAACCAGAGTCCGGCGGCGAGGACGGCGTGTGCCGTGGCCGCCACCACCAGGGCAGCAGCCCGCTGCCGGAAGCTGTGCCGTACCGGGGCAGTGCCCAGAACGGCAGCGGTGAACAGGCAGCCGGTGCCCGCCAGATAAGCCGTGGTCAGCCAGTGCACCGGCATGGCGTCCTGCATCGCAGTGAACAGCCCGGTGTGGAACATCGCCCACATTCCTGCGACCACCAGTACCGTTGCAGTCCAGGGGTGGGAGAGGAACCGGGCAGGGGTGCCCTCCAGGATCCGGCGCAGCCGCCGGGCGGGAAACGGGTCCAGGGTCTGCAGGGCCAGCGCAGCGGGGCGGGAAACCACCAGCAGCAGCGGGCTCACCATGCCGGCGAGGATGTGGGAGAACGCCAGTGCTGTGAAGTCCCGGTGGGCCCATCCGGCCAGAGGTTCAAGCAGCGTTCCCAAAAGGGCCAGGACGCCGCCGATAAAACTGACCAGCCGCCGGGCTGGCCACCGGCCGGACTTCGCCGAGGCCGTTCCGGCCCAGTAGGCCGCGACAGCAGCAACCGCGGGAATCAGGAAGAGTGATTCCACCGAAAACGCACCGTGGTTATGCATCGCGGCGCTTACGCATCGCAGCGGCTAGGCATCGGAGGAAGCCGGGAAACGCACGGTGGGGGACGGCGTCATACGTGCGAACTTAGCACCGCTGCCGCCGGGCATGTACCCCGTGCCGGAAACCGCAGAGGGCAGCACCGGATTCCGCTGTTGACACCCGGCGGCTGGCGGCGAGGATGGAACCCATGTGGATGGGGAGCCTGGAATTCGACCTGCTGCTGGATGACGTGCACTCGCTCAAGCAGAAACGTTCCGTGGTCCGTCCCCTGGTTGCCGAACTGCACCGGAGGTTCTCGGTATCGGCTGCCGAATCCGGCCACCTGGACCTGCACCGCCGGGCCGCCGTCGGCATCGCAGTGGTGGCCGCTGACCGGGCGCACGTGGTGGAGGTGCTGGATGCGGCGGAACGGTTGGTGGCCGGCCGCCCCGAAGTCCAGCTGCTCAGCACCCGGCGCCGCCTCCTGGCCGGCGACGACGACTAGGCCGCCGCGCTCAGCGGGCAGCCGCACAGACCGGCGGGGCAACCACACTCCCGGGTATATGCTGTCCGGACGACAGTAAATTGAATCCAAGAGAGAATCTTCCATGCTTTTTGAGAACCAAGCAGCACTCGTCACCGCCGCCGGAGCCGGAATCGGCCGGGCCATCGCCCTGCGCCTGGCCGCCGAAGGCGCCTCGGTCGTCGTCTCCGACGTCAACGATGAGGCCGGAGCTGAAACGGTGGCGCTGATTGAAGCCGCTAACGGCCGCGCCGCCTACAAGCACGCCAACGTCGCCGATGCCGACGAAGTCAACGCGCTGGTCCCGTTTGCGATCGAGACTTTCGGGCGGCTGGACATGGCGGTGAACAATGCGGGCGTCGGGGCCATGCCCAAGCCCGTGCAGGACATCACCGCCGCAGAATGGGACCGCAGCATCAATGTGACCCTGCGCGGCACCTTCCTGGCCCTGCAGTCCCAGATGGCCCACTTCGTGAAGCAGGGCGGCGGATCCATCGTGAACATCGCCTCACTGGCCGGCATCAGTGCCACGCCGAACCTCACGCCTTACGGGGCGGCAAAGCATGGGGTGGTCTCCCTGACCCGCAGCGTTGCCAAGGAATGCGCGGAGCAGGGCATCCGGGTAAATGCTGTGGCGCCAGGCGCGATCGAAACCGCGGCACTGGCCTCACTGCCGGCCGAAGCGAAGGCCGGTTACGCCGCGGAGATTCCAATGAAGCGGCTGGGCCAGCCGGAGGATATCGCCAATGCCACCGCGTTCCTTCTTTCCGACCAGGCTTCCTTCATCACCGGCGTCGTGCTGCGTGTTGATGGTGGAACCGAAGCCTAGCCGTGGCGGCAGCTGATCAAAATGCTGTCCTGATTGAGGTCCTGAACGGGCTTCTGGCGCAGTGGACAGCTCCCGGGTTCACCACCGCGGTGGCCGCCCGCGAGGGGGTGGTCCTGGACCCGGCGGCGTTGACGCTGTTGTCCATCCTGAACAATGCGGGCGCCCAGCGGCCCTCCGCCCTGAGCGAGCGGATGGTCACGGGAGCTTCCAACATTTCCAAGATCACGGCCCGGCTCGAAGCATCCGGGCTCATCCGCCGGACCCCGGACCCCCAGGATTCGCGGGCCTCGCTGATCGCGCTGACCGACGCGGGGGAGCGGGCGGGGCAGGCCCTGCGGCGTTCGGGGAATTCCCTTGTTGACCAGCTGCTGGAGGGGTGGGACGCCCAGGACAGAAGTGACCTGGTGCGGCTCCTTGGCCGGTTTGAGGCAGAAACCCAGCGGGTGGCAGCTGCGCTGCGGGATGCGCCCAGGCCGTAGCCCCGGCCGGCACCCAGCCCGCAGCCGCTGCGGGCCCGGCCGGCGGACCGCCGGCCGGGAAACGGCCTAGTAGGCTTTGACCCGCTGCTCCACGACCAGGTGGATCAGGGCAAACGTCTTGTCCTCATCAATCGCCTTCAGCGCCGCTTCGAGCGCTGCCGGCACATCGGCGTCGTTCTCCACCTTCACCCCGAAGCCGCCGAAAGCCTGAGCCATCAGCGCGAAGTCGGGGTTTTTCAGCTGGGTGCCGGAAATCCGGTCCGGGTAGTGGCGTTCCTGGTGCGTGCGGATGGTGCCGTATTCCTGGTTGTCCATCACGATCACCAGGGGCGTGGCGCCATACTGTGCGGCGGTGGCGAGCTCCTGCCCGTTCATCAGGAACTCACCGTCACCGGCGATCGTGACGACACGGCGGCCCGGGACCGCCAGCGACGCGGCGATGGCCGACGGAACCGAGTAGCCCATGGAGCCGTTGCGGGCACCCAGCATCGAGGCATAGCGCCGGGTGGGGAAGTAGCGGTGCGCCCAGTTGGTGTGCTCCCCGGCGCCCAAGGTGATCACGGCGTCCTCAGGCAGTGTCGGCACCAGGTTCGCCATCAGGGTGTCCATGCGGGCCTGGCCGGAGGACGGTTCCGCCGGCGGCAGGGCAGCAAACTTTTCCTGTTCCTGCCGCATGCGGGAGGTCCAGGCCTTCCATTCCTCCTTGACCGGCAGGTCCATCAGCACCAGGTCCCGGATGAAGACATCCGGCTTCGCGACAATCTGGTAGGACACCGGGCCGGAGCGGCCGCGCATCGACGGGTCGATGGTGACCAGGAAGTTCTTCTTTTCCCAGTCCTGGCGCACCACAAAACCATCGGTAATCACGTCACCGGGCACGGTGCCCACGAAGACCAGCAGATCCGTCTCTTCCAGCAGGTCGTAGGTGGGCTTGGGTCGGCCGTAGCCGATTGGACCAACGTACGACGGCGAATCGAAGGACACGGTTCCCTCGCAGCGCCATTCCGCGGCGGCCGGCAGATGGTGCTCTTCCAGCCAGCGGGTGAGGGTGTCAGCGCCCTCCTGGGTCCAGTCGTTGCCGCCAGTGACGAACAGCGGTTTGTCCGCTTCCTTCAGCGCAGCCTGCAGAGCCTTCCAATCGGTTACGGTCATGCCGCCGGGGGCCACCGGGATCGGCGGGTGCAGGGTTGCGTTGATTTCCCGCCGGATAACATCTTCGGGGAGGCCGACGACGACGGGACCCGGGCGGCCGCTCATGGCGGCGAAGACCGCCTCGGCCACGATTTCGGACGCGCGCTCGGGGTGGTCCAGCACCATCACACGCTTGGCGCCGGTATCAAACCAGGCCTTGATGTCGAATTCCTGGAACGCTTCACGGTCCCGGTGCTCGAAAGGAATCAGGCCGACGAACAGCACCATCGGAGTGGAGTCCTGCCACGCCGTGTGCAGCCCAACGTGCGCGTTCGCAGCACCGGGGCCGCGGGTGACCATGGCGATGCCGGGCAGCTGATTCATTTTTCCGTCGGCTTCGGCCATGTACGCTGCGCCGCCTTCATGGCGGCAGACCACGGTCTCGACCTCGCTGTTATGCAGGCCGTCCAGGACTTCGAGGAAGCTCTCGCCGGGAACCACATAGGTGCGCTTCACGCCGTGGGCAATGAGGGAGTCGACAATGACATGTCCGGCGGTCTTCACCTCCGCCCGTGCTGCAGCGGGGGCTGGTACCGGGGCAATCTGAGTCATCTTTGACCTTTCTCCATTGAAACGTAGAACACCGCGTACCGGCGCCGCGGCGCGGCCGGTCGGCGCATCCCTATGTTTACCCCATGGGCAGCCCGGTTCCGCAGAGCATGAGCCAATGTGTCAATGACGGCTCGATAATCCGGATCCGACTTCTTCAGGGTTTGACCGCATTCGGCGGTGATAAGGAACAATTGGGCGGGTGAGTCTCACCGTCGCCCCGCAGCCCGCGTCCCACCAGCCCGGATCGGCTTCTTTCGTGCCCGTCCGCACCGATACAGCCGAGCAGCTGTATGCGCAGATCGCCCGTGAACTCGGCGTCGCGCCGTGGCAGGTGCGGGCCGCCGTCGAACTCCTGGACAGCGGGTCAACCGTTCCTTTTATTGCCCGTTACCGCAAGGAAGTGACCGGTACCCTGGACGACGCGCAGCTGCGTGAGCTCGACGAGCGGCTCCGGTACCTGCGCGAACTGGCGGACCGCCGCCGGGCGATTCTTGAAGCCATCGACGCGCAGGGCAAGCTCACTTCCGAGCTGCGTGCGCTGATCGAGGCTGCGGACACCAAGTCCCGGCTTGAGGACATCTACCTGCCGTACAAGACCAAGCGGCGCACCAAGGCGCAGATTGCCAGGGAAGCCGGACTGGAACCGCTGGCCGACTCGCTGCTGGCCAGCCCCTCCCTTGACCCGGAGGCCGAAGCCGCCCGGTACCTGGGCGAGACCGTGCCCGATGCCGCCGAAGCGCTCGCCGGTGCCCGCGCCATCCTCGTCGAGCGCGCAGGCCAGGACGCAGACCTGCTGACCGCGGCCCGCGAAAAGCTGTGGAAACAGGGGCGGTTCCGTTCCTCTGTCCGCCCGGGTAAGGAAACCGAGGGGCAGAAGTACGCGGATTACTTCGACTACTCCCAGGCGCCCTCGGGGATGCCGTCGCACCGGGTGCTGGCCCTGCTGCGCGCGGAGAAGGAAGGCATCCTGGAACTGGGGCTGGCCGAGGCAGACCCGGCTGACGCGGAAGCGCTCGCTGCTGCCCGGCAGCGGTTTGAGAACTCGGTGGCCGCGCGTCTGGGTGTGGCGGCCAAGGGCGGTGCCGCCGATCCGTGGCTGCGCCAGACCGTGCAGCTGGCCTGGCGCAGGATCCAGGCCAAACTCTCCGTGGACCTGAGGGTGCGGCTGTTCCAGGACGCCGAGGCGGAGGCCGTGCGGGTCTTCGCGGCCAATCTCCGCGATGTCCTGCTCGCCGCGCCGGCCGGCAACCGGGCCACCCTGGGGCTGGACCCGGGCCTGCGGACCGGCGTGAAGGTCGCCGTGGTGGACAGCACCGGCCAGGTGGTCGCCACTGACACGATCTATCCGCATGCCCCCGCCCGCAAGTGGGATGACGCCCTGGTCCAGTTGGCGAACCTGGTAAAAAAACACGGGGTGGAGCTGGTAGCGGTGGGCAACGGCACCGCGTCCCGGGAAACCGACAAGCTGGCCGGTGAACTCATGCGGCTGGTGCCGGAGGCGAACCTGCAGAAACTGGTGGTTTCCGAGGCCGGGGCCTCCGTTTACTCCGCATCCGCACTGGCTTCGGCGGAACTGCCGGGCATGGATGTCTCCCTGCGCGGCGCCGTTTCAATCGCCCGGCGGCTGCAGGATCCACTCGCCGAACTCGTGAAAATCGACCCCAAATCCATCGGTGTGGGCCAGTACCAGCACGACGTCACCGCCGCGAAGCTGGACCGGTCCCTGGACGCTGTGGTTGAGGACTGCGTCAACGCCGTCGGCGTGGACGTTAATACGGCTTCACCGGCGCTGCTGAGCCGGGTGGCCGGCGTCGGGCCGCTGCTCAGCGAAAACATTGTGGCGCACCGCAACGCCAACGGGCCCTTCGCCCGGCGCGCGGACCTTATGAAGGTTCCCCGTCTGGGGGCCAAAGCCTTTGAACAGTGCGCGGGCTTCCTGCGGATCACCGGCGGAACGGAACCGCTGGATGCCTCCAGCGTGCACCCGGAGTCCTATAAGATCGCCCGCCGGATCCTGGCTGCGGCGAAGGCGGAGATGAGTCCTGCCGGTGCGGAGCTGGCCGGACTGGATCCCTCCGCTTTCGTTGACGAGTCCACCGGGCTGCCGACGGTTTTGGACATCATGTCCGAGCTGCGCAAACCCGGCCGCGATCCGCGTCCGGCCTTCAAAACGGCCACATTCTCCGAAGGCATCGAGAAGATTGCCGACCTGCGCCCGGGCATGGTGCTCGACGGCGTTGTCACCAACGTGGCCGCGTTCGGTGCGTTCGTGGATATCGGCGTACACCAGGACGGGCTGGTGCATATCTCCGCGATGTCCTCCTCCTTCGTCTCCGACCCGCACGACGTCGTGAAGTCCGGGCAGGTTGTTAAGGTCAAAGTCATGGAGGCAGATCCGGAGCGGCACCGCATTTCCCTCAGCCTGCGGCTCGAGGACGACGCACCCTCGGGCGGATCCGGCAGCCGTTCCGGTAACAGCAGCAACGACCGCCGTGGCCCCAAACCGGCCCGGAACCCCCAAACCGAGGGGAACAATCAGGACGGCCGGACTCGGCATGGCACCAAGCCGAAGAACGCCAAAGCCGGAACAGCCGCCCGGAAGGGGCCGGCTGCTCCCGCTTCGGATGGCGCGATGGCTGAGGCGCTGCGCCGGGCGGGGCTGGTCTAACGGAACCGGCTCAGCCCGGGGTCAGTCATCTGCTCCCTCTGGCTCAGTAAGCGCATCTTCCACGCCGTCCTGCCGTTTTTGACTGGCTTCACCAAAGTCACCCGGAGGCACAGTACCCGGTGCGTGGGTTCCCTGCTCCTCACGGATATTCTGGGCATCGTGGCCGGATTTGGTGGGTTCGGTGGTCATTGCGGGTCCTTTCGCTGGCGTTGGCGGAGGAGGTCAGCGGCCGGCCAGTTGGCCAAGCAAGCTGTCGTCGAGGTGTTCCAGCAGTTCCCGGGGGCCCGCGAACACCTGCTCGGCACCGGCGTCACGCAGTTCCGCCTCGCTGGTGCCGCCACAGGTCAGAGCCACGGTGGGAATCCCCAGTTTGGCGGCGGACTTGATGTCCCAGATGGAGTCGCCCACGAACACTGTGTCCTTGGCCCTCAGATCCGCTGAATCCAGCGCGGCCTGCAGGATGTCCGGAGCCGGTTTACTCTCGACGGCATCGGAGGAGCTGGTGGCCTTGGTGATGGCATCGTCGGCGTCGATCGCCGCGCGCAGAGCATCCAGATCAGCTGCCGAGGCGGAGGACGCCAGCACGACGGCGAGTCCCCGGCCAGCCGTTGCACGCAGCAGGTCGGCGGCGCCGTCGAACGCCCGGAGCGAGGGCCAAAAGGTGGAGAACACCGCCCCGTGCGTGGAGTCCAGTGTTTCTTCGATCTCCGGGTCAGGATCACCGCCGAGCAAATGGCCGATGAGTTTATCCCCGCCCATGCCGATCGCCCGGTGGATGCCTGCCATTGGAATGTCATAGTCCAGCCGGCGGAAAGCCTGCCACCAGGCCACGGTATGGAGGTAATTGGAATCGACCAGCGTTCCGTCGACGTCGAAAAGTACGCCGCGTATCTCAGTCATGCAGGTCCCCTCTGTTTCGGTGCAGTGGTTCTCCTGAGTCTAACGAGGCTGTGGGGGCAGTGCCTGGTGGGCCGAGGAAGGCGGCCAGCTCCACTTCGAGCGTGCTGGTGTTGCGGAGCTCGCACTCCCAGACAACCAAGGCCGTCCAGCCCGCTGCGTCCAGGGCCGCCAATGCTGCGGCATCCCGGGCGACGGTCCGTGCGCGCTTAGCCGCCCAGAACTCAGCGTTGGTGGCCGGGGCGCGGGTTCCGGCAAGGCAGGAATGCGTATGCCAGAAACAGCCGTTGACGAAGATGACTTTCCGTCGGCCGGCGAAAACGAGGTCCGGCTTGCCAGGGAGGCTGCGGCCGCGGGCGGACCCGTGGAGCCGGAAACGGTAGCCGGCCCGGTGCAGCAGCCGCCTAATCAGCAGCTCCGGTTTAGTGTTTTTGGCGCGGATGCGGGACATATTCCGGCTGCGCTGCTCCGGAGTGACCGTATCTGCCATGCCGCCAGTCTATGACCTTGGATCGGGTTGCCTGCCGGACTGCGCGAATACCCCGAAGTCCTAGCCATGGTGCAGGATGCAGGCATATGTTGGCTGTGGTGACGCCGGTGAGAGGACAGGGGTTCAATGGCCCACATCAGGATTATGGCGACCGGCGGGACCATCGCGTCCCGCACGGGCAAGGACGGAGCTACTTCAGCCGAGCGGGCGGAGGAAGTTGCTGCCGGTCTTTCCGGCCGGCATGGCTATTCGGTGCAGGACCTCACGAACGTCAACAGCTTCCAGCTCCGGTTTTCGGACGTGCGGGGGATCGCCGAAGCGGTGCGGGACGCCGTCGCGGATGAAGGCGTGGATGGCGTTGTCATCACCCACGGCACGGACACCATGGAGGAGACCGCCTTCCTGCTTGATCTGGTCCACGAGTCGCCCAAGCCGGTTGTTTTTACCGGTGCGCAGCGGACGGCGGACAGCGCCGGTGCGGACGGCCCGGCCAACCTTGAGGAAGCTGTAGCCGCGGCGGCAGCCAGCCAGCTGCGCGGAGCCGGCGTCCTGATCTCCTTCGCCGGACAGGTCTTCGCGGCACGGGGTACCCGCAAAACACACACCATGGCCGCCAGTCCCTTCTCCGGAGGCGTTCCGGTGGCGCACTTCATTGCCGGCACGCTCCACGTCAGCGCGATCCCGGTCCGTCCTGCCGCGCTGCCACTGCCGGGGGAGGACTTCGATAATGCCCAGGTGGAGATCATCCAATGTGCACTGGGTACGACGCCGGACCTGTTCACTTTCGCTGTCAGGTCCGGGGCCAACGCCGTGGTGCTGGCCGGCACGGGTGCCGGCAACGCGGGTGCGGGTTTCGCTGAAGCTGTCCAGGACGCAGTGCGCGGCGGCTGCCCCGTGATCCTGTGTTCCAGGGTTCCGGCCGGGCCGGTAGTTCCTGCCTACGGTGCCGGAGGCGGGGTGGACCTGGTTCGCGCCGGCGCCATTCCCAGCGGAGACCTTGGCCCGTCGCAGGCGAGGATGCTGGCGGCCCTGCTGACGTCGCTGCCTGCCACGCAGGACGAGATTCTGCAGGCGCTCACGTCCGGTGCGGCCCGCAGCAGCGGCTAGTCCATGGGCCAAAGGTATCGATCAGGTATCTTCGCGGACAGTTACCCAACAGGGGGTCCCAAAGCTGATCAGTCGGCTTACCATTAATGGCACTGAAGGTACCCCTTACAAGGAGGTAAGTGATGTCGGGCTATTTTAAGCTGGTTGACGCTCACGACGGCGCATTCCGGATCAAGCTCATTTCCGGCGATGGAGCGCTCATGGCCGTTTCGGCAATGTTCCCCACTAAGGCGGCTGCCGCGGTCGGAATCGAGCAGCTGCGCGAAATTGCGGGCACCGGCCCCGTGGTGGACCACAGCAAGGACGCCGACGTGATTGCGGACGCCAGCAAAAATCCCGGCCGGGCCAAGGCTTCCTAGCCTCAGCACCCGCATCCAGAAGCGGGGGCCTTCTGTTCCCGGAGCCGAACACGGCACCGGAAACAGGAGGCCTTTGCTATGCCTGGTCCTCTGCTACGCCTGGTCCTCGTCGCCTTCAGCCGCTTCCTGCGAATGCTCGCGGCTGGAGTCCGGCTGGGTGGCCTGCTCGCCTTCTGCCGGGCTTTCGTTGTGGCTACGGTTTTCATCATTTGGAGTGGTGCTCATGAGTACCTCCAGTGGGGTTTTGTCCGTGCCTGGGTCGCAGCCGGCCGGTGCCGGCTCGTTCGCTGAACGGCCCTCGTTGTCCCAGTCTAGGAAGCACCGGTGTTGGTGGACAGGGCCTCGGGACAGGAGCGGGGTCTCCGAACGGGTCTAGGCAGGAGTGCGAGGCGGCCGGTAGCCTGTGCCGGATGCAGCCAATCGACGCAGATGTCATTGTGGTGGGAGCCGGCCTTTCCGGGCTGGCAGCGACCGCTGAACTTATAGACGCCGGGCGCTCCGTCATCCTGTTGGAACAGGAGGGGGAACAGAGCCTGGGTGGCCAGGCATGGTGGTCCTTTGGCGGCTTGTTCTTCGTGGACTCACCCGAGCAGCGCCGCCTTGGGGTCAAGGATTCGGTGGAGCTGGCGTGGCAGGACTGGCTGGGGACGGCAGGGTTTGACCGCGAGGAAGATTACTGGCCGCGGCGTTGGGCCGAAGCCTACGTAAACTTTGCCGCCGGTGAGAAACGCTCCTGGCTGCACCAAATGGGGCACCGCTCCTTTCCCGTGGTTGGGTGGGCGGAGCGCGGCGGCTACGGCGCCACCGGTCCGGGTAACTCCGTCCCCCGGTTCCACATCACTTGGGGCACCGGCCCGGGGATCACCGCACCGTTTGAAGCTAAGCTGCGTGACGGAGTGGACCGCGGCCTGGTCCGCCTGGTCTGTAACCACCGCATGGAGGCGCTGCTGACCAGCGGGGGAGCGGTCACCGGGGTACGCGGGACCGTCCTGGAGCGTACGACGACGCCGCGCGGCCGCCCAGCAGCGCGCGGCGCGGTGGGGGAATTCGAGTTCTCCGCTGGGGCTGTCGTAGTCACCACCGGAGGTATCGGCGGCGACCACGGATTGGTCCGCTCGGCCTGGCCGGAGCGCCTCGGGTCACCGCCGGAACGGATGCTTAGCGGAGTTCCGGGGCACGTGGACGGCCGGGGGCTGAAAGCGGCGCAGGCAGCCGGCGGGCGGATCATCAACCCGGACCGGATGTGGCATTACGTCGAGGGCATCCGCAACTGGGACCCGGTGTGGCCCAACCACGGCATCCGGATCCTTCCGGGCCCGTCATCACTTTGGCTGGACGCTGCGGGCAACCGCCTGCCAGGACCGCTCTTCCCCGGCTTCGATACGCTCGGGACACTGGAGTACCTGCGGAGCACCGGATATGACTACAGCTGGTTCATTCTCAACAAGGCAATCATCCGGAAGGAATTTGCCCTCTCTGGATCTGAACAGAACCCGGACCTGACCGGGAAATCTGTCCGGGACGTGCTCGGCCGGGCGGGTGCCGGGGTGCCGGGCCCGGTGCAGAAATTCCTGGACCATGGGGAGGATTTCCTCACCGCGGGCACTGTGGGGGAGCTGGTTGCAGCCATGAACTCGCTTGCAAAGTCCTCCACGGAGGGCACCGCGCCCGTTGTTTCCGCTGAGTCGGTGCTGGAGCAGCTGCAGGCCCGGGACCGGGAGATCGCCAACCGGTTCAGCAAGGACGCCCAGATTACCGCCATCCGCGGTGCCCGTTCTTATCTGGGGGACCGGCTGATCCGCACTGCCACGCCGCGGCCGATCCTGGAGCCGAAAGACGGCCCGCTGATCGCCGTCCGGCTCTCCGTCCTGACCCGCAAGACCCTGGGCGGGCTGGAAACCGATCTGGATTCGCGGGTGCTCAGCAGCGGCGGTTCGCCGGTTCCGGGACTCTACGCTGCCGGCGAGGCGGCCGGATTCGGTGGCGGCGGAATGCACGGCTACCGGTCGCTGGAAGGCACCTTCCTGGGTGGGTGCCTGTTCAGCGGACGGGCCGCGGGGCGGGCCGCGGCACGTTGAAGCACGGTTAACGCAACGGGGCCGGTACCGGAAAATCCGGTACCGCCCCCGTTTTCCCAGGTGCTAAGCGCCCGGGTTGTAGTTCTTGTACTGCCGGTAGGCTTTGGCGGCCTGGAAGTATTCCGTGGCAGGCTTCATCCACAGCAGAACAACTGCGGTGACGGGGAGCAGTACGCCCAGTCCGGTGGTTATGGCCATCAGCCCACCGGCTGCAAGACCGGTGAGGTTGAACAGGGAGAGGGCAGCGAAAACAGTCGCCACGATCCGGGCCCAGTTGTGGCCCTTGCGGATGAACAGGGCAACGAGTACGGAGATTGCCACGCTGATAACGGCGAAGAACAGGGTGGTCACCACAGTGGCGGCAATCAGTGCGTCCAGCTGCTCGGCGGAGATCCCGGCCCCGACCATGGACTCCTTGTAACCGCTGGAGTTCAGCCAGGCCATGCCGACCGGAATGCTGATGACGCTCAGAACGGCGGCAGCGATCAGCAGCCAGAAGCCCAGATCGACCTGCTGGGGCCGGACCGGAGCCGGCGGTGCTGACGGAGCCTGGTTGCTCGAGTAGGCGTTGTAGCTGTAGTTATTTGCCGGAGGCACTTGCTCGGACATGGTTCCCCTCAGAGTGTCTGCGATGCGGTACGTGCCGGCGGATGCAGGGGCCGCCGACGCATGACGAAAGCCAGCTTAGTGAACTGCAGCCACTTTGACCTCCCCTGTAAGGCGGAATTTTAGGTTCTTTCCTGGCGTCCGGCCGCTGTGGCCTGCCCCGTGCGGACTATGCCCGTGCCCGGAGCTGATGCCGCAGGCTCAATCGCATCCTAGGGCGGGAATAACCGGGTGCCCCGCAGGGTTCCCAAAGTAGATGCAATGACATCTACAGGTTGGAATCTAGGAAAGGGGCCGTCATGGCCGAACGCAGGATCGTAGCTCTCTCCGCCGGATTGGGCACGCCTTCCTCCAGCCGTATGCTGGCTGATCAGCTCAGTGCCGCGGCGCGGCAGAGCCTGCAGGATGCCGGGCATGAGGCCTCGGTGACCACGTATGAGCTGCGGGAGTATGCCGTGGATATCGCCAACGCCATGGTCTCCGGTTTTGCGCCGCCCAACTTGGAGGCGCTTATTAATGAGGTGATCGACGCCGACGCCCTGATCGCGGTGACCCCGGTGTTCACCGCCTCCATGAGCGGCCTGTTCAAGTCCTTTTTCGATGTGGTCGACAAGGATGCCCTGGACGGCAAACCCGTGATGGTGGGTGCCACCGGCGGCAGCGCCCGGCACTCCATGGTCCTGGACTTCGCCCTGCGGCCGATGTTCAGCTACCTGCGTGCCCGCATCACGCCCACCGCCGTCTTTGCTGCCCCGGATGACTGGGGAGCGGGAACCGATGGAACCGGCAGCCTGGACAGCCGGGTCCGGCGGGCGGGATCCGAGCTCGTTGCACTGCTCGGGGACGCCCCCGCACCGGCTCCCCGGCTGGACCCGAACGAATCGCTGCCCTTCGAGCAGCTGCTCGCCCAGGTCCAGGCGCGCCCGGCGTAGGACTGGTTCCCTGCTAGGAGCCGGTGCGTTCCACCAGCGCCAGCACACGTGCCGGACTGGCTGTTCCGCCGACGATTTTCAGCGGGGACACAACGATGAGGGCACCGGTCGGGGGCAGCTGCGCCAGGTTCTGGAGCAGTGTCACCCCGTACTTGTTGTTGCCCAGCAGGTAGTAATGCACCGGGAACGGGGGATCGAATGCGCCGGCGTTACCGGCGTCGATCCCCACCGTTTCCACACCGAGTCCGGCAATCGGGGTTTCCTCCGCCAGCCACTTGGCGCAGGCCGCGGAGAGCCCCGGGGTATGGGAGCCGGTGTCGTCCATATTAAGGAACGCGTCGGCGTCGTCGAAGAACTTGTCCCAACCTGTGCGCAGGAGCAGCCAGCCTCCGTCAGGCAGCGCCCCGTGCTCGGCTTCCCAGGCCTTGATGTGTTCCACCTCGACCAGGAAATCCGGATTGGCTGCCGTTTTGGCGCTGAAGTCCAGGACGACGGCGGGACCCACCAGCCGCTGGACCGGGATCTGCGAGACGTCGTCTCCGTCACGGCCGGTGACCCAGTGCGACGGCGCGTCCACGTGGGTGCCGATGTGTTCACCGGTGTGGATGTTGTTGTGCTTCCAGAACGGGCCGGGCTCGTTGAACGCGCTGACTTCCTCCAAGCTGAAGTCGATCAGGTTCACGAAGGGGGCCGGCAGTTTCAGGGTGGGGATCCCGGCGCTCAGCGGTGCGGTGAGGTCGATGATTTCCAGGGATCCGCCGTCGAGCGCGGCGAGCAGGCCCGGGATGACACCGGGTTCAGTGCTGTGGAGACTCATGTGCTGGTCCTGTTCAGGGTGGAGGATCGTTTGCCTGAGGATACCGTTCGGGCGCTGCGGGAGGGGTAAAGGGGAGTCACACGAGCGGCTTAGGACGGACGCCGTCCTAGAGTTCTTGCTGGGACAGCGTTGAAGACCAGGGCAGGAGCCGCACCGGATGGACAGCATGGATATCGCAGCATTGGTGGGCCGCACCCTGGCACAGCTGGGGGTAGGACATGCCTTCGGCGTGGTGGGCAGCGGAAACTTCCATGTCACGAACGCCCTGCGGGAACACGGTGTGCCGTTCACAGCGGCCCGGCATGAAGGCGGGGCAGCCACCATGGCCGACGCCTATTCCCGGATGTCCGGGCTGGTCAGCGTGGTCACCACCCACCAGGGCTGCGGACTGAGCAACGCCGCCACCGGAATCGGCGAGGCCGCGAAATCCCGTACCCCGATGATTGTGCTGACCGCAGACACCGCCGGTGCCGCCGTGCGCTCCAACTTCCGGATCGACCAGGACGCCTTCGCGCGCAGCCTCGGGGCCGTCCCTGAACGGGTGCATTCCGCGCAGAGTGCCCTGGCCGATACCGTCCGCGCCTTCCGCACGGCATTGAACGGGCGCCGCACAGTGGTCCTCAGCCTGCCCCTCGATGTGCAGGCCCAGCCGGTTCCGGCGGGTGCTCCGGAGTTCGTTCCCCCGGTGGCCCCGGCGGGACGCATCCGCCCGGATTCCATCCTGGTCCGCGGCATGGCCGACCTCCTGGCCCACGCGCAGCGCCCGGTTTTCGTTGCCGGCCGCGGCGCGCGGCACGCAGGACCCGAAATTGCGGCGCTCGCCGCCCACTCCGGAGCCCTGCTGGCTACCTCCGCCGTCGCCAACGGACTCTTCAACGGCGAGGAGTTCAATCTGGGCATTTCCGGCGGATTCTCGACGCCGGAAACCGCGGCGCTGATCAGCGGCGCGGACCTGATTGTGGGCTGGGGCTGCACGCTGAACATGTGGACCATGCGCCACGGATCCCTGATCAATGCCGAAGCCGCGGTACTCCAGGTGGACGTGGACGGCGCGGCGCTGGGGGCCAACCGGGAAATCCACCTGGGTATCACCGGCGACTGCGCGGCAACCGCTGAAGACGTGCTGGCCGAACTTCGGGCCGTGGAGCCGGAACCGGTGGAGAAGTACCGGTCCCGTGCGACGGCGGAGCGGATCGCGGCCGGTTCACGCTGGCGCGACGTCCCTGTCCAGGATCTTTCCACGGCCACGCAGATCGATCCGCGGGTACTGAGCCTGGAACTCGATGCCCTGCTCCCGGCGGAGCGGCTGGTATCGGTGGACTCCGGTAACTTCATGGGTTATCCCGCCACCCATCTCCAGGTGCCGGACGAGTTCGGTTTCTGTTTCACCCAGGCCTTCCAGTCCGTGGGACTGGGCCTGGCAACGGCGATTGGCGCGGCCCTGGCGCGACCGGACCGCCTGCCGGTGCTGGGCACCGGCGACGGCGGCTTCCTGATGGGGATCTCCGAACTGGAAACGGCCGTCCGGCTGCGGCTACCGTTGGTAGCCATTGTCTACAACGACGCCGCGTACGGCGCCGAGGTACACCACTTCGGCACCGGGGACGCACCGGCGGACATGGGCACGGTGACTTTCCCGGACACCGACATTGCCGCGATCGCCCGCGGCTACGGAGCCTCGGGGATCACTGTCCGCAGCCGAGAGGACCTCGCGGCGGTTGCGGGCTGGCTGGCCGGCCCACGGGACGCTCCGCTGGTCATCGACGCCAAAATCGCGTCTGACGGCGGTGCCTGGTGGCTGGCGGAAGCGTTTAAAGGGCATTAGCCCCGGATGTGCTCCGGGGCTAATGGGCTTCGGCCGCACCGATGCAGGTGCCGCCGAAGCCGGCCACGTTCAGCCCGTCCGGGCGGGCCGCTGATCCCCGTTTAGCCCACGGTGCGCGCCACGGCCTCGACAACGCCCGGCACCTCGGAGCGGACGGCTGCAGCGGTGGGTTCGTCCGCGATCGCGGCGGCAGCATCCTGGGCCTCGCAGCGGGCGCGGTACGCCCGCACCTCGGCGTCGCGGCGGGGCTGGTCCCAATCCAGCGCTTCAGCGGCCAGGTCGGCAATCTCCTCGACGGCGTCCAGACCGTGGTTCGGGGCTTCCCAGGTGAGGCGGGTGCGCACGTCGAACAGATCTTCCAGGTGCAGGGCGCCCTCATGGGTGCAGCCATGCACGATCTCCGCCCGCAGGTAAGCCGGGGCACCCTGCAGCGGGGCGGCCAGCTCGGGCCGCTCGTCCACGAGTTCGGTGATCTCGGAGATAGCTGATCCGTAGCGGTCCAGCATCCGGATCACCTGCTGTTCGGTCCAGCCGTACTTCGCTCCCAGCGCGGCGGCCTGGCGGGTCAGCGGCAGATAGCCGTCGGCACCGAGCAGCGGGGTCTTGGCGGTGACGGAGGGCAGCTCCTTGGCGCGTGCGCCCAGGGCCAGGTCCACGGCGTCCTCGGCCATGACCCGGTAGGTGGTGAGCTTGCCGCCGGCAATCGCGATCAGGCCCGGCAGAACCTCGGTGACGGTGTGTTCGCGGGAGATCTTGGTGGACTGCTCGTCGCCCTTAGTGCCCGGCTGCAGCAGCGGGCGCAGGCCGGCGTAGGTGCCAATCACGTCGTCGCGGGTCAGCGGCTTGTCCAGCACCACGTTGGCGTGCTCGATGACGTAGTCGATGTCCGCGCTCGTGGCCACCGGCGTCGACAGTTCCTGGTGGTACGGAGTGTCGGTGGTGCCGATGATCCAGTAGCGCTCCCACGGAATCACAAACAGCACGGACTTCTCGGTCTGCAGGATCAGGCCCGACTCACCGGAAATCCGCTCGCGCGGCACAATGATGTGGATGCCCTTGGACGCAAGTACCTTCAGGCCGCCGTCTGCGCCGGCCAGGTCCTGGGTCTTTTCGGTCCAGACGCCGGTGGCGGTGATCACGGTCTTGGCGCGGATGGTGCGGTCGCGGCCGGTCTCCAGGTCGCGGACGACGGCGCCGGATACCCGGCCGGAGGCATCCTGCGGGAAGGAGACTCCCTTGGCCCGTGTGATGGCCGTGGCGCCCAAGCGTGCTGCGGTGCGTACCAGGGTCAGGACCAGGCGGGCGTCGTCGACCTTGCCGTCCCAGTACTTGATGGCTCCGACCATGGAGCCTTCCCTGATATCGGGAAAGGCCTCCTTGACGCCCTTCATGCCGAGGTGACGCTGGATAGGCATGGTGGCGTTCTTGGCGCCGACGTGCGCCAGGGTGTCGTAGAGGCCGATGCCGGCGGCGACGTAGGGGCGTTCCCAGCCGCGGTGGGTGATGGGGTAGAGGAAAGGCACGGGCTTGACCAGGTGCGGGGCCAGCGAATCGAGCAGCAGCTCACGCTCGCGCAGCGCCTCCGATACCAGCTTGAAGTCCAGCTGCTGCAGGTAGCGCAGGCCGCCGTGGACCAGCTTGGAAGACCACTGGGAGGTGCCGCCGGCCCAGTCCTGGGCTTCGATGATGGCGGTACGCAGGCCGCGGGAGACCGCATCCAGGGCGATGCCGGCGCCGGTCACCCCGCCTCCGACTACTAGGACATCGAGTTCGGGGCCATCAGCGAGCTCGTCCAGGACGGCGTCGCGGTTCCCGGTGGAGGGCAGGCGAGTTGACATGTGGAGGCCTTTCGCTTTCGGGTCGGACCTGTAGATCCGGAGTCTTCGCTGAACCTTAGGCCCCAGCTGGGAGTACGATCAAAGTAGATGAACGAACGTGCACAGTCGAGGGAGATGCCATGCACGAAGATGCTGATCTGTACCGGGCAGCAGAGCTTTACTACATCCAGGGCGCGACGATGGAGGCGGTCGCGGAACGGTTCAATGTCTCCCGCTCCACCGTTTCGCGGATGCTGCAGGCAGCGCGGGAGCGGGGCATTGTCCGGATCACCCTCTCGGCGCCGGTGGACACGCGCAACGAGCTGGTGCGGACCCTGCGGAAGTCCTTCGGCGTGACCACCTATCTGGCTGCGGCACCGGCTACGGCGTCCAACGCGAAACGGCTGGAGGCCGCCGCGCGGCACGCAGCGGTGCTGATCCATGACTGGTTCACCGACGGGATGACCATGGCGGTGGCCTGGGGGACAACGACGTCGGCAGTCGCGGCCGCGCTCCAGCCGAAGCTGACCCGGGACGCTACCGTGGTGCAGATGAACGGCGCGGTGAGCGCCCGGTCGGCGCAGCTGAATGCCTCTCCCGGACTGTTGACACGGATGGCGGCCTCCTTCGACGCCGCGCTGATCCAGTTTCCCGCCCCTGCCTTCTTCGATGACGAACGGACGAGGGAGCTGATGTGGCAGGAATCCACGGTACGGCGGGTGCTGGCGGTGCGGGCCGAGGCGGATCTGGCAGTGTTCAGCGTCGGCGCGTTCCAGGGGCCCTCGCCCTCGGAGGTGTACAGCGGCGGCTACCTGACGGAGGACGCGTTCCGCGAGTTCGCCGCGCACCGGGTGGTGGGCGATGTGTGTACGGTGTTCCTGCGCGAGGACGGCAGCTATGCGGACATCGGGCTGAACCGCCGCGCCTCCGGGCCCACCCCGCAGGAGCTGAGGCAGATTCCCCGCCGGATGTGCGTGGTCTCGGGGGATCACAAGGTGCCGGGACTGCTCGCAGCGCTGCGGGCCGGTGTGATCACGGACCTGGTGCTCGACGACGGCACGGCCCGCACGCTGACCCGTCACCTGTCCCGGGGCGTTAGTCCCGCAGTTCCTCCCGGAGCGGCTTGAGGCCGGCCGGTACCTCCGCGCCGGTGACGGGTACAAAGGCGCAGCTGAACTCTCCGCGGTAACCGAAGAGGAACCCGAACAGGGGATTCCGGACCTGCAGCTGGACCGTGTAGACCTGCCGCTCGTCGTCGTAGGCCTCATACAGGTCCGCCGATCCGGTCAGGAACCGCGGCACGGTGAAGTGCAGCGGCCCTTCATAGAAGCGCAGCGCGGTGGAGCGCAGGTGCAGTGAGCCGTCCTCCCTGACCGCCAGGCGAAGATCCGTGGCCAGGTGCTGGTGGCTGCCGAGGTAGTCCACCACGGTGCCGCGGGCTTCGCTGTAGACCATGGTCGCGTCGAACCGGCGCGGTTTGCCCGGGCGCATCTCCAGGGTGCGGGTGAACGTGACAGTGGGCCGCCCGAACCCGTCGGTGTAGGGATAGTTCTCGATGGTGAAGGGAACGTCCGTGCCGCGTTCGGGAAAGAGAATATTCCGGTACGCACCAACTTTCAGGAACGGTACCGTCCACCAGGCTCCGCGCCGTACTTCAGCGAAGACGCCGTGGCCCAGGCAGGCGTAGCCGGCTGCCGGGTCCACACCGAAACGCTGCTGCAGCATCGGGTGCAGCCGGTCGAAATCCGGGCCCAGGGCGCGGGCAAAGATGGACTGGACGTCACTGCTCATGCCGGTTCCGCCAGCGAAGCGAGCGACGACGGCGCCTGGCCGGCTCTGCGGTCCGGTGGATTCCGCAGGCAGCGGTCCGCCCGCGGAATGCTGGGATGCCGGGGGACCAGGCCGGCAGCGGCGGCAGCAGCAAGGGCGGCCAGCACGGGTACCGGAGTCGGCCTCCGGAACACCAGCGCCAACCCCGCTGCCACCACGCCCAGGCGGGCGCCGCCGTCGAGCAGCCACCGGTTGCGGGCGCGCCGCGGATCCAGGCCATCCTCGGCCCACAGCCGCAGCCGGTCGAAGCTCCAGGCGGTGGCCCAGCCAAGCATTGGGCGGATGAGCGGCTTGTCCAGCCAGGTGCCCAGCCGTCCCCAGCCCGGCGAAAAGTCGTAGCCGGTGATGAACCGGGTGCCGCCGTCGTTGTCGGGAAGGTAGCGCCAATAGCCTGCCCCTGGGCCAATCGGGGACAGCGGATCCTGCGTGCGGAACTTCAGGACCGAGGTGGCGGCACCACCTGCGCCTGTCCTGCCGCCGAGGGAAACTCCGGTGCCGTGAATGGTGTGGAACGGGAGCCGGAATTCGTAGCGGAATTCCTGGGGTGGTCCGTCCGCCACGGGCGCGATGGAGCTGAAGCGGAGGTCCCAGCGGGAATGGAGATCCACTTGCTGTGTCAGCGTCCAGACGGTATCCAGCGGCGCACGGACCAGTATCTCCACATAAATCTGCTTCCCCATAAATGGGAGCCTACCGCTGGCATGCCGGTTTCAGAGGCCGGGTTTTGAAAGTCCGGGGTTTCTCCAGTCCGGGGTTTCTACAGTCCAGGGGTGTCTGCGTCCATGGTGCCGCGGGGTTCGCTCCAGCCCAGGTTGCCTGCCATCCGCTGCAGCACACCCACCAGCGCGGAGTATTCCTCCTCGGACACCTCCGAGGTGAGCTGCTCCCGGATGCGTTCGACCGCGCCGCGCAGGTTTTCCAGGCTGCGCGACCCCAGATCGGTCAGCGCATATTCACCGTCCTGCACCGCGACCCAGCCGCTTTCGGCAAGTTCGTCGATCAGTTCCTTGGAGGAGCCTGCCTCAACCGGCGGGAAGAAAGGACGGAGCTGGTCCGAGAGCTCTTTTTCCGTGGCAGGCCCGTTGGTGAGCATGTTCATCATCTGCCACTGCCGGCGGGTGACGCCGTGTTCCTCGAAGCTGGCGCCGTACTGTTCATCAACCAGCTGATCCACCAGTTTGAGCCAAAAGCCTATGGGACGTTCCTGGGTAGCCATCCCCCCACTGTACAAACGGAACCGGATGCTGGGAATGGCAGAGTCATTCCAGCAGCGAGTGAATATCCTCGGCGGTCAGCGCGGAACTGAAGACGGCGTCGTCGTCCATGACCGAGGAGAACAGGGCGGCTTTCTGTTCCTTCAACGCCATGACCTTCTCCTCGATCGTCCCGCGAGCGACCATCCGGTAGACCATCACGGACCGGGTCTGCCCGATCCGGTGGGTGCGGTCCACCGCCTGCGCTTCCGTGGCCGGGTTCCACCAGGGGTCCAGCAGGAAGACGTAGTCCGCCTCGGTGAGGTTCAGGCCGAACCCGCCGGCCTTGAGGCTGATCAGGAAGACCGGAGCTTCGCCGTCCTTGAACCCGGAAATCACGTCGGCCCGGTTGCGCGTCGAGCCGTCCAGATAGGCATAGGGAATGCCGGCGGCTTCGAGCCGCTGGGCCGCGAGTTTGAGGAAGGAGGTGAACTGGCTGAAGACCAGGGCGCGGTGCCCTTCCGCCGTTACGTCCTCCAGCTGCTCCAGCAGGGCGTCCAATTTGGCTGAGGGGACGCTCTGGTTCTCAGCGTCCACCAGGGAGGCGTCGAGGCTGAGCATGCGCAGCAGCGTCAGCGAGCGGAACACGATCATCCGGTTCCGGTCCATGTCCTGGAGCAGGCCCATCAGTTTCTGGCGTTCGCGCTGCAGATGCGTCTCGTAGATTTTCCGGTGTTTCGGGCTCAGTTCCACTTCCAGGACCTGCTCCTGCTTCGCGGGCAGGTCGGAGGCCACGGCTTCCTTGGTGCGGCGCAGCATCAGCGGTTTGATCCGGCGGCGGAGCCGGCCCAGCAGCGCCATGTCCTGGGACTTTTCGATCCGGCGCTGGTATTCCTCGGCGAACTTCCGGGCGGAGGGAAACAACCCGGGTGCCACGATGGCGAACATGGACCACAGTTCCATGAGGTTGTTTTCCATGGGGGTGCCGGTGATCGCGAGCTTGAACGGCGCCGGCAGGTCCCGGGCACATTGATTGGCCCTGGTGGTGCGGTTCTTCACGAACTGCGCTTCGTCCAGGATCAGTCCGTCCCAGTCCTGTTCCCGGTAGGCGGCGAAGTCGAGCCGAAAGACGGCGTAGGACGTCACCACGATGTCCGCGCCGTCGATGATCTCGGCCAGCTTCCGGCGTGATTTGGTGCTGGTGTCGGTGACGGCAACTGTCCGCAGGCCCGGGGTGAAGCGGGCGGCTTCGGAGATCCAGTTCGGCACCACGGACGTCGGGGCGACCACCAGGAACGGGCGGCGGGCCGGCTGGGTCTCCTGTGCCCTGGCTTTGCCTGCCTGGGTTTCCCGCGCCCGGGCGATCAGGGCCAGGGTCTGCAGGGTCTTGCCCAGGCCCATGTCGTCCGCGAGGACTCCGCCCAGTCCGTGGTCCCAGAGGAAAGCCAGCCAGTTGTACCCCTGCACCTGGTAGGGGCGCAGCTCGGCATGCAAGCCCGCCGGGAGTGGGACCGGGGCGACGGAGTCGAGTTCCAGCAGGCCGCTGACCGAGGATTTCCAGGCAGCAGCCTGCTCGGTTTCCTCCGCCAGCTCTTCTAGTTCCGCCCAGAGCCCGGCCTGGTACCGGCTGATCGACAGGGCACCGGTGTCCCATTCCTGCAGGGCCTGGGCCTCTTCGATCAGGGCATGGAGCTGTTCGAACTCCGGCCGGTCCAGGGACATATAGGTGTTATCCACCAGCTTGAGCTTGGTTTTTCCCTTGGCGATGGCTTTGAAGACGTCAGCGAAGGCCACCTGCCGTCCGTCCACGGTGATCATCACCGACAGGTCGAACCAATCCCGGCGCTCGGTCTCCACCGTGGTGATCTTCAGTTTCGGGGCCGAGGTCAGTTCGCGGTAGTCCGGCCGCTCACCGAGGATATCCACCCGGATCCCATCGGTTTTCTGCAGTTTCGGAAGCGTGTATTCGCTGAACTCGGCGGTATCGATGTCCTGCAGCACGGTGTTCCGCGGTGCGGCACCGAGCACCTGGGTGGCGGCAGTCAGCAGCTCGGCTTCGGCGCTGATATCCCGGGCCGCCGGTCCGCTGGCGGCGGGGTGCGCGTCCAAGGCAATCCGGTGGGCGCTGGTGCCCTGCCGGTATTCGTACTCCCAGGCCAAGGCGAGGTGATCCTCCGGCTGGAAGGCGGCGGTGAGGACCAGCAGCGGCGGCTCGACCTCCGGGAACTGCACGGATTCGTCGCTGCTGGTCACGGGCAGCACCTGGCGGAGTTTCGGATAGAACTTTTCCAGGAACAGGGCGGTGTCGGCCTGGGGGATGGTCACCGGTGCGTTGCCCGCCAGCAGGGCGCGGTCCTGTTCAGTGAGGGTCCGCGGACTCGGCGCCAGCAGGATCGTGCCGTTGGCTGAGCGGACGTACAGGCCGTGGCTTCCGATGATGCCGGCCGTGTCCAGCGGATAGTGCTGGGCATCGATTTCCAGGCTGGGGAGCAGCTGCAGCGGGGCCGATTCACCGGCGGCGGTGGCCCGGACATCGAGGGCCAGGATGGCCTCTGCGCCGAGCTGCACGGTGATGTCCTTCTTGGTTCCGACGAATTCCACACCCAGACGCTGCGCCTCCTCCAGCAGCTGCCAGAGCAGGGGATTGGCGAAGTCGTCCAGGTAGAGCCAGGAGTCGTTCTGGCCGAAATAGGTCACTCCGTTGGACCGGTGCAGGGCCGGGAACTGGGAGAACCAGCGGTGCTGTTCCGGATCGAATTTCAAGCCGTAGGTCTGGTAGGCGAGGTTGGTCCACGCCAGGTTGTTCTTGACCCAGGCGCCCCGGGCGTTACGCACCACCGGCCGGACTCCCAGCCGCCAGGCCGGTGCCCGGGTGCCGCGCCGCGAAGGCGGCGGGCCCCACACGCCGCTGGCGCCGCCGTCGCGCCTGCGCAGCTCAAATTGCAGTCCCAGCGCAGTGGTGCGCCGCGGCTCGCTGCTTTCCGTGCCTTCGAGCAGGTGCTGGAGTGTCTGCTGCCAGGCCGGAACGGCGGGGGTGGCCGGAGGGCTGCGCAGCTCCTGCCGGCTGATCAGGTGGTCCGTGTTGCTCTGCAGCGCTGCTGCGGCGACGTGCTTGCAGTCGTAGCCCACCGGGCAGCTGCAATGGTTGTCCGCCAGGCGGTAGTCGCCCTGCCGCTTGGGTTCCAGGACCAGCATGGTGCGGTAGGGCGTATTGGCGTGTCCACGCACCCGGGCGCGCAGCACGTTGCCCGGTGCATCCCAGTCCAGGGATTCGACGGCTCCGCCCTTGGCATAGCTTTGCCCCCGCTGGAAGGCGGTGCCGCCGACCACGCGGATGATGTCGGTGACATCGACGAGGGGCATGGTCTCAGGCATGAAATTATCGTCTCACGCAGCGCCGACGCCGCTTCACGAAACCTCAATACCGCAGGTCAGGAGCGTCCGCGTGTCTCCATTTAGCCTTCCACGGCGGGGACAGGTAGCATCGCCTGTAACGCGGATCACAATGGCGTGATTCGCGTGCAATCTATTTCGTGCCGGCTATTGAGTGCAGGCCGAACGAACAAATTCGTAGACCGCTGCCGTGAATTCCCGCGGCGGTTCCAGACGCACCTGCCCGCGGTAGCCGCCGGCATGGATCTCCAGCGGCAGCCGCGTGCCGACCTTATCCTCAGCCAGCGCATGGACATCGCAGCGCATGGGGACAATGTGCAGTTCCAGCACGGACGGCGCATCGCTGCCGGAAATCTCCACCTGCCGCGGCCAGGGTTTGCCGGGGGCCTCGGTAATCAAAGTGGTGGTGCCGATCGTGTCCACGGTCAGAGCGCCCTGTCCGCCGGCCGGGGTCACAGCAACAGAGATCACTGCGCTCCGGCCGTCTTCGCTGATGCGGAGGCCCGCCGGGAGCGCAATGACTGCCACCTCATCCATCGACTGCTGCAGGCAGTCCTGTCCATGGACCCCTGCCAGAGACGCATACGGGTCCGGTGCCGCCACGGTATGGGTGCTGCCGTCGCCGAGCGTGAGCCGCACGGAGGCGGCGTTGTCCCCGGAGCCATCCGCCCTGGACGGATCTGCCCCTCCAGGGCAGACCGCGGCCGGCAGCCCAGCAGGCAGCGCAACCCGGCCGCCGGGCCGCACGGTGGTGCCGTCGCCGTCGGCGGGAACCCAGGGGGCCGGAGCGGTATACCAGGGGGAGTCCAGGGCAGCGGCCGTGATTTCCAGGTCCGTCTCCGTGCCGTTGCTGATGACCAGATTAACGCTGCGCTCGCCGATGCTGAGCCGGCTCACGGTGAGGCTGGCACTGATTCCCGATGGCTGCGCCTGAGGTGCCGGAGCTTCCGGCGGCGGCGCCGGCTCCTGCCGCAGCAGGGCCGGAACGGTCTGCAGCAGGACCGCGAGGGCGACCGCGAAGATCATGACGGCGAAGACCCGGCTGACGACGGCGTCGTCCAGGCGGTGCGCGGTCCGTGCGGCGGTGAGGGACGCGGCCATCGCGGCGGCGGCGAAGCTGGCTGTCAGGGCCCAGTCGATGGACAGGCCCTCGAGGTGCGCGGCGAAGCCGGAAGCGGAATTGATGCTGATGATGACCAGCGACGTGCCGACGGCGCGGGAGATGGGAAGTCCCAGCAGCAGGGTCAGGGCCGGGATGATCAGGAAGCCCCCGCCCACGCCCAGCAAACCGGTCAGAAACCCGACGGCCAGCCCCGTCGGGATGCCGCGCAGCGCCAGGGCGCTCCAGCTACGCTCCCTGTGAGTCGTTGGACGCCCGGAAGACGCTGACCTGCTGAGCATGCGCAGCCCGGCCACAATCATGATGGCGGCGAACAGGAGCATCAGCCAGTCCGGGTCCAGCAGGGAGCCGACGGCGGCCCCGGCCCAGGACGCGGGGACGCCGGCCAGGCCGATGATCAGGACCAGCGGCCAGCTGACCTCCGACCGCAGCCGGGGGATCGCACCGGCAATCGAGGCCAGGCCGACGACGATGAGCGAGGTGGGCACCGCCTCTTCCGGGCTGAGCCCCACCACATAGACCAGGGCAGGGACTGCAATGATCGCCCCGCCGGCTCCCACCAGGCCCACCACGGTGCCAACCACCAGGCCTGCGGCCAGTCCGATCAGCACCATGTCCATGGTGGCAAGAGTCCCAGAATCGGGCCGCAGGGAAAAGACTGCGGACCCCGCCGGCGTCGTACCCGCGGTAGTGCTTACCGCAACGGATTGAAGGGCCGGATGGCGTCCGGGGTGGAACCCGTGACAATCTGCTCCGCGAGGAGCTTGCCGGTGGCCGGCCCCAGCACGATTCCCCACATGCCGTGACCGCCGGCCACATAAACTCCCGGCGCCTTCGTGGCCCCAATCAGCGGCAACCCGTCCGGTGTGACCGGGCGCGGCCCTACCCAGATGTCCTGGAGTTCGGTGAGGTCCATGTTTTGGAACAGTGGCCGCACCGAGGCGAGGATGGCGTCGATCCGGCCGGTCTGCAGCGGCTCGTCCGGGCCGCGGAACTCCATGGTTCCGGCGATGCGCAGCCGGCCTTGGTACGGGGTGCAGGCCACACGGCGGGCCGGGAAGTAGATGGGGAACTCGGCCGGCTGGTCCGTGGCCACGCTGAAGGAATAGCCGCGGCCTGCCTGCACCAGGGTCTTCACGCCCAGCGGACGGGCGAGCTTGGGCAGCCACGCACCTGTGGCGAGGACAACGACGTCGGCCGCTGCTGGTTCCTGTGCATAGGTTTCGACGGCGATGCCGGCGGGGCCGTGCCGCAGTGACCGCACCTCTGAGCCGGTGATGATGCGGCCACCGCGCTCCCGGACCGCTGCGGCCAGAGCCTCGACGAACGGGCCGGGCTCCAGGAACCGCTGGCCTTCCATTGCGAACACCGACTCCACATTGGCGGAGAGCTGCGGGACCTTCAGCCGGGCATTCTCCAGCCGCTCCAGCGGAACCCGCTGGCCGGCCGCTTCCACATGGTGGATTTCCTCGACAAACGGCACCGACTGGGCTTCCTTCTCAAAGCCGATGATGAAGGGGCCCTTGCGGGTGTGCGCCTGGACGCCGGAGCTGGTGAGCTCGTCGAAGCACTCCAGCGCCATCCGGTCGATCGGGGTGAGTGCTGCCATCGCCTTGGCCCAGGCACCCGGCGTGGCGTGGGCAGCGAACCGGAGCAGGAAGGACCACAGCTGCGGATCCAGCCGGGCGGGGATGTGCAGCGGTGCGGCAGGGTCAAGCAGTGCTTTGGCTCCGTAACTCCACAAGGACGGATCCGAGAGCGGCATCGCCATGCCCGGGGTCAGCCAGCCGGCGTTGCCCCAGGATGCTCCGGCGCCCACTCCGGACCGGTCCAGGACGGTGACCTCGACTCCCTGTTCCTGGAGATGCCAGGCGGTGGAAAGTCCGACCATTCCCGCTCCGACGACGACGGCGGTACGCGGGGCTGCGGCACGGGGGTACATAAGAGCTCCTAGGGGTCGGTTAAGGCGGCTGGCTTCAGCGCAATCGTCGAATAATCCACATCCCTTAGGCAATGGTTTTGTAGAAAATTCTCTGTAGGCTCACCTCCATGACAAATGATTCGAGCGCGGCCGAGTTTTCCAGTGCTGTACCGAAGGAACGGCGGGGCCTGGATCCGGTGGACCGCAGGATTCTCGAACTCCTTCAGGCGGATGCCCGGATGCCGAACAATGCCATTGCTGCCGCCGTCGGCATTGCCCCCTCCACCTGCCACGGGCGGATTCGAGCGCTGCAGGAAAGTGGTGTGGTCCGGGGTTTTCATGCTGACGTTGATCCGGCGGCCACCGGCCGGGGATTGCAGGCGATGATCGCCATCCGGCTTCATGCCCACGCCCGCTCCAATTTGGCGACCTTTAAGGACTATTTGGCTCAGCTGCCAGGAGTGGAGAGCATTTTCTTTGTGACCGGGGACCGGGATTTCCTGATCCATGTGGCTTTGTCCGACTCGGAAGCGCTGCGGGACCTGGTGGCCCACAACATCAGCGTTCATCCGGAGGTGGCCGGGACTAATACCAGCGTGATCTTCGAGTACGTCTCCGTGCGGCGGCCTGCGGGCTGAGGAGTTTCCTTGTGCTATCTTGGACCTGATAAATCTGATTTATTACTGGCTCAGCCACGAGCAAATCAGATGTAATGGAGCGTCTGAGGAGTTTTGCCATGCCGTTGGCGGACAAGCCGTATACCCCACTGGTGGTTATGGGAGTGCAAGGTTGTGGCAAGTCCACAGCGGGCCAGGCAGTTGCCGCCCGCCTGGGACTGCCCTTCCTGGATGGAGATGACCTTCATTCGGTCAGCAACAAACAGAAAATGGCCTCCGGGCATCCCCTAACCGATGCCGACCGCGAACCGTGGCTGCGTGCCATCGGACGTGAGCTGGCTGCGGGCCTGCAGAGGGGAACCGCCACGGTGATCGCCTGCTCTTCCCTGAAGCGGCAGTACCGAGACCTGATCCGCTCCTATGCACCCGAGACCCAGTTCATTCACCTGGACGGATCCAGGGAACTGATCGCGGAGCGGCTCACCCAGCGCGACCACGAATACATGCCACCCACGCTGCTGGATTCCCAGTTCGCAACCCTGGAACCCCTCGGTGAGGACGAAGCCGGCATCCGGCTGGACATCTCGCTGAGCCTCGACGAAATCGCGGCCGCCGCAGCGGAAGCCTTCGCCCCGGCCGGGCACTGAGCCCGGCTTACTCACCTCACCCTGATAGGACAACGATGACCGATCTTGAGCTCAACTGGACGCTGGGTACACCCGGCCTCCTGTTGGTCGCAGTTGCAGCCATTGCGCTGCTGCTTGTGCTGATTATGAAGTTCCGCATCCATGCGTTCCTGGCACTGATCACGGTTTCCGTGCTTACCGCCATCGCAACCGGCGTTGCGGCGGCTGACCTGGTACCCACGCTGCTGAGCGGCTTCTCCTCGACCCTGGGCAGCGTCGCGCTGCTCGTTGGCCTTGGCGCCATGCTGGGCCGCATGCTGGAAGTCTCCGGCGGCGCGGAAGTGCTGACCAACGCGTTGATCAACAAGTTTGGCCAGAAACGGGCCTCGCTGGCCCTCTCCGTGGCCTCGCTGCTGTTCGGCTTCCCGATCTTCTTCGACGCAGGCCTCGTGGTCATGCTGCCGATCATCTTCACCGTTGCCCGCCGTATGGGCGGCTCCCTGCTGACCTACGCCTTCCCCGCAGCGGCCGCATTCTCCGTGATGCATATCTTCGTTCCGCCGCACCCCGGCCCCGTGGCAGCCACCGGCCTGTTGGGCGCCGACGTCGGACTGGTCCTGATCTTCGGCCTGCTCGTCGCGATCCCCACCTGGTACCTGACCGGCTACCTCTTCGGCCACTTCCTGGGCCGCAAGTTCAACATCCCGGTTCCGACCATCCTGGACGCTCCGAAGGGTTCCGCTGAGTCGGAGTTCCGCTCCAGCCCCAGCCTGGGCACCATCATCACCCTGCTGGTCCTGCCGTTCATCCTGATCTTCCTGAACACCGGCCTGAACATGGCTGCTGCAGCAGAACTCGTATCCCTCGAGGACACCTGGGTGCAGGTGCTGCGTACGTTCGGTGAAACCCCGATCGCCCTGCTGATCACCGTGTTCCTGGCCATGTGGCTGCTGGGTCGCCGCCAGGGCAAAAAGGGCACCCTCATCGAGACTGTCGTGGACAGCGCCCTCGGCCCGGTATGTTCCATCATCCTCATCACCGGTGCCGGCGGAATGTTCGGTGGCGTGCTGCGTGCCAGCGGTATCGGCAACGCCATCGCCGACTCACTCGATGCCATCGGCCTGCCGGTCATCGTTGCAGGCTTCGTGATCGCTGCCATCGTCCGTATGGCACAGGGTTCGGCTACTGTCGCCCTGACCACCGCCGCCGCCCTGGTGCAGCCCGTTGTCCTGGACAACCCGGACTTCAACGCCGTGCAGACCGTCGCGATCGTCCTGGCCCTGGCTGCCGGTTCGGTCTTTGCCGGCCACGTGAACGACTCCGGCTTCTGGCTGGTGAGCCGCTTCTTCCAGATGGACACCAAGACCACGCTGAAGACCTGGACCGTCGGGCAGGCGCTGATCGGCGCCGTCGGCTTCATCCTGGCCCTTGCGATCTACCTGGTCGCATCGAGCGTCTAACAATGTAGTACGGCCGGGGGCGGCAGCAGCTGCCCCCGGCCGCTTTGGCATCACCGCCCCGTTGGTGCTGGTGGTGCAGGAAAGGAATGCAGCACATGGCTGAGAACATGTTCGATATTTCCGGGCGGATCGCCCTGGTCACAGGCTCGAGCCGGGGGATCGGCAATGCAATTGCCCGCGGCCTCGCCCGCGCCGGCGCGGTTGTGGTCCTCAACGGTCTTGACGCCGACAGGTTGGAGGCCGCTCGCGCCGCTCTGGCTTCGGAGTTTGGCGAGGATCGGATCTTCGCCCGCCAGTTCGACGTCACCGATGCGCAAGCAGCGGCCGACGGCGTTGCCTGGGTGGAGCGCGAAGTTGGTCCGCTGTCGATCCTGGTCAACAACGCCGGAGTGCAGCACCGCGTGCCGATGCTGGACCTCGACGTCGCCGACTGGGAACGCGTGATGCGCACCAACCTCACCAGCGCGTTCCTGGTGGGCCGGGAAGCTGCCCGGCACATGATTCCGCGCGGTGCCGGAAAGATCATCAACATTGCGTCGGTGCAGACCGACCTGGCACGTCCCACCATTGCCCCGTACACCGCGTCCAAGGGCGGCATCCGGAACCTCACTCGCGCGATGACCGCGGAGTGGGCCGGCGAAGGCCTGCAGATCAACGCGATCGCCCCGGGCTACATCCACACGGAAATGACCCAGAACCTGGTCGATGACGAGGCGTTTAACTCCTGGATTCTGGGGCGCACCCCGGCCAAGCGCTGGGGCACGGTCGAGGACATTGTTGGCCCCGCGATCTGGCTCGCTTCTGATGCCTCCAACTTCATCAACGGTCAGGTCGTCTTCATTGACGGCGGCATGACCACAGTGGTCTGAAAGGCGGAATGATGATTCCTGAAAGTGTTCTTGGCGTTGTAGCCCATGGTGCTGGTGACCTGCGGGTTGAGCCCGTCGAGCTGGCTGCTCCCGGCGCCGATGAGGCGGTGGTTGAGGTGGCTTACGGCGGCGTCTGCGGGTCCGACCTGCACTACTGGCAGCACGGCGCGGCAGGCGAGTCCATCCTGAAAGCACCGATGCTCCTCGGCCACGAGGTAGTGGGCCGGGTGGCTCGTGCTGCGGCGGACGGATCGGGCCCGGCTGCCGGTACGGCTGTGGCCGTGCATCCGGCGACCCCGGGTCCGGGTGACGGATCACGCTACCCCGAGGACCGGCCGAATCTTTCTCCGGGGTGCACCTACCTCGGCAGCGCGGCACGGTTCCCGCACACCGAAGGTGCTTTCGCCCGGTACGTGAACCTTCCGACGCGGATGCTCCGGGTGCTTCCGGAGGAACTGCCGATGCGTCGTGCTGCTCTCGTGGAGCCGGCTGCAGTTGCCTGGCACGCTGTTTCGCGGGCTGGTGATGTGCGCGGCAAGCGGGTGCTGGTTATCGGTTCCGGTCCGATCGGCGCGCTGATCACTGCGGTGCTGAAGACCCGCGGTGCCGGTGAGATCATCACCACCGACATGCACGAACAGCCTCTGGCTACCGCCCGCAAAGTGGGGGCGGACCGGTCGGTCCTTGCGACGGAAGCCGAAGCTATCGCCGCTGTGGACGCGGATATCTGCTTCGAATCTTCCGGCAGCTACCGTGGCCTGATGTCCGCCGTCCAGGGGGCGACCCGTGGCGGACGCGTCGTTATGGTTGGTTTGCTGCCGTCGGGCGAGCAGCCGGCGCTGATCTCCCTGGCCATCACGCGGGAGCTGGAACTGGTTGGCTCCTTCCGCTTCAACGACGAGATCGATGAGGTGATTGCGGCGCTGGCTGACGGGACCCTGCAGATCGATCCTGTCATCACGCACGAGTTTGCGGCAGAGGATGCCTTGGAAGCATTCAGTGTTGCCCGGGACGCGTCCGTAAGCAGCAAGGTCCTGCTGCGGTTTGGTGGGACGGAGTAGCTTCCGAACCTTAGTTTCGGCACGTCGCTTTAGTGGGACGGGTGCAGCTGTTCATGGAACAGATGCACCCGTCTTTTTGCGTGGCGGGGTATCCGTTGGTGGAGCGGAAATCCGTAGGGGCGTTGGGGTGTTGGGGCGTAGGGGGCGTAGGGGTTGGCTGGGGTTATGCCCGTTGATCTCGGCGATGGGGACGCTTGCCGGATGCCGGATGCCGGATGCCGGATGCCGGATGCCAGGCGCCGGAGTTGGCTTACGCCCGAACCGGACCGCCGCCGAACCGGTAGGGAGCGGGCTGGTAGGAGGAACGGACTGGCTATTTCTGCCGCCACTCACCGGTTTACCGGGCGGCCCCGGGAAGTGGCGGTGCCATGAAGAAGGGGCGGTGCCGTGGAACGGTATGCGTGGCCGGTGGGTGTGACGGTTCGGACGGTGTGGCGTTGGCCCGGGATACAGGTCGATTCTGCGGTCCAGCCGGGTGCTTCTTTGGCGTGGTTGCAGGCTTCGCAGAGCCCTTGTCCGTTGGTGTAGCTGGTGGGCCCTGCCTCGGAGTACGGGCGGATGTGGTCGATGTGCCGGATCGGCGCATCGCACCACGGTGTCCGGCAGGTCTGGTCGCGGGTACGGATCAGCCTTGCGAGTCCGGGCGGGAAGTACCGGGCTTTGGAGTCCATCGCGATCAATTCACGGCTTTCCGGGTCCAGGAAGAGCCGACGCAGCGTGACGCGGGCTGGATTGCGGCTTTCGTCGTTGGCATCGCGGCCATTCGAAGCCGGAACGTCCTGATTTGGATTGGGCTGTTCGGGCGGGTTGTGCCGATAAGGCGGGATGCGGTCGCCGGGCGGGATGTGCTGTTCGGGCCGGTGGTTGTTGGAAGCCAGGTCCGGGCCCTGCCCTCGAAGAGCGTCGGTGATGAGATCCCTGGCCCATTGACCGGGAACGATGCCGTATCCGGGGAAGTACGCTGGCTCGTCCCGCGGAGGTGTCGACGGCGCTGTGACGGGTGGCCCGGTCATCCGATTGCCCGATGGAAGGTGACCAGTTCGTTGGCCTGCGGCTCCGACGGGCCGAACATTCTCTGCGGCAGCGTTCGGGGCGGAGGTAGAAGCAACGGCAGCCGCTGAAGGATCTGCTGGAACCGGATCGGGCGCCTGGTCCAGGGTCGGGAAGGCTTGATACTCGGGGATCGTGCTACCACTTGCGCCAGGGCCTGCCTGCTCGGGTTCGAAGACGCTGGGGAAGAGTGTCCGGTCGGTCATCACGAGCTGCACCTGAACCGGAACCTGGGCCGCGGTGGCCTGCCCGGTGAT
>NZ_JACSQC010000007.1:2554-223140 GCF_014836875.1 Arthrobacter pullicola | reverse complement strand
CGGTGGGGTGAGTCCCGCCGGGCCAGTGCGATCTGCGCTCCGATACCGCGCCCGAGCTGGGCCGGCGGGATCCCGGCACGGGCCTGTGCCTGCCGCTGGGAAGCATCAAACGCAGCAGCCGCACGAGCCTGCACTGCGGCACAGGCAGATTTGAGTTCTTCCAAAGCACGGATGTGATCGATCAACGCGGTGTCAGAGTGCGGGAGCTCGGCATCCGCGAGCGCGGCGAGCCACTCGTACAGCCTGGCGGTACCTGCAGGATCGGCGGTGTCTTCTGCGCCGGCGGGTGAAGAAGCTTGCGGAGCGTCGAGGGTGCCGTGGGTGCCGTGGGAGCCTTGGGAACCTTGGGCGCCCTGGGCAACGTGGGCACCGTGGGAGCCGGCCGCACCGGCCGCTGATGCTGTGGTCCGCATCGGGGTACGCACAGCGGCCACCTGCGGATGCTTCGCAAGAGTCCATGCTGGGACCGTCTTATGTCCGCCCACACGGGCCATCGCCGTACCTCTACGAGGACCTTGTAGAGGCACGAGCCTGGGCTCTTGCCCAGTTAGGTCTCGCAAGAATGATTCGAACATGTGTTCGAGTATATTAGTCTCGGCGTGACCGTAACAGACGTCATTTACTGGCCTGCCTACTCGTTTTTCCCTCCCGACGGAACCCCTTTCATACAGCCTGGACCAGGTACCCGTGCCGTTCCACGCAGGACCCAAGTGTTCTCCACCCGATCAGGCCGAACCCCAGCGCCAAGACTTGTTACCAGGAGAGTGTCTGAACCAGGCATCCGTCCTACCGCCAGCACTCCACGAACCCCGGACCCGTTTCCGGCCACAGGCACGCTTCCCAGCCCGGCCCCTTCGAAGCCCTTACCGTTCTCCCCCGGACCCGTTTCCGGCCACAGGCACGCCTCCAGCTCCAGCCCAGGCCCCCTTTCAGACTCCCTTACCGTCCTTCCCCGGTCCCGGACCCGGACCCGCCCCGGTTCCAGTCACCGCCCCCGGCCCCGGAACCCGCCCCTGGCCCAGCCCCCGGACCAGCCACAGGCCCCGGCTCCTGAGCCATTCCTCCCGCTTCCAACCCCACAGCGTCCTGCCATCGCCCGGGGTTCACCTTGGAGGCCGCGATGAAGAGGGTGGCAGCCATCAGGGCCAGCACTCCGGGGCCGGACAAGTTAGAAAACAGGTCCGGCTCGTGGTCCCCCGGAACTGGAGACGACAGGAAGGACACGGCTATCCAAGCAACCAATGCCATAACCCCGGTCACCACTGTCAGGGTCTCCCGGGTACGCACGGACAGAGCCAGAAGAGACACCCCGTAAGTGGCAGCGAAGACACCGCCAAGCGGCAGAAACAGGGCAGCAAAGACCAAAACGGCGAGCGCGCCGCGCTGCTGGCGGATACCGAGCTTCGTCTCAACCCTGGCGGTCATAAGGTAGGCGCCAAGAATGAGTCCGGCCGGGACGAGCAACTGGAGGTAAGGCCCTGCCGGGATCCATGTCAGGTCCAGGGTTTCCCAGGGCGGACGGAATCCGGCATTGCCGCTCAGTTCGAGAAACAGGGAGTAAAGTGCGCCCGCTCCAGCCGCCCGCATCAGCCACATGCCTGCGGATCTATCCGCGTACCCGGCTTTCGTAATTTCCTGACCCAGCGTGTCTCCCGCTGTTCCTGTGCCCAGCATGCCCTGACCTCTCGCCGGCTGTTACCGCGTCCGGGACACTCCGCCCCAATCAGGGCAACCTAGCACAGTGTCAGAACGACGACGGCGCGCCCTCCGCCCGCAGTCGCTGGCAGTTCCCAAGGGGTAGCTGCGTCCGGTACTCCCCACCGGCCATCACCCATCAAATCCCGGCAATAACGAACACCAGGGCCAGCAGGGGCGGCACAGCCTGGATCAGGGCCGGGCGCAGCATTCGTGAGTCCTTGAGGAGGAGCACCAGACCTGCAAGCACCATGGAGGCGCCGGCAAACACAATCAGGGTTGCCCCGACAACCACGTTGTCCAGCGCCAGGAGGATGACCCCAACAACCGTACCGGTGGCGAGATACAGGTTGTAGAAGCCCTGGTTGTAGGCGAGTGGCCGGGTGTGGTTCGCCTGCTCGTCAGAAGAAATCCCGAACAGTTCCCTGGTCGAGGGCGCCATCCACCGGATCGATTCGAGCACAAAGATATAAACGTGGATGGCGGCTGCGATAAGTGCGAAAACCGAAGCTGCAACGAGCATGGGTCCTCCCTGCGTGCCATGGGCCTGGGTCCCACCGCGAGCGCCCGGAACGTTCCGGGGCCGTGGGGGCCTTCCTTGATGCTCCCACTTGCACAGGCAGACAGCTACCCCCTGTGCTCGGCGGGCCTCCGAGTCCTCCCCAGTGCGGTATCCAGCCAGCCGGCTACGGTGTCTTCCCAACGGTCGGGATCCACGTTGTACTCGCGGGTGTGCCCGCCCTGCGGGAACCGGACAAAGGTCACGAGCTCAGGATTTTTCTCGGCCAAATCCGCAGACGGACCAACGGGTACAAACTCGTCCCGTTCGCTGTGCACGATCAGCACGGGAGTCCGGATCTCCTCCGCCCGGGAAACCCAGTCCATACTCTTGAGGTCCAGCGGAGCCGCGAGCCCGGTGAGGGCACGTCCGGCCGCATTGGAAATCAGCCACTGCCCGAGCCTGCCAACCTGCGCCGGAATCCGGTTCAGCCGGGCATGATGTGCCAGCACCTCCACCCAGTTCACCACCGGACCGTCCAGCACCAGGGCACGGATATGCCGGCTCAGCGCGGACTTGTCCGCGGTCTGCAGCGCAATGGCCCCGCCCATGGACCAGCCAAAGAGCACGACGTCGCGCGCGCCATTGGCGAGCGCATAGCGGATGGCTGCCTCGACGTCGTGCCATTCCGTCAGGCCCAGGCCATACCTGCCGTCGGAGGCGTACGGGGCCTCGCCGTCGTTGCGGTAGGAGATGAGCAGGCTGGTCATCCCGGCGCGGCGGGCGGCTCCGAGGCCGCGGATCGTTTCAGTGCGCTGGGCTCCCCTGCCGTGCACCATGATTGCCCAGGTGTCCGATCCGTCCAAGGACCGCACCAGCCAGGCCGGGGCCGTTCCGTTTTCGACGTCGATCTCCACGTTTTCCTGCGGGAAGCCGGCGTCCGACGGCGTGGGATGGACCGTGCCGGACCACCAGCCGCGAACGGCCTTGGCCAGGTCCCCGGAGTAGACATGTTCGACGTCGCGCTGCACTGTTCCCTCCCGCGGCACGTAGGAACGGATCGCCCCGATCCGCGCATACCCGGCGCCGCCGTCGAAATAGAGGCCGTACGTGCCCTCAACAGTGGTGTCTTCATTTGCCGGCAGGATGACCTGCAATCCGTGCGGGGAATCGATCACGGCGAGGATTTCCAGGTTGGCGTCCCGCCCCTGGCGGGGAGTCACGATCTGCCGGGCGAAGTAGACCGCGAGTCCCGACGTCGCTGCCAGCACAGCCGTGGAAGCTGCAGCACCCACGCCCGCACCGAAGGCCGTCCATTTGACCCACGGAGCGGTCAGGGTTGCGGCGGTTTCTTCGGGCACCTCGGAAGAAGAGAGAAGCATGCCTACATTGTGACTGACGTTGGCTCCAAGCAGGGAAAATCCCATGTCACCGGCGGTTCTTTCCCCGTCCCTGAGCTGCCGTTAGGCTTGCCGCATGAACGCGACGATCGTGGTGCTGACCGAAGAAGTCCTGAACGAAGCCGACGCACGAAACCTCGGATACCTGGCGGAAAACAATCCGGTCCGTTTCCAGGTTCTGGTACCCGCCGACCCGGGCCGGAACATGCTGGTGGACGTCCTGGACAACCTGAGCCTGCTGGACTTTGCCGCCGCCTACCGGAACGTCGTAGGCCCGCATCCGTCCGCCAAGCAGGAGGTCAAAGCCGCGGAACAGGAACTCGCCGAATCCCTCGATCTGCTGCGCGGCCTGGGGTTCGACGCCGATGGCCGGGTGACCGGTGAAAATCCGGTCGAAGCGGTGGTCGAGGAGGCGCAGCGAGCTGACGCCCAGCAGGTGGTGGTCATCACCACGCCGCACGCCATCGAAGACACGTTCCGCACTGACTGGGCAAACGAGGCGCAGGACAGGCTCGGCGTGCCGGTGCTGCATCTGTACTCCGGGTCCGGTTTCATCGGCGACTCCTAGAACGGGCATTATTCACGGCCCCTGAGCGTTGGCGAAGATAAGTACTAGACGCAGATAGAGGATCAACATGGACGGCATGACCACGGGCGGAAACATCAAGGACGAGAATATTAAGGGCAGCACCGGGGCGCAGCTGCCGGTCCAGAAATCCGATGAAGAGTGGCGCACTGAACTGACGCCGATGGAATACCAGGTACTGCGCCAGGCCGGAACCGAACGGCCGTACACCGGCGAGTACTGGGATACCAAGACCGAAGGTGTCTACGAATGCCGGGCCTGCGGAGCGGAACTGTTCACCAGCAATGAGAAGTTCGATTCGCACTGCGGCTGGCCATCCTTCTTCGCTCCCCTGGCGGAGGGCACTGTCCGCTACCTGCACGACCGAAGCATGGGAATGGACCGCATTGAGGTGCGGTGTGCCAACTGCGATTCGCACATGGGGCACCTTTTCGAGGGCGAAGGCTTCAACACCCCCACGGACCAGCGGTTCTGCATCAACTCGGTGTCCATCCGGCTGGTGCCGAAGGATGACACACAGGACGACGACGGCCGCGCCCGGCAGTAAGCGGCGCCTCCCCCTGCAGGCCGGGCAGATACCCACCGGCCATTGTCTGCCCCCAAAGCCCGCCGTACGCTCGATTATCCGGTCCATTTACGTTTCCGGTTCAGCGTACGGCGGGCTTTGCCGTGCCGGCGCCGTCCCGGGCCCACCATGGGAGACCCAATGGGAACAGACCAGTATCACGAGCCGCCGTCGGAGCTCCCGCCGGAGATCCGGACCTTCGCCCGGATGTGCGCCAGCCTCAGTGAAGAAGCCGAAGCGATCGGCTGGTACGTCCAGCGCATTGCGGTGGAACCTGATGAGGAATCCCGGAGCATCATGAAGGATTCCCTGGGCGAGGAGTTCAAGCACTTTTCCATGGAACTGGAGTTCCTGCTCCGAAAAACCCCGCAGTGGCGTGCTATTGCCGGCGGCATCCTCTTCACGGAGGGGGACATCGTGGAACACGGCGAGGCCTCGGAAGCGGCAGCGGCCGGAGACGAATAACCCATCCGGGGAGCTGGGCCTCCAGCAGCGGCATCCGCTAACGGCGGCACCCAGCCCAGCGTCTAGGATCCTGGTATGCCTGACACTTCCGCTCGCCCTGCCCGCCATGCCTGGCCCGCTTCCCGCCGTGCCCTGGCGCTGGGAACCGCGGCTGCCGCCGTCGTAGCCTGCGGACTGGCTGTCCGCGGGCTGCCCGGAATGGCGGGCGACGCCGCCGGGGGCATCCTGTATGCCGTGCTGGTGTACCTGCTGTTTGCCCTTGCTTCCCTGGTGCTGTGGCCCCTCCGGGTCCGGCCGGTGCACTTGGCCGGTGCCGCCGTCGTGCTGTGCACGCTGGTGGAACTGTTCCAGCTCACCGGCTGGCCGGCCCGGCTGGGTGAAGCCTGGCCGCCGCTGCATCTGGTGCTGGGCAGCACCTTCAACGCCTGGGACCTCCCCGCGTACGCTGTGGGTGCCGCTGCCGTCTGCCTTTCGGATCGGCATTTGAGCCGGCTGGCCCGGCGGAAGGTCAGCGTCCACACCTAAGATTCCTTGCAGCAGCCTTCCTCAGTGCCATGAAAGGTTAGGTGTCAGGTGCACGAGAACCGTGAACTTGTTGAAGCCCGCATCACCCGGTTCCTGCGCGAACGGCTCGAGCCGGCGCAGTGGCGGGACCGGCGGCCGCTGGAAATCACTGCGTGGACGGCACCCGGCGAACCGGTGCCCTTCGAGGAGGCTGTGCGCGGGGAGTTCCTCCCGTTCACAGCGGGCCAGCAGTGGGGCGCACCGTGGGACACCACCTGGTTCCGGGTCAGCGGGACGGTTCCGGTGGACTGGGATGTGGGCGACGGAGTCCGGACAGAACTGGTGATCGATCTGGGTTTCGACGGCGAAGGCCCGGGGTTTCAGGCCGAGGGACTCGTGTACACGGCCGATGGGTTAATCGTGAAAGCGGTGGAACCGCGGAACCTGAGCGTTCCGCTCCCCCACCGTCCCGGCGAGGCCTTCACCTACTACATTGAGGCCGCTTCCAACCCGAACGTCATTGCAGGCTTCACTTTCGCGCCGACGCCGCTGGGCGACCGGACGACGGCGGGAGAAGCCCCCCTGTACGTCTTCCGCGCAGCGGATCTTGCCCTGCTGGATGTGCCGGCCTGGAACCTGGCCCGGGACTTCTGGACGCTGAATGGGCTGATGCACGAACTGCCGATGGACCTGCCCCGCCGGTACCAGATCCTGCGCGCCATGGAACGCGCGGTCAATGCCGTTGACCCCGTCAACATTCCCGGCACGGCCAGTGCCGGACGTGCCGCGCTCGCCGCCGTGCTGGAGAGCCCGGCGTACGCGAGCGCGCACCGGATCCACGCCGTCGGGCACGCCCATATCGACAGTGCCTGGCTGTGGCCGGTCCGGGAAACCGTACGGAAGGTGGCCCGGACCTTCGCCAACGTCCTTGAACTGATGGACAAGAACCCGGACTTTGTCTTCACAGCCTCCTCGGCCCAGCAGTACGCCTGGCTGAAGGAGCACTATCCGGAGCTGTTTTCCCGGGTCGCAGAAAAGGTGCGCAGCGGGCAGTTCGTGCCCACGGGCGGGATGTGGGTGGAATCGGACACCAATCTGCCCGGCGGAGAGGCCCTGGCCCGTCAGTTCGTGGCCGGAAAGCGCTTTTTCCAGGAAGAGTTCGACGTCGATCCGGAGGTGGTCTGGCTGCCGGACTCCTTCGGTTACTCGGCCGCGCTGCCGCAGATCGCCCGGGCCGCCGGCGCCCGCTGGTTCCTGACGCAGAAGATCTCCTGGAACGAAACCAACACCATGCCGCACTCCACGTTCCTGTGGGAGGGCATTGACGGCACCCGCCTGTTCACACACTTCCCGCCGGTGGACACGTACAACTCCGAGCTTTCCGGGCAGGAACTGGCCAGGGCACAGCGCCAGTACGCGGAGAAGGGCTTCGGGAACACCTCCCTGGTCCCGTTTGGCTGGGGCGACGGCGGCGGAGGCCCCACCCGGGAGATGCTCGCCGCGGCGGAACGCACAGCGGACCTGGAAGGTTCGCCCACGGTCCGGCTCTCCAGCCCGGAGCGCTTCTTCACCGCGGCCGAAGCGGAGCTGGCCGAGCCCCCGGTATGGTCCGGGGAACTCTACTTGGAGTTCCACCGCGGCACCTACACCAGCCAGGCCAACACCAAAAGAGGCAACCGGCGCTGCGAGCATCTGCTGCGGGAGGCGGAACTGTGGGCTGCGACGTCCGCGGTGCGGACCGGCACCCCGTACCCCTACGAGGCACTGGAGCAGGCGTGGCATACCGTCCTGCTCCAGCAGTTCCACGACATCCTGCCCGGCACCTCCATTGCCTGGGTGCATCAGGAAGCAGAGCGCAACTACGCCCGGGTGGCGGCGGAGCTGGAGGCACTGATCGACGACGCCGCCCGGGCCCTGTTGGGCAGCGGCAGCACCACGGTTGTGCTGAACGCCGGCCCGTATCCACAGCAGGGCGTGCCCGCAGGAGGTGCGGCCGCGGCGGCTGCAGCAGCCTTCTCCGCCAGCTGGAAACGCACCGAATCCGGCTGGCAGCTGACGGGCCCCAGCCTTCGGCTCACAGTGGACGAGTCCGGACTGTTTACCTCATTGCTTGCCGCCGGCCGCGAGGTGTTTCCGCCGGGCCGGCCCGGAAACCAGTTCCAGCTCTTCCGCGACACCCCAAACCAGTGGGACGCCTGGGACCTGGACGCGCATTACCGGTTCAACACCAGTGCCCTGATGCTGCCCGACTCGATGGCGCCGGAGGCCGGCGGCCGGACGCTGCGCATCGAGCGGTCCTTCGGCTCCTCGACACTGGTTCAGCGGATCTCGCTCAGCCCGGACGGCACGGCGGTGGATCTGACCGTGGACGTGGATTGGCACGAGCGGCAGAAGCTGCTGAAGCTCGCTTTTCCCCTGGACCTGCACGCCGACCGCGCGGCGTCGGAGATCCAATTCGGACACCTGTACCGTCCCACCCATGCCAACACTTCCTGGGACGCAGCGCGCTTTGAAACGGTGGCGCACCGCTGGATTCACGTCTGCGAGCCCGGATTCGGCGTCGCTCTGGCCAATGACCGTACCTACGGGCATGACACGGTCCGCAGCGAAGCGGACGGCCGGACCTGCACCACGGTCCGGCTCTCGCTGCTGCGCGCCCCGGTTTTCCCGGATCCAGGCACTGACCAGGGCGCCCACCGGTTCCGGTTCTCCCTGCGTCCGGACGCCGGGATCCCCGAGGCGGTGGCCGAGGGATACCGGCTGAACCTGCCGCTGCGCACTGTGTCCGGTGTCCAGACCGCCGAAGCCGCCCCGCTGCTGGCCGTGGACAATCCGGCGGTGGTGATCGAGGCAATCAAGCTGGCCGAGGACCGCAGCGGCGACGTCGTCGTCCGGCTCTATGAGGCCTTCGGCGGGCGGGCGGCTGCCCGGCTCACGCCCGGGTTCGGTTATGCCGCGGTAACCGCAACGGATCTGCTGGAACGCACGGTGGAGTCCGGCGCCCTGCGGGTTCCGGGAGACGAGGGCAGCAGCGACGGCACAGTTGAACTGCTCCTGCGCCCGTTGGAAATTCTTACCCTGCGGTTCCGGCGGAGTTGATAGAGCCCCAGCCCTCAGCCAAGCCGTTCGATGATGGTGACGTTGGCCTGGCCGCCGCCCTCGCACATGGTCTGCAGCCCGTAGCGCCCGCCGGTCCGCTCCAGTTCATGCAGCAGTGTGGTCATGAGCCGGGCACCGGTGGCGCCGATGGGATGGCCCAGCGCAATTCCGCCGCCGTTGACGTTGACCCGGGACAGATCGGCGTCGAGTTCGCGCTGCCAGGCCAGAACTACAGATGCAAAGGCCTCGTTGATTTCAATTCGGTCCATGTCCACCAGTGACATTCCGGTGCGTTTCAGCGCGTGCCGGGTGGCTTCGATCGGGGCACTGAGCATCATCACCGGATCGTCCCCGCGGGCGGTGATGGAGTGGATCCGCGCCCGGGGCCGCAGCCCGTACCGGCGCACCGCGTCCTCCGACGCGAGCAGCAGGACAGCGGCGGCGTCGGAAATCTGCGACGACGTCGCGGCCGTAAGTTTTCCGCCTTCCCGCAGCGGCGCCAGGGATTCGATCTTGGCCCGATCCGGGGTCCGGGGCCCTTCATCAGCACTGAGGCCGGCCACGGGAAGGATTTCCCGGTCGAAGCGGCCCTCGGCCTGGGCGGCGAGCGCCCGGGTGTGGGATTCGACGGCGAAGTCCTCCAGTTCGTTCCTGGAGAGGCCCCACCGGTCCACCATCATCTCCGCGCCAATGAACTGGGAGATTGGCTGCGTTCCGTACCGCGCTTCCCAGCCGGCAGACCCGGCGAACGGATTGGGGAACCCCAGCTCTGCGGCCGCCGTGTTGGCGTACCCGATGGGCACGGCGGACATGTTCTGCACCCCGCCAGCCACCACCAGGTCCGAGGTCCCGCTCATCACGGCCTGCGCCGCGTAGGAAATCGCCTGCTGGCCGGAGCCGCACTGGCGTTCCACGGTGGTTCCCGGCACCCGTTCGGACAGCCCGGCAGCCAGCCACGCGGTCCTGGCGATATCCATGGACTGCGGACCCACCTGGTCAATAGAGCCGAGAATGACCTCGTCGAACTCTGCCGAGTCAATGCCGGTGCGCCGAACGGTTTCGCCGATCACCGCAGCGGCCAGATCGGCCGGGTGCACTCCGGCCAGACCGCCGTTGCGCCGGCCCACCGGCGTGCGGACTGCGTCGATGATGAAGGCTTCAGCCATGCGGGAAAACCTTTCGTCTGGGGAAGACGGCCGGGTGCCGTACCTCACAGACTAGGCCAGCCCCGCCACCGGTGGTCCCGTCGCTGTCAGGTTACCGGTGGAGCCGATTCTTCACGGCGTCCGCAGGATCGAGCGGTTGAGTTCCCGGGGGTGCCAGGGAAAGGACCTGCAGGTCCACCCCTTGCGCCGCCATGAACTCGAGCCTGCCTGCGCCGAGATCTTCGAGACGGGCCTTGTTTTCGCCCATCTCGTCGAAGGCGATGCTGGGATCGGCCCGGTCCGCGGGCAACGCCTTCACGGAAAGGGCCAGATCCGGCAGGTTCCAGTGTTCTTCGATCGCAGTAAGTGCCACGGCAGGGAACTCCATCCCCGGGCAGGCTGGCTGCCCGGTCCGGTTCGTCGTTCCTCCTTTATACGCCGCGGGCCAGGCACGCACACCGGGCACGGGAGGGATTCACGGACCCCGTGGCCCGCCCGGCAATGGGATCCGCGACTGACGGTAGAATGAAAAGGCTGTGTTCAGCACAGCCGGCTGCAGGGCAACCAGCAGTCCCCCTAAGCAGTACCAACCTCAGAGTCTGAAAGCAGCGGAGTGTCCCAACAGGTTTCCACCACCGTCAGCGCCACCGCCACCAAGGAGATCGTCAAGGAAGCCGCCCGCCGGCGGACCTTCGCAGTGATCTCCCACCCTGACGCCGGCAAGTCCACGCTCACCGAGGCGCTGGCACTGCACGCCCGCGTTATCGGTACGGCCGGTGCCACCAACGGCAAGGAAAACCGCCGGGAAACGGTCTCCGACTGGATGCAGATGGAGAAGGACCGCGGCATCTCCATCAGCTCCACCGCACTGCAGTTCGCCTACCGGGACACCGTCATCAACCTGCTGGACACCCCCGGCCACGCCGACTTCTCCGAGGACACCTACCGCGTCCTGGCCGCCGTCGACTGCGCCGTGATGCTCGTTGACGCGGCCAAGGGCCTGGAAACCCAGACCATGAAGCTCTTTGAGGTCTGCCGTGCCCGGAACCTGCCGATCATCACCGTGATCAACAAATGGGACCGGCCCGGCCTTGATCCCCTGGCCCTGATGGACGAAATCACCGAACGCACGGGCCTGACCCCCATGCCGCTGACCTGGGCGGTGGGCATCGCCGGCGATTTCCGCGGCGTCTGGGACCGGACCAAGGACGAATACGTCCGCTTCACGCGGCAGAACTCCGGCGCTTCCCTGGCGCTGGAAGAGCACTTCAGCACCGAGGAGGCAGCGGCCGCCGAAGGCGATGCCTGGGACGAATCCCTCGGCGAAGCGGAGCTGGTCATCGACGGCCGCGAATTCGACCGCCAGGCCTACCTGGATGCCAAAGCCACCCCCATCCTCTTCTCCTCCGCAGCGCTGAACTTCGGCGTCAAGCAGATCCTGGACACCCTGGTGGACCTCGCTCCGCCCGCCGGCCCCCGCGTGGACGACGCCGGAAACCAGCGCCCCGTGGAGGCACCCTTCTCCGGCTTCGTCTTCAAGGTCCAGGCCGGCATGAACAAGGCCCACCGGGACCACGTGGCATTCATCCGGGTCTGCTCCGGCATCTTCGAACGCGGCATGGTGGTCACCCACTCGAACACCGGCAAAACGTTCGCCACCAAGTACGCCCAGCACCTGTTCGGCCGCGAACGTGAGGTGATTGACCAGGCGTACCCGGGCGACGTCGTCGGGCTGGTCAATGCCTCTGCCTTGCGCGTTGGTGACAGCCTCTACGTTGAGGAGCCGGTGCAGTACCCGCCGATCCCCTTCTTCAGCCCCGAGCATTTCCGGGTGGCCCGGTCCCAGGACCCCAGCCGGTACAAGCAGTTCCGCCGCGGGATCGACCAGCTCGAGCACGAGGGCATCATCCAGGTGCTGCGCTCGGACCGGCGCGGCGATCAGGCACCGGTGCTGGCCGCCGTCGGCCCGATGCAGTTCGAAGTGGTTGAGGACCGGATGACGCAGGACTTCAACGCCCCGATGCGCTACGAGCAGCTCTCCTACTCGCTGGCGCGGCTCACCGATGCCTCGGCGGCGGAAAAACTGAACAATGTGCACGGAGCTGAGGTGCTGGTCCGCACCGATGGCGCCTACGTGGCGGTGTTCAACGACATCTGGGCGCTGCGCCGGGTCGAAAAGAACCATCCGGAGGTCCCGCTGGCCGTGATCGGCACCGAGTCCCCTAACAGCCGGGGCTACTAGGCAGCCGGGGCTGCCTAGTAAGGCACCCGCCGCCGTGGATTCGACTCTGCTGAGCATTGGCCCCGCGGCGTGGCTGCTGCTGGCGGTCCTGCTCCTGACCGCGGGCCTGGTCTCGGCCCTGCTCCTGGCCCGGTCGCCGTGGGCCGTACTGGCTGCCGGCGCCCGGGCGGTGCTGCAGCTTGCGGTAGTCGCCCTGCTCATCAGCCAGCTGGCCGGGCACCCGGCAGCCGCCGCGGCATTTGTGCTGCTGATGTTTTCCGTCGCGTCCTTCACGGCCGGACGCCGCGTCACCACTGGACGCCGCGGACTGCTGATGGCCGTGCCGATTGCTGCCGGCGTACTGCCGGTCCTTGGCCTGATGCTCGCCAGCGGGGTCCTGCCGCTATCCGCCCTGGCACTGATTGCCGTGGCCGGCCAGCTGATCGGCGGCGCCATGACAGCGTCCACTCTGGCGGGCCGCCGTCTGCTGGGGGAACTCCAGCAGCGCTCCGGGGAAGTTGAGGCCGCCCTGGCACTGGGCTTTCCGGACCCGGAGGCACGCATGCTGATCCTCCGCCCGGTGGCCGGCGAGGCCCTGATTCCGGCCCTGGATCAGACCCGGACCGTGGGCCTGGTGACGCTCCCGGGCGCTTTTGTGGGCCTGATCCTCGGCGGCGCCTCCCCGGTCGACGCCGCTTTGGTGCAGCTCCTGGTCCTGGTGGCCCTCCTTGCTGTCGAAGCCCTGGCCATCGCCGTCGTGCTCTTCGGCTGCACGCACGGCTGGTGGCGGCCCCAAGCTCCTGCCGCCCGTGGATCCGGCGCGGCGGAGCGGAAGACGCACTGGTTGAAAAGACCCGCCCGGGCCAGCCGAGCATAACGGTTCCTAATCTCAAACGACTTTGAGCCTAAGTTCCGGTGACACGTGGCTACGCTGGTGAGATCAGCTTCCCGCTGGGGGATCCTGCTACCGGAAGGTCTCTGCCATGTCCTCAACAACGCTGCATTCTCCCGCCAGCCAGCTTGCACCGGCTCCGGAGGATTCCGCGGCTTGGCAGCGGCTGAAGAGCGCGGCGACAGCGTTCGCGCAGCTGCAGGAGCAGGACGGATCCGTCCCCGCAGAACACCGCGGCGCTGCCGAACCACTGCTGGAAACTGTCCGGGATGCCGTGCTGGAACTCGCTCCCGCTTTCGCGCACGACGCCGAATACCTCAACCTTGCGGTACGTGATCTGGACCGCTGGCTCGAATCAGGGCTGGGCGTTCCGGACTTCCTGGATTCCCTGCTGGCGTTCGCGCCGCAGCTGGACCGCACCGATGGGCTGCTGCACCTGGTCGTTTTCCCGATGTACACGCAGAACGGGTCCCGTTCCCGCCTGCTCGAAGCCGTGATCGTGGAGGTCATCTGGCCCGAGTTCATCGCCGGCCTGGAAGCCGGGGACTACTCCAACAAACTCTTTGTACCGATCCGCTTCCGCGCCTTCACGCCCGGCTATGACACCAACTCCGCCGTCCTGTTCCCGGAAACCGTGGCCGTCCGGGAGACGCCCGCCTTCACCTGGGGCGCCATCTTCGCCGACCGGGAAGCCGCCCGCTTCCGCCGGGTGCTGCGTGCCGCTGCGGAGATCACGTCGCTGGAGCTCCCCGACGGCGCCGCCGAGTTTTTGGACAACCAGGCCCTGACCGAGGAGACCTTCGTGATGTGGGACCTCATCCATGACCGCACCCACATGCGCGGAGACCTGCCCTTCGACCCCTTTATGATCAAGCAGCGCATGCCGTACTTCCTCTACTCCCTCGAGGAGCTGCGCTGCGACCTGACTGCGTTCCGCGAGTCGGTCAGGATCCAGCACGACGACGACGCCGACCCCCGGGCGCGCCGCACCGCGCAGCTGGTGCAGTACGCGGTGATCTTCGACCGGATCTTCCGGTTCGCCATCACCGGTTCGCGGGTGCGCAACTACGACGGCCTGGGCGGGCAGCTGCTCTTCGCCTGGATGCACCAGCACCGGGTACTGCACTGGACCGACGGAAAGCTGAGCATCGACTGGGAGGAGGCTCCCGCCGTCGTCGTCCGCCTGGGCGAGGAAATCGAGGAACTGTACTGGCGTTCCATCGACCGGCCCAAGACAGCGCACTGGCTGGCCGCCTACGATCTAGTCTCAGGAACGCTGACTCCCAACCCGGCTTCGCGCTGGGCCAAGGGGCCGGATGCCCTGCCGCTGGACGGCCCGCCGCGCGCCCTCACGGATCAAGTGCTCGACGACGAATTCCCGCTGTCCATGTTCTACGAAGCGCTGTCGAAAAAGATGGCGCCGGTGATCGAATCCACCGCCGGAATCACAGGGAGCAGCACGCTATGACCGCAGCCGGGGCAGAGGAAACAACCGCTCTCCAGGGCCTTACCGTCCTCGTCGCCGGGGCATCCTCGGCCTCCGGCACCGCCGTGAGCGAAGCGCTGGCGGCCGGCGGGGCCAAAGTGGTGGCCGTCGGCTCGAATGCCGCCAGGCTGGAGGCGGCCCTGGCCTCCGTTCCGCAGGCCGAGCTGCGCACCTGCGACCTCAGCCGGCCCGGTGACGTGGCGAACCTTGCCTCGGACCTGCAGGAAACGCACGGCGGCGTCGACGGCCTGATTCACCTGGTCGGCGGCTGGCGCGGCGGCGCATCCCTGCTGGATCAGAGAGATGCGGACTGGGACTTCCTGCAGACCAACATCCTCACCACCCTGCGCAACGTCAGCCGCAGCTTCTACGAACAGCTGGCAGCCTCCCCGCGCGGACGGCTGGCGATTGTTTCCTCCACCTCCCTCGACTCGCCCACACCCGGCAACGCCGGATATGCCGCCGCCAAAGCCGCGGCCGAAACGTGGGTCCAGTCCATCGCGGCCGGGTTCAGCGGAACCGACGCCGCCGCCGTCGTGTTCGTGGTCAAGGCCCTGGTGGACGATGCCATGCGTGCCGCCCAGCCGGAACGGAAGTTTCCGGACTTCACCGACGTTTCCGAGCTGGGCCAGGCAGCCGTCCGGCTCTTCAGCACCCCCGCTGCCCCGCTCAACGGCAGGCGGATCAGCCTGCTGCCCTCTGACTACGTCTAAGGGCCATTTCCGGCCCCGCACCTTCGTGAGGAATACTGACACCCGTGACTGAAACCACTTCCCTGCATGACCCTGCCCTCCGCGCCTTCGCTTCAGATAACTACTCCGGCGTCCATCCCGAGATCCTCGACGCCATGACCGCGGCCAACCTCGGCCACCAGGTGGCCTACGGAGAGGACGCCTACACGGAGAAACTGCGGGACGTCCTCACCGGACACTTCGGCAACCGCATGCGGGCTTTCCCGGTCTTCAACGGCACCGGCGCGAACGTCATCAGCCTGCAGTCCCTGCTGCCCCGCTGGGGTGCCGTCATCTGCGCCTCCACCGCCCACATCAACGTCGACGAAAACGGTGCTCCCGAGCGCGTCGGCGGAATGAAGCTGCTGAACGTCCCCACCCCGGACGGCAAACTCACCCCCGAACTGATCGACCGCGAAGCCTGGGGCTGGGGCGACGAGCACCGCGCCCAGCCGCTGGCTGTTTCCATCACCCAGTCCACTGAGCTGGGAACGCTCTACACGGTGGAGGAAATCCAGGCGATCTCCGAGCACATCCACGCCCGCGGCATGAAACTGCACATGGACGGCGCCCGCCTGGGCAACGCCGCGGCGGCCCTGGGCGTCCCCCTGCGTGCCATCACCGCCGACGCCGGCGTCGACATCCTCTCCCTGGGCGGAACCAAGAACGGCATGATGTACGGCGAATGCATCGTCGCCCTGAATCCGGACGCAGCGCCGGGACTGGACTACCTGCGCAAGATGAACATGCAGCTGGCCTCCAAAATGCGGTTCGTCTCCGCCCAGTTCATCGCCCTGTACGGCACCGACCTCTGGCTGCGCTCGGCCTCCACGGCCAACGCCATGGCAGCCCGGCTGCGTGCCGCAGTGGAGAAGATCGACGGCGTCACCCTGACCCAGGCCACCGAATCCAACGCCGTGTTCGCCACACTGCCGGCCGGAGTGGCGGATAAGCTCCGGGACAGCTTCCGCTTCTATGACTGGGATCTAGCCACTGGCGAGGTGCGCTGGATGTGCACGTTCGACACCACTGAGGCAGACGTGGATGCGTTCGCCGCGGCGATCGCTTCAGAGGTTTCTGCCGCCCGCTGAGCCCCTGCACTGTCGGCCGGGCAGCAGCGGTACGTAAGCTGTTTCCCGTAACGAATGGGACGCTTCGGCGAGCCTGCGCTGAAGGGTGCGGGGCCCGCCGTAACCTTCGAGGGTGAGTGCAATTGGTGACCTGTCACAGGTGCCCCCGGAATTCCTGACAGCCCTAGGGGCGCTGCGCCGAGCTAAGGGCCGGCCGGAGGTGCGGCTGGAGGAAATTCCAGCCCCGACCCGGCTGGCACCTTTCGCCGTGTCACTGGCCGCCGACGTCGTGTGTTCCGGTCCGCAGCCGGTTGACGGAACGTTCCACGGACCGGTCGGTCCGGTACTGCCCGAGAGCCAGGAGCTGGCCACCGGCCGGTTCATCCTGCTTTACGATCCCGAGGCCAGTCCGGTCTGGAACGGCAACTTCCGGATCGTCACCTACATCCGTGCAGAGCTCGAACCCGACATGGGGAACGACCAGATGCTCGGCTCGGTTGCCTGGACCTGGCTGGTGGACGCCCTGCAGGAACACGGCGCCCGGTACTCCTCCGCCGGCGGCACGGCGACCCGGATCCTTTCCGAGAGCTACGGCACCCTGGCCGGGCGCAGCGACGCCATCGACATCGAGCTGCGCGCTTCCTGGACCCCGGACGGCGCCGATGTGCAGTCACACCTGGAAGCCTGGTCCGATATGGTGTGCACTTTTGCAGGGCTTCCACCGCTTCCCGACGGCGTTTCCCCGCTTCCGCGCCGCCGCCTTAACTAGCTCCAGCGGCCCCGGAGACGGGACCACCCCGCTGCACTCGATAGACTGGAAGCCTTATGACCGCGCAAACTTCCGGCAACGCCCTTTCCGAATCGCCCGCAGACGAGCCTGAGGCAGCTGCCCCCCTTACCGTGCTCGAGACTCCGCGGGACGGTGTGCCGCTGGTCATCGACACCCCGGCAGGGCTCGAACGGGCGGCCCGGGCCCTGGCAGCGGGAACCGGTCCGGCAGGCGTAGACGCTGAACGGGCCTCCGGTTTCCGCTACGGCCAGCGTGCCTTCCTGGTGCAGATCCGCCGCGAAGGGGCCGGCACCTGGCTGATTGACCCTGAACCGCTGCGCGACCTCAGCATCATCAATGAGGCCCTGCACGGCGTGGAATGGATCCTGCACGCCGCCACCCAGGACCTGCCCTGCCTGTCAGAGCTGGGAATGTGGCCGGACAAGCTTTTCGACACCGAACTTGCCGCCCGGATCGCCGGGCTGCCGCGGGTTGGGCTCGCCGCCGTCATCGAACAGCTGCTGGGCTTCAGCCTCGCCAAGGAACACTCCGCAGCGGACTGGTCCACGCGTCCCCTGCCGGAGCCCTGGCTGCGGTACGCCGCCCTCGACGTCGAAGTCCTGGCCGAACTGCGCGAAGAGCTCGTCAAACTGCTCGAAGCCGACGGCAAGCTGGCCTTCGCCGAGGAGGAGTTTGAAGCGATCCGCACCGCGGAGCCGGCTCCGCCGCGGACCGACCCGTGGCGCCGGACCTCCGGCATGCATCAGCTGCGTGACCGCCGGCAGCTGGCGGCCGTGCGTGAGCTGTGGCTGGAACGTGAGCAGCTGGCCGAGCGCCGCGACACCGCCCCCGGCCGCCTCATCCCGGATTCCGCGATTGTCGCTGCCGCCCGGGCCATGCCCAACACGGTCCCCCAGCTGCTGGGCACCCCCGGCTTCCACGGCCGCGCCGCTCAGCGCGAAGCCCCGCGCTGGCTGCGCTGCATCGCCGCTGCCCGGGAGACCAAGGACCTGCCGGCGCTGCATGTACCCACCCATGCCCCGCCGCCCCCTCGCGTCTGGGCCCGGAACGATCCCGCCGCTGCTGCGCGCCTGCAGACGGCCAAGCCGCGGCTGGCCGCGCTGGCCGAACGGTTGAACCTGCCGGTGGAAAATCTGCTGACCCCCGACCACCTGCGCCGGGTGGCGTGGCGGCCGCCGGCCGAGATCAATCTGGACACCATCAGCGCAGCGCTGCGGGACCTGGGTGCCCGGGAATGGCAGATCGAGCAAACCGCTGCCGTGCTGACGGTTGCGTTCCTGGATCCGGACCCGCTGGTGGAGAAGGAAAAGGACTAACTGACCCGGGCGCTACTGCAGGCGCAGGAGCTTGTCCGGATTCCGCATGGCATACACACCGGAAATCCTCCCGTCCTCCGTGCTGGCCTGGAAAACGGTGGTCACGGCGCCATCCTCGCGGAAGGCGACTGCCGGCAATCCGTTGAGCTCAATGATCTCCGGAACGGCACCGGCACTGTATTTGCTGGCCAGTCCCAGCAGCAGTGCTGCCACCCGCTCCGGTCCGCGGACCGGCTTCCGGGCGGCAGTGACTTTGCCGCCGCCGTCGGACACCAGCACAACGTCCGGAGCCAGCACATCGAGCAGCGCCTGCACCTGTCCGGTCATGGCCGCTTCGAGGAAACGTGCGACGGCGGCGCGGTGCTCGTTTTTATCCGGCACCGTCCTCGGCGTGCCCGCACGGACCCGTTCCCGGGCCCGGTGCACCAGCTGGCGGGCCGCGGCCTCACTGGATTCCAGCGCAGCTGCGACCTCGGAGTAGTCGAAGCCGAACACCTCGCGCAGCAGGAAGGCCGCCCGCTCGGGACCGGACAGCTTCTGCATCAGGACCAGCATGGCGGTGGAGACCTCCGCCGCCGTGAGCGCAGCGATCTGCGGATCAAATCTCTCCCCGCTGCCTGGACCCGTGCGGAGGGGTTCCGGCAGCCAGTCGCCAACGTAGTCCTCCCGGCGCCGGGCGGCCTTCCGGACCGCGTTAAGCGCCTGGCGGGCCGCCGTCCGGGCGAGATAGGCGCGCGGGTTGTCCACCGGGCCGGGTACTGCTGCGTACCGCAGGTAGGTCTCCTGCACCACATCCTCCGCATCGGTGACGGTGCCGGTGATGTCGTACGCGACGGCGAACACCAGTCCGCGGTGCGCCAGGAAATCGCTCTCCCGGTTCAGCTCCACACTCCCTGGGCTCTCGGCTGCGGCGTCATCGTGGGACCGGCCGGCCATGTGTACGCTCCGCTCTTTTCGGCTTCCCCGCGGATCCACCGCAGTGTCATGCGGCAGATTACCTCTTTTAGCACCGCAGCGGACCGGCCGTGGAGATGGAAACTCCGCGCCGTGTAGCCCGCCGTCAGGAACTGGACCGCTCCGTCCCGCCGGCCCAGGCTGACGCACTGGCCCAGGAAACCGCTGTTGTGACGGGCCAGCGGCGTCCCGGCGGCGGACCGCAGGATGTTCCCGGCCGCCTCGGCTCCCATGGGCATCGCGGACGCACAGGTCATGGGCAGGTAGCCATACCCGGGGTCCGTGATCACCGCGGCGTCTCCGGCGCCGTAGATCCGGTCCTGTCTGTGCACACGCAGGGTGGCGTCGATCGCAAGGCGTCCAGCGGCGTCGACAGGCAGTCCGCTCCGGGCGGCCAGCTGCGGCACACCGAAACCTGCACACCAGAGAACGACGGCGGCTTCCGGGAGCCGCTCCGGATCCACCGCCCCGGTGCGGACGCTGACCCCGGCACGGCGCAGGCTCCGCAGCAGGCCCGCCCGTGCGCCGGTGGAAAAGTGCGGCACCGGTTCGCCGGCGGTGTACAGGGTGAGGGGATTCTCCGGGAAGGCCGCGGCCGTCTCGGCGGCCACCTCAACGGCAGTCAGGCCGCCGCCAACAACGGCGATCCGCTCTCCGGGACCCAGCTGGCGCAGCCGCTCCCTTGCCTCCTCTGCGCCGGAGAGCCGGTCGGGGGCCAGGGCGCCGCGCGGAACCTGGCTTTCTCCGCTGCCCACGGCATACACGAGGTACCCGTAGTCCAGCAGAACACCTGAGGCCAGACGCACGGTGCGGGCTACCGGACTGATGGCCTCCGCCCGGTCGGTGAACACCTGGACGTCCGGATTCAGCAGGGTTGCGTAATCCACCGTCGGGTCAGCGCGGGTTCCTGCGGCGTATTCGTGCAGCCGGATCCGCTGGGTGAACCTTTCGTCCGGGGTTACCAGGCGGACCGGGTGCCCCTGCCCGGCCAGCCGGTTGGCGGCCATCACGCCCGCGTATCCGCCGCCCAGGATTACTGCCGTGGTGTCCATGAGGTGTCTCCCTTGCCGCTGAGTTCCGCCGGCATTTCCGGCCTGCCCATAAGACACCGCTGCGGCAATTTTTGTGACAGGTTTGCAACAATTTCCTGCGAAGGCGTCTCCCACCTGCGCTTTTCAGGAATCTCCAAGCTGGCCCCGTTATGCTTTTTCCTACTATGGACGACCCTTCTCATAAACCCATGCCCTCCTGTGCTCCAGTTGTCTTGGATCGGGGAGGGCAGCCCCATGAATGACTCCTATGAATGGATCATGGTCGGCATCGGCCTGCTCCTGACCGTTGGCACCGGATTGTTCGTTGCTTCGGAATTCGCCCTTGTCAACCTTGACCGCAACGACCTTGAGTCGCGTCAGGCGGCCGGTGAAAAGCGGCTGGGCCCCACCATCAAGGCCCTGAAGATCACCTCGACTCATCTGTCAGGTGCACAGCTGGGCATTACTCTGACCACGCTGCTCACCGGTTATACCTTCGAACCGGCCATCAGCTCCCTGCTGCGCAGCCCAATGCTCGCTGCAGGTGTTCCCGAAGCCGCTGTCGGCGGTGTGGGCACAGTGATCGGCGTCCTGCTGGCCACCCTGTTCTCGATGATCATCGGCGAACTGGTGCCTAAGAACTTCGCGCTGGCACTCCCCCTGGCCACGGCCAAGCTGGTTGTCCCCTTCCAGGCCCTTTTCACCACCGTCTTCAAACCCATCATCCTCCTCTGCAACAACACCGCCAACGCGGTCATCCGTTCCTTCGGCATCGAGCCGAAGGAAGAGCTCTCCGGCGCGCGCAGTGCCGAGGAACTCAGCTTCCTGGTCCGCCGCTCGGCGCTGGAAGGCGTACTTGACCAGGACCACGCCGAGCTGCTGCACCGCACACTTCGGTTCTCGGACCACACCGCTGAGGACGTGATGACCCCGCGCGTGCGGATGGTCGGCATCCCCGGAACCGATTCGGCGGAAGAGGTTATCGCCACTGCCGTCTCCACCGGCTATTCACGCTTCCCGGTCATTGGCCGGGATTCGGATGACATCCTCGGTGTGCTGCACGTCAAGCAGGCGTTCGCCCTGCCGCTCTCCGAGCGGGCCACGACGACGGCCGCCGACCTCATGGTGGCGCCGCTGCGTGTCCCCGAATCAATGGGTGTGGACAGCCTGCTGGGTGTCCTGCGCGGCCAGGGACTGCAGATCGCGATCGTGACCGACGAACACGGCGGCACCGCCGGCGTCGTCACCCTCGAAGACCTTGTGGAGGAAATCGTGGGCGAACTCGAGGACGAACACGACCGCGCGAGGGTCGGCGTGGTCCGCACCGGACGCTCCGTCACCTTTGACGCGTCCCTGCGCCCGGATGAGCTCCTGGACCGCGCCGGCATTACCGTGCCGGAGGGTGAGGACTATGAGACGCTGGCCGGCTTCGTTACGCACAGCCTGGACCGTATGCCGGAGCTCGGCGACGAGGTGGAAGTCGACGACGGCGTGCTCCGTGTTGAGCGCGTCCTCGGCACGCATGTCGAGCGGCTGCGCTTCACCCCGAATCCCGGCTCCGAATCACCGCGCAGTGCGCACGACCGCCTGGTCGATACCCTGACGAAGGACATCATCCATGAGTGAGTACCTCCCCGGCATTATCTGGCTGGTGGTGCTGCTGGCCGTCAACGCGTTTTTTGTCGGCGCCGAGTTCGCTGTCATCTCTGCCCGCCGTTCCCAGATTGAGCCCAAGGCGGCACAGGGCAGCAAGGCCGCCAAGACCACGCTCTGGGCGATGGAGCATGCCACCCTGATGCTGGCCACCAGCCAGCTGGGCATCACCGTGTGCTCGCTGCTGATCCTGAACGTCTCCGAACCGGCGATCCACCACCTGCTGGAGATCCCACTCGCGAACACACCGCTAACTCCGGAGGCCATCAGCTTCACGGCGTTTATCGTGGCGCTGCTGCTGGTCACCTTCCTGCATGTGGTGGTCGGCGAGATGATCCCGAAGAACATCTCCTTCTCCGTTCCCACCCGGGCAGCACTGCTGCTCGCTCCGCCGCTGGTCATCGTGGCCCGCATCTTCAAGCCCGTGATCTGGGGCCTGAACGCCGTCGCCAACGGAGTCCTGCGCCTGTTCAAGGTGGAACCGAAGGATGAAGCCACCAGCACCTACACCCTGGACGAAGTTGCCACCATCGTGGAGCAGTCGACCAGGGAAGGCGTGCTGGAGGATTCCAGCGGAACGCTCACCGCGGCCTTCGAATTCACCTCCAAGACCGTGGCCGACGTTGAGGTGCCGATCGCGGACATGGTCCTGGTCCCGGCCGGAGCCACCCCCGCCGACATCCAGCAGGCGGTGGGCAGCCACGGCTACTCCCGCTACATCCTGGCCGACGACGACGGCGATCTCACCGGCTACCTGCACCTCAAGGACGTGATGGACCTGGTGGAACCGGAACGCTTCCACGCTCCGGTTCCGGCCAAGCGCATCCGCCGGCTGGCCAGCGCCTACCGCGGCAGCGAACTTGAGGATGCCCTCGAGACCATGCGCCGCACCGGTGCCCATGTGGCCCGTGTACTGGATGCCGACGGCAAGATCACCGGCGTCCTGTTCCTGGAGGACATCATCGAGGAACTCGTCGGCGAAGTTCAGGACGCCACCACCGTCTAGTTCGTTTGTGCTGAAGCCGGGGAGCCGGGGCTGCTGATGAGCGGTCCCGGCTTTCCCGTGTGCGGGCCGTTCCGTCCGCACCCGCCTGTTAGACTGGCGCTCATTATGAGGGCAGGTATTCGGGCCGCAGCCGGCCATGCGTTGACCATTCGGTCGACGCCGCAGCTGCTCACCACCACCCTCGGCCTCCTGGCGATCCTGGCCGGAATCCTCGGCATGCATATGCTCGCCGACCCCCATGCTGCCGCCGGTCACGCCGCGGGCAACCCGGCAGCCGCTCATTCAGCCGTCAGCCCGTCCGGTACCTCGGCGGACTCCGACGGGACAGCGCTGCGCCACAGTGCCGATCCGGCAGCCGCAGCTGCTCCGGCCTCCGACGGCGGGCACAGTTCCGAAGCGTGCCCCGAATGCGGACCGGCTGGCTGTGCAGCAGGCCTCTGCATGATGTTCCTGGTGCTGCTCAGCATTTCAGCGCTAATCGGTGCGCTGGTATCCCGCCGGCAACGGACCCCGGACCGTCCGGACCCGCCCCGGGCCGTTCCCGCCAGGCTGGCTCCCCCGGCTGCTCCTTCGCTCGTTCAACTCTGCATCAGCCGCACGTAAATTCCCGGCTCCGCCACCCTCCGGAGCCCCCTTTGCGTGCCTGCCCACCGTGGCAGCGCTGATTAGTCAACGAACGTACTGACCGAAGGAAAACACCTTGAAGAAGAAGCTTGCCCCAGTCTCTGCAACCGCCCTCGCCGCCGCCATCGCCCTGGCGGGATGCGGGGCCACCAGCAGCGCCCCGGAATCAAGCCCCGCGTCGGAGAGCACCATGCCCGGCATGGACCACCACGGCAGCGGGGAACCCTCCGATACCCTTGCTGCGGACCACAACAGCGCGGATACCATGTTCGCCCAGATGATGATCCCGCATCATGAACAGGCCGTCACCATGAGCGCGATGATGCTCGCCAAAGAGGGACTTGACCCGAAAGTCGTGGAACTCGCCGAAAACATCACGGCCGCGCAGGGACCGGAAATCGAGAAGATGGATTCCTGGCTGACAGCCTGGGACGAGCCCCGGGAAATGCTCGGACACTCCATGGAGATGGACGGCATGCTCGCCGACGAGGACCTGGCCGCGTTGGAAAGCGCCCAGGGAACCGAGGCCGCCAAACTGTTCCTGACCCAGATGATCGAGCACCACGAAGGCGCGGTGAAGATGGCCGAAGAGGAAGCTGCGTCCGGCTCCAACCCCACTGCTGTGAAGCTCGCCGAGGACATCATCGCCAGCCAGAACACGGAAATTTTCGAGATGCAGACCCTGCTGCAGGGCTTGGCATGAGGCTGGAACACGGCGTGCGCGCCGCCGCGGCTTCCGCCGTCGTCATCCTGGCGCTGACCGCCTGCTCCTCTCCCGTTGGCGGGCGGGCCCAGGAGGCAGCACCGCCCTTCCCCAGTCATGTCCATGCCCTTGCCCTCAAACCCGGCACCACGGATGTACTTGTCGCCTCGCACGAGGGCGTCTTCGAGGTTTCCGGGAACAGCTTGGTTCCCACTGGTGCCAACATCGACCTCATGGGCTTTGCCGTGGCCGGGGACGGCAGCTACCTGGCGTCCGGGCATCCCGGCCCCGGCGTTGACCTGCCCGAGCCCGCCGGACTGATCCGTTCCGCGGACGGGGAATCGTGGAGCGTGCAGTCCCTGGGCGGCGAATCCGATTTCCACGCCCTCGCGGCCACCAGCGAAGGCATCATTGGTTTCGACGGAACGCTGCAGGTGAGCCAGGATGGCAGGGAGTGGACCGATTCGCAGGTTCAGCTCACGCCCTACAACCTGGCCGGATCGCCGTCCAGCGGGCTCGCTGTGGCCACTACGGAAACGGGCCCGCACCGATCCGGCGACGCCGGCCTCAACTGGGCGCCGCTTCCGGGGGCGCCGGTGATCATGCTGGCCGCCGTCACGGAAGAGTCCCGGATCGTGGGCGTCCTGCCGGACGGCGGCATCGTGACGAGCGAGGATCAGGGGGAGATTTGGAACCCCGCCGGGAGAGTCTCCGGCTATCCGGTGGCCGTTACGGCTGCCGAGACGGCTGACGCGCTGCAGATCTGGGTCATGACTGATGCCGGCCTGGAGCATTCCACCGATGGCGGGCAGAGCTTCACCGTGATCGTCGAGCAGCCTGCCCAAACACGATGATATTCGCGTAACGCCGCTGTAGTCTCCGTGGCGGGGGCGGCGGCGGACCCACCGCTCCCGCCACGGGTCTTGCAGCCTAAGTTACTGACGAGTAACATCGAGAGCGAGCTTGTCCACATCTCAAAGAGGAGCAGTACGTGAGCCCACAAAGCCGAGCACGGCAGATCAGGGACGTTGTTTTCGTAGACGGCGTCCGCACCCCCTTTGGACGCGCCGGCGAGAAGGGCATGTACGCCGATACCCGCGCCGATGACCTGGTGGTCAAGTGCATCCGCGAGCTCCTGCGCCGCAACCCGTCGCTGCCGCCCGAGCGGGTCGATGAGGTGGCCATCGCCGCCACCACCCAGACCGGGGACCAGGGCCTGACCATCGGCCGCACCGCAGCACTGCTGGCCGGACTCCCCCGCACCGTTCCCGGTTTTGCCATTGACCGGATGTGCGCCGGCGCCATGACCGCCGTGACCACTACCGCGTCCGGCATCGGCTTCGGCGCCTACGACGTCGTCATCGCCGGCGGCGTTGAGCACATGGGCCACCACCCGATGGGCGTGGGCGCGGATCCGAACCCGCGCTTCGTCACCGAACGCCTGGTGGACCCGGCCGCCCTGAACATGGGCAACACGGCGGAGAACCTGCACGACCGCTTCCCGGACATCACCAAGGAACGCACCGACGCCTACGCCGCCGCCAGCCAGGAAAAGCTGGCCAAGGCCTACGCCGGCAACCAGATCCAGCCGGACCTGGTTCCGGTGGCCACCAAGAAGCCCGGCGCCGGCTGGACCCTCAGCAGCGTCGACGAAGGCCCCCGTCCCGGCACCACCCTTGAAGATCTGGCAGCGCTGCGCACCCCGTTCCGCCCGCACGGCCGGGTCACCGCCGGCAACGCCTCGGGACTGAACGACGGCGCCACCACCGCACTGCTGGCCTCCGCCGATGCTGCGGAGGAACTCGGCCTGCCCGTGAAGATGCGCCTGGTCGGCTACGCCTTCGCCGGCGTCGAGCCCGAGGTTATGGGCATCGGCCCGGTCCCGGCCACCGAGAAGGTGCTGAAGCAGACCGGACTGTCCATTGAGGACATCGGCCTCTTCGAAATCAACGAAGCCTTCGCCGTCCAGGTGCTCTCCTTCCTGGACCACTTCGGCATTGCCGACGACGATCCCCGCGTCAACCGCTACGGTGGGGCAATCGCCGTCGGACATCCGCTGGCCTCTTCAGGCGTCCGCCTGATGACCCAGCTGGCCCGCCAGTTCGAGGAAGACCCCTCGGTGCGCTACGGCATGACCACCATGTGCATCGGCCTGGGCATGGGCGCCACCGTCATCTGGGAAAACCCCAACCACGCTGACTACAACACCGAGTCCATGGAGGCTTCGAAGTAATGACTGCACCCGATTACCAGCGTCTCGCCGGGCTCTTCCCGAACGAGGTCATCACCCACTCCTACGTCAGTGACGTGGAACTGCCCGGCGGTGCCGGCACGTTCGCGCTCATCACGCTGGACAACGACGTCGACCACTCCCGCCCCACCACACTGGGCCCGAACACCCTGCTGGAACTGGGCAGCGTGCTGGACTCGCTCAAGGAGCGGGCCGACCGCGGCGAGATCGTGGGCGTCGGCGTCACCGGCAAGCCGCACTACCTCGTGGCCGGGGCGGACCTGTCGGCAGTGAAGACTCTGGCCGAGTACGACGACGGCGTCGCCATGGCGGCCCTGGGCCACGAGGTCTACGGCAAACTCGGCACCCTGGGCGTTCCCAGCTTCGCGTTCATCAACGGTGTGGCCCTGGGGGGCGGGCTGGAAATTGCCCTGCAGTCCGACTACCGCACGGTATCCACCGGGGCCGGTGCGCTGGCGCTGCCTGAAGCGTTCATCGGCCTGGTTCCGGGCTGGGGCGGTGTCTACCTGCTGCCACGCCTGATCGGTCCGGAGAACGCCGTGAAAGTGATGATCGAGAACCCGCTGAGTAACAACCGCACCCTCTCCGGACCGGCCGCCTACAAGCTCGGCATAGCCGATGCCCTGTTCGAACCCGCCGATTTCCTGGAGCAGTCCCTCGCCTGGGCGTCCCGCGTGATCACCGGCGCCGAGACCGTGAACCGGCCCAACGCCGTCGAGCCTTCCGAAGTCAGCGACCGCTGGGACGCCGCCGTTGCGGCCGGCCGGGCCTTCGTGGAGGCCCGCACTTCCAACGCTGCCCCGGCGCCGGCCAAGGTGCTGGACATCTTCGAAGCCGGAAAAAACTGGACGCGTGAGCAGTCCCGCGAGGCCGAGTGTGAAGCCCTGGCCGAACTGATGCAGACCCCGCAGTTCCAGGCCACGGTCTACGCGTTCCTGGACCTGGTGCAGAAGCGCGGCAAGCGTCCCGCCGGCGCGCCGGACAAGAAGCTCGCCCGCCCGGTGACCAAGGTCGGCGTCGTCGGCGCAGGCCTGATGGCCAGCCAGCTCGCGCTGCTGTTCGCGAAGAACCTGAAGGTGCCCGTGGTGATGACGGACATCGACCAGGAGCGCGTGGACAAGGGCGTGGGCTACGTTCACGCCGAGGTGGACAAGCTGCTGGGCAAGGGCCGCATCTCCTCCGATGCCGCGAACCGCACCAAGGCACTGGTTACCGGTTCGGTGTCCAAGGAAGCGTTTGCCGACGCGGACTTCGTGATTGAGGCCGTGTTCGAGGAAATGTCGGTCAAGAAGCAGGTCTTTGCCGAGGTGGAAGCCGTGGTCTCCCCCGAGTGCATCCTGGCGACCAACACGTCCTCACTGTCCGTCACCGAAATGGCCGCGGACCTGGAGCACCCTGAGCGTGTGGTGGGCTTCCACTTCTTCAACCCGGTGGCTGTGATGCCGCTGCTGGAGATTGTGCGTGCACCGAAGACCGACGACGCAGTGCTCGCCACCGCGTTTGTCCTGGCCAAGCAGCTGAAAAAGACCGCTGTGCTGGTCAAGGATGCGGCCGCGTTTGTGGTCAACCGGATCCTGGGCCGGATGTTCGGCGAGATCACCAAGGTGTTCGACGAGGGCACCGACGCCGCCACCGCGGACAATGCGCTGCGGTCGATGGGCCTGCCGATGACGCCCTTCAACCTGCTGGCCCTGGTTGGCCTGCCGGTCGGCCAGCACGTGCAGGAATCCCTGCACGCTGCCTTCGGCGACCGGTTCCACGTTTCGGAGAACTCGCAGAAGCTGATCGACGCCGGCATCAAGTCGCTCTGGCAGCAGGATTCCGACGGCAAGCCGTACGTCCCGGAGGAAACCCTGGCCCTGCTGACCTTCGGCGACTCGCCCTCGACCTCCGAGGAAGTCCTGCGCCGTACGCAGGACGCCCTGGCCGAGGAAATCGGGCTGATGCTGGATGAAGGTGTGGTGGCCGGGCCGGAGGACATCGATCTCTGCGTCATCCTCGGCGCCGGCTGGCCGATGCACCTGGGCGGCATCACGCCGTATCTGGACCGGGTGGGTGCGTCCGACCGGGTGAACGGGCGACTGTTCAATGCCGGTGCTGTGCCGGTGGCTGCTGCTTAGCTCTTCTCAGTTTCATTCGCTTGGCACGCTTGGCACGCGCCGGGCGGACCGGAACGGCGGCATTCCTGCCGCCTAACCCGGTCCGTCCGGCGCTTTCCTACGCTCGGCCGAGTTCGCGCCCAAGCTGTGTCCGCCGGCGCCCGGGTCAACGATTTGCGGAACGTCGAAGCAGGAAAAGCGAGGCCGATTGCCGGCGGCAACCAGTATGGCGGACGTGAACTGGGTCGGGATGGCGGTTTACAGCGACTTACCCGGTAATGGACCAGAAGTGGGCAGCTGCGGTGCGAGATGAATCACAAGGGTGGGTGCCGCGCTGGTGGAGATCGCTCTCATAGGGTGTAAAGGCGGCAATTTCCTGTTTGCTGCCGCAGCGAAAGGCTCCTAACCCGTGACGCAAGACCTCCGTGGCTTCTTGGCCGTCCCAGCTGGCCGGGGGCATCGGTTCCCCGCTGTGCGGGTGGCGGCAGGGATGCTCATCCCGCTGCTGGTGCTGATTCTGCTGGACCGCACCAACCTGACCATGTGCGCCATCTTCGGCTCGTTAACGGGTGTATTTGGTCGCTCGGAACCCCACTGGCGAAGGCTGCAGCATCAGACCCAGTCCGGCTTGCTGATGTGCATGACTGTGATGGCCGGAGTATCCATGTCCATCGCCGGGCGCAGTGACTGGGAATTGGTGGTCAGCGCCACCGTTGTCGCCTTGGTGATATCGCTGGTGGCAGACGTCCTGCGGATCCGGCCCGCGGGGCCCTTCACCTACATCTTCGCGTTTACCGCCACTGCTGCGGCACCGTTTTCAGGATCCATGGGAGAAGCAGCCCTAGCCGTGTCCGGAAGCGCCGCAACCGCCGTTCTGCTGGGAATTGCCGGCCGGGTCCATGCCCGCCGCCATACTCCGGTAATACTGCGCCCGCATGCTCCGCCGCCGAAAGCAGCCCGCATCTTGGCCCATTCCGGAAGGTACGCTGCCGCCGTCGCAGCCGCCGGCTCACTGGCCCTGCTCTTGGGGCCGGGCCACAGCTACTGGGCGATGCTCGCGGCCTGTGCCCCCATTTCCGCCACGGACGCCGCTCATGCTCCGGCCCGGGCCGGACATTTTATTCTGGGAACTTATGGCGGCGTGCTGCTCTCCGCACTGCTGCTGCAGCCCGATTGGAGTCCGGTGCAGCTGGCAATCCTGCTTGCAGCTCTCCAGTTTGGCGGAGAGGTATACGTCATGAGGCACTACGCTCTCGCCATGGTCTTCCTGACACCCGTGGCTCTGCTGATGACCGGATTCGTCTCGGCACAGCCGGTGTGGGAGTTGACCCTGGACCGGGCGGTAGAAACCACCATCGGCGCACTGGTCGCCGTCGTCGTGATTTTTCTGACGACGGGTCGCGGCGCGGTTGGGGCACAGAAACTCAGACTGCACAGCGAAGAATAAACCGAGAGCAATCGCGATGGCGCCCGCCCATTCGGCCCAGTTCGGTCATTCCGTGGCCCGCGGAATAAAGTTGCGATTTAGCACCTGCAGCCTCTACCGGTTTGACCTGGCTGATTAGCTCCAGGTCTCTGAGTTCGCGGGTACTCCCTATCGCGTTAACGGCGGTAAAGGGGCCGCAGCTGAATACACCGTCGCATGGGTAGTGCCCGTGGCAGCGGGCCTTCTATCGTTGTAGAGCGCCTCGACAGTGGCGTGTAGCTGCCAGAACTTTGCCGTGACCAATGGAGTGCCACTGATCACGGCTTCCAGATACGTCAGATGCGTGATCCAGCCAGGACCGTAAGAGCCGACAAGGCTGCCCAGATCTTGGTGCGTGAGCTCCAACCTGGTGCCCGGGTCCGAGGGGTGCAGTTCGAAGCGGAGCCGGGATTCGGGTTCATCGGGAAAGTTCCACGTCATGGCAAGCCTGTGCGGCGGATCTGCCTCCATGATTTCGCTGTGGGATGCGTAGCCCTCCCCATGCTCGACGACGAGCCTCCCACCCGCCCTCATGTCGCATTCGATGGGCTGGCCCAACCACTGGGACAGCAGCGTCCGGTCAGTCAGCCCGTCCCACAGATCACGCGTGGGGCTCGGGAAGGACCAGCGGATGAGAAGGCTGTCCTCGCGGGTCGAGATGGATTCCAGCGGCATGGGCACGATTGTGGCACACCGGCGCGGCCGCAGAGTCTTGGCCGGGCGCGGTCCTGGCGCCTCTGGACCGGAGTCAGACGTGCAAGGATGAGCGGATGAAAACCCTGCCTGAACTGCTCCTTGACGGTCCCCGTGGCAGGCGCCTGTGCCTTGAGCTCGCGGAGGAACTCAACCCCGACGTCAGGAACGCCGTCTTCCGGCTGGGGTACGAACTCGATCCCGGCAAAGGAACATCCACTGTCCTGTTCGCGCTGTCCAGCGACGGCCCCGGCGATTCCACAGGCCCGGGTGAATCCCCCTCGCTGGAAGACCTGGCGGCGGCACTGCGTTCCATCGATGCTTCCGGTCTCACGGCGGCGCAGCTCGCGGCGGCACTTGAGTGCTCGGTCAGGAACGCCCGCTACTGGCAGGAACCCGATGGAGATGACGTACTCGCAGCTCTCCCAGCCATCGTCGAAGCTTTCCGCCCGCTCGCCGAGCGGGTACTGGCAACCCCCACGTGGCGAGGCTGGTCCCAGCCCCGCCGGCCGGAACAATGGGCTATTGACTGGCGGTCAGCGGAGGACCCGGCACCGCTGCCACGGGATCCGCAGCAAGCGTTGAGTAGATGGGCGGAAGAGATACGGGCCGAGGAAGCACAGGCCGCACGCGACCGCCCTGAGAGCGTCTACGCCAACTACTCCGGAAGCTGGTGGTCATCCCCCCTCCGCCTTCTCCGGACAGTGGGTGCCATCCCGGCGGCCCTCACCCTGGTGGAAGATTTCCCCGGTTGGGAGGAGGCAACTGTGATTCCGGTCTACGGGACTGGCCGGACCTTCGAGATCCAAACGGCGGAGGACTGGATCTTCCTCTGCCGCGCCTATCCGCTGGACGTCACTGCCTCCCGCAGACACGATTGGTTCCACACCACCGGACGCGATGGCTCCTGGGTCATCCCCGACTGGCAACGGGTCGCCGGGGAATGGGATGCCGTGCACCTCACGATCGCCGGCTACCTGAATACTTCAGGCCGGGCGCTCAAGGTGGGTCGAGGCACGGCATCGGTCCTCGCCGGGTGGGACCCCGACAGTACGCTGTGGCTCGCGGATGCTGCCCGCGAGGCAGATGCCCCGCGGCAGCACTGGCACCGGGACCTCAGCGAGGACGTCTGGAGCCGGGTACGCCGTCCTTGGCAGTAAGGCCTATGGACGCGCCGGGCGGCGAGAAGGCGGTCGCCGCCTGTCCAGGAGCGTGATGAACACCAGCACAATCATGGCGACGGCGCTCACGAGGTAGAGCAGCTTACCCCAGGGCGTGTGGTCACCGCCGGTCGTGGCGAAGGTGTCCGCAATTCCCATACCGGCGGGGAAGGAGGCGAACCAGTGTGACGGTGCCGCTAGGACCAAAAGGAGTAAATTTATCCGGACAACCGTGCTCACCCGGAGTCCGGGATCCCGCTGTGCGGCCATGAGAACCAGCCCGGCGAGCAGCACCCCAATGACGGCCCACGCGAGAACCAGGGGAACGGCGAGAGACTCGTTGGCGCTCGCCATAGCTGTCCGGATTTCGTCGAGCGATGCCCCGGGCACAGCCGCCTGCGGATTCCAGACCAGCACTTGGAAGGCCCCGGCTGTCGCATAACAGGCAATCAGGATCAGCCCGGTACCAGCCGCCCGCCCGGTCCTCCACCTAGTTGTTGAATCCACCATGGCGGCAGCGTAGCAGTCAGGACCTGATGCGCCGCTCCAGCACTGTCCGGTGGGCCCCCGGGCATTCTTGGATCGCTGGGTGCAGCACATCGACGGAACCGGGATCCGGCCGCCGCCGTGGAGATCCTGAGGGACAGTCCTGTAGACTTCCACAGCTTTGATTGACGCGTCTCCGACTACGGAAACCGCGATGGCGGCGGGGGAATATTGATCCTGGATTGAAGCCGAATACACCGGAAAGAGGCAGGAAACGCGTGACGGAATTCTGGCATAGCCGGCAGGTGCCGCATCTGGAATCGCGCCGGTCGTGCCGGGAGAACACCTGCTACCGTCCGCACACCCATGACCGGTTCTCGATAGGTCTGGTCGACTCAGGCACCACCGTATTCAGCGGCGCGGCGGGAGACCCGATCCGGTTGGCGGCCGGCGACGTCATTCTTATTCCGGCAGGTCACGTCCACGCATGCAATCCGGATGAAGGCCATTGGGAGTACCAAATGATCCAGGCGGATCAGGACTGGATCGCGGCCCTGCTGCCCCCGCCGGCGGCACATCTCCTGGCCGGAATCAAGGTGTACCGGCAGCCGCAGATTTACCGCTGGTTCACTGCCATCAACAACACGCTGTTCACCGATGCGGCGCCAAGCGGGATCGAATCCGGGTTTCGCACTGGCCTGCATGAATGTGCTTCTGTTGAACCGGCACACCAGTTGGTTACCTGCAGTGATCAGGAGCTTCTTGCCCGTCTGGATCCGGTACTCAGGCGGCTGCGGCAGGATGAATCGAACCCGCCTCTCGCGGAGCTTGCTGAACTGGCGGGGATGGGAAGATACCAGCTCATCCGGGCCATGAAGCGCTTGACCGGGTTCGCGCCGCTGGCTTGGCGGCAGAACGAACGCGTCACTGCATCCCGGAGGATGCTCCGCGAAGGACGGGCCCTGGCAGAGACCGCCCATGCCCTGGGGTTTGTTGACCAGAGCCACTTCCACAGGGTCTTTCGCGCCCATGTAGCCACGTCCCCTGGAACCTATCGCGGCTGACCGCAATTTCGTACAAGACCGTCCCCCTGCTCAACCCGCATTCTTGACGAGGTACGTCGTCGAGATAGCTGGGGATAGATGGAGCAGTTTTTTGCTGTGGCAGCAGCACATTTTTTGGCATTGCTGATCCCCGGGGTGGATTTTTTCCTGATCGCCCGCAGCGCTGTAAGCAGCGGATGGCGGGCCGCCAGCGGAGCGTGCCTCGGGATCGCGCTGGCCAACGGCATCTTTATCGCTGCCGCGTTCTCCGGGCTGTCCCTGGTCTCGCATCCGACTCTGCTCGGAATTATCCAAACGGCCGGCGGGCTGTTTCTGACGTACATTGGCATCGCGTTCCTCCGTTCGAGTATCCGCATCAGTGTCGTCAGCGGACCTGCACCGCCTGGCAGCACCTGGGGACGGAGCCTGGGACTCGGATTCGCATCCGGCCTGCTCAACCCGAAGAACGCACTCTTCTACGTCGCCCTCGCCGCCGGGCTTTCAAACGCTGCTGCCGGGGAGCTATTGCTCTACGGTGCCTGGATGTTCGCCGTCGTCCTGGTCTGGGATCTGTTCGTCGCCGTTGCCCTGGGAACCGACCGTGCGCTCGCGGCACTCTCCCGCTTCCTGCCCTGGGTCACGAAGGCAGCCGGGGGTTTTCTCGTGCTGTTAGGTACCGGGATGATCATCACCCTCATCGTTGACCTCTTACGGTAGGGACGTCCGGTCTCCAGGCCACGGCCTGCCTTCCATGCCACCGAGGAGTGATGGCACTACGTTGGGGGCATGACAAATTCAGCCGAGGCACCGGCCAGCGGAGACACCTTGAAGATCGGGGTGGTGGGGGCCGGAGGAGTCGGTGCATATTTCGCCGCTGTGCTGGCCCGCGCCGGCCACGAAGTGCACTTAGTGGCGACCCCGCGGCATATCGAGCCCATCCGGTCCAACGGAATCCGCGTCACCAGAGGAGACGGGTCGGAGGGGTTCACCGCAAGGCCGGCCAGCATCAGCACGGATGCGGCGGAGATTGGTGCCTGTGACGCGGTAATTGTCGCCAGCAAGGCCGGCCAGGTCCGCGAAGCACTGCTGGAGGCCAAGGCCCTGGTGGGGACCGACACGGCTGTCCTCCCGCTGCAAAACGGGGTGAGCGCCACACAGCAGATTACCGACGCCGTCGGTCCCGGGCATGCACTGGGCGGAGTCTGCCTCATCATCTCCTACCTGACCGAACCGGGGATTGTGCATCACGTGGGCAGCCAACCGGGAATCACTCTGGGAGAACTGAACGGGAACGTCACCAGCCGGGTAGAGAAACTGGCAGCGGCGCTCGCGGACGCCCAGGTGCAGACCACCATCTCCCTGCACATCACTGCTGACATGTGGCGGAAGTTCATGCTCATCACCTCCTACGGCGGAGTAGGAGCCCTGTCCCGGGAACCGGTGGGCCGGACGCGTGCCAACCCGCTCAGCCGAAGCCTCGTCCGGGACGCCATGAGCGAAGTGGCCCACCTCGCCACGGCTGCCGGCACTCCCCTGGACGAAACCGACGTCGAGGCGATGATGCGGCAGTACGACACCTTCGATCCCAGCAGCACGTCCTCGATGCAGCGGGATCTGGCTGCCGGCCGGCCCTCGGAAATCGACGAGCAGACGGGGGCAGTCGTGCGCATCGCGGGGCGCTACGGAGTTCCGGTGCCGATCCATGACACGATCTACCGTGCCCTGAAGCTGCGTGACGGATAACCTTCCCTCGCGTGAAGCAACGGTGCGCGGCTCCAGCGGGGCACCGGCTCCCGCTGCTACTCCTGGCCGATAGTGATCCCTGTGATGGGTGTGCCCGCAAGTTCATAGACAAGAGAGACCGCTCCCCTGGGGAAGCCCCTGGGCGGCTAGGCGAGGGCGAAGGCCGCAGGCACCCCCATCCCGTCAGGAAACAGCCGTTTGCCGGTGCCGAAGGTCAGTGGATACAGGAAGAGGTTCAGCCGGTCTATCAGGCCGTCCTTGAGCAGCGACCGGGCCAGGTCTCCGCTGCCAATGATGTGGATATCGCTGAACCGATCCTTGAGCCGGGCAACATCCGCTGGTCCTGCCAGCACCTCGGTGCCTTCCCACGAGGGGTCGGCCAGGGACCGGGACACTACGAATTTAGGCATGGCGTTGAACTTGGCGGCGATGGGGTCATCGGCGCTTTGAACGGGCCAGAACGCAGCAAAGATGTCATAGGTTTTGCGGCCGAGGAGTAGGGCGTCCATGCTGTCGATGTTCGTCATGATGGACTGGCCTGCTTCGTCGTCGGAATAGGCAGCCTGCCAGCCGCCGTATTCGAAGCCTCCCTCCGGATCCTCTTCGGGCCCTCCGGGCGCCTGGTAAACGCCGTCGAGCGTGATGAACGAGTCCAGGGATAGAGTTCCCACGGTGTGCTCCTTCGCCTGCGCGGCTGCCTTTCGCACAGACCGGTGGATCCGGCCAGGGATCGCCGCACTTTTGGTGCCACAGTAACGGCGAAGGCCGTGGCAGGTCGAGGTTTCTACCCTGTGCAGCAGGGTCATGCGGAGGTATCGTCTGCTGGCGTGAACCGTCTTTCAAAGCCGCAGCGCTTGGTTCGGGCCGTGGGTGAGAGCCCCGCCGCCGAACGGGTGGCTGACGCCCAGGCCGCCTTTTACAAACCGGTCATTGACTGGGCCCGCCGGGGACCGCTGCACACGAGCGTGCTTGGCTACTCGATCCATCCGGTACTCACGCACCTGACGCTCGGGTGCTGGGTCAGTGCCTCCATCCTGGATGTGGCCGGAGGTGCGCAGGCACAGCGCAGTGCAGGGCTGCTCACCGGCGCCGGGGTCGTGGGAGGCCTGGTGGCGGGGTTTGCGGGCGCGGCCGACTGGGCTGATCTGACGGGAGCCGAGCGCCGCATCGGCGCAGTCCACTCGCTGGGCACCGACGTGTCCATGTTCCTGATGATCGGCTCCCTGCTCGCCCGGGGACGCGGCCGTCACGGAATAGGCATGGGCCTTGGCCTGGCCGGCAACGCCGCTGCTGCCGGAGCAGGGTTCCTGGGCGGCCATCTGGCATTCCGCCAGGGTGTGGCCCTCCGCGAAGCTACGGTGAGCTAGTTTCGGCCGGACCCGGACAGCGGGCCTTAGTTCTCCTGCCGGCGCACGATTTCCGTGATCCAGATGGGTGCGTACGGTGAGGTGCAGTTTGCCGGCGTCGGGTAGTCCTTGAGCACTTCCAGCCGTTCGCCAATGCTGATGGCCCGGGCCCGAAGCTCAGGATGGGCGATGCCGATCTGGGCCAGGCAGTTATTCATTGCCCATTGCAGGCGGTCCGGAGCATCCTTCATCTCGGCTTCAATCGTGTCCAGCAGACCGGACAGATCCAGCCCGTCAGGGCTCTTGGACACCCGCTCACTGGTCAACGCCCAGCCGGCACTGGCCACCACCGGGTCCGGGTCCGCGAACCAGAGAATCCGCAGCTCCTGTGCATGCGGACTCTTCCTCACGACATAGTTGACGAACCAGTCGTGGACCTTGGGGACGCGGGCTTCGCGCAGCATGGTGTCCAGTTCGCTGCGTTCGAACTCTTTCGGCCGGCAGATCAGCAATGCCACCAGCCGTGCCGGGGTATCACCCGTCTTCCACAGCTCCCGGGCCAACTCCTGCTGCGTCTTCAACTGCTTCGCGACAGCGCGGAGCTTGCTCAGGTTCACGCCGTGATCATCACCATGCTTTTCGTTGACGGCCCTAGCCTTCGGATCCTCCAGCGCGGCCAGCTGGGCCAGCACCTCATCCACCGTGGTGGCGGTCGTCCCTGTCGCAGCCATTCGTGTGCTCTCCGATCGGTGAAATTCCAGCCTACCTTCGGTCAGCGTGCCGGGCGCCTTCGTTGTACAAAGCCTCCACACTGCGCCGGCCCACGCCGACCTGCAGCGCCGGTGCCAGGGTGACGTGACCGTAAAGCTCGATCGAGTTTTCGCCAGGGTTCCAAAACGCCGAAAGGCTGCCGTTCGCGTCAGTGCCTTCGTCCTCAGGTGGACCGCATACGGCCCTGAGATGTTCCCGGACAGCTTCGAATCCAGCTTCAGCTATTGTCTCCGAGTCCCGCCTGCCGGAGTAGAGGAAGAAGTTTAGGGAAAACAACTGCCCGTTGAACGCCGCCCACGACCCGGTCTCCAAGGAAATACCGTCGCATGTGAAAGGGCCGCCGATGCTCCCCGGCACCGGATCGGCGTATTCCAGCGGCTCCCCCGCAGTACACCCGAGCCGGTCAAAATGGGCTGTGAAGGCGCCGGATTCCTGCGGCCAGGGCGCATCAATCACCCTGGCAAGGAACTGAACAACCGCTTCGGGGGTGGGATCGGTCAACTGCGCTAATGCGTCGCTCATGGGAGCACCCTACGCCCCTGCTTGCGCTCACAAGCACTTCGCGGCGCCTCGGGGACAAGCCGCGGGATGAGCCGCACCAAAAGCACCATTCCGGCGAGTTCAACCAAGGTTTGGGTGACGACGGCGAGCGGCACCAACGCCAGGTGCGCCGGGAGGGCGAGTGCCAGTGGAAGGACCACCAGGGAATTCCGGGTTGCTCCGCTGAAGATGACGGCCCGGGTACCAGGAACATCCAGTTTCAGAGCGCGGGCCATTCCCATCCCGATGGGAACCATGAGTATCAGGAAAGCCGCGTACAGAGGCACGACGGCGAGCAGAGCCGGGAGTTCCCCGCCGACAGCACTGATCTGGGAGCCAACCACAACGGCCAGGGTGAGCATCATAAGCGGCACCATCAGATCCTGCACGAACCTCGCGGACCTCCGCGCCGCGTCTGATCTCCGGCTGGCCGCCTGCGTCATCGCAGCCAGAGCCAGAGGAACGAGGATCAGCCACACAAGAGCGGCGATAAACGGCCCGGGGTCCAGGAGCGCGCCAATGTCCGGGCCCACAAAGACCAGCAGGTAAAGGGGCAGCAGAAGCATCTGGAGCACCATCAGGACGGGTGCGGCGGCCAGAAGCCGGTCACTGGCGCCGCCAGCCAACCCGGAGAACACGATTACGTAGTCGATGCACGGGGTCAGGAGGACCATCGACGCCCCGATCAGCAGCGCCTGCTCCCCCGCGATAAAGCGGGTCAGGATAAAAACAACAACCGGTACCAGCAGGAAGTTCAGGACCAGGACGGCGGCCATAAACCCGCGCTCACGCACCGCCTCGATCAGCCTGCCGAAGGGAATGCCCAGAAACGTCGCGTACAACAGCGCGCCGAGCGCCGGGTTAACGGTGGACTCGAACACCGGCGCGGCCACCGGAGCGAACCACCCCGTCAGCGCACCTGCGAGGAGCGCGCCGAGATAGAGCGCAATTTGGTGTCGCTCCATGCGCTCAACGACTCCGGGAAAGTTCACTCCCCCATCTTGGCACTTTCGTACTGTAGCCTCTCCCTCCACCGAACGGTGAAGCTGGCTGCACCCGCCTAGCTGAACCGAACCACTCAAGCCAGCCACGGCACCGGACGGCCGCAGGGTCCGGGTTAGACGGCTTTAATACTCCCGGCGAGCTCTGCGAGCTGGGAGTTTCGTTGCCGCCGTTCCGGGCCCTCCGACCGCACAGCAGATCAGACGAGCCGCCTCAGCGCAGCACTCAGATACGGCGCAGTCCGGCTCGCTTCGCACGCCGCCACCTCGTCCGCGGTCCCGGCACAGATGATGCGGCCGCCGTCGTCGCCTCCGGCCGGACCCATGTCGATCACCCAGTCCGCAGAGGCCACTACGTTCATCGAGTGCTCCACCACCACCACGGTGTTTCCAGCTTCCACAAGCCGGTTCAGCTGGGCCAGCAGCAGCTGCACGTCCTGCGGGTGCAGTCCTGTGGTCGGCTCGTCCAGCAGGTACAGGGTGTGGCCGCGGCGGGCGCGCTGCAGCTCGGTGGCCAGTTTGATCCGCTGGGCCTCGCCGCCGGAGAGTTCCGTGGCGGGCTGACCGAGCCGCAGGTAGCCCAGGCCGACGTCGAGCAGGGTCCGCAGGCTGCGGGCCGCGGCCGGAATATCAGCCAGGAACTCGGCAGCCGTTTCCACCCGCATGGCCAGCACGTCGGCAATGGACTTGCCGCGGTAGGTGACCTGCAGGGTTTCCTCGTTATAGCGCGCGCCGTGGCAGGCCGGGCAGGGCCCGTAGGTGCCGGGCAGGAACAAGAGTTCGACGGCGAGGAACCCCTCGCCCTGGCAGGCTTCACACCGCCCGCCGGTCACGTTGAAGGAGAAGCGTCCGGCGGTGTATCCGCGGGCGCGGGCTTCATCCGTGCCCGCGTAAAGCTTGCGGACGGCGTCGAACAGTCCCGTGTAGGTGGCCAGGTTGGAACGCGGGGTACGGCCGATGGGACGCTGATCGACCCGGACCAGCCGGTCCAGGTGTTCCAGCCCGGCGATGCTGCGCACCTGGACAGCCGGGTCCTCGTCCGGGACCCCGGTGTCGCCGGATTCATCTGCCTCCGCCGGCTCAGGCGGAGCGCCGTTGACCTGCGCGCCAATGGCCTCGGCCAGTACCTGGCTGACCAGCGTTGATTTGCCGGAACCGGACACACCGGTAACGGCCGTGAGCACGCCCAGCGGGATCTCGGCGTCGAGCTCCCGCAGGTTGTGCCGGGTGATGCCCTTCAGCGAGAGCCAGCGCTCGGCCCGGCGGCGGGCAGGAGCGGTGTCCTCGGCCTCACCGAAAAGGAAGGGCCGCGTGGCGCTCTCGGCTACAGCGGCGAGTCCGGCTACCGGCCCGCTGTAGAGCACTGTCCCACCGCCGTCGCCGGCCTGCGGGCCGACGTCGACAATCCACTCGGCGCTGCGCACCACGTCCATGTTGTGCTCGACGACGAACACCGAGTTCCCGGCGTCTTTGAGCTCCTGCAGCACGGCCAGCAGCGGCTCGGCATCTGCCGGGTGCAGACCGGCGGAGGGCTCATCCAGGACATACACAACGCCGAACAGTCCGGAGCGCAGCTGCGTGGCAATCCGCAGCCGCTGCATCTCCCCCGGCGACAGGGTGGGTGTGGCCCGGGAGAGGCTGAGATAGCCCAGGCCCAGGGATATCAGCACTTCAAGCCGGGACAGCAGGTCACGGGTAATGGTGACGGCGACTTCGGTGTCTTCGTTCGACGCCGCGGACCGGGACGCGGTGCCCGCGGCTTTCAGCTCCGCCGTCGGCCGGATAATCTCCGCCAGTTCGCCCAGCGTCGCCCCGTTCAGTTCGGCGATGTTCCGGCCCGCGAAGGTGACGGCCAACGCCTCGGGCCGCAGGCCTGCTCCCCCGCACACCGGGCACGGCCCGGAGACCATGTACTCGAGCACGCGTTCACGCATCTTGGCGCTGCCGGAATCGGCGAGGGTGTGCAGCACGTAGCTTTTAGCGCTCCAGAACCTGCCCTTGTAGGGTTTGGCAACCCGGTCCCGCTGCGGGGTAATGGTCACCACCGGCTGCTCGTCGGTGAAGAGGATCCAGTCGCGGTCCTTTTTCGGCAGCTTCCGCCAGGGCACATCGACGTCGTAGCCGAGGTGAATCAGGATGTCCCGGAGGTTCTTGCCCTGCCAGGCACCGGGCCAGGCAGCAATGGCGCCATCCCGGATACTCAGCGACGGATCCGGGACCAGGGACTGCTCGGTGACGGTATGCGCGATGCCCAGGCCGGAGCATTCACGGCACGCACCTGCAGCGGTGTTGGGCGAGAAGGCGTCCGAGTCCAGGCTGCCGGGCGCTGCATCGGCCGGGTAGGTGCCGCCGCGGGAAAACAGCATGCGCATGGAGTTGGAGAGGGTGGTCAGCGTTCCCACCGTGGAGCGCGAGCTGGCGGTCCCGCGGCGCTGCTGGAGCGCGACGGCGGGTGGCAGCCCGGTGATGGCCTCCACCTTGGGGTTGTGGCCCTGGGAGATCAACCGGCGGGCATAGGGAGCAACGGACTCGAAGTACCGCTTCTGCGCTTCGGCGTAGATCGTGCCGAAGGCGAGCGAGGACTTGCCGGATCCGGAGACCCCGGTAAAGGCGACGATCGCGTCGCGGGGGATTTCGACGTCGACACTGCGGAGGTTGTTTTCCTCCGCGCCCCGGACGCGGACCATGCCGTTGCCGGCGGTGCTGTTGGTGTTGGGAGCGGACTGGACGGCGGGTACAGGTTTGGTGCTCACCCTTCGACGCTAACAGGGGCCCCGGCTGCGTACCCGGCTTCTGTGCGGGAGTTCACCCACGGTGTTACTCCCTGGTGCCGTTCCAACCCCGTGCCGGTCCTGTCCTCGGCGCGCCACGCCGAAACGCCTTTGCCATCCATGCAGCAGAACAGCAGGATGGGGCGCGCCGGCGAACCTAGAAGAGAGCTACCTTTGGCGCCTGCGGGAAGATCCGGTCCAGTTCTTCCAGGTCCTTCTCCCCCGGCACCCAGGAAGCCGCTTCCGCGTTCTCGCGAATCTGTTCCGGCCTGGTGGCTCCGGCAATCACCGAGGACACCGACGGACGCGACGCGAGCCAGGAGAACGCCACCTGGATTTCGCTCAGTCCACGTTCTGCGGCGAACTCCCCGAATTCACGCAGCTGCTGGAAGTCGGCATCCTGCAGCAGGTTCGTCCGGGAGTGGGTCAGGCGGCTTCCCTCGGGAGCCTTCCCGGCGCTGTACTTGCCGGTGAGCAGGCCGTTGGCCAGTGGGAAGTACGGCAGCACACCCAGCCCGTAGGCTTCCGCGGCCGGAGTGACCTCAAGTTCAGCGCGGCGGTCCAGCAGGTTGTAGTGGTTCTGCGCGGAGATGAAGCGGGTGGTCCCGGCAGCCCGGGCGGTGAACTCCGCTTCGGCGATCTGCCAGCCGGCCCGGTTGGAGTGCCCGATGTAGCGGACCTTGCCGCTGGTGACGAGGTCATTCAGGGCCGCAAGTGTTTCATCAATCGGTGTCAGCGGATCGGGGGTGTGGAACTGGTACAGGTCGATCCAGTCCGTGCCGAGCCGGCGCAGGGATGCCTCCACGGCCGTCATGATGTAGCGCCGGGAGCCGCGGGCGCCGAAATCCGGGCCGTTGGCGCCGTTCATGTCCATCCCGAACTTGGTCGCCAGGACAACGTCGCCGCGCCGGGAGCCCAGGGCCTTACCGAGGCGCTCCTCGCTCAGACCAGGCACGGCCCCGTATATGTCGGCGGTATCAAAGAGCGTGATTCCCGCGTCGATCGCCGCATGCACGACGGCGTCAGTGCCCTCCTGCGATTCGGTGGCGGTGCCGGGGCGGCCCAGGTTGTTGCAGCCAAGTCCGACGGTGGAAACGGTGAGGCCGGAGTTGCCGAGCCTGTTGTAGGTGGTCATCTCCCCACGCTATCAACTCCGGATGCGGACCTGCGGCCTGGCCCTGCCCCGGAACCCGGGCGAATGAAATGATGCTGTAACGCAGACGATGGAGACCCTATGGGCAACCAGCTTTTTGACCGGAGCACCGTCGAGTTTGGGCGGGGCATATCTTTCTTCGACGCGATCTACGGCTTTGCCATCACCCTGCTCATCACCAACATCGACCTGCCGCCGGCCGCTGCCTGGGCCAGTGTGGAGGATCTGCTGAATACCGGGCTGCTGAGCCAGCTGTTCGGTTTCCTGCTGAGCTTCGCCGGCATCGGAACGGGGTTCCGGCCCCTGCTGGGGCACCTGGCCGTGCCGGTTGTTTTCCTGGCGTCGATTCCGGTCACCCTCCTGGCCGGTCCCGTCCCGGGACGGCTGGTCTGGGCTTCGCTCCTGGTTATCAGCCCGCTCGCCGGACGTCTGTCCGGCGGAAACCGGATGAAGGCGGCCTAGGTTCCGAAGGTGTTGAGCGGGCCGTTCAGGCTGGGAGGTTTATCGGTCTCCAGGATGTACTGAATGGGAATCGGCCCGGTGGGCAGGATACCGGGGTAAACGCGCTCATGGTTCCGCCGCCGCGGCTGACTGCCGGACGCCTGGACCTGCCGGGAGAACAGACCCGCCGAAACAGGCTCCTGATCCGCCTGCTCGCACCAGATCATGTACATCCCATAGAGATCCGCAGCGGGCGTAGCCTCGGTCTCATCCAGTCCGGTGATGGTGCATTCCCGCAAAAAGTCCGCGACGGGGCCAACTAGTACCTGATCCATACTTCGACCCTAGCCACGGGTTCCGTGGTTGGGAAGGGTCCTGCAGGTGAACACTAGCCTCTGCTGCGCAGATGGTCTTCAAAGCTCAGGGGGGCCGTGCCCGTCAGCCGAGCCACATCGTCGCTGACCTGGGCGAGTTCACCGGTGGCTATGGCCGCGTAGCTGGTTGCCCAGGCGACTGCCTGCCACTCGGACGCGCCGGCGGCAATGCGGGATTCGACCGCCTCGTCAAGCGATTCAGCATGGTAGGTGACCTGCTGCCCGGTGACCCGCGTAAGTATTTCCGCTACGTCATTCATGGTGATCGACTGCGGTCCCGTCAAGGTGTAAATGGCCCCGGCATGGGACTGCGGGTCCCTGAGGATCCGGACAGCGGAAGCGGCGACGTCGCTGCGGGCGACCGGCGCGAACCTGCCGTCAGCGGCGGGCCCGCGGATCACGCCGTCGCGCCCCACAAAGGAGGGCAGGATGTCCTGGTAGAAACAGTCCCGGAGGAACGTGTACTTCAGGCCGCGGGCCTTGATGTGCTGCTCGGTGTCCCAGTGGTCCCGTCCGAGCGTAAAAACATCGTCCGGGCCCGCCCCCATAAACGAGGTGTACACAATGTGCTGCACACCCGCATCCACCGCCGCGTCAACGAAGGTCCGCTGGTCCTGCGCCCGGTACGGGTTCTCCGCGGCCGAGACCATAAAGAGGGTCTGCACGCCCTCCAGCGCCCGTACGGCGTGGTCCCGGTCCGCGTAGGACAGCGCGAAAACCGGTGTTTCCGGCGGCGGGGAAACTTTGGCCGCGTGCCGCGCCAGCAGACGGTGCGGAACACCGGCATCGGCGAGCTGGCGGGCCACGGCGCCCCCAAGCGCTCCGGTGGCTCCGGTGACGGCGAGGGTGGGAAGGTTATCTGCCATGGTGGCCACTTCTTTCCTGCCCCGCCGGGCCGCGGAGCCTAGTTGATCTTCGGAATCTGTCCCGTAGGTGCCGGCTGGCCCGGCAGCGGACGGGCAAACGGCACCTTCGTGCCGAGGACCTGGGCGACGACGTCGTGGGCTACCTGGCGGGCGGTCAGTCCCACCCGTTCAAGCACCTCCGCACGTGTCCCATGGTCCAGGAATTCGGCCGGCAGCCCAACCTCATTCAGCGCAGTGTCCACGCCGGCGGCACGCATCTCCTGCCGGATCCGGGATCCAACGCCGCCGGCGCGGACGCCGTCTTCAATCACAATGACAATCCGGTGGGCGGCAGCCATGCTGATGATGGACCGCGGCACGGGAAGGACCCATCGCGGGTCAACCACGGTGGAACTGATCCCCTGGGCGCCCAGCCTGTCGGCGACGTCCAGCGCCATCTCCGCCATGGCACCCACACTGACAATCAGGACATCGTTCCGGGTATCGCCCGAAGGCCGCCGGGCCAGGACGTCCACGCCGTCTTCGGTGCGCTCTTCGGCATCGAGGTCGGGGCCCACGGTGCCCTTGGAGAAGCGCACCACGCTGGGGGCATCGGAGATCGCCACGGCCTCGCGCAGTTCCTCCTTCAGCCGGGTGGCATCGCGCGGTGCGGCCAGGTGCAGGCCCGGAACGATCTGCAGCATGGACATGTCCCACATGCCGTGGTGGCTGGGGCCGTCGGGGCCGGTCACACCGGCGCGGTCCAGGACTATGGTGACGCCGGCCTTGTGCAGCGCCACATCCATCAGCAGCTGGTCGAAGGCACGGTTCAGGAAGGTCGCATACAGGGCTACCACCGGGTGCAGTCCCCCGTAGGCCATGCCTGCGGCGGACGTCAGCGCATGCTGCTCGGCAATGCCGACGTCGAACACCCGGTCCGGATGCTTGGCCGCGAAGCGGTGCAGCCCGACGGGGATCAGCATGGCACCGGTGATACCGACGATGTCCTTGCGCTCGTCCGCGATCTCCGCGATCTCAGTGGCGAACACGGACGTCCAGGACTGCTTACCGCCCGCTGCGACGGGCGCACCGGTTTCCGGGTCGATGATGCCGACCGCGTGGAACTGGTCTTCGTCGTTCGCCCGGGCCGGAGCGTAGCCATGCCCCTTCTCGGTGATGGCGTGCACAATCACCGGACCGCCGTAGTTCTTGGCGGTAAGCAGCGCCTGCTCCACCGCTGCCAGGTCGTGGCCGTCCACCGGGCCCACGTACTTCATGCCGATGTCTTCGAACAGTCCCTGGGGTGCCCACCAGTCCTTGATGCCCTTCTTGGCGGCATGCAGGCTGTGGTAGGCGAACCGGCCCACCGGCCCGCCGCTCTGCAGGCGGCCCTTCCACCAATCCATGGTGTTCTCATACATGTGGTGCGTGCGCACGGTGTCCAGGGTCGGGCGCAGGGACGCCAGGTAGTCCGCCACACCGCCGATGGTCGGCGCGTAGGAGCGGCCGTTGTCATTGACGACGATGACCACGCGGCGCCGCTGGTCCGCAGCAATGTTGTTCAGCGCTTCCCAGGCCATGCCGCCGGTCAGCGCTCCGTCGCCCACCATGACCACGGTGTAGCGGTCGCTTTCCCCGGTCAGCTGGCGGGCCCGGGAGATGCCGTCCGCCCAGGAGAGGGAGGAGGAGGCGTGGGAGCTTTCAACGATGTCATGCACGGATTCCGCCCGGGCAGGGTACCCCGAGAGTCCACCCTGCTGCCGGAGCGTTTCAAAGTTCTGCCGGCCGGTGAGCATCTTGTGGACGTAGGACTGGTGTCCGGTGTCGAACACAATGCTGTCACGCGGGGAATCGAAGACCCGGTGGATACCCATGGTCAGTTCAACGACGCCAAGGTTCGGTCCGAGGTGTCCTCCGGTCTGGGCCACATTCGTGATGAGGAAGGACCGGATCTCTCCGGCCAGGGCCGACAGCTGGGAAGCGCTCAGTTTGCTGAGGTCCCGCGGATCACGGATGGTTTCCAGAAGTCCCAAAAGGGCGCCTCCCTTGCGTCTTAGGCAACGGGCAAACGCACCGTCACAACCACTAATTCTACCGCCTGCGTCCGGCCAGGCATTTCCCCCGGCACGCAAAACGCCCCGTTTCAGGGCTTCGATTACTCGATAGCCTAGCGAAACGGGGCGTGATGCTGGAGTTGATTAGCCTACTTTGCCGAAATCTGACGCAGAACGTACTGCAGGATTCCGCCGTTGCGGTAGTAATCGGCTTCACCGGGAGTGTCGATCCGCAGGACGGCGTCGAAGGTGATCGCTTCGCCGTTCTCCGGGACCGCGGTGACCTTGACGGTCTTGGGGGTGTTGCCGTTGTTCAGTTCGGTAACTCCCTCGACCGAGAAGGTCTCGGTGCCGGTCAGGCCCAGGGAATCGGCGTTGACGCCGGCCGGGTACTGCAGCGGCAGGACGCCCATGCCGATGAGGTTGGAGCGGTGGATACGCTCATAGCTCTCGGCGATGACGGCCTTGACGCCCAGCAGCGCGGTGCCCTTGGCTGCCCAGTCACGCGAGGAACCGGAACCGTATTCCTTGCCTGCCAGGACAACCAGCGGGATGCCGGCGGCCTGGTAGTTCACCGAGGCGTCGTACACGGCGGCCTGCGGCGCGTCTGCCTGGCTGAAGTCACGGGTGAACCCGCCCTCGACGCCGTCGAGCAGCTGGTTCTTGATCCGGATGTTGGCGAACGTACCGCGGATCATGACTTCGTGGTTGCCGCGGCGGGAGCCGTAGGAGTTGAAGTCCTTGCGGGCCACACCGTGCTCCAGCAGGTAGCGGCCTGCCGGGGTGTCGGACTTGAAGGAACCTGCCGGGGAGATGTGGTCGGTGGTGACCGAATCGCCCAGCTTCAGGAGCACGCGGGCGCCTTCGATGTCCTGGACCGGCTCCGGCTGTGCCTTCATGCCCTCGAAGTACGGGGGCTTCCGCACGTACGTGGACTCCGAATCCCATTCGAAGGTTGCGCCTTCGGGGGTCGGCAGGGACTTCCAGCGGTCGTCACCTTCGAAGATGGTGGCGTAGCTGTCGGTGAACATCTGCTGGTCGATGGAGGCATCGATGATCTGCTGGACCTCGGCCGGGTTCGGCCAGATGTCCTTCAGGAAGATGTCGTTGCCGGCTTCGTCCTGGCCCAGGGCATCGTTTTCGAAATCGAAGTCCATGGTGCCGGCCAGGGCGTAGGCGACTACCAGCGGCGGGGAGGCCAGGTAGTTCATCTTCACGTCCGGGTTGATGCGGCCTTCGAAGTTACGGTTACCCGAGAGCACAGCGGTAACGGCCAGGTCGGCGTCGTTGATCGCGGTGGAGATTTCGTCCTCGAGCGGGCCCGAGTTGCCGATGCAGGTGGCGCAGCCGTAGCCGACCACGAAGAAGCCGAGCTTCTCCAGGTAAGGAATCAGTCCGGACTTTTCGTAGTAGTCGGTGACTACCTTGGAACCCGGTGCAATGGAGGTCTTGACCCACGGCTGGGCGGTGAGGCCCTTTTCGACGGCGTTCCGGGCCAGGACGGCAGCAGCCATCATGACGGACGGGTTGGACGTGTTGGTGCAGGAGGTGATCGAGGCGATCGTCACCGCGCCGTGGTCCAGCTCGAAGCTGCGGCCGTCGGGCATCGTGACGGGCACGCTGTTCTCGACGCGGGCTGCGCTGCGGTCGGTGACGGAGACCAGGTCGTGCGGTGAATCCGCCACGTGGGTTCCGGCGTCCGTGTAGGTCGGGGAATCCGAAGCCGGGAAGGACTCTTCCAGTGCTTCGTCCACCGTTGCACCGACTGCTTCAACCTCGTGGTCGACGTAGTTGCGCAGGTCCTTGCGGAACTGGGCCTTGGCACTGGTGAGCTCCACGCGGTCCTGGGGACGCTTCGGGCCGGCAATGGAGGGAACCACGGTGGAGAGGTCCAGCTCGAGGTACTCGGAGTACTTGACCTCGTTGGCGGGATCATGCCAGAGGCCCTGTTCCTTGGCGTAGGACTCCACCAGGGCAACGCTGTCCTCGGAACGGCCGGTGAGGCGCAGGTAGTCCAGGGTGACGTCGTCGATCGGGAAGATCGCGGCCGTGGAGCCGAACTCGGGGCTCATGTTGCCGATCGTGGCGCGGTTGGCCAGCGGCACGGAGGCAACGCCTTCGCCGTAGAACTCCACGAACTTGCCGACGACGCCGTGCTTGCGCAGCATTTCGGTGATCGTCAGGACGACGTCGGTGGCGGTGGCGCCGGCCGGGATCTCGCCGGTGAGCTTGAAGCCGACGACGCGCGGGATCAGCATGGAGACGGGCTGGCCAAGCATGGCAGCCTCAGCTTCGATGCCGCCAACGCCCCAGCCGAGCACGCCCAGGCCGTTGACCATGGTGGTGTGGGAGTCGGTGCCGACGCAGGTGTCGGGGTAGGCCCGCAGGACGCCGTCAACTTCACGGGTCATGACGGTGCGTGCCAGGTACTCAATATTGACCTGGTGGACAATGCCCATTCCCGGGGGAACAACCTTGAAGTCATCGAACGCGGTCTGGCCCCAGCGCAGGAACTGGTAACGCTCGCCGTTGCGCTGGTATTCGATCTCCATGTTGCGCTCGAGGGCGCCGGCATTGCCGAAAGCATCAATCTGCACGGAGTGGTCGATGACCATTTCCGCCGGTGCCAGCGGGTTCACGCGCTTCGGGTCGCCGCCGAGGTCGGCAACGGCTTCACGCATGGTCGCCAGGTCCACGATGCAGGGGACACCGGTGAAGTCCTGCATGATCACCCGCGCAGGGGTGAACTGGATTTCGGTGCTGGGCTCTGCCTCGGCATCCCAGCTGGCCAGGGCGCGCACGTGGTCGGCTGTGATGTTGGCACCGTCTTCGGTGCGCAGCAGGTTCTCCAGCAGGACCTTGAGGCTGAACGGAAGGCTCTGGGCGCCTTCGACGGAATTCAGCCGGAAAATTTCATACTCGTTCCCGCCGACGTTCAAGACGCCTTTGGAACCGAAGCTGTCCACATTACTCATAACAGGACTCCTCTCGCCACCGCTTTATCTTTGTCCAGTGATCCGCCGCACGCTAGTTAGGATTTCCTAACCGACATAGCTGAAGGGCCGACCGGGGAATGGTGGGTGATTCCCCGGCTGGGTCGGTTTCCTTGCCGTGCAAACGCCCCAGTGGGAATCCTTCGGCACGGAGCGGGACAACTACTTCCCATCCTAGCCGGACGCGCGTTCCACGGCCCGGAACACCGCGCCGGGACGCAGCTATAACGCTCGCCACACGCGGCCTGCTACGGACGGCGGAGAACCGCGAAGGACTCCATATGGTGTGTGTGGGGGTAGAGGTCGAAGACGCGCAGGGCATCGAGCTCCCAGCCGGCTTCCCGGAACCAGCCCAGGTCGCGGGCGAAGGAAGCCGGATCGCACGAGATGTAGCCGATGACCCGCGGGGCGGCAGTGCTGATCTGTTCCACGACGGTGCGGCCCGCTCCGGTGCGCGGCGGATCCAGCAGGACGACGTCGAGGGCACCTTCGTGGCTGCGCAGCACCTTGTCCACCCGCCCCTGGACGACCTCGACCTGGGGGAAGCCGAACAGGTTCTTCCGGGCGTCGCGGCTGGCCCCGGGGGAACCTTCAACCGAGAGGACGTGCCCGGTTTCCCCGGCAGCCGCGGCCAGCGGAGCAGTGAACAGGCCCGCTCCCGCGAAGAGGTCCGCCACACGTTCACCGGGCTGCACGGCCAGCCCGTCGCGGACGGCGGATGCCAGCACCTCGGGGGCACTGCGGTGGATCTGCCAGAAGCCGGCGCCGGTCACGCGGAAATCATGTCCGAGGGCGGTCTCCCGGACCCAGGTGCGTCCGCGCAGCCGGGTCAGGACGTGCTCTTCGGGATCCCAGGCCGCAACCGACACGGTTTCCCCGGCACCGGCATCGGCAGCCGTTCCGACTTCAGCCGCGATTCGGGCCAGTGTGCGCGGATGCGTACCCGGCGACGGAATGACCAGGACCAGCGGCGCGCCGCCGGCGGCGGGCGCAGCCACCTCCACCCGGTCGGCACCGGTAAAGTCCACCTCCCACAGCTTCAGGGCGTTGATGGCACCCGAGGCCAGGGGCATCTCCTGGACAGGAAGCAGCTCCTCGGAACGGTGCGGGTGCATGGCAAGCTTTCCGCCCGGAGCCACGGAGAAGCTGGCGCGGGTGCGCCAGCCCAGCCCGTCTGCGCTTTCCTGCGGAGCAGCTTCGACGGCGACGTCCTGCTGAACCCCGCCAAGGCGCTGCAGCTGTTCAGCGAAGATTGCACCTTTGATCCGGCGCTGCTCCTCCAGGTCAATGTGTCCGAACTCGGCACCACCCACGGGCAGCCGGTCCCGGCCGGCAGCACGCAGCGCGTCCGCCGGAGCCCAGAAATGGTCAACCCGGTGCGGCGAGGCTTCAAGGACCTCCACGGTGTCCGCCCGCCAGAATTTGGCCTTCTCCCCCGCGTCGGTCAGCCGTGCCCGGACGCGTTCGCCGGGCAGTGCATGCCGGACAAAGACAACCCGCCCCTCGTGCCGGGCCACGAAGTGGCCGCCGTGCGCTGCTGCGCCAATGGTCAGTTCAAGATCGATGGGCATTTTTTCCTGGGGCATGACTGTGGGACTTCCGTGTTGGTGCCAAAACACCATCACACCACGATTTCCGCCCGTGGCCGGACTAAGCTGTCCCTTGGCCCAAAACGGGCGGCAGCAGCAGGCGGTGCATCCGCTAAGAAACCGAGGTGGAGCAAGGTGGCGCATTACGTGATCATGGGATGCGGCAGGGTCGGTGCCATGCTGGCGCATACCCTCGACAACGCCGGCCATTCCGTGGCGGTCATCGACCAGGAGCCCCGCGCCTTCCGCAGGCTGCGTCCCACTTTCGGCGGGACCCAGGTTACTGGTGTGGGTTTCGACCGGACCACGCTGACGCAGGCCGGGATCGAAGAAGCCTTCGCCTTTGCTGCGGTTTCCAGCGGTGATAACTCCAATATCCTGGCCACCCGCGTGGCCCGGGAGACGTTCCATGTGCCGCACGTCGTCGCCCGCATCTACGACCCGGGGCGGGCGGAAATCTATCAGCGCCTGGGCATTCCCACGGTCGCGGCCGTCCGCTGGAGCGCAGATCAGGTGCTGCGCCGGATCCTGCCGGAGCAAAGCATCAACGGTGACTTCCGCGAGTCCTCCGGGCGGCTGATCCTGGGCGAGCTTTCCCTGGATCCGTCCTGGCTTGGCCACCCGCTGCATACAGTTGAAGCAGCGGCGGGCGTCCGGATCGCCTACGTCACCCGCTTCGGCGAGGGCATGCTTCCACGCCCTGATACCAGTTACCAGCAGGGCGACGTGCTGCACGCAATGATGAACGTTGACCGCACGGCGGAGATCAGCCGTATCCTGTCCCATTCCCCCGCGAAGGAGAACCAGTGAAAGTCGTGATTGCCGGGGCAGGCAGCGTGGGGTCCACCATCGCCAAGGAACTGCTCTCCCACGGGCACGAGGTGCTGCTCATCGATCCAAAGCCTGAGACTGAGGGCCGAAGCGGCCTCGACGCCGCCCGCTGGCTGATCGGTGACGCCTGTGAGCTCACGACGCTCAAGGACGCGAAACTGGACGAGGCCGACGTCGTGGTCTCGGCGACCGGGGATGACAAGGTCAATCTGGTGGTTTCGCTGCTGGCCAAGACCGAGTTCGGCGTGGCACGGACGGTCGGGCGGGTGAACAACCCGAAGAACGACTGGATGTTCGACGATTCCTGGGGGGTGGACGTTGCCGTGAATACCCCGCGGCTGATGACGGCCCTGGTCGAAGAGGCTGTGGAGGTTGGCGACCTGGTGCGGCTGCTGACGCTGCAGACCGGTGTGGCGTCCATGGTCGAGTTCACGGTTCCCGCAGCCTCGCCCATGGCGGGCTCCCGTGTGGGTTCCGTGCCGTGGCCTCAGGACGCCACGCTGGTGGCGATCCTGCGCGACGACGCCCCGATCACACCCAGCAGTGACGACGTGATCGAAGGCGGGGATGAACTGTTCTTCGTGACGACGATCTCTGCGGAGGACGATCTGCGGGCCCTGCTCTCGCCCTCCGGCGGGGCCGGGTCCTAGGCGGTTTTCCCGGTTTTTTCCGGCTGCGGGCGGGAAACGACCCAGGCGAGCCACAGGCCCAGCGCATAGAGCGGAACGCCCATCGCCAGCCGCATGGTGCCCAGCGCAGCGACGTTGTCCGCAAGGAAGAGCGGCAGCTGCACGGCCAGGCGCAGGACAAAGACGGCAATAATAATCCAGGTGGCCAGCGCGTAGGCCCGCAGGCGCCTGGGTTCGGCGCGCCAGGCCACGTTCTCACCGCGGATGAAGCCGAACAGCAGCCCTGCCACCGGCCACTTCACGGCGATGGACACAGCGAAGGCCACAATGTAGGCACCGTTGGTGTAGAAGCCGGGGACGAAGAAGGTGGTTCCGCTGCCGCTGCGGAGAGCGAAGAAGGCACAGATGGCGACGCCGATGACCCCGGTCAGCGACTGCACCAGGGGGCGCTTCTGGACCAGGTTCGCGACGGCGAAGGCACCTGCGGCCACCACGGCTGCGCCGAGGGAAAGGTAGAGTCCGCCGGTTACCGTGAAGAGAAGTGTGAAGAGCAGTCCGGGAAGGATTGCTTCGGCCAGCCCGCGGACGCCGCCGATGGACTTCAGCACGTCGATCTGGCCGTCCTCGCCGCGTTCGACTCCGGAGCGGGCAGCGTACTGGCCTGCCAGCTCACTCATCGAAGGCTGGGTGCTGTCCCGGTCCTTGCCTTCGTGTTCTGGGCTGGTGTTCACTGTTCGCCTTCCGGACGTCCGATGATTTCATAGCGGGGGTTAAAGACGGTTGCGGTTCCCTGGACCGTGCTCACCATGCCCTCGAAGGCTACCTGTGTACCTGCAACTAGCCCTGGTATACGGCGCTGGCCAATCCAGACAAGCCGCACCCGGCGGCGGGCCCGGGCAGCACCGGGATCGCTGTAGACACCCTGGAGTTCGTCCAGGACGGCGCAGAAGCGCGGAGCGGCGTCCGCGGGAGCCAGGGTGACCGATTCCACGTACCCGCTGCTGTGGACCCGCCCACGGGCCGGGAGGTCCGCGATCCTGAGCAGGGACGAAGCTCCGGCGGCAGGCGGCATCCGCCTAGCCAATGGTCGTGATTTCCGGGCCGCGCTGCGGCGGCTCCGGCTTCGACGCATCTCCCGCTGAGTCCTCATTCCGTTTCGGCAGCGGTGAGGCATCGCGTGGCAGGGTCAGCTGCAGCAGATCGCGGGGCGGCAGGGGTGCGTCACCACGCACCACGACGACGTTGCGGAACACGTCTTCGAGTGGTGCGGCGGCATCCGGGTTCATGGCGGCCGGACCGCCGAAGACGCCGCGGAGGAACCACCGCGGACCATCGACGCCCACAAAGCGGGCTACCCGGTAACCCTTGGAGCCGTCCTGCGCCTGGGCGGGAACCCTGGCCAGCAGCTCGGTGCCGAGGCGGCCCTCAAGTTCATCTGCGGTGCCGCCCTGTGAGGAAACGGACTTTACGATCTGTGCGCGGATCTCATCCCAGAGGGTTTCCGAACGCGGTGCGGCGAATGCCTGCAGCTGGAGGCTGGAGCCGTCCAGGTCCAGTGTCACGGCGACGACGCGCTTTGTTTTCTCCTCGACTTCGAGCCGGAGGGCCAGTCCCTGGGTTGCCGCGATGCGCAGCGCGCCGAGGTCGACGTAGCCTTCTTCCGACGGACGGTCCGCAGCGTCGAAGGGTCCGTGCTCAGGCCCGCTGTCAGCGCTTCCGGCGGCACCGTTCTCCGTGCCGGGTGCTGCCGACGCTGTCTCTTCAGCGGATCCGGCTGACCCTACTGGTTCAGCTGTGGTCTTCTTGCGGCGCCCAAATGCCATCGCCTGGTCCTCTTTCCTCATCTGGAGCCGGACCGTTGCGGCCCGGGATGTGCCGGCCTAAGCCGGGGATGTGCCGAAACCGCCGGTGGAACCGAAGCCGCCCGCTCCGCGAACCGATTCGGAGAGCTCGGCCACCGGTTCGAAGACCGCGTGCTCCACACGCTGGATCACCATCTGGGCGATCCGGTCCCCGCGCTTCAGGCTGATCGGCTGTGACACATCTGTATTTAACAGTGTGACGGAGATTTCACCCCGGTAACCGGCGTCAACCGTTCCGGGTGCATTGACTATCGTCAGGCCGTGCTTGGTTGCCAGCCCGGAGCGTGGGTGGATCAGTGCCACGAAGCCGAAGGGCAGTGCGATCGAAACACCGGTGGGCACCAAGCGCCGCTCACCCGGCGCCAATTCGACGTCGATGCGGGACCTCAGGTCCGCTCCGGCGTCGCCGGGGTGGGCGTAGGACGGCGCTTCGAGGCCGTCGTCGAGCATCTTCAGCCCGACTTTCACGCTGGGTCCTGCTTCCTGCACAGTTGTCTCCGGGATTCTTTGAAGGGTTGATTCATGGCACAAAACAGCGCCGTACCGGCGCCACCCCCACTTTAGCGCCTGGGCCCGCCCGTGCGTCCCCGGCGCGCGGGGAGGCCGGCGGGGTAGGGCCAAGATGAAAACGGCGGGCAAAGGTGAAAAGCTAGGAGTATGTCGACCCCTGCTGACCAAAGCCCTTCCCAGACCGTGCTGTACTCCGAGCGGCTGCTGCCCGCCGTGTGGATCTGGCTGGTCATCGCCGGTATCGCAGGAACCTTCGTCCTGGCCTTCATTCCGATCAGCATCGAAGTGGGGATCGTGGTGGCCGTCGTGGCCGCTCTCATCCTCACCGTCCTGCTGCTGATGTCCACGCCGACCATCCGGGTGACTGCGGACACACTGCAGGTGGGGCGCGCACAGATCGAACGCCGCTGGATCGGCGACGTCGAGGCTTTCCACGGGGAGGCGGCCACCCAGCAGCGCGGACCGGCACTGAACGCGACGGCGTTCCTGTGCATCCGCGGCTGGATCAGCCCCGTCGTGAAAATCGAAATCACGGATCCGGCGGACCGGACACCGTACTGGCTCACCTCCACACGGCACCCGGAGAAGCTGGTCGACGCACTGCGCTCCTAGCGTTTCAGGGAAAGCCCCGGGATCAGCCTTCGCACTCAACGCAGTAGTAGAGGCCGTCTTTTTCCTTCGCTATCTGGGACCTGTGGCGGACCAGGAAACAGGACGCACAGGTAAATTCATCGGACTGCGCCGGGAGGACCCGGATCATCAGTTCTTCCCCGGACAGGTCAGCGCCCGGGAGCTCGAAGCTGTCAGCGGCCTCCGCTTCATCTTCATCCACCACGGCGGATTGGGTATTGGTCCGGCGGGTCTTCAGCTCTTCAATCGACTCTTCGCTGGCGTCCTCGTCGGGCTTGCGCGGCGCGTCATAGTCTGTCGCCATAATCTTTATCTCTCACCATCGGTGTCGGTACTGAACGGGTTATGCCGGCCGGTCCGCGGCTCCGGGACCCATCGTCCACGTGTCGCTAGAGCGGCTAGGAACTATCAACGCCGCGGACGCGCTGTTTGTGCCCGCCGAAGACAGATTTTTGCTGATGGAGAACGAAATAGCCAAGCCCGCCCATCCACAGCGCTGTCCGGATGCCTAAACCGTGGCCCTGCGAGGGTCCGGATCCGCGCCACACCGGCCCAAACGATAGGATTTTGGGTGCCCGGGTGGCATTGTTTCAAGAAGGAGTTGCTATCGATAGCGAGGATTGTTTCATGCAGGATCTACGGCTTGTGGGGATCCACGAGGGCGGCGAACATCTACTGCTGAGCGGACGGGGCGGCGAGACCTTCCGGCTGCGCATTGATGAAGCCCTGCGTGTTGCCGTGTCCCGCCCGGGACGGCGGGCAGGTACCCCTGCAGAGCCCGAAGCCGGTCCCAGCATGACCCCGCGGGACATCCAGGCACGGATCCGCGCCGGCGCCAGTGCCGAAGAGGTCGCCGAACTCTCCGGACACGACATCGCCCACATCCACCGCTACGAAGGCCCTGTACTCGCCGAACGGGAGTACATTGCCCGTCAGGCCCAGGCCGTGGAGGTCGCAGCGCCGATGTCCGCAGCCCAGGACAGCCACCGTTCGGCCTTCGGAGACTCGCCCGTCAACCTCGGCGACATGGTCAGCCACCGGCTCCGCGCGTTCGGCGTCGATCCCGAGACCGTGGAATGGGATTCCTGGCGGCGCCCGGAAGGATCCTGGGACGTCGTTGCACGCTTCAGCCTTGGGGAGCAGTCCCGGGTCTCTGTTGGCGAAGAACCCCCGGCCCGCTGGACCTACAATCCACTGCGGCGCCAGGTCACCAATGCCAACCGATGGGCGCAGCTGCTCAGCGAACTGGCGCCCGTCGACTCGCCTGTGCCGTCCCGCCGGCTTTCCGCCGTGGCAGACCGGGTGTTCGATTTCGAAGCGGAGAGCCCGGCGGAGGAACCCGCCGATGTCACCGGGGAAGAGACCGATGAGCTGCTCAACGTCCTCCGCTCCCGCCGCGGGCAGCGCCTGGGCACCGATGAAGACGGCGACGATGCCCTGGCCGCACTCCTGGCCAAGGGCAGCATTCCTGCCGCCCACCCGCGGGAAGGGCAGGCCGAGCTCGAAGACGAGTCCCCGCTCCGCCCGCGGACCGGCAGGCTGAGCCTTGCTCCGGCTGCCCTCCCTGCCATCGAGGAACCTGCTGCGGACGAAGGCAGCGAAGAGGCCGACCCGCTGCGGCTCGATGAAGGTGTCAGCACATCCACCCGCGAAATCAGCGTCCTGGCCCGTCCGCTGCGCGGCTCCCGGCCGGAAACTGCGGAACCCGGCGAGAACCGCGGGGGTACCGGGGAGGAACGTACGGGGGCAGAACGTACGGAGGCAGAAGGGGCACCCAAGGAGCCAACCGAGCGGCGCCCGATCAAGCCCAAGCGCTCCTCCGTCCCCAGCTGGGACGAGATTGTCTTTGGCCGCAAGGGCGACTAACCGGCTGCACGCTGGGCCCGCAGTTCGGGCTCAGCCAGCCCCGCCGACCCGGGCAAGGCCCCTGCGGATCCGCCGGACAGCGGTCTAGCCCCGCGGGGAAGCTACGGCGCAGATGCCGGGATCGCCGTCGAGTTCCTTGAACCTGGCAGCCTGCTGGGCACCCATCCGCCGCATATAGTGGCGCCGGCAAAGTGTTTCGTAACCAACAACAGGTGCCGCCCCGGCTTCCTCGGGCGCGAAAAGGGCTTCCGGATCCGGCTCGGAGGAACGTTTCTTCACGTCCCCCACCACTACTTGGTCCCCGGTCACCACCATGACGCCGTTCACGGTCCTTGCGTTGTGAGTGGCTCTCCGTCCGCACCAGCACAGCGCTCTGACCTGCAGCACCTCAATCCGGTCGGCGAGCTCGATGAGCCGCTGCGACCCGGGGAAGAGCTTTGTGCGGAAGTCCGTGGCGATGCCGAAGGCAAAGACATCGATCTCCAGCTCGTCTACGATCCGGGCCAGCTGTTCCACCTGCTCTTCGCTGTAGAACTGCGCTTCATCGCAGATCAGGTAGTCCACGCGGTCACCGACGCTGCGGCGGCGAACTGCTTCGTCCCAGAAGTCGGTGCTGTCCCGGACTTCCACGGCGCGCGTCCTCAGGCCCAAGCGGCTGGAGATCACCGAATCCCCGGCGCGGTCGTTCCGGCTGAAGAGGATGCCGCCCCTGCCGCGGGCGCTGTGGTTGTAGTCCATTTGCAGGGCCAGCGTGGATTTGCCGCAGTCCATGGTGCCGGAGAAGAAAACCAGTTCGGCCATAGCCTATTTCCGCCCGCCCTTGGCCGGCTGAGCCAGCGTCAGCAGTGGAACTTCGCGTTCCGCCCGTGTCAGGGACCCGTGCTGGCCCACCATCTGCAGGGCAGACGGATTGGTCCGGCGCATATCATACAGGGCAATGGGTTCCCGGGCAGCAATCAGCAGGTCCCCGATGCGCGGCAGCACCTCCGCACGGACGGGCCCAAAGAGCCCCGCTTCGATGGCCTCGGCCCGGGTCAGGATCCAGGCCTTCGCACCATAGGCGCTGCGCCACGCCGCTCTCAGTCGTTCCAGGGCACCTGCGGGGGCATCCGGTTCAAGATAAAGGTGGACCATACGCGGCTCTCCGCCGGTATGGCGCACCCCGTCCACCAGCTCCGGATCCGTGGAGAAGTCAATCCTGTCCTGCTCGGCGATGTCCACCATGCCGTGGTCTCCGGTGAGGAGTACCAGGGTGTCTGCAGGCAGCCTGCTGCTGAACCGTTTGAGCGCGGAGTCGATTTCCTCCAGCGTCCCGCCCCATTCGGAGGACTGCGCACCGTGCCGGTGCCCGGCCCGGTCCAGTTCGTTGAAGTAGAAGTACATCAGCATGCGTTTCTCGGAGGCGAGTGTCTCCGCCGCCGCCTGGACACGCGCGTGGATACCGGTCCCGGCAACGAAGGATCCGCCGCGCAGCGCTGCACGGGTCATCGCTGAGTCAGCGAACCGGGGCAGGCTGACCGATGCGACCGGAAGGTGTTCCGCAGCCTGCTCAAGCACGGTGGGGAACGGCTGCCAGAGTTTAGGGTCGACGCCGGCGTCCCAGTTGCCGAGCATGTTGACGACTTTGTCCTGGCCGGGGTCAAGGACGTCATACCCGACCATGCCGTGCTGCCCGGGCGGGAGGCCGGTGCCCAGCGAGGCCAGGGAAGCCGCCGTCGTCGTCGGGAATGCGGCACTGAGCGTGCGTCCGGTATTCATCAGGGACCGAAGATAAGGGGCGTGCCCGGCCCGCTGTTTAAGCAGGCTCCGGCCCAGGCCGTCCACCATGACCACGCAGACGCGGCGTGCGGCGGGAAGTCCCAGGGTGTTGGCATAGCCGGGAACCTGGAGGGCAGCGGCCGCGCTGGTCAGGACCTCAGCGACGGAGCTTTGGCCGTACCCTGGCGCCTTGGGCAGCGGTTCCGCGGGAGCGGATGCTGAGTCCATGCCCCTTACCGCTGGTGGTGGCCGCGGTTGAAGCGGCTGCCGATGCCGGGCATACGCTGCCTGTCGGCGGCGGAATCGAAGGTGCGCATGTTTACGGTGTCGGTGTTGACCTTGCGCAGGGCGCGGGCGAAGGCCTTGGCGTTCTGGACGGCTTGGATGCCGTCGGCCTCGGCACTGACCCGCAGGACTATGTCCTCCTGGGCGATGGTGCCGGTGTAGCCGTGGTCAGCCTCGCACTGGGGATCGGCACATCCTGCCGGCCCCATGTCCAGCCGCTGTCCGCCGGACCAGGCAATGGCAAGGGTCAGCTCGCGTGCCTGGTCGGAGGGCTTGTAGTTTTGTGGCTGGGAGTACATGTAGCCGAGCACCACCGAGCGGATCTGGGATACCGGAACCGATTCGGTGGAGACCTGGGCCATCATCTGCTCCCCCTCCTCGTCCAGCTGCTGATCATCCACGTGCGTGATCACCAGCATGTCATCGGTGAGGACAAGCACGGTGATGTGCCGGTGCACCTCGGTGCGCTCGAAGTGGGTTTCCAGATGGATGATGTGGGACAGGGGCTCACGGCCGTCGAGGGCATCGTGGACCACATCGGCCAGCAACGTGGGATAGAAGCCGGCGCGTTCCATGGAGGCGTCAAGGCTGCGGCGTTCAGCGGAAAGTAACGGCGACATATCTCCAGTTTCCCCCAGACCGGGCCTGTGCACCTAAAAAGGCGCGCGCAACCTTGCGGCCGGTTCTCCGGGTCCCCCTGGCGGGCCGCCTAATCCCGCATCGCGCGGCGGGCGCTGTCGGTGCGCTGCTGGGGGTTTCCCAGCCGGATGTCGGCACTGAGCACTGTGACGCCCTGGACGGACACCAGGACGGGGTTGATCTCGACGAGGGCGATCTCCGGGTGTTCGTCCTTCAGCAGTGCGAGCCGGGCAATGACGTCCTCCAGGGCGGCAACGTCCACCTTGGGCAGCCCCTGGTAGCCGAACAGGCGGCGCGATGCCCGGGGCGCCCGGACGAGGTCGGCAATATCGACGTCGGTCAGCGGCGGGATGCCGTGCGCCCAGTCATCGAGCAGGTTCACGGCGTCACCGGCAATGCCGAAGGAGAGGACCGGCCCCAGCAGCGGGTCTTCGATGGCGCGCAGGACGCAGCCCTGGCCGGACGGTGCCATGGACTGCACCTCAAGTTCAAACCGGCCATAGGGTTCCAGCGCCGCACGCATTTCGGAGATGTTGCTGCGCAGCGACTGCGGCGAGGAAATATTGAGCCGCACTCCACCCAGGTCCAATCTGTGGCGCAGGTGCTCGTCCATGGTCTTAACGACCACTGGCCAGCCCAGCCGGTCTGCGGCGGCCACGGCTTCGTCTTCGGTGGAGAAGGGCAGTGAGGGCAGCAGCCGCACACCGTAGTAGCCCAGCAGTTCGGTGGTTTCCTCCGGTCCCAGGCGGAGCAGCTCGGTGTTGGCCACGCGGGCCATCTGGGCATCGATGAAGGCGTGCGCACCGTCCGTGTCCACGCCCGCAGGTTCCGTGAAGTGACCGTGTTCCCGCCCTGCCCACTCGGTGTAGCGGACAATCGCGGACAGCGCGTTGACTGCGGCGCCCGGGCTGGAGAAACCCGGGAGCCCGGCAGGGAGCCGCACTGTGCGCCCTCCCCCGCCTTCATCTGCACCGTTCCCACCTGCACCGTCTCCCGCGGCGCTGCCTGCCGCAGCACCGGAACCTTCGATAGTCCGGGCGGTGCCTGCCGAAGGTTCGCGGGCTGCCAGGATGCCTTCGGCGGAGTGGCTGGGGTCCATGATGCCGGTGAAGACGGCAATGACCGGCTTGTCCGCCTCGGCTGCACATTCGAGCAGGCATTCGGCGATGCGGTCAGTGGTCAGCCCGGGTGAAGGCAGCAGGGTGACGACGGCGGAGTGAACCGCTTCATCTGCCAGCGCCTTCGCCACCGCGTCACGGAGCAGGGGCAGGGCCACGCTCATCCCCCGGTCCAGCTCCAGGTCCGTGCGCAGGTGCACCGTTTCCAGGTCCAGTGCGCCGGAGGCATCGGCCAGCACCCGGCCAAGGGCCACGGAGTTGCTCAGGACGGCCAGTCCCTTCCCGCGCGGCAGCGGCTGGCTGCAGGCAATCTGGGCCACGTCCATCAGCTCTTCATTGGTGTCGACCCGGATGACACCGGATTGGCGCAGCATCGCATCCAGGGCGCCCTTAGGAGCCTGGGTCAGGCGGACGGCGTGCCCCGGAGGCAGCTGCAGCCCGGTGACGTCGGACTTCGCCACAATGACAGGTTTGCTGGTCGCCAGGCGGCGGGCGATGCGGGAGAACTTACGCGGGTTGCCCACGGATTCCAGGTACAACCCCACCACCTGGGTGTCGGCGTCGTCTTCCCAGTACTGCATGGCGTCGTTACCGGAGACGTCGGCGCGGTTGCCGGCCGATATTTTGGAGGAAAGTCCCAACTGCCGCCGCTGGGCCGCCGCGTAGAGCAGCACCCCGATCGCCGCGGACTGGCTGAAGAGGCCAAGCCCGCCCCGCCGCGGCAGGGCCGGAGCCATCGAGGCGTTCAGCGAGACATCGGGGCGGGTATTGATCAGCCCCAGGGAGGCTGGACCGACCACGCGCATGCCGTTGGCTCTGGCCTGCCGTACCAGGGTGCGCTGGCGGGCCAGGCCCGCTTCGCCGTCGTCGAACCCGGCACTGACCACCAGCAGGTGCTTCACTCCCGCAGCGGCACATTCCTCCGCAACTCCGAGGACCTGTTCGTAAGGCACGGCGATGACGGCCAGCTGGACGGGTTCGGGGATCTCAGAGATTTTCGCGTAGGAGACCATGCCCGCCAGTTCGAAGGCCTCCGGGTTCACCGCGTAGACGGACCCCGTGAATCCGCCCTCCACGATGTGTTCCATGAGCTGGTACCCCACGGTGCCCCACTCCCGGCTGGCCCCGATCACGGCAATGGACGACGGCGCCAGGAGGTCCGCAACGCTGCGCGCCTCGGCACGGTGCTCCCGGGATTCCATCACGGCACGGGACTTGTCCGTGGGATCAATGTCGAAGTCCAGGGCGATCACCCCGTCGTCAAAGGCGCGCCGCACCTCGTAGCCGGCATCGGCGAAGACACCGAGCATCTTCCGGTTCTCCGGGAGGACCTCGGCACTGAAGCGGCTGATGCCGTTCTCGCGGGCAGCCGCGGCCAGGTGTTCCAGGAGGATGGACCCGATGCCGCGGCCCTGATGTTCATCCGAAATGTTGAAGGCAACCTCAGCCTCAGAGGGGTCATCAAGCCGGTCATAGCGGCCGATTCCGACGATTTCGGACCCAATTGTGATGACAAACGCAACGCGGTTCCGGTAGTCCACGTGAGTAAAACGCTTCAGCTCCCGGCCGCTCAGTTTAGCCTTATAGGTGAAGAACCTCAGATAGATGGAGCTCTGCGACTGCCTCATGTGGAACGCCTGCAACGCCTCGGCGTCGGCCGGTGAGACGGGCCTGAGATGGCCCGTGCCGCCGTCCCGCAACACGACATCAGCTTCCCAATATTCGGGGTATTGTCCCTGCTCCGCCATAGACTCAGCGTAGTGGGCATTTTTCAGAACCCACCACCGAACCGCCAGCGACCGGCACCCGGCTTCCCCTTGGGACCCGCACCGGATCGGATCCGCAGGCAATACACTCCAACCGACAACCGCAAGGACGCAACAACTCCATGGCCCGGCGCTCCGCCTCCGCACCCCCTCCCGGCGAACCCATCGCCGAGAACATCATCGACATCGATGTTTCCACCGAGATGGAGGAATCTTTCCTCGAGTACGCATACTCGGTGATCTATTCCCGCGCCCTTCCCGATGCGCGCGACGGCCTCAAACCGGTGCAGCGCCGCATTTTGTACATGATGGCGGAGATGGGCCTGCGTCCGGACCGCGGCCATGTTAAAAGCGCACGCGTTGTCGGTGAGGTCATGGGCAAGCTGCACCCCCATGGCGACTCCGCTATCTACGATGCGATGGTCCGCATGGCGCAGGACTGGGCACTGCGCCTGCCGCTGATTGACGGGCACGGCAACTTCGGCTCCCTGGACGATGGTCCGGCTGCTTCCCGTTACACCGAAGCCCGGCTGGCCGCGGCGGCACTGACCCTCACCGACCACCTTGATGAAGACGTGGTGGACTTTGTCCCCAACTATGACAACCAGCTGCTGCAGCCGGAAGTCCTGCCCGCCGCGTTCCCAAACCTGCTGGTCAACGGCACCACGGGCATCGCCGTCGGCATGGCCACGAACATGGCGCCGCATAACCTCGGCGAAGTCATCGCCGCCACCCAGCACCTGATCAAGCACCCGGGCGCCTCGCTCGAGGACCTGATGCGGTTTGTCCCCGGACCGGACCTTCCCACCGGCGGCCGCATCGTGGGCCTGGACGGCATCCGCGATGCGTACGCCACCGGCCGCGGTTCGTTCAAGACCCGGGCCAAGGTCGAAGTGGAGCAGCTCAGTGCGCGCCGGACCGGCCTGGTCGTCACCGAACTGCCCTACATGGTGGGGCCGGAAAAGGTCGTCGAGAAGATCAAGGACGCCGTCACGTCCAAGAAGCTGCAGGGCATTTCCGATGTGGTGGACCTGACGGACCGCATGAACGGCCTGCGCCTGGTGATCGAGCTGAAGAACGGCTTCAATCCCAAGGCCGTCCTGGCCCAGCTCTACCGCTACACCCCGATGGAAGATTCCTTCGGCATCAACAACGTGACCCTGGTGGATGGCCAGCCGCGGACACTGGGCCTGGTGGAACTGCTCCAGGTCTACGTGGCACACCGCCTGGGGGTGGTCCGCCGCCGCACCGCCTACCGGCTGGGACGCAAGAAGGACCGGCTGCACCTGGTCGAGGGCCTGCTGATCGCGATCGTCGACATTGACGAGGTCATCCAGGTCATCCGCAGCTCGGATGAGACCGCCGAAGCGCGGACCCGCCTGATGTCCATCTACGACCTCACCGAAATCCAGGCGAACCACATCCTGGAGCTGCGCCTGCGCCAGCTCACCAAGTACTCGCGGCTTGAGCTGGAAAGGGAGCAGGAAGAGCTGCAGGCAGCGATCGGGGAACTCCAGGCCATCATGGACTCGGAGGAACGGCTCCGCGGACTGGTTTCCGATGAACTCGGCGAGGTGGCTGCCAAGTACGCAACCCCGCGCCGGACGGTGCTGCTCGAATCCGAGGCGGTCGCGCCCCTGGCCTCTGAAGCTGCCGCGGTCAAGGCGGGCAAGGGGGCCAAGGCGGTCCTCCCGCTTCAAATTCCCGATGATCCCTGCTGGGTGGTCCTTTCCGCTTCCGGCCAGCTGGCGCGCACCGCCAACCAGGAGCCGCTGGCTGAGGGTGGCCAGCGCACCCGGCACGATGTGTTCCGCTCCGTGGTGGCGACGACGGCGCGCGGTGAAATCGGCGCGGTGACCTCCTCCGGCCGGATGATCCGGGTCCAGGTCATGGACATGCCTGCGCTTCCGCCGACGAACGGCCTGCCGAACCTGGCCGGCGGTGTTCCGGCAAAGGACTTCATGACCCTCGCCAAGGGCGAGAAGCTGATCGGCCTGGTGCCGCTGAACACTGTCCTGGCGCTGGGAACCCGCAACGGCGTGGTGAAGCGGCTCAATCCCGATTACCCGCTGAACCGGGATGACTGGGAAGCCATCACGCTCAAGGCCGGAGACGAAGTGGTTGGGGCTGCCGTTGCCGCTAACGACGACGACCAGCTGGTCTTTGCCACAAAGGAAGCCCAGCTGCTGCGCTTCGCTGCGTCACTGGTCCGCCCGCAGGGCAGGACCGCCGGCGGTGTTGCCGGAATGAAGCTGAGCGACGGCGACGAAGTCATCTTCTTTGGCGTCGTGGCCGACTCCGATCCGGCCGCCGTCGTGGTGACGGTCGCGTCGGGCACTGAAACGCTGCCCGGTACCCCCGGAGGGTCGGTCAAGGTCACCGACTTCGCGGAGTACCCGGCCAAGGGCCGCGCCACCGCCGGCGTGCGGGCACACCGCTTCCTCAAGGGCGAAGACTCCCTGGTGGTCGCATGGGCCGGTCACGGGCCGGCCAAGGCCGCAGCGGCGAACGGTGTAGCCCGGGCCCTGCCGACTGAACACGGGCGGCGGGACGGTTCCGGTGTTCCCCTGGCCAGCCCTGTGGACCACATCGGCCCCAGCCTCAGCCAGCCGGAATAGCCGGAGCAGACAGAAGCCACAGACCGCCTGCGCAGCTGAGTAACCCGTCGAAGCTGCGCAGGCGGTTTTTTCGTCTCATAGGCGCGGCTTTTGCGCCTCGTTCCCGGGCTTCATGCCACCTCTTTTCGGCTTTTTTTGCCCCTTCCGCCTCACCGGACCCATTTCCGCCTGCCTCCATTCCGCTCTTCCAGGCGTACCCCATAGGGGTATTTCAGGTCACGATGCCATAACTCCAGTGCTTCCCAGTCTGGGCGCGGAATGCGAGCACACCCACGAACCGTCCCGCCGCAGGAACCACCCCAAATTACGCCGGTAGCGAACTGATCATTGTTAGGGTTGCCAACGGCCTCTCCGGGTCCCTGCCACGCCGAATCCGGCCAGTGCAGGTTGCTGAGCACAGAACCAGAAACCCATGCGGGCTGGCATTTACGGTGCCGGCATGCATGGAAAGGGAACGATATTGAGTGAGAACGACACCATCCGGGACACCGTCCTGAAGGTGGAGAACGTCTACAAGGTCTTCGGCAAACGCCCCGCTGAAGCCGTCCGCAGGCTCAGGGACGGAGCCACCCGGTCCGAGGTTGCGGGCTTGGGGACGGCAGCGGTTATCAATGCCTCCTTTGAGGTCAAGGCGGGCGAAATTTTCGTGGTGATGGGGCTCTCCGGGTCTGGAAAGTCCACCCTCCTGCGCACCCTCAACGGGCTTCAGCCCGCAACGGCGGGTTCAGTCACCATCCAGGGCACGGACCTGTCAAAAATCTCCGACAGGGAGCTGCGCGCGGTACGCCAGCAGCAGGTCTCGATGGTCTTCCAGCACTTCGCGCTGTTTCCGCACCGCACCGTCCTGGAGAACGCTGCCTACGGGCTGGAAGTCCAGGGCATGGCAAAGCCCGAACGGCTCCAGGCCGCAGCCAAGGTGCTGGAACTGGTGGGCCTGGACAGCTGGGGCAGCCGCTACCCGTCGGAACTCTCCGGCGGCATGCAGCAGCGCGTCGGCCTGGCCCGGGCCCTGGCCTCCGAGACCGGGATCCTGCTGATGGATGAGGCGTTCTCCGCCCTGGATCCCCTGATCCGCCGGGAAATGCAGGAACAGCTGGTTTCCCTGCAGCAGGACCTCGGGAAGACCATCATCTTCATCACCCATGACCTGAATGAGGCCATGTTCCTCGGTGACCGGATCGCCGTGATGAAGGACGGCGAAATTGTCCAGATCGGCACCCCCGATGACATCCTGAGCCACCCGGCCAACGACTACGTGGCCCAGTTTGTGCAGGACGTTGACCGCACCCGGGTCCTGACCGCTGCCAGCGTCATGGAACCCGCCCGTTCCGTTGTGACCCTCACCGGCGGACCGCGGGGCGCGCTGCGCACCATGCGTGACCTGCAGACGTCAGCCGCGTTCGTCGTCGACCGCCGGCGCACCTTCCTCGGAACGGTCACCGACCGGGACGTGATGGCACTGGTTGAACAGCGCAGTCCGGACCTCGCTCCGGCGATCCGTCCCGGCAACCCGGTGGACGGCGAGACCGCATTGGCCCAGCTGTTCGGTATGGCCGTGGAGAGCCCGGTTCCGCTTGCCGTCATCGATGCCACGGGCAGGCTTGTTGGTGCTGTACCGCGCGTCACCCTGCTGGCCGCCCTGGGCAATGTCCCCTCCACCACCACGGACATTCCGGTGGTGGACGCCCCGCCGCCTCCGCTGCCCGAAAACCTCGTGACCGCAACCCTTGATTCCTCCGCCCGGGCAGGAGACCCCGCATGAATGGCTTCCGCATCCCCCTCGGCGAATGGATTGAGGTGGCCCTGGACTGGGTGACCGAGGTCTTCGGGCCGGTCTTTGACACCATCCGGACCGTCTTCCGCGGTGCCTACGACGGCCTCGAGTGGATTCTGCTGGCTCCTCCGTTCTGGGCGGTCCTGATCATCCTGGCCGGACTGGCCTGGCTGGCCCGCGGCTGGAAGCTGGGCATCGGAATGGCTGCCGGATTCGTGCTGATCTACGGTGTGGACCAGTGGGAAAACGCCATGGAAACGCTGGCCCTGGTGCTCGTCGCGAGTGTGGTTGCGGTGCTCATCGGCATTCCGCTGGGCATCCTGGCCGCCCGCTCCCGTGCGGCTTCCGCAGCGATCCGCCCGGTGCTCGACTTTATGCAGACCATGCCCGCAATGGTCTATCTGATTCCGGCACTGATTATCTTCCGGGTCGGCGTGGTGCCGGGCATCGTGGCGACCATCATCTTTGCCATGGCACCGGGAGTGCGCCTCACCGAACTCGGCATCCGCGGCGTCGACGCCGAAGTGGTGGAGGCCGGCGCGGCCTTCGGTTCCACACCCGGCCGGATCCTGCGCCAGATCCAGCTGCCCCTGGCCCTGCCCACCATCATGGCAGGCGTCAACCAGGTCATCATGCTCTCCCTGTCCATGGTGGTTATCGCCGGCATGGTCGGTGCCGGCGGGCTGGGACAGGACGTGGTGGCCAGCCTGACCCGGCTGGATCCGGCACTCGGCTTCGAAGCCGGCATCGCCGTCGTTCTCCTGGCCGTCTACCTGGACCGTCTGACCTCCAGCTTTGGCAGCCGCGTCGGAAAGCCCGTTCCGGCGGCCACCAGCGTCTCCTGACCTCAAACAGCCTGTGCATCCCTGCACAGCCGCGAAAGGAAAGAACCAAATGAAGAACCTCACTAAACTCGCCGCCGTCATGTCCGTGGCCGCCCTGGCCCTGGCCGGCTGCGGAGCCGACGCCGACGCCAGCTCCGGACTGGAAAACGGAGATAAGAAGGACCTCACGATCGGCGTCTTCAACGGCTGGGACGAGGGCATTGCCGCCTCGGAGCTGTGGAAGGCCGTGCTGGAGGACAAGGGCTACGACGTCGAACTCGAGTATGCCGATCCGGGGACGGTCTACGCCGGCCTGGCCAACGGTGACTATGACCTCTCCCTTGATACCTGGCTGCCGATTACCCACGCCACGTACCTGGAGCAGTACGGGGCAGACATGGTGGACCTGGGCACCTGGAACGAGGACGCCAAGCTGACGATTGCCGTCAACGAGGACGCCCCCATCGACTCGCTCGAGGAACTCGCTGCCAATGCGGATTTGTTCGGCAACCGGCTGGTGGGCATCGAGCCTGCCGCGGGCCTGACGGAAGCCACCACGAACGAAGTGATCCCCGGTTACGGCCTGGAGTCGATGGAGTACCTGACCTCCTCGACGCCGGCGATGCTGTCCGAGCTGAAGAGCGCTACGGCCAACGGTGAGAACATCGCCGTCACCCTGTGGCGTCCGCACTGGGCCTACGACGCCTTCCCGATCAAGGATCTTGAGGATCCCAAGGGCACCCTCGGCGACGCTGAGGGCATCCATTCCTTCGCGAGCAAGGACTTCGAGGCTGACTTCCCGGCCCTGGCCGGGTGGATCAGGGACTTCAGCATGGATTCCGAAACCCTGTTCTCTCTCGAGAACGCCATGTTCAACAGTGAAGACGGCGGCAAGGACTACTCAGCCGTGGTCAAGGCCTGGATGGAAGAGAACCAGGAGTTCGTGGACTCCCTCACCCAGGACTAACTGCCTCATCCACCGGCGGCGCCCGCTCCCCTTGCAATCCATGGGGGCGGGCGCCGCTGGCGTAAGGTGGGACGCGTGGGAAAGAAAGCACTGAGCACAGCCGGCGAGGATTACCTCAAAGTCATCTGGACCGCACAGGAATGGACGGATGAACCCGTCACCGTGTCCGCGCTCTCCGCCCACCTCGGTTTTTCCGCGTCCTCCGTTTCGGAAGCCGTCAAGAAGCTGGCCGCGCAGGGGTTCCTGGCCCACGCCCGCTACGGCTCAATCGCGCTGACCGCCGAGGGTGAACTGGCTGCGGTGAACATGGTCCGCAGGCACCGGCTGATCGAGACGTTTCTCGTGGAGTACCTGGGCTACGGCTGGGACGAGGTGCACGACGAAGCGGAGAACCTTGAACACGCGGTCTCCGACAAAATGGTGGAGGCCCTGGCCGTCCGGCTGGGCAACCCGGTGCGGGATCCGCACGGGGACCCGATTCCGGCCCGCGACGGAAGCCTGCCGCCCCTGGACGCAGCCCGGCTGAGTCAGAGCGAGACGGGCCGGCAGCTGCGGATTGCCCGGGTTTCGGACGACAGCCCTGAACTGCTGCGTTATCTGGGCGGTATGGGACTGGGACTCGATGCAGAGCTGAGCATCATCGAGCGCCAGGCTTACGCAGGTACCCTCACCCTGGAACGCAGCGGCGGCCGGGTGGAACTCGGCCTGCCGGCCGCTGAGGCCATCTGGGTGGTTCCCGCCTAGTCCCGGCTGCTTTTCAGCGTCACCGGCGTCACCGGCAGGTCAGGTAAGCGGCAGGTCAGGTAAGCGGCAGGTCGAAAGTGATCTGGCGGCTCACCGGCGTGTAGCCCAGCTGTTCATAGATCCGCAGTGCCCCGGAGGGGTTCTCCGTATCCACGCCAAGTCCGGCGTGTTCCATCCCGGACTCCCGGAACCGGCGCATCGCCTCGGAAAGCATGGCCGGTGCAAGCCTCATCCCGCGCCAGTCCCGCAGCACCCCCAGCAGCTCGGTATAGCCCTCGGTATAGCCGAAGATTTCCTTCGTCTCCGGGTCGAAGCTGGCCAGCTGGTACGCGGCTACGCCGCCCGAGGACTTTTCCACCACCGCAAAGCTCCAGTCAGCACGGAACTGCGGGTGGGTGACCGTGAACTTCCACGTCTGTGCGTCCCGGGGCTCACTGCCCCAGTGGTCCAGGAAAGCCTCGTTGTGCGCGAGCCGGAACCGTTCGGACAGTTCCTCCCGAAAGGTCACGAACTCCATTCCTTCCGGCAGCGGGACGGTGGGCAGATCCCCGGCCAGAGACCGGGTCATCTCCGTGAAGTACCGCACCACTTTGGCTCCAACGGAGGAAAGCAGTGCCACATGTGATGCGTTGTTCTCCTCGGCGAAACTGCGCAGCACTGCGCCCTTTTCCTTGCCGGTGATCCTATTCCGGGCGCGGGCCGCCTGCCAGCGGTAGACCGCTGTACCTATCCCGCGCCGGCGCCACTGCGGGTCAACCCCGCCAAAACCGAGGACCCGTCCGGAACCCGGATTGGCGGTCACGGAACCGAAGGCCCGGATTGTTCCTTTGCTGTCATGGCCGAGGAGCGTATCCAGTGCCGGGTCATCACTGGGACGGGCGAGGATGTGCTCCAGGTCCGCCCGGTCCTCCACCCAGCCTGGTTTGTCCGCTTCAGCCATCCGGCGGATCAGCGCGTACCAGCCGTCCAGGTCCTCCGGGGTGATGGGACGCCAGATCAAACCGGTCTGCGGCCCAGGGCGCTGCACGTTTTCCGGGACAGTCATGCGCTTTAGCGTACGGCAAGACTCCGCTGTGCTGAACCCAGTTCGAGCCGCCGGCTGCACCATGCCGCGTCAGCCGGGTTGTGCGTCACCACCACCACCGACTTGCCGCTCAGTCCGCTCCGCAGGTCTGCCATCAGCTGCTTTCCGGCAGCCGGGTCCAGGTGCGCGGTGGGTTCGTCCAGGAGCACGACGTCGGCTTCCGTCAGCAGTGCCCGCGCGACGGCAAGGCGCTGGCGCTGGCCGCCGGAGAGGAAGTGGCCTCCGTTGCCGATTCGAGTGTCCAGGCCGTCCTCCAGGCCGGCAATCAGCTGCCCGAGGCCAACGGCGTCGAGGACTTCCAGCATCTCGGCCGTGGACGGGGCCTTGCTGCGGTCCCGCGCCAGCAGGAGGTTCCCCCGCAGGGTCGAATCGAACAGGTGCGCCTCCTGCGGGCACCAGGCCATGCCGCGGCCCTCCCGCGGGAAGTCCGAGGCAGGTTCTCCGTCGATGAGGAAGGTGCCCCGCTGAGGCTCCAGGAAGCCAAGCAGCACCCCGAGCAGCGTGGATTTTCCGCTGCCGGATTCGCCGGTGACAGCCAGCCAGTCGCCGGGCTTCAGGACCAGGTCCACACCATCGAGCACATCGGCGGCGGCACCGGGATAGCGGTAGTGGATACCGTGCAGTTCAAGGCTTCCAGCCCGCCGGGGGGCTGTCCGACCGGAGTCCAACGCCGCCGCTTCTGCGGCTGATTGTCCGGCCTCCGGGGCCGTCCCCGGGTCCACCTCGCTGGAACCCAGGTCCGGAAGGACCTTGTCTCCGAGGATCCGCCAGGCACCGAGCTGCTGGATGGAACCGTTTACGGCGGCAAAGCACTCCAGCAGCGCCAGCTGCATCAGCACGATCACTGCGGCGACCGTTGCAGGCGCGTCCTGGGCAAGAGTCATGATCCACAGTGCGGATCCGGCGCAGGCCAAAGCTGTGACTGCATTGGCCAGGCCCTGGGCCCAGGCACTGCGGCGGACGGCATGCGCGGCGGCTGAATCGTAGCTTCGCTGACGCTCAAGCACCGGCCCTGAGCTGCTGTTCCCTTCCAGGTCCGGTGCGGCAGCCAGCAGCTTGGTCATTCCGGCCATGGCCCGTGACTGCAGTGTCACCGTCCGGGCACGGGCGGAGGCATCAGCCCAGTGGGCCAGCAGCGGCGAGCCCACCAGTCCGATCAGGCAGAGGCCGATCTGGACCCAGATGGCCTCGGGCACAAGGATCCAGGTCGCCGCGCACGCGGCGGCAGCGGTCACAAAGCCTGTCAGCGGCGCAAACACCACCCGGGGGGCGATATCGCGCAGTTCATCGACGTCGCCCACCAGCCGTTCCAGCGCTCCGCCGCCGCGGGACAGCCGGCGCCAGCCTTCGGGGCGGTTCAGGAGCCCGTTCCAGAGCCGGATGCGGATGGAGTTGGTGGCCCGGAACACGGCGTCGTGCAGGTGCAGGCGTTCGCGGTACCGCAGCACGGCGCGTCCGATTCCGAAGAACCTGACGCCGACGATCGCTGTCAGCAGGTAGAGGATGGGCGGCTGCTCGGAAGCCCTGACAATCAGCCATCCGGACAGGGCGCTCAAGGCAACGGCGAAGATGGTGGCGCCGGTGCCGTAGGCCAGCGCCTGCAGGAACCGGGGACTCCATGGACGAAGGATGAGCAGGTTTTTCCAGAGCGGCTGGCGCTTGATGCCCTGCGTGTCCGTGGCAGCGGGGCCGGCGGGTACCTGGGCCTCCTCCTGCCGCAGGGGGGCGGGGTCTGCTTCCCCGGCGGCCTGCCGGAGGACGCCGGCGGGGCTCACGCTGCCGGAGACGGAGATAACGGTGTCTGCAAGGGCCGCGGTTTCCGGATCGTGGGCTACGAGCAGGACTGTGCAGTGTCCCCGCAGGCGGGACAGGGCAGCACGGACTGCGGCAGCGCTGCGGGAGTCCAGGTGCGCGGTGGGCTCGTCGGCCAGCAGGACCCGGACACCGGAGCCGTTCTGGATGCGGGCGATGGCCCGGGCAACGGCAACCCGGCGCTGCTCGCCGGGGCTGAGGTCCCCGGACTGTGCCTCCAGCAGGTGCGCTGCGCCGATTTCAGCCAGCGCGCGGCGCGCGGCCCGGCGCCGCTCGCCCGGGTCGGCCAGTCCGGAGTACAGGCCAAGCTCCGCCTCGACGGTGTCCTCGACAAGTACGGGGTGCTGCGGGATCCAGGCGATGGCATCACGGTCGATTCCCTCTGCAGCTCCGGAGATTTCGGTCCCGGAACCGCTGCGGCGCAGGCCAGCCAGGATTTCCAGGACCGTGGTCTTTCCGCTGCCGCTGGGACCGGTCAGTGCGGCGATGCTTCCCTGGGGCACTGTGAACTCCAGGCCCTTGAGCACGGGTTCGGCACGACCGGGATAGCGGACGGTCAGTCCCCTGACACTTAGTCCGGGGCCGGCGGTGTGTCCGGTTCCGTTGGCTGAGCGGGAAAGCGGTTTGGCTGCGGGAGCATCCAAAACAGCATTGGTCCGCTTCAGGGCTTCCAGCCCGTCTTCGCTGGCGTGGTGCGCGGTTCCCAGGTCACGCAGCGGCTGGTAGCACTCCGGCGCCAGGATCAGTGCCAGGAGCCCCATTTCCAGCGGCATGTCTCCGTGAACCAGGCGGACGCCGATGAAGACGGCCACCACGGCCACGGAGATGGTCGCAATGAGTTCCAGCGCGAGGGAGGAGAGGAAAGCGACCCGCAGCGTTTCCAGGGTGGTCTTACGGTACCGGTCGGCGACGTCGCGGAGCGCACGGGTCTGTGCCTGGGCGCGGCCCAGACCGACCAGCACCGGAAGGCCCTTGGCCAGTTCCAGCATGTTGTCCGAGAGCCGGTTCAGCGCGTCGATGGCCTTGGCAGTCTTATCTCCGGTGTGCAGGCCGATCAGCACCATAAACACCGGTACCAGCGGAACGGTCAGCACAATCACGACGGCGCTGATCCAGTCGGCTGCCAGGATGCGCGCGCCCACCAGCAGCGGCACCACGGCACAGGTGACCAGCGCGGGCAGGTACTTGGCGTAATAGTTGTCCAGTCCGTCAAGGCCGCGGGTCAGGAGCACACTGAGCGAACCGCTGCCCATCCCGGGAACCGATCCACCGTCTTCCAATACGCGGTTGGTGAGTTGGCTGCGCAGTTCGTCCTTCACGCCCGCGGCGGCCCGCTGGGCCACAGTGTCCTGGGCCCACATGGCAAGGGAACGCAGCAGCGCGCCGGACACTCCGGTTGCTGCAACGTATCCCCAGTCCGGGCCGCCGCCGGCCAGCCCTGCAATGCCGGCGGCGATGCCGGTGGCAAGCAGGACCAGGCCTGCGGCCTTCACCGCCGCGAGCAGGCCCAGCAGGTAGAGGGCCCGGCGGCTGGTGGCGCTGACGGGAAGGACTGGTTTCACTGGGCGTTGACCTTATGGACGGCAGGGATGGAGTCAGCCGAAACGCGCTTGCGGAAAACCCAGTAGGTCCAGCCCTGGTAGAGCAGCACAATCGGCAGGCCGAACACGGACACCCAGGTCATGACCTGCAGGGTGTAGGGGCTGGAGGACGCGTTCTCGACGGTCAGGTTCCAGGCGGAATCCAGTGTGGACGGCAGCACCACGGGGTACATGGCCGCGAAAATCGAGACGGCTCCGGCCAGCAGGAACAGACCCAGGAAGGTGAAAGCCAGGCCTTCCTTGCCCAGGTGGGCCATGCGCCAGGCAATCACCACGGCAACAACAGCGATAATCAGCGGCACCAGCGAGAAGGCGTCCCCGTTGAGGACCTGCACGCCGACGGCCCAGGCAGCCAGCGGCAGGATACCCAGCGGAAGCCAGCGGACCAGGGCGCGGCGGGCGCGGGCGCGGATTTCGCCGTCGGTCTTGAGCATGAGGAAGGCGCAGGCATGGATCAGGCTGAAACCGACCACGGCGAGCCCGCCAACGACGGCCCAGGGGGTGAGCCAGGCGAAGGCTCCACCCACGCGGTCCCCGTTTTCATTCAGCGGCAGGCCCGTGGAAGTCAGGGCCAGGGCGGCGCCGACGCCGAAGGCGCTGACAAACGAACCCAGCGACATGGCCCAGTCCCAGCGGCTCCGCCAGCGGTCTGAATCGTGCTTGCCGCGGTATTCGATGGACACGGCGCGGAAAATCAGTCCCAGCAGCACCAGTACCAGCGGCACGTAGAGAGCCGAGAACAGGGCTGCGTACCAGAAGGGGAAGGCCGCGAACGTCATGGCACCGGCGGTAATCAGCCACACCTCGTTTCCGTCCCAGACGGGGCCGATGGTGTTCAGCAGCACGCGGCGGTCGCGTTCATTGCGGGCAAAGAGCTTCATGAGCATGCCCACGCCCAGGTCGAAGCCTTCCAGGAAGAGATAGCCGACCCACAGGAAGGCGATAACGATGAACCAGATTGTTGGAAGCGTCATTTTCGGTCTCCGGTGGCGCTAGTAGGCGAAATCAAGGACGTCGTCGGACTTCCGTCCGCCTGGTTTGTCCGGAGTATCCTCCGAATCCGGACCGTCGCCGGAATCGCCGGCGTGGACCAGCTCAGGCATCGCTGAGGGAACCCCGCCCCGCACGTATTTGAAGAGCAGTTTCACCTCCACGACCAGCAGGGCCAGGTAGACCACCGTGAAGGAGATGACGGAAAACAGCAGCTCGGCCCGGCTCACTCCCGGCGAGACTGCCGCGGCGGTGAACATAAAGACATTGTCGATACCCGTGAAGCTGGGGTTGGGCACAACGACGAACGGCTGTCGGCCCATTTCGGTGAAGATCCAGCCGGCGCTGTTGGCGCCGAACGGAGCCAGGATGCCGAACACGGCCAGGCGCATCAGCCACTTGGACTGCGGAACCGTGCCCTTGCGGGTGACCCAGAGGGCGACGGCGGCGGCGGCAGCAGCGATGGCGCCGAAGCCGATCATGATCCGGAAGCCCCAGTACGTCACGGACATCACGGGGAGATAGTTGATTTCGGCACCGGCCTGCTCCCCGTACATCGGATCGTCCGGCAGGTGGGTGCCGTACTTCTCCTGGTACTCCGGAATGAGGGTGTTGACGCCGTCGACCTCGGTCTCAAAGTCGCCGTTGGCCAGGAAGGACAGCAGGCCGGGGACCTCGATCAGGGTCTTGACATCCTCGCAGTTCTGCGCGCCGACATCGCCGACGGACAGGACGGAGAAGGAGGTGCCGTTGTGGCAGGCAGCTTCGGCTGCCGCCATCTTCATGGGCTGCTGTTCGAACATCAGTTTGGCCTGCAGGTCGCCGGTGATCGCTGTGCCGGCAAAGGCAACGAGGGCGACGGCGGCACCAACCCGCAGCGCCTTGATCCACACGGCGTAGTCCGTCTTGTCACGCCCGATGGCAGCGTTTTCGCCCACGACCACGCGGCCGTTTTCATCGACAGTGTCGATGCCGTCGCGGCGCCGCTTCCACAGGTGGTACCAGGAGATTCCCAGCAGGAAGCCGCCGGCGACGGCAAAGGCGCCGGTGATGGTGTGCGGGAAGGCAACCAGCAGCGTGTTGTTGGTCAGGACTGCCCAGATATCGGTCATGACGGCACGGCCGTCGACCAGTTCAACTCCGACCGGGTGCTGCATCCAGGAGTTGGCAGCCAGGATGAAGTAGGCGGACAGGGCCGAGGCCCCGGTGGCCAGCCAGATCGTGGCCAGATGCAGTTTCTTCGGGAGCCTTTGCCACCCAAAGATCCACAGCCCAAGGAACACGGACTCGGTGAAGAAGGCGAGCAGGGACTCCAGCGCCAGCGGCGCGCCAAAGACGTCGCCGACGAACCGGCTGTACTCGCTCCAGGCCATGCCGAACTGGAATTCCTGCACCAGCCCGGTGGCTACACCCATGATGAAGTTGATGAGGAAGAGCTTCCCCCAGAACTTGGTAAGGCGGAGGTATTCTTCCTTGCCGGTGCGTACCCAGGCGGTCTGCAGCGAGGCTACAACCAGCCCGAGCCCGATGGTCAGTGGAACCATCAGGAAGTGATAGACGGTTGTGATGCCGAATTGCCAGCGGGCAATCTCCAGTGCTTCCACGTGAGGAATCCTTCAGTTGAGGCAAGTTCTACAACGAGTAGAAAAGTTTCTTCTACAGATCGTAGAACACTTTGGAGACTTATTTCTACAAGACGTAGAGACTAGTCCTAAAAGCCGGTATTGTTAACCCTCTCGTCACAACTATTTGGGTCTGGCTTCGGCGGATATCCAGCCCGGGGACGCCCCCGGCGGGGACCCAACGAAAGACCGAATGAAGAAGGAACGGAATATGGCGACTCTCGGAGAGCTTGAACGGGCGATGATGGACCTGCTGTGGGAGTCCCCCGAGGCTGCCACCGCCAATGAGCTGAGGGAACAGCTCGCGCAGAACGACGCCGGGCGCGCCGAAGCCAAAGGCCTCGCTGTCACCACTGTGCTTACAGTCCTGTCCCGGCTCGAGAAGAAGGGCCTGGTGGCGCGCGAACGCGACATCCGCCCGCACCGCTACCGCGCTGTGACTTCCCGGGCGGAGCACACCGCCGAACTGATGCACGAGGTTCTGGGGTCAGCCAATGACCGCGAGGCGGTTCTCGCCCGGTTCGTTGGCTCCGTCTCTGCTACCGAAGCCGAGACCCTGCGCAAGCTGCTGGAAGGCGCCTAGTCCGGCGGGACAGCGCGCCATATGTTCTGGGCTTCCTACTTCCTTGCCGGGCTGGCGATAATCCTTGCCTGGCCTGTGCCCGTGGTGCTTTCGCGCGCCAAATGGCCGGCGCGCTCCCCCTTTACGGCGATGATGCTGTGGCAGGCAATCGCCCTTGCCGGCGGCCTGTCAATGATCGGCGCGATGCTGACGTGGGGCCTTGAACCCATAGGCGAAAATCTCGCGCAGGGCATCGCCGCCCTCTGGGACATCCTGATCCAGCGCCGGCCGGCCGAGACCCTCGGCCTGGTCCATGTTTTCGCCATCAGCGCAGCACTGCTGCTCTCGGCCCACCTGGTCTTTACGCTGCTGCTGACGTTTTACCGCATCCAGACCGCGCGGCGCCGCCACCGGGACATGCTCAACCTGCTCAGCTCGCCTTCCCAGGACGCACCCGCAACCCTGGTCATCCAGCATCCCTCGCCGGTGGCGTACTGCCTTCCGGGTGGAGCGCAGTCCGTGACAGTGCTGTCCGATGGGCTGATGGACATCCTCACCGAGTCGGAGTTGTCCGCGGTCATGACGCATGAGAAGGCTCACCTGAGCCAGCGCCACCACCTGCTGCTGTGGGCCTTTGCCGCCTGGCGGGCCGCACTTCCGTGGCTGCCGACATCCCAGCTGGCCCAGCGGTCCGTCAACGAGCTGATCGAAATGCTGGCCGACGACGAAGCACTGAAGAAGGTGGACCGCCAGACCCTCATCCGGGCCGTAGCCATCGTGGGATCGGGATCCGGGGCTGAATCCCCCGCCAGCATCCCGGCAGTCAGCACCGCCGCGGTCGCCGGCGGCGGCAGCACGGAGACCGTGGGCATGGCCGGGCGGCTGAGCCGGTTGCTCACACCGCAGCCGCCGCTCGCACAATGGGCGAGCCTGCTCATCCGGGCGTGCTCCGTGCTGCTCCTGGCGGTGCCTACCGTGCTCCTGTTCGCACCCGGCCTGATTCACTAGGCTCACATCTGCGCTGGGGCAGGCTCCAGCCCCTAGGCGTCGATCCGGTCCCGGTCCAGCATGGCAGCCCCCGCAATGATGAAGTCCTTGCGCGGAGCTACATCGCTGCCCATGAGCAGTTCGAAGGTGGCTTCGTCCACGTGCTGGTTAGCTTCGGCTGCCTCGCTAAGACGGATCCGGCGCAGCGTACGGTGGCGCGGATCCATGGTGGTCTCGGCAAGCTGATCTGCGTCCATTTCGCCCAGCCCCTTATAGCGCTGGATTGGTTCCTTGTAGCGCTTGCCTTCCTTCTCCAGCCGGGAAAGCAGCTGGTGCAGCTCCTTCTCGCTGTAGGTGTAGACCATCTCGTTGGCTTTTGAGCCATGGTTGATGACCTCTACCCGGTGCAGGGGCGGAACAGCAGCATAAACACGGCCGTCTTCAACCAGCGGGCGCATGTACCGGAAAAACAGCGTGAGGAGCAGGGTACGGATGTGGGCTCCGTCGACGTCGGCGTCGGTCATGAAAATCACCTTGCCGTAGCGGCGCGCATCGAGCTGGAAACTGCGTCCCGAGCCCGCGCCGACCACCTGGATCAAGGCCGCGCATTCGGCGTTGGAGAGCATGTCCGCCACGGAGGCCTTCTGCACGTTGAGGATCTTGCCGCGGATTGGCAGCAGCGCCTGGTAATCCGAGGAGCGGGCCATCTTGGCTGTACCCAGCGCCGAGTCACCTTCCACGATGAACAGTTCCGAACGCTCCGGGTCATCGATGCGGCAGTCGGCCAGCTTGACCGGCATGGAGGAAGTCTCCAGCGCGTTCTTGCGGCGCTGGGTCTCCTTGTGCACGCGGGCGGAGATGCGGGACTTCATTTCCGAGACGACTTTTTCCAGCAGCTGGGCTGCCTGGGCCTTGTCTCCGCGGGCCGTGGAATTCAGCCGGGCCGTGATTTCCTTTTCAACAACTTTGGACACGATGGCCCGGACGGCAGAGGTACCCAGGATCTCCTTGGTCTGGCCCTCGAACTGCGGTTCGGCCAGCCGGACGGTGAGAACTGCGGTGAGGCCCGCAAAAACGTCGTCCTTCTCGATCTTGTCGCTGCCCGCCTTGAGTTTGCGTGCGTTGGCCTCGATGACCTTACGGAAGGTTTTGAGCAGTGCCTGCTCGAAGCCGGCCTGGTGTGTACCGCCCTTCGGCGTGGCGATGATGTTGACGAAGCTGCGCACGTTGGTTTCGTAGCCAATCCCCCAGCGCAGGGCAATGTCCACCTCACAGTCGCGTTCCAGTTCGGTAATCTGGCTGTGCCCGCGCTCGTCGAGCACCGGAACCGATTCCTTGAACTTGCCGGTGCCGTGCAGCCGCCAGATGTCAGTGACCGGGGCATCCGCAGCGAGGAAGTCGACAAACTCGGAGATGCCGCCGTCGTGGTGGAAAACCTCTTCGACAGGACCGTCCGCACCCGGTGTACCGGGAAGCCGGCGTTCGTCGCGCAGGGTAATACGCAGGCCCGGCACCAGGAAGGACGTCTGGCGGGCGCGTGCCTCCAGCTCCGGGTAGGAGAATTTAGCGTCCGGGGTAAAGATCTGTCGGTCGGCCCAGTACCGGATCCGGGTGCCGGTCACTCCGCGCTTGGCCTTTCCGACCACTTCCAGTTTGGAACTCTCAAGGAAGGGCGTGAACTTCGCGTCCGGGGACGGCTTGGAGCCGGTGTCAGCGAAAACTCCCGGCTCTCCGCGGCGGAACGTCATCTGATACGTCTTGCCTGCCCGGTCCACCTGGACATCAAGCCGGGAAGAGAGGGCATTGACCACTGATGCGCCGACGCCGTGCAGGCCGCCGGAGGCGGCGTAGGAGCCGCCGCCGAATTTGCCGCCGGCATGGAGCTTGGTGAACACGACCTCGACGCCGGAGAGCCCGGTCTTGGGTTCGATGTCCACCGGGATGCCGCGGCCGTCGTCGTGGATTTCCACGGAGTTGTCCGCGTGCAGGATGATCCGGATGCTCTGGCCGTGGCCTGCCAGGGCCTCGTCCACGGAGTTGTCGATGATCTCCCAAAGGCAGTGCATCAGCCCGCGGGAGTCGGTGGAGCCGATGTACATGCCGGGCCGCTTACGCACGGCTTCCAGGCCCTCGAGCACGGAAAGGTGTCGGGCGTTGTACTCAGTATCCAGGGGAACCACTTGTGCTGAACTCCTCGGGCCGGGGTGCGGCCTGTTGTACGGCGGATAGCCTTGCGGCTGGGCAGCCGGCGGGAACCGGCCTCTATCTAGGTTAATGCCCGGCGGTGACTCCGGCTGCCAGCGACTCAGCCGCCCCGCCGTTTCCCCGCGGTCACCCCGCCCTGCCGGGTGCGTGCGGCATCCCGATTCCTACGCGCAGAGCGAAAGCCGCGGCCTGTTGGAAAGGCTTTTGGCGCAAAGGTGGTTATATGAAGTATCAACACCCTTAAGGAGGCACTCATGACAGCAGCAGTTGCTACCCGTCATCTCAATACGCTGGACCGCTGTGACCGCTGCGGTGCACAGGCATACGTTCGTGCGGTACTCGAATCCTCCGGTGGGGAACTGCTCTTCTGCGCTCATCATGCCCGGGCGGTAGAGGCCAACCTTCGGCCCCTGACGTCCGAGTGGCAGGATGAAAGCGCACGTCTGCACCAGAAGGCCGGCGCTTCGGAAGAGTAATTCCGCACCGGCATTTCCAGACTTGGCGAAGGCCCCTCCTTTGGGAGGGGCCTTCGTTTTGCCCGGATGGCCGTTCGACCCGGCTATTCATTCTGCCCGGTTCTTTGCGCTCACTACCGGGAGAGGTACCCCTGAGCCGCATCGGCGCCGGGAGCAACGTCCTGCAGAACCTGCGCGCAGGCGCTCGGCACCGGCTCGACGATACGGGCCATCCCGGTCCGGCTCAGCCGGCGTGCCGTTTCGCTGAGCGGTCCGCCGGCGATGATGACCGACTCCGCGCCGTCGTCCTGGCTGGCCTCCCGAACTGCTTCTGCGAGTTCAAGGAACTGCCGTTCGGGGTCGGCGGCCAGGACCAAGGGGGCTGATTCGGTAAGCCTGACGCCGGTAAACCACTGGCCGCAGCCATGTTCCTCCACCAGAGCTGCCAGGGAGCCTGCCAGCAGCGGAGTGCTGGTGGCCATGCCAAAACTGCGGCCTGCTCCGCAGGCTGACAGGATGGACGCCTGGCCGATTCCGATGACCGGAATCTCCAGCGCTTCCTGCAGTGCCTGCCTGCCAGGGTCGCCAATGGCAGCGACAACCACGGCCCTGACATTCTGCGCGTCAGTACCCTGCAGGTAACCGAAGACAGCATCCTGCACGTGGTGTGCCGATTCTGCCAGGGAGTCCGGATCGAGGATCATCTGCGGCCCGGCAGCGGCAGTCAGGCCTACCACTTCTAATCCCCTGGGCCGAAGGATGTCCGCGGCAATACCTGCCATCAGGTTCGTCGTCGCCTGATTCGTGTTCGGATTGACCAGGAGCACCTTGGCCCCACCGGGGGTGACAGGCCTAGTGCCCATAGATGGCTCCTTCTTCTTCATCAGTGTCCTCTTCCAGCGGCTGCCCGAACGTCTCAGGCGGGAACTGGACAACGATGGCAAGAACGATGAACAGACACGCCAGGGCCGTAAACATACCCATCAGTCCGGCAGCATCAAAAATGATGCCGGAGATGAGGGGGAACAGCCCGCCGGAGAGTGAGCCGGCTGCCAGGATGATGGACGTACCGAATCCACGCGTTCGGGTTGGGTACAGCTCCGGGGCAAACAGCCAGATTGTCGTGTTGAGGATAATAACCGCAAAGTTAAAGAGGACACCGAAGAGAACGACGAAGACGATGTCTGATGCGAGGAAGGCCATGGAGAGCCCTGCTGCGCAACCGAGAACCGCCGCACCGGTAAGGACCTTTTTGCGGGGAAGACGGCTGGCCATGAAGGCTGCGGCGCAGGCACCCACAAGCGACCCGGACTGCATGATGAGGGTGAACCAGAGGCTGGTGTTCACCTCATAGCCGCGGGAAACCAGAATGGTGGGCATGAGGGTAAGCATGGAAATCTGAGCGGCATAAGACATGCACACCGCGATGCACATAAGCACAGTCCGCCTCAGCAGGCGCCCCCTCAGTGCATCTTTCCAGTGTCCCTTGGACTCGGTGACAGCAGGGCCCGGAAGTGCGGTGATGTAGGTATCCGGATCGTCGATCCGACCGGCAAGTTTGTTCCGCGCCAGCCGGGTGATGACGAGGTTTGCTTCGTCGAGCCGCCCCTGGGAGGCAAGGAACCGGGGAGTTTCCGGAACATACCGCCGGAAGAACATCACCAGGAGGGCTGGGATGAAGAGCAGTCCGAACACCCACCGCCACTTATCGGGACCGTCGAAGAGAGTAAAGACGAGGATGCCGAAGGCTGGAGCCAGCATGTTGCCAAGCCCCGCGGCGGTCACGTTGATCAGGCCGACGGCGGTTCCGCGGTGCTTTGCTGCGAAGAACTCGGCCATCATGATCACGGCGACGGCAATTTCGCCGCCCAGGCCAAACCCGACAATGAAGCGGCCGGCAGCAAGAACGGGGTAGTTCGGCGCTATGGCACACAACAGCGATCCGCCGGCGAAGATAATCAGGTTGATCATCAGCATGTTCCGGCGGCCGTACTTATCCATGATCAGGCCGGTTGCCAGGCGCCCGAGCGCTGTGGCCGTGAAGGTCATGGTGTTCAGGAACCCAATGTCGCCCGCACCCAGCCCCCAGGACTCCCGCAGGACGGGGCCGGTGATTCCCACAGCGTTCTGTTCCAGGGCATCGAAGAACACACCCAGAAGAATCATCACCACGATCTGGCGGTGTGCCCCGGTAACGCCGATGCGCTGATACGCGCCTTCAATCTGATGGCCGAGGCTGGTCTTCGAACTCCCAGCTTCTGCGACTCTCTCTTCCAATGAATGCTCCTTTGAGCTCATCAGCCGGGCACTCACCATTGAGTACACAAAGTCGGCTTTCCACATTGTGGATATTCCTTATCACTGAGAGGAATATGTGAGCTAAGTTACATTAGAGCCGGGAGGGGTTCAATGGTTCAGGAGAATCCTTCGCCAGTAAGACGCAGCACCAATAGGACTCCACACCAGTAAGGCGCAGCACCAGTCAGACTCAGCACCATTCAGGCTCAGCACCAGTCAGACTCAGCACCGTCATGTGGTGGCCCTGACTTCGATGCCGTGAGCCTGGGACTTCCAGCAGGGCCCGGGGGGGCGTCCGGACAAAGGGCGAGGGCCTGAGCCCGGTGCAATACCGTTCTCAGACCCTCGCGGCCGTCTATTTAGCTGTGGTGCTTAGCTGTGGTGCATCCTGCTGCCCCGCATTGCGGTTGTGGCCTGGATTAGTCCAGGTAGTCGCGCAGAACCTGTGAACGCGACGGGTGGCGCAGCTTCGACATGGTCTTGGATTCGATCTGGCGGATACGCTCGCGGGTTACGCCGTAAACCTTGCCGATCTCATCCAGCGTCTTGGGCTGGCCGTCGGTGAGGCCGAAACGCATGGCCACAACACCGGCTTCACGTTCGGACAGCGTGTCCAGCACGGAGTGCAGCTGTTCCTGCAGCAGCGTAAAGCTCACTGCATCAGCCGGCACCACGGCTTCGGAGTCTTCGATCAGGTCACCGAACTCCGAGTCACCGTCCTCGCCAAGCGGGGTGTGCAGCGAAATCGGCTCACGGCCGTACTTCTGAACCTCGACGACCTTTTCAGGGGTCATATCCAGTTCCAGGGCCAGCTCCTCGGGAGCCGGTTCGCGGCCAAGGTCCTGCAGCATCTGGCGCTGCACGCGGGCAAGCTTGTTGATGACCTCGACCATGTGCACCGGAATACGGATCGTACGTGCCTGGTCAGCCATGGCACGGGTGATCGCCTGCCGGATCCACCAGGTGGCGTAGGTGGAGAACTTGAAGCCCTTGGTGTAGTCGAACTTCTCAACGGCGCGGATCAGGCCCAGGTTGCCTTCCTGGATCAGGTCCAGGAACAGCATGCCGCGGCCGGTGTAGCGCTTGGCCAGGGAAACGACGAGCCGCAGGTTTGCTTCAAGCAGGTGGTTCTTGGCGCGCTTGCCGTCGTGGATGATCTGCTGAAGATCCCGCTTCAGCTTGGGATCCATGTCCGGATCCGCTGCGATCTTCTCTTCGGCGTACAGGCCTGCCTCGATACGCAGTGCCAGATCGACTTCCTGCTCTGCATTAAGCAGTGCAACCTTGCCGATCTGCTTCAGGTAGTCCTTAACGGGGTCTGCCGTGGCGCCGGCGGACACCACCTGCTGGGCGGGAGCGTCGTCGTCGTCAGCGTCGGAGTAGACGAATCCGGATCCGGTGGGCGCAGCCTCAGGGGCATCAGCCGCGTCGGTGTCCACATCGGCGGGATCAACCTCAACCTCATCAGACTGCGCGTCGGCGTCCTCGGCTGCCTTCTTCGCTGCCGCGGTCTTGGCGGCAGCGGACTTGGCCGGGGCCTTGCGGGTGGCCGGCTTGCGGGCTGGTTTGGCGGCCGTCTTGGTGCCTGCGGCAGAGGCCGCCTCGGCAACCTCGGGTGCGGCAGTCACAGTGTCAGTCTCTTTGACAGCAGTTGTCTTTCTCGCGGACACAGAAAACCTTTCAATACGGCGGGCTGCGGCGCCACCATGGGGGCAACACCACTATGACCCTGTCAAGTCCGTGCTAAAAACCAAATGGTCGGTGCGCGGGGTGCTTTCTATGAAAACGCACCGCGCCCGGTTCCTTATTCCCTCTGTTTTGTCAACGGAAGGTGCGGAACGACACTTGATACACGAACCCAACCGGGTCTCGGTTCCCATTGTCGCATGTTTTCGGTCAACCACCAGCACAATGCCCCGGCTGGAGGACACCGTGTCTGCGGGCCTCAGCCCTCCGCCCAACGCGCGGATCCTGCCTTCCTCCTAGCCTGCACCACCGCCCCGCCACGCCGTCTGCGGAGACAGTGACCATTCGGGCAGTTCTCCCCTCATCAGGAGGGCCTGAAGCAGCTGGGCCAGCCGGTAGCCCGGAGTGACCCGCAGCGCTCCGGAAAAGCAGAGACTTGCCCGGGAACTTCGCCCGCGGGCCCATTCCAGCCAGCCGAGCAGCGTCAGCACCGCAGCGGCCGATTCGCCGGACGCGGATTGCAGCAGGGAGGTGAGGGCCTCATGCGCGCGGTCCATACTGTCCCAGTCGGGAACTCGGCTCCCCCGCCCGATCAGCATGCTGCGGAAGACCGTGCCGGCTTCCAAAGACCCGTCCCGCGGCTGGCCCGGACCTTCCCCGTCTGGGCCTTCCTCTCCCGCATCTTCCCCGCGTGCAGCCTGCCCTTCGGCACCAAGCCAATACCGGGAACCAGCTACGGCCGCGGGCAGGTCTATCGCAGCCAGTACCAGCACGGCATCCCTGATGGGTTTGGATTCCAGGCTCGCCAGGAGCAGGCCGTCGTCCCGGGGGCTGCGGTGCCCCTTAAGACAGTCGTTCCAGGCCTCCAGCGTCCGGATGAAATGCCCGGGCTGCGTCCATCTGCCGGCTAGACGCCGCCGGCTGGCCGCCTGGCTCCGGGCTGTAGCGGGATCGGGCGGGCTGCTGCCGGGCAGGCCTGCACCGGCCAGCTCCACAGCAGCCTGCAGCGATGACGAGTAGGCGCTTCCCCGGAAGACGAGTTCAGCGTTGAGCCTGCTCCCCGCGATCTCCTCAAGGGGGAAACCCGGCCAGGGACAGCATTCATGGGACGAGCAGAAGAAATCCCGCCAGTGCCCGTTTCCGGAGAGCCAGCCATCGCGCAGCTCCAGACCCTGCCCTGCCAGGCCCTGCCTGAGGCGGTTTACCAATCCGCTGCGCGGCGGAGGGCATCCGGCGGCCCAGGGCTCCTGCGTGTAGATGACCATGAGCACTCCGTCGGCCTGGACGTCGCCGCTCAGGAGGCTGCAGATCCGGGCGGAGTAGTCTGCTTCGAAGCCCTCCTCCGCCCGCTGCCCACCCTCCTCCTCGCGGGAACCGCTGCTGCGGCCGGGGAGGTCCAGCCGCAGCGTGGCCCCGAGCCTGCGGCCGTGGAGCGTCATGAGGACCAGCGATTCCTCCGGCACGAAGCCGAGGCAGTGCGGCACGAATGCCAGGATGTCCTGCGGTGATCCGGCGCTCAATCCGGCATTGCCCCCGCCCTGTTCGAAGGCCGCAGGCTCCGCGTCTGACCCGCGGGGCCTGCCAGGAACATTGTCGGGCTCAGGACAGCCGGGAGCCGGGTGGGTGCCGGTACGGTCTGGCGCATCATCCGGAGCAGGAGCAGCCGGCGTGCCTGCCGCGTGATCTGGCGCTGTGCCTGCCAAGGGGTTGCCGGGGCTGTGGGATTCGTTCATCCGGCCAGCCTGCCCGCCGGATGACAAAAGCGGGCGGCGGGCCGCCGCGGCTGTGGACACGGATGCGGCCCTGAGACCGCGGACCAGGGTGTGGAGGACTACTCCCCGGTATGTGTCTGCTGTCCCGTGCCGCCCCGGCCTTGGCGTTCATCCCGGCGGCGCCGTCGTTCGCGTGCAAGAGCTTCCCGAAGCGGCGGCAGCCGCAGCCCTTCACCGGCCATCCGGGCACGAACGATCCTGCGGCTGCGCAGGATCCCGCCGATGCCCAGGCCCATCACGGCGAACTGGACCGCAAGGGCTATCCGGAAGGACGTAAGGCTGTACAGGTCACCGTTGGAGAATCCACCCGAATAGAGCAGATCCAGCACCAGGCCGATCAGGTACATCGCTATCAGGGACGCCAGGAACCCGCCGATGTTCACGATTCCCGTTGCCGTTCCAAGCCGGCTGCTGGGATTGAAGGTCCGGGCGAAATCGAACCCGATCATGGATCCCGGCCCGCCAACGGCGAGCATTGCCACCAGCACCGCCAGCAGCCAGACCGGCGCCGGCCCCGGCCAGAGCATCACGGCCAGCCAGGCCGCGGCCATGGCCCCGGCGATTAGCAGGACCATGGTGGACCGGCGCATCGGGTGCCGGCCTACCCAGGTGCCCAGCCACGGTCCGCAGAGAATTGCGACGGCAACAAACAGTGTCATGAGGATCGAGGCGGTGGCCGGAGAAACCTCTTCGCCGCTGACCAGGTAGGGATAGCCCCACATCAGCACGAAGACCGTGCCGGGGAACTGAATGGTGAAGTGTGTCCAGAGGCCCAGCCGGGTGCCGGGATGCCGCCAGGCTGCGGCGAGCGAGGAACCGCTTTCCTGGGCGGCGGCAGCGGGTGGCCGGGAGCTGCCGGGATAATTGCGGATCAGTGCGGCCGCAAGGACCAGGGCCAGCACCGAGAGCGCCGCGGCGCTGACGAAAGCGGTGTTCCAGCCAAAACTGCGCAGCACGAAGGCGAAGGGAATGGCGCTGGCGATCTGCCCGAGCTGCCCGATAATTCCGGTCCACTGCGTCAGAATGGGAACTCTCGCTGCGGGGAACCAGGCCGGCAGCAGCCGGAGCACCGAGATAAAGGTCAATGCATCTCCGGCCCCGACCAGTGAGCGGCCGGCAATTCCGCCGGCGACGGAGTCCGCCACCGCCAGTTGGAACTGGCCGGCACACATCAGTGCAGCCCCAGCTGCAATCAGCAGCCGCGGACCAAAGCGGTCCACCAGCATGCCGACTGGAATCTGCAGTCCTGCATAGACCAGCAGCTGTACGACCGTGAAAACTGACAGCACCGATGCGGTTGCGGAGAACCGCTCAGTGGCCTCCACCCCTGCGACACCAAACGTGGTGCGCTGGGTGACGGCCACCATGTACGCGAAAACACCGGCACCCCATACCAGCCAGGCCCCCTTGTGCTTCATACTGCCCTCCCCGCAGCGTTGCGCGGGCTACCCGGCCGGGGGCGACCCCGCTCCCCCGGAACGTCCGGGATCTTCGTCCCTGCCGGGAAGCGCAGTGGGGCCATTCGGTTCAACGGTGTCCTCGTCCTTCTTTACCTGCTGCGGATCGGGCTCCTCCGCGGAATCCTGGCCCAGCGCATCCAGCAGCGCCTCTGTCTCTTCCTCAGCCTGGGGGCTGGCGAGGTACGCCTCCACTGCGGCACCGAGCTCTTCGGCGTCGGGAAGCTCATCATTGTCCTTGACCAGCAGTGAACGCCGGGACGTGCTGCCGGTGAACTCGTCGTACCGGCTTTCCAGGGTGGCGACGACGCCACGGACCTCCGCGGAGGCTTCGACCTGTTCGGCGATCTGCTTTTCAACCTCGCGGCCGGACTCCCGGAGCCGGTCAGTGGGCAGGACGAGATTTGCGGCCGCCCCAAGATATTCAAGCGCCGCGACGGCAGCGGGCGGAAACTCGGCGTCGGAGAGGTAGTGGGGCACATGGACCACGTGGCCAATGACGTCGACTCCGGCCTCGGAGAGCCGAAGCTCCAGCAGATGCCCGACGGCGGCCTGGATCTGGGCGGTCGGCTTCCAGGAGCTGATTCCCTCGATCAGGTCCGGCCGGTTGCCGTGGGCGGTGACGCCGATCGGCCGGGTGTGCGGCACCGGCATCGGAACGGAGTGCACCCAGGCCACCAGCGAAACCTCCAGGGTCTCCACGATCCGCAGAACAGCTGCCGTGAACCGTTCCCATTGGAAGTCCGGTTCAAATCCGGTGAGGAAAAGGAAAGGCTCCCCCAGTCCGTCATAGAAGCGGTGCAGCTCGATCCGTGGAGGCTCGTATCCGGTGAAATGGTCTTCCACGAAAGTCAGCTGCGGGCGGCGGGCCCGGTAATCAATGAGCTGGTCGGCGTCAAACGTCGCCACCAGCTCGTGCTCGAGGTTCTCGAACAGTTCGTCACGCACCTGGGTGACGACGTGGCCTGCCTCGCCGAAACCGGTAAACCCGGCGATCAGCCGAAGTCCCCGCAGGTCAGCGGAATCGGCCAGTTCCGGGTTCAGGTTAAACAGGGTCAGCGGATCAAGCATGTTCTTACCTTCCTGCAACTCGTCCCGTTTGGTCGGCGGGCGGCGCTGTCTAAAACAAGCGCGGTGTTGTCAATCCCTTACTACAGGGTAAACGCCAGCAGGGACCCGATTCATTCCGGACCACCGGGCGGCGTCCCGGCGGTCCCGGCCCGGAGAGACTACGATCGGTACAGCAGAGCATTACCAAACAGATATAAGACGTGAGGATGAAGCTTCGTGAGCAAAGCCAGTGAGCCGGACCTGCAGGTGGTTTCCCGGGATGCGCGCAAGGTAGCAGCGCAGGCCCTGGTAGTGGGGGTCGGGCAAAGTCCGGATGGCCCCGTGCTCGTCGACAGCCCGCTCTCACAGAAGGCTTCCTCCGCCCTCGCCGGTTCCTTTTCCCTTCTGGGGGTCACCGGCGCCCCGGACCAGGTGATCCGGATCCCCGGCCTTCCGGAGCATGATGCCCAGATGCTGGTACTGGCCGGACTTGGACCGGTTTCCGCCGGCGAATCCCTGAGCACCGAAACCCTCCGCCGGGCCGCGGGCTCCGCCGTCCGCCAGCTCGCCGGAACCTCGAGCGTGGCCCTCGCGCTCCCCGCTGCGACCGTCGACGATGCAGCGGCTGTCGCAGAAGGCGCCCTGCTTGGCGCCTATAGCTTTACGGAGTACCGCAGCGCGAAGGGTTCCAAGGTCCCCGCCCCGGTGTCCGCGGTTACCGTGGTTACCGCTGCCGCGGGTGATGCAGCCCTGAAACCCGCTGTTGAACGGGCCCGCATCCTGGGCCGGGCCGTCAACGCCACCCGCTCCCTGGTCAATCAGCCACCCAGCCACCTCTACCCGGAGAGCTTCGCCGCGGCTGCCCGTGAAGCGGCCCGGTCGCTGCCGGTCAAGGTGACGGTGTGGGACGAGAAGAAACTGGAACGTGAAGGCTTTGGCGGAATCCTCGGCGTCGGCAAGGGTTCCGCCCGTCCGCCCCGCCTGGTCAAAGTCGAATACGCCCCCGCCCGTCCGAAGGCGAAGCTGGCCCTGGTGGGCAAGGGAATCACCTTTGATACCGGCGGAATCTCCCTGAAGCCCGCCGCGGGCATGCAGGCCATGAAATCCGACATGGGCGGCGCCGCCGTCGTACTGAACGCCCTGCTGGCCGTGGCTGAACTGGGGCTGCCCGTCAAGGTGACCGCCTGGCTCTGCCTGGCCGAAAATATGCCTTCAGGGACCGCGCAGCGCCCCTCCGACGTCCTGACCACTTACGGCGGGCGCACCGTGGAGGTCCTCAACACCGATGCCGAAGGCCGGCTGGTCATGGCCGATGGCCTGGTTGCCGCCAGCGAGGAAGCACCGGACGTCCTGATCGACGTCGCCACCCTCACCGGAGCCCAGATGGTCGCCCTGGGCAACCGCGTCTCCGCGGTCATGGGTGAAGACGGCGTCCGCGACGCGGTGAAAGCCGCCGCGGACCGCGCCGGTGAGCTGTTCTGGCCCATGCCGCTCCCGGAGGAGCTGCGCGCGAGCCTGGACTCACAAACCGCGGATCTCGCGAACATCGGCGAACGGTTCGGCGGCATGATGACCGCAGCCGTCTTCCTCCGTGAGTTTGTCGGCGAAGTCGACGGAGTAAAGATCCCCTGGGCGCACCTGGATATCGCCGGACCCGCGTTCAACGAGGCGGCACCGTACGGTTATACGCCCAAGGAAGGCACCGGCGTCGCGGTCCGCACACTGGTTGCCTACGCCGAAGACGTTATATCGCGTTCGGTATAACACCCATAGCTGTAACCTGCGCAACTCATTAGACAATTGTTGCGCGTGTTTCTCCTTACAATCCTTATTCCGCCGCCGTAGCTGAGTGGCTGAGGAACAAAGGGGGAGATAGTGTGAGACCTGATCACAACCGCCCAAATCACTAACCGACGCGCCCTGAGTGCGTCAACCGATTACGCGAGGGAGCGTCCACGTGGCCGATAAGGCAACTGCGCAAGAATTCGACATCCTGATCCTCGGAGGAGGCAGCGGCGGATACGCCGCGGCACTCCGGTCCGTGGAACTGGGTTTCTCCGTTGGCCTCATTGAGAAGGGAAAGCTCGGCGGCACCTGCCTGCATAACGGCTGTATCCCGACCAAGGCCCTGCTGCATTCGGCGGAAATCGCCGAAAATGCAAAGACGGCGGAGAAGTACGGGATCAAGGCCACGTTCGACTCCGTGGACATGAATGCAGTGAACTCCTACAAGGACAACATCATTGCCGGCAAGTTCCGCGGCCTGCAGGGCCTGATCAAGTCCAAGGGCGTCACCGTGATCGAGGGCGAAGGCCGTCTCACGAGTGAAAAGACCATCGAGGTGAACGGCGAAACCTACACGGGTTCCAACATCATCCTCGCCACCGGCTCCTACTCCCGCTCACTGCCGGGCCTGGAAATCGGCGGCCGCGTACTGACGTCGGACCAGGCGCTGAACCTGGACTACGTCCCCAAGAGCGCCATCATCCTCGGCGGCGGCGTCATCGGCGTCGAATTTGCCTCGGTCTGGAACTCCTTCGGCGTGGACGTCACCATCATCGAGGGCCTTCCCTCCCTGGTCCCCAACGAAGACGCGGCCATCATCAAGAACCTGGAGCGCGCCTACAAGAAGCGCGGCATCAAGTTCAACACCGGCACCTTCTTCGACAAGGTCGAGCAGAACGACGACGGCGTCAAAGTCACCCTCGTGGACGGCAAGACCTTCGAAGCGGATCTGCTTCTGGTCGCCGTCGGCCGCGGTCCCGTCACCGCCAACCTGGGCTATGAAGAGGCCGGCCTCACCATGGACCGCGGCTTCGTTATCACCAACGACCGCCTGCACACCGGCGTGGGCAACGTCTACGCCGTCGGCGACATTGTTCCCGGCCTGCAGCTGGCACACCGCGGTTTCCAGCAGGGCATCTTCGTAGCCGAGGAAATCGCCGGCCTGAAGCCCGTTGTCGTCGAAGACGTCAACATCCCGAAGGTCACCTACTGCGAGCCGGAAATCGCTTCCGTGGGTCTCACCGAGGCCAAGGCCAAGGAAAAGCTCGGCGCCGAGAACGTGCAGGTCCAGGAATACAACCTGGCCGGCAACGGCAAGACCTCCATCCTGGGCAGCTCCGGCCTGATCAAGATGGTCCGGGAGAAGGACGGCCCCATCATCGGTGTCCACATGATCGGCGGCCGCATCGGCGAGCAGATCGGTGAAGCACAGCTGATCGTGAACTGGGAAGCGTACCCGGAGGATCTGGCCGGCCTGCTCCACGCCCACCCCACCCAGAACGAAGCCCTCGGCGAGGCTGCCATGGCCCTGGCCGGCAAGCCGCTGCACGGCTGACACAAAGCAAGTATTCCCTGGTGCACCCGGCAGCATTGCCGCCGGGTGCACTAGGCTCAAACCAACCAGCACCAGCGGCACGGCTGGTCAAAGAACTAACAAGGAGAAACGGGGACAATATGTCTGAAACCGTGAACTTACCCGCGCTTGGTGAGAGCGTCACCGAAGGCACCGTTACCCGCTGGCTGAAGCAGGTGGGCGATACCGTCGCCGTAGACGAGCCCCTGCTCGAAGTTTCCACCGACAAGGTCGACACCGAGATCCCCTCCCCCGTAGCCGGCGTCATCGAGGAAATCCTCGTCGCTGAAGACGAGACCGCCGAGGTCGGCGAGGCACTCGTCCGCATCGGCGACGGTTCCGGCTCTTCGGCCTCCTCCTCCGATGCCCCGGCAGCGGAAGAGCCGGCCAAGGAAGAAGCTCCGGCCCCGGAAGCTCCCGCAGAAGAGGCCGCCCCGGCAGCACAGGATTCCGGTTCGTCCGATACCGGATCCGGCTCCGGCGACAGCACCGAGGTCACCCTGCCCGCCCTCGGCGAGAGCGTCACCGAAGGCACCGTTACCCGGTGGCTGAAGGCTGTCGGCGACGATGTTGCCGTGGACGAGCCGCTGCTCGAGGTCTCCACCGACAAGGTAGATACCGAGATCCCCTCCCCCGTCGCCGGCAAGCTGCTGGAAATCCGGGTGAACGAAGACGATACCGCTGAGGTCGGCTCCGTTCTGGCTGTCATCGGTTCCGGCTCCGCCGCGCCGGCGAAGGCAGAACCGAAGGAAGCCGAGCCGGTTGCTGCCGCGCCGTCGACGGAACGCGAAGAGCCGGTCGCCGAGCCGAAGCAGGCAGCTGCCAAGGAAGAGGCCCCCAAGGCCGCTCCGAAGGAAGCGCCCAAGCAGGAAGCTGCGAAGGAAGAGTCCGCAGGCTCCGAAGGCACCTACGTCACGCCGCTGGTCCGCAAGCTGGCCAACGAGCACGGCATCGACCTCGCCGCCGTCAAGGGCAGCGGCGTTGCCGGACGCATCCGCAAGCAGGACGTCCTGGCTGCTGCTGAGGCCAAGAAGGCTGAAGCCCAGGCTGCTCCCGCCGCTGCCACCTCCGGAAAGCCGGCCCCGGCCGCCAAGATCAGCGAAGAAAGCGCCAAGCTGCGCGGCACCACGGTCAAGGCTCCCCGGATCCGGCAGACCATCGCCCGCCGGATGGTCGAGTCCCTGGATACGTCGGCACAGCTGACCCAGGTCCACGAAGTGGACATGACCCGCATCGCCGCTCTGCGCCAGCAGGCCAAGGCCGGGTTCAAGGCCCAGAACGGTGCCAACCTGACCTTCCTGCCGTTCATCGCCAAGGCTGTCGTTGAGGCACTGAAGCAGCACCCGGTCCTCAACGCCGCCTACGATGCCGAGAAGCAGGAGATCACCTACCACGACGCCGAGCACCTGGCGATCGCGGTGGATACCGATAAGGGTCTGCTGGTTCCGGTCATCAACGACGCCGGGGACCTGAACATCGCCGGCCTGGCCAAGCGCATCGCCGACGTCGGGGCACGCACCCGCAACAACAAGATCGGTCCGGACGAACTGTCCGGCGGCACGTTCACCATCACCAACATCGGCAGCGTCGGAGCCCTCTTTGACACGCCGATTATCAACCAGCCCCAGGTCGGCATCCTGGGCACGGGCGCGATTGTCAAGCGTCCGGTGGTCCGCACCGATGCGGACGGCAATGACACCATTGCCATCCGCTCGATGATGTACCTCTCCCTCACGTACGACCACCGCCTGGTGGACGGTGCCGACGCCGGCCGCTTCCTGCAGACCCTGCGGGCACGGCTGGAAGAAGGCAACTTCGAGGCAGACCTGGGCCTCTAAGCCAGCGAACGACGGCGGGCGGTTCCCTTTCGGGGCCGCCCGCCGTCGTCGTTAAGCCGCCTCTTTTCTACCCGTTGTAGAAGTGTTATGCAGAGAATTGCGTTCCGCTGACACAGTGTCGGTAAGATCGAGACCATGGACTTCCTTCACAATTTCCTTGTCTTCCTGCACATCCTCGGCGCCGCCATGATCGTGGGCATCTGGATTTCCCGGATCAAGAACCCGACCGTGATGCCCGGCCAGTTCCACGCTGCGCTGCTGCAGCTGCTCACCGGCATCCTTCTCGTTGGAATGAACGAGATGGGAGACGGCGACATCAACTACGCCAAAATCGCCGTTAAGCTCACCATCACGGTGGTCGTCACGGTTCTGGCGTTCATCGGCCAGCGCAAGTACAAGAAGGACCAGCCCGTTTCGCGCACCCTGGCCAACGGCGTTGGCATCCTCGCCGTGGTGAACATCGCTGTGGCCACCATGTGGTAACTGCCATCTCTTCATTGCCTTGGCAGTAATTTCCGGGTTCCTCCCCTCCGCTTTGGAGGGGAGGAACTCTTTTTAAGCCATCCCTCCCGATGCGCGCCCAAGCTGCGCGGGGTCTGGTTCCTGCACGGATGACCTGCAAGGATGGGCGGCAGCGGCCGGGACACCGCCCCGAGCCCATCCCGAATTAGGAGCATCCATGGCTACTGTCCGCGCAGCCCACACCGTCTGGCACGGCGATCTTCTCCACGGCAAGGGTGAAGTCACCCTCGATTCGTCCCATCTGGGCACCTACGACGTCACCTGGAAAGCGCGGGCGGAGGAAGCCGAGGGCCGCACCAGCCCGGAAGAGCTCATCGCCGCCGCGCACTCCGCCTGCTTCTCCATGGCCTTCAGCCTTGCGCTGGCCGACGCCGGCAAAACCGCCGACCGGATTGAAACCTCTGCAGAAGTCACCTTCGTGCCGGGAACCGGCATCACCGGCAGCCATCTGCGGGTCTCCGCGGTGGTTCCCGGGCTGACGGCGGAAGAATTCGCCGACCTTGCGGACTCCGCCAAGACGGGCTGCCCGGTATCCCAGGCGCTGGCCGGCATCAGCATCACCATGGAGGCATCGCTGGAGTCCTAGCGTCCCCGCCTGCCGCAACTGTCAGAGGACCCCTCCCCGTCAGGGAAGGGGTCCTCTGCCATGCGGAAAGCCGGGCTAGGATTTCGCTGCCGTGTCCTGCGGACGCGGCGGCAGCGGGGCCGGGCGGAGGCTGGGATAGCCCTCCCGCGCCGGCGGCTGATCCGTCGGGAGCTCGGAAAGCATCTCCTTGAGGATTCCCACGCCGTGTTCGAGCTGCGGGTCCTCCCCCGCGGCATAGGCATGCGGCGGGTAGGGAACTTCGATGTCCGGCTCTACGCCGCGGTTCTCCACACCAAAGCCAATTCCGCCGGTGAACCAGTAGGCGTAACGCGGCTGCGTCACTCCGGTGCCGTCCGCCAGCGCAAAGCGGCCGTCGATCCCGACGACGCCGCCCCACGTCCGGGTGCCAATGACCGGGCCGATCCCGCGCAGCTTCGCAACCTGGGTCACAATATCGCCGTCGGATCCGGCGAATTCGTCCGTCAGGAGAACGACGGGACCGCGCGGCGACTGGGCCGGATAAGTGCCGGGCTGCTCGCCTCGCGGAAGGCTCCAGGCCGTGACCTTGCGGCCGATCAGTTCCGCCACCAGCTGCGAGGTGTGTCCGCCCCGGTTGTGCCGGACGTCGATGATCAGCGCGTCCTTTGCCGCTTCGCTGTCCAGGTCGCGGTGCAGCTGGGCCCATCCGCTGGCGACCATGTCCGGAATGTGGAGGTACCCGAACCTGCCCTCCGAGGCGCTGCGGACCGCCCTGCGGTTCCCGTTGACCCAGTTCTGATAGCGCAAACGCTCCTCACTGCGCAGCGGGATCACCGCGATGCGGCGCTGACCGGGGGCTGAACCCTCCTCCGGCCGGAGTACCGTCAGTTCCACAACCCGGCCGGCCGCTCCCACCAGGAGTGCAGCAGGCCCCTTGTCTGCCGGTACCGGCAGTCCGTCGACAGCCGCAATAATGTCCCCCGGCCGGACGTCTGCTCCCGGTGCGCTGAGCGGCGAGATGGCCTGGGGATCCGAGGACTCAGGGTCCAGGATCCGCACGACTTCCCATCCTCCAGGGCCCGGCCGCAGATCGGCCCCCAGGAACCCCTGCGCACCGGCGCCGGCCTCGGCAACGGATGCCGGAGTGACGTAGGCATGCGAGGTGCCCAGTTCCCCGTGCAGTTCCCAGAGCAGGTCCACCAGGTCGTCATGGGAACCAAGGTTCTCCACCAGCGGCCGGTAGCGCGCATGCACCCCGTCCCAGTCCAGGCCACCCATGTCAGGAGTCCAGAAGAAGTCGCGCTGCAGCCGCCAGGCCTCATCGAAGGCCTGCCCCCAGACCTTCACCGGTTCCAAAAGGACCCGGATGCGCGACAGGTCGACGTCGGTGCTCTCGGCGGAGTCCTCGTCGGCGCGCGTGGTGGCGGGAACAGCACGCAGCCGGTGCTCATGCTGCAGCAGCACGGTGCTGCCATCCCCACTGAGTTCAAAGTCCCCGAGTGCCGGCACCAGCACGGACACTTCCTTCTTAACCAGATCAAAACGCTCAAGCCGTTTGCCCGGAGTCCGGTCGCCGGAGCTCGCCCGGCCATCACCCGTCACGCCATAGACGTCCTCGGCGAGCCACAGCAGGGCGCCGTCTGCCGCCCGCAGCTTGGAGTAGCGTCCCTGCGGAACCGGTACGGCAATAAGGCGCTCTGCCAGGCGTTCCCGGTCTACCCGGACCTCCGTTGATTCGCGGTCTGCGCCCTCAGGATCATCGGATTCCACGGCACTGTCGACCGGTTTCGGCTGCTCCACGACATGGGCAGCCGGTCCGAACGGAGAGGGAGTGGCCGCTGCCAGCGCCACCATAAAGGGCTTGGTTGAGGTGGGGAAACCAAGGTCGAAGCCATGGGTGTCGTAGACCGGGTCAAAGCTGCGCTCGGAGAGGAAGGCCAGGAAGCGGCCGTCCGGGGTGAAGGAAGGACTGTGGTCATGGAACCGTCCGTCGGTCACGTCCTGGGTCTCCGGCGCGGAGCCGGCCGTTTCCCGGAGCCGGATCCGGGAGCGGGCACCTTCGCCCACAACGGGCTCGACCCATGCCAGCCAGCGCGAGTCCGGGCTGAAAGCAAGCTCTTCGACGGCGCCGTGCCCCTCGTCCGCGATGAGGACGAGCTCACGGGTGTCCACATCCAGCAGGTGGACCTGCCCCTTCTCGGTTGCAACGGCCACCAGTTTCCCGTCCGGACTCGGAAGCAGTTCGGCGGTGCGGGTGGGAACCTCGAAGGCGATCCGGGATACACCGGTCTCCATAGCGGTGTCCTGCGACACCAGTACGGCTTCGGACGCACCGGCGCCGTCGGCGGAATCAGCGCCGGTGTCATGTACAGCCGTCTGGCGGACTTCCGGGCCCGCGGTTTCGACCACCGGCTTGCCCAGCGTGCGGCCAGCCGCGGACACAGGCCTTGGCAGCACCGGCTGCTCGGGTGCGGCGGCAGGTACAGGAGGCGCAGCCGGCGCTGAGACCTGGTGGCCGGACGGCAGGGAGGCGAAAACGTCCTTGATGAACAAGGCTTCTTCGTTTCCAGGATCGGCCACAAAGACAGCCCGTCCCCCGGGCAGCGGGCGGCCCAGACGCGCACGAACGCCCGCAGTTGCTTCGATGACGCGTGAGGGACCGTCCTTGTGCGTCAGCCAGTGAAGAGTTCCGTGGCTTTCGACAACACTGGACTTGCCTTCGGTGTCGGGCATGGCCGCCTTGAGGTGGCGTGCGGCGTTGAGCGGGTAGGGCCGGCGTCCGGTGCCCGCAGAACCCAGGCGGATATTCAGTTTTGCTGGTTCGGAGTCTAAGTCCTCCATCAGCCACAGTTCCCCGGCGGATTCGAAGATGATGCGGGTCCCGTCGCTGGATGGATGCCGCACATAGAAATCCTGGAAGTCCGTGTGCCGGCGCAGACCGGTGCCCTGGGGCGTGACCGAATAGATGTTGCCGTAGCCCTCATGGTCGGAGAAGAAGGCGATCCGGCCCTGCACCCACATCGGATACGCCAAGTTACCGTCCAGTTCAGGCACCAGGCGGGTGAACTCGCCGTTCCCGTCAGCGTCTATCCAGAGCTTTCCGGCTGTTCCGCCACGGTAGCGCTTCCAGCGGGCCGGCTCGCGGCTAAGAACCGAGCCGATGACCAGGGGGCGTTCATCGCCCAGCGCCGGCCCCTCGGCGAGAGTGTCGAGCGGACCGTAAGGCAGGCGTACGGGCGAGGAGCCGTCCAGCGGCACCTCATAAGCCCACCGCAGCCGGAAATCCTCAAATTCAAACGGGCTGGTGGCAATGACTTTCCCGGCGGGACTGAAGCCGCGCACCCGTGTGTTCTGGTTGCCCCAGAACGTCAGCTGGCGGAAATCTCCTCCCTCGGTATCGGCGGTGACCACTTCCGGGGCACCGCCCTGTACAACCGTCCACGCAATCCGTGACCCGTCAGGGGAGAACTTCGGGTTCCGGGCCGGCAGCTGCAGGGAGGAAACACGCCAGGCCCGGCCGCCGGAAAGCGGGGCAACCCAAACGTCATCCTCAGCCACAAACGCAACGCGGTCGCCGTGGAGGTCGGGATAGCGGAGGTAAGGAGTTGAACTCATACTCCCGATCCTATCTTTGTGCACCCCCGCCAGGTTCAAGCCCCGCCGCGGCAGGAAGCACCCTTGCAATCCTCCACCCCTCATCAGTCCGCACCAGTTCGAGGACAAGTTCCTGCCGTCCGGCCGTTCCCGGGGCTGCCGTCGGGACGCCGTCTGCCCCCATCTGGACGTACGCCGAATTCTCGGTGGTGACCGCCACCTGCTCCCCCGGATCCGCGCCAATGAGGAAGCCGCCAAGCCGCTTCGCCTGGACCACCTCGACCTCCAGTCCCGCAAGCCGCTCGCCCTGGCTGTGGAGCAGTTCCACGCCGGCGAGGTCGGCCGCTGCCGCGGCAGAGTCCGGCTGGTTGACCCAGGAAAGAAACGCCGGATCGCCTTCCGCGTAGGCCCGGGCGCGGAGTGCGGAGAGCATCCGCACTGCCGCCACGGGATCCTCCCCGGCCAGCACAGCCAGTTCTGCCTCCGCCGGCGAGCCGGATCTCCCCGTCTCAGCTGCGGGACTGGGGTCACCGGCGGGACTGGGGTCACCGGCGGGATTGGGCGCTTCCAAGGCACCAGGACCGGACTCCTCGAGAGCATTGGTGCCGCCGGAAGCCTCACGGGAAGCCGGTATCGGTGCCTCGTCCGAGGGGCGGAGCACTTCCGGCGCCAGGACGGCGACCCCGCCAAGACCTGCCGTCAAAGCCACGAGGACAGACGCCGCGCCAAGCCAGACCGGATTCCGGGCAGGCCGCCGCCCGGAGCGGCGCTTGGGCTCCAGCTCCGCCCGTGCCGGTGGTGCCGGTGCCCGTGGCGCCGGTGGTGCCGGTGCCCGTGGTGCCGGTGCCGCAGATCCGTAGGCTCCGCTCCCCCGAACCGGGTTCCACCCCGGCAACCGGCTCCGACGCTGGGGCCGGCCCGTTTCCTCCCATGGCGGCGTCCTGCTTCTACGCCGTTTCCGCAGCCGAAGGCGCCTTCCGGGTTCCTTCCCCTGCGCCAGGACGCTCCGGCGGGTCCGCAGTTCAGGACGCACGCTGGGATGCACCGCTGCCAGGAGATCGATTGGTTCGGCCGGCCAGGCCCGGAAAACCTCCGCGGCAAACTTCGCCGCAGCGGGACGCTGAGCCGGGTCCTCATCGAGGGCAGCGTCAAGCAGTATCCGCAGCTCCGCCGGCAGCCCGGGCAGCGCCACACGAAGCGGAGGCCGCAGGCCAGGCACCAGCGCCCGGCCGGTCAGCATGAACCAGCCCAGCGCGCCGAGGGCGTATACGTCTGCGTCCAGGGCGGCGCCCGCCGCCCGCCCGTCCGGCTTCATCCCGGGCGCCTCGAACCCCGGGGTTCCCACGCCCGCCTCCCGGCCTTCCCCGAGCATCCGGCTGGTTCCAAAGTCAGCCAGCAGCGGTTTGCCGTTCGCGGTAAACAACACGTTGCCGGGGGAAACATCGCCGTGCGCGGATCCCTCAGCATGCAGACAGGCCAGGGCGCGGGCCACGGCGACCAAAACCGTAACAGTCTCGCCTTCACTCAGTGTTTTTCGCACCGCAACCAAACGGGCAAGGCTGGCCCCTGGCGCGTACTCCAGCAGCAGTCCCGGCCCGTCGGCCGTCGCCAGGAATCCGTGAACCTCCAGCAGATTCTCATGCCGCAGCCGGGAGCGGATAGCCAGCTCCCGCCGCAGCTCAAACTCGTCAGCCGTGGCGCCGTACGGCATTTTGAGGGCAAACCGGGCGCCGTCGACCGTTCGTTCCGCAAGCCAAACCGCCGCGCTGCCGCCCTGTCCAAGGCACCTGCCGATCCGCCAGCCGGCGTCGTTCACCGAAGGACGGCGCGCTTCCCCCGGGAACTCTGCGGCTCCGCCGGCGTCCGGCAGCACGCCGGAAGACGGGTTAACCGGCCGGCCTGCATCCTGGCTCTCCTGCCCTGCTGTTTCCATGCCGACAGTTCTAGCGCGGACCGGTGAATCCTGCAGAAGTTATCCACAGCCCGGCATACACGTGATGCGACTCATAGGGACCTCGGGTGTGACAGGCGCTACGCTGACCCTATGGATTTGGAGTTTCAGCGCGTTGGTTTTGCCCCGGATTATGTCGATTATCAGGATGGCTGGGATCTTCAGCGCAGGATACACGCGGAAGTGAGCGCCGGCACCAGGCCCGGCACGGTCCTGATGCTGGAGCATCACCCGGTTTATACGGCCGGGAGGCGGACCGAGGAACACGAGCGTCCCTTCGACGGCACCCCCGTCATCAGCGTGGACCGCGGCGGCAAACTAACCTGGCACGGGCCGGGCCAGCTGGTGGGGTACCCCATTCTCCGCCTGCCCGATCCGGTCCTCGTGGTGGAATATGTTGCAGCTCTGGAAGATGCCCTGGTCACCGTGCTGGCAGGCTATGGGCTTCACGGCGAACGCGTCGACGGACGCTCGGGGGTTTGGATCCGCGGGGACGGCCTGCGCCAGGACCGCAAAATTGCCGCCGTCGGGATCCGGGTTGACCACGGGGTCACCATGCACGGATTCGCCCTGAACTGCAGCAACGACCTCAACCCCTACGGGCAGATCATTGCGTGCGGCATCACCGATGCCGGCACCACCTCCATCAGCGCGGAGACCGGGGCGCCGGTATCGCCGGCAGGCATCGCAGACCAGGTGGAAACCCAGCTCATCCGCACCCTCGGTGCCCTGTCGAACAAACAGGGAGCATCCCCCACAACCGCAGAAGAAGCCGGCGCCGTCCGGAACGAAGGAGCCCTGAAGTGACACTCGCCCCCGAAGGCCGCCGTCTCCTGCGGATCGAGCAGCGCAATGTCGCCGTTCCGGTGGAACGCAAGCCCGACTGGATCAAGGCCAAGGTCAACATCGGCCCGGAGTACGTGCAGCTCAAGAACCAGGTAAAAAAAGAAGGCCTGCACACCGTCTGCGAGGAAGCCGGCTGCCCGAACATCTTTGAGTGCTGGGAGGACAAGGAAGCCACCTTCCTCATCGGCGGTTCCGAGTGCACCAGGCGCTGCGATTTCTGCCAGATTGACACCGGCAAGCCCTCGCCCGTGGACCGTATGGAACCGCTTAAGGTCGCCCGTTCCGTCCAGTCCATGAACCTCCGCTACGCCACGGTCACCGGAGTCGCCCGCGATGACCTGGCCGATGAAGGCACGTGGCTTTACGCGGAAACCATCCGCCAGATTCATGCGATGAACCCCGGGACCGGCGTCGAAATCCTGATTCCGGACTTCTCCGGAAAACCGGAGCACATCCAGGCCATCTGCGACGCCGCGCCCGAGGTTTTCGCCCACAACGTCGAAACGGTTCCCCGGCTGTTCAAGCGGATCCGGCCGGCATTCCGCTACGAGCGGTCCCTGGACGTGATTACACAGGGGCAGGCGCTGGGCATGGTCACCAAGTCAAACCTGATCCTGGGCATGGGCGAAACCCGGGAGGAAATCTCGGGAGCGCTGCGGGACCTGCGCGACGCCGGCTGTGACCTTCTGACCATCACCCAGTACCTCCGCCCCAGCGAACGGCATCTCCCGGTGGACCGCTGGGTCAAGCCCGAAGAGTTCGTGGAGCTCAGCGACGAGGCCACGGAGCTCGGCTTCCTCGGTGTGATGAGCGGGCCGCTGGTCCGGTCCTCCTACCGGGCCGGACGGCTCTGGGCTGGGGCGATGCGCAAGAAAGGGCGGGAGCTTCCGCCGAACCTCGCCCACATCGAGGATTCCGGCACGGCAGCCCAGGAGGCATCCTCCATTTTGGCCCGGCGCTGAGCGCCGTTTCCACCAGCTAAAAGCCCGCTGCAATCCTCGCCGACTACCCGTGTCACGGGGAGAAGATGCCGCGCCTCCATCACGTAGAATTGACTTATTATGGCCAACAGCACTGATTCCGACGCATCCAAGGGCGCCCGGCGCGGCCTCTTCTCCCGCAAGCCGAAGGCGGAAAAGAAGAACAAGCAGCCCGGCCGCATGAAACAGATCGCCGATGTCTTCAAGATGACGCGGCGCAACGATCCCAGCGTGGTCTGGTGGATGGCTGGCGCCTTCTTTGGCATCATCATCCTCGCTCTGGCCATCGGCTTCCTGATTGACAACTGGGTCACGATGCTCATCATCGCTATCCCGCTGGGCCTGCTGGCCGCTGTCTTCATCCTTTCGCGGCGCGCTGAACGTGCTGCCTTCTCGCAGATTGAAGGCCAGCCGGGTGCCTCGGGCGCAGCCCTGAGCGTCCTGCGCCGCGGCTGGATCCTGGAAGAACAGCCGGTTGCCGTCAGCCCGCGCACCCAGGATGCCGTGTTCCGCGCGATCGGCCGTCCCGGCATCGTGCTGGTCACCGAGGGCCCCTCCAACCGGGTCCGGACACTCGTTGACGGCGAACGCCGGAAGATGAACCGCATCGCGCCGAACGTTCCCGTCCATGTCATCCAGACCGGACGCGGCGAAGGCCAGGTCCCCCTCCAGCAGGTGGCCAAGAAGGTCCGGAAGCTCAAGAAGTCGCTGACCAAGCAGGAAGTCCAGGCCGTCAACAAGCGCCTGTCCGCCCTGGGCCAGCGCCTGCCGATTCCCAAGGGCATCGACCCCTACAAGGCCCGGCCCGACCGCAAGGCAGCACGCGGGCGCTAGCTCCGGCAGCCGACAGTTGAACATCGAACGAGGGCCCCTTACCGGGGGCCCTTTTTCGTGTGCAGTATGCAGGGTATGGACGGGTGGGCGGGGAAGTCCGGGTGTGAGTGACGCTCAGCGGCGGGTCGCGCCGGGCGACGGCTGGCACGCCCGGCAGGTCGGGCGTCGTTGGGAGCTCGGCGACGTCGGGCGTCGTTGGGAGCTCGGCGGCGTCGGGCGCAGCCGGGCCGGTCGGGCGGCACCAGGCGCATCGGGCGCGATCGGGGCCGATGCCGGTGCCCGGACGGCATACGCGGGAATCGGCTGGGGGCGTGCCGGAAATCCTCCGTTTGGGGACTTCCCCGCCACTTTGGGACTTTCCTGCCGCGGCGCCGCGGCAGGAAAGTCCCATTCCGGCAGGCTTGTCCCAAAACGGAGGGAAACTCCGCCGCCCCTGGTCCACCGCGGCACAGACTCCCGGCCAACGTTTCTGTTGGGGCTGGTGTGACCACAGGAAGAAACACCTGTCACGCAGAGTGGGAACCTGTGCACACGGACCTGCCATCGCCGGAACTGCTGCGGGCTGATAGAGCTCGGCTTCAAAGTGTTCGCCTTCGCCCAGGCGGCAGGAAGGGTGGGCTGGCGCAGGAAGGGTGGGCTGGCTCAGGAACGGTGGCCTGACGCAGGAACGGTCGGCGGGCGCAGACGCGATCGGCCGCCGGGCAGACCGGGTTCGGCAGAGCGTGGTCGGCCGTCACGAGCCAGGAGCTAGAACTAGCAGCTACCTGAACATACAAAGAGGGCTTCTCCAGAGAAGCCCTCTTCGGGTGTGCACCTTTGACGCCAGGTGCCTATCGACTGCCGTGCTTCACGCGCACCAGGATGGTGTTCATGGCCTTGTCATGCAGGCCGCGCTGGTCGGCATCGAAAATCAGCGCGGGAATGACCAGGCAGATCAGGATGGAACGGACGGCGCCGGCCAGGGGTCCGGCGGCGGAGCCGTCCAGTTTTTGCACCTGGAGACTGAAGACCCGGTGGCCGACGCTGTAGCCGAGCAGCCCCACGAGGATGATCTGCTCCGCAGCGAACACCAGGAGATTGGCCGTTGCCGTTCCGCCGAAGAACGCGTAGGAAATCAGTGACGCTAGCGCCCAGTCGATGATGATCGCGCCGAGCCGCGGCCCTACGCGGGCGATGGATCCCGGACCTGTCCGGGGGCGGCCGAGCCGGCGCCCGGGCCAGTTTTCCTCATCGGACGGCGGGCCCTGGAGCCATGAACCTAAGCTTCTTCTGTCAACCACGGTTTAAGACTACCGGCTGGCACCGGCGCCCCCGTCCCGCCGTCATGACGGGCCACGGTGTGCTCCGGTGACCGGGCACACGCTAGGGTGGAGGAAATGGCCCGGCGTATGTAACGTCGCCGAAACATTAGCGACATGGGCGGGTAATCGGGCCCGCCTAGAGTTACTGGAGTTACCGGATCGAGCGGATTTTCCGCCCGGTGCCCGGACAGGTCCACCGCCCGGGGCCTTTCCACCCAACCTTTATAAGGAGCATAGACACGATGTTCAAGACTGCGGACGAGGTCCTCAAGTTCATCGCTGACGAAGATGTGAAGTTCGTCGACATCCGGTTCACCGATCTCCCTGGTGTGCAGCAGCACTTTAATGTGCCGGCTAAGTCCGTCGATGCAGACTTCTTCGTTCACGGCCAGCTGTTCGATGGTTCTTCCATCCGCGGTTTCCAGGGCATCGCTGAATCGGACATGCAGCTCATTCCCGATGTCACCACCGCGTTCCTGGACCCGTTCCGCATCGAGAAGACCCTCGCCCTGAACTTCTCCATCGTGAACCCGCGCACCGGAGAGCCCTACCTCCGCGATCCCCGCGGTGTCGCAGAGCGCGCCGAGGCTTACCTTGCCTCCACCGGCATCGCTGACACCGCCTTCTTTGCTCCCGAGGCGGAGTTCTTCATCTTCGACAACGTCCAGTACGAATCCGCTCCGCAGGGCAGCTTCTACAAGGTTGATTCCATCGAGGCTCCGTGGAACACCGGCCGCGAGGAAGAAGGCGGCAACCTGGGCAACAAGACCCCCTTCAAGGGCGGCTACTTCCCCGTCTCCCCCGTGGACAAGCAGGCAGACCTGCGCGACGCGATCTGCGTTGAGCTGGACAATGCCGGCCTTGAGGTCGAGCGGTCCCACCACGAGGTGGGCGGCGCAGGCCAGGCTGAAATCAACTACAAGTTCACCACGCTGACGCACGCAGCCGACGACCTGCAGAAGTTCAAGTACATCGTCAAGAACGTTGCCGATGCGTGGGGCAAGTCCGCGACCTTCATGCCGAAGCCGGTCTTCAACGACAACGGCTCGGGCATGCACTGCCACCAGTCGCTGTGGAACGGCGGCGAGCCGCTGTTCTATGACGAGAAGGGCTACGCGGGCCTGTCCGATCTGGCCCGCTGGTACATTGGCGGCCTGCTCAAGCACGCTTCCGCCGTTCTGGCCTTCACCAACCCGACGGTCAACTCCTACCGCCGCCTGGTCAAGGGCTTCGAGGCTCCGGTCAACATGGTCTACTCGCAGGGCAACCGCTCCGCCGGTATCCGCATCCCCATCACCGGTTCCAACCCGAAGGCCAAGCGCATCGAATTCCGCGCTCCGGACCCCTCCTCCAACCCGTACCTCGCCTTCGCCGCACAGCTGATGGCCGGCCTGGACGGCATCAAGAACCGCATCGAGCCGGCCGACCCGATCGACAAGGACCTCTACGAGCTCCCCGCCGAAGAAGCCAAGCACATCCAGAAGGCTCCCGGTTCCCTTGAGGAAGCTCTGCTGGCACTGGAAGCCGACAACGAGTTCCTGCAGGCAGGCGGCGTGTTCACCCAGGACATGATCGACGCCTGGATCGCATACAAGCGCGAGCAGGAAATCTTCCCGCTGTCGCTGCGCCCGAACCCCTTCGAGTTCGAGCTCTACTACGGCGTCTAAGACTCCGAACGCAGAAGGGCCCGTACACCTGCCGGAAACGGCAGGTGTACGGGCCCTTCTGCATGCCGGACTTCGACCGCGTGGACGCCCCGCAGCGGGTTGACCAGCTCTTTACGCTGGTGGAGGGTGGACGCATGCCCGAATCCTCCGCCAACCTGCGGCAGTCACTGCAGGCCCAGGTCGACGCCGGCTGGTGCCCCGGCCTGGTGGCCGGTGTACGGCTGGACGGCCGGAGGGAAATCCTGGCGCTGGGCAGCTACGGCTTCCACGACCCGCGGCCGATGGATGCCCAGACCCCGTTCCGGATCGCTTCCCTGAGCAAGCTGGTGGGCGGTGCACTGGCGCTGAGCCTGGTCGCGGACGGCACACTGGCGCTGGACGACGACGTCGCGCGCTGGCTGCCCGAACTCGCAGGGCTGCGGGTGCTGGTGTCCCCGGAGGCGCCCTTGACCGACACGGTTGATGCCCAAGGGCCGGTCACCGTCCGGCATCTCCTGACCCTCACCGCAGGTTTTGGCCTGGACTTCGGGCAGACTCCCTACGCTGCCGCGACTCAGGATTTCCTCTGGGGACCCAACCCGCCCGGAATGACCCCTGATGAGTACCTCGCCCGGCTGGGCGGGCTGCCGCTGGCAGCACAGCCGGGGATCCGCTGGATGTACCACGCCGGAGCAGACGTACTCTCCGTCCTGCTGGCACGGGCTTCGGGGCGCTCGGTGGGCGAGCTGCTGGCGGAGCGGATCACCGGTCCGCTGGGATTGACCGGTACAGGTTTCCCGGCCGGGAGCGAGCAGCTGCCAGCCATCTACGACCCCACGGAAAACGGGCTGGTGGAAGCCGCCGGTTACCGCGCTGCCTTCGCCGCTCCCCCGCTGTTCGAGTCGCTGGCCGGCGGCCTGCTCTCAACGGTTCCCGACTATCTGACGTTTCTGGCGGCTCTGGCCGACGACGTCCTGGTCCCCGCCGCGCTCCGCGAACAGATGACCACGGACCAGCTGGTGGGCAGCCAGCGCGAAGGCTTCGCCGAAATGGCCGGTTCAGAGGAGTCCTGGGGCTACCTGAGCGCCGTGCAGACCGGCCCCGGTGCCGGCTGGTCGGAACCCGGGATGTGGGGCTGGGCCGGAGGCTCCGGAACCAGCGCCGCAGTCTATCCAAACGGGGACATCGGGGTCCTTTTCACGCAGCGCTTCCTCACCGGGCCCACCGACGGCTTTGACTACTTCTGGGAGCCCTTCGGCACCATGCGCGCAGCAGCGCGGCCCTGATGCCGGGCAAGAAGACCGAGCCAGAACACCGTACAGGGACACAGGGCGGTGACAGAGCAACGACGGCGGTGCGGCACCTGGGAGGGCACCGCACCGCCGTCGTCGGCTGCTGGAGAGTGCTAGAGAACCTTGGCCAGGAAATCCTGGAGGCGCGGCGATTCCGGATTGCCGAAGAGTTCCTCGGGTGAGTTCTCCTCCACCACGTAGCCGTCGGCCATAAAGATCACCCGGTCAGCGACTTCGCGGGCGAAGCCCATCTCGTGGGTGACAACAACCATGGTCATGCCCTCCTTGGCCAGGTCGCGAATGACCTGGAGGACTTCGCCGACCATTTCCGGGTCGAGCGCGGACGTGGCTTCGTCGAAGAGCATCACGTCCGGCTTCATCGCCAGCGCACGGGCGATGGCCACGCGCTGCTTCTGGCCGCCGGAGAGCTGGGCGGGGCGGGCATCGGCCTTGTCAGCCAGGCCCACCCGCTCCAGCAGTGCCAGGGCGTTCTTCCGGACCTCAGCCTTGGAACCCTTCTTCAGTTCCACCGGGGCAAGCATGATGTTCTGCAGCACGCTCATGTGCGGGAACAGGTTGAAGTGCTGGAACACCATGCCGATCTGCTGGCGGACCTTGTTGAGATCAACCTTCGGATCGGTGAGGTCGAAGCCGTCCACCACCACTTTGCCGGCGGTGATGTCTTCGAGCTTGTTCAAGCAGCGCAGGAACGTGGACTTGCCGGAGCCCGAGGGACCGATCACGCACACGACTTCGCCTTCGGCCACGGACACGTCCAGGCCTTTGAGGACCTCGTTGGACCCGTAGGACTTGCGCAGGCCGATGGTTTGAATCTTGGTCACTTGTTGAACCTCTTATCCAGGACGTCCGCGAGCTTGGTCAGCAGCGTAATGACGATGAAGTACAGGGCAGCGACAATCAGCAGCACCTCGGCGGTGCGGAAGTTCACCGCGTAGATCTGCTGCGCCTGGTAGGTCAGTTCGGCGAAGCCGATGACGGCCAGCAGCGAGGTGTCCTTCAGGGTGATCACGAACTGGTTGATGAAGGACGGCGTCATGATCTTGATGGCCTGCGGAATGACGACCTTCTGCATGGTCTTGCCGTAACCCAGGCCGAGGCTGCGGGCAGCTTCCATCTGGCCCGGATCCACGGACTGGATGCCGCCGCGGACAATCTCCGTCATGTAGGCGCCGGCGTTCAGGCTCAGCGTCAGCACGCCTGCGGTCAGCACATCCACCGGCTGCCCGATCAGCTGCGGCAGGCCGAAGTAGAAGAAGAAGGCCTGCACCAGCACCGGGGTGCCGCGGAAGATGCTGACGTAGGTGGTGGCGATGCCGCGCAGCACCACCTTGGAGCTGACCTTGAAGAAACCGAAAATGATACCCAGGATCAACGCGAAGAACAGCGAGAGGGCCGTCGCGAGCAGGGTCAGGCCGAGGCCCTTGGCAAAGGCCGGAGCGTTGTCAGTGACCAGGGACCAGAAGCTGGAGTCGGCGGCGCCGGCGTCCAGGTAGCGGTCCATGATTTCCTCGTACTCGCCGCTTTCCTGCAGGTTGGCCAGCCCGGCGTTGAACGCCGCAAGGAGTTCCGGGTTGGCGCCGGCGTTGACGGCGAAGCCGTAGGACGAACCGGTTTCCTTCTCCGTCACGGTTTTCAGCCCGTTACCGGACTTGATGCCGTAGGCCAGCACGGGATAGTCGTCGAAGACGGCAACAGAGGAGCCGGCCTTAACGTCGTCGTACATCTGCGCAGACTGCGCGAACGCGATCACGTCGAAGCCGTACTGGTCCTTGATGGACTCTGCGAAGGCCTGGCCTTCGGTGCCGGTCTTGACGGCAACACGCTTGCCTTCGAGGTCCTCGTAACCGGCGACGTCGTTGTTGTTTTCCGCAACGGCCATCTGGATGCCGGACTCGAAGTAGGGGTCCGAGAAGTCGAAGACCTTCTGGCGTTCCTCGGTGATGGACATTCCGGCGATCACGCCGTCCACCTGGTTGGACTGCAGCGCCTGAAGCGCGGCATCGAAGCCCAGGGAACGGATTTCGACGTCGAAGCCCTGGTCTTCCGCGATGGCGTTGACGAGGTCCATGTCGATGCCGACGAGCTCGCCGTTTTCGCGGAACTCGAAGGGTGCGAACGTAGTGTCGGTGCCGATGGTGTAGGTCTTACCCTCTACGGCGCCGGGCTCCTGCGTGGCCGCGAAGGCCCCGGAAGCAGGGGTGCCCAGGAGCAGCGCCAAAGCTGCCAGCAGGCTGGTGAGGGGAACCGCGAGTGAGGCGGGGCCTTTCAGCGCCCGTTTGCCACTGTGCAAAGTAAACGTCTCCTAGCTAATGGTTCGCGGCGATGCGCAGCAAACGCCATCAAAAACCTTACTAGGAAAGCGGGCACTCAAATTACCGCCAAGGCCCCGGCTCAGCCTTCCCCGACACCGTAACCATAGAAATAGCGCTCGAAGACACCCCGTGCGCGCCGCGTCAGCCGGAGATAATCCTCTTCCAAAATCCCGCCCTGACCTGCGGCGTAGCCGCACCAGCGGGCCACAGCCTCAAGTTCGCGGCGGGAGGACGGCAGGACGTCGGCGTTTCGCCCACCCCGAATCACATTTGCACAACGGATCCTGCTGGCCAGCAGCCAGCTCTCCCTCAGAATCTGCGTATCCGTGTCCGGAAGGAACCCTGCATCGCCAATCGCGTCCAGCGCCGCGAGCGTCGCTGTGGTGCGCAGCGCCGGGTAGGACCGGGCGTGTTTCAGCTGCAGGAGCTGGACCAGCCACTCGACGTCGCTGAGTCCCCCGCGCCCCAGCTTGATGTGCCTGGAGGGATCCGCGCCGCGCGGGAGCCGCTCTGACTCGACCCGGGCCTTGATCCGGCGGATTTCACGGACGTCTGCCGTATCCAGGGACTCCGGATAGCGCAGCGGATCGATCAGCGACATAAAATCCTCTGCCAGCCGGTCGTCGCCGGCCATCGGCCGGGCCCGGAGCAGCGCCTGGGCTTCCCAGGCCTGCGACCACCGTTCGTAGTACCCCCGGTAGGAGTCGAGGGTGCGGACCAGCGGCCCCTGCCGTCCTTCGGGGCGCAGTCCGGCGTCAAGCTCCAGCACCCGCTCTGCCAGCACAGCCGGCTGGCAGGGCTGCTGCAGCAGGGACGAAATCCGGCCGACGATGCCCTCCGCCTGCCGCTGGGCTGCCTGCGCATCCGCTCCGGGAAGGGGGCGGTGGACATAAAGCACGTCGGCGTCGGAACCATAGCCGATTTCCCGGCCGCCCTGACGGCCCATAGCCACCACCAGCATGTCGGTGAGCTGTTCCTCCGTGCCGTACACCTCGTTCTCCGCCGCGTGCAGCGTTCCCAGGACGGCGGCGCGGTCATTGTCCGCCAGCGCCCTGCCCACTTCCTCCTGTGAGAGCAGCCCTGCGCTGTCGGCCAGGGCAATCCGCAGCATCTCCCGGCGGCGGATCAGCCGGATGAGCCGCACGGCTTCGCCGGGCCGGGGGTGCCGGGACATCTTGGCCCGCATCTCCTGCCACAGGGCATCGAACCCGACGGGCACCAGGTCCTTGTCCGTGCCCAGCCAGGCCGTGGATTCCGGGGAGACTTCCAGCAGGTCGCTGATGAACCGGCTCGAGGAAAGAATCTGGCAGAGGCGCTCCCCGGCCGCTGAGGAGTCCCGCAGCATGCCGAGGTACCAGTGGCTGTCTCCCAGTGACTCGCTGAGCCGGCGGAAGCCAAGCAGTCCGGCGTCCGGATCGACACCGTCCGCCAGCCAGCCCAGCAGCACCGGCAGCAGCTGCCGCTGCAGGGCCGCCCGGCGGCTGATTCCCTTGGTCAGGGCCTCGATGTGCCGCATGGCGCCCTTGGGATCCGCATACCCCAGCGCAGCGAGGCGGGCCTGGGCGGCTTCGGGGGTGAGCCGGACTTCGTCCTCGGAGAGGTTGGAGGCAGTGTTCAGCAGCGGGCGGTAAAAGATGCTTTCGTGCAGCCGGCGCACCAGCCGTTTGGTCCGCTGCCAGGTCTCCAGCAGCCGCTCCGCACTGGGCCGCACCAGCTGCAGGGAACCCGCGGAGGACTTGGACAGTGCCCGCAGCGCGGACGGATCCTCCGGCATCAGATGGGTGCGGCGCATGTGCACCAGCTGGATGCGGTGTTCCAGCACCCGGAGGTAACGGTAGGCGGCGTCGAGGTCCGCGGCGTCCCCGCGGCCAATGTATCCACCCTCGCTCAGCGCGGCGATTGCGGCGGTGGTGGTGCGCACGCGCAGAGTCTCATCCACCCGTCCGTGGACCAGCTGCAGCAGCTGCACGGTGAACTCCACGTCCCGCAGTCCGCCCGGGCCGAGCTTAATCTGCCGGGCCGCCTCGTGGGAGGGGATGTTCTCGGTCACCCGGCGCCGCATGGCCTGCACGGATTCGACGAAGTTCTCCCGCTCCGAGCTGGACCAGATCAGCGGGGCCACCGCATCCTCGTAGCGCCGTCCCAGCTGCGGATCGCCCGCGATCGCCCGGGCCTTGAGCAGTGCCTGGAACTCCCAGGTATGCGCCCAGCGCTGGTAATAGTGCAGGTGCGAATCCAGGGTCCGGACCAGCGGGCCGTCCTTTCCCTCCGGCCGCAGGTTTGCATCCACATCCCACAGCCCCGGTTCCGGTGCCGAAGCATTGATGACCCGGGAGATGCCCGCCGCCATGGCGGTGCCGATCCGGCTGGCCAGGGCTTCGTCCAGCTCCGGTGCGTCGATCACGTAGATGACGTCGACATCGGAAATGTAGTTGAGTTCACTGGCGCCGCATTTGCCCATGCCAATGACGGCCAGGTGCACGGCGGCGACGTCTGCCGGTGCGAAGGATCCGGCGAGTTCGGCCCGCGAAACCGCCAGGGCGGCTTCCAGCGCGGCGGCGGCCAGATCCGCGAGCTCCCGGCCGACGGCGGGCATGGTGTCCTCCGGAGAGGCAGCGCCAAGGTCCCGGACAGCCAGCTCCAGAAGGTGGCGGCGGTACCGGGTCCTCAGCTGCACGTAGGCGTCAGTCCCCGTCAGCCCCGCCACGGGATTCGGGCCGGTGCCGGCCTGGACAGATTCCAGCAGCGATGCCCGCAGGGTCCGGGCCGGAACTTCCGGAGGTTCCGCGGAGAGGGCGGTGTCGAGCAGGTCCGCGTTCTCCGGATGCCGCATGACGAACTCAGCCAGCGCTTCGGAGGCCCCCAGCACGCGGAACAGGGCCTCGCTGCGGTCCGGACCCGCGTTCACCAGTTCTCCCAGCGACGGGACCCGGCTCAGCAGCCGGACCAGGGACTGCAGTGCCATGTCCGGATTCGCCGCCCGGGCAAATCCGGTAAAAAGTGTCTCCTCGTCGATGCCGGCGAGTTCGGGCGCACCGAGGAACCGTTCGCTCTTCTCCAAGTCGGTGAATCCGGCTGCGATCAGGCGTCTGGTCAGGCTCATGGCGGCGCTTTCGCTAGAGGATGCTCAGGTTCTTCTTCAGCTCGAACGCGGTGACCTGCTGGCGGTACTCGTTCCAGTCCGCCTGCTTGTTGCGCAGGAAGTTCTCAAACACCTGCTCACCGAGGATGTCCGCCACCAGTTCGGAATCCTCCATCACGCGGATCGCGTCATGCAGGCTGGACGGCAGGGGCGAGTGCCCCATGGCGCGGCGTTCAGCGGCGCTCAGGGACTCGATGTCATCCTCGGCGCCCGGCGGCAGTTCGTAGCCTTCCTCGATGCCCTTCAGGCCGGCACCAAGCAGTACGGCGTAGGAAAGATACGGGTTGGCCGCGGAGTCAATGCCGCGGTATTCGATCCGTGCGGACTGTCCCTTGCCCGGCTTGTACAGCGGCACCCGCAGCAGGGCCGAGCGGTTGTTGTGTCCCCAGGACAGGTAGCTGGGAGCTTCGCCTCCGCCCCAGAGACGCTTGTAGGAGTTCACGAACTGGTTGGTCACGGCAGTGAATTCCGGTGCGTGGCGCAGGATGCCGGCCATGAACTGGCGGGCGGTGGAGGAGAGCTGGAACTCCGCTCCCGCTTCAAAGAAGGCATTGGAATCGCCCTCGAACAGGGAGAAGTGGGTGTGCATCCCGGATCCGGGGTGGGCGGTGAACGGCTTCGGCATGAACGTCGCGTAGCAGTTGGTCATCAGCGCGACTTCCTTGACCACGGTCCGGAAGGTCATGATGTTGTCCGCCGTCTGCAGCGCATCGGCGTAACGCAGGTCGATCTCGTTCTGCCCGGGGCCGGCCTCATGGTGGCTGAATTCCACGGAGATACCCACGGCTTCCAGCATGGACACGGCCGTGCGGCGGAAATCCTGGGCCACGCCGCCGGGAACGTGGTCGAAGTAGCCTGCCTGGTCCACCGGAACCGGTTCGCCGTCAGGCCCGGGCTGGTCCGACTTCAGCAGGTAGAACTCAATCTCCGGATGGGTGTAGCAGGTGAAGCCCATGTCAGCGGCCTTGGCCAGCTGCCGCTTCAGGACGTTGCGGGGGTCGGCGGCGGAAGGCTGCCCGTCCGGGGTGAGGATGTCGCAGAACATCCGGGAGGTCTGCTCCTCGTCACCGCGCCAGGGCAGGATCTGGAAGGTGGAGGGATCGGGCTGCGCCAGCATGTCCGATTCAAAAACCCGGGCCAGGCCCTCGATCGAGGAACCGTCAAACCCCAGTCCTTCCTCGAAAGCGCCCTCCACTTCGGCAGGTGCCAGCGCTACGGATTTCATGGAACCCACGACGTCGGTGAACCACAGCCGGACGAACCGCACGTCGCGCTCTTCGATCGTTCGCAGAACGAATTCCTGCTGGCGGTTCATGCCGTACCTCTTTCGCTGTGGACGCTTACGCGGATCTGAAATTACTCTACCCAGCCCGGGACGAATTTCCGGCCCGGTCGGGTGGTGTGGTGCGGACATTACGTGCCGCTTCGAGAGCGGGCGGGCCGTCCGGCGGGCCCAAGGTTTAGTAGGCTCGAAGGATGACCAGCGCTGAACAGCCCAAACCGTACGGCACAGACAAGGCCCAGACTCCTGTCCCGCCTAAGCGCGTACGGATTTCCTACCTCCAGCAGCTCAAGGACAGCGGTGGCAAGTTTGCCATGCTCACTGCCTACGACCAGTACACGGCGTCCATCTTCGACGAAGCCGGCATCGAGACCCTGCTTATTGGCGATTCCGCGGCGAACAATGTCATGGGCCATGAAACGACCCTGCCCATCACGCTGGACGAGATGATCGTGTTCGCCAAGTCCGTGTCCGCCGGCGCCAGGCGTGCCCTGATCGTCTGTGACCTGCCGTTCGGTTCCTACGAGGTCTCCCCCGCCCAGGCCATCGAGTCTTCGGTCCGGCTGATGAAGGAAGCCGGCGTCCAGGCAGTCAAGATGGAAGGCGGCGCGCACTACGCCGACCACGTCAAGGCAATGACCGCTGCCGGCATCCCCGTGATGGCGCACATCGGTTTCACGCCGCAGAGTGAGCACGCCCTGGGCGGGTACAAGATCCAGGGACGCGGCTCTGCTGCGCAGGCCGTAGTGGATGACGCCGTCGCCCTCGTGGAAGCCGGAGCGTTCTGCGTCCTGATGGAAATGGTGCCCGCCGAAGTGGCCGCCGCAGTGGAGGCCGCAGTTCCGGTCCCGACCATCGGCATCGGCGCCGGCAACGCCACGACCGGGCAGGTGCTGGTCTGGCAGGACATGGCCGGAATGGGCGGCGGCAAGACCCCGCGGTTCGTGAAGGCCTACGCCGACGTCCGCTCGGTGCTCTCAACGGCCGCCCGTGAATTCGCCGACGAGGTGCGCAGCGGCACCTTCCCCGGCCCGGAGCACAGCTTCTAGACCACCCGCAGCCGGAACAAATACAGCCGGAACACCACAGCCGGGATCAGTCTTCGTCCTTGTCCCAGGCCTCATTCCGGGCCTTGACCTTCTGCAGTGCCAGCTCGGCCTCTTCCCGTGTCGGGTAGGGGCCGATCAGCTTTGTCCAGTCCGACTGCGGGCCAACCTCGACTTCGTGGGTCTGCACGTTGAACCAGTACTCGGCCATGGGCCCTCCTCCTGTTAAGCGTCCGTGCTCCGCATGAGCTGACGGACAGTGCACATCGTCCCGCCCATGCGGCGGCACGAAGCGCTGGCGATAAGATCGATACTATGCCCCAGAATATTGCTGCAGCACCTCTTGGACGCCTCCAGCCGGGAACGGTCGGCCCCCGCCGTCCTGTACCGGCGTCGATTCCCCGCCCTGAATATGTGGGCAAGGAAGCGCCGGCGAAATTCACCGGATCCGAGGTCAAGACCGCGGAGACCATCGAAAAGATCCGCATCGCCAGCCGGATCGCGGCCCAGGCAATCGTGGAAGTCGGCAACCACATCAAGCCGGGCGTCACCACCGATGCCCTGGACGCGGTAGCCCACGAGTTCCTGCTGGACCACCGGGCATACCCCTCGACCCTGGGCTACCGGCATTTCCCCAAGTCGATCTGCACCTCCGTCAACGAGGTGATCTGCCACGGCATCCCCGACACGACGGTCCTGGAAGACGGCGACATCGTCAACGTGGACATCACCGCGTTCATCAACGGCGTCCACGGCGACACGAACTTCACTTTCCTGGTCGGAGACGTGGATGAGGAATCCCGGCTCCTGGTCGAGCGGACGGCCGAATCCCTCCGCCGCGCCATCAAGGCAGTGATGCCGGGCCGTGAAATCAACGTCATCGGCCGGACCATCGAGTCCTACGCCAAGCGCTTCGGCTACGGCGTGGTGCGCGATTTCACCGGTCACGGCGTGGGTGAAGCCTTCCACACCGGCCTGATCATCCCGCATTACGACGCCGCGCCCGCCTACAGCCGCCTCATCGAAACCGGGATGGTGTTTACCATAGAGCCTATGCTCACTCTCGGGACCGTTGAGTGGGACATGTGGGACGACAACTGGACCGTTCTGACGAAGGACCGGAAGCGCACCGCACAGTTCGAACACACGCTGCTCGTCACCGACAGCGGTGCTGAAATCCTGACCCTTCCGTAGCGTTACGCCCTAGCACTGGAGAACCATGGCCAAGAAGCATAAGACCAAGCACGACGCCGTCATCGGGATCGACATCGGCGGCACCGGGATCAAGGGCGGAATCGTTGATCTTGCCAAGGGCAAGCTGATCGGCGAACGCTTCCGGATTCCGACCCCGCAGCCGGCCACCCCCGAGGCTGTGGCGGGCGTTGTCGGCCAGATCGTTGCGGAGCTCTCCTCCCGTCCGGACGGTCCCGGGACCGAGGTGCCCGTCGGCGTGACCTTCCCGGCGATCATCCAGCACGGTGTGGCCCGTTCGGCGGCCAACGTGGATAAGAGCTGGGTGGATACCGACGTCGATGCCCTGCTCACCAAGGCGCTCAACCGCGAAGTTCAGGTCATGAACGACGCCGACGCCGCGGGCCTTGCCGAGGCACGCTACGGCGCCGGCAAGGGCGTTCAGGGAACGGTCCTGGTCATCACACTGGGCACCGGAATCGGCTCGGCCCTGATCTCCAATGGACGCCTGGTGCCCAACGCAGAACTCGGCCATCTGGAAATCGACGGCTACGACGCGGAGACCCGCGCCTCGGCCTCAGCACGCGAGCGGGACGATATTTCCTGGGAAGAGTATGCCAAGCGCCTGCAGCGCTACTTCTCCCACGTGGAGTTCCTCTTCTCCCCCGACCTCTTCATCATTGGGGGCGGCATCTCCAAGCGCAGCGAGGACTTCCTGCCGATGCTGGACCTGCGCACCCCCCTGGTCACCGCCAGCCTGAAGAACAACGCCGGCATCGTCGGAGGCGCGCTCCAGGCGGCGCTGCACTTCAACTACCTGAAGTAAGTCCTGCCCAGTGAACCCCGGCCGCTGCGCTGCAGCGGCCGGGGTTTTCTGCGCGGTTTGGCTTACTGCATTCGCCTCGTTACTGAGCCGTGAGCGGGCGCTGGGCACCGGCGGGAACACTGCCCACCCGGGCCGACTCGGCGCGCAGCGCCGCGATGGCAGCCTCAAAGTCCTCCAGTGACTCGAAGGACTGGTAGACGCTGGCGAACCGGAGGTAGGCCACCTGGTCCAGCTTCTGCAGCGGCTGCAGGATAGCCAGCCCAACCTCGTGTGCCTGGATCTCAGCGACACCGGAGGCGCGGATGGTCTCCTCCACTTCCTGGGCCAGCAGCGCCAGGTCATCCTCGCTGACGGGACGGCCCTGGCAGGCCTTGCGGGCGCCGTTGATCACCTTGCTGCGGCTGAAGGGCTCGGCCACACCGGAGCGTTTGATGACGCTGAGGCTGGTGGTTTCCACGGTGCTGAAACGCCGTCCGCATTCCGGGCATTGCCGGCGGCGGCGGATCGCGGAACCGTCATCGGCCAGGCGGCTGTCCACAACCCTGGAGTCAGCGTTCCGGCAGAACGGACAGTACATTCCTTGGTCCTTTCAGGCGCAGGCGGCGGGATACTTCGCGCACCCCGTTTATAAGCAGTCGTAGGGCTAATCTACAGCGGACGGCCGGACGGCGCGGGGCACCTTACCCCGCGAACCGGATGCTCACGGCGTCACCGTGTGCCGGGAGGTCCTCGGCACGGGAGAGGGCCACCACGTGCCCGCTGACCTCGCGCAGCGCTTCACGGCTGTAGTCGATGACCTGGATGGCGCGCATAAACGTGGTGACGTTCAGGCCGGAGGAAAACGCTGCGGTTCCGGCAGTAGGAAGAACGTGGTTGGAGCCGGAGCAGTAGTCACCCAGGCTGACCGGGCTGTAGCTGCCGACGAAGATCGCCCCGGCGCTGGTAATCCGTGCGGCGGCAGCCGGTGCGTCAGCGGTCTGGACTTCCAGGTGTTCGGCCCCGTACGCGTTGCAGACGGCAATTCCGGCTTCCAGGCCGTCCACCAGCACGACGGCGGACTGCCGTCCCGACAGTGCGGTCCGCACGCGTTCTGAGTGCTTGGTGGCCGGCACCTGGACATCCAGCTCGGCCCGGACGGCGCCGGCAAGCTCCGGCGAATCGGTGACAAGAACAGAGGCGGCGTTGGGATCGTGCTCGGCCTGGCTGATCAGGTCCGCCGCTACAAGCCGGGGATCGGCAGTGGCATCGGCCAGCACGGCGATTTCGGTGGGACCGGCCTCGGCATCGATGCCCACTACCCCCTTGACCAGCCGCTTGGCGGTCGCCACAAAGACATTGCCCGGGCCGGTGACGACGTTAACCGGTTCCAGCCCCGGTCCGCCGGCGCTGGCAGGGATGCCGTAGGCGAACGCCGCGATGGCCTGGGCACCGCCGACGGCGTAGACCTCGTCGATGCCCAGCAGCTCCGCAGCCGCGAGGATGGTGGGGTGCGGCAGTCCGCCGAATTCCTTCTGCGGAGGAGACGCCAGCGCCAGTGAGGCCACCCCGGCTGCCTGTGCCGGCACCACGTTCATCACCACGGAGGACGGGTAGACGGCCAGACCGCCCGGAACATAGAGCCCCACCCGGCGAACCGGGACCCAGCGCTGGGTGACCGTGGCACCGTCTGCAATGGCCACCCCAACATCCCCGGGACGCTGGGCCTCGGCGAAGATCCGGGCCCGGCGAATGGATTCTTCCAGGCCCGCGCGCACCTCGGGATCCAAACCGTCCAGGGCGGCACGAAGCGCCTCCCGCGGGACCAGCGGATGCACCTGCTCAACGCCGTCGAACTTCGACGCCAGGTCCGCCAGGGCGGCAAAGCCGCGGGTGCGGACGTCGTCAATGATCGCGGTAACCGCAGCAGCCGCGGTGTCTGTGCTGGTGCCGGCCCGCGGCATGGCCGCCTTCAGCTCGGCCGGGGAAAGCTCCCTGCCGCGCAGGTCGATTGTGCGCAGGGCCGAAAACGGCTGGTCGGAACGTACATCAGGGGTGGAGGAAGTCACAAATGCCATTCTACCTAGCCATCGAGGCACGCCGGTCCCAGAAGGACCTTCAGGTCACCGAAGAGGGACGGCGTCGGGTTAACCCGCATGTCCACCCCCAGTTTCATGACCTCCACGGTCCGGCTGCCGTTGAGCCGGATCTGCACCTCGGACGTTCCCGGATGGGTCCGCAGGACGTCGCCGAGCTGGGTGACCACGGTTTCCGTTGCCTTGTACGTCGCCATGGAGATGACCACCGGGCCGGAATGCCCCTCGCTGAGGTCCGGGACGGTGAGTTCCTGGGCATTCAGTGTCACGGCGCCGTCATCCCGGCGCTGCAGCCGGCCGCGGACGACGACGATCAGGTCCTCCGCGAGCACGGCCGCGATTGGCCCGTACACCTGACCAAAGAACATCACTTCCATGGACCCGGCGAGGTCCTCGATTTCACAGCGGGCATACGCGTTGCCGCTGTTCTTCGCGATCCGGCGCTGGAGGGAGGTGATCATGCCCGCGATGGTCACGATGGCACCGTCCGGCGGTCCTTCCTCCCCCACGATCGAGGTGATCGAGGAATCAGCGTGCTGGCTCAGGATTCCTTCCAGGCCCTGCAGCGGATGGTCGGAGACGTAGAGTCCAAGCATGTCCCGCTCGAAGGAAAGCTTGTCCTTCTTCTCCCACTCGGGGAGGTCAGGGATGTCGATGCTGATCGAGGCCTCGGGCTCGGCTTCGCCGATTCCGGCGAACAGATCGAACTGGCCCACGGCCTCATTCCGCTTGAGCACCACCACGGAGTCGATGGCTTCTTCGTGGATCATCGCCAGCGGCCGCCGTGCATGGCCCATGGAGTCGAAGGCGCCTGCCTTGATCAGGGATTCGATGGTCCGCTTGTTGCAGACCACCGCCGGCACCTTCATCAGGAAGTCCTTGAAGTTGGTGTAGGCGCCCTTCTCCTCGCGGGCTCCGACCATGGCATGGACCACGTTGGCGCCGACGTTGCGGATGGCACCCATGCCGAAGCGGATGTCCTTGCCCACCGGGGTGAAGTTCACCGAGGACTCGTTGACGTCCGGCGGCAGAACCGTGATCCCCATCTTCCGGCACTCGTTCAGGTACATGGCCAGCTTGTCCTTGTCATCACCGACAGAGGTGAGCAGGGCGGCCATGTACTCGGCCGGGTACACCGCCTTCAGATAGGCGGTCCAATAGGACACAACGCCGTAGGCGGCGGAGTGGGCCTTGTTGAAGGCATAGTCGGAGAAGGGAAGCAGGATGTCCCAGAGGGCCTTGATGGCGGCCTCTGAGTAGCCGCGGTCGACCATTCCCTGGTGGAATCCGGCGTACTGCTTGTCCAGCTCGGACTTCTTTTTCTTGCCCATGGCGCGGCGGAGAATATCCGCCTGGCCCAGGCTGAACCCGGCCACCTTCTGGGCAATGGCCATCACCTGCTCCTGATAGACAATCAGGCCGTAGGTGGTGTTCAGGATTTCCGCCAGCGGTTCTTCGAGCTCCGGGTGGATCGGCGTGATTTCCTGCTGGCCGGTTTTGCGCAGGGCGTAGTTCGTGTGCGAGTTCGCACCCATGGGGCCGGGGCGGTACAGGGCGATGACGGCGGAGATATCTTCGAAGTTATCCGGACGCATGCTCTTGAGCAGCGACCGCATGGGGCCGCCGTCGAGCTGGAACACACCCAGGGTGTCACCGCTGGCCAGGAGGTCGTACGCTTCCTTCAAATCCAGCGGGAGGTCCTCCAGGACCAGGTCCTCGCCGCGGTTCGCCTTGATGTTCTCCACGGCGTCGGAGACGATCGTCAGGTTCCGCAGGCCGAGGAAGTCCATCTTGATCAGGCCCAGGCCTTCGCAGGTGGGGTAATCGAACTGCGTAATCACCTGCCCGTCCTGCTCGCGGCGCATGATCGGAATGATGTCGATCAGCGGGTCCGAGGACATGATCACACCGGCGGCGTGGACGCCCCACTGGCGTTTCAGGCCCTCCAGCCCCAGCGCGGTGTCGAACACCCGCTGGGAATCGGGATCGGTGCGCAGCAGCTCACGAAGCTCCTCAGCTTCGCCGTACCGCTTGGCTTCCTTGTTATGCACATCGGCCAGGGACAGGCCCTTGCCCATCACGTCCGGCGGCATGGCCTTGGTCAGCCGCTCCCCGACGGAGAACGGGTAGCCCATCACCCGCGAGGAGTCCTTCAGGGCCTGCTTGGCCTTGATGGTGCCGTAGGTGACGATCATGGCCACGCGCTCGTCGCCGTATTTCTCGGTGACGTAGTGGATCACCTCGGAACGGCGCCGATCATCGAAGTCGACGTCGAAGTCAGGCATGGAGACGCGGTCCGGGTTCAGGAACCGCTCGAAGATCAGCCCGTGCTGCAGCGGATCGAGGTCCGTGATCCCCATGGCGTAGGCGGCCATGGAACCTGCACCGGAGCCGCGGCCCGGTCCGACACGGATGCCGTTTTTCTTGGCCCAGTTGATGAAGTCGGCAACGACCAGGAAGTAGCCCGGGAAGCCCATCTGGACGATGATCCCTGTTTCGTAGTCCGCACGCTTGCGGACGGCGTCGGAGATGCCGCCCGGGTAGCGGTGCTGAAGGCCCTTTTCGACCTCCTTGACGAACCACGACTCCTCGTTCTCGCCCTCGGGGGTCGGGAAGCGCGGCATGTAGTTGGCCTTGGTGTTGAACTCGACGTCGCAGCGCTCGGCGATGAGCAGCGTGTTGTCGCAGGCTTCCGGATAATCCCGGAACACGGCCCGCATCTCGGCCGGAGACTTGAGGTAGAACTCGTCCGCGTCGAACTTGAACCGTTTCGGGTCGGCGAGGGTGGAGCCGGACTGCACGCAGAGCAGGGCTGCGTGGGCCTTGGCATCCTCGGCGTGGGTGTAGTGGAGGTCGTTCGTGGCAACGAGCGGGAGGTTCAGTTCGCGGGCCAGCTTGATCAGGTCCGCTTGGACGCTGCGCTCAATGTCCAGGCCGTGGTCCATCAGCTCACAGAAGAAGTTCTCCGTGCCGAAAATGTCCCGGAAGTCGGAGGCTGCCTGCACCGCTTCCTTATAGAGCCCCAGCCGGAGCTTGGTCTGCACTTCACCCGACGGGCAGCCGGTCGTGGCGATCAGGCCCTTGCCATAGGTCTGCAGCAGTTCCCGGTCCATGCGCGGTTTGTAGAGCTGGCCCTCCAGGGAGGCCAGCGAGGACATGCGGAACAGGTTATGCATGCCTTCGGTGGATTCCGCCCACATGGTCATGTGGGTGTAGGCACCCGCGCCGGAGACGTCGTCGCGCCCGCCGCCGCCCCACTTCACCCGGGTCTTGTCCTGGCGGGCCGTGCCCGGTGTCAGGTACGCCTCGACGCCGATAATCGGCTTGATGCCGGAGTTGCGCGCCTTGTTCCAGAAGTCGAAGGCACCGAAAACAAACCCATGGTCCGTCGTCGCCAGCGCGCTCATACCCAGCTCATCAGCGTGGCTGAACAAGTCGGTCAGGCGCGCCGCACCGTCCAGCATGGAGTACTCGGTGTGGTTGTGAAGATGGACAAACGATTTCGACGAACTAGTTACTGAAGCCACCTAACCATTCTAGGTGTCCAGTCCGGGCGGGTTAGACGAGGCCGCTGTCCAGCGCGTCGAGGGCGTACTGCAGGTCCTGGGGATACTCGCTGACGAATTCCACCCAGTTTCCGGTTCCGGGGTGGGTAAATCCCAGCTTCCGGGCGTGCAGCCACTGCCGGGTCAGCCCAAGTTCGGCTGCCAGCCGGGGGTCCGCACCGTAGGTAAGGTCACCCGCACAGGGGTGGCGCAGAGCGGAGAAATGCACGCGGATCTGGTGGGTCCGGCCGGTTTCCAGATGCACTTCCACCAGGGAGGCCCGGCCGAAGGCTTCCAGGACCTTGTAATGGGTCACCGAGGCCCGCCCGTCGTCCAGGACGGCGAAACGCCAGTCGTGGCCGGGGTGCCGGCCGATCGGCGCGTCAATCGTTCCTTCCAGCGGGTCCGGCAGTCCCTGGACCAGGGCGTGGTATTCCTTCTCCACGGTACGGTCGCGGAACGCCTGTTTCAGCAGGGTGTAGGCGTGCTCTGTTTTGGCAACGACCATCACTCCGGAGGTGCCGACGTCGAGCCGGTGGACAATCCCCTGCCGTTCACCGGCACCGGACGTCGAGATCCGGTAGCCGGCTGCCGCGAGGGCACCCACAACGGTGGGACCGACCCAGCCCGGAGACGGATGGGCGGCAACACCGACAGGCTTGTCGATGACAACGAAGTGCTCGTCGTCGGCCAGGATTTTGAGGTCCTCAACGGGTTCGACTACGACGGCCAGCGGGTCGGGCTGCTCGGGTACGTCCGCGGCTACCTCGTCACCGGCGTGCAGCCGGTCCGACTTGGCCACGGGTTTCCCCGAACGGGTCAGCCAGCCTTCGCCGCACCAGGTGGCCGCGGTGGAGCGGGAGATGTCCAGCAGCTTGGCGAACACGGCGTCGGCCCGGCCTCCGTCGTGTTCCTCGCTGATGGTGAAACGGGAGTGGATCTCAGGCATCTGCGTTGTCCTTGCCACTGACGGTGCGGGTGCCGTCCATGTTGATGCCGCGCAGGGTGAGCAGGCAGACCAGGATCACACCGGACACCACGCACATGTCCGCGATGTTGAAGATCGCGAAATTCGGGAATGCAATGAAATCAACCACGTGTCCCTGGCCGAAGGAGGGTTCACGGAACAGCCTGTCGGTGAGGTTCCCTGTGGCACCGGCCAGGACCAGGCCGAGGGCGATGGACCAGCCCACGGACCGCAGGCGGAACATCAGGTACACCAGGAATCCGGAGACCAGCACCATGATGATGGTGAAGATCCAGGTGTAATCCGTACCGATCGAGAAGGCAGCTCCCGGGTTGCGGATGAAGTGCCAGCGGAGCAGCGGGGGCAGGACATCCGTGACCTGGCCCTCGGTCATGGTGGAAACCACCCAGATCTTGGTCAGCTGGTCCAGGATCCAGGCGGCCAGCGCGATGCAGGCCATGATCAGTGCGTAGCGGGTCAGCGCGGCTTTCGGGCGCGACGGCGGCACTGGCTGCGGTGCGTCAGAGGAGTCTGTCATGGTGCTTTCGGGGTTGGGCAGGCGGGGAGCGCCGGCACTGAGGTTCTGGAACGCAGGGGGGTGGAACTCTGTTCTGGAAAGGAACACCGTGCTGGAACAGTACGGGCCGGTGGCCGGGAGATCCCGGCCACCGGCCCGTAATTCTGTTACCAGACTAATCCTGATTCATATCCGTCCAGACGGACCGAACGAAGCGTCAAACGCTTAGGCGTCCGCGGTCTCCGAGGCTACCGAGCCGCGGGAATCGAGATCGCGCAGCTGGCCTTCGATGTATGTCTTCAGGCGTGAGCGGTAGTCACGCTCGAAGCCGCGCAGCTGCTCGACCTTGCGCTCCAGAAGGGCCTTCTGCTGTTCGAGGGAGCTGAGGATCTTCCGGCTCTTCTCCTGGGCTTCGGTCACAAGGCCGCTGGCCTCGATCTGTGCCTCGGCGATGATCTTATCCCGCTGCTCGACGCCGGCGCCGACATAGTCGTCGTGCATCTTCTGAGCCATGGCGAGGATACCGGCAGCCGATTCTGCCGGGTTGGACACGGGAGCGGACTCCTGCGGCCGGGGAGCCTCAGCCTTGGGAGCCTCAACCTTGGGCTCCGGCTTGGCTTCGGGCTCGGGCTCCGGCTTCTTCTCTTCCTTGACCGGCTGGGATACCTGCTCGGCCTTGGAAGCGGCGGACACCGGTGCCGGGACCTGGCTGCCTGCAGGCGCACCAGCAACTGCCTCGGCAAGCTGCCGGCGCAGGTCTTCGTTTTCGGCGTTCAGGCGGCGGAGTTCGACGACGATCTCGTCGAGGAAGTCATCCACCTCATCCTGGTCGTAGCCTTCACGGAACTTGGTCGGCTGGAACCGCTTGTTGACAACATCTTCTGGCGTCAGAGCCATCTGGTCACCTCATACTGGTTATAAGACTTGCCCGTGTTGACGGGCTGTCTAGGTACAGAATCTCGAACATAAAATCAGGGATCAATTCACTATATTTTTCACATTATATCTTTTGTGAACTGATGACGAACCGGGGCGTCCCCGGTGCTGCTGGGCCCTAGCTGGCCGCCACCACGATTTGCATGGCGATTCCGACCACGATAAAGAGCACAAGGAACGCAAGATCCAGAGACACGCCGCCCAGGCGGAGGGGCGGGATGATCCGGCGCAGGGCACGGACGGGCGGGTCCGTGGCGCCGTACACGGCCGTGGCCAGCACGAGGGCGGGGCCCTTGGGCCGCCACTGGCGGGCGAACATCTGCACCGCGTCGTAGACAATCCGCAGGATCAAGGCAAGCTGAAAGAGCATCAGCACCAGATACAGCAGGGCAAAAATAATACTCACGCGTGTTTTCGTTTCCGCCGTAGGAGGTCAAGCTGTCCGCATGGTCCCCGGGACCCGGGACGGCGGTCAGCTCTGGTTGAAGAAGGCCGACTGGGATTCGCTGACCTTCTTGTCGTCTCCCAGCACCTCGACATAGGACGGCGAGAGCAGGAAGACCTTGTTGGTCACCCGTTCGATGGTACCGCGCAAACCAAAGACAAGTCCCGCGGAGAAGTCTACGAGACGCTTGGCATCGGCTTCCCCCATGTCGGTGACGTTCATGATCACGGGGATTCCGTCGCGGAAGCTCTCACCGATGATCTTGGCGTCGTTGTAGGAACGGGGGTGAACAGTGGTAATCTGCCGCAATCCTGCCACGTCTTCCTTTGCCGATGAGGGGGCACGCTTGATGGGTGTTACGGGAGCGCGGTATTCCTCTACCGCGGTGGTACGGGCCGGCTGCGGGGCGGCGGCCGGTTCCCGGTCGCTCCGCTCGTCCTCAGGGGCGCGTTCCTCATCCCTGGCCGCAGCCTCCCGCACAGGCTTCTGCTCGTCCTCGTACAGCTCATCGCCGTCGGCGAGCCCAAGGTAGATCATCGTCCTGCGCATTGCGCCAGCCATGGTTGCTCCTTCAGTCCTTCAGCGTCCCGCGTTGTCCAGTGTGGGCATTGTTTTCGCCTGTTTGCGGCGGCCCGCAAAATGGGACCCGCCATGTTTGACGCTACCGCACAGCGGGGCGGGGACCGAGAATATCGGACCCAATCCGCAGGTGTGTCGCGCCGTAGGCGACGGCGGTTTCCAGGTCCTGGCTCATGCCTGCGGAGATACCACCGGCGGCAGGATAGCGGGAGGTCAATTCGCGCGAGAGTTCCTGGAGCCGGCTAAAGGCTGCAGCGGGGTCCTCCCCCAACGGTGCAACGGCCATGAGGCCCTTCAGCCGCAGGGCCGGCTCCTGCTCGACGGCGGCGGCCAGGTCCAGCATGTCCTCCGGCATCGCTCCCCCGCGCCCGGCGGCTTCCTCCGGCTGAGCCCGCAGATCCAGCTGGAGGTAGCACTCCAGGGGAACACGTGCGGCACTGCCGGCTTCCCGGCGGCGGATGTCTTCCGCGGCCATGGCTTTGGCCAGCGCGGCGATCAGTCCCGGCCGGTCAACGGAGTGCACGGCCCGGGCGTACTTCACCACCGACTTGGCCTTATTGGTCTGCAGCTGGCCGATGAAGTGCCAGTTCAGCCCGGCTCCGGGGAGCTCCGCTGCCTTCGCTTCGGCTTCCTGGGCCTTGTTCTCACCAACATCCCGCACGCCCAGCCCGGCCAGGACCGCGGCGTCGGACGCGGGGAAATACTTGGTAACCACTATCAGGCTGGGCTCGTCCCGCCCGGCGGCTGCCGCGGCGGCGGAAATCCGCCGGCGGACGGATGCCAGGCGGGCCTTGAGGTCGGCGGCCCGGTCCGGAGTTGCGCTGCTCATGTGTTCCTTGTGTTGCGTGTTCGGGGTGTTGCGTGTGTTGCCGCCGGTCCCACAGCAGTTGGTGGCTGCGATACGGCCGTGGTCCGCTATGTCGTTTGGGGAAGCCAGATTAATCCGGCGAACCGGCCGGTCGGTGCGTCCCGCCGGTGCGAAAAGAGGTCCGGTTCTTCCATAGTGCATCCGGGAAGCCGCACTGTGTCCACGCCGAGGTCTCCGAGCTGGGCTGCAGCGGCGGCCGGAAGGTCAAGCGCGGGAGTTCCCCAGCTGGTCCGTGACGCCGCACCCGGGAGATGGGCTGCGGCAGCGACCATGGTTTCGGGTACTTCGTAGCAGCGCCCGCAGACACTGGGGCCGATCCACGCGGACAGCTCCCCGGCACCGGCAGCACGCATGGCCTGGACGGTGTTCGGCAGGATCCCGTCAAGCATCCCGGCGCGTCCGGCATGGGCGGCCGCGGTCACGGGCACTCCGTCGCCGCGGATTCCTGCGAGGACGACCGGCACGCAGTCGGCCACCATCACCGCCAGGGGGGCTGAACCGTCCGGGCTGAGCAGGGCATCGGCGACCGGAGGCTGCTCCCGATCTGCCGGCGTGAGGCCCCACACTGGACTCGGCACTTCAGCGACTATGGCGGAGTGGACCTGCTCCATGAACCTGAGGGATTCCGGGCGGATTCCCATGCGGCTTTCAAGTGCGCGGCGGCGCTCCCGCACCGCACCCGGGTCATCTCCAACATGCAGCGCGAGGTTGCCTGCGGATGTGTCCGTGAAGGCGACCCTCAGGCCGCCGGGGCCCTGCCCCTCCCACCAAAACATTCGCTGAGACAACCTCGCGCCGATCTGCAGGTACTGCTTATTTCAGGTAGTTACTTCAAGAAGGTTTACTTCAGGAAGTCCGGAACATCCAGGTCGTCCTGGCGTCCTGCACTGAGGTCGGGCTCGACTACGGCCGGGAGGTCGATGTCGAAACCTGCATCCGCGGGAATGTCGCTCACCTGCGGGCGCTGGGCCCACGCGGAGGTGCCGCCGGCAACGCCCGCAGCCGCAGCGGCGGGAGGAGTCGTCGGTTCGGCGGGCTTGGCAGCGGACGGCTGCGAGGTGACATCGACCTGGTCGAAGCCGGCAGCGATGACCGTGACCCGCGCTTCATCCCCCAGGGCGTCGTCAATGACGGCACCGAAGATGATGTTGGCCTCCGGGTGGGCGACTTCCTGAACCAGGCGTGCTGCCTCGTTGATCTCGAACAGGCCGAGATCGGATCCGCCCTGAATGGAGAGCAGGACGCCGTGGGCGCCGTCGATGGAGGCCTCCAGCAGAGGAGAAGCTATTGCCAGCTCGGCAGCCTTGACGGCCCGGTCCTCCCCGCGTGCTGATCCGATGCCCATGAGCGCCGATCCGGCACCCTGCATGACGGATTTGACGTCGGCGAAGTCGAGGTTGATCAAGCCCGGAGTGGTGATCAGGTCGGTGATGCCCTGCACACCGGAAAGCAGCACCTGGTCAGCGGAGCGGAACGCATCCAGCATGGAGACGTTGCGGTCGCTGATGGAAAGCAGGCGGTCGTTCGGGATCACGATCAGCGTGTCGACTTCGTCGCGCAGCGTATCGATGCCGGACTCCGCCTGGTTGGAGCGGCGGCGGCCTTCGAAGGTGAACGGGCGCGTCACCACGCCAATGGTCAGGGCGCCCAGGGAGCGGGCGATGCGGGCAACCACGGGGGCTCCGCCGGTGCCGGTTCCACCACCCTCGCCTGCGGTCACGAAGACCATGTCGGCCCCGCGCAGCACCTCTTCGATTTCTTCGGCGTGGTCCTCGGCTGCCTTCCGGCCAACCTCGGGATCAGCGCCGGCGCCGAGGCCGCGGGTCAGTTCACGTCCAACATCGAGCTTGACGTCGGCGTCGCTCATCAGCAGAGCCTGCGCATCGGTGTTGATGGCAATGAACTCCACTCCGCGGAGTCCGACGTCGATCATTCGGTTTACGGCATTCACGCCACCGCCGCCGATGCCGACGACCTTGATGACGGCCAAGTAATTCTGCGGTGCTGCCACGTCCTGTGTCCCTTGTTCGAATCTGTGCAACTGATCAATGCGGCCGGGACTTCCCCAGCCAAAACCTTCAACCGAACAACCTTAACCCTCGACTTGAGGGTTATAGTTATGTCAAGTAATGCTCTATCCACGACGCTATGGGGCTGGGTTAGCTTCCGCAATTACCGGCCCGCGCGTGTCGGTGAGAATCTTATCCCGGTATTCCCGGCGCTGCCCGGTCACCGGGTCACCGGCCGGTTGGGGGTGCTCACGTCGAACACCTGGACCGGCGGATCCGTGGCCGGCACCAGCAGCAGGGCTTCCAGAGCCTTCGCTTTTGCCGCGTTGGCTTCCGAGCTGCCCCAAAAGACCGTCTGGCCGTTCGCAAGCTTAAGCTCCACCGAATCCAGGGTCTCTGCCGAAGCATGGTCCAGCTGCGAGAGCACGTTCTGCGGCAGCGCGGCCAGCACCGCAGTCACCGTGGAGAAAACCTCGCTGTTCACCGCATCGGCACCGCCGTCGATCAGCGGCAAAGCCACCGCTGCCCGCTCCCCCACGGCCTTAAGCTGACGCCCGTCCTCATCGATAAGGAGGAACTCGCGGCCGTTCTGCAGGACGGCCACCGGCACCCGCTCCGTGATCGTGACCAGCAGATCCGACGGCGGCACTGCCGCTACCTTGACTTTTTCCACTTCGGGGCGGCCCCCCAGGAGTTCTTCGGCATCCGCATCGGATATCAGCGTCAGCGGTGTCCCGAGCAGCGGAGCCAGTGCTGCTTCGGCCTCTTCCACGGTCAGCAGTGAATTTCCCTGCACCTGCAGGTTCTTGACCTCCAGCGCCGGCGAGAAAAACAGCACGGCAAACAGGGCCGCGAGCAGCGCTGCGGCCACTCCGGTGCCCATCAGCACGTACCGGCGCCGGCGCCGTACCGGGGGCTCGGGGAACACCAGGATGCTGGCTTCGGGGCCCGGCCCCTGTACATCGTCCGCAGGCCCGGACGGTTTACCCGGTGCCGGGGCGGCCCGGCTGGCGCCGGACCGTCCGGGAGACGCTGGCTCCCAGTCCCGGGCAGCCCGGATCTCTTCCGGAGCCCCGGGGGCACCGCCGCGGCCTCCGCCCGGCCGGAGTTCGTGGATCTGGGCACCCCCACCCGGAATCAGCTGCACCTTGGATGAGTTCGCTGCGGAACGGGGACCGGCGGGCGTACCCGCGGCACCCGGCGTATCCGGCGCGGTGCGTCCGGGAACGGTGCGTCCGGTGTGGGGGCCCGGGGCAGCCGTGCCTCCGTCCCCGCGCGATGCTGAAGGCGGCCGAAGCTCTCCGCCGGCGCCGGCAGGAGGCTGTCTGGGCTTCCTACCTGCCACCGGCACCGCTTTCCGTGCCGTCTGCGGCTGCGGCAAGTGCCTCCAGGATGACGGCCCCGTATTGGGTGACGTCACCGGCGCCCACGGTCAGGACAATGTCCCCTTCCACGGCCCGGGCTGCGACGGACCGCACAGCGGTAAGCGGGTCCGGTGCCACCTCTCCGGGGGCGCTCAGCCGGTCGGTGATGAGCCTGCTGGAGACACCGGGAATCGGGTCCTCCCGCGCAGGGTAGATCTCCAGCACCGTCACCGAGTCGGCCAGATCCAGCGCGGCTGCAAACTCTGCGGCGAAGTTCCGGGTACGGCTGAACAGATGGGGCTGGAACAGCACATGCACGGCCTTGTCCCCCGCGACCGCCCGGGCTGCCTGCATGGCAGCGGCCACCTCGGTGGGGTGGTGGGCGTAGTCGTCAAAGACCCGGACACCGCGTGCCGTTCCCTTGGCTTCGAACCTCCGGGCAGCACCGGTAAAAGCCGCCAGGCCATCCGCAGCGGCCTGCGGTTCGATGCCCAGGTCCAGTGCCACGCAGAAAGCCGCCGCGGCGTTGAGTATGTTGTGCCTGCCGGGCACCTGGAGCTGCAGCAGCTGCTGCTGTTCCCGGCCCGAAGCGGAGAACTGCAGAGTGCTGGAGCTGGTCCGGCCATCGGCCGTTGTGCCGGTGATGCGTACGTCTGCTTCCGGACCGTAGCCGTAGGTCCTGGTCCGCGGGGGTGTGTTCCGGTGCAGGAGGTCCCGGACACCGGGATCGTCGGCGCAGGCGACAAGCAGTCCGTCGGGGGGAAGCAGTTCGACGAACCTGTCGAAGGACGCGAACACAGCCTCGGCGGTCCCGTAGTGGTCCAGGTGGTCAGCTTCCACGTTGGTCACCACAGTGATCTGCGGTGAATAGTTCAGGAAGGACCCGTCGGACTCGTCGGCTTCGGCGACAAACACGCTGCCCGAACCGGCCGCGGCATTGACCCCCAGTGCTGCCACGTCCCCGCCGATGGCGAAGGAGGGGTCCAGGCCCGCTTCGCGCAGCAGGACGGTGATCATCGCCGTCGTAGTGGTCTTGCCGTGGGTCCCCGCGACAGCCACCAGGTCCTGGCCGCCCATCGCCGCGGCGAGTGCCACTGAGCGGTGGATGATCCGCAGGCCCGCCGCTTCAGCGGCGGCAAGCTCGGGGTTGTCCGGACGGATGGCCGTGGAAATCACCACGGTATCCACGTCGCGGACGTTGGCGGCGTCGTGGCCCACCGAGATCCTGGCACCGAGTGCCTCAAGGGCACGCAGCCCCGCTGAGTCCCTTGCATCGGAGCCGGAGACAGCCACTCCCCGGCCCAGCATGACCCGGGCGACGGCGGACATCCCGGCGCCGCCGAGGCCGATGAAGTGGACGCGGCCCAGTGCCGGAGTTTCGATCGTGCTCATACTGCTTTCCGTTCCGCTGCTTCCAGGATCAGGGTGGCCATCCGGGTGTCTGCGTCCCGGATACCCCTGGCTGCCGATGCGGCTGCCATGGTTTCCAGTGCCGCCGGGTCCAGCAGCAGCGGGATGAGTTTCTCCGAAATCCATTCGGGGGTGAAGAGGGAGTCGCGGACCAGCAGGGCGCCTCCGGCGTCCACCAGTCCGGCGGCATTGAGCGCCTGCTCACCGTTGCCATGCGGCAGCGGCACCAGGACGGCGGGCAGCCCTACAGCGGAGATTTCGCTGACGGTTCCGGCACCGGAGCGGGCCAGCAGGAGGTCAGCTGCCGCATAAGCCAGTTCCATGCCGTCGACGTACTCGACCTGGCGGTAGAGCGGCGCCGTCAGGGCCTTGCCTTCGGCATCGGCCGCCGCTTTGCCGCGGCCGGTCACGTGGAGGGTCTGGATCCCGGCCGCGGACAGGGCAGGCAGGGCAGCGGTCACGGCCGCGTTAATGCTGGCCGCTCCGGAGGAACCGCCGGTCACCACCAGGGTGGGCAGGTCCGGCTCCAGTCCGAGGGCGGAACGGGCTGTGCCGCGGGCTGCGGCCCGGTCCAGCTGGGAGATCTCCCGGCGCATGGGCATGCCGACCCAGCGGGCACCGGGCAGCTTGGTTTCTTCGAAGGCCACACCCACAACGTCGGCGTTCCGGGCACCGACCCGGTTGGCCAGGCCGGGGCGGGCGTTGGCTTCGTGCACGATGATGGGGATCCGCCGCTTCCGTGCCGCGAGGTAGACCGGTGTCGAGACGTAGCCCCCGACCCCCACCACGACGTCGGCCTGCGCTTCGTCGAGAATCTCCCCCGCCTGCCGGACGGCCCGGGAAAGCCTGGCCGGAAGCCGGGCCAGGTCGCCGCTGGGCCGGCGCGGCATCGGTACCCGCTCAATCACCGCCAGCTCATAGCCGGCTGCCGGGACCAGACGGGTCTCCATGCCGGAGGACGTGCCCACCACCTTAATGCGGGCGTCCGGCCGCAACTGCCTAACGGCGTCGGCAATGGCCAGGAGCGGGCTGATGTGCCCGGCTGTGCCGCCTCCGGCGAGTACTACGGAAAGTGGGGACTGCGTCATGGAGCTGCGGGTTCCCTTTCAGGGATAGTGCGGGCAAAGGACAGGAGCACGCCGACGGCGGCCAAGGTGAACGTCAGCGAAGATCCGCCGTAGGAGATGAACGGAAGCGGAACGCCGATCACGGGGAACAGGCCGGTGACCATCGCAATGTTGACGAAGGCCTGGCCGATGATCCAGACCAGGATGCAGCCGCAGACGATCCGGATGAACGGCTGGGTGTGCCGCATGGTCACCCGCACCGTGGCCACTGCAAGGATACCGAAGAGCACCAGGACCACCATCGTGCCAAGCAGTCCGAACTCCTCGCCGATAATGGCGAAGATGAAGTCGTTGTGGGCCTCGGGAATCCAGGTCCATTTCTGCCGGCTCTGGCCAATGCCGACTCCCAGCCAGCCTCCGGAAGCCAGGGCGTACATTCCGGCGTTGGCCTGGTCGCACAGCCCGCCCGAACAGTCGAGCTGGAGCCAGGCGCTGATCCGGCTGGTCCGGTTACCGCTGACTGCGGACATCAGCAGGCCCCCGGCAACGGCGCCCAGCGCCAGGAGGCCCAGGAGCTTCAAGCGCACCCCGGCGAAAAAGAGGGCGGCCAGCATGATCGCGCCCATGATGAGCACGGTGCCGAGGTCGTGTCCGGCCATCACCAAGGCGATCAGGATGCCGGCGCCGGGAACGGCCGGTATGAGTGCATGCATTGGCTGGTCGATGAGGCCTTTTTTGCGGGAGAGGACCATGGCCAGCCAGATTGCCATGGCGAGTTTGGCAGCCTCCGACGGTTGTCCGGTGACCGGTCCGAACGTCAGCCAGTTCTTGTTGCCGTTGACCTCTTCACCGATGATCAGCACCAGGACCAGCAGGAAACCTGCTCCGAGGAGTGCAAACCACGCGATAAACCGGTAGAAACGCGGACCGAACTTGGACAGCAGGAGCATGGCCGCAACACCGATGGCAGCGAAGATGAGCTGCTTAACGAACAGGTCAAAGGTGCTGGCTGCGTTGGCTCCGGAGCCTGCGGCTGCGGCAATCGCTTCGACGGAGGAGGCGGAGAGCACCATCATCAGGCCGATGACCGTGAGCGCCAGTGCCGAGCCGAGGATCATGTAGTAGCTGGAGCCGGTGGCCTGGGAGCCACTCCCCTCCAGCAGGACCATGAACCGCTCGTAGTGGTCCTTGAGCCGGCGCCTCGGGGCAGGAGTCCGGGCTGCGGATGCGGCCTTGCCGGCCGCTGATCCCGCCGGTTTGGGTGCCGGCCGGGATGCCGTCCGGACCGCTGGGGCCGCCGGGCGTTTCCGCGCCGCCGGCTTCCGGGCCTTGCCCGTGGGCGTGGTCACCATCTACGGCTCCTTGGTGGTCTGCGCCTGTCCTTCCACGTAACCGCGGACAGCTTCGATGAAGGCCTCGCCGCGGTGGGCGTAGGAACGGAACTGGTCCATGGACGCCGATGCCGGCGCCATCAGGACCGTGTCCCCGGCCTCAGCCACGGCAGCCGCGGCCGCTACTGCATTCGCCATGACCGCTTCGCCTGTGGGCGTGCCTTCCCTTCCAGTCTCCGCTGCCGCAGCTTCGATTACCGGGACATCCGGGGCGTGTCGGACCAAAGCGCCGCGCAGCTCACTCGAATCCGTGCCGATGAGCACGACGGCGCGGAGCCGGTCCCCGTGGGCCCGGACGAGGTCGTCATAGTGCACACCCTTGGACAGCCCGCCGGCGATCCAGACAACGGGGCGGAAGGCGGCCAGGGAGGCCGCGGCGGCATGCGGGTTGGTGGCCTTGGAGTCATTGACCCACAGCACGTCGTGGAGCTTTGCGACCGGCTCGATCCGGTGCCCGCCGGGAGCATAATTGCGCAGCCCGTCACGGACGGCCACGGGGTCCACACCAAAGGCGCGGACCAGTGCCGCGGCTGCCAGGGCGTTGGCTGCCAGATGGCGCGGTGCGGTATCCCCCAGGTCATCGAGGGAAGCGAGTTCGGCGGCCGAGTCGCGGCGCTGTTCAATGAACGCGCGGTCCACCAGCAGCCCTTCCACGATGCCGACCATGCTGATGGCGGGCATGCCCGTGGTGAAACCAACGGCCCGGCAGCCCTCCACAACCTCGGCGTCTTCAACCATGCGTTCGGTCTCGGCCTGCTCGGCGTTGTAGACGCACGCCACCTGGGTGTTTTCGTAGACCTTCGCCTTGTCCGCCAGGTAGGCGTCATAACCGCCGTGCCAGTCCACGTGGTCTTCGGCCACGTTCAGGCAGACGCTGGCCAGCGGAGACAAGGTGTGCGTCCAGTGCAGCTGGAAACTGGAAAGTTCGACGGCGATCGCGTCCCAGCCCTGCGGGTCACGGATGGCGTCGAGGATCGGAGTTCCGACGTTCCCGGCGGCGATGGCGCGCAGCCCGGCGGCGCGCAGCATGCTCTCGGTCATCGAGACCGTGGTCGTCTTTCCGTTTGTCCCGGTGATCGCCAGCCAGGGAGCCGTGGGACGGCCTTCGCGGATCCGAACCCGCCAGGCCAGCTCGACGTCGCCCCAAATGGGGACGCCGGCGGCAGCGGCTGCGGCCAGCACCGGATGGGACGGGCTGAACCCGGGCGAGGTCACAACCAGCTCAGCCTGTTCGCCGTCCACCAGCGGCAGCGTCAGGGCATGTTCCGGGCCAAGCAGCACATCGGCGGCGCCGACGATCCGCAGGGTGTCGGCCTTGCCGCGGTTCTCTTCCGAGTCACGGCCGTCGAACACCACCACCCGGGCGCCGAGCTCAATGAGTGTGTCGGCTGCGGAGAATCCGGACAGGCCGATGCCGGCCACCACAACCCGCAGTCCGCGCCAGTCCGCATCCCAGGTGGTCAGTGGAGCCAGGCGCGGGGTCTCAAGGTAAGGACTGCTCATTGTCCGGCCACCCAATCGGCGTAGAAGAGCCCCAGTGCCAGTGCGACGCACAGTCCGCCGATGATCCAGAAACGGACCACCACCGTGACCTCTGCCCAGCCCTTGAGCTCGAAGTGGTGCTGCAGCGGTGCCATCTTGAACACGCGTTTGCCGCCGCTGAGCTTGAAGTACCCCACCTGGATGATGACTGAGGCGGAGATGATGACGAACAGGCCGGCCAGGATCACCAGCAGCAGTTCGGTCCGGGACAGGATCGCGAAGGCAGCAATGGCGCCGCCGATCGCCAGGGAACCGGTGTCGCCCATGAAAATCTTTGCCGGTGAGGTGTTCCACCAGAGGAAGCCGATCAGCGCGCCGGCCATGGCCCCGGCGAGCAGTGCCAGGTCCAGCGGGTCACGGACTTCGTAGCAGACGCCGGAATCTGCGGGGGCGCCCAGGCAGCTCTGGTTGGACTGCCAGATACCGATCAGGAAGTAGGCGCCGAAGACCAGCACCGAGGCGCCGGCCGCGAGGCCGTCCAGCCCGTCGGCAAGGTTCACGCCGTTGGTGGCGGCCGTGATGATGATGCTTGACCAAAGGATGAAGAGGATCGCACCGATGATGGTTCCCGCGAACGCCAGGTCCAGGGCAGTGTCGCGGACGAAGGAGATATTGGTTGATGCAGGCGTGAGCCCGCCCTCATCCGGGAACTGCAGCGCCAGGACGGCGAAGACAATCCCGACGATCGCCTGCAGCGTGATCTTGGCCTTCGCATTCAGGCCAAGGGAGCGCTGCCGCGAGATCTTCGTGTAGTCGTCGATAAACCCGACCAGGCCCATCCCCACCATCAGGAACAGCACCAGGAGACCGGATGCCGACGGGCCAAAGCTGGTCGGGTTGATCGCGTGGCTAATGAGGTGGGTGACGAAGTAGGACGCCACCACGGAGGCGACAATCACGGCCCCGCCCATGGTGGGCGTGCCGCGCTTGGTGTGGTGCGACGTCGGACCGTCGTCGCGGACAAACTGTCCGTAGCCCTTGCGGACCAGGAAGCGGATAAAGAGCGGCGTGCCCGCGAAGGCCAGGACCAGCGCCAGGGAGCAGCCGATGAGGAGTGAAATCATCACAGTCCACCCCGCGTGGCGGAATCGGCGGGGGTCTCCGCGTCAGCTGGACCTTCGATTGGGGTATTCAAGGCAATCCGATCACCAAGGAACCGCAGTCCGGCTCCGTTGGAAGATTTAAAAAGAACGATGTCGCCGGGTTCCAGGGCCGCTTCGAGAACGGCCTGGGCCTCCTCGGGTGTCTGGACGAACTGGGACTCATCGCCCCAGGATCCTTCCATGACGGCGCCCGTGTGCAGAGCGCGTGCTCCGGTTCCGACGACGATGAGTTTTGAGATGTTCAGGCGCACCACATAGCGCCCGATCGCGTCGTGTTCGGTGACGGATTCCGCACCGAGTTCGAGCATTTCGCCCAGCACAGCCCAGGTGCGGCGGCCTTTGCCGAGCTCCGCAAGGGTGCGCAGGGCTGCCCGCATGGATTCGGGGTTGGCGTTGTAGGCGTCGTTGATCACGGTGACGCCGTCGGGCCGCTCGGTGAGTTCCATCCGCCAGCGGCTGGCAGCTTTCTGGCCGGAAAGGCCTGCGGCGATGTCCGCCGGGGCAATACCGGCAGCCCATGCCGCGCCCGCGGCGGCCAGCAGGTTCGCCGTGTGATGTGCGCCGATCAGCCCGGATTCGACCCGGTGCCCGCTGCCGTCCGGGAACCGGAGGGTGAAGACCGGCCGGCCCTGGGAATCGGTGCCTGCGTCGACGGCCCGGAGGACCTGATGCCCGCCGGGAAGTTCGTCGCGCGAGGACGTGAACTGCAGGACCTTCGCGGTGGTGCGCTTATCCATGGCGGCAACGCGGATATCGTCGCCGTTCAGGATGACCGTTCCCTCCGGCGCGATGGCTTCCGCCAGTTCGCCCTTGGCCCGGGCGATGTTCTCGACGCCGCCGAACTCGCCGGCGTGGGCCGTGCCGACGCAAAGGACCACGCCGATGTCCGGCCGGACCATGTCCGCCAGGTAGGTGATGTGTCCAACGCCCGTGGCGCCCATTTCCACCACGAGGTAGCGGGTGCCGTGGTCAGCGGTGAAGATGGTCAGCGGAACGCCGACCTCGCCGTTGTAGGAACCCACCGGCGCAACGGTTTGTCCGTGCTCCGCCAGGATGCCGGCCAGGAGGTCCTTGGTGGTGGTCTTGCCGGCGGAACCCGTGATCCCGATGACGGTCAGCGGGCCTTCCGCCCGGAGCCGCCGCACGATTTCGGCGGCGACCGCACCCATGGCAAGCACGGCGTCGGGCACAACGATGCCCGGGTAGACCCGGCCGCCGTCGGCAACCGGACGTTCCATGAGCGCCAGCGAGGCCCCTGACTCGAAGGCCCGGCCGACGAACAGGTGGCCGTCGGAGGCAACGCCCGGCTTGGCAATAAACAGAGTGCCTTCTTCCGCCTGGCGGGAGTCGGTCGTGGCTGAGGTCACTGTGATGGACGGGTCCGCGGCTGCTGCCCCCACCAGTGCGCCGCCCGTGATGGCCGCAATTTCGGCTGCATTAAGTTCAATCATGACGAATTAGGACTCTACCCCGTCGCCTGAAAGCACCGTGAATCCGGCCTGTGCCAGGGCGGCCCGCAATTCGACCCGGTCATCCAGGGCCAGGTTCACGCCCTTGACCTCCTGCCAGACCTCGTGCCCGCGTCCTGCCACCAGCACGGTGTCCTGCGGGCCTGCGGCCTCCACGGCACGGGCAATGGCGGCAGCACGCGGAGCAACCTCCAGGATGGTGCAGCTGCGTCCGGAGGTGGCCTGCTGGCTGTGCGCGCCGCGCAGCACGTCCGCCCGGATGGCGGCTTCGTCCTCATCGTGGGGATCGTCATCGGTGACGATTACCACGTCGGCAAGCCGGGCCGCGATGGCACCCATCAGGGGCCGCTTGGTCTGGTCACGCTCGCCGGTGGCACCGAAGACCACGATCACCCGGCCGCCGGGGCGCCGGACCGATTCCAGGGTGCGCGAAAGGGCATCGGGGTTGTGGGCAAAGTCAACAATCGCTGCGGGGGATTCGCTGATGAGCTGCATGCGTCCGGGAACTTCGACCGTGAACGGGTCGTGCTCATCGAGCGCCCGCTGGATCTCCTCCGCGGAGGCACCTGACTGCAGGACCATGGTCAGGGCCAGTGCGGCATTGGAAACGTTGAAGGTTCCGGGCAGCCCGGTCCTGACCTGCAGCGGCCTGCCCTGCAGGGGACGCAGTTCGAAGGTGTGCCCGAGTCCGTCGCGGGTGATGGCATGGACCTGCCAGTCGGCGCCGGTGGCCTCACCGCTGGTCGAAAGGGTGACGGCCCGCTCCCCTGCCACGCCGGCCATCTGCCGGCCCCAGGCATCGTCGACGGTCACGACCGCGCGCCGGCACCGGTCGGCCTTGAACAGTGCGGCTTTGGCCTCGAAATATTCCTCCATGGACCCGTGCAGGTCGAGGTGGTCCTGGGTGAGGTTGGTGAACCCGGCGACGTCGAAAACCACCCCGTCCACCCGCCGGTAGGAGATCGCGTGCGAGGAGACCTCCATGGCGGCAGCGTCCAGGCCCCGCTCGCGCATCAGGGCGAGCAGCCCATGGACCTGGGGCGATTCCGGCGTCGTCAGCACACTGGGAATGGCTTCGCCGCCGGCCAGGATTTCGATGGTGCCGATCAGCCCGGTGGATTTCCCCAGCGCCTGCAGGAGCGAGTTGATGAAATACGTGGTGGTGGTTTTACCGTTGGTTCCGGTGACCCCGTAGAGCACGGGCGCGGAGCCGTCGCGCGGCTGGCTGTTGAAGACCGCTGCCGAAAGCGGCCCGACGAGCCGCCGGATGTCCTCGGCGGTAAAGACCGGCAGCCCGGTTTCGGGAAGCTGCGGGAGCCCGGCGCTGTCCGTGAGCACTGCAACCGCCCCCGCGGCCGCGGCGTCGCCCGCGAAGACGGCCCCGTGGTGGCGGGCGCCGGGAAGGGCCAGGTAGAGATCCCCGGGAACGACCAGACGCGAGTTGATGCTGACGCCGGTCAGTTCCGTTCCCCATGCCTCCGTTCCGGTGCCGGGGGCAGCCTGGATCGCAGGTGCTCCCGGGGGCAGCGCTCCCGCGGCCTCGCCCAGCGTGACGGGACGGACCCGTTCGGGGCGCATGCCGCTTCCGGCGCGCTGATCATTGCTTTGTGGCACTGCACTGCTCCAGCTTTAGTACTCGATGGGGTAAATGTCCGGTTCCCCCGTGGAGGGGGCAACGTTATTGGTGGTCAGGACCTGTTCCATGACTTTCTGGAAGGTTTTGCCTGGTTCCACATAATAGAGGTCGCCTTTAGGGCGCTGAATGGTCACGACGACGACGTACTTGGGATCGTCCATAGGGGCAATACCAGCATAGGAGACGGTGACACCGTCGTATCCGCCGTTGGGACTGGGCGCCTCGGCCGTGCCGGTTTTTGCGCCCACGCGGTACTTCTCCAGGGCACCCGAGGAACCGGATCCTTCCACCGTCACGGTCTCCAGCATGCGCTGGACCTCCTCGGCGGTTTTCTTCGAAACCACCCGGGTCCCGGCACCGTTGTCAATAACGTGCTCTTCGCCCTCGGCATCAATCGTGGAGTCGACCAGCCGGGGCGGCAGCCGCACGCCGTCGTTGGCAATTGTCTGGTAGACCATGGCGGTATGCAGCGCCGTCTGGGTCAGGCCCTGTCCGAACAGGACTGTGTACTGCTGGCGGCTGTCCCATTCCTCCGGCTTGGCCAGCAGGCCCGAAGTTTCGCCGTTGAGGCCGGTGCCGAGCGCGGTGCCGATGCCGAACTTCCGCATCCAGTCATAGCGTTCCTGGGGGCTCAGCTGCTCTCCCACCATCACGGTTCCGGTGTTCAGCGAATTGGCAAGGATTCCCGAAGCCGTCATCTGCAGGGTGCCGTGCTCGTACGCGTCCTTGAACGTCTGCCCGTCAACGGTGTAGTTCGACTGGATCAGGAACGGGGAGGTCGGGGTAATAAGCCCCTTCTCGATCGCCGCGGCCATGGTGATGACCTTGGTCGTGGAACCGGGTTCGAAGGAATCGGTGACGGACCGCGCCTTGCGGGAGTCCGCTTCGGTGGCACCGGGGTTATTGGGATCAACGGTGGTTGACTCAGCCATGGCCAGCACGTTGCCGGTAGCCACCTCGACCACCACGACGTTGCCCCATTCGGCGTTGTATTCCCGCGTCTGGGCAGCGATGGCCTGCTGGGCGTACCACTGCAGATCCTGATCGATGGTGAGCTTGATCGAGTCGCCGTCCTTCACCGGGACGTCCTCGTTCGTGGCGTACGGAATACGGATGCCGTCGCCGCCGATTTCAAAGGTCTTGCTTCCTGCCTCGCCGGCCAGGATGCTGTCCTGTGTCAGCTCCAGCCCTTCCTGTGCTCCCTCAGTGCCGAGGAAACCGACAATAGAGCCGGCGACAGCTCCGGAGGGGTAGGTGCGAAGGGTGGTGCGGTCGGCATAGACGCCGGGGAACTTCACGGCGAGGACCTTGTCCCGGACCTCGGGGGTGACGGTCTTCGCAACGAAGTTGAATCCCTTCTCCCCCAGGATGGAGCCGCGAAGCGTGTCTGTGTCCTGTCCCAGGACCGCAGAGAGCTCTTCGAACGCCTGGTCGAAGCTGACATCCTCCCAGTCACCCTCCGGAGTGCGGCGGGGGTATTCATCCTTGTCCTGGGACAACCGCTGGTCCACCACAATGTCGAAGCGTTCCACACTTCTGGCCAGGTAATTGCCGTTGGCATCGAGGATTCCGCCGCGCAGGGCCGGAACGGTGGTGGTTACCAGCCGGTTGGCGACGGCGGCTTCCGCCTTGCCTTCCGGGTCCAAACCCTGGACCTGGAACAGACGCACTCCAAGCACGGTCAGGAGGACAAGGGCAATGACCAGTCCTGCGCGAAGCCGGCCGGACACGAGGGATACCCTGTGGTGCTCCGGGGCCGGAGTCTGTGCTGCTCTTGCCACAACGTGTCCTCGTGGGTGCTGGTTGGTTACTGTCCGCTTCTCTGGCTGGGGGCCGGAATGGTGCCGCCGTTCAGATCTGCTTCAGGGGCGGCGGGTGCCGCTGCCTCCGTGGGAGCCGCCTCCCCGGCGGCAGCCGGTGCCGGCGCACTGTCCCGGGCCTCTGCTGCCCGCGCGTTGTCCGCCGGTTCTGCCGGCTGGGCCTGCGCCGGAGTAACCGGCTGCGTCAGGACCTCGGGCAAGCCGATGAGCGGTTCTGGCTGGGCGCCTTCCTTGGCCGGCTCGGGATTACCCGTGACGGCCAGGGTCTGCAGATCGATGGTACCGAACGACGGTGACGCCACCATTCCCAGCTCAGCCGCTGCGGCCGCGAGGACCTGGGGCGCCTGATGGTTTTCCACCTGCTGGGTGAGGGCTTCGTTCTTCTGGAGGAGTTCAGTGCGCTGGTTCTGCAGCTGGACCAGCTGATACTGGCCGCTGGACACGGAAATATTCAGCAGCAGCACGGCTACCAGGCCTGCGGCGAGGACTACGAAGCACAGGGCTGCAACCGGAACCCGGCGCCTGCGGGAGGCTGCCGGCACCAGGGAGAGCGGTGTCCTGCGCCGGGGAGCCGGTGCCTGCGGCTCCGCGGTTTCCCACTGCACGCTGCGGGCCAGGTTTCCCTGCACCGCACGCACCGGTGCCGCCGGGCGGCGCCGCCGTGTCCCTTCAGTCATGACCGTGCCCCGTCCATGGTTGCCCGAATCCGTTCAACTGCCCGCAGTTTGGCCGAGGCCGCCCGCGGGTTTTCGGCTATCTCCTGCTCCGTGGGAACCTCGGTGCCCTTGGTCAGCCGTTTCAGCTGCGCCTTGTGCTCCTCGAGTTCCACAGGGAAGCCCTTGGGGGCCGAGGACCGTGAGCCCGCGGCGAAAATGTCTTTGACGATGCGGTCCTCGAGTGAGTGGTAGGACATCACTACGACCCGCCCTCCAACGCCCAGTACGGACAGTGCTGAGGGGATAGCCCGTTCCAGGACGTCCAGTTCCTCGTTGACCTCGATGCGCAGGGCCTGGAAGGTCCGCTTGGCGGGGTGTCCGCCGGTGCGCGCGGCAGCGGCAGGAACCACGGAGCGGATTGCTTCGACCAGTTCACCGGTTGTGGTGAAGGGTGCCTTGGTGCGGGCCGCCACGATTGCCGAGGCAATCCGGCCCGCGAACTTCTCTTCACCCCAGCGGCGGATGATGGAAACCAGCTCGGCCTCGTCATACGTATTGACGATGTCCGCGGCAGTGCGGCCTCGGCTGGTGTCCATACGCATGTCAAGCGGTGCATCGTAGGAGTACGCGAAGCCGCGTTCACGCTCGTCCAGCTGCATTGAAGAGACGCCGAGGTCGAACAGCGCGCCGTCGATGAAGTCGAAACCGAGATCCCGGACTACGTCTGCCACCTCGTCGTAGACCGCGTGGACCAGATCTGTCCGGTCCTGGTAGGCGGCCAGCCGTTCCCCGGCCAGGGCCAGTGCCTGCTGGTCGCGGTCAATGCCAATCACGTGGAGGGCCGGGAAGCGCTCCAGCATCGCTTCGGTGTGCCCGCCCATGCCCAGGGTTGCGTCAACGACGACGGCGGTGCGGCCGGCCGCTTCCGCAGCCTCGATGCCGGGGGCGAGCAGGTTGATGCAGCGGTCCCGCAGGACGGGAATGTGCCGGTCTTCGGTGGGACGGTCTTCGCTCATGGTCTCTCCTTCCGCTGCTGATCCGGTATGGCGGTTCTTGGACCAGATCCCCATCCGCGCCTCACGGTGCCCGCCTGGCTCCGGGGAAGGTGAGCCAGGTGAACATTCCGCGGGGCGGCTGGAGATCTCGTGCAAGATCCCGCCGGCTTCCCGGTTTCCTGTGTTTGGTGCCTGTACTATTCCTGCTTTTCCTGCTGCGTCCGGGCTAGAAGATCCCGGGGATCGCGTCTTCGTCGGTTTCCGAGAAGGCGTTTTCCTGTTCCTCCAGATACGTCTGCCATGCCGCAGCGTCCCAGATCTCAGCACGGGTGCCCGCGCCAATAACGGCGAGTTCACGGCCGAGCCCGGCATAGGTGCGCAGTGCCGGCGGGATGGTGATCCGGCCCTGCTTGTCAGGGACTTCGTCCGAGGCTCCGGACAGAAAGACGCGAATGTAGTCCCGGGCCTGGCGTGATGACAGCGGTGCCTGCCTCATCTGCTCGTGGACCTTTTCGAATTCCTTCTGGCTGAAGACGTAGATGCAGCGTTCCTGGCCCCGCGTCAAAACCAGCCCGTCGGCCAGCTCGTCACGGAATTTGGCGGGAAGGATGATTCGCCCCTTCTCATCCAGGCGCGGTGAATGTGTTCCGAGGAACATCAGCCACCGCCTGTTCGATCTGGGAGTTTTACCCCTCCTGCACCGCCCCTACCCTCTTACGTCCCCCACTTTACTCCACTTTGCTCCACAGTCAACGCAATTCGATAACGGTTTCCGGCGCGGCGCGCCCCCGCATCCCAGTAATGGCGCGGGAACCGACGGCGGCTGGAGGGGTGGAGGGAAATGGTGCCGCCAGGAGCCGGTTAAACGAAAAAACCCGCCTAGGCGGGCCTTTTCTGGTTCCAGCGGATCGCTGGGGAGGAAAGTGGTGGAGGGTGGGCCTACGGCTGATCCCGCTTGCGTTCATCCCACTTGTTTTCGAGGTTGGACATGAAGCCCCGCGGAGTGGCCTCACGTTCCTTCTTACCAGCGGGCACATGCTCCCGGCTCTGCTTACCCTTGGTAGTCGCGTAGTACATGCCGGCGCCCATGACCACAAAGCCGAGGATCCCGACAATTATGTTGAACGGGCTCTCGAGGGATATTCCCAGGATCAGGACGGCAATGCCTGCCACTGCCACGAGAGCGCCCAGGACGATGCGCCGGGTCGACATTCCACGGCCACCCGAAGACGCCATCGAATTGGCGAACTTTGGGTCTTCGGCGTGCAATTGCTGCTCCAGCTGATCAAGCAAGCGCTGCTCGTGTTCTGAGAGTGCCATCACTGCCTCCTTGCGGTCCAAATATGCCCTTGTAAACCAAGCAACGAACCCGGCGTGGCGGTTGTTCCCGCTGAGGTCTCGACGCTGATCTGCACTACTTCAAGGATAGGTGGCATTTGGGCCAGGGGAAACCCACGGTTAAGCCTGCTTACTGCTTCCGCCCCGGGTTCCGGGCTTTTCCGGCTTCAGGAGCCGGGCGGGCATGATTCCGCTGTCCCCGAACCTGCGGTTTATCCGGTCCAGAGCGTCTTCCGCGGAGCGCCAGTTATCGTCGCGCCCATCCAGGGTCAGCTGCTGGGCGGCCCCCTGTGCCGGTTCCAGATTCTCCGCCCGCAGCCCGATGAGGCGGACGCTCATGGGCCTGCGGCCCAACGCCGTAAGCAGCCCGCGGACGGCTTCGTAAAGCAGCTGCGCACTGTCAACGGGTTCCGTCAGGGTCCTGGTCCGGGTCAGGGTGGTGAAATCCTCGTAACGCAGCTTGAGGGCCACCGATCTGCACTGCAGCCCTGCTGCGCGCATCCGGGCCGCCGTGCGGTGGGCCAGGCGCAGCAGTTCCGTTTCCAGGACTTCGTCCCGGTCCACATCCTGGGAGAAAGTCTCTTCCGCACCGATGCTCTTTTCGACGCGTACGGGGGTGACCACCCGCGGATCCCGCCCCCAGGACAGTTCATACACGTGCAGGCCTGTCGCCCCCAGGAGCCGCTGCAGAACCGCGGGCGGAGTGTTCGCGACGTCGGCCACGGTGGAAATTCCCACGCGGGCCAGGGCCTCACGCGTTTTCGCCCCCACGCCCCAGAGAGCCGAAACATCAAGAGAGTGCAGGAAGCGGATCGTGTCTTCCTTCGGCACGAGCAGCAGCCCGTCCGGTTTGGAGCGGGTGGAAGCGATCTTGGCCACGAACTTGGTGGCGGCGATGCCCACGCTGGCGGTAATGCCCAGCTCCTCCGATACGCGCCTGCGGATCAGCCCGCCGATAACGCGCGGCGGCCCAAGGCGGCGCATTGAACCGGCAATATCCAGAAACGCTTCGTCGACGCTGAGGGGCTCCACCAGCGGGGTGATGGAGTCGAAGATTCCCATCAGCCGGGCGGAGACGCGGCGGTAGACCTCCTGATGGGGTTCCAGGATTTCTGCCTGCGGACAAAGCCGGCGGGCCGTGGCCATGGGCATGGCCGAACGGACCCCGAATTTCCGGGCTTCGTAGGAGGCCGACAGCACTACCGAGCGCCCGCCCAGGCCACCAACTATGACGGGAGCGCCAACGAGGTCCGGACGGCGCAGCAGTTCCACGGAGACATAGAAGGCATCCATGTCCACATGCATGATGGCGCAGTCGCGGTTCTCCTCGACGGCGTCCGGTTTGTTTCCCACCACCTCATCTTAAGCGCAGCGGGGACCGCCTTGGCCGGCCTCCCCCTCCTCTCCCGGGCGCCGCAGGGAGGTTCGGGGCGGTCGCCTAGACTGGTCCTAGGCCCTGACCCTTCGTCGATGCGGAGTCCGAATGAAGAAAAAACTACTTGTCCTTGCCTGCAGCACGGCCGTACTCGCCGCCGTGGCCGGATGCGGTTCCGGGGGAACCCCGTCCGTGTCTTCCTCCCCCACGGCCACGCAGTCCTCCCCCGCTTCTCCGGAGGCAACGGCACCGCAGTCGCAGTCGCCGTCGCCGTCTGAATCCCCGGCCATCGCGGAAGGCTTCCCGGAGAACCTCATACCGCTGTTTGCGGGCTCCACTCCGACTGCAACCAGCTTCGCAGAGGACGGCAAGCTGCTGACCGCTTCCCTGACCGCTTCCTCCGCCGCGGCGCCGGAGGAGATTGCAGCCTTCTATACCCGGCATTTCGAGGCCCTGGGCTTCGCTGCCCTCGAAGGCGATGCCGTGGACTCCACCAGCACCAAGGACTTCGCCCGGACAACGGGAGCGGAGACCGAGACCGCAAATGTTTCCATGGTGATCCGTGAGGGTCAGACCGTATATACAGTGGGGGCCAATGTGCTTCCTGAATCCGCAGAGTAGGACACCTCCATGAGCCAGGCCCAGGCACCCACAGCAGCCGGCACCGACCCGGCTGCCAGCGAACAGGACGCCTACCGGAAGAAGCTCGCCGCCGACCTGGAGGATTTCCTGGGCCGGCAGCGGGAAGTCCTCGAGGACGTCTCGGAAGAATCGGTTCCGCTGCTGGGTGCCGTGCATTCCCTGGCCAAGGGCGGAAAGCGGATGCGTGCGCTGCTGAACTACTGGGGCTGGCGCGGTGCGGGCGGAGACGTGCTGGGAGCGCCGGCCGTGCGTTCCGGCGTCGCGCTGGAGCTTTTCCAGAGTGCAGCGCTGATCCATGACGACATCATTGACCGTTCCGACACCCGCCGCGGGGCACCAAGCGTGCACCGGCACTTTGCCAACCGCCACGCGGAGGCGGCGTGGTTCCTGGACGGCTCGCACTTCGGTTCCTCCGCGGCAATCCTGGCCGGCGATCTCTGCCTGGCCCTCAGCGAAGAGGCTTTTACCTCCGTGGGCGACCGGGCCGGATACGCAACCCGGGCGCGTGCGTTGTTTAACAGAATGCGCACCGAGGTTATGGCCGGGCAGTACCTGGACATTCTGGAAGAGGTTGTTGGACCTGGCCACGAGCCGGAGCGGGCAGTGGTCCGGGCGCGGAACATCCTGCGCTACAAGTCAGCGAAGTACAGCATCGAGCATCCACTTGCCATTGGCGGCGCCCTGGCAGGAGCCAGCGATGAGCTGCTGGCAGCCTACTCGGCGTTTTCGCTGCCGCTGGGGGAAGCCTTCCAGCTTCGCGACGACGTGCTGGGCGTTTTCGGAGATCCGGAAGTCACCGGAAAGCCGGCCGGAGATGACCTGCGCGAAGGTAAGCGCACGGTCATGATCGCCTACGCCCTCAGCGCCGCTTCCGATGCAGCCCGGCGCGAGATCACCGCCGGGCTCGGACGCCCGGATCTCGGGGACGACGCCGTTGCATCGCTTCGGCAGATCATCAAGGAGAGTGGAGCCCTGGCTACGACTGAGGCGCTGATCGCAGAGCATACTGAGCAGGCGTTCAGCACCCTGGCCGAATTGGCAGTGGATGAACAAACCCGCTCGGCCCTGAAATCATTGGCACACGCAGCCGTAACCAGGACTGCCTAACCGAAGGCTGCTACCAGGCCAGGGCCTGGGCGCGGCGGCGGATTTCCGTCTTGCGTCCTTCCAGCAGCGCGTCGACGGGACGGCCGGGAAGAGTTTCGTCCGCTGTGAAAAGCCAGCGGATCATTTCCTCGTCGGTAAAGCCGGCATCGGTGAGAACCGAAATCGTCCCCTTGAGGCTGTCCAGGATGGCGCCGTCATTAATGAAGGCGGCGGGGACACTGCGGATCTTCCGTTCGCCCAGGCGCAGTGCCAGGAGCGCACGCTCCTCCAGCAGGCTGTGCACCTTGCTGATGGAAATATCTAGTTGTTCAGCCACGTCGGGCAGGGTTAGCCAGTCGGAAACCAGTTCCTCAAGTTCATTCACCCTCCCAAGATTGCCACGCCTGTGGCGGAGCGGGCCAGTCGACACCGTATTGACGCCGTCCGGGCATCAATTTATTGCTACTCGGGTATTGCGGAAGGCCCATTCTCGTGTAAATTCACATAAGTCACAGTATTCACACGTGCATCACCCGTATCACTACTTGTTTTTTGTCACACGGATTGCGGTAAAGGCCGCACCGCCAACAGATGAGGAAACAACCCCTTATGACCGTGCAGCCCAAACCCCGGCCGCGTTCCGCGACCGCGGGGATGCCCCGCAAGTTGAGCGTCGCCGTCACTACAGCAGCGATTCCTGCCGTCATGATGTCCTCTCTGGCCCTGGCGGAAACCGCTGAAGCCGTCCAGCCGCAGACGCCGGCGAAGGCCCTGTTCCCGCAGCTTCCCCTGCAGGCACAGAAGAACATCGCCGCCGGCGCCACCATCCCGGCGGCCCAGCTGGCCACCCAGATGCCCGCCACGGTCGCGGCCGAATCCGCCGTCCCCGCGACCCACCGGATCGTTCCGGGCGACACTGTCAGTTCCATCGCCGCCCAGTACGGCCTGGACATGAACGAGGTCCTCCGCGCCAACAGCCTGCAGCCGACCTCGGTGATCTACGCCGGCAAGGAACTTAAGCTGACCGGCACCGCAAAGGCGCCTGAGGCTGCGGCACCCGCAGCGTCCTACACCGTGGTTCCGGGAGACACGCTGAGCGGCATCGCAGCCAAGCACGATCTCTCCCTGGAGTCGGTCCTGGAGGCCAACGGCCTGAGCATGACTTCCGTGATCCACCCCGGCCAGGAAATCTCCCTGGGCTCCGCTGCCGCCGGAATCTCCACAGCTTCCAGCACACCGGCCGCGGCCCCCGCTGCTCCCGCCGCTGCGGGGACCTACACGGTTGCCGCAGGCGACACGCTGGGTGCCATCGCCGCCGAGCACGGGGTCGAGCTGCAGTCCATCCTGGACGCCAACGGATTGAACGCGGCATCGGTGATCCGGCCCGGCCAGGAACTTGCCCTCGGCGGTTCCTCCTCGGTCACCACCCTGGCTACCCCGGCAGCCCCGGCGGCCCCCGCCGCAGAAGCTCCGACGGATCTGGTGCCCAGCACCTTCCTGCACTACACGTACCCGCAGCACGTTGTGGCGGGCGCCAACCTTAACAAGCAGGCCTTGAACTCCGTTGAGGTTCCCTCCCGGGCCCAGATGCAGCAGCTGGTGACAGAGACTGCCCTGGCCATGGGCGTTGATCCGGCCCTGGCCCAGGCCTTCGCCTTCCAGGAATCCGGTTTCGACCAGCGGGCGGTCTCCCCCGCCAACGCCATCGGCACCATGCAGGTCATCCCCTCCTCCGGTGAATGGGCGTCCGGCCTGGTGGGCCGCCAGCTGAACCTGCTGGACCCGCAGGACAACGTTACGGCCGGCGTCGCGATCATCCGTTCCCTGATCCGCACCAGCCCCAGCCTCGAAGTCGCCATTGCGTCCTACTACCAGGGTCAGTACTCGGTCACGACCCAGGGCATGTACCCGGACACCCAGGCGTATGTAGCCTCCGTTCTGGCTCACCGGGCCACATTCTAGGCTCCAGCGAACAAGCGGGCAGGAGGCGGATCGGGTGTCGATCCGCCTCCTGCCCTTTCCCGCTTATAGGATCAAAGGGTGCATGAGCCCGTGAATGACCCACTTCTGGAGACCCTGGTAGACAACCGCTACCTGGTGCACTCCCGTATTGCCCGCGGCGGAATGTCCACGGTCTACCTCGCCACCGACACCCGGCTGGACCGGGACGTGGCCCTGAAGGTGCTCTATCCCCACCTGGCAGCGGACCGGGGGTTCCTGGACCGCTTCGAACGTGAGGCCAAATCCGCAGCCCGGCTATCCCACCCGCACGTCGTCGGCGTCCTGGATCAGGGGATTGAGGATTCGCTCGCCTATCTGGTCATGGAATACGTCCCAGGGCACACCCTGCGCGACGTGCTGAACGAACGCACCCTCCTCACTCCCCGCCTCGCGCTGGCGATGATGGATGCCGTGATCGACGGCCTCGCCGCTGCCCATGAAGCCGGCCTGGTGCACCGGGACGTCAAGCCTGAGAACGTGCTGCTGGCCAGCAGCGGTGCCATCAAGATTGCCGATTTCGGCCTTGCCCGGGCGGTGACCACCAGCACCAACACCGGAACCCTGGTCGGCACCGTGGCCTATCTGGCACCGGAGCTCGTCACCGGGTCCGGGGCCGATGAGCGCAGCGACATCTACTCCGCCGGCATCATGCTCTACGAGATGCTCACCGGTTCCCAGCCCTTCACCGGGGAGGTGCCAATACAGGTTGCCTTTGCGCATGTGCACTCCACCGTGCCGGCACCGTCCGAGGTCTGCCCCGGCCTCGCCCAGGATCTTGATGAGCTGGTGCAGTGGTGCACTGCCCAGGACCCGGAGGACCGTCCCGTGGATGGCCGGGCGCTGCTGGGCGAACTGCGCCATATCCGCACGTCCCTCACCGATGAGCAGCTGGACTTCCACGCGGCCGGTAACCCAGCGCAGCCGGCAAAACCAGGTCAGCAGGACACTGTGCCGGCCCGCACGGCTGTGGTCCGCCCCGCGGCCCCCGCCGGTGCCACCGAAGTGATCGGCCGCGCCGAGCCGCATGCCACGGAAGTCATCCGCCGGACAGACAACGCTACGACGGTCCTTCCGGGACTGCCTCCCCCGGCTGACGGGGAGGATTACGACGACGAGGCGGACGACGGCGCGTACCCCGTGGTCTCTGCCCGCGCCGGGCGGCGGCAGGCCCGCAGGGACTTCAAGGCACAGCAGAAGCAGTCCAGCAGGGATGCCCAGCGTCCCGAGGTTTCCCTGCGCTCCGGCAGTCCGCGTCGGCGCGGCGTGCTTGTGGGACTCCTGATTTTTCTCCTGGTGGCGGCGGCCGCCTTCACGGGCTGGTTCTTCGGGGCCGGGCCGGGCGCACTGGTGTCCATCCCGGAGGTTTCCAACACACCAGCCGCCGCGGCTTCCGCCCGCCTGGGCGAAGAGGGGCTGCGGTACACCACGAACGAGGTCTACGACGAGGTGGTTGCTGCGGGCCTGGCCATCGGCACGGACCCCAACGCTCCGCAGCAGGTCCGGCGGTTCCAGACGGTCACCCTGCTCGTGTCAAAGGGTCCGGAGCTGTTCACCGTTCCGAACGTTATCCAGCGCACCGTGGAATCGGCGGAAGAGGAACTCACCAAAGCGGGGCTCGCACCCGGCAGTGTCACTGAGGAATTCGATGAGACCGTCCCCGCCGGCCGGGTCATCGCCCAACTCCCGGCTGCTGACGCGGAGCTGAGGCGCGGCACTCCGGTGGACCTCACCGTCTCCAAGGGCCCGGCCCCCGTTCAAGTGCCGTCAGTTGTTGGCCAGGCGGAGGATGAGGCCGTCAAGTCCCTGGAAGACGCCGGACTGACCGCCTCGGTCGCGCCCACCCGGGTGAACAGCGCCGATGTCCCCAAGGGCGCCGTCGTTACCCAGGCACCTGTATCCGGGCTGCTGGAACGCGGCGCAGCCGTCACGCTGACCATCTCGGACGGACCGCGGATAATCCAGGTGCCCAGCTACGTCGGCAAGCAGGCCGATACAGCCCGGAAAGAACTCGAGGAACTGGGCTTCAAGGTCCAGGTGAACGAGATCCTGGGCGGGTTCTTCGGAACCGTCCGCGCCCAGGATCCCTCCAGCGGGACTGCGCCCGAAGGCTCGGTCATCACGCTGACCGTCGTCTAGCCGGACGGAGCGGGGCAGCTAGCCTTTCTCGGCCAGTGCTCCCGCCACAAGGAACGCCATTTCCAGGGACTGCATGTGGTTCAGGCGCGGATCGCAGACGGACTCGTAGCCTTCAACGAACGCGTCCTGGTCCACCGGATCGGCACCGCCGAGGCACTCGGAAACGTCGTCGCCGGTCATTTCCACATGCAGGCCGCCAGGGAACGTGCCCAGGGCGTTGTGCACCTCAAAGAAGCCGCGGACCTCGTCCATAACATCGTCGAAGTTGCGGGTCTTGTAGCCGTTGGGTGAGGTCACGGTGTTGCCGTGCATGGGATCCGTGACCCAAAGGACCTGCGCTCCAGAAGCAGTAACCTTCTCCACCAGGGTGGGCAGCTTCTCCCGGATGTTCTGTGCGCCCATCCGGGTAATGAAGGTCAGCCGTCCGGGCTCCCGGTTCGGGTCCAGCTTGTCGATCAGGGCCAGGGCGTCCTCGGGAGTGCTGTTCGGCCCAAGCTTCACGCCGATGGGGTTGCGGACGCGGGAAAGGAAGTCCACATGGGCGGAGTCCAGGTCCCTGGTACGTTCCCCGATCCACAGGAAATGTGCCGAGGTGTCGTAGGGCTGTCCGGTGCGCGAGTCGATCCTGGTCAGCGCCCGTTCGTAGTCCAGCAGCAGGGCCTCGTGGCTGGCGAAGAACTCCACCCGCTTCAGTGCTTCGAAATCTGCTCCGCAGACGTCCATGAAACGCACGGCACGGTCGATATCCCGGGCCAGCGACTCGTAGCGGGAGTGGGCAGGGTTGGCTGTGAAGCCGCGGTTCCAGTGATGGACCAGCCGCAGGTCGGCGAAACCTCCCTGCGTGAATGCCCGGATCAGGTTCAGCGTGGATGCCGAGGTGTGGTAGGCCCGGACCATCCGTGCCGGATCGTGGCGGCGGGATTCCGGTGTAAATTCGAAGCCGTTCACCATGTCGCCGCGGTAGGCGGGAAGTGTGGTTTCGCCCCGCGTCTCATCGTTCGAGGAACGCGGCTTGGCGAACTGACCGGCCATGCGGCCCATCTTGATGACGGGAAGCGAAGCACCGTAGGTCAGGACCACGGACATCTGCAGGATGGTGCGGACCCGGGCACTGATCTTATCTGCCGTTGCCGCCTCGAAGGTTTCTGCGCAGTCACCTCCCTGGAGCAGGAAGGCCTTGCCCTGGGCAGCCTGGGCCAGCCGGTCGCGGAGGATGTCCACCTCACCGGCAAACACCAGCGGCGGAACCATCGAAAGCTCCGCTACTGCTGCGGCGTACCCCGGATCGTTGTGCCAGGACGGCTGCTGCGAGATCGGCAGGGACCGCCATTCGTCCAGCCCCGGATATACGGCAGCGCCGGAGGAAGGAGGAAAACTGGGGTCGAGGTCTGCAGGTGTTTGGCTCACGCCTTAAATCCTACTGGCAGGCAGGGACGCGGGGCGATCAAATGTGTCCTGTTACGCAGCCGGGCCCGGACAAACCGTCTAGGCGCTGTGCGGCGTCTGCTCTGCTCCGCCGGATTCCTGCGGACCCTGCGGGCCGCTGTCCAGACCGGCAGGTTTGCCTGCCTCCGGTGAGCCGATCACTGTCACTTCGCCAGGTTCCTTGTGGTTCCTGCGGCGTCCGGCCGCAGGGCCGACGCCGGGCTCAGGCTCGTCCGGGGTCGCAAGCCGGACTGCTGCACTGCGTGATTCGGCCGCCTTGGACGCTTTGCGCGCGGCCGCCATCTTGTCTTTCACGGTGCTCGCGTACACATCAACGTATTCCTGCCCGGAGAGCCGCATCAGTTCATACATGATCTCGTCCGTCACGGAGCGCTGCACGAAGCGGTCGTTTTCCAGCCCCGCGTACCGGGAGAAGTCCAGCGGTTCACCGACGATGATGCCGATGCGGCGGATATTGGGAATACGGCGCCCGATCGGCTGGACCTTGTCCGTGCCGATCATGGCTACCGGGATCACCGGGACTCCCGTCTGCAGCGCCATCTTCGCGACCCCGGTCTTTCCCCGGTACAGCCGGCCATCCGGGCTTCGGGTGCCCTCGGGGTAGATGCCGAGCAGGTTGCCGCCTTCAAGAACCTTGACTCCGGCGCGCAGGGCCGCTTCGGAGGCAGCCCCTCCGGAGCGGTCGATCGGCAGCTGGTTGGTCAGCCGGAAGAACATGGCGGTCAGCTTGCCCTTGAGTCCCCTGCCCGTGAAGTACTCGGACTTGGCCAAAAAGCTCACGGGCCGCGGAACCGCCAGGGGGAGGAAGATCGAATCCGAAAAAGAGAGGTGGTTGCTGACGAGGATCGCCGGCCCCGTGGCAGGTACGTTGTCCATGCCTTTGACCCACGGCCGGAACAGGAGATTCACCACCGGTCCGATGAAAATCGTCTTCATCACCCAATAGAACACGCGGCCAGCTCTCCCGTCCGGACAAACACTTTGGGGCGCCTGTTTGGATCCCCTAGGTACTACTGTAAGGGCCGCAGCCACGGCATAGGATTTCTGCCGCGGCGCGGACCCGGAACTTTGTTATCAGCGGGGTGGAAATTCAGCATCCTAATGCAACCATAGAGCTATGACATCCCCTGGGCGCCATGCTCCGTTCTCGAGCGGCGGACACGGCCCGAACGCTGCCACCGGCGTACTGCTGAGCCACGGTTTCACGGGTTCCACCGTGAGCATGCTGGGCTGGGCGCGCTATTTGGCCGACGCCGGCTACTCCGTGAGCCTGCCGTTGCTTCCGGGTCACGGAACAACCTGGCAGGAACTGGCGCGCACCCCGTGGCAGCACTGGTACCGGGCCTACGACGACGCGTATGCCAGACTGGCCGAGAGGACCGACAGGGTTGTGGTGGCGGGCTTGTCGATGGGAGGGGCGCTGGCGCTCCGCCTTGCCGCTCACCGCCCGGTAGCCGGAGTCGCCGTCGTCAATCCCGGGCTGACGGTGGCGGATCCCCGGGCGCGGTACGCCCGGCTGCTCAAATATGTGATCCCATCCGTGCCGGCCATCGGCAACAACATCAGACTCCCCGGGCAGGATGAAATGGCCTACGCCCGCACGCCCGTGGGCGCCGTCGCCGAACTCCTGCGGCTGTTCAAGGACACTGCAGCGCATCTGCCCGCCGTTACCGCACCCGTTATCGCTTTCCGTTCCACAGTGGATCCGGTCGTCCCGGAATCGAGCATGGATCTGCTGCGGAAACTGGTCGGCAGCACCGAACTTGAGGTTATCCCTTTGGAAAACAGCTATCACGTGGCAACTATGGACCACGATGCTTCCCTGATCTTCGACCGCTCCCATGAATTTATCCAACGGGTGAGTGCAGGTGCCCCGGCATGACAGACCGCGAACCGGACCGCAACGAATCCACTGACGACGCCACCTGGCAGGACCTGGTGGCGCGGCTGCAGGAGACCCCGGACTTTGACCCCGGGGAGAATAACCCTGACCGGAGCCCGCATTCCGGCCCGGCGGCCGCCGTACAGCCGGACTCCCGCACACCGCCCGATCCGCGCTCCGCGGCCGAACGGACACGTGCCATCTTCGAGAACCAGCCGCTGCGCCGGGACCCGGGTACCGGTCCGAGTGCCGGGCCGCGCGACTACAGCCCCCAGGAGGACGAGTCCGACGGAAGCTTCGTCCCGGAGGAACCGCCGCCGCTGGGCAGCGGCGAACCCCTGGTCATCCTCGCCTGGCTCGGGGCCGCCGGCGGGCCGCTGCTGCTCCTGCTCTTCGCCATGTTCTGGCGCAGCGCTCCGCTGACCGTTGTGCTGGGCATCGTGGCTCTATTCGTCGCGTCCTCCGGCTATCTGCTTTACCGGCTCCCCCAGAACCGGGATGAGGACGACGACGGCGCTGCGGTCTAGCCGCAGCGGAAACCAGTCAGCGCCGGGCAGCCACCCGGGAAAGATCCGCCGCGCCGATCATGCCGGCGGCGGGACCGAGGGCGGCCTTCTCGATCCTCGCCTCAGGCCGGAACCCCCGGCCGGTCAGGTTCCGGGAGAAGGACCGCCGGGCCGGTTCCAGGAGCAGGTCGCCGGCGTCGCTGAGGCCGCCGCCGATGACGAACATTCCGGGGTCCAGGGCCGCCGCGAGATTCGCGAGTCCCAGGCCCAGCCACTCGCCCACTTCGCCGAGGAGCTCGATTGCGGTCCGGTCCCCTGCCAGCGCGAGGCGGGTCACCACGGCGCCGGTGATGTCGGGAATCCGGCCGTCAACGCTGCGCAGCAGTTCCTGGGCCACCGGCGAATTCGCTTCTGCAAGTTCACGGGCTTCCCGGCCCAGCGCGTTTCCCGAGGCATACTGCTCCCAGCATCCGCGGTTGCCGCATTCGCAGCGCCGGCCCTGCGGCATGATGATCTGGTGGCCGAACTCGCCGGCCACCCCGAAACGGCCCCGCTCCAGCCGCCCGTCCATGATCATGGCCCCGCCGATCCCGGTGCCCAGGGTGATGCAGACCAGCCTGCTCTCCCCCGCTCCGGCGCCGAAACGCCACTCCGCCCACGCCGCGCCGTCGGCGTCGTTGGCCAGGTAGACCCGCCGCTTGAGCAGCCGTTCCAGGTTGGCTTGGAGCGGCTCATTCCGCCAGGCCAGGTGCGGACTGAAGAGTACTGTGCTGCCGGCCAGATCCATCCAGCCGGCAGCGCCGATTCCAACGGACCAGACGTGTTTCTCGGCCGAGAGTTCGCGGACAAGTTCCACGATGACCTGTTCAACCTCCCGGGGGTTCTGTCCCGGGGTGGAACGGCGGACCTCCGCGAGGACCCGGCCGCTGGAATCGACCAGACCGGCCGCGACCTTCGTGCCGCCGATGTCGATGCCGATGGCCAGCCCCCGCCGGCGCATCGGACTGGAAAGCCGCGCGGACCGGCGCGGACGGAAGGGATCCGCACGCCGGGACCACCGGGCAGCAGGGAAGGGAGGAACAGGAGCTGGATTTACTGGAGGCATCAACAACTAATTCTAAGCGCCCTGACAGCACTCGGATCCGGCACCGTCAAGCGTTATGGATTCGAAAGTTACCAGCGAGTACGAAAATGTGATCTAAGTTATAAGGTGGGGAACACCCCGCCGTCCGAAATGATATCGAAGGAGCTATCGTGCGCGAATACAGCGTTCCTGTCCTGGTGGAGTCCTCGCCGGACACGAACACAACGGACCTGCTTCTGGAACAGGCCGCCAAGGCCTCCAACCCCGCTCTCTTCGCCGTGCGCTCATCCGGCGATTCATGGACGAACATCAGTGCCACCGAGTTCCTCGCCGATGTCACCCGGATCGCCAAGGGCCTCCTCGCCTCCGGCATAGGTGCCGGAGACCGCGTCGGCATCATGGCCCGCACCCGGTACGAATGGACGCTGGTGGACTTCGCCATCTGGTTTGCCGGCGGCATCCCCGTGCCCGTCTACGAGACCTCCTCCCCCGCACAGGTTGCCTGGATCCTGGGTGATTCCGAAGCCAGCGCCATCTTCGTCGAGGCAGCGCGGCATGAGAACGTCGTCCGCCAGGCTGCCGCCGATGAGGATCTCTCGGGGGTGAAGCATGTCTGGCAGCTGGACGGCGGCGGACTGGACCAGCTCCGCGAGGCCGGCGCTGCTGTCACCGATGAGGAGCTCGAGGCCCGGCGGTCGCTGGCGAACCTGGAAGACACCGCCACGATCATCTACACCTCCGGAACGACCGGAAAGCCCAAGGGCTGCGAGCTGACCCACAGTAACTTCGTGGAGCTCTCCCGCAATGCCATGGCGGCACTGCCGGAGGTGGCCCGGGAGGGCGCCCAGACGATTATGTTCCTGCCGCTGGCCCACGTTTTCGCCCGGTTCATCTCCGTGCTGTGCGTCGCGGCCGGAGCCACGGTGGCCCACACCCCGGACGTCAAGAGCCTGCTCCCGGACCTGCAGAGCTACCAGCCCTCCTTCCTGCTGGTGGTGCCCCGGGTCTTTGAGAAGGTTTACAACTCTTCGATGCTCAAGGCCGAAGACGGCGGCAAGGGCAAGATTTTCCATGCCGGCGCCAAAACCGCCATTGAATGGTCCAAGGCCAAGGAGCAGGGCAAGATTCCGCTCGGACTGAAGCTGCGGCACGCCCTGTTCGACAAACTGCTCTATTCCAAGATCCGCACGGCAATGGGCGGGCGGGTCCAGTACGCCGTGTCCGGCGGCGCACCCCTGGGTGAACGTCTGGGCCACTTCTTCAACGGCATCGGCGTGATGGTCCTGGAGGGCTACGGACTCACCGAGACCACCGCTCCGGTCAGCGTCAGCACGCCGAAGCTGATCAAGATCGGCACCGTCGGTGCACCGCTCCCGGGCAACGCGGTCCGGATCGCCGACGACGGCGAGATCCTGGCCAAGGGGGTCAGTGTGATGAAGGGGTACTTCAAGCGCCCGGACCTGACCGAAGAGAACTTCGTCGACGGCTGGTTCCGCACCGGGGACATCGGCCAGCTCGACTCCGACGGTTTCCTGAAAATCACCGGCCGCAAGAAGGAAATCATCGTCACAGCCAGCGGCAAGAACGTTATTCCAGCGGTGCTGGAAGACGCCATCCGGGCAGACGCGATAGTTTCGCAGTGTGTGGTGGTGGGCGACCACCGGCCGTTCATCTCCGCCCTCATCACCCTGGATGAGGAAGCGCTGCCGGGCTGGCTGGAACGGCACAGCCTGCCGGCCGGAACGACAGTAGCCGAAGCCGCGCAGACCCAGCAGCTGCAGGATGAACTGCAGGCGCTGGTGGACGGAGCGAACCAGGCCGTATCCAAGGCCGAGTCCATCAAGGTCTTCCGGGTGGTCTCCACCGACTTCACGGAGGCGAGCGGCCACCTGACGCCGTCCATGAAGATCAAGCGTGCGCAGGTGCTCAAGGACTTCTCGGACGTGGTCGACGAAATCTACTCCGGCCAGCGCGTCTAAAAAGCTGATTAACCGAACGGCGGAGGGCACCGGAGGAATCCGGTGCCCTCCGCCGTTGTCCTGGGCAGGTATCCCGCGGGAGCCGACCGCAATCCAGCTAGGGCTGCGGCTCGGCGCTCCGCGGCTTGGTGTTCAGGGACAGCAGCGCGTTCTCCACCACTTCGGTCAGGGCCGGGTGGATCCAGTACTGGCCGCGGGCCATGGTGTGCGCGTCCAGACCGAAGGCCATCGCCTGAACCAGCGGCTGCAGCAGCATGGACGCCTCGTGGCCCATGATGTGTGCCCCGAGCAGCCGACCGCTGGAGCGGTCGGCCAAGAGCTTCACAAAACCCGTGGTGTCCTCCATGGCCCAGCCGTACGCAGTGGAGCCGTAGTCCTGCACCACTGTGATTAGGTCAAGGCCTTCCGCAGCGGCATAATCCCTCGCCTGCGCCTCAGTGAGGCCCACCGAGGCAACCTGCGGATGGCTGAAGACCGCGGCCGGGACGAAGCGGTGCGAAGCTGCCTGCAGATCCCCGGGATGCAGCAGGTTGTGGCTGACCACCCGGGCTTCGTGGTTCGCGACGTGCTTGAGCTGGTGCTCACTGCTCACGTCCCCCAACGCCCAGATCCCGGAGACGGGCTGCCCGGCGCTGAGCACGCGCTGGTACTCATCGACGGCCAGCCGGCCGTCCTCCTCGAGGTCGAGGCCGGCAGCCTGAACGCCCAAGCGGTCGGTGTTTGGTGTCCGACCGGTGGCAACCAGGACCAGGTCGACGTCGATTTCGGCAGGGCCGGCGGGCCCGGACAGCACGGCACGGACCGAGCCGTCGGTGTTTTCCGCCAGCGATTCGACTGTGTGGTGCAGGCGTACGTCCCACTGGGCTGCAGCGGCGGCGGTGAAGCGTTCCGAGACGGTTTCGTCCTGCGCGCGGAGCAGCGCACCGGACCGGACGGCCATGGTGACCTGCGATCCGAACGCAGAGAAGACAAAGCCGAACTCGGCCGCGATGTAGCCGCCGCCCAGGATCAGCACCCGCCCGGGCAGCTCATCGACGCGCATCACTGTGTCCGAGGTGTGGACCTGCGGCAGATCGATGCCGGGGATGTCCGGAAGCACCGGCCGCGAGCCGGCGGCGATCACGATCTGGTCTGCGGTAATCTCCTCGCCCGATGCCGTTTCGAGGCGGCGGGGGCCGGTAAAGCGGACGTACTCGCTGTAGAGGGTGACGTTCTCCAGCTGCTCGGCACGGTAACGCCGCCCGCCGTCGGAAATAGCGTCGATCCGGCCGAAGATGCGGTCCCGGATCTCCTCCCACCGCACGCCGTCGACCCGCAGGTCCACTCCAAGGCGGCCAGCCTCCTCCGTGGAGCCGGCAAGCTGGGCGGGATAGACAAACATCTTGGTGGGGATGCAGCCGACGTTCAGGCAGGTTCCACCGAAGGTTCCACCGTCGATGACGGCCACCTTGCGGCCATCCCATTCCGGGGTGATCAGGGAGTTGCCGGAGCCGGAGCCGATAATGGCGAGGTCGTAATGAGTCACCCCGCCAGTCTATCGGCGGCCGGCTCCGGGCCCGGCAGTGTCAGCTGGGCTCCAGCACCACGAGCAGATCGCCGCCGTCCACCTGCTGCACGCCGGCGATGGCGAGCCGTTTGACCGTTCCCGCGACCGGCGCCGTGATCGAAGCCTCCATCTTCATGGCCTCGATGGTGGCGACCGTCTCCCCCGCAGCAACCTCAGCGCCTTCCTCGACGGTCAGTGTCACGGCTCCGGCGAAGGGCGCGGCTACATGCCCGGCCTGGGCCGGATCGGCACGTTCCGCGCTCTTGGCACTGCTTTCCACCCGTCGGTCCCGGACCATGACCGGGCGCATCTGCCCGTTCAAGGTCGTCATCACTGTGCGCATGCCCTTGTCATCGGGCTCGGAGACGGCTTCGAGCGTGGCGATCAGGCGGACGCCCTTTTCCAGTTCGACGACGTGCTCCACCCCCGGCCTCAGCCCGTACAGGTAATCCCGCGTGTCCAGGACCGAGACATCCCCGTAGGTTTCCCGAGTCGCGGCGAACTCGCGGGCGGGGCCGGCGAAGAGGAGCCGGTTCAGGGTTGCCCGGCGCGTCGCGGGATCTCCGGCCAGGCCCTCCTTGTCAGCGTCGGTGAGCTCCACCTGCCTCGGCTTGGCCGTGCGGCCCTGCAGCGCCTTGGTGCGGAACGGTTCCGGCCACCCGCCGGGAGGATCGCCCAGTTCGCCGCTGAGGAAACCGATGACGGAGTCAGGGATGTCGTAGTTCTGCGGGTTTTCTTCGAAGTCATCCGGGGAGACGTTGCTGCCGACGAGCTGGAGCGCGAGGTCCCCGACGACCTTGGACGACGGCGTCACCTTGACCAGCCGGCCCAGGATCCGGTCGGCGGCCGTGTACATGTCTTCGATGGCTTCAAACCGTTCCCCGAGCCCGAGGGCGATCGCCTGCTGGCGCAGGTTGGAGAGCTGGCCGCCGGGAATCTCATGCTGGTACACGCGTCCGGTGGGGCCGGCCAGGCCGGACTCGAACGGGGCGTACACGCGGCGGACCGCTTCCCAGTACGGTTCCATCGAGCTGACGGCTTCCAGGCTCAGCCCGGTATCGCGTTCGGTGTTGGCCAGGGCGGCCACAAGGGACGACGCCGAGGGCTGGCTGGTGGTGCCGGCCAGGGTGGCGCTGGCGACGTCCACCGCGTCCACGCCGGCTTCAGCGGCTGCCAGCAGGGTGGCAAGCTGCCCGCCGGCGGTGTCGTGCGTGTGGAGGTGGACCGGCAGGTCGAACCGTTCGCGGAGGGCCGCCACCAGTTTCGCTGCGGCAGCCGGACGGAGCAGGCCTGCCATATCCTTGATTGCCAGGATGTGGGCCCCGGCGTCTACCATCTTCTGCGCCAGGTCCAGGTAGTAGTCCAGCGTGTAAAGGGTTTCCTTGGGGTCCAGCATGTCGGCGGTGTAGCAAAGGGCCGCTTCGGCGACGGCGGTGCCCGTGCGGCGCACCGCTTCAATGGCGGGGGCCATCTGGCTGACGTCGTTCAGGGCGTCGAAGATGCGGAAGATGTCCACTCCGGCTGCCGCCGCCTCCTCCACAAACGCATCAGTCACCTCGGTGGGATACGGCGTGTAGCCGACCGTGTTCCGCCCGCGCAGCAGCATCTGGATGCATACGTTGGGCAGCGCCTGGCGGAGCGCGTCCAGCCGCTCCCACGGATCCTCGCCCAGGAAGCGGAGTGCGACGTCGTAGGTCGCCCCGCCCCAGGCCTCCACGGAGAGCAGTTCCGGTGTCAGCGCGGCCACGGCAGGCGCCGCCTTGATCAGGTCACGGGTACGGACCCGGGTGGCAAGCAGCGACTGGTGGGCATCCCGGAAGGTGGTGTCGGTGACGGCAAGGGCCTGCTGGGCACGAAGTGCCGCAGCGAACTTCTCCGGCCCCAGTTCCTGCAGCCGCTGGCGTGACCCGGGGCGTGGCTCCGGCAGGTCCTGGGGCAGCTTGTCCAGGGGATTGACCTGCGCCGGCAGTTCGCCGTGCGGTTTGTGCACGGTGACATCGGCCAGCCAGTTCAGCAGCTTGGTCCCGCGGTCGGCTGGTCCACGGGCGTTGAGCAGTTCCGGCCGCTCTTCGATGAAGGAGGTGGCAACGTCCCCGGCAATGAAGTCCGGGTCATCCAGGACGGCCTGGAGGAAGGAAATGTTGCTCGAAACACCACGGATCCGGAATTCCGCCAGCGCGCGGCGGGCCCGGTTCACCGCGGCGGGATAGGTCCGGCCGCGGCAGGTGAGCTTCACCAGCATGGAGTCGAAGTGCGGGCTGATCTCCGCACCCGCGTAGACCGTGCCGCCGTCGAGCCGTACGCCTGCTCCGCCCGCGGAGCGGTAGGCGCTGATCTTGCCGACGTCGGGCCGGAAGCCGTTGGCCGGATCTTCGGTGGTGATGCGGCACTGCAGGGCCGCGCCGCGGATCTGCAGTTCGTCCTGCACCAGGCCGAGGTCCGCCAGGTTCTCCCCTGCGGCGATGCGCATCTGCGCCTGCACCAGGTCCACATCGGTGATTTCCTCGGTGACGGTGTGCTCCACCTGGATACGGGGGTTCATTTCGATGAACACGTGCTGGCCCGCGCGTTCACCGATGGTGTCCACCAGGAATTCGACCGTCCCGGCGTTGACGTAGTTCAGCGACTTGGCGAAGGTCACGGCGTCCCGGTAGAGCGCCTGCCGGATCTCCTCGTCCAGGTTCGGCGCCGGAGCGATCTCAATGACCTTCTGGTGGCGGCGCTGCAGCGAGCAGTCGCGTTCGAAGAGATGGATAACGTTGCCCTCGTTGTCCGCCAGGATCTGCACCTCGATGTGGCGCGGACGCAGCACGGCCTGTTCCAGGAAAACCGTCGGGTCGCCGAAGGCGGTATCCGCCTCCCGCATGGCAGCGTTCAACGCCTCCGGGAGGTCCTTGGCAGTGTCCACCCGCCGCATGCCGCGGCCGCCGCCGCCGGCAACGGCCTTCACGAAGATAGGAAAGCCGATGTCCTCGGCCTTGGCCAGCAGCTCATCGGCATCGGCGCTGGGCTCGGTGGAGCGCAGGACCGGAATGCCGGCCGTCCGTGCCGCATTGAGGGCGTGCACCTTATGCCCGGCCAGCTCCAGCACGTCCGCGCCGGGACCAATGAAGGTGATGCCCGCTTCCTTGGCGGCCCTGGCCAGCTGCGCGTTCTCTGAAAGGAAACCGTACCCCGGGTAGATAGCGTCGCAGCCGGCCTCGCGTGCCACCCGGAGAATCTCGTCCACATCCAGGTAGGCCCGGACCGGATGGCCTTCACTGCCGATCAGGTACGCCTCATCGGCCTTCTGCCGGTGGATGGAGTTGCGGTCCTCATGGGGAAACACCGCGACTGTCTTGGCGCCAAGTTCGTAGGCTGCGCGGAAGGCGCGGATGGCGATTTCGCCGCGGTTGGCGACCAGGATCTTCGAGAACATTGCACTCCTGCACGGGTTGCGGGTGGGTGAAGCGGACCAGCCATCAGCTTTCAGTCTCCTGACGGCTGCCGCATACGGCAAGAATCAGTGAGACAGCTCACAAAGAGCATAGTTCAGCGCCGGACGCAGATGTGCAAACCCGAGCCTGCCCGGCTTGTCGGCACACGTCACATAGAATGAGTGTGGTTCCCCGGCACGGACCCGGCGCCCGTGATCCTCGACACGTTAGGTATTGGTTCAACAAGTGCAAGTAGTGAGCATCAGCAGCCTGAAGGGCGGCGTCGGCAAGACCTCTGTGACGCTGGGCCTGGCATCAGCCGCACTGGCTGCCGGAATTCCTACCCTGGTTGTGGACCTGGATCCACATGCAGATGCCACCACTGGCCTGGCTGTCTCTGCGGGTGACCACCTGGGCATCGGAGACATGCTCCGCACCGCACGTAAGGCGGATCTGGCAGCCAACGTGGTTCCCAGCGGATGGACCGAAACGGCCCGGAAGCTGAACGGGCAGGGAGCCCCCGGGCAGCCCGTCCTCGACGTCGCCATGGGCTCGGCATTCTCCGGTATTTACGACCGCCCGGACCTCGGCAAGCGGGACCTGAAACGCCTCTCCACCCTGCTCGCGAAGGTCAGCGGCTACGGCCTGGTCCTGATTGACTGCCCGCCGTCCCTTAACGGCCTTACGCGGATGGCGTGGACGGCCAGCAACCGGGTGCTCCTGGTAGCTGAACCCGGGCTCTTCTCCGTAGCGGGCACCGAACGGACCATGCGCGCCCTGGACCTGTTCCGGCAGGAGTTCGCACCGAACCTGGCACCGGCGGGCATTGTGGCAAACCGGGTCCGTTCGACGTCGAACGAGCACACCTTCCGCCTCGCTGAAATGAAGCAGATGTTCGGTGACCTGCTGCTGGAGCCGACGATTGCCGAGCAGGCCAACTGGCAGCAGATCCAGGGCGCTGCCCATTCGGTGCATCACTGGCCGGGCGAATCCGCCAAGCAGGCTGCGGGAATGTTCGATGCCCTGCTCAAGAACCTGGTGCAGTCCGGCAGCGTCCGCAACCGCGTCATGCGCCGGCCGGCCGGCTAAGAGCCACTGCCGGCTCCGGCCGGTCAAGCCACCCTGAACACGCGAAAGGCCGCTTCCCCGGAGGAAGCGGCCTTTTACGTATGTGGACTGGCTAGCTGATTTTGCGGGCGGCACGCCGCCGGCTGAGTTCATCCTCAGCATATGAATGCTCGTCGACGTGCTCGCTGGGCAGTTGGGCCAGGCTTCCTTCGACCTCGCGCCAGACCCGGCCGACGGCGATCCCAAAGACTCCCTGTCCGCCCTGCACCAGGTCGATGACCTCGTCAGCCGAGGTGCACTCATAAACGCTGGCGCCGTCACTCATCAGAGTGATCTGGGCCAGGTCTTCCACGCCGCGCTCCCGGAGGTGCTCCACGGCGGTCCGGATCTGCTGCAGGGAAACACCGGTGTCCAGAAGCCGTTTGACGACCTTCAAGACCAGGATGTCGCGGAAGCTGTAGAGGCGCTGGGTGCCGGAGCCGGAAGCGCCGCGGACGGCGGGCTCCACCAGTCCCGTTCGGGCCCAGTAGTCCAGCTGGCGGTACGTGATGCCGGCTGCCTTGCAGGCCGTGGGGCCGCGGTAGCCCGCGTCTTCATCCAGGACCGGCAGGTCTTCGGTGAACAGCAGTCCCTGGGCACTGGCCGGAAGTACCTTTCCGGGTGCAACGGCGCGGTTTTCGCCGGCATCGCCTTTCGGACTCACTGTTCCTCCTAGTAACGGTCCCCGTTAAGTCGGCGGCTGCCAGAGGCCATCGGGACTGGTCCATTCCAGTTATTCACTGGGTGGTCACTCAGACTGGATTCTAACCCTGTGCCTCAGCCGGTGTCTCAACCGTCCTTGGCGGACCTTCTGTGTGTCTGTCCAGGTTTGTCCAGGTTTGTCCTGGTTTGTCCAGAGCTGTTTAGGCCTGTCTAAGTGTCTTCCTGATAACCCATTAGCGCAATGGGAACTCTATGCTTCGACGTTAGATCCGTGGACGCCCAAGGTCAAAGATGCGGCCTATATTTTTGCAGGCGTGTCGAGCCGCTCAGCGCTCAAAATCCTCGGGTTCGACATCCGCAAGGAATTCCCGGAACTGGCGCAGTTCCTGCTCGGCATTCTCCTGCTCGTCCTCATCCTCGTCTGCGTCGGCCTCCGTGATGCGCACACCGGCTTCATCCAGCACGGTGTCGGCGCAGAAGATCGGGCAGGGAACCCGCAGGGCGACGGCGATCGCGTCGGAGGCGCGGGAAGAGACCCGGGTGCCGTCGTCGAACACCAGTTCCGCATGGAACACGGTATCTTCCACAGAGACCAGACGGACTTCGGTGACCAGGTGCTTCAGCGCCTTGATGACGCTGACCATCAGGTCATGCGTCATGGGCCGCGGGGGAACTATCCCCTGCTGCACAAAGGCAATGGCACTGGCTTCGGGGGCTCCGATCCATATGGGCAGGTGGCGCTCACCCTCAAGTTCCTTCAGCAGCACCAGGGGCTGATTTGACGGCAGCTCGATCCGTACGCCTACAACTTCGACTTCCTGCATCGGCTTCAGCTCTCCATCCGGGCTATCTGCCCGTTGACCAGGGCACTGTGCAGGTTCAGGCAAAGCTCGCTGATCTCCCGCGCTGTTTCCGCCGCCCGTGCTTTGGAGGCGACGTCCCTGCGTGAGGCAACGGGTGCGATGACCCGCTCCACCAGCCCCAGTTCCCGGTCTGCAGCGGCACGGAAGGGCCGCAAATGGCGTGGCTCGATCCCGTGGGCTTCCAGCTGCGTGCAGGCTCTGGCGACTTTCAGGGCGTGTTCATCATACTGCTGGGCCGGAGCGGTGATAAGGCCAAAACTGATGAGGCTTCGGACCAGGTCCGGCGTGGCACCGGACTCGGCAACCAGTTCATCGAAGGTGAACAGGCGGGCCCGCGTCCGGGCCGCAAGCTCCTCTGCCAGCTGGCTCGAGACTGCCCGCGGCGCCAGCGTGATGCCGCCGGGCAGCGATTCGGGGCGCTCTCCCCTGTCGATCGCGTCGAGGTAGTCCTTGATGACCTTCAGCGGCAGGTACTGGTCCCGCTGCAGCGCCAGGACGAACCTCAGCCGTTCAACGTCCTGAAGGGAGTACTTCCGGTAGCCGGCAGCAGTGCGCTGCGGTGCGACCAGTCCTTTTTCCTCCAGGAAGCGGATTTTGGACGCACTGATCCCGGGGAACTCGCCACTGAGGTCGGCGAGGACCTGGCCGATGTTGAGCACGCGCGGACGCGCACGCTCCGCGGCGGTGCCGACGGCGCGCCGCGCAGCCTCTGGTCCTGGCATCCGATTCCGCCTCTAGGCCGTGCCGGCAGCCGGACGTGCAGCGTAGAAAGTGAGCCGGAACTTGCCGATCTGGACTTCGTTGCCGGTGCGCAGCAGCAGGCTGTCCACCCGGTCGTTGTTGACGTACGTCCCATTCAGGCTCATGGAGTCAACCACGCGGAATCCTTCCGCGCTGCGGCGGAATTCAACGTGCTTTCGCGAGACGGTGACATCGTCCAGGAAGATGTCCGCGTTCGGGTGGCGTCCGGCCGTGGTGACGTCCTGATCCAGCAGGAAGCGGGCTCCGGAGTTGGGCCCGGAGTGTGCAATGAGGAGGGCGGAGCCTGCGGGAAGGGCAGCAACCGCGGCGCGCTCGTCGACACTGAGCTTGGGCTCAATCGACGTCGCATCCGACATTGGCGGAAGGCTGATCGAAGTCGTGTCCTCCGCACTGAAGCCACGCTGATCATCCGCACGTGCGGCGTTGTAGTCCTCGCCCGCCATGGTGTTTCCTCCCCAAAAAGAACCGGCCATCCCGCATAGACTGCGGCTGGCCTGATTTACCCTGATCTAAATCGTTTACCCGTTCGTGCCTTACCGGCTGTCTTAGCCTACCTGTTACGAGGCCCGGGCGGCACAGGAGATTGTCGCCCCCCGCCCCGGAGCCTTCCGCGCAGGCGGCGCACAGCCGCGCAGCCGGGTACCGGAACAGTCTCCACAGCCGCTGAAGTTACCCGGCCGACGTACCGTCGAAGAGGATGACCGGGACCGACGGGAGGATTCCCTGGCTGACATCCAGGCTCTCCATCCGTCCGCGGAAGCCGGCATCTGCCAGCAGGACGGCGGAATCCCGGTCCCAGCGGCATCCATGATCCCACCTGGCGCTGAACGGCGACGCCGCTCGCTGCAGGCCGCGCTTGAAGCTTCCTTCCGGGGCGGCGACATGCTCGGCGAAGACGGCGCGGCCACCCGGTTTCAGCACCCGCAGGACCTCCGCGAGCACTGCCTGCGGATCCGCGACCGAGCACAGCACTTTCGTTGCCAGCACAGCGTCGATGCTTCCCGCAGCCAGGCCGGTGTCCTCAGCGCCCCGGGCCAGTGCGGCGGGGTGTCCGTAAGCGGCAGCGGCCGCGTCAAGTTCCCGGCGCCGCCCGGCGTCCGGCTCAAGCCCAATCCACTCGGCATCCGCGGCCAGCAGCCCCAGGTTCTCTCCCGTGCCCGCACCGATCTCCAGCACCGTGCCCCGCAGGGTGCCGATCACAAGCGCACAGCGTCTCTCGAACTCCGCGTAGCTGACCTTCGTCATGGAGTCGAAGGTACTACTGAACCGGCCCGGCGTCCCGCGGCCGGCGCAATAAGCCACCACCCACGGTGCCAGGGTGCGCCGGCCGGGTGCGCTAGTCCGCCGCCTCGTCGATAAGGCCGAGCAGCACCTTACGTGCCCGCTCCAGCACCCGGGTGGAGACGTTCGCGTCATAGGAGTGCGCAATGGCCAGGCCCTCAGTGGCGTACCGGACCACCAGGATCCGGTCCGGGTCCAGGCCGTCCTGTTCAAACAGCTTGAACCAACTGTCATTGTCCTCGTCACTGAGGGTCTGCACACCGGGGACTTTTTCCAGCGCCGGCCAGATTCCACTGAAAGTTCCGTACTCTGCCAGCAGACTGGTATCCGATCCGCAAAGCGCCCGCACATAGGCGCGGAGCACTTTGCCCGGCCGGTTTTCGGACAGATCCACACGGTCCAGAACCCGCAGGCGGAACCGTTCCAGGTGATCCTCTGCCACCGCGTACAGCAGCGCGTCCCGGTCCGGGAAATGGTGTAGGAGCCCGCCCTTGGAAAGCCCGGCAGCCGTGGCAATGTGCTGCACGGTTGCAGCAGTCCCCCGCTCTGCCAGGACATCGACCGCCGCGTCGAGCACGGCGCGCCGGGTCCGTTCGGCATTGCGGGTCCCCTCCTGCTCTGTCACCGCTGCTCGCCGCCTTCCACGGTCTCCGGTTCGGCCATCTTTCCTTCAGCAATCTCCGGTGCGGCGGCTGCCGCCGTTCCGGCGCTGCGCTCCGGAGCTGGCCCGACGCCGTCGTTGCTCTCAAGGACCTTGGGGATCACCCGCCAGGCAATGAACCCTGCCAGCAGCAGGATACCGGCCGCGACCAATGCCGTGATCTGCATGGCGCCGGTGAAGGCGTGCTGGGCGTCCGCGACGGCTTCGGCCGGGCCGCCCTGCAGTGCCTGGAGCCCGGAGGCCAGGGAATCGGTGACAGCGGCACGGGTGTCTGCCGACAGCGCCGACAGGTCCGGCAGGCCCGTCCGGTAGAGCGCTGTCAGGATCGAACCCAGCACGGCGATCCCCAGTGCCACGCCCAGTTCATAAGCTGTCTCAGAGACGGAGGAGGCGGCACCGGCGCGCTCCCGCGGAGCCGAGGCCACCACCGCATCGGTGGACAGGGTCATGGCTACGCCGATCCCCAGGCCGGTGAGGACCAGCGCGGCCGCAATGCCCACATAACCCTCGAAGCCCTCGGTAACCGCGAGCAGCACAAGCCCCACTCCGCCGAGCATCAGCCCGCCGCCAATGGCCGGACCCACTCCCGTTCGGGCCACGAGGGAGCCGATCACGAACACTACGGCCATCATCGCCAGGGTCACCGGCAGCTCGGCAAGGCCCGCTTGAAGCGGTCCGAAGCCGCGTACCAGCTGCAGGTACTGGGAGAAGAAGAACAGCAGGCCGCTCAGCGCAAAAATCGAGAGGCCGTTGGCAATAACGGCGCCACGGAACGCCGGCAGACTGAACAGTTCGACATCGAGCATGGGATCCGGAACCCGCCGCTGCCGGCGGAGGAACACCCATCCGGACAGCAGACCAACCAGCAGCGCTGCGATGCCGACCGGTTCGATCCCGTACCCGAACGTCCGTTTAACCGCGTAAACAATTGGCACGATTGCCGCAATGGACAGTACCGCGGAGACCAGGTCCAGCTTCCCCGGGGCCGGGTTCCGGGACTCGGGCAGCAGGATGGCGCCGGAGACCAGCAGGAGGAGCATCACGGGAATATTGATGAGGAACACGGAACCCCACCAGTAGTTTTCCAGGAGGATGCCGCCAACCAGCGGTCCCAGCGCTGCGCCGCCGCCGGCTCCGACGGACCAGATGGCGATTGCACGGGTACGTTCGGCCGGCACCGGGAAGACGTGCCGGATGATCGACAGGGTCGAGGGCATGATCGTTGCGCCGCTGATACCCAGGAGTGCCCGGGCTGCAATCAGGACCTCGGGCGTGGGGGCGAACGCGGCCAGGGCCGAGGCGATGCCGAAGCCCGCCGAGCCGATCAGCAGGAGCCGTTTGCGGCCAATCCTGTCGGCGACGTTGCCCATGGTGACCAGCAGCCCGGCCAGCGCGAAGGAGTAAATATCCCCGATCCAGAGCAGCTGCGTGGAGGTCGGCGCCAAGGAAGCGCTCAGCGACGGCACCGCCAGCGCCAGGACGGTCCCGTCGACGGCCAGGAGCATCACAGCGAGCGTGAGAACGGCCAGGGAGGCCCATTCACGCGGGCCGGCGGAGAGGTGAGGGGTGGTCGGCTGGGTCATTTCCCCAGTCTAGCCGACCATATGGTCGGCAGAGACAACCCTTTGGTCGGCAAACGGGGCCGGAGCCCGGGGGCCGGGGCCCGGGGCCCGGGGCCCGGGGGCACAGTCGCCCCTGGGCGACCCGGAAGTAGACTCCAGCCGGATTAGACCGGTTCCAGCCCAGACCTAACGTGTGGGTATGCAGTCACGTCCAGCTCCACTGCCCCGTGCGGCCACCCCCTTCCACGGGCTGCTCCTCTGTGCCGTCATTTTTCTTTGGGCGCTCGCAGGCTGCGTTCCGTCCGCTCCACCCCTGGAACAGGCAACCACTGCCTTCGACCGCCCGCTGCCCATCCCTCCGCTGGCGGAATCACGGCTGATGGACGGCACCAGGACGTTTTCGCTCGACGCCCAGGAGGGCAGCAGTGAACTCGTGGCCGGTCTGCAGACACCCACCTGGGGTTTCAATGGACCGGTCCTCGGCCCGACGCTGCGGGCGCAGGCCGGCGAGCGCATCGCCGTCGAAGTGGCAAATAACCTGCCGGAGCCGACCACGGTGCACTGGCACGGCATGCATCTGCCTGCCGCGATGGACGGCGGCCCGCACCAGCCGGTGGATCCGGGCAGCACCTGGAATCCGAGCTGGCAGATTGACCAGCCGGCCGCCACTCTCTGGTACCACCCCCACCCCCATGGAAACACCGAGGAACATGTCTACCGCGGGCTGGCAGGAATGTTCATCCTGGACGACCCCCTGTCCCAGTCCCTGAGCCTCCCGCAGAACTACGGGGTGGACGACATTCCCGTGATTGTCCAGGACAAGCGCCTGGCCCAGGACGGCAGCCTCATCACTGACTCGCAAGGCAATGAGATCGGCATGCTGGGCACCACCATCCTGGCGAACGGGGTGGCCGGTGCGGTGCAGCAGGTGGAGACCACCCGGATTCGGCTGCGCCTGCTCAACGGCTCCACCGCCCGGACCTACGACTTCGGGTTCGATGACAACCGCAGCTTCGCCCAGACAGCAACCGACGGCGGCCTGCTCCGGGAACCGCACGAAACCACCCGGGTCCGGCTCTCCCCCGGCGAACGGGCGGAAATCGTCGTCGCGGTGGAACCCGGGGAGGACACCATGCTCACCTCCTTCCCGCCGGACCTTGGCGACGCCGCGGCGCCGTCGGCGTTCGGCGCGGCGGACCGCCTGGATGTCCTGAAGCTCCAGGCTGCACCCCAGCTGCAGCCCTCCGCTCCTCTGCCGGACCGGCTCGCCGAGTACGGGATTCCGGAGTCCGACGCCGGTGTCACCCGCACCTTCCAGGTCCAGGACCGGCAGATCAACGGCCGCAGCATGGATATGGACCGAATCGACGCCGAGGTGGCACTGGGAGCCACGGAAATCTGGGAGGTCACCAACACCCATGGCGTTCCGCACAACTGGCATGTGCACGACGTGCAGTTCGAAGTCCTCGATATCGACGGCGCCGAACCGCCGCCGGAGCTGCAGGGGCGCAAGGACACCATCTATCTGGAACCGGAACGTACATACCGGCTAATCATGCGGTTCGAGGACTATGCCGACCCGGACAACCCGTACATGTACCACTGCCACCTGCTGCTGCATGAGGACCAGGGACTGATGGGCCAATTCGTGGTCACGGAGACCGGCAGCGGCGGGTCCGGGCAGACCGACGGCGGCGGGGTTGGGAAACCTGAGCAGGAGCCGGACCAGCGGCGGCATGAGCACGACGCCGGCCACCAGCACTGACGGCACCGCGAAGGCGAGGTCCGTGCCACCCTTCCCCACCCACACCCGGGCGGCCCCGCGCCGAACCGGCGGTTAGTTCGCGGCGGTGAAGCGCTCCTTGCGATGGGCGGGACGGTCAATTTCGTCGAGCATGGCCACCGCGTAGTCCTGGGTGGAAATGCGGTCGCCTGCCGGAGAGTCCTTGGCAGTGACGTAGACGCCCGTTCGTTCGCCCGGAGCAATCTCCGGCGCAGCGGCGAGCATGGTCCAGTCCAGCTCTGCCGGAGCAGCCAGGATCGCTTCGTGGGCCTCAGCCAAGGTGAGAGCCTCAGCCCGGTATTCCTCCGGGAACCCGTCCGTGTCTACGAGCCGCTTACCGTCGATCTCCAAGGCTCCGGCGCCGCCCACTACGAGCAGCCGCGTGCTGCCGGCACTGGCGTAGGCCTGCTTCATCGCTTCCAGCCATTCACTGTGGTCCCCGCCTGTGCGGCTGGGTCCCGTGGCGAGGACGACGACGTCGTGCGCACCGGCAATCTCAGCGAACGTCTCAGCGTCCGCGAGGTCCGCCTGGCGGCTGAGTGCTCCGGGAACCTCCGAGACACGGCGGGAGACAGCCGTTACGTCATGTCCGCGACGCAGGGCCTCTGCGGCGATCTGACTGCCAACCATGCCCGTGGCTCCATATACGGCGATTTTCATGAGTGCTCCTCTGGATTGCTATCCGTCTTGCTGTCCTTCTGACACCATGAGAGTATCTTTTGGATACTGATAGCCTCAAAGAAACTGAGTTACCTCGTGGATACTAATGAGCCGAATATCTTTGACCCGGACTGCCCGTCGCGCGTGATTTTCCAGCGCATCGGTGACAAGTGGACTGGACTCATTGTTCAGGTTCTCGCCGACGGGCCTGTCCGGTTCACCGACCTGCGCTCCAGGGTCCGCGCGGTGAGCCCCAAGGTGCTCACCCAGACCCTGCGGGCTTTGGAGCGCGATGGCCTGATCTCCCGGACCGTTCATCCTCAGGTGCCGCCCAGAGTCGACTACGAGCTCACGGACACGGGCCGTTCACTGCTGGAGCCGTTGGCCCAGCTGAGGAACTGGGCCGAAAACCATGTTCCCACCATCCTGGAAGCACGGGACAGTTACGACGACGCCCGCGACGCGGAGGTCCTGGCCCACCAGTGACGCGGTGATGCCTGCTACATCCACTGCACCAGCTGCACTATGAGTCCGTTGGGATCGCGGTACTGGGAAAAACGTTCACCCCATGGCTCCGTTTCCGGGGCTGTCACCACCTCCACGCTCCGGGCAGACAGCTGCCGGTGGCGCTCATCGAGGTCTTCGACCACCAGCACCAACAGGAGGCCCTCGCCGGCGCTGCCCGCGATATCAGCGGGTTTGAAGGTGGGCAGGCCGGTGCGGAGGAAGATGATGTTCGAGCCGCCGTCGGGGTGCTTGAGCGAGACAAAACCCTCATCCTGCATCTCTACGCCATAGCCAAAGTTAGCGGTGAGGAACGACGCCGATGCTTCCGGGTTGGGAACGTTCAAGGACACGGCAAAAGCTGAGACTCCCGCAGACACATCCAGCTCCTAACCGTGAGGGAGTACGGCAGCGATGGCACTGATCTCCACCAGTGCGCCCGGCACACCCAGTTCGCTGACACGGGCGGCCAGCACCAGGGCTGGCTCGTCGGCGGCGAGTTCCTGCGCCACCGCCCCGTACCCCGCGGCCAGGTCCGCGCCGTCGGTGAAAAGGACGGTCCACTGCACCACGTCGGCAAGGGTCGCCCCGGCGGCCGCGAGCGCGGTCTTGGCGTTCTGCAGGGCCCGGGCCGACTGCGCGCCGGTGTCGCTGCCGCCGATCAGTGAACCGGCGGTATCAACGGCGTTCTGGCCGCCAATGTAAATGGTGGCCGCTCCGGGCGGCACAACGGCAACGTGGCTGAAGGCAGGGCTCACAACGAGCCCCTCTGGACGGAGGCGCTGGATGGAAGTCATCCCCAAACGATCACACGAAGCCGGGACGTTCGGAAGACCCGGCAGTGCGGTCCGGCGCCTGGGTATGGTGTTCCCGGCTTCCCCGTTCCCTGCCGCCAACCGGTGCCCCGAACCAGCGGGCCAGGGCGTCTGACAGTTCCGCCTGGCCCCCGCCTGCCCAGACAACGTGGCCGTCCGGGCGCAGCAGCACCGCTGGGGCACCGAGTTCGCTGGACAGATCCGGCCCTTGCTCCCCGGCGGCGCCGGACACCAGGTCCACCCGCTCCTCCCAGCCGGCGGCGGACAGCTGTCCTGCGGTGTCCAGCAGGATGCCGTGGCCGGTATGCATGTGCTCGTAGAGCCGCCCGCCGGCGAGCTGCACATCCGGCAGCCGCCGGCCCAGCAGGCTGTGCCCTTCTCCAAAGTCGTACCGGATGCCGGTGGCAGTGATCTTCTCGATCAGGTACCGGTTCACCTCCTCGAACTCCATCAGCTCGGCCAGCAGCCGGCGGACCGCCTGCGGCCCCGGCTCGGCGGAGGTCAGCTCTGACTGGGCCCTGGTGTTATCCAGCACCTGGGCGGCCACCGGACGCCGTTCGGCCTCATAACTGTCCAGCAGCCCGGGCGGTGCCCAGCCGTGGACCTGCGCCGCCAGCTTCCAGCCGAGGTTGAAGGCGTCCTGTATCCCGAGGTTCAGTCCCTGGCCGCCGAACGGCGGATGCACATGCGCCGCGTCCCCGGCCAGGAGCACCTGCCCGGACCGGTAGCTCTCAGCCAGCCGGGTGGCGTCGCCGAAGCGGGAGAGCCAGCGTGCTGAGTGCGCCCCGAAATCCGTTCCTGCCAAGCGGACCAGCTGAGCGGTGAGTTCTTCCAGGGTCGGCGGAGCGGTGCGGTCTTCGGCCACCTCCGCCGCAGGGACCAAAACGCGGTAGACACCGTCCACGGGCGGCCCGGCGCCGAAGTCCTTATGCGTTTCCCGCACATCAGCCACCACGGCAGCGACGGTCTCCGGGTCGGCGGTCAGCTCCATCTCTCCCATGAGGTGATCGCGCCGGCTGGGTTCCCCGGGGAAGCCAACGCCGAGCAGCCGCCGTACGGTGCTCCTGCCGCCGTCGCACCCCACCAGGTACTTGGAGCGCAGCCGCGTGCCGCCGCCGCCCAGTGTGACTTCCACGCCGTCGTCGTCCTGGCGGACTCCGATCACCTCCGTTCCCCGGCGGATTTCCACGCCGAGGTCCAGGGCATGCTGCGTCAACAGGTGTTCCGTGCTGGTCTGCGGGATACCGAGTACATAGGGGTACGTAGTGTCGAGCCCTGCGGGCTGGGGTTTGGTGATGCCGGCGAAAAAGCCGGCTAGCGGGTACTGCGTGCCAAGTTCCAGGAACTCGTCTGCGATGCCGCGCTGGCCCAAGATCTCGAGGCTGCGCGCATGCAGGCCAAGCCCGCGGACCACCTTGGTTGGCTCGTCTTCCCTGTCCAGCACCAGGGCCTCCACACCCTGGAGCCGCAGTTCGCTGGCCAGAAAAACCCCGGTGGGTCCGGCCCCGGCAATGATGACGTCGATCATGCTGCACCTCGGTTCGCAATCCATGGCCCGGCGGGTGGGCGGTTTGCCGTCCGCTTCCGGCCGCGGCTGACCATTCTGCCCGCAGACCCCGGTCTTGCCGCAAGCCCCCGGTCCGGGCCTAAACTGGAAAGGGCAGGGGGTTTACAGTGGGGCGATGAACGCCGATGCGCGCGTACCCCGGGAACCCGACGGCCCAAAGCAATGGAGTTTTGAGGTCCATCCGGCAACCGTGGACCGCTTCGATGACCTCACCGCCATTCTGTCGCCGCAGAATCCCGCCGCCGCGGCGTGCTGGTGCCTCAGCTACCGGATCCCGCCTCAGGAATTCCGAGCCCTCACGGGGGAAGAACGCCCCGCACGCCTGCGCCGCTACGCCGAAGACGGCGTTCCTCCGGGAGTCATCGCCTACGTTGACGGTGAGCCCGCCGGCTGGTGTTCGGTCAGCCCGCGCGCCTCCCACTCCCGGCTGGCACACTCGCAGACCATTCCCGCCGTGGACGACGTCCCGGCGTGGAGTGTTGTCTGCCTGGTCATCCGCCCTGAATTCCGCAGGCGGGGTATGGCACATCAGCTGCTCGGCGGCGCGGTCAGCTACGCGCGCTCGCAGGGCGCACCAGTCCTCGAGGCCTACCCGATAGATCCGCAAGGCGAGCGCATCAGCGCTGCGTTTGCCTACACCGGCACCACCGAGCTGTTCGAAGCAGCCGGGTTCCAGCGCATCGTCCCAACCACGTCCACCTCCGGCGGCAAAATGCGGTGGCTGATGCAGCTCAGCCTGGACTGAGCGGTCAGCCCGCCTCACCCGCGTCAAGACGGAGGACCTGGTCGTCGTCCAGCCCGGGATCGCCCCGCCCATCCGTGTTGTTCGTCAGGATCCAGAGGGTGCCGTCTGGTGCGTTAACGACGTCGCGCAGCCGCCCGTACCAGCTTGTCAGGTGTTCCGCTGATGTTCCCAGTCCATCCAGCGGCACCTGCCGGAGCCTCTCACCCCGCAGATTCGCGATGAAGAGGGACCCGCCCGCGACGGCGATGCCGCTGGGACTGGCTTGGTCCGGCGCCCATTGCTGGACGGGATCGACATAGCCGTCCACGCCGGCAATGCCCTCCACCTCCGGCCAGCCGTAGTTCCCGCCGGGCTGAATCACGTTCAGTTCATCCCAGGTGTTCTGCCCGAACTCACTGGCGTAGAGAACGCCGTCCGCGTCCCAGGCGATGCCCTGCGGGTTGCGGTGCCCGTAGCTGTAGACCAGCGATCCGGGAAGCGGATTGTCTGCCGGGACTCCGCCGTCGGGCGTCATCCGCAGGATCTTGCCGGACAGGGACCGGGTATCCTGCGCACTGTCCCGGTTCCCGGCGTCGCCCGTGGTGGCGTACAGCTGCCCGTCCGGACCGAACGCGATCCGGCCTCCGTTGTGGGTGGGACCGGCAGGGATCCCGTCCAGGACCGTGTCGGGTGAGCCGAGGGCCAGGGAGCCTGGGGATCCGGTCAATGCACGGCGCTCAATGCGGTTCTCCGCACCGGCGGTGACATAGGCGTAGAGGAATCCATCTTGCACAGCGATGCCAAGAAGGCCGCCTTCGCCCCGCCCGGCAGCGTCGGTGATGGTGCCGGCCTCACGCAGGTTTCCGTCACCGCCGAGTTCCAGGATGCGGGCGGTATCACGTTCGCTGATCAGTGCGGTCCCGTTATGGAAAGCGATCGACCAGGGCGCGTCGAGACCCGTGGCGAGGACTTCCGGTGCGCTGTCCGCCCCGGTGGCGGTTCCTCTGGTCGCTTCCTCTCCCGGGGAGGCCGGGGAGGCCGCCGGCACTTCCGGCGATTCCGGCGTGCAGCCCGCTCCAGCGCCGGCGGTGATTGCGGCGGCTGCGATCCAGGCCGTCAAACGCCGTCGTCCATTCATTGCCTGCAGCCGCCTCAGTCCGTGCTCATGCCGGCGGTCAGGTTGAGGACGGAACCGTTCAGACTTTCCGCGCCGCCCTGGGCCAGGAAGACTGCAGCCTTGGCCACGTCGCTGAGCGTGGGAAGTTTACCCGTGGTGGTCAGGGATTCCAGGAACCGGGTGAAGTCGTCCAAGGGCATGGGCAGGTCCGGGGTGCTGCCGATGGTTTCCAGGATGCGCTGGGGACGCAGGCAGACCACGCGGACACCGGCGGGCCCAACCTCGGCGGCGAGGGTGCGGGTCAGCGCCTCAACGGCAGAGCAAGCCGCAGCGAAGCCGCCCACCCCGGCGATCGCAACCCGTGCCGGTGAGGCAGAGAGCGTCAGGATGGTCCCGCTCCCCCGCGGCACCATGTGAGCTGCTGCTGCCCTCGCCGTGATGAACTGGGTCCGCAGCCAGGCCGCTGCCGGAGCAGTGACATCCTCCACCGCCATGTCAAGCAGCGGGGTCCCTTGGATCAGCGGAATGGATACGGCATTGAGCATCACGTCGACCCTGCCCGCCTCATCCACGACGGCGTTGGCATGGGCTTCCACTGCCAGCGGATCGTAGGCATCCACTTCGCTCACGTGCACGCCTTCCCCGCCGGCCGCACGGATCCTGGCCGCTGTTGCGTTCACGGAGTTCAGGTGCAGTCCGGCAAGAAACAGCTCCGCGCCCTGCCGGGCGAATTCCTCCGCCACTGCACCGCCGATCGCACCGCCGGCGCCGTGGATGATGACCTTTTGCGCGTCAGCGGCCATGGACCGGCTCCTGTCGTGAGGCAGACGCGGGAGCCCAGACCGGTTCCCGGTGGAAGAACGCTAGCAGTGCGGACGCCGGCAGTCACCCGGGTGCCGCTGCCCCGGCGGATTATGGACCGGACCGCTGTACCCCTGTCCGGCTGTCAACCCCTGCAGCTGGCTGTTCTGAGACAGGGGTTGTTCGAGTTCCCGACGCCAGATTGCCTGCGCCAGCTCCGCCTTCGGCTGTGGAATCGTCATCCTTTGTCCCTCGCCCGTTCCGCTACCCGTACTGCGTCACTGCTTGGCGGTGCTTTTGAAGCCGCGCAGCCGCAGGCTGTTACCGACCACAAAGACGCTGGACAGTGCCATGGCAGCTCCGGCGAGCATGGGATTGAGCATGCCGAGCGCGGCGACCGGTACCGCCGCGACGTTGTAGGCAAAGGCCCAGAACAGGTTGGTCTTGATGGTTCCGAGCGTCCTCCGGGAGAGCCGGATGGCATCCACCGCGCTGCGCAGGTCGCCGCGCACCAGGGTGATGTCGGAGGCTTCGATAGCGACGTCGGCACCGGTGCCCATGGCCAGGCCAAGATCGGCCTGGGCCAGGGCTGGGGCGTCGTTGACGCCGTCGCCAATCATGGCGACAACCTTGCCGTCGCCCTGCAGCCGGCGGACGACGTCAACCTTGTCCTGCGGGAGAACCTCGGCGATCACCTCGTCGATGCCTACTTCGGCGGCGATCTGCCTGGCAACGGCCTCGTTGTCGCCGGTAAGCAGGACCGGGGTGAGGCCGATCGCCTTGAACTGTGCAATGGCTTCGGCGCTGGTTGGTTTGACCGTGTCCGCCACGACCAGGATGCCGCGGGCCTGCCCGTCCCAGCCCACCGCGACCACGGTCTTGCCTTCACCTTCGGCCTGCGCCTTCGCTGCGGCTACCTCGGGGCTGAGCTTCAGGGACCATTCGGCGAGCAGTGACTCACGGCCAACCACGACGGCGTGCCCGTCGACAACGCCCTGGACGCCCTTGCCTTCAACGTTGGTGAAGTCCTCAGCGGCCGGCAGCGCGCCCACCTCCTGGGTGGCACCCCGGGCAATCGCCTGCGCGATCGGGTGCTCGGACGCATCCTCCAAGGCGCCGGCCAGCCGCAGCAGCTCTGCCCGGCCGGTACCGGGCTCAACAACGGCGTCGACCAGTGTCATCTTGCCGGTCGTGACTGTGCCGGTTTTGTCCAGGACGACCGTGTCCACCCTGCGGGTCGATTCCAGGATCTCCGGGCCCTTGATGAGCACACCCATCTGGGCCCCGCGGCCGGTTCCGACCAACAGCGCTGTCGGCGTTGCCAGCCCCAGCGCGCAGGGGCAGGCGATTACGAGGACAGCAACAGCTGCGGTGAAGGCTGCGGTGACGGGGAAGCCCGCACCAAGCCAGCCACCGAGGGCGATCACGGCGATCACGATGACGACTGGCACAAACACGCCGGAGATCCGGTCCGCCAGCCGCTGCACTTCGGCCTTGCCGGTCTGGGCGTCCTCGACCAGCTTCGCCATCTGTGCAAGCTGGGTGTCGGAGCCGACCCTGGTGGCCCGAACGACGAGCCGGCCGCCGGCGTTGGTGGTGGCACCGGTGACGGTGTCGCCTTCGGCCACTTCGACCGGCACCGATTCTCCGGTGAGCATCGAGGCGTCCACGGCGGACGTGCCGGAAACCACCACTCCGTCGGTGGCGATCTTCTCGCCCGGGCGCACGATGAACTCATCCCCGGCCTGCAGCTCCTCGACGGGGATCTTCGTCTCTACCCCGCTGCGCAGCAGGGAGACTTCCTTCGCGCCGAGTTCGAGGAGCGCGCGCAGGGCGGCACCGGCCTGTTTCTTGGACCGCTTCTCGAAGTAGCGGCCGGCCAGGATGAACATGGTGACCCCCGCCCCGACTTCGAGGTAGATGTTCGCGGCGCCGTCGGACGGTGCCAGGGCGAACTCGAAGGGGTGGGTCATGCCGGGGGTGCCGGCGGTGCCGAAGAACAGCGCGTACAGGGACCAGAGGAACGCGGCTGAGGTGCCCATGGAGATGAGCGTGTCCATGGTGGCGGCACCCTGCTTGAGGTTTGCCCAGGCCGCTTTGTGGAAGGGCCAGGCTCCCCAGACGATCACCGGGGCGGCGAGCGCCAGGGACGCCCACTGCCAGTAGGTGAACTGCAGGGCCGGGATCATGGCCATGGCGATCACCGGGACGGTGAGCACCACTGACCCGATCAGCCGGTGGCGGAGCGATATCAGCTCCGGATCTTCGTCCCCGGCGGCGGCAGCGCCGTCGTCCTTGCCGCGCCTGGGTGCGGGCATGACGGCGGTGTACCCGGTTTTTTCGACCTCGGCGATCAGCTGCGCGGGATCATAGCCTTCCGGGACGGTGACCTTCGCTTTCTCGGTCGCGTAGTTCACGGTTGCCGTGACGCCGTCGAGCTTGTTGAGCTTTTTCTCGATCCGCATGGCGCAGGAGGCACAGGTCATTCCGCCGATCTCCAGCTCGATGCCGGTACCCACGCCCGGGGATGTTGAGGTGCTCATGTAGTGTTCCTTCGTTTAGCTGGTTTGCTGGGGCGGGTTGGCAGATTAGTGGCCGGGCTCCGAATGCGGCCCACTCCCGGTGTCGGTGGATTCCGTGTTGCCGGTGGTGCTGTTGCTGCGGCTGTGCGCCGCGTCCAGCACAAACTCGGCGGTGTGGACCTGGCCGTCAACCTGGAAGTCCAGATAGAGCAGGTACCGTCCGGCGGTGGGAACCTGGGCGGCGAACCGGATATCCGGCCCGGCTGTCTGCCCCGCTTCCGGGGTCTCCCCCTCGGCGTGGACGTGCAGATAGGCGAGGTCGCCGTCGCGAAGCGCGACGAGGTGGCCAAAGGCGCCAAGATACGGTTCCAGGGTGGTTACGGGTTCGCCGTCCCGGGCAACCGAGAGGGTGAGGGGGTTCGAGGACCCGGCCACCATGTCGCCGTCGAGCGAGACGGTGAAGCCATCCACCTGGTCAACCCTTGTTGGCTGCGGCGCTGCCGGCGTGAACTCCCCGGCCACCTGCACCGTGCGTGTCAGGGTCAGTGAAGCCGCGCCGGATTCGGCAGCCGTAGGCGTGAAGTCAGCGAACACCCGGTAGCTCCCGGCTTCAGCCCACTCCCATGGTGCCGACCAGGTGCCCGTTGACTCATCCAGCACCGGGTGGACATGGCGGAACAGACTGCCGTCCGTCCGGGCCACAATCAAATGCAGGTCCCTGTCGTGCGAGGTTTCGTATTCCCTGACCGGATTGCCGGCGGCATCCTGGATCTGGAAGCTCAGCGTGCCGGGCTGCCCCGCTGTTTCGGGCGCCTGGACGGGTGAAAGCAGATAACCGCCGACGCCGGCGGCGAGTCCCTTCACAGCGTCCGGGGCGGCCGCGGCAGGCTCGGTGCCCGCGGAGCCCGGGCCTTCGGCGTGGTCCGTCATCGCATTCCCTCCGGACCGGCCTTCTTCCATCCAGCCGGTGACCGCGTTCTCAGGCGCAACGGCTCCGGCGATTCCGAACGCACCGCCGAACACCACCACCAGCCCGGCACCATAGAGCGCCAGGCGAGCGCCGGCATTCATGCTGTCCGCACCGCCGAATAGCCCGCCTCCTCCACCGCGGCCAGGACCTTGGAATCATCGAGCGGCTCAGACGCCGTCACGGCGAGCCGGCCGGTCTGGGCACTGACCTGAATGTCTTCGACGCCGGGGATCTGCTCAACCTCTTCGCGGACCGACAGTTCACAGTGCCCGCAGGTCATTCCGGTCACCTGGTATTCGTTCGTGGTCATCGCGTTTCCTCTCATCGACATATACCCCTACTGGGTATCCGTAACCGACTGTATACCCCCGCTGGGTATCACGCAACGTGTTTCCGGCACCAAGGATGCACGCCCTGGGTGGACCGGCCCTCCTAAGGAGAGTAGTACTGGCAGTCTCAGGCCGGATCAACTCCGTGGGAGAACTCATGGACTTCCTTTTTATCCACGGCGCCGGCGGCTGGCTCGACGACCAGCCGCTGGCCGAAGAGCTGCGCACCCGGCTGGGCGTTCCGGTGGCGATGGCCCGTTACCCCGAAGAGGATATGTCCGCTGCGGCCTGGTTCGCTGAGCTGGACCGCCAGCGGGATGCCCTGGGGCCGGACCTGGCGATCATCGGACACTCCTTCGGGGCGTCGATGGCGCTCCTTCGCCTGGGTGGAGGGTGGCATGGTCCCCTGCCGCGGGGGCTCGTCCTGCTGGCGACACCATTCTGGGGATCCGAGGGCTGGCAGGCCGAGTACGCTCTGCCGGCTGGCTACGAGCTGCCAGCGGGCCTTCCGCTTTACCTGCACCACTGCCGTGACGACGACACTGTGCCCGTCGACCATCTTGACCGTTTGGCAGCCCTGCTGCCCGGCGCCGTCGTACGCCGGCACGAGACCGGTGGCCATCAGTTTGCGGGACAGATGGCTGCTGTCGCTGACGACGTCGGACTTCTCATCTCATAGGCTGCCGCGAACCTGTGTCATCCGCCGCAGCAGGGGACATCGGGCTCCCCTGGCGGCTCGTCATCAGATCAGGTGCCGGGCGAAGAATCTGGCCGCATCTTCCCCCGCGTACGGCGGAACACCGGCATGTCCGCCCATGTTGGCCTGCAGCGTCTTCTCCCTTGATCCGAAAGCGTCGAACAGGTCCAGTGCCAGCTGCCGGTCGTTTCCCTCGTCATCCCACTGCAGCAGGATGTGCAGCGGAATGGTGACCTGACGGGCTTCGTCGATCATCGCGCGGGGCACAAAACTCCCGGCGAAGAGCCCTGCAGCCTTGATGCGGGGCTCTCTTAGCGCCAGCCGGATCCCAATGGCGATCACTCCGCCCGAAAACCCGACCGGCCCGCGGATTTCAGGCAGGGCCAGAAGTGCGTCCAGGGTTGCCTGCCATTCCGGGACCGCTTGCTCCACCAGCGGGAGGACCAGCCGGTCCACAATCTCAGCGGCGACCGGTTCTCCGGCGGCCAGCGCCGCCTGCAGATCGGCGCGGGCCTGCTCGGCCTCGGGCAATCGGGGCCGGCTGCCGGCTCCGGGGAGTTCGATGCTGGCTGCAGCGAAACCGCTTGCCGCTGAGCTCCGGGCCCGCCCCGCCAACCGGGGGTACATTGGGCGCAGCCCGCCGGGGTGCCCAAGCAGGATCAGCGGCGCTGGTGTGGATACGGAGGCGGGAGTCCACAGGATGCCCGGGATGCCGCCGAGGGTGAATTCGCGTTCGAGGACACCGTCATCGAGATGGCGTTCGGAAATGAAGTGCATGGTCGTGCCTTTCGGGAGTGCTTTGAATGGCGCTCCCGGACGACCTATCGTCCGGCCATGACTCCAGAGAGGAGCACCCACGTCGATGTATTCACGGGTACCACCTCCTCATTCGCTTGCACGGCCGTGGCTAGTTTACCGACGGGCGCCGCGCCGCCGCCAGAGCCCTTCGGTTTGCGATCGGCCGCCTGTGGATAGCCATAACTGAGCACGACCCCCGGGTGCAGCGGGATGTCAGCGGCCCCGCAGCCGGGCCTGGAGCGCCCGGACTTCCCCGCTCAGCTCCGCAACCGGCCCTGCGATGTCGAGCCCCGGCACCACAGCCGCGATCGGGAGCGCGGCCACCGGGCCTGCAGGAACATCCCACTCGGCCAGCCACTGGGACAGCTGCTCGCTGCTGCTGGCGTAAACGATGCGGCCGAGCCCCACCCAGCCGTGCGCAGCGGCGCACATCGGGCAGTGCTCCCCTGAGGTGAAGACCGTGCTTGCCGCCCGTTCGGCGGGAGTTTGGTGCTCCGCAGCCCAACGGGCAATCTCGAACTCGGGGTGGCGGGTGGCGTCACCGTCCTTGACCCGGTTGCGGTCTTCGAACAGCACCCGGCCTTCGGCGTCGACCAGCAGGGAGCCAAAAGGCTCGTCGCCGCCGTCCAGGGCGGTGCGCGCAAGTTCCACACAGCGGCGCAGATGGTGCAGTTCGGTGGGCGAAGGATCATAGAACGCGGTCATGAACCCAACGCTAGCAAGGGCGGCAGGAACCGCTGAGCACCCCGCGCAGACCGCCGCGCGTCGTCTTCCTGGCGTCGAGGGTGCAGCCCTGGTGGCCTCAACGGCCAAGATCGCCGCCATACCTGCACGCTCAGCACCCGGCACCTGGGCCGCACAGCGACAACCAACCCCGGAAACGACAAAAAGCCCGACAGAACTTGCGTTCCGTCAGGCTTATCGTCGGGTTGACAGGATTTGAACCTGCGACCCCTTGACCCCCAGTCAAGTGCGCTACCAAGCTGCGCCACAACCCGTTACTTCATTGACCCTCAAGCCGGAGCGTTCCCGGCCGAACCAACTCAAATACTCTACAACAGACTTGCCGATTTCCCCGCATCGGAGCGGCCCCGGAGTTCATATTGGCTCCGCGGCCGCTCCCCATGCTAGAGCAGGTTAGCGCTTGCCCGGCTTGCCGCGCTTTTCGCGCACACGCATGTTGACCTCGATCGGGGTGCCTTCGAAGCCGAAGGTCTCCCGCAGGCGGCGGGTGATGAAGCGGCGGTATCCGGGATCCAGGAACCCGGTGGTGAAGAGCACGAACTTCGGCGGCCGCGAGGAGGCCTGGGTGCCGAAGAGGATACGGGGCTGCTTGCCGCCGCGCACGGGGTGCGGGTGCGCCGCCACCAGTTCACCCAGGAAGGCGTTGAGCTTGCCGGTCGGGATGCGCTTGTCCCAGTTCTCCAGGGCCGTGTCCAGCGCGGGAACCAGGCGGTCCTTGTGCCAGCCGGTCTTAGCCGAGATGTTGACGTGCGGCGCCCACTCGACGTGCGCGAGGTCGCGCTCGATCTCGGTTTTCAGGTAGCGGCGGCGTTCGTCGTCGAGCAGGTCCCACTTGTTGAAGGCGAGGACCAGTGCGCGGCCGGAATCGATGGCCAGCTGCAGGATACGCACGTCCTGCTCGGAGAGGACTTCGTCAACGGCCAGGAGGACGACGGCGACCTCCGCCTTCTCCAGCGCGGCCTGCGTGCGCAGGGACGCGTAGAAGTCGGCGCCCTGGGCCATGTGCTGGCGGCGGCGGATGCCGGCGGTGTCGACGAAGCGCCAGGTGCGGCCGCCGAGTTCGATCATTTCATCGACGGGGTCGCGGGTGGTGCCGGCCGTGTCATCAACAACCACACGCTCGCTGCCTGCGAGCTTGTTCAGCAGGGAGGACTTGCCGACGTTCGGGCGGCCGATGAGGGCGATGCGGCGCGGGCCGCCGCTGCGGTCCAGTCCACCGTAGGCGGAGTACTCCGGCAGCACCTCCAGCACAGCGTCGAGCATGTCGGCGGTGCCGCGGCCGTGCAGTGCGGAAACGGGGTACGGCTCGCCGAAGCCCAGGCCCCAGAGAACCGAAGCGTCGGCTTCGTTCTGGATGTCGTCCACCTTGTTGGCGACGACGATGACGGGCTTGCCCTTGCTGCGGAGCATCTTCACGACGGCTTCGTCGGTGGCGGTGATACCTACGGTGGCATCGACAACCAGCATCACGGCGTCGGCAACGTCGACGGCGATCTCAGCCTGGTCGGCAACGCGGGCATGAATGCCGCGGGCGTCGTGCTCCCAGCCGCCGGTATCAACGAGCGTGAAGTTCACGCCATTCCAGGTCGCCGGGTAGGACACGCGGTCGCGGGTGACACCCGGGGTGTCCTCCACCACGGCCTCGCGGCGGCCCAGGATGCGGTTAACCAGGGTGGACTTGCCGACGTTCGGGCGTCCAACAATGGCGACCACGGGATCCAGCAGGACCGGAGCGTCTTCGTCAATCTCGTCGAAGCCGCCGGCCAGCAGCGCAGCGTCTTCCTCATCGAGTTCGTAGTCGGAGAGCCCGGCACGCAGGGTTTCCGCGCGCAGGTTGGCTTCGTCGTCGTCAAGGGCTGCAAGCCGCTCGTCGATCTGGTCCTCGCCTGCGGGCACGTACTCCTCGCCGGAGTCGCCGTCAAAGGTAGGGTTGGCGTTCATAAACTATTGCTTTCTTTCCGTTGAGGCCTCAGCGCGTGCGCGCCCGGCCGTCTCCGGACGTTCAGCCCGGGTAAGTATTTTGGGGTTAATACACGAAGAATCCCGTGCAGCCACCAGTCCATTGAAACACGGCAAGGAGCGCCGGACCCCTTGGGGTCCGGCGCAACACCAGCTCTAAAAGTCAGTGCGTGCTGCTGTAGACCACGTCCAGGACGGCCTGGACAGTTTCCTCAAAGTCCAGGTCGGAGGAATCGATGGTCACCACGCCGTCGGCCGCCTTCTGGAAGTTCACCACCGTGGAGTCCTTCACATCGCGGGTCAGGACCTGCTCGCGCAGCTGCGCGGCGGTCTGCGAACCACCCAGCTGGACCCCGCGGCGGCGCAGCCGGGCCTCTTCCGAGGCGGTGAGCAGGATCCGCACCTCTGCCGTGGGCGCCACCACCGTGGTGATGTCACGGCCCTCGGCGACGATGCGAAGCCCGGAATCCTTGATCAGCTGCTGCTGCCGGCGGACCAGATCAGCGCGGGCACCGAGGGTGGTGGCCACGGCGCTGACGTTGGCGGAGACCTCGGGTTCGCGGATGGCCTGGGTGACGTCCTCCCCTCCGACCCGCACCCATTCCTGGTCCGGGGAGGTACTGAGCTCGATGTCCGCGGCACGGGTGGCGGCCTCGACGGCGACGGCGTCGGTCAGGTCAATCCCGGCACGCATGCAGGAGATGGTGACGGCACGGTACATCGCACCCGTGTCGAGGTAGGCGGCGCGCAGGCGCCGGGCCGCTTCCCGGCTGATGCTGGACTTACCGGATCCCGACGGACCGTCAATGGCCACAACCAGGGGCTTACCCAGCCGGAACTGGGCCGGATTACGTTCTTCGCTCACTCCACTACCTTCCAGCCGCGCGAGGTCAGTTCACTGACCAGCCCGGCCACCTTGCTCGGCAGAACCGAGATTTCCGCCCGGCCCACCTGGCGTCCGGAGGCATGCTCCAGGCGCAGGTCTTCCAGGTTGACGCCGATTTCACCGATTTCGGTGAGCAGCTGCGCGATCTGGCCTGGGGTGTCATCGACCAGGACCGTAAAGCTGGCAAAGGACTGCGGCGGCGTGCCGTGTTTGCCCGGGATGCGGGCCTGTCCGGTGTTGCCTTCGGAGATCAGCTGGGCCATATCCAGCCTGGCCCCGTCCGCCTCCGGGTTTTCCAGCGTGTTGATCAGCCGGTTCAGGTCCTCGCGGACACCCTGCAGGATCGACACCAGCCGCGGGGCGTTGCCGCTGAGGATCTGCACCCACAGCTTCGGATCGCTGGCGGCGATCCGGGTCACGTCGCGCAGCCCGTTGCCGGCCAGCGCCAGCGACGACGGCGGAGTTTCCTGCAGCCGGCTGGCCACCAGCGAGGACATTACCTGCGGCAGGTGGGAAATCAGGGCAACTGACTGGTCATGGTCCTCGGCATCCATCCGCGAGACAACGGCACCCAGATCAATGGCCAGCGCCTCCGCGGTCTTCACTGCCTCGGCAGAACTGCGCTCCCCGGCGCAGATGACCCAGGGATTGGACATAAAGAGGTCGCCCAGGGCGGCCACCGGACCGGACTTTTCGCGTCCAGCCATCGGGTGCGTGCCCACATAGCGGGACAAATCGGCACCCGTGCCCTCAAGGTCCGCCAGGACGGCGGCCTTCACACTGGCAATGTCGACGACGACGGCGGCCGGCCAGTCCTTCAGCGCCTGCGCCACCAGGGACGCGGTTACGTCCGGCGGAGCCGCGACGACGACCAGCTGCGGCGCGAAACCCGGCTCGACTCCGGAAAGCAGCCGTCCGGCACCGATATCCTTGGCCACTGCCTCCGTGGAGGGGGAAATATCCGAGAGTACGACGTCGATCCCCCGGGCCCGCAGGCCCAGGCCGATGCTGGCACCGAGCAGGCCGGTACCAATCACCAGGACCGGTCCGGACAGGTGGGTGCCCCCGTTGACCAGTACCGTCACCGGCTAGAGTCCTACGGAAGCCAGCAGGTGGCCCACTTCGTGGCGGCCGAGGACGCGGATGCTGCCCTGGCGCTGATCGTTCAGGCGGATGGGACCCATCTGGGTGCGGACCAGGCGCTCGACCGGGTGTCCGACTGCGTCAAACATGCGGCGGACAATCCGGTTCCGGCCGGAGTGCAGCACAACTTCCACCAGGATGTGGCCCGGCGTGGAATCGACCAGACGGAAGGAATCGACCTTGGCGAAGCCGTCCTCGAGTTCCAGGCCTTCACGCATCTGGGCGCCGACGCCGTGGGCCATGGGCCCGCGGACCTGCACCAGGTAGGTCTTCGGAACCTCGTAGGAGGGGTGGGTCAGCCGGTTGGCCAGCTCGCCGTCGTTGGTCAGCAGCAGCAGGCCCTCGGTGTTGTTATCCAGGCGGCCGACGTGGAAGAGGCGCTCGTGCTTGTTGGTGTTCTTCAGGTAGTCGCTGATGCAGGGACGGCCTTCCGGGTCCTCCATGGTGGAGATGACGCCGCGGGGCTTGTTGAAGACGTAGTACTTCTGCGTCTCATCCAGCTGCAGGCTCATCCCGTCCACGTGGATGGAAACGGTCTTGGGGTCAACGCGGACACCGAGCTCGGTGACGACCTCACCGTCGACCTCCACCCGTCCTTCCTGGATCATTTCCTCGCACACGCGGCGGGAGGCCACGCCGGCACTGGCCATCACCTTCTGCAGGCGGATGCCCTCGGGATCGTGGTGCTCGGACACAACGGGCTTGCCCGGGCGCCGGGTGTGCGGCCGCTTGGTGACCGGGCCGAGGTTCTTGCCGAAACGTTCGTTGCGGAAGGCACGTTCGCCGCCGCCCTTTTTGGCGCCGCCGGGCTTGAAGCCGCCCGACTTGGGGCCACCGGGCTTGAAGCCGCCGGACTTGGGAGCGCCGGACCGGAATCCCTCAGCCGCGGGAGCGTCGTCCCGGGCCGGCCGGGAGCCGCCGGACTTAAATCCGCCGGACTTGGGCGCACCGGACTTGAAGCCACCTGACTGGGTGCCGCGGTCCGAAGCGGACTTCGGTCCGCCGGTACGGCCGGTGGAGGGCTTGGAGCCCTTGCCGAAGCCCCGGCTGCCGCCTGAGGCCCCTCCGCCGCGCGGATTGCTGCGGCCTGCTCCGGAACGGGGTGCCTGTGTCATTAAAAATCCTTCGGGTGTAGCGGTTAGTAAGTAGTCTCTTCAAATTCTGCAAGGTTTTCCAGCCCGGGCAGGTGGGGTGCGATCTGCGGCAGCTCCTCCAAGCTGCCGAGCCCCAGTTTCTCCAGGAAGTACGGCGTCGTGACGTAGAGCAGTGAACCGGTTTCCGGTTCGCTGCCCGCTTCCTCGATCAGCCCGCGCTGGATAAGCGTTCGGACCACGGAGTCGACGTTGACTCCCCGGATAGCCGATACCCGCCCCCGGGACACCGGTTGGCGGTAAGCAATCACGGCGAGGGTTTCCAGTGCAGCCTGGGACAGGCGGGCACTTTGGCCTTCGAGGACGAACTGCCCGACGATGTCCGCAAAGCCGGGACGCGAGTAGATGCGCCAGCCTCCGGCCACTTCGCGGAGCTCGAAGCCCCGCGGTTGAGGAGCCCGCAGCCCGCTGGATCCACCCCCAGTATAACCGTCATACTCTTCACGCAGGTCGGCCAGGACCTGGGCCATGTCGGCAGCCGGAACCTCCAGGGCGGCAGCCAGCTGGGCGGCCGTGACTGGTTCGTTGATCACCATCAGCACGGCCTCGGCCGCCGCCCGGAGCCCGCCGGGCCTGGTGTGGATGCTTTCCGGCTCAGGCGTCGGCGGGTTCTGCATGCATCTCCTCGTCGTATTCTTCGGTCAGCGCCTCCGCGGACCATGCTCCATCTGCGCCGGCCCTCCCGGTCCAGGTGATCCGCAGTTCACCCAGCGGCACGGGCTGGTCGAAGGCCAGCACGCCGTCCCGGAACATTTCCAGCAGGGCAAGGAACCGTGCCACGGTCTCCAGCGGGGTGGCTCCGCCGGTGAGCTCGGTGAAGGTCAGCGGGCTGCTCTCCGCCAACCGTGCACTGATGATCTGCGCCTGTTCCCGGACGCTGACGCGCGGAGCATGCAGGTGTGCCAGCCCAACTTCGGTGGGTGGTCCGGGCTTGGGTTCCAGTGCCTTGAGCGCCAGCTTGGCGAATTCGGCGGGTGTGGACCGCCAGACCAGTTCCGGCAGCATCGCGGCCAGATGCGGTTCCAGTGCGGTATCACGGGGGAACCGCAGGCCTTCTTCGGCCAGGCGCGTTCCCATCAGGGATGCCACTTCCTTGAACGCCCGGTACTGCAGCAGTCTGGCAAAGAGCAGGTCCCTTGCCTCGAGCAGGGCAATGTCCTCGTCGTCTTCCACGTCCCCGGCAGGCAGCAGCCGCGCTGCCTTGAGGTCCAGGAGGGTAGCCGCAATCACCAGGAACTCACTTGCTTCATCGAGCGCCCAGCCCTGCCCGGAGGCGGTGAGTGCGCGGATATAGGCAATGAACTCGTCCGTGACCTTGGCCAGGGCGATCTCGGTGATGTCCAGTTCGTGTTTGGAGATCAGGCCCAGCAGCACATCGAAGGGTCCGCGGAAGTTCTCCAGCCGGACTTCGAATCCGCCGGGCTGGTGCCCGTCTGCGTTTGCTGCCTGTTCCTGGGTCTCCCCCGCCCCGGCGTCCGCCGCCAGGCTAGGGTGCGCCGCCGCGGGCAATCAGTTCCTTGGCGAGGCGGCGGTAGGATTCAGCTCCGGCATGGTTGCCGGCGTAGGAGGTAATGGGTTCAGCTGCGACCGTGGCGTCGGCGAATTTGATGGTCCGCTTGATAACGGTCTCAAAGACCTTGTCTCCGAAGGCTTCCACCAGACGGCCGATTACTTCGCGGCTGTGCAGGGTGCGGGCGTCGTACATGGTGGCCAGGACGCCGTCGACCTGCAGGCCCGGGTTCAGCCGGTCCTGCACCTTTTCGATGGTTTCCACCAGCAGGGCCACCGCGCGCAGGGCGAAGAACTCGCAGATCAGCGGGATGATCACGCCGTGGGCGGCGGTCAGCGCGTTGACTGTCAGCAGGCCCAGGGAGGGCTGGCAGTCGATGAGGATGACGTCGTAGTCGTCCGAGACCCGGCGCAGGGCACGCTCCAGGACCTGCTCGCGGGCAACCTCATTGACCAGCTGCACCTCTGCGGCGGAGAGGTCGATGTTGGCCGGGAGCAGGTCGATGTTCTCGACGTGTGTTTCCTGGATGGCGTCGCGGATGTCCACCTTGCGGTCCATCAGGACGTTGTAGACGGTGACGTCCAGCTCGTGCGGATTGGTGCCCAGGCCCGCCGAGAGCGCGCCCTGGGGATCGAAGTCCACCAGCAGGACCTTGCGTCCGGCTTCGGCGAGGGCGGCACCCAGGTTGATGGTCGACGTCGTTTTGCCGACTCCACCCTTCTGGTTCACCATTGCGATGATGCGGGCCGGACCATGGGAAGTCAGGACCGGAGGCTCGGGGAATTCCGTCAGGGGGCGGCCGGTCGGACCCATGGCTTCATCGGTTGCGCCCTGCGTTGGCCCCTGCAGAGTTGTGGAACTCTGTTCGCTGCTCACGTATAAATCCACGCTTCCGTCTCTAGCTGTCCTGCGGCTGTCCTCTCCAAGATTACAACTGTGCAACGCCTATACCGCGAATCAGCGTCGTGGAACGCCGCGAGCCTTGACGCTCAACCTTAACTCGAACCTTGTCTCAGCTCCCCCGCCGAGACAGCGGAACCTGCCCGTACGGACGTCCATCCGGGCAGGTTCCGCTGTCTGTTTCCTGGTTACGCACGCTGGAAAAGGTTAAGGATGTTTCCCTCCGTATCCGTGAACCAGGCAGCTTTCCCCACCGGTGTGGAGGCGATGCCCTCCTCCGTCTTCAGGCCCGGGAAATCATAGTCCTCGAAGACGACGCCGCGGCTCCGAAGATCCGCCACCTCGCCATCGATGTCCGTGGTCTCCCAGCCCATCTGGGTATTTTTTGCGCTGCCGGCGTTGTCGGTTTTATACAGCAGGAAATGCGTGCCGTTCCCGCCGTGATAGAGCAGGTTTTCATCATCCATAACCTGCGGCGCGTCGAGGCCAAGCACATTCCCGTAGAAATCACTGGCCCTGGCCATGTCCACGGCGGGAAGAACCGCCATGATCTCCCGTTCTTTCAGCAAACTAACCCCTCCTTGATTGAGCCTCGAGGGTGTTCCTCCTCCTGCGGGTTCAACCCTTTCAGGCGGATTTGCGCTGACTTTTCCATTATCCCTACCGCCCGGCACCCGCCGGTAGGGGTTCCGCAATCCCTTTAAGCACACAGGGCGCCCCCGCGGAAGGCGGGGGCGCCCTGTGGCCCGGTATCCGGGCCCTGCACCGGATACCGAAGCTGTGAGCCGGCCCTAGCGGGCCGCCGTCGTTTCCAGCTCCGTTTCCGGAGCGGGAGCCGGTGCCTGGTGGTCGTCATCCATGCTGGCCTCATCGAACGGACGCTCCCGGTTCAGGACGGCGTTGACCTGTTCCTTATCGATTTCCTTGGTCCAGGTTCCGATCAGGACGGTGGCGACGGCGTTGCCGGTGAAGTTGGTCAGCGCGCGGCCCTCGGACATAAAGCGGTCGATTCCGACGATGAGCCCGACGCCTTCCACCAAATCCGGGCGGTGGGACTGCAGGCCGCCGGCCAGGGTTGCCAGGCCGGCACCGGTAACGCCGGCCGCTCCCTTGGAAGCGATGATCATAAAGACCAGCAGGGAGATCTGCTCGCCGAATTCCAGCGGTTTGTTCATGGCTGAGGCGACGAAGAGCGCCGCCATGGTCAGGTAGATGGCCGTGCCGTCCAGGTTGAATGAATAGCCGGTGGGAACAGTCACGCCGACCACAGGCTTGGAGACGCCGAGGTGTTCCATCTTGGCGATCAGGCGCGGCAGTGCAACCTCGGAGGAAGAGGTGGAGAAAATCAGCAGGTATTCACGGCCCAGGTAGCGCATCAGCTTGAAGATGTTCACGCCGGTGCAGATCTTGAGCACACCGCCCAGGACAACGGCGATGAAGAGGATGCAGGTGATGTAGAAGGCGATCATCAGCACGGCCATGCTCTTGATCGCGCCTACACCGGTTTCGCCGACGACGGCGGCAATCGCACCGAAGGCACCGATGGGCGCCAGCCACATCACCATGGCCAGAATGCGGAAGACGAGCTTCTGGAGGTGGCCGATACCGGTCAGGATGGGTGCTCCGGCGGGACCCATCTTCTGCAGGGCAAAACCAACCAGCAGGGCCACGAAGAGGGTCTGCAGGATGCTCTCACCGGTTAGCGACGCCAGGAGCGTGGCGGGAATGATGCTGAGGACGAAGCCGACCAGCCCTTCGCCGTCCTCGGGCGCTGCAGGGGCATCGGCAGCGCTGGCTTCGAGGTTCAGTCCGGTGCCGGGGTGGATCAGGTTTCCGACGATCAGTCCGATGGCAAGGGCGAAAGTGGACATCAGGATGAAGTAGCCCAACGCCAATCCACCCACCTTGCCAACCGTGGCCGCTTTGGCGATGGAGCCGATACCAAGGACAATCGTGCAGAAGATCACCGGGGCGATCATCATCTTGATGAGGGCAATAAAGGCCGTCCCCATGGGCTTCAGTCCCTTGGCGAAGTCCGGGCTCAGCAGGCCCAGGACAGCACCGAGGACCACCGCCAGGATGACGGCAATGTACAGGAAGTGCGTTTTGTCCTTGGTGCGGCGGCTCGTCGGTGAGCCGGCGCTGTTGGGAGATGTGGCAGATGCCATATGGGTACGGCTCCTAGGCTTTGGTCGTTGATCCGTGCCGGCCGGCGTTCACTCTCCGCACTGCGGAGAAGGCCTGTTCCCCGGGAACGGGATCGCTCGTAAATATCGTCGCCTCGTAATGTGATGACTGTCACGGTTGTGGTCATACTGTTCGCAGCCCGGCAGCACAGCAGCGGGGCAACTGCAAGAAATCATCGGAGTTTGTGTGGGGAAATGGAGTCTCGCCAGCCGGCTGCTCATGGGGCAGCTGGCTTTTATCGCCTGCCTTTCCGCGGGGCTGTCCTGGGTGCTCTACCACCAGGCTGAACAGCGCAGCTACGCAGAGACCGCCGCACGGATGCTCGCCATTTCCGAAACAGTGGCCGCGGATCCGTTTGTGCTCTCCGCCGCTTCCTCCCCGGATCCGAGCAGCTCACTGCAGCCCTTTGCCCGGGCGGTGATGGACGCCGCGGGGATTGATTTCCTGACCATCATGGCTCCCGACGGGACCCGTTTCACCCACCGGAGCGAGGAGCAGATCGGCAGGGTCTATCTGGGATCCGTTGACCAGGCGCTGCGCGGAGAACCCTTCACCGAGGTCTACACCGGCACCCTTGGCCCTTCGGTGCGGGCTATCACTCCGGTCCTGGGACCGGACGGAACGGTGACCGCGCTGGTGTCGGCCGGCATCACGGTGGACCGGGTGGGGATTGCCCGGGACGCCCAGCTCCCTGCCGCGTTCCTCATTTCGCTGGCCGCACTGGCCTGTGGGTCCCTCGCTGCCTACGGGCTCAGCCGGTACCTGCGCCACACCACCCGGGACCGGAAACCCGAGGAGCTGCGGGACATGTTCACGTTCTACGACTCCGCACTGCATTCCCTGCGCGAGGGCCTCCTGCTCCTGGACAATGACGGCCGCCTGGTGCTCTGGAATGAGCAGGCAGCAGCACTGCTGGGACTGGAACTCAGCACCGGCACCGAGCCCGAGGACCCGCGGGAGCTAGGGCTGCCGGCGGCCCTGGCCGATCTGCTGCACACCGGCCGGAGCGCCCAGGACGAGTTCCACTTCACCCGTGACCGGATCCTGGTCGTGAATCAGTCCCCTGCGGTGCGTCCGCCTGGAAGCAGCCGCGTGCCGGGCCGGCGGTGGATCGGCCGGACCTTGCCGGCCGGGGCACCGGCGGCCGGGGCACCGCGGCGGATGGGGACAGTGACCACACTGCGCGATCACACCGAGGTTGAAGCCCTCACGGGTGAGCTTCAGTCGATGCGCACCCTCACCGATGCACTGCAGTCCCAGGCACATGAGCATGCCAACCGTCTCCACACCGTGGTTTCCCTGATTGAGCTGGACCGCCCCAGGGAGGCGCTGGAGTTCGCGACGCGGGATTTGGCGCACTCCCAGCAGTTGGCGGACGACGTCGCCGCATCCGTTGGGGACCCCGCCCTGGCAGCGCTGCTGGCCGGCAAGAAGGCACAGGCGAGGGAGCGCGGAATCCGGGTCGCCGTCGAACTCATCGATGATGCTGCCGCAGAAACCGGCCCTGCAGTGCTGGACTCCGGTGAACTGGTTACGGTTCTGGGCAACCTGCTCGACAACGCCTTTGACGCCGTCCAGGGGCTTCCGTCGCCTTGGGTGGCCGTCCAGCTGGCCGTGGTCGGTGAAGGTGACGGACGCGGCCTCCAGATCAGTGTCCAGGACAGCGGCCCAGGGGTTCCGCGGGCGGCACGGGAGGAGATCTTCGAACAGGGATTCAGCACCAAGGACACAGGACAGCCGTTCTCCGCCGGTGCCGGACGGGGCTTCGGGCTGCCCCTGGTCCGCCAGGCTGTCCTGCGGCTCGGCGGCACCCTGGCACTGGATTCCGCGGAAGGCGGCGGGGCCCGGTTTACCGTGCGGATCCCGCTGGCCGAGGCGGTGCGGCAGTGAACCGGGAAGACCAGATCGCCGTCCTGGTGGTGGAGGATGAAACGGTGGTCGCCGAGGCCCATGCCGAATACGTGCGGCGCTGCGAGGGATTTATCCTTGCCGGCATCGCCCATACCGCGGCGGATGCCCTGGACTTCCTGACAGCGGCCGGGTCCGCCTGTGACCTGATCCTGCTGGATATGAACCTGCCGGACCTGCACGGCCTGGATCTGCTGCGGCGGATCCGGGGCCGCGGAATCCCGGCGGACGTCATCGCCATTACCGCTGTCCGGGAGTTGCCGGTGGTGCGCCAGGCGATGTCGGCCGGGATCGCGCAGTACCTGATCAAGCCGTTCACCTTTGCTTCCTTCAGCGCCAAGCTCGCTGCCTACCGCGAGTACCGTTTGCTGCTTTCCGGGCAAGGGGTGGCGGCCACTCAGTCCGAAGTGGACCAGGCATTGGCTGCCCTGCGCCCTCATCATGCCGCGGCCCTCCCGAAGGGGCTTTCGCCGGAAACGCTCGAGGCTGTGTCCTGCGCGTTGAAGAAGTCGGCGGTTCCCCTGTCCGCATCGGAGCTTTCGGCGCAGCTGGCGATGTCCCGCATCACCGTCCGGCGCTACCTGGAACATCTTGAAGGCCAGCGCGCAGTAGAACGTTCACCGCGTTACGGCTCCCCCGGCAGGCCGGAGCTGGAATACGCCTGGCGGCGGTAGCCCGCGTTTCGATCCGGACACAATCCTGAACTTCCTTTGACCCATCCCCCCGTTCAGCAATAGCGTTTGGTAAACATAAGTTGACCTAGAGGCATATCTCGAGGCACAGACCGCGGTTTCGCCCGGTGCCGCCTCCTATCGACAGGACTTGAATGGATTACCTGAATGCGGCAATCGTGGTGGCCTACCTCGTTGGCATGCTTGCCTTCGGCTGGTGGGGCAAAACCCGCACCCGTAATGAAAGCGACTACCTCGTCGCCGGCCGCCGGCTCGGCCCCCTGTTCTACACCGGCACCATGGCCGCCGTCGTTCTGGGCGGTGCCTCCACGGTTGGCGGCGTAGGACTGGGCTACCAGTACGGCGTCTCCGGCATGTGGCTGGTAGTGGCAATTGGCGCGGGAGTGCTGCTGCTGAGCCTGCTCTTCGCCTCCAAGCTGCAGAAGCTGAAGATCTACACCGTCTCGCAGATGCTCTCCCTGCGTTACGGCGCGCAGTCCACGCAGATGTCCTCGATTGTGATGCTGGCTTACACCCTGATGCTGTGCGCCACGTCCACAGGCGCCTACGCCACCATCTTCGTGGTGCTCTTCGGCTGGGAGCGCTGGCTGGCCATCGCCATCGGCGGCGCCGTGGTGCTGATCTACTCCACGATCGGCGGCATGTGGTCCATCACCCTGGCAGACATGGCCCAGTTCATCATCAAGACCATCGGCGTCTTTGCCCTGATGCTGCCCTTCACATTCAACGCGGCCGGCGGCCTCGACGGAATCCGTGAGCGGGTGGATGCGGAGTTCTTCAGCATCACCGGCATCGGCGCACAGAGCATCATCACCTACTTCGTTGTGTACACCCTCGGCCTGCTGATCGGCCAGGACATCTGGCAGCGGGTCTTTACGGCCCGTACCCCGCTGATCGCCCGCTGGGGCGGTACCGCCGCCGGCATCTACTGCATCCTCTACGGTGTAGCCGGCGCCCTGATCGGCATGGCAGCCTCCGTGGTGCTGCCGAGCATCGAGTCCAAGGACGATGTTTACGCCGACGTCGCCATGAGCCTGCTGCCGGTGGGCCTGGGCGGCCTGGTGCTGGCCGCCGCCGTGGCAGCGATGATGTCCACGGCGTCCGGCGCGCTCATTGCCGCCGCCACCGTGGCCCGCACGGACGTAGTGCCTTATGTCCGCAGCTGGTTCGGCGCAGCCAAACCGGAAGCCGGACGCCCGGCCGGCAACCCGGAACACGATATTGCCCGCAGCCAGGTCTGGGTTCTTGGCCTGGGACTGGTGGCCATCGCCCTTGCCATCGTGGTCCAGGATGTAGTCGCGGCACTGACCATCGCCTACGACATCCTGGTCGGCGGGCTCCTCGTAGCCATCCTCGGCGGGCTCTTCTGGAAGCGGGGCACCGGCCTGGGCGCTGCCGCTTCAATGGTCGCCGGAACCGTCGCCACCCTGGCAACCATGATCTTCCTGGAAGTCACCGGCGATCAGCCGTACGACGGCGTCTATGCCAATGAGCCGATCTACTTTGGACTCATTGCCTCGGCAGCCGTATACGTCGTCATTTCCCTGCTCAGCCCGCGGACCGATGACGCGGTCATGACCGCGTGGGAGGACCGGCTTGCCGGCCGGTTCCAGGATGAGCCGGAACCGGCTCAGGCCTCCAGCCCGGCTTAGGCTGACCGCACCCAACAGATCGAAGGCCGCCCCGGTTATTCCGGGGCGGCCTTCTGCCTTTGCCGGGCAAACAGCCGGGGGTGGGACGGCGCCAGCAGATCCACGAGGATGATGCCGGCCGCAAAGGGAACAACACCAAGCGCCAGCATGCTCAGCCCGTCCGCACCGGAGAAGTCCACGGCATCGTGGGTGAGGACCAGCTGTGCACCGGTCTGGAAGGCAGTATGGAATCCGACAGTGGTCCAGACTGATCCGGAAACCGTGCGCACGTAGCCCAGGCCCAGCCCCATGCCAAGAAAGAGAAGGAGGTCCGCGGTCCCGGTCCAGCCGCGCAGGACCAGGGCGAAGGCGGCGAAGAGGGCAGCCTGAACAACGTTGGCCCAGAGTCCCCGCAGCCGTTCGCCCAGCACCCGCATCATGTAGCCCCGGAACACGATTTCCTCCGGAACCGCCTCGCTGAGCAGCACGGCGGCAAAAAGAAGCAGCACTGTGGCGGCCAGCTCGGCTGGCGTGGCCACCACAGTGAGGGGGAACCCAAAAAGCGCCAGCATTCCAAAGGCAGCGGCGGCAGGCACCAGCCACACGGCTCCACCCATAGCAAAGGCCCGTACCCCGTCCAGGAAGGGCACGACGCCGTCGGCCCGGCCTGGCGTGCCCGCCCCGCGGCGGTGGGCCAGGCCGATAATCCAGCCCAGCACGCAGGCCGAAACCACCGCACCGGAGGCAATCCGCAGTACGAGGGTGGGCAGCGCAACGGGGTCGGTTCCACTCGTCAGCCGGTACAGCACCGCCAGCGCGATGCCGAGCCCGGCGGCGGGCAGCAGCACCCGCCCGGCGAACCCGGCAAGGTCCCGTGCACCTGTGTTCCAGGTGCGTGCGGCCACGGCTAAAGCCCTCTTTGTACCGCCGGGCGCAGCAGCGGCACCAGGGCGTCCAAAACCGACCGGTCCTCAATGGTGGAGGGCACGGAGAATTCCTCGCCGTCGGCGATTTGGCGCATGGTCTTGCGCAGGATCTTTCCGGACCGGGTCTTGGGGAGTCCGTCGACCACCCGGACGTCGCGGAAGTCGGCCACCGGTCCGATCTGCTGGCGGACCAGGTCCGCGAGCGCCGCCTGTATGTCCGCCTCAGTGGCTGCGGACCCTGCCTTCAGCACCACGTAGCCGCACGGCCGCTGGCCCTTAAGACTGTCCCGCACCCCGATCACGGCGCATTCCGCCACGTCGGGATGCTTCGCCACTGCCTGTTCGATCGCCCCGGTGGAGAGCCGGTGCCCGGCCACGTTGATCACGTCATCGGTCCGGCCCATCACGAACACGTACCCGTCTTCATCCACATACCCGGAGTCCCCGGTGGCGTAGCTGCCCTTGAAAGCTTCAAGGTAGGAGGCCCGGTACCGTTCGTCGCTGCCCCACAGCGTCGCCAGGGTCCCCGGCGGCAGCGGCAGGTCCAGCACGATGTTGCCCTCCGTTCCCGCGGAGACCTCCGTCCCGGTGCCGTCCACCACGCGCAGCCGGAACCCCGGCACCGGGAAGGTAGGTGATCCGGCCTTCAGCGGCTGCGGGTCCAGGCCCATGGGGTTGGCGCAGATGGCCCAGCCGGTTTCGGTCTGCCACCAGTGGTCAACCACCGGAATCCCGAGCCCGCCCGAGATCCAGCGGAAGGTTTCCGGGTCCAGCCGCTCCCCCGCCGCGAACAGCGTCCGCAGCTTGGAGAGATCGTGCCCGGCGGCGAGCGCCAGGTCCGGATCTGCCCGGCGGATGGCCCGCAGCGCCGTCGGTGCGGTGAACAGGACTTCCACGCTGTGCTCCGCTGCCACCCGCCAGAACGCGCCGGCGTCGGGGGTTCCCACGGGCTTGCCTTCATAAAGCACCGTGGTGGCCCCGGCGATCAGCGGCCCGTAGACGATGTAGGAGTGCCCCACAACCCAGCCGACGTCGGAGGCGGTCCACATCACCTGCCCGGGGCCGGCGTCGTAAATGTTGGCCATTGACCAGGCCAGCGCGACGGCGTGCGAGCCGTTGTCCCGCACCACCCCCTTGGGTGAGCCGGTGGTGCCGGAGGTGTAGAGGATGTACAGCGGGTCGGTGGCCGCCACACTGACCGGTCCGTGCGGCTGTGCGTCCGCAGCCAGGTGCGCCCAGTCCGCCCAGTGTGCTCCGCCGGCGCCCTCGAACTCGGAGACCGTGTGCGCAAACCCTTCCCGGGCAGCCACCACGACGCCGCGTACCCGGTGTTTGGCAGTCTCCAGGGCCTCGGCAACGGCGGGGAGGTACTCCACACGGCGTTTGGGTTCCAGACCGCCGCTGGCGGTGATGACGGCGTCGGGCTTGGCGTCGTCGATCCGCGCCGCCAGCTCGGCCGCGGCGAATCCACCGAAGACCACCGAGTGCACCGCGCCCAGCCGGGCGGTGGCCAGCATCGCGATGACCGCCTCCGGGATCATGGGCAGGTAGATGACCACCCGGTCCCCGGCGCGGATGCCCTGGCCATGCAGGACCCCGGCGAAGGTCTCCACCTCGGCCAGCAGCTCGGCGTAGGTGTAGGTGCGCGCCAGGCCCAGCATGGCGGAGTCATAGACCAGGGCCGCCCGGTTCCCGTGGCCGGCGAGCACGTGCCGGTCCAGCGCGTTGAAGCTGGTGTTCACCATCCCGTCCGGGAACCAGCGGTAAAAGGGCGGCCTGCTGTCGTCCAGGGCCTTGGCCGGAGCCACATCCCAGTCCACCAGCGCCGCGGCATGGAGCCAGAATTTCTCCGGATCTTCGCTCGAAGCGGCGTAGGTTTCTGCGTAGCCTTCGGTGCCCATGGAATCCTCCTTGATTCACGGCCCGCCAGGTCCCGGCGTGCCGGTGCCGTTCCGGCCATGGTAGGGCACGGAGGTATCAGGCGAGCCAGAAGGCGACGAGCAGGATCACCGGGAAGGAGAGGAAGGAGGTCAGGAACACAACGTCCCGGGCAATCACGGACTTCATGCCGAACTGGCTGGCGAAAAGGTAGACGTTCTGCGCCGTGGGCAGGGCGCTCATCACCACGGCACCGAAGAGGGCTTCCCCTTCCAGGCCAAAGATCCAGCGCGCGACGGCGTAGCCCACCAGCGGTGCAACCACGACCTTGAGCATTGTGGCAGTGATGATGTCGGCCCGGACCGACCCGTCAGCGAGTGGCCGCTGGCCGTACAGGCTCATTCCGAACACCAGCAGCAGCAGGGGAACGGAGGCGTGCCCCAGCAGGGACAGCGGCTCCCACACCACGGTGGGCAGGTTGGCGCCGGTCAGGGCGGCGGCGAGCCCGGCGACGGTGCCGATGGTCGCCGGGTTGGCGAAAGGCAGCAGGGCTGCCTTGACTGCGCCCAGCGGACTGCGGCGGCGTGCCGGCGCTGCCAGTGCGCCAGGCCCCGCTGCAAGCCGTTCCCGGGCGAGCGCCTGCCGCCGCGCGGTGAACGTGAACAGGGCGAGGTAAGCCGGCGCCACGATGAGCAGCTGCGCAACCAGCACGGACACCACTGGCGTGGCACTGCCCACCGCATAGAGCGCGATCGGCAGGCCGATGTTCCCGGCATTGACATAAGAGGCGCCCATCGCGCCCACCGCGGTATCAGCAGCGTTGCGGCGCAGGAAAACCTTCGCTACCAGGGCGTAGAGCAGCCCGCACACCGCAGTGGTCACGAGTGCGGCCGGAGCCAGCGTCCCCAGCACCTGCTGCACGGGAGCTTCGGCCAGGAGAATGAACATCAGGGCGGGGTTGGTGATGTAGTAGATCACCGCGGTCAGCGCCGGCTTCAGGTCCTTTCCGCCGCCGAGCCGGAAGGCCGCGGCAGCGTAGCCCACCACCACGATGATCAGTACGACCGCGAATCCCTCAACAACTCCCAGCACCTGTGTGGGCCCCATTCCCTTGGTCTCAGTTTCCTTATGTCCCAGCACCGCCGGGGCCCAGTCCGGCGCACGGCCTGGCCGTTCCCATCCTGTCAGACCAGGGCGCATCCAGACCGTGCAAGGCTTCACACGGGTTCTCGTTGCGCTTCGGCATTCTTCCACCTGTGTATACATAGTGGCAGCCAGAAGTCGGCAGTTGTGGAAGTTTCCCACCACTCCCTGATTGTGTGTATACACTGGTGCGCAGCGTCACATCCTGTGGAAGGGAGCACACCATGCGGGCCAGCGACCGCGCCTATGCCATGCTCCGCGAGGACATTGTCGAATGGCGGCTGCCGCCCGGAACCGTGCTGGGGGAAGTTGAACAGTCCCAGCGCCTTGGGATCTCCCGCACTCCCCTGCGCGAGGCCCTCGGCCGGCTCACCGCGGACGGACTCGCCGCAGCGCACAACGGACGCGGCGTCGTCGTCACGCCCATTTCCGCCGAAACCGTGGGCGCGCTCTTCGAACTGCGTCAGGCCCTGGAATGCCAGGCGGCCTCACTCGCGGCCAACCGCCGGGATCCCGCTGTTTTCCGGGGTCTCCGCACCGATTTCGACGCCGCAGCGGCCAGGCTGGATGCTGACCCGGAGGAAGATCCGGCCCGCCAGGGGTACTACGCCCTGGTGGCACGCCTTGATTCGGCGATCGACGCCGCCGCCGCCAACCCCTACCTGACCCAGGCACTCGGCAACGTGCGCCTGCACCTGGCCCGGGTCCGCCGCCTGGCCAAGGACAACCCGGCCCGGCTGCGCGAGACAGCGTCCGAGCACGCCACGATTGCCGGCGCGATCGCCGCCGGTGACCCGTCGATGGCGGCAGCAGCCACCGCCGTTCACCTGCACAAAAGCCTTGAACACTTCAACACTGTCCACCAGCTCTTAATCCGAGAGGACCTTTTTTCGTGAAAACCCATAACCTGCGGGTCTACCGCAGCGACGAAAACCTGCCCCGCGAAGACCAGCTGGCCTGGAAGATCGCCGAAGTCGCCGCCGACCCGGTGGAAGTGACCGCCGACGTCGCAGACATGGTGATCAACCGCATCATCGACAACGCCTCGGTCGCCGCCGCCTCACTGAACCGCGCACCCATCGTGGCGGCCCGCGCGCAGGCACTGTCCTTCGCGCCGTCGTCGGGCGGAACCGGAGCCTCCGTTTTCGGCGTCGGGCAGAAGACCTCCCCTGAGTGGGCGGCCTGGGCCAACGGGGTTGCCGTGCGGGAACTTGACTATCACGACACGTTCCTGGCCGCCGATTACTCCCACCCCGGGGACAACATTCCGCCGATCCTCGCCGCTGCCCAGCACACCGGCGCCTCCGGTGCGGATCTGCTGCGCGGCATCGCCACCGGGTACGAAATCCAGGTGAACCTGGTGAAGGCCATCTGCCTTCACCAACACAAGATCGACCACGTGGCGCACCTCGGCCCGTCCGCCGCCGCCGGCCTCGGCACCCTGCTGGGACTGGACACCGGAACCATCTTCCAGGCCGTTGGCCAGGCGCTGCACACCACCACCGCCACCCGCCAGTCCCGCAAGGGTGAAATCTCCACTTGGAAGGCCCACGCCCCGGCGTTCGCCGGCAAGATGGCCGTCGAAGCGGTGGACCGCGCGATGCGCGGCCAGACCTCCCCCACCCCGATCTACGAGGGCGAGGACGGTGTGATCGCCTGGCTCCTGGACGGACCCGACGCCGCGTACTCGGTGCCGCTTCCCGCTCCCGGTGAGGCGAAGCGCGCCATTCTGGACACCTACACCAAGGAACACTCCGCGGAGTACCAGGCCCAGGCCTGGATCGACCTGGCCCGCCGGATCCACCGCGAACATCCCGAGGCCACCAACCCGTCCAACGTGGCCTCGGTGCTCATCTCCACGTCGCACCACACCCACAACGTGATCGGCTCCGGCGCCAACGATCCACAGAAGTACGATCCCACCGCCTCGCGCGAGACCCTGGACCATTCCATTCCCTACATCTTCGCCGTGGCCCTGCAGGACGGCGCATGGCACCACGTGGACTCCTACACTCCGGAACGGGCCGGCCGCCCGGACACCGTGGCGCTCTGGCACAAGGTCACCACCGTGGAAGACCCGGAATGGACCCGCCGCTACCACTCCCTGGACATCGCGGAGAAAGCCTTCGGCGGCCGGGTGGAGATCACCCTGACCGACGGCCGCGTGATCACCGATGAGATCGCCGTGGCCGACGCCCATCCGCTGGGTGCCCGGCCCTTCGTCCGCGCCGACTACATCCACAAGTTCCGCACCCTGGCCGCCGGCCTGGTGGCGGAAGAGGAGATCGACCGTTTCATCGCCGCTGCCGAACGGCTGCCGGAGCTGGCCGCCGGAGAACTGGACCAGCTCAACATCACCGCAGCCGCCGGCGTCATCGATCCGGCAGCAGCACCGAAGGGACTGTTCTAAATGCTCTACTCCTCCACCACCCCCGAGCAGAAGCGCCTCGCCATGCGCGCAGGGCTCACCTCCGGCACGCTGCAGCAGTACCCGGGCGCTTTCAACCCGCTCTCTGCCCGGCTGATCCAGGAAAAGGGGTTCGACGGCGTCTACATCTCCGGCGCGGTCCTCGCCAATGACCTGGGCCTGCCTGACATCGGACTCACCACGCTCACAGAGGTCGCCACGCGCGCCGGGCAGATCGCCCGGATGAGCGACCTGCCCGCCATTGTCGACGCCGACACCGGCTTCGGTGAGCCGATGAACGTGGCCCGCACCATCCAGGAACTGGAAAACGCCGGCCTGGCCGGGTGCCATATCGAGGACCAGTTCAATCCGAAGCGCTGCGGGCACCTGGACGGCAAGAACGTGGTGGACCTGGACACCGCCACCAAGCGGATCCGTGCAGCGGCGGACGCCCGGCGGGATCCGAACTTCCTGATCATGGCCCGCACCGACATCCGCGCCGTTGAAGGCCTGGAAGCTGCCCAGGACCGGGCCCGCGCCCTGGTCGAGGCCGGCGCCGATGCGATTTTCCCGGAAGCCATGAAAACAGTGGACGAGTTCGCAGCCATCCGCGCCGCCGTCGACGTCCCGATCCTGGCCAACATGACCGAATTCGGCAAGAGCGAACTGTTCACCTATGACCAGCTCGCCGCCGCCGGCGTCAACATGGTCATCTATCCGGTGACCCTGCTGCGCAGTGCCATGGGGGCGGCGGAGCGGACCCTGGACGCGATCAGGGCCGACGGCACGCAGGCGGCAGAGGTTCCCAGCATGCTCACACGTGCGCGCCTGTACGATCTGGTGGATTATGAGGCGTATAACCGCTTCGATACCTCAGTGTTCAATTTCCAGGTCCCAGGCTCCCCCGGCACACCGGCCCCGGCCTGACCTGACCTGACCTGACCTGACCGTCCAGAGTCCATCACCAAGAAGAAGGCGCCGCCCCACCCTGATCTGCGCACCACGACGAAGGAGTCCAAAAGATGACAGACACAACCATTCACAAGGGCCTGGCCGGAGTGCTGGTGGACACCACCAGCATTTCCAAGGTAAATCCCGAAACGAATTCGCTGCTCTACCGGGGCTACCCGGTCCAGGAGCTCGCGGCCCGCTGCAGCTTCGAAGAAGTGGCCTATCTGCTGTGGAACGGCGAACTCCCCTCCGCGGAGGAACTTGCGGAGTTCACCAGCGGCGAGCGGTCGCAGCGCGCGCTGACCCCGGAGCTGAAGGCGGTGATCGACGCCCTGCCGTCGACGTGCCACCCGATGGATGTCTGCCGGACAGCGGCGTCCGTCCTGGGCGCCGAGCATCCAAAGGCCGAGGACTCCTCCCGGCTGGCCAACATGGAGAAGTCTGTCAGCCTGTTCGCCGCCATGCCCGCCGTCGTCGCCTACGATCAGCGCCGCCGCCGCGGCGAGGACCTGGTGGAACCGCGGGAAGACCTCGGTTACGCGGCGAACTTCCTGTGGATGACCTTCGGCGAGGAAGCCGCGCCGGAGGTGGTGGAGGCGTTCAACGTCTCGATGATCCTGTACGCCGAGCACTCCTTCAACGCCTCGACGTTCACGGCGCGGGTGATCACCTCCACCCTGTCGGACCTGCACTCCGCGGTGACCGGCGCCATCGGTGCCCTCAAGGGCCCGCTGCACGGCGGGGCCAACGAAGCAGTGATGCACACGTTCGAGGAGATTACCGCCAGCGCCCAGGACCACGACGTCGCGGCCCACGCCGCGGCCTGGCTGGACTCGGCGCTGGCGGATAAAAAGAAGATCATGGGCTTTGGCCACCGGGTCTACAAAAACGGCGACTCCCGGGTACCGACCATGAAGGCCTCCCTGGACGCCATGGTCAAGCACTACGACCGGCCGGACCTGGGCGAGCTCTACACGGCCCTGGAATCAGCGATGGCCGAGCGGAAGAACATCCTGCCGAACCTCGACTACCCTGCAGGCCCGGCCTACCACCTGATGGGCTTCGACACCGCCACCTTCACGCCGCTGTTCGTCGCGGCGCGGATCACCGGGTGGACGGCGCACATCATGGAACAGCTAGAAGCCAACGCGCTGATCCGGCCGCTGAGCGAATACAACGGCGCGGACGAGCGGCACCTGGGCTAGCTTGGCCGCTCACGCGCCTGGCTGAGGTGTTGCTGCCACTTTGGGACTTTGCTGCCAGAGCGCCGCGGAGCAAAGTTCCAAAGTGGCAGCAGAACGGCATACCGCAGCGGCGTCAGGAAAAGACGACGCTGCCCACGCACTCGTTGTCCGGTGCGAGGGTGACGGCGGCGGCGAAGTAGTCACCGGCGATGACCTTGGGCAGCCAGTACGCTGAGTCTTCCCACATCTGCGCATACGGCACGGCGTCCACGGAATACCAGGCAGGCGTGATTTCCGTGGACGGCGCCGGTTCCCCGGACCAGTTCCAGGTGCGGTAGACCACGGTGGACATGTCCCAGTCCGGCCGGGCCGGGAACATGAACTCAATGCTTCCAGCAGGTTCGAGGTCCTCCTCTGCCACGGAGACCCCGGATTCCTCGAAGACTTCCCGCACAGCGGCCTGCGCAGCGGTCTCCCCCGGCTCGACGTGCCCGCCAAGGGTGACAATCCGGCCGACGCCGAACCCCGTCTTCTTCAGGCCCAGCAGTACTTCCTGCCCGCCGTCCGGGGTTTCGCGGAACAGGAAGCACAGGACGACCGGTGAGACTTGAGGGTGTCTGAGCATCCCCCCAATCTACCGCTGTCTGTAGATCCGGGATCCGCATCCCTGGACCCTCACGAGCTCATCACGCCACCTCAATGACAATCTTGCCGAAGGCGCCCTGGGCCAGCTTCTCATAGGCGCGGGGGGCCTCCTCGAATGGGAAGACGGAATCGATGACCGGGTGAATCGCGTGCTTATCCAGGAAGCGGACGAGGTCATTGAAGGAACGCCGGTGGCCAACAGCGATGCCCTGGATCTGTGTTTGGTGCCAGATCACATCCATGAGGTCGAGAGTTGTCGTCTGGCCATCGAGGAATCCGATGACAGCAACCAGTCCGTTCCCCTTGGCTGCACGAACTGAGTTCCGCAGCCCGTCGCCGCCCACCACGTCAAGAACAACATCCACGCCTGCACCGTCCGTTAGTTCCAGGACGGCGCCGGCCCAGTCCGGGGATGTGCGGTAGTTGATGGTGTCAGTTGCACCCAGCTCCCGGGCACGGAGCAGTTTCTCGTCACTGCTCGAGGTCACAATTATCCGGGCACCCATGGCGGACGCGAGCTGGATGGCAAAGATGGACACGCCGCCGGTGCCTTGGATGAGGACCGAATCCCCCGCCTTCAGGTTCCTGTATTCACGCATGGCAAACCAAGGGGTCAGTCCCGCGATCGGCAAGGTGGCGGCTTCAACGTCGGTCATGTCCGGCGGCGTCGGGACGACACTGTCCTCACTAAGGAGCTGATACTCGGCCAGACCACCATCCAGCGGTCCACCCAACTGGAAGTCCGCGTATTCGGGCAACCAGGGCCCGTCCTGCCAAGTGGAGTAGAAATGGGAGGTTACACGGTCGCCCACGGCGACCTTTGTCACGTCCCTGCCCACCGCGGCGACCGTTCCGGCCGAATCCGCCCCGGGGATCAGTCCCTTCGGCATTTTTTCCGGAGCATAGATGCCATCCACCAGTGCCTTGTCCCGGTAGTTCAGCGATACTGCGGAGACCTTGACCAGCACTTCGTGCGGTGCCGGGGAAGGTACGTCCACCTCGCGAAGGTTCAGGTTTTCGAGTCCGAAGTTGTCGAGTGTCCAGGCGCGCATGCTGTTGATCCTTCATGTTCATGGGGGTGCTTTGCCGCCGCGGCGAGCCGTCGGCCGCCGGGCAGGAGTCAACAGTAACCATTAGTTTGATAGTTATCAAAATAGACTGGAATCAAATAATGCTGGAGCAGAGGCCGGGGCAGGCTATCCTAGTGAGGCCCGTCTGTACCGCAGCCGGGGACAGTATGGAAGGTAGGACATGGCGCCTCGACGGGACATTACCGATGAGCCTGAACTGGCTGACTTCGATTTTTCCCGGGTCCTGAACGCCATAGCGGATCCGATTCGTTTGGCGATTGTCGTCCAGCTCGCTGAGGGCTCGACCGAGCTTCGCTGTGGCTCGTTCGATCTGCCGGTCCACCCATCCACCGCTACGCATCACTTCACTGCGCTGCGTCAGGCAGGGGTAATCCACCAGTACTACTCCGGCACCGCGCGCATGAACGTGCTGCGGCGCGATGATCTTGAGGAAGCCTTCCCGGGGTTCCTTGAGTCCGTGGTCCGTGCCGCGTCCAAGGCGCCTGCAGGCTGACCTGCGGCTGGACTCAGCCCGGCGCCCAGCTCACAGTGCGCGGGGGTGGGCGGCTGCGTAGACTTCGCGCAGCGTGTCGGCGGTGACCAGGGTGTAAACCTGCGTGGTGGTCACCGATGCGTGACCCAGCAGTTCCTGGACCACGCGCACGTCGGCTCCACCTTCCAGCAGGTGGGTGGCGAAGGAATGCCGCAGGGTGTGCGGAGAAACATCCCGGTCGATTTTGGCGCGTTCAGCAGCCGCTTTCAGGATGGTCCAGGCGCTTTGCCGGCTCAGCCGTCCGCCGCGGGCATTGAGGAACAGCGCCGGAGTGCCTTTGCCTTTGGCAGCCGCACCGGGCCGGCCACGGACCAGGTATTCGTCCAGTGCGCGGGCGGCGTAGGAGCCCAGCGGCACCAGGCGTTCCTTCGACCCCTTGCCGAAAAGGCGCACGACGTCGGGGCCGTTGGCAGGGATCCGTTCGAGGGACAGGTCATCGATGTCCAGCCCCACGGCCTCGCTGATGCGGGCGCCCGTGGAGTAGAGGAATTCGAGCAGGGCGCGGTCGCGCAGGCCGGTAGGCGTATCGAGTGGAATGGCCTCGAGCATGCGGGTGACTTCGTTGACGCTGATCGCCTTGGGCAGGCGTTTGCCCGGCATCGGCGGATGGACGTCGCTCGCCGGATCCACCGGGGTTAGGCCTTCGAGCGCCCAGAACTTGTGCAGGCCGCGGACCGCCACAATGGTCCGGGCAGCCGACCGGATGCTCAGCGCTGCGGAGCCGTCCGAGCCTTCAACGATCGACCGGGCGAACGCGGTGACGTCATGACGGGTTATGGCTGTGACGTCGGTGCGGCCGCCGGCGGCTAGGAACCGGGCGTACCGGAGCAGGTCGCGGCGGTAGGCGTCAACGGTATTCCTGGCCAGCCCGCGTTCAACGGCCATGTGCTGGAGGTAGCTGCCGATCGCCCGTCCCACGGCGGTGGAGCGCAGCTCCTCCTCGGCTGACCGGGAGCTGCGCGCGGCGGTGCGTGCGGCGCCTGCGGGCTCCGGAGGCGCGGCACTCTCCCCAGTGGGTTCCTCAGCCGGCCCCCTGGCTCCCCCGGTGGCGGGGGTCGAAGCGGCAACGGCCCCGGCCGTCAGCTCCGAGGTCTCCAGGATGAGGGTGGGATTGAGCTGGGACTGCAGGACCAGGTCGATCGTGTCGTTGATGGAAGTCCGGTCCTGCGCGGACCGGCTACCGGGGCCGCTGCCTGCGGCGGGGACGGCGGTGGGCACCCATTCCCCTAGCGGACAGAACCGTTGGGCCAGGCGTGGTGCTCCGAGTGATGCTCCGGCCACGGCGCGTCGGCTGGCCGGAGGTTCTTATAGCCGGACGGGCGCGCAGCAGCTGCGGCCAGGACGGCGGCGGCCGCCGAAGGGCTGTGCAGGCGGCCTTCGAGGACGGCCGTGACGGCGTCATCCAGGTCGACCCAGAGCATCTTGATTTCGGCTTCCTCGTGGAAACGTTCGTGGCGTTCCGCTTCGGGAATCTCGTGCAGCCCCCGGGCAAGGTAAATGCGCAGCTCTTCGCGCGACGACCCGGGCGAGAGGAACAGATCCGTGAGGACGTTCCAGTCCTCGGCCACCAGGTCGGCCTCCTCGGCCAGCTCGCGCACGGCGGCGGCCAGGTAGTCTTCACCCTCCACATCCAGCAGGCCGGCCGGGATTTCCCAGAGCGTCATGCGCACCGGATGCCGGTACTGGTTAATCAGCAGCACCTGGCCGGCGTCGTTCATGACCAAAATGGCCACGGCACCGGGGTGCGCGATGAAGTCGCGGACCAGGGGCTCGCCGTCGTCAGTCAGGGTGAATTTTTCCTTCACCACGTCCCAGATGGGACCGCTGTAGGCAACTGTGGATTCCAGCAGCCGTCGCGGACTTTGTTCGTCGGCGAACCCCCGGTCTTCGCTCATGTTGCTTACGCCTCCGCGCCCTGGTGTGCCAGGGCGGCCCTGACCAGTCCGGCGAAGAGCGGGTGCGGCCGGGTGGGACGCGAGCTCAGTTCCGGGTGCGCCTGAGTGGAGACGTAGTACGGGTGGACATCCTCCGGCAGTTCAACGAACTCCACGAGGGCACCGTCCGGGGAAGTGCCGGAGAAGACCAGGCCGGCTTCGGCGATCTGCTCACGGTAGGCGTTATTGACCTCGTAGCGGTGGCGGTGGCGTTCGGCGACGGCGGTCTTGCCGTACGTCTTGGCCACAACAGAGCCTTCGTCGAGCTTCGCGTCCCAAAGGCCCAGGCGCATGGTGCCGCCCATGTCGCCCTGGCCAGCCACGATTTCCTTCTGCTCCGCCATGGTTGCGATCACCGGGTACTTGGTGTCCGGTTCGAATTCGCTGGAGGAAGCACCTTCGAGGCCGACCACGTTGCGGGCGTACTCGATGACCATGCTCTGCAGACCAAGGCACAGGCCCAGGGTCGGCAGCTTGTTTTCGCGGGCGAACTTCAGGGCACCGAGTTTGCCTTCGAGGCCGCGGATGCCGAAGCCGCCGGGAACGCAGATGGCGTCGACGCCGGCGAGGGCCTTGCGGGCGCCTTCTTCGGTGGCGCAGTCATCGGAGGGGACCCAGCGGATCTTAACCTTGGTGTTGTTGGCGAATCCGCCGGCACGCAGGGCCTCGGTAACGGAAAGGTAGGCATCGGGCAGGTCGATGTACTTGCCGACCAGCGCCACCTCCACATGGTGCTTGGGGTTATGCACGGCCTCAAGCAGACGGTCCCACTTGGTCCAGTCGACGTCCTTGAACTTCAGGCCCAGGTGCTGGACGATGTACGCGTCCAGGTTCTGCGAGTGCAGGGTCTTGGGGATGTCGTAGATGCTCGGGGCATCCGGGCAGCCAATCACGGCATCGACGTCGACGTCGCACATGCGGCCGATCTTGTCCCGCATGGCGTCCGGCACCGGGCGGTCCGAGCGGATGACGATCGCGTCCGGCTGGATGCCGATGGAGCGCAGGGCTGCCACGGAGTGCTGGGTCGGCTTGGTCTTCAGTTCCTGCGACGGGCCGATGTACGGAACCAGGGAGACGTGCAGGAAGAAGACGTTGTTCCGGCCGATGTCCTGGCGCACCTGGCGTGCCGCTTCGAGGAACGGCTGGGACTCGATGTCCCCGACCGTGCCGCCGATTTCGGTGATGATGACGTCAGGGTGCTTCCTAGCCTCGGAGGGCAGGCGCATCCGGCGCTTGATCTCGTCGGTGATGTGCGGAATGACCTGGACAGTGTCACCGAGGTATTCGCCGCGTCGTTCCTTGGCAATGACGGTGGAGTACACCTGGCCGGTGGTCACGTTGGCCGACCCGTCGAGGCTCTCGTCGAGGAAGCGCTCGTAGTGGCCGATGTCGAGGTCCGTTTCGGCGCCGTCATCGGTCACGAAGACTTCACCGTGCTGGAAGGGGTTCATTGTGCCCGGATCCACGTTGAGATAGGGATCGAGCTTTTGCATGGTCACGGAGAGGCCGCGTGCCCGAAGCAGGTGACCGAGGCTGGAAGCCGTCAGTCCCTTACCAAGGGAGGACGCCACGCCACCGGTGACGAAGATGTGTTTGGTCGTAGAAGACGACTTGGGAAACCTGGGATTTGATCGCTGCACCACGGAATTCGAGCCTATCACCTTTTGTTGGTCTGTGTCGTTGCTTCAGCGGGGACGGCAGCCGTCGCCAGCAGTTCCTCGGCGTGGGCACGGGCCGACTCCGAGTCCTCGTGGCCTGCGAGCATCCGGGCCAGTTCCCTGATCCGGGCCTCGCGGTCCAGCACGACGACGTCACTGGCGGTTACGCCGGATCCGTCACCTGCCGAGGTTGAGGTTTTAATCACGCGGATGTGGTGGCCGGCGAAGGCCGCCACCTGCGGGAGGTGCGTCACCACGATGACCTGAACGTGCCGGGCCAGCATAGCCAGCCGCCGGCCGATTTCGATGGCCGCCTTGCCGCCGACGCCGGCGTCAACCTCGTCGAAGACAAACGTCGGGACAGGGTCCACTTCGGCCAGCACCACTTCGATCGCGAGCATCACCCGGGAGAGTTCACCACCGGATGCACCCTTGCCCAGCGGACGCGGCGGCGCTCCGGGATGCGGGGCGAGGAGAAATTCGATGGTGTCCGCGCCGTGCGGTCCCATCTCGCCGGTGTTCTCCACGTTGATGACCAGGCGGGCGTCCGGCATGGCCAGGGCGGCGAGTTCGGCGCTTACCCGGCTGGAGAGTTCCCCCGCGGCCTCGGTGCGCAGTTTCGTCAGTCCGGCAGCCTGGTCGCGGAGCCTGGCCTCGAGTTCGGTGAGCTCGGCTTCCAGGGATTCAATCCGGTTGCCGTCGTCACCCAGGTCCGCCAGCCGAACCCGGCTGGTTTCGGCCCATTCCAGGACCTCGTCGATGGACGGCGCATACTTGCGCACCAGCGTTGCCAGCTCAGCCCGCCGGGACTCCACTTCAGCCAGCCGGCCCGGCCCCTCGCCGTCGAGCGAGGCACTGTAACTGGAGAGTTCCGCAGCGATGTCCGTCAGAATGTAGCCGACCTCGGCCAGCCGCTGGCCGGCCTGCGCCAGGGCGGGGTCATGCTCTCCGGCCTGCTCAAGCTGGCGCTTGGCGGCGTCCACCAGGGACGTCGCGTCGGAACCGTCGGCGAAGTCCCCGGCCACCAGGGCCTCGTGCGCTTTGACGGACGCGGTCCGGAGCTCTTCGATGTTGCCCAGGCGCATGGCCTCGGTCTTCAGCGTTTCGTCTTCCGCCGGCTCGGGTGCCACCGCGTCGATTTCTTCCAGCGAGGCTGCCAGGAACTCCGCCTCCCGGAGCCGTTCCCGTGCGGTCTCCCGCAGCTCGGAGAGCTCCGCGGCAGCTGCCCGCCAGCGGGCGTACCCGGTGCGGTATTCCTCCAGCGCAGTGCGCAGGGACTCCCCCGCGTACTTGTCCAGTGCCTCGCGCTGGGCCGCGGCACTCTTCAGCCGCAGCTGGTCGGTCTGCCCGTGCACGGCAACGAGGTGGCTGCCCACTTCCCCCAGGACACCGACGGGGGCCGCCCTGCCGCCCAGGTGGGCGCGGCTGCGGCCGTCGGCATTGACGGTGCGGGCCACCAGGAGTTCGACACCGCCGTCGCAGGCTTCGATCTCGGCTCCGGCTTCCACGGAACGCAGCACGGCCGGGCTTTGCTCCGGGAGCCGGACCACGGCTTCGGCCAGCGCGGATTTGGCACCGGTGCGCACGGCCCCGGCGTCCGACCTGGCTCCCAGCAGGAGCCCCAGGGCGGTGATCACCATGGTCTTGCCGGCACCGGTTTCGCCGGTGACCACGGTAAACCCGCTCCCCAGCGTCAGCGTGGCATCGGTGATGACACCAAGGTCCCGAATGCGTATTTCCTCAATCACGGAATTACTCCTCCGCCTGCGTCTGCGTCTGCGTCTGCGTCTGCAGGATGGTTCATGGGTCCGCGCCAGCCCTGCGTGGGCAGCTGGAACTTGCGGACCAGCCGTTCCGAGAACGGAGTTTCATGGGTTCGTGCCAGGCGCACCGGCACGGCCGACCGGGTGACTTCAACCCGGGCTCCGGGCGGAAGATCGTAACTGCGCCGTCCGTCGCACCAGAGCACACCGTTAGCTGCGTTCCGGGCAAGGATCTCCACCGCAAGAATCGATTCCGGTGCCACAACCAGGGGCCGGGAGAACACGGCGTGGGCGCTGATCGGGGTGATGAGCAGGGCTTCCACCTCCGGCCAGACCACAGGGCCGCCGGCCGAAAAGGCGTAAGCAGTGGAGCCTGTCGGGGTGGCCATGACCACGCCGTCGCAGCCGAAGGAAGAAATGGGGCGCGCGTCCACCTCCATCACGATCTCCAGCATGCGCTGGCGGTCGGCTTTCTCCACAGCTGCTTCGTTCAGGGCCCAGGTATGGGCCAGCAGCTTGCTGTCCAGCCAGACCTTGACGTCGATCGTCATGCGCTCTTCGACGGTGTAGGACCGGTCCACGACCCACCGCACGGTCTTTTCCAGGTCTTCGCGTTCGCTTTCGGCCAGGAAACCCACGTGCCCCAGGTTCACGCCGAGCAGCGGAACCCCGGTCCCCCGCACCAGCTCCGCGGCGCGCAGGATGGTGCCATCGCCGCCGAGCACCATGCCCAGGTCCACCCCATCGAGCGGGACGTCGTCGTGCAGGATCTCGGTTGGCGCCGTGAGCTGCCCGTATTCGGCCTGGATGTCCTCCAGGTCCTGGGAGCGCATTACCGGGGTCAGCCCGGCGGCGTGCAGCTGGGTGCAGACTTCCTGGGCCGCAGCCATGGCGGCCTTCCGGCCGGTGTGCGCGAGCACCAGTATTCGTCTGCTCATATCTTTCCAGTCCTGTTCTGCCCACGGGGGAGCAAGTGTGTTGCCGTCCGGTCAGTCTTCTATGCCTTCCGGCACCTCCGCAAACGCCGGAACTTCCTGGGAAGGTTCGTGGAAGACGGAACTGACCAGCGCTGATGCTGCCGCTGAACGATCAGCGGCAGCCCGGACGGAACTCTCTGGGACCGTCATCCACATAAAGAATTCCACATTCCCGTTCTGCCCGGGCAACGGACTGCGGGCGATTCCGGCAATTTCCAGACCCGCGCCGACGGCGGCCTCCGCCACGCGCTCCACTGCCAGGCGGTGCCGGGCCGGGTCGGTAACCACGCCGGTGCGGCCCAGCAGTTCGCGGCCAACCTCGAACTGCGGCTTGACCATCAGCAGCAGGCTGCCACCGGGGGCCGTGGCCGCGGCCAACGGTCCGACAACCATGGTCAGCGAAATAAAACTCAGGTCTGCGACCGTGAGCTCCACGGTGCCGCCGATCTGGTCCGGGGTGAAGTACCGGACGTTCATCCCTTCGAAAACACGGACCCGGGGATCAGCACGAAGCGAGTCCACCAGCTGGCCATGGCCGACGTCCACGGCCGCGACTTCCTTTGCCCCGGAACGCAGCAGCACATCCGTGAATCCGCCCGTGGAGGCACCGGCGTCGAGGCACCGAAGCCCGGCGGGCGACACCCCGGGAAAGGCGGCCAGCGCGCCGGCAAGTTTGTGCCCTGCCCTGCTGACGTAATCCGGACCGCCGTCGTCCGCGACGCTCAGCTGGTCATCCGGCTGGATGGACGCCGAGGGTTTGGTCAGGACAGTGCCGCCGCGGGCGACGCGGCCGGCTGCGATGAGTTTTGCGGCATGGGTACGGGAGCGGGCAAACCCCCGGGTCACGAGTTCCTGGTCAAGCCTGGCCACGGCTACCCGGCTCCCGGACCGGGAACGGGGCTCCCCTTGATGCCCGGCGGCTCCTCGTTCAAGGCCGCGAGCAGCCCGTCATGGAGTCCGGCATAGAGGGCAGCGTGTTCTGCCACCGGGAGATCGGGCACCCGGTCCAGCCCGGCCAGGACAGCGTCCACTCGGGGATCGCCGGTCAGGACCGGACCGCCCGGGATGCGCCCGGGAGTGCCTTCCCGGGCGGCGGGGCCGGTTTCGGTGTCCGGAGCCGCGTCCGTGCCCGGTTCCTCATCGTTTTTGTCCACGGACAAAGCCTAACTGCCGCTGCCGACAGTCCAGCGGACTTCAGGGCTGGTCGCCACCGGAGCGTCGGGGTGGGCTTCCCACCACGCGGCGCAGGCAGCCCGCCATCCGTCAAGAGACTCTTCAGGCGCGGTAATTTCCACCGCGCCGCCCGTGACGCGGGCCAGGGCATCCCCGCAGCGGAATCCTTCCCCGGCCCGGACCACCTGAGGGTAGGGCTCATAGAGGGCAGCCAGATTCGGGATCAGGTGGACCGGCCGTTCCGCGGTGCGGGCTGCCAGCGCGGTGGCGGGGCTGTCCACCCCGGTGAGCACCAGTGCTGACGCATAACCCGCAGTGTTGCCGCCGAGGATGTCGGTATCCAGGCGGTCGCCGACGACGAGCGGCCGCGAGACACCGAGGTGACGGGCCGCCGTCGTGAACAAGGGCGCCTCAGGCTTCCCCGCGACCAGCGGCGTCCTGCCCGTGGCAGCCGCTACCGCCGCAACCAGGGTGCCATTGCCCGGTGCGATGCCGCGGGCCTGCGGGATGGAGAGATCCGTGTTCGTTGCGACCCAGACGGCGCCGGCGGCGACGGCGAAGGCCGTCTCCGCCAGGTCTTTCCAGCCCAGCCCCGGATCGAAGCCCTGGATAACAGCCACCGGCTCATCATCCGCGGAACTCACCGGTTCCAGGTCCTGAGCGCGGACCTGGTCGGCCAGCGTGGCGCTGCCGGTCACCAGGACCCGGCTTCGGGCAGGGATCAGGCCGGCGAGCAGCTCGGCTCCAGCCTGTGCGGAGCCGAACACGGTCTCCGCAGTGGCCGGCGCCCCCAGCTCCCGCAGATGCTCCGCAACGGTCTCCGAGGAGCGGGAAGCGTTATTCGTAACGTAGGCCAGCTTGATACCGGCAGCTTCGAGCCCCTGCAGCGCCTCCGGTGCACCCGGAATGGCATGCGGTCCGGCATAAACAACGCCGTCGAGGTCCGCAAAGACCGCGTCGAAGTTCTCTACCAGCGCCTTAGTCATGACGACCCGCGGTGTCCTCGGTCCTCACATCGTGTTCAGTATCCGCGGTGTCCTCGGATTCCTCGGCTTCTTCCGCACCGAGGAGGGCTTCACGCTCGTCGCCGGGAAGGGCGTCGTCGGACTCGTCCTCTTCAGATTCCGGAACGGCAGCCTCAGGAGCCTGCGCATAGTTGCCGGAGCGGTCCTCAGCGGAGGCACCGGTGTCCCCTTCGGCGGAGTTCCCTTCGCTGTCCCGGCGGAACCGCGGCTTGGCGGGCGCTTCGTCGTCGTCGCCCAGGTCCATAATCTCGGGCTCAGCGAACTCTCCCATGCCCAGCACACTTTCGGCCAGCAGCGCCTGCCGGCGCCAAGGCTCAGCTTCGCCGCCGCGGCCTGCGAGCTCCAGGGCATCAGCGTAGGCGCGGAACAGCCGGGGGCTGTAGGAGAACGCACGGTTCTTATCCAGCTGCGGAATTTCCAGGGCGTGGACGGCGGCGTCGTACTGTTCCATATCCATCCGGGCACCGGAGGCTGCGATCGCCATATCCACCTTGCCGGCAGGATCCATTTCCGCCGCTTCTTCTGAGCGGGCCAGGTCCAGCGCACGGTCAGGACGGCCCAGGCCGCGTTCGCAGTCAGCCATCATGGCCAGGTATTCGTTGGAACCGCTGATCCGCCGGTGGGTGCGGAACTCGCGCAGCGCGTCGCCAAACTCCCCCGCGGCGTAAGCCGTCAGGGCCACCGCTTCACGGACTGCCGCCATGCGTCCGCCGCGGCGGCTGGCAGCGAGAGCGTGCTGGAAAGCCAGCTCCGGATCGGTGTCGATCAGCCGTCCGGCCATCACCAGGTGCTTGGAAACCCATTCACCATTGACCTCTTCGAGGTTGCGCAGCTGGGCTCGGGTGACCTTGTCCAGCTCCTGACCTGTGACGTCATCATCAATTTCCGGTGACCGTTCCCGATCTGCGCGGTTTGCGCTGCGCAGGTCGCGGGCGTTGTGCTTGCGCTCGGTAACCGGTGCTTCCTCGGCGCCTCGGGCCCGGTCATTGCTCCGGGAATCATTGCTCCGGAACGGACGGCCAGACGACGGACGTCGATCTGAGTCCTTGCGGAACGGCTTACGGGCTCCACGGTCATCGCCACCAGCGAACGGCTTGCGGTCGCCACGATCGCTGCTGAACGGCTTACGCTCACCATCACGAGCCGGACGATCACCGTACGACTTACGCTCATCCCGACCGGCATAAGGCTTGCGGTCGCCACGGTCACTGTTGAACGGCTTACGCTCATCCCGACCACCGCCGAACGAACGACGCTCACCACGATCGTCACGACCAGCGAACGGCTTACGCTCACCACGATCGCTGCTGAACGGCTTACGCTCACCATCACGAGCCGGACGATCACCGTACGACTTACGCTCATCCCGACC
>NZ_JACSQC010000007.1:0-2454 GCF_014836875.1 Arthrobacter pullicola | reverse complement strand
GGCATAAGGCTTGCGGTCGCCACGGTCACTGTTGAACGGCTTACGCTCACCATCACGAGCCGGACGATCACCGTACGACTTACGCTCATCCCGACCAGCGAACGGCTTACGATCACCAGAGAAGGAACGCCTCTCACCATCACGAGCCGGACGGCTGGCGGAAGACTGGCGGTCATTGTAGGACTTGCGCTGCGGGGGCTTGCGGTCGTTCGCCTTGGGGCGGCCCTGGCTGTCTCGTTCTTCTCTGTTGTTCTGCTCGGACATGCTGAGTTCCTCTCGTCGTGAGCCGACCAACGGATTAACTGCAGTCGCTCGTCACTATGTATGTGTAGGTGATGTGCAGGATCTGGCCTGCGAAAGTCGTGGGGACCACCTTGGGTCATCTTCAATTCTAAGCCAGTACGGAAGCGCCGCTGTCCTTAGTCCCCGCGTGGGCAGTTTGATGCCCGTGAAACTCGCCACTGTCTCCCAAGGGACGGCGGTGTCCCCCGGGTGCCGAATGTGGAATTATCCGACCCCGATTACCCGGCGGGAGCACCGTGCGGGCTGCGGCTCCGGCGAGCCTTCGCACAGCGTTAGAGAACCATGTTCTAGTTGCTGCATGCCTTCCAAAGAGTGGCCTGTGGTCTGGGCTGCCGTGCGTGAAGAACGCCGCGCGCTCATCGACGACCTCACAGCACTTCGGCCAGAGCAGTGGGCAACGCCTTCCTTATGTCCTGGCTGGGACGTTCATGATGTCCTCGCTCATCTTGTGAGCACAGCGAAAACCACACGGTGGAGATTTCTTCGTGGCATGGTCACAGCCCGGTTTGATTTCGACCGTGATAACGCGGCGGGGATCGCTCGGGAACGGGCGGCGACGCCGGCTGGCACACTTGCTGAGTTCCGCCGCGTGGTCGATGAAACGAAGACGCCGCCCGCGGCGCCTGCCACCCGGCTGGTCGAAGCAATCGTTCATGGCGAAGATATTCGACGCCCTCTGGGTATAAGTCGTGAGTACCCGATCGAGCACGTTGCCACAGCGCTGCGTTACCAGCTGAAGACGCCCGCCGCCATGGGCGGAGGTAAACAGCGTGCTGAAGGATCACGGCTCGTGGCGGTCGACTCCGGTGACGCTGCGGGATCCGGTGATGTCGTGCGGGGATCGGGCCTTTCCCTTCTCCTGGCAGTCTCAGGCCGCCCTGTTCACCCGGACGAATTCACGGGCGAAGGCGCCGCTGCCTTCCTGAGCCGACTCGCCATAGCTGACTAAACAGTCCCACTTAACCCAGGCGCCCCAGCTCTCCCTCCCCCTTTATGCCGGCTCACGCACTGCTGGCCGGTGCCCGGCTGCACTGGCTGCCTGCCTGTACTGGCTGCGCAGTTGCAGTCACCCAATTGGTGAACTGAAACGACCATCGCCCGCCATATCTGCATGCCAAGAATCCGCCGTGGAGCGAGTGCGGAGCGGGTATGGAGCAGAGGCATGGGTGCCTTCAACCGTCGCCTCGAGCGGAGGGGTTTTCGTTGGGGGTTCCGGCACGCGTTCCCACTCTTTGTAGGCTACTGAGGCTGGTGTGGCCACAAGAGATAACAAGTGTCACGAAGAGTGGGAAAGGGTGTCGTCTTCCCGCCCTGGCCTGTCTGCGGGCCGGAGTTTGACAGGCCGTATGACCGAAGTTGAGAGAGCTCCTTGGATTCTGTCTTTGGCGGGGTTTCCGTCCCTGACAATAGCTACTGCCGTCACCAGCTACTGCCGTCACCCGTGCGACCGCTGCAAAGCTCCCAGCCGTCGTTGGATGTGCAGGCATGGCGGCTTCACCGGCTCCCAACCGTCGCTGGATGTGCAGGTAAGGCGACCTAAATTGCCTGGAGGCCGCCATATCTGCACATCGGCGGTCGGCCGTGGGCCGTTGCCCAGGCGGGCGAGTAAACGCCGGCCTCAACTCATAGAAGTCACGAATCGCAGGGAGCACGCCTGGACATGGCCGGATTGGCCAAGGCGGTCAGGGAACGGAGCCCGGGCCCGCGGCTCCAACCCGGCCCCCGGCAACCATGGGCCGGCCGGCCGCCCCAGGGATTCAGACTCTCAACAGGCGCTGACCCCGCGGGCCGGGTCTGCAACCCCGCGGAACGGAAGGTGGGGGTTAAACACGTCAGGCCCCGCACAAGAGTGCGGGGCCTGCCACGGACCAGGATCCTGGTCTTGAATGATTGTCCGGCGGTGACCTACTCTCCCACACCCTCCCAGGTGCAGTACCATCGGCGCTGCGGGTCTTAGCTTCCGGGTTCGGAATGGGACCGGGCGTTTCCCCCGCGCTGTGACCGCCGTAACCCTTCCAACCCAAACCCCGCCAGCTCACCGGTCCAGGGACCAGTGCTAAGGGGTGGGTAAACTTTTGGTGGATTACACGGATACCGTGTATTCAATTATTCGTTCCAGGATAAACAACCCTCACGGGTTGTTGTCCGGGA
>NZ_JACSQC010000006.1 GCF_014836875.1 Arthrobacter pullicola | reverse complement strand
AAAACCATGCCGGAACCGACCGGCCAACACACCCATATCCTGCATCAGGAACGGGCTACGAAAAAGGTAACGGGGCAGCCCAGCCTGTTTGGCTTAGGCGTTTAGGTCAGCCGCTCGGTCAGGTGAACGGTGACGCTGTCGCCGATCTCCTTGCCAAGCCTTTTCCGCAGCTGAGCGCTGATGGAGAGCATGTGACCGCCCGTTCCGGTGGGCATCATGCCGCCCCGGACCGGTTCGTCATCGACTGTGGCAACAACCTTCACGGTCTTTCCGGTGCCAAAAAACCCGGCGGATCCGGGCATTTCCACGCAGGACCAGACATCACCCTTGATGTTCACCCCGATCGGCGCGGTAAAGGTGTGATCGAGGGGACCCGGGACTTCAGCCATCGTGTTCTCCAGTTTCTATCGGTGGGGCTACCCTACCGTTTTGTTCAGGAAGAACCGGGTAACAGCGACGGCGGCCCGGCGTCAGATGCGCAAGGCACCTGCTGCCGGGCCGCCGTCGTCCGCCAGTGTTTGGTGCGGGCACAACGTGGGCGAAAGGCTACTTCGCTGAGACCAGCTCCGGGTGGTGGAGCGAAGCGACCTGCGGGTGGGCGCGGAGCCAGCCCTTCAGGACGTTCGCGCCGTAGGAGGCGAGCATCGGGTTCTGCGGATCATCCGAAATGCCGCGGGACTGGGCCGCGAGGGCCGGCGGAAGCTGCACCGGGTCGATCACCGAATCAAGGCGGGGGGACCAGAAGAACGGAATCGCGTAGCGGTCCACCCCGGGCGGCGGAGCCTGCACGCGGTGGATCGTGGCGGAGAGGTAACCCTGCGTGGCGACCTCGAGCATCTCACCCAGGTTCACCACGAGTGCGCCGGGAATTGGTTCCACCGGCAGCCACTCGTCGGATTCGTGCGGCTTCACTTCCAGGCCGCCTACCTCGTCCTGCAGCAGCAGGGTGACAAAACCATAGTCGGCGTGGGCGCCGACGCCCTGGGTGCCGGCTTCCTTCACAACGCCGCCCACGTAGTGGATGAGCTTGGACATCCAGGCCGGGGTGCCCTCAAACGGCTCCGCGAAGTGGTCCTCGGAGAGTTCCAGGGAGACGGCGATGGCGGAGAGCAGCTCGGCGCCCACCGCGGACATCAGCTCGGCCCACTCCATCGAGATTTTGCGCAGCTCCGGCAGGACAGTGTCCGGGAAGAGGTTGGGGCCCTGCACCAGCCAGAACGGCTGATCGGCGGGGTAGTCGGTGACGGCGTCCCGCTCCGGACCGAAGTCCACCTGCTCGCGGGCATCGGGGCGGCCCTGCGTCAGTTCGGTGCCGAGCCGGGTGTAGCCGCGGAAGTTCGGGGACTTCCGGTTATCCAGCTCCAGCCGGTCTTCCAGCGGCAGGTCGAAGAAGCGCTTGGTGACATCGAAAAGGTCCTTGACGCGTTCCTCGCCGGCTCCGTAGCCCACCAGCTGGAAGAACCCGATTTTGTGGGTCGCTTCGCGCAGCTGGTCGATGAATTCGGAGTTGAAGGTTCCGTCCGCGTTGCGGGCGGTGCTGAGGTCCAGGACGGGAATCGATGTGGGGTTATCGCTCATCCCCGCAAATTAGCACCGCAGCTTGTCAACTGGGAACCAAATGTTACGCAACATGGAGTCATGAGGCTGTGACCTGCGGGTTTGTCTACCTCGATAGCTTGTTGCGCGTCATATTCGGGGTTACTTGCAAGCAGAATGGCCCCCACGCCGAGGTGGTTGGCGGGCCGCTGGATGTGCAGGTATGGCGACTTCCACCGCCTTCGCCCTCGCTGGATGTGCAGGTATGGCGACCAAAATTGCCTGGAGGTCGCCATATCTGCACATCGACGGCTGGCCAGGGGGCCGCCCAGCCCCAGCCGGCCAGCCCACGCACGGCAAGTCCCCAGCCCGGCGCACCCGCGAAACCTATGCCACCCCGGCGTCGTCCTTCGCCAGCCCGGCAGTCATCGCAGCCCATCTGGCCAGGAAGGCTTCCCCGGCGTCGTCGTGGATCAGTCCCGGCACAGTCAGCACCGGGTACGGGGTGGCGGGCACGCCGTCGGCCGGCCGGACATCCACATGCGCGACGTCGAAGCCCAGGGCATGCAGCTCATCGGCCATCGCGTAGTCCGTCCGGGAGTCCCCGACTGTCCGCCAGGTTCGCGGAACGGGCGTGCCGGCAGCCTCCAGCAGGGACAGTGCCCGCCGCGCGCCGAGGTCCTTGCCGACGCCGAGCGCCTCGATGTCCGTGGAGATGATGGTCGGGTCGATCCGGTAGTCCACGGAATCGTCCGAGTCCGGCGCATGGTGGTCCAGGCGGCACACGCCCATGTCGAAGCTGGACATCAGCGCCAGGGCATCGGCGTCGAACGTTTCCTGCTCGGCGAGGTAGTCGGCGTTCGCGACGTCGATCTTCTGTTCCACCGAGACCATGGCGAGCTTGGTCTCGTCGAAGAACATGTGGCCGGCGTACTTGTGCGTCACCAGCTCCCGGACAGCATCCGCGTAGGAGGCGGGCAGCGCCAGTGCCTGATCAACCTGGACGGCATCCGGTCCGGATCCGTCGAAGGAGAACCAGACTGCGCCCTTTTCACAGACCGCATGCACCTGGACGTCATCCGGAAGCCCGGCGGCGATCATCGGTTCCATCACCTGGCGGCGGATGAACTCGTCGGAGCGCCCGGTGTTGAAGACCACCGGCCAGCCGGCGGCGGCAAGCGCAACCAGGTGGCCGACTATGGTGGGGGAGACAGTGCGGGTAACCGGGGAAGCGATGGGCCCGTCGACGTCGAGGAGCAGGCCAAAGCGGGAGGCAGATGCGTTCACCCTCCCAGTATTCCCGTTCCCAGCGCTCCCGCAGGCATCCAAACGGCCCGCAGCCGCGTATTACTGGTCCTGCCGCCGGGGAGTCCTGTTTCCTTGGGTGCTTAACTTCTCTAGTCTGGGTTAGTGATCTTCAAAGCTGTTGGCGATGTACGCCCCTACCCCGACCATGGATACGTAACACCCAAGGACTGGGCAGCTGTACCTCCCCGGCAGGTTCGGCTGGACGAGCTGGTGACCACAAAAGCCACGCTGGATCTCGGTGCCCTGCTGGCCGAGGATTCCACCTTCTTTGGAGATCTGTTCCCGCACGTCGTGCAATGGAGGGGCACCATGTACCTGGAAGACGGACTACACCGGGCAGTACGGACCGCGCTGCACCAGCGCACTATCCTGCACGCACGCGTGCTCGTGATCGATGACTAACCAGCCCCCTCGCGGGCAACATGAGGGCGCTCAAGCAAAGGGCGACCCAGCACAATGGCACGGCCACCGGATCGTCACCGAAGAGGACCTCGGCACGGTCTTTCACGACGCCGAAGACGACGCCGCGGCGCGCCGCGCGAAACGGCGCCGCGCCTTTCACGGCGTCGTCCTGGGGCTTCTTATCGCCGTCCTGATTGCGGCCGCCATTGTGGTGCAGGGAATTGCCGCAGGTTGGATCAACCTGCCGCGTCCGGACATCCGGCCGGGGGCCCAGACTGATTGTCCCGCCGGTCCGTACCTCTATCAGCCGCCGGAGACCGTGACGGTGAATGTCTACAATTCGACGCCGACTCCCGGGCTTGCCACCGAGGTGTCGGAAGCCCTGAAAGCCCGCGGCTTCAACGTGGACCAGACCGGGAACAGCACTGTGAACCGGGCAGGAATGACGGCGATCATCCTCTCCGGGCCCGGCGGCGAAGCCGCTGCGTTCACTGTGCAGCAGCAGATCCCGTCCACCCATTACATCCAGGATGACCGCAAGGACTCCTCCGTTGACGTGGTCCTGGGGTCCACCTACGAGGGCCTGGTCCCGGTGGAAAAGGCACAGGCAGCGATTCCCGGTCCCATCAGCTGTCCCTGGATATCAGGCTCCCCGCCGGCGGATGCCGAATAGCCGGACCAGCCGCAGCCGGGCGAACAGCAGCTGAACCAGCCGCAGCCGGGCCAGCCGCCGCTGGGCGAGCAGCAGCTGGGCCAGCCGCAGCCGGGCCAGCCGCCGCTGGGCGAACCCGGTTGCAGGCTGGGCTAGCTGCAGCCCTCCGCTGAGCAGCTGGCTCCGTCCGGTGAGGCACCCGCGGTTGCCGCTGCCGGCTGCAGCGGCTGGTGCCCGGCTTCCCACGCCTGGGCCAGCGCCTGCTCGAAGAGCTCGGCCGGCTGCGCCCCGGAAATGCCGTACCGGCGGTCCAGCACGAAGAACGGCACTCCATTGACTCCCAGGGCCCGGGCTTCGGCCACGTCCTGCTCCACGGCCTCGGCATAGTCCGTGCCCGCGAGCGTGGAGCGCACGGTTTCCGGGTCCAGGCCTGACTGGGACCCGATCTCCGCCAGGACATCATGGCTGGCGATGTCCAATCCCTTTTCGAAATGGGCCGAGAGGAGCGCCTCTTTGACGGCAGCCGCGGTTTCTTCGCCGCCGGACTCCCGGGCCAGGTGGATGAGCCGGTGCGCGGTAAAACTGTTGGCAACCACCAGATCCTCAAACCGGTAGTTCAGGCCCTCTCCCGCAGCCTGGGACGTGACGTGCTCCAGCATCCCCGCTACCTGCGCCGGGTCCATGCCCTTGACCCTGCTGAGGTAGTCCACCTCGGTGCCGTCGAAATGCTCGGGGACCGAGGGATCCAGCTGGTAGCTGCGCCAGCGGACCTCCACCTCCGAGGCATGCTCGAAGCGGGACAGCGCGGTTTCAAAACGCCGCTTGCCAATGAAACACCAGGGACATCCGATATCGGACCAAATTTCTACCAACACAAAGGTCCGCAACGTCCGGAACCCGCCGGCTTATTCCCGAGGCCGTCGCTGCATGTCCCCTCACGCTGCTTTTCCTTCAGCTGCCCTCCGGGGCCCGGGACTGCGGATACCCGGATCGGCTGCCAGCCGGTAGGGTGCGGCAGGATGAAAACCTGGACTGGGACAACGGCTGGGACAACGGCTGAAACAGACCCTGCGGAACGCACAGATGCGCCCGCGGTGCTGCTGACCCTCGCCGTCGTGCAGCTGGGGGAACCTGACCCGGCTGAGGCGCCGCTGACCGCGGCCGAACTGGCCCGCGCCGGGGCTTTTGCCCTGCCTGCGGTGCAGCGCCGCTTCCTCGCCGGCCGGCAGGCGGCCCGGCGTTTGGTCGCCGGGCTGGCGGGGGCTGAACCCGAGGCAGTCACCGCCGACTACCAATGCCCGAAGTGCCGTGCTGCGTCCACACGGAGCCACGGAGTTCCGCGCTACCTGGTGCAGGGACGCGCGGCACCGTTCCACGTCAGCTTCAGCCGCAGCGGACAATGGATGCTCGCCGGGGCCAGCGCCACCGGACCCTTGGGCGTGGACCTGGCGGATCTTGCGGGATTCGGCGATCCCCGCCTGGACGCGGTGATCGCCACGGACGCTGAACAGGCCGAGTACGACGTCGTTGCGCCGGCAGCCCGGGCACTGCGGCAGGCGCGGTTGTGGACCAGGAAGGAATCGGTCCTCAAAGCCTCCGGGGAAGGTCTGCGGACTGCCCCGCACCTGGTTGAGGTCGCCCTGGAGCCCGGCGCGGACTCCCTCGTGGCCGTGGGGGCAGCCGGGGGCCGCGTGTCAGTCATTGACCTGGACACCCGGATGCTCGGTCTCCCGGACGGATTGGTTGCCGCCGCGGCCGTGCCGGCGGCCGGCGGGATCCGGATCGAGCCGCGCGGCTGGAACTAGCCTCCAGCCCAAACTTCCCGGTCAGCCCGCCCCCGGCCCGCTCTCGGCGGTCGGCACTTCCTTGCCGCGGGCCAGCACCCGCCGGCGGGCCGCACCGGCAGCCTTCGCGACCAGTTCTTCCAGCGGTCCCTGGCTGTGGAACTTGCGCCAGATCAGCGCGAACGCGATCACGGCGGCGACCTGCAGCACGAAGGAGACTTCGGGCTGGTCCTCGTAAAAGCCGCTGCCCAGGACCAGGAGGTGGGCGGTGTAGAGAGTCAGCGTCATGCTCCCTGCGGCGGCCAGCGGGAGGAGGTAGCGTCCGGCAACCCGGCCGATCAGCAGCAGGGCACCGAGCACGGCCGTGGCAACTGCAATGGTGTACACGAGGTCCAGCGGGGTCGTGGAGTGGGGAGCGAGGACGGCGAACCACCAGAACGTCGTCGTCGGCAGGTACTCGGCCGGCCCCCAGATGAGAACCTCCTGGGCTGCTGCGGTGTCCATGCCCGGCGTGGCGGCAACAATCTGGTTGAGACCGCCAAGCGGTCCCAGCAGCAGGGCGGAGACCATAGCAGCGGCGAGGGCGGTGCCAACGCCCGCCGCCAGGATCGCCGTCTGGATTTTCCACTCACCGAGCCGCAGCCGCCCAATGGCGAGCCCGGCACAGATGTACGCCATCCAGGGGATCGCCGGATAGGTCCCGGTCAGCAGGAGCTGGGTCACTGTCTGCCAGGGGTCCGTGAAGAGATCCGTAAACGTTGGATCGTACCCGGGTTCGGGCAGGTAGTCCCGCAGGGAAGCCATCAGGGTTGGGCCCAGGATGGCGAAGCCCGCAGCTGCTGCGAACAGCGCCCGGGCGGATAGTCCCAGCAACGGAACCGCCAGCAGGAACATAACGCCGTAATAGGCCAGGATGATGAAGGCCGGCATATCGATATAGGCGATAGCGAGGCCGATTCCGCCAACGATCAGTGCCCGGACTGCGGTTCCACGGCGCACCGCCTTCAGCTCCAGGCCCCGTTTTGGGCGTACTCCGCCAGAGGAGAGCGCCAGGGTGACCCCGGCGAGGAGCGCGAACAACGCGGCCGACTTTCCAGCAAACAGGGACCAGGACCAGGTGGGGGTGAAATCATCCGTGACCTCCGGAAGCACGTGGATGGCCATCATGCCGATCAGCGCGATCCCCCGCGCCGCGTCAATTCCCGTAAATCTGGTTTTCGGCGTTGTGCCGGGAGTGCTCATGGATCCCCTTCAAGTGCTGCTGCCTGGACGGTTCGACCCGTCGGTTGCCGGCTGTTGTGCCCTCGGATTGCCTCGGTTTGCCCCGGTTTGCCCCGGTTTGCCCCGGATGGCCTCGGAACGGCTGGTCCGAGGCAAACAACGCGGACTGTGTTCTCGCTATGCGCTTTCTAGGAGTTTCCTGTGAAACAGGAGTATCACGAGGTCAGCGGGGGAGGAACGAGTAGAGCGCCAGTAACAGCGCCGTTAAGGCCTACGTACCGGGCCGCTGACAGCAGGCCGCTGTACTCATGTTCAGGTCAGAAAGCCGTCCCTAGGCTACTTGAGGCCGCTTGTTCGAGTGTCTTCTGGAGACAGTGCGATGCGGCGCAAAAGCCATGCCATGCCGTGCCACCAAGGAAGAAAAGCCCGATGACTCTGTCCGAAGACCGGTCCGAACCACTGAGCGCTATGAAGGGACTCCGTCAAAGCACCATCGCAGGCAACGCCGCGGCACCCTCCCGGACGGAGGCTGACCGGGAGCGGGTATTCAGCCGCACCACCCTCGCGCCCGATCACGCCGTCTACTACGGCGGCCCCGCGCCGGACCAGCGCACCCTCGTTGACATCTTCAAGGAGACGACAGCTGCCTATCCGTCGGCACCGGCACTGGACGACGGATCGGAGCCGCTTACCTATGCCGAGCTCTCGGCCCGGGTCAACGCCCTTGCCCGGAAACTCTGGTCAGCCAGCATCGGCGCCGGAGACCGGGTCGGGATTCTGGTCCCCTCCGGATCTGCGGACCTGTACATCGCCATCCTCGGGGTCCTCTTCTCCGGCGCGGCCTACGTGCCGGTCGACGCCGACGAGCCCTCCGGCCGCGCAGACGTTGTCTGGGCAGAGGGAGGCGTCTGTGCTGTGATCGGCGCGGGACTGCAGCTGACCATCCGGCAAGGTGTGCCCATCCATGGCAGCGGTCCGGAACCGCATCCGGAGGACGACGCCTGGATCATCTTCACCTCCGGCTCCACGGGCAAACCCAAGGGCGTTGCCGTGACCCACCGTTCCGCTGCTGCGCTGGTCGACGCCGAATCGCGGCTCTACTGCGTTGACCAGCCGCTGCGGCCGGGCGACCGGGTCCTCGCCGGACTGTCCGTGACGTTTGATGCCTCCTGCGAGGAGATGTGGCTGGCCTGGGCACATGGTGCCTGCCTGGTTCCGGCACCCCGCTCGGTGGTCCGCTCCATCATCGATCTGGGCCCCTGGCTCGAAGAACGCAAAATCACGGTTGTCTCCACCGTGCCCACTCTGGCCTCAGTCTGGCCGGCGGAGACGGTCAGCCGGGTCCGGCTGCTGATCTTCGGCGGCGAAGCCTGCCCGGTGGAACTCGGCGCCCGGCTCTCCGGCCCCGGCAGGGAGGTATGGAACACCTACGGTCCCACCGAAGCCACCGTCATCGCCTGCGCGGCCCCGCTGGACGGCACCGACCCGGTCCGCATCGGGCTTCCGCTGGAAGGCTGGAACCTCGCCGTCGTGGACCCGGACGGCAATCCCGTGGCCTGGGGTGAAGAGGGCGAACTGATTATTGGCGGTGTAGGACTGGCCCGGTACCTGGACCCCCGGATCAGCGCCGAAAAATATGCGCCGCTGCCTTCGCTGGGCTGGAACCGTGCTTACCGCAGCGGCGACAAGGTACGGGCTGAGCGTGAAGGGCTCATTTTCGCCGGACGTCTTGACGAACAGGTGAAGCTCGCCGGCAGGCGCGTGGAATTGGGGGAAATCGACCATGCCCTGGCCTCGCTGCCGGGTGTCACCACCGCAGCGGCGGCGGTGCAGGCCACGGCCAGCGGCAACGAGATCCTGGTGGGTTACCTGGTCGAGTCCGCCCCCGGGGGTGTGGACCTGGCGGCTGCCCGGGCCGAACTCAGCATCCACCTGCCGGCCACACTGGTGCCCACCCTGCGGATCATCGATGAGCTGCCCATGAAGTCCTCCGGCAAGGTGGACCGCAACGCGCTCAGCGTCGCCGAAACAGCGCTGGAACAGCAGTTGGACGTCGAAGTGGAGCTCAATGCCGACCTGCGCTGGCTTGCCCAGCGCTGGACGGACCTCCTGGGGCCGCAACCGCTGACCAAGGACAGTGATTTCTTTGCCCTGGGCGGCGCGAGCCTCGCCGCAGCGCAGCTTGTCTCCGCACTGCGGGAACGTTATCCGAAGGTCTCGATCGCCGATATTTACGCCCATCCTTCCCTCCAGGCGATGGCGGAGCGGCTCCGTGAAACCACCGTCGGCGGCACCGCCAAGCGCGAGGTCCCCAACACCCCCTGGTGGACGGGCCTGGTCCAGGCTCCGCTGATCGCCGGCCTTTACGGCATCACCGGACTGCGGTACGTCACCGGCATCGCCATCGTCTGCTGGGTCATGAGCAATGTGCTGGCCACGCCCTGGACTCCGGATCCGCCGCTGTTACCGCTGGTGGCCGCCTGGGTTGTGCTCTACAGCCTCCCGGCCCGGATGCTTGGCGCCGTACTGTCCTGCCGGGCACTGCTGTTCCGGATTCGACCCGGCGTTTATGCCCGCGGCGGGGGAACCCATCTACGGCTCTGGGCAGCGGAACGGATTGTCACGTACGGCAAGCTGGAACCCATCATGGGGACCCCGCTGGGAGTCTGGTATGCCCGCGCCCTGGGCTGCAGGGTCGGACCGAACGTCCATCTGGAAGCCATGCCGCCGGTAACCGGGCTGGCGCAGATCGAGGCCGGCGCCGCCGTCGAATATGAGGTGGACCTGGCCGGGCACTGGCTTGACGGGCACCTGCTGCACATTGGACAGATCCGGATCGGCGGGCATAGCCGGGTGGGTGCACGGTCCACCATCACCGGGGGCGCCATCATTGGCGCAGGCAGTGAGATCGAACCGGGGACCTTCGTCTCCGGCCAGGTCCCCCCGGGCGAAAAATGGTCGGGTTCGCCGATGGAATACATCGGGTCGGCGGGTGAGGGCTGGCCCAGCAAGCCCGGCGCCAAAGGACCGGCGGGCATGAACCTGCTGTACACGGCCGGCCTGTCCTGGCTCACCATCATGACGCTGCTGGCGGTCCTTCCCGGATCGATGCTGGTGCTTCTGCTGCTCCAGGACGCCCAGGACCTTGGGCCGGCACTGCTGGAACTGGCCCTGTGGTCCCCGGTCTTCGTGCTGCTGACCATGGGAACGTACCTGGCGCTGACGGTCTTTTCCGTCCGTATGCTTCAATCGCTGCTGCCCGCCGGAATGCATCCCCTGGACGGTCCAACGGGCTGGGCAGCCTGGTTGACAAACCAGCTGCTGGCAAAGAACCTGATCTCCATGTACCCGCTGTACGCCGGGTTGCTGACCCCGGTGTGGATGGAATGGCTCGGCGCCAAAGTGGGCCGGAACGCCGAGATTTCCACGGTGGAGACGCTTCCCCACCTCACCGACGTCGGGGACCGCGCCTTCCTGGCCGACCACTCCATGGTTTCCGTGGCGAAGGTCAGGCAGGGGTGGCTGTCCCTGGGCCCCTCGAGGGTGGGCGAAAAATCCTTCGTCGGGAACTCCGCCGTCGTGGGCGGCGGCGTCAGCGTGCCGGACAACTCGCTCATCGCAGTGCTGTCCTGCGCACCCGCGGACATGCCTGAAAACTCATCCTTCTTTGGACGGCCGCCGGTGGAACTTCCCCGTCCGGTCGAGGAGGGCGACGCCTCACGGACCTACGACCCGCCGCTCCGGCTGAAACTCGCCCGCGCCGCCGTCGAAGCATGCCGCATCATTCCGGCAATCATCACGGTGTGGCTGGCGCTGGCCACCGTTTTTGTGCTGGCGTTCATCTCAGAAGAAGCCGGTCTCTGGGCCGCAGTGCTTCTGTCCGGGCCGGTGCTGCTGGCGAGCGGGATCGCTGCTTCCCTGCTGGCCATCGCCGCGAAGTGGCTGCTGCTGGGCCAGTTCAAGGTCTCGGAACATCCACTCTGGAGCTCCTTCGTCTGGCGCAACGAACTGGCGGACGTCTTCTCCGAATCGCTGGCGGTCCCCGGGCTCGTCCGCATGTCCCTGGGAACACCCATGCTCAACGCCTGGCTGCGCTGGATGGGGGCGAACGTGGGACGCGGTGTCTGGTGCGAAACCTGGTGGCTGCCCGAGTTCGACCTCATCGAAATCGGCAAGGGCGCAAGCATCAACCGGGGCACCGTGCTGCAGACACACCTGTTCCACGAACGGATCATGCGGATGGATTCCGTTTGGATCGGTGCCGGAGCAACGCTGGGACCCAACAGCATCGTGCTTCCGGGCAGCACCATCGAGGACGGGGCGACGGTCGGCAGCTGCTCGCTGGTCATGCGCGAAGAAAGCGTGCCGGCCCACAGCACCTGGTACGGAAATCCACTGACTCACTGGGACGCCGTCGCGGGATCTGCCGCCGCCCCGGTGCACCGGGATGCGTTGAACGCAAGTGCTGCTCCGCGTCCCCCGCACGGCCGCAGGCGCGCCCTTACCGAGTCACGATAGAGCAGGAGAGAACATGTTCAGCGAAACAGCATCCCAGAAATCCACGGTGGCCGAGGCAGCTTTCGGCCGGGTGCTCACCGCCATGGTGACGCCGTTCGACGCCGCCGGACAACTGGACCAGCCGGGTGCAGCAGAGCTGGTCCGCTGGCTGTGCCGGGATGGCTGGAACGACGGTGTGGTGGTTAACGGCACTACGGGGGAGTCCTTCGCCACCTCCAACTGGGAGAAAGCGTCCATGGTCCATGCCGCCTCAATCGTCCTGCAGGGAACCGGTAAAAAGGTGATTGCGGGTGTGGGCTCCGCGGACACGGCACACAGCATCGCGCTAGCCGAGGAAGCGGCGGCCCAATACGCCGATGGGCTGCTGGTTGTGGCACCGTACTACTCCCGTCCGTCACAGGCCGGGCTGCTGCGCCACTTCCTTGCCGTTGCTGACAGCACGGACCTTCCCGTAATGCTCTATGACATTCCGAAACGGACCGGGGTGGCGATCAGCCCGCAGACTCTGGCAGCCGCGTCCAGGCATCCCCGGATCGTGGCGGTGAAGGATGCAAAGGGAGACCTGGAATCCACGTCCAAGGTCATCGCCGAGACCGGGCTCGCCTACTACTCCGGGGACGACGCTCTCAACCTGCCGCTGCTGTCCGTGGGCGCGGTAGGGTTCGTCTCCGTGGTGGGACACGTTGCGGCCCACCGTCTCTCAGCACTCCTCGCCGCGTACAGCGAGGGACGCGTCAAGGACGCGCTGGAGATTCACCGCAGCCTGCTGCCCGTCTACAGCGGCGCCTTCCGTTGCCCGGCAGCTGCCTCGGTCAAGGCCCTGCTGAACCGGCTTGGCCTTCCCTCCGGACCGGTGCGGCTGCCCCTGGTGGACCTCACGGAGGAGGAAGCGGGCCTGTTCGTGCAGGATGCGGAGACCGCAGGACTATCCGACGCGCTCCTTCCTGCAGCAGCCCAATGACACCAGAGCCGGAGCGCACCTCCGCTGGGATGGCGCGCCAACACGTGGCCGAAACTCCGTCTGCCCCGGCCCAGGGCACGGCCGCCGCCAAGGTCAGGCTGACGGGGGTGGACGCCGCCCGCGGGCTGGCGCTCCTGGCCATGATGGCCATCCATATACTGCCCGCCGTGAATGATGACGCGGAACCGACTCTTGCCTGGTCCCTGTTCGCCGGCCGCGGTGTCGCGCTCTTTGCCTTGCTGGCAGGGCTGTCCCTGGCGCTCTCCTCCGGAGGTTTCCGCCGTCTGGGCGGGCCCCAGCTGACCGCGGCCCGGGCCGGGATCGCGGTCCGGGCCGGCATCATCACGGTCATTGGGCTGCTGCTGGGATACCTGGCCATCGAGGCGCAGGTGATCCTGGCGTACTACGGGGTGATGTTCCTGCTGGCGCTGCCGCTGCTGAGGCTTTCAGTCCGCCCTTTGATGTGTCTGGCAGGATCGATCGCGCTGCTGATACCGTTTCTCATGCAGGGCCTGCGGGACTACCTTCCGGATCCGGGGGAGGAGCAGCCCACGTTCACCGGCCTGTTCACCCATTTTGATGCCACCGCCGCACAGCTTCTGCTCACCGGCGTGTATCCGGCCCTGCCCTGGATGGCGTTTATCTGCGCCGGGCTGGCGATCGGCAGGCTGGACCTGCGCAGCCGCCGGGTGCAGACCGGCCTGTTTGCGGGAGGCGTCGGACTGACGCTTTTGACCACCCTGGCCTCCGCCTTCCTGCTCGGTCCCGGCGGTGGACGGGAGAGTCTCGAAGAGCTCAACGGCGATGAGGCAGCGGTCAATGACATTCTGGTGTGGGGGCCGGATCCAACCCTTCCCACAGATTCATGGTGGTGGCTGGCCGGACTGGCGCCCTATTCCAGCACCCCGCTGGCCATCCTGAACACCATCGGCATCTCCGTTGCAGTGCTGGCGGCGCTGCTCCTGCTGGGCCAGTGGGCGCGGCCGGCCCTGTCCCCCCTGGCTGCCCTGGGATCGATGACGCTCACGCTCTACACCGGACATCTGCTTTTGCTGGCCACCGGCCTGCTGGCGGACTCCCCGGAAATCTCCATGATCGTCCAGGTCACCCTGCTCACCTCCTTCGCCCTCGTCTGGACACGAAGGCGGGGTCAGGGGCCACTGGAGCACCTGGTCTCAATGGCAGTGAAGCGTGTGCGCACGGGGGTGCTCGCCAGGACGGGCAGCGCCCCTGGCTCTGCCGCCAGGCGCCCCGCCCACAGGAAGCACGGGGCCCGGGCACAGCACAATCCCGAACACGGCCATCACCGGGCCGATGCGCGGGACCCGGATCCACCCCTCTCGGGTCCGTGAACGCGGAGCTGCGCGGGATCCCGCGCATCAGTGCGGCGTTGGGCGCCGCTGCGGCGCTGCTCCTCACGGGGGCAGCGCCGGTTCATGCGCTGTCCCGGGACACGCTGCCAGCGCAGGAAACTGCTGCGACGCCAGCGGTGGCCAGCGGCATTTCGCCTAATCCGTGTGAACGGCTGGCAGCAGGTGAAGTGAAGTTCGACGCCGGAACGGCGGACCGCGTCACGTTTGCCACCGCCCGTGCCTACGGCGAATCGGAGGTGCTGATCACCGGATGCGTCGCCGATGGCGAAGGCGGCTATGAGCAGGAATGGCAGGCCACCGGATTCGCCGGCCGCAATGGGTTCGCCCCTGCGGGCCGGATGTGGGAGAACACGCTGTTCTCACCCACCGGGACTTTCACAGTGACCGAGGCGCTCGGCAGGAAGAATCCGGGAACTGAACTGGCGTACTACACAGTGAACGAAGCGTCGCGCTGGGGCGGGGAAAAAGGGCCGACCTACAACCAGTACTTCGAAGGCGCCGGCGGCCCGGCGGATGAGAACCTGTGGCGGTATATGAACAGCGGGCTCTACGAACAGGCCGCGGTCATCAACTGGAACCGGCCACCGGACATGCCCGTCACCCAGGGCGCCTCCTTCGCCATTTTCCTGCACGCCGGCAACGCCAAAACCTGGGGATGCATCTCCACTGACCTTTTCACCGTGACGACCTTCCTGCGGACTGCAGTTCCCGGCGATCGAATGGTCATGGGAATCGAGGAGGACGTGTTCATTCCTTCCACCGCCCGGTCAGAAGCTGCCGCCGCAGCCCGCGACGCGGAAGAACGGGCCGCGGAAGAGCGGGCAGCCGAAGCACGCGCCGCAGCTAAGGCTGCCCTCGCGCGGGAGGCCGAAGAGGTGGAGCCGCACTGGGAACCCTACGCCGTAGTGGGGTTTTCCGTTCTCCTCTTCGCTGCGTACGTCGCGGCCAAGGTGCGGGCGTCACGGGCAGAACGGGCGCAGCGGACAACGCAGGTGACCCAATAGCTGCCTCCTGTGACCACCTCCCGGTACCGGTTGTTCGGTCACAGCCCCGGCGCGGCTAGACTTTTACATCATGGGAAACAGCTTGGGAGACCGCCCGGAAACGGGCGAGGGTGACTCCAAGACGGGTTACCCGGAGGGAAAAGCCTTGTACGAGGAGCGGATGAAGCTGCTTCCGGGGCTCTGGATGCCCCCGGCTCCACCCTGGGAAGAGCTGCCGGAGGCCACCCGCGCCCGCTGGCAGCGTACCGCCGAAGAGGCAGATGACCAGGCCGAACAGGCGAATGGATAAGACGGCGAACACGGCTGACAAAACCCGGCCGTGATGGCAGGATCAGGCCGCATGCATGCCGATCCGTCCCTCATGAATTTTCAGCGGGCCCAGTCCGCTGCCAGCGACTATGCCCCCGGTCATGGACACCGTGAATATACGGTCTCCCGGTACCGCCTCGCCCTGGACTACTCAGTAACTGCCAACCTTCTCACCGGTACGGCTGATCTTGAGCTGGCAGCGCGGGAGCCGCTGAGGGCCGTCGTCCTTGACCTCCAGGCTGAGCTGGCAGTTAGCCAGGTGGAAGACGGCGGGCTGCCGCTCCCGTTCGCCCAGAGCGGGCAGCATCTGCGGATTACCCTTCCGAACCAGCTGCCGGCCGGTACGGCCTTCACCCTGACGATCCGCTACACCGGATTTCCCCAGCCCCTGGACGGGCCGTGGGGGAGCATCGGGTGGGAGGAACTGGCCGACGGCGCGCTCACCGCCGGCCAGCCCGCGGGTGCACCCACCTGGTTCCCCTGCAACGACCACCCGGCGGATAAGGCCACCTACCGGTTCGAGGTGACGGTGGAGGAGGAGTACCGGGTGATCGCCAATGGCCTGTGCAGCGGCCAAACGGCGGAGGCCGGCCGGCGGACCTGGATCTTCGAGCAGTCTGAACCGATGGCAACGTACCTCGCGACGGTGCAGATCGGCAGGTACGAGCAGGTGCGGCTGGGGGCGCCGAAACCGGAGCTGCCGCCGGGAGCACCTATGCAGCTGCTGGCGGCTCCGGCCCGGCTGCTGCCCAAAGCCCGTACAGCGCTGGCCGAGCAGGACCGGATTTTCGCCGCCTTCGAAGACTGGTTCGGACCGTATCCGTTCGGCAGCTACACGGTGGTGGTCACGGAAGACAAACTGGAGATCCCCCTGGAGGCCCAGACCATCACCGTCCTGGGCCGTAACCACCTGGGCCGGAAATCCCGCCGGCTGCTGGCCCACGAACTGGCCCACCAGTGGTTTGGCAACTCGGTCACGGCGGCAGACTGGCAGGACATCTGGCTGCACGAGGGATTCGCCACCTACGCTGAATGGCTGTGGTCTGAAGCGGCCGGGCGGCAAACGGCGGACGAACTGGGTGAGGAAGCCTGGCGCTGGCTCTCACATAAGTCCGAGAACCTCTGCCTGGTCTCGCCCGGGCCGGAGCGGATGTTCGATGACCGCCTGTACGTCCGCGGTGGACTGGCGCTGCACGCCCTGAGACGGTCGGCTCCGGACAACGTGTTCTTCGCACTGCTGCGCTCCTGGACCGCCGGGTTCCGGCACGGGAATGCCTCCACCGCCGACTTCCTGGAACTGGCAGGGCAGACATATGCCGGCACAGGTATAGATCCCGCGGCAGTGCTGGAACCGTGGCTGGTGGACAAGGCGCTTCCACCCTGTCCCTGATGCCGCAGGCACCTCAGCCGCGCAGTTCCGCCGCTTCCAGGTCCAGCCCGGTCTCATCGTCCAGGACGGCCGGCTCCCGGCCCGCGCCGTGGACCCAAAGCCGGTAGGCAGCGAAGAGCAGGATGATCCAGGCCGCGCCAACAATCAGGGCGATCCGGGTCTCCGGCATGATTCCGAGCAGCACCACGATGAAGGCCATGAAGGCCAGCGCCGCGTAGGACGCCACGGGCCAGAACGGCACCCCGAACTCCGATGCCGGCAGATTGCGCCGCTTGATCTCCCGCTTCATGGCGATGTGGGACAGCAGGATCATCAGCCAGACCCAGACGGTCGCGAAGGTGGCGATCGATGCGATCACCAGGAACAGCGACTCGGGCAGCAGCGCATTAAGCACGACGCCGATGAGCAGGACGGCGGCCATCACCAGGACGGTCATCCACGGCACGCCGTGCCGGGAAATCCGTGCGAATCCGGCCGGTGCCTGGCCCTGTTTGGCCAGGGCGAACATCATCCGGCCGGCACCGAAGGTGTCCGAGTTGATGGCTGACAGTGCCGCTGTGATCACCACTGCGTTGAGGATATGCGCAGCTGCCGGAATGCCGAGGGCATCGAAAATCTGCACAAACGGGCTGGTCTCGCCATTAATGTCCTGCCACGGGAAGATCATCATCAGCACGGAGAGGGCGCCCACGTAGAAGAGCAGGATGCGCACCGGCACCGTGTTCACCGCGGCCGGAATGGCCTTCTTCGGGTTGTCCGCCTCGCCGGCGGTAATGCCGATCGTCTCAATGCCGCCGAAGGCGAACATCACCACGGAGAAGGAAGCCAGCACGCCCCAGAATCCGTTGGCGAAGAAGCCCCCGGAGCCCAGCAGGGTATCCAGGCCGGGGTCCGCCCCGCCCGGCAGTCCCAAACCGAAGATGATGATTGCCGCGCCGCCGGCGATCATGGCGATGATGGCTGCGACCTTGATGATCGAGAGCCAGAACTCCGTCTCGCCGAACACCTTCACCCGCATCAGGTTCAGGGCCGCAATCAGCAGCACGACGGCGAGGATCCAGATCCAGCGGGGAACGTCAGGGAACCAGAAGCCCATGTAGATGCCGAAGGCGGTGACGTCCGCGATTGCGACGATTGCCATTTCGAAGGCGAACGTCCATCCGGTGATGAACCCGGCGAACGGGCCGAGGTAGCGGCTGGCGTACTGGCCAAACGAACCCGAGACCGGATGGCGCACGGCCATCTCCCCGAGCGCCCGCATCACCAGGAAGACGGCTGCTCCGCCGATGATGTAGGCAAGGAGCACTGCGGGGCCGGCTGCCTGGATGGCTGCGGCGGAACCGTAAAACAGGCCCGTGCCGATGGCCGAGCCGAGTGCCATAAAACGGATGTGCCGGACGTTCAGCCCGCGGGCCAAAGCCTGGGCAAATGAAGACATGCAAGAACACCTTGGGGGTGGGGGAGGCGCCGGAATGGCGGCGCACCCATTCTACGCCTTGCCCCTGGCCTGCCCTGATGACGCCGGACACAGCAGCGTCCAAACATAAGGGTGGGGCTGGACGCCTGTGCATCCAGCCCCACCCTCAGTGCCTCCGGAGAGCCGGAGTGCCGGAAGAGTCTGCCGTTCCTAGGCCGCAGCCGCCGGTTCGCGGGATTCGTGCAGGAACCGCGCGTAGGCCGGGACAGTCAGGAAGGTCGGGAAGTGCTCACCGCAGGCCACTTCCTCGAACAGCTCCAGGGCGTCATCGAACCGGTCGCCGGCGAAGCGCTCCAGCTGCCCGAATTCTTCCTCCAGCAGCTCCTGCACCCAGTGGGCGGTGATGATCTCGCCGTCACTGGTCACGGCGGAGGAGTGGATCCACTGCCAGATCTGGGACCGGGAGATCTCCGCGGTCGCGGCGTCCTCCATCAGGTTGTTGATGGCGGCCGCGCCGTTGCCGCGCAGCCAGGATTCGATGTAGCGGATGCCCACCTCGATGTTGCTGCGGATGCCGGCCTCGGTGATCACGCCCGGGGTGGCGGCGATGTTCAGCAGGTCCTTGTCATTCGGAACCACGTCCTCACGAAGGCGTTCGCGCTGGTTCGGGCGGTCGCCGAGGACGCCGTCGAACACCTCTAGGGCCACGGGCACCAGATCCGGATGCGCCACCCAGGAACCGTCAAAACCGTCTCCGGCTTCGCGGGTCTTGTCTGCGCGCACCCGCTCCAGGGCGACGTCGTTCGCTGCCTTGTCCCTGCGGTTGGGGATGAAGGCGGCCATGCCGCCGATCGCATGGGCGCCGCGGCGGTGGCAGGCCCGGACCAGCTGCTCGGTGTAGGAGCGCATGAACGGGGCCGTCATGGTCACCAAGTTGCGGTCCGGGAGGATAAAGCGCGGCCCGCGGGTGCGGAAGTTCTTGATCACCGAGAAAATGTAGTCCCAGCGCCCGGCGTTCAGTCCGGCGGCGTGGTCGCGCAGTTCGTAGAGGATTTCCTCCATCTCGAACGCGGCGGTGATCGTCTCGATCAGCACAGTGGCGCGGATGGTGCCCTGCGGGATGCCGAGCAGATCCTGGGCCAGGATGAAAATGTCATTCCACAGCCGGGCCTCGAGGTGGTTCTCGATCTTTGGCAGGTAGAAGTACGGGCCGCGGCCTTCGGCGATGAGCCGGTGCGCGTTGTGGAAGAAGTACAGGCCGAAGTCCACGATCCCGCCGGCGATCGGGGTGTTGTTCACCAGCATGTGCTTCTCCGGCAGGTGCCAGCCGCGGGGCCGGACCACAATGGTGGGCAGCTCGGTCAGCGTTGAGCCGGTGACCCGGTAGTCCTTGCCCTCGGGGGAGGTGAAGGTGAGCCGGTTGTCCAGGGCATCGCGGAGGTTCAGCTGCCCGTTGATCACGTTGGACCACGACGGCGTGGAGGAGTCTTCCATGTCCGCCAGCCAGACCTTGGCGCCGGAGTTCAGGGCGTTGATGCTCATTTTCCGGTCCACCGGACCGGTGATTTCCACTCGCCGGTCTTCCAGGCCCGGGGCGGTGGGAGCCACGCGCCAGGAGTCATCTTCGCGGATGTGCCGGGTTTCGGGCAGGAACGCCGGGTCGGCGCCGTTGGCAATCTGCTTCCGGCGGGCCTGGCGGTCCTGGAGCAGTTCCTGGCGGCGGGTGTGGGTGGCCTGGTGCAGCGCCTTGACGAAGTCCAGGGCCTGCGGGGTGAGGATTTCCTCCTGGCGCCGGACCGGCGAGGCAGTGAGGGAAATGCCGTTCAGGGTGATGGGGTCGTTCATGGCGGGCTCCTTGGCGGGGTGTCAAAACTCTGGGGTACTGGCCGGGTCCGGGCGCCGCGGGTAAGCCGCAGCGCCCGGACAGGCCGGTTGTTCTTTAGTGGAACTGGGCGGTTTCGGTGGAACCGGCCAGCGCCAGCGTGCTGCCCCCGGGGTTCAGGGCGGTGGCGATGGCGTCGAAGTAGCCGGTGCCGACTTCGCGCTGGTGCTTGGTGGCGGTGTAGCCGCGGTTTTCGGAACCGAACTCGCGCTCCTGCAGCTCCACGTAGGCGCTCATGCCGTTGCGGGCGTAGCCGTGGGCAAGGTCGAACATGGAGTAGTTCAGGGCGTGGAAGCCGGCCAGGGTGATGAACTGGAACTTGAAGCCCATGGCGCCGAGTTCGCGCTGGAACTTGGCGATGGTGTCATCGTCCAGGTGCTTCTTCCAGTTGAACGACGGCGAGCAGTTGTAGGCGAGCATCTGGTCCGGGAACTCGGAGCGGACGGCCTCGGAGAACTTGCGGGCAAGCTCCAGGTCCGGGGTTCCGGTCTCCATCCAGATCAGGTCGGAGTACGGTGCGTAGGCCTTGGCCCGGGCAATGCAGGGCTCAATGCCGTTGCGGACCTTGTAGAAGCCTTCCGCGGTCCGTTCGCCCGTGATGAATTCCTGGTCCCGCTCATCGACGTCGGACGTGATCAGGGTGGCCGCCTCGGCATCGGTGCGGGCGATCACCACGGTGGGTGTGCCGGCGACGTCGGCTGCCAGGCGGGCAGCGTTCAGGGTGCGGATGTGCTGGCTGGTGGGGATGAGCACCTTGCCGCCGAGGTGGCCGCACTTCTTCTCCGAGGCGAGCTGATCTTCCCAGTGAACGCCGGCGGCGCCGGCCTGGATCATGGACTTCATCAATTCGTAGGCGTTCAGCGGGCCGCCGAAGCCGGCTTCGGCGTCGGCCACGATCGGCACCAGGTAGTCGTCGACGGTCTGGATGCCTTCGGCGAACTCGATCTGGTCCGCGCGGAGCAGGGCGTTGTTGATCCGGCGGACCACGGTGGGCACCGAGTTGGCCGGGTAGAGCGACTGGTCCGGGTAGGTGTGGCCGGAGTTGTTCGCATCCGCTGCCACCTGCCAGCCGGAGAGGTAGATGGCCTTCAGCCCGGCCTTGACCTGCTGCACGGCCTGGTTGCCGGTGAGGGCACCCAGCGCGTTGGTGTAGCCCTCGTCGCCGGCGTTGCGCACCTGGTCCCAGAGCTTTTCCGCGCCGCGGCGGGCCAGGGTGTGCTCTTCCTGGACCCGGCCCCGGAGCTTGACGACGTCCTCGGCGGTGTAGTCGCGCTCGATGCCGTCCCAGCGGGGATCGGTGGCCCATTCCTGGGCGAGCTGCTCGGCGGTGCGTGCTGCGTTGCTCTGTTCCTGCGTCATGGCCGTTGGTCTCCTCGGGGTTGCGGTGCGAGCTCCGGGCTAGGTGAATCCGGTGCTTCCTTGCTGTGGAATCAACACTCCGGCAATAACAACCCCCTTTCTAGGGGTTTTCTCTGGAAAGAAATGCACTTCTTCGCTTATTGTGAATTTGTGACCAGCGCAACATGGAACCGGCCCGTTCCCGCCGGCAGAACAGAGGACGACGGCGGTGCGGAGCCCGCCCTGGACGTCATCAGCCTGGGCCGCCGGGTGCGTCACCTGCGCAAGAGCAAGGGGATGACGCTTGATGACCTGGGGGGCGCCGTCGGGACCGTGGCATCCCAGCTGTCGCTGATTGAAAACGGCAAGCGGGAGCCGAAACTGGGGCTTTTGCAGTCCCTGGCCAAGGCACTGGATGTGAGCATCGACCAGCTGCTGGGGGCGGAGCCGCCGAGCCGCCGGGCAGCCCTGGAAATCGAACTGGAACGCGCCCAGCGCGGCCCGCTCTATCAGTCCCTGGGCCTGCCGAAGGTTCGCGTTTCTTCGCGTTTGCCCCTGGATGTGCTCGAGTCCCTGGTGGGCCTGCAGTCCGAACTGGAGCGCCGGCTCAATGAACAGGTGGCCACGCCGGAGGAGGCCCGGCGGGCGAACGGCGAGCTGCGGGCCATGATGCGGGAGCGGGACAACTACTTCTCGGAATATGAGCAGGCGGCCCAGCAGGTCCTGGACTCGGTGGGCCATACCACCGGGCCGCTGTCCCAGCACGTGATTGCGGACATCGCCGCGCACCTGGGCTTCAGCCTGCACCACGTCTCCGACCTGCCGCACTCCACCCGCTCCGTCACGGACCTGAAGAACAAGCGGATCTACCTCACCCAGTCACAGCGCTCGGAGCACGATCCCCGCTCGGTGCTGCTGCAGGCGCTGGGGCACTTTGTCCTGGATCACCAGACGCCGCGCAGCTACGGCGAGTTCCTCAGCCAGCGGGTGGCCACTAACTATTTTGCCGCCGCGCTGCTGCTGCCGGAAAAGGCCACGGTGGAGTTCCTGCAGCGGGCCAAGGCCGCCAAGGAAATCGCCGTCGAGGACATCCGGGACGCCTTCGCCGTCTCCTATGAGACCGCCGCGCACCGCTTCACCAACCTGGCCACCCGGCATTTGGACATCCGGACGCACTTCCAGAAGGTGCACGAGAGCGGCATTGTCTACAAGGCCTATGAGAACGACGGCGTGACGTTTCCTTCCGATCACACCGGTGCCATCGAGGGCCAGCCGATCTGCCGGTACTGGACCAGCCGCGAAGTGTTCTCCGTGCCGGATAAGTTCAGTGCCTACAACCAGTACACGGACACCCCGGCCGGCACCTTCTGGTGCACGGCACGGACTGAGCGCAGCTCCGGCGGACTCTTTTCCCTGAGCATTGGGGTGCCGTACGCGCACGTGAAGTGGTTCCGCGGCCGGGACACCACCGAGCGGTCCAAGTCCCGCTGCCCGGATCCGGACTGCTGCCGCACACCGCCGCCGGAGCTGGCTTCGGAATGGTCGGGGATGGCCTGGCCGAGCGCCCGGGCCCACTCGCACCTGCTCGCGGCGCTGCCCCCGGGCGCGTTCCCCGGTGTGGATGAGACCGAGGTGTATTCGTTCCTCCAGGCGCACTCGGGAGACTGAGCCCCCTGGATTTGCCCGGACGGCAGGCTACTGGGACGGCAAAGTGAGGATCTCCGCGCCGTCCTCCGTGATGGCAATGGTGTGCTCGCTGTGCGCGCTCCGGGCGCCGGTGGCGCTGCGGAGCGTCCATCCATCCGGGTCCATGGCGAGCGTGGCGGTATCCGCCATGACCCACGGTTCCAGGGCGAGCAGCAGTCCCGGGCGCAGCTCGTAGCCCCGGCCGGGCCGTCCGGTGTTCGGCACGTGCGGGTCCTGGTGCATGGTGGAGCCGATGCCGTGCCCGCCGAACTCGGTGTTGATGGGGTAGCCTGCCTCGGCCAGGACCGAGCCAATGGCATAGGAAAGATCCCCGATCCGGGCTCCCGGCTTGGCGGCAGCGATGCCCGCGGCCAGGGCGCGTTCGGTCGCGCTGATCAAGGCGATGCTCTCCGCCGGCTGCGTATCTCCGACGACGAAGCTGATGGCCGAGTCTGCCGCGATGCCGCCCTTCAGGACCGCGAGGTCAAGGGACAGCAGGTCGCCGTCGGCCAGGGTGTAGTCATGGGGCAGTCCGTGGAGCACGGCGTCGTTCACAGCTGTGCAGATGTAGTGGCCGAACGGACCCCGGCCGAAAGACGGCTCGTAGTCGACGTAGCAGGAGGTGGCGCCGGCGTCGTGGATCATCTCTTTGGCCCAGCCGTCGATGTCCAGGAGATTCGTCCCGACCACCGCCCGCTGCTTGAGGGACTGCAGGATGTCAGCAACCAGGGCGCCCGTGACGCGTGCCTTGGCTACTTCGGCTGGATTCAAGATTTCGATCATGCGGTGCCTTCCCGGTTTCCAATAACTATACCGGCCATATTATCCCGGTAGAGTGGGCGCTATGGTCAGACTGCCGCTTACAGCAGAAGAGGTCCAGCGCGGACAGCGTTTAGGGGCCCTGCTGCGCCGTGCCAGAGCTGGGCGCACGATGCTCGAAACAGCCCTGGATGCCGGGATCTCCCCGGAAACGCTGCGGAAGATCGAATCCGGCCGCGTGGCAACGCCGTCCTTCCCGACCATCGCGGCGCTCGCCGAAGTCCTGGGGCTCTCCCTTGACGAGGTGTGGGCGGAGGTCCGCCAGCCCGAGCCGGGCTTGGATCCCGCAGATCGTCTCGGGTGCGGACGGCTGGTCTCCTAGCGTCCCGCACCGCGAACCCTGCCCTGGGCCCCACCGCAGCGTTTAGGGTGTAGCCATGCCTGAGATGCCCGAGGTGCAGGGACTCGCCGACTTCCTGCGGACCAAGCTCATCCCGGACGACGCCCCGCCAGCGGTCATTTCCGACGTCGAGGTGCTGTCCTTCTCGGTTCTGAAGACCGCCGAGGTGCCGCTGGATGCTTTGAAGGCCGGTCCGGTGACCGCCGTCGAGCGCCGCGGAAAGTTCCTGATCATCACTGCCGGCGGAGTGCATCTGGTGATGCACCTCGCCAAGGCGGGCTGGCTGCGCTGGTCTGATGGACTGAAGCCCGGGCGGCTGCGGCCGGGCAAGGGGGCCATGGCTCTGCGGGTCCGGTTCGCCGGCGACGCGGACAAGGAACCTGGGTTCGACCTCACCGAGGCCGGCACCAAAAAATCGCTGGCGGTTTACCTGGTCCGGGATCCCAGTGAAGTTCCCGGTATTGCCCGGCTGGGACCGGAAGCGTTCGACGTCGACTTCGACACCTTCGCCGGGCTGGTTGCCGCGCACCGGGGCCAGATCAAGGGCCTGCTGCGGGACCAGTCGGTGATCGCCGGCGTCGGGAACGCCTACAGCGACGAAATCCTGCACGCTGCGCATCTTTCCCCCTTCGCCAATGCCGCCAAGCTGAAACCGGAGGAAGTCCAGCGCTTATTCGAAGCCATGCGGGCAGTGCTGGAATCGGCCATGGCTAACGCCAGCGGACGCCCGGCTGCCGAGCTGAAGGATTCCAAACGGCGGGCAATGAATGTCCATGGCCGGACCGGCGAACTCTGCCCGGTCTGCGGCGACACCGTCCGGGAGGTGTCCTTTGCCGACTCCTCACTGCAGTACTGCCCGACCTGCCAGACCAACGGGAAGCTGCTCGCGGACCGGAGGATGTCGAGGCTGCTGAAGTAGCTCCCGGTATCGATGATGCGGATACCTGGCATCAAAAAATACGCCTTCCTTGAATAGGTGACACAGGCCACAGTTGTCTTAGATCAACTTGGCAACTACTCGAAGGCGAGAATTTCCCGTGGACAAACTCCTCTCCCACCTGGCACATCTGGAAATCACCACCCCCGACGTCGAAGCGTCCACCCGTTTCTACGTGGAGAAATTCGGCATGCGGCTGGTCGATTCCATTGACGGCGCGTCCTACCTGCGCTGCTGGGGCGATCACTACCGCTACAGCCTGGTAGTGCGCCACGGGGACGAACCGTCGCTGGCGAACATGGCCTGGCGCACCGCTTCCGCCGAGGCACTCGACGCTGCGGCGGCAAGCATCGAAGCTGCCGGCGTCCAGGGCGAATGGGTCCCCGGCGGACATGCCCACGGCAAGGCCTACCAGTTCACCGGCCCCTACGGACACTCGATGAAGCTGTTCTACGAGGTGGAGAAGTATGTGGCGGAGCCCGGCTTCGAATCGGTCTACCCGGACCGCCCGGAACGCCGCAGCAGCCACGCCGCGGCACCCCGCTTCCTGGACCACGTCACCGTGGCCACCAGCGACGTGCGCGGCTTCGCCGACTGGTACAACCGGGCGCTGGGCTTCCGCATCATGGCGTTCACCGATCTGGACGAGGCTCCGATCACTGTGTTCTCCGTGCTGACCACCAACGAGAAGTCCCACGACCTCGGAGTTGTCCTGGACACCTCAGACCGTGCCGGCCGCGTCAACCACATCGCGTTCTGGGTTGATACGCATGAAGACCTGCTGCGGACCGCTGACGTGATGATGGAAAACGGCACCCCGATGGAATACGGTCCCTCCATCCACGGCATCGGCGAACAGAACTTCCTGTACTTCCGTGAGCCGAGCACCCTGCGGGTGGAGCTGAACTCCGGCGGCTACCGCAACTACGTGCCGGACTGGGAAGCCAAGACCTGGAAGCCGTCCGAAGGCTCCAACAACTTCTACCGCAACGGTGCCATGCCGCACTCGATGACCGAGTCCTTCCCGCCCGCGGAAGGGTTTACCGCCACCGAAGAAGGTGCATCGGAAGAAATGAAGCAGGCGCTGCTCAACCCGTACGCCGAGCAGGGCCGGGGCTAAACCGATGACCTACGCACTGATTACGTTCGCCGACCCCGCCACCGGGGAGTCCCGGACCGGCCTGGAAACCGGCGGCCGCGTCCTGCCGCTGACAGCGGAGAACCTGGCACTGCCCGGTGGCACACCGGTCAGCATTGAAACCATCATTGAACACTGGGACACGGCTGAGCCTCAGCTGGACCGGCTCGCGGGAGAGGCCGGACAGGCCGGCACCGGCGCGGAGGGCTGGCTCGATTTCACGGAACTGAAGGTACTGGTCCCGCTGCGTCCGCAGCAGATCCTGCAGGCCGGCGCCAACTACCGCAAGCACGTGATTGACCTGGCGGTGGCGCACCGCGACGGCGGCGGAACCGATGAGGAAATCCGCGAACGGACCGCCGAGATCATGGACAAGCGGGCAGCCGAGGGCACACCCTACTTCTTCATCGGGCTGCCGACAGCCATGGCTTCAGCCACCGAGGACCTGATCCTGCCCGCCTCCGGCCGGAGCCACGACTGGGAACTGGAAGTTGCCGCCGTCATCGGCAGCCGCGCCTTCCGGGTCAGCCCGGAGGAAGCCCTCGACCACGTTTTCGGCTACACGATGGTCAATGACATCACCACCCGGGAGTTCGTTTTCCGGAAGGACATGCCCGCGATTGGCAGCGACTGGTTCCGGGCCAAAAACGCCCCGGGCTTCCTGCCGACCGGACCGCTGGTGCTGCCGGCGAAGTTCGTTGAGGACCCGCAGGATCTGAAGGTCACCCTCCGGCTCAACGGCGAAACCATGCAGGACGAGTCGACGTCGGACATGATCTTCACCGTCGCCCAGCTGGTGTCCCACGCCTCGCAGCAGATGCCGCTGCTGCCCGGGGACCTCATCCTGACCGGCAGCCCGGCCGGCAACGGCGCGCACTGGGGCCGGTTGCTCCGCGACGGCGACGTGATGGAAGGCGAGATCACCGGACTCGGCACGCAGCTGGTCCGCTGCAAGGACGAGGTGGCCCAGTGACCGAAATCCAGGACCAGGCCGGCGAGACGGTGATCCAGCGCAGTAACCCCCTGGCCAGCATCGAAGCCATGGCTGCCGCGCACAACAACTGGGGCCGGTGGGGTCCGGACGACGTGCTGGGCACGCTGAACTTCATCGACGAGGCCAAGCGCGTCGAGGCAGCCCGGCTGGTCCGCTCCGGCCAGACCTTTTCCCTCTCCCAGCCTTTTGACACCAACGGGCCGCAGAAGGGCTGGCGCCGCCGTACTAACCCGGTGCACACCATGACCGATACCGGCACAGACGCGGAATTCGGCGACCAGGGTTTCCCGCACGGCATTGGCGGCGCGGATGACGTCATCTCGATGCCGCTGCAGTGCTCCACCCAATGGGACGGGCTGGGCCACATCTTCGACCGCGGCAAGGCCTGGAACGGCCGCCGCGCCGGCCAGGTGGTAACCAGCGAGGGAGACCAGGTCACCGGCATCCAGACCGCGGCCTCGCGGATCGTCACCCGGGGCGTGCTGCTCGACGTCGGCCGTGCGCTGGGACCTGAACTGGGCAACGGCGACGGCGAGCTGCCGGACGGGTTCGCGATCACCGCTGAACACCTTGAGGCAACGATTCAAAAACAGGGAGCCAGCTCAGCGGTCCGCCGCGGGGATGTCATAGTGCTGCGCACCGGCCAGTATGCCCGTACGCTGCGGGAAGGCTGGGGTGACTACGCCGGCGGAGCCGCACCAGGGCTCTCCTTCACCACCGCGCCCTGGCTGCACCGCAGTGAAATTGCCGGGATCGCGACGGACACATGGGGCTTCGAGGTCCGGCCGAACGAATTCGACACCGCATTCCAGCCGCTGCATCAGATCGCCATCCCGAACCTGGGGCTGTTCCTCGGCGAAATGTGGGACCCGGAAGAGCTCGCCGCGTCCTGTGCCGCTGATGGCCAGTACGACTTTCTGCTGACCGCCGCACCGCTGCCCATCACCGGGGCAGTCGGATCGCCGGTCAACCCCATTGCCGTCAAATAATCCGCCGGACTGAAAACAAAGGAGTTTGCACCATGGCAGCTGTGAGCAAGGTAGGCATCGTCGGCTCGGGCGCGGCAGGATTGACGGCGGCCGCGCTGCTGGCTGACGCCGGCGTCGACGTCGAAATCCTGGAAAAGGCGGATGGTCCCTCTCCGCTGGGCTCCGGCATCACCTTGCAGGGGAACGCCCTGCGGATCTTCCGGCAGCTCGGCATCTGGGACGAAATCGCGGCAAAGGGCTTCGCCTTCAGCGAGCTGGGCCTGCGTGCCCCGGATCCGGCCGGAACGGTACTGGCGGTGATGGATGATGCCCGCACGGGCGGTGCGGACCTGCCCGCGACGCTGGGCATGTACCGCCCGGACCTGGCCGATGCACTCCGCCGCCGCGCCGAGAGCGCCGGAGCGCGGATCAGCTATGGCCGGACGGTCAAGGGTGTGGAGCAGGACAGCGGTTCGGTCACCGTCATTACCGACGACGGCGACCGGCTCAGCTATGACCTGCTGATCGGCGCGGACGGACTCCACTCGGTGGTGCGCACCGCCATTGGAATTGAGGTGGCGCCGGAACCCACCGGGATGGGTATCTGGCGGGCATTCGTGGAGCGCCCCGCAGACGTGGTCCGCACGGACCTGGTGTACGGCGGCCCCTGCTTCATTGCCGGTTACTGTCCCACCGGTCAGGACACCATGTATGCCTACCTGGTGGAAAATGCCCAGGAACGCAGCGTGGAAGACGGGCCCCGGATTATGGCCGGTCTTGCCGCGGCCTACGGCGGTCCGTGGAAGGAGATCCAGACCAGCCTGGACCACAGCGCCCGGGTTAACTACACCCGGTTCACCAAGCACTTTGTGGATGGGCCGTGGAACCGCGGCCGGGCAGTGATCATTGGCGACGCCGCCCACAGCTGCCCTCCCACTATCGCCCAGGGTGCTGCCATGGCCGTGGAAGACGGTGCCGTACTCGCAGAACTGCTGGTGGAGCATGAGCGGCTGGACGACTCGCTGTGGGAAGAGTTCACCGAACGCCGGCTGGAACGCGCCCGGGTTGTCGTTGAAAGCTCGGTCCAGCTGGGCCAGTGGATGCTGGACGGGCAGATCCGGGACGCCGATGTACCGGGTCTGATGGGCAAGGTTGCCGCAACGGTGAGCTCTCCGGCATGACCGATACACAGTCTGCTCCCGTGCCTCAGTTTCAGTCAGCGACTCAGTCCCAGTCAGCGACTCAGTCCCAGCCAGCGACTCAGTCCCAGCCAACGACACAATCCCAGCCAACGACACAATCCCAGCCAGCGCCACAGCTTCAACCAACGTCTCAGCAGTCCCCGGTGGTTGATGTCCACGCCCACGTCCTGCTGCCCGCGCTGGCGCAGTACGCCGCGGAGTCCGCGCCGGCGGACTTTGCCGCCGCGCAGGCGCTGGATGCCCGCCGCCAGGGCCCGGAGTCACTCGCGGCCTCCGGAGCCATGATCAAGCAGCGCTGGCCGCAGCTGGTGGATCTATCCCGCCGGCTGGCCGATATGGATGCTGCCGGCGTTGACGTGCAGCTGGTCTCGCCGTCGCCGTCGCACTATTACTACTTTGCGGAACCGGAGCTCGCCACGGACATTGCCCGCCGCGCCAATACGGCTGTGCAGGAACTGGTGGCTGCCGCTCCGGACCGGCTGGAAGGGCTGGGACTGGTTCCGCTGCAGCACCCGGACCTGATGGTGGCTGCCCTGGAACACGCGGTGCTGGAGTGCGGGCTGCTCGGTGTGGAACTGGGGTCCTACGCCCCGGGCGCAGGTTCCCATAGTGGTGCCGGACCGAATGCCGGAACGGTGGAGCTCTCTGACCCGCGGCTCGAGCCGTTCTGGGCACGCGCCGAAGAACTTGGGGCGATTGTTTTCCTGCATCCCTTCGGATGCTCGCTCGATGAACGGCTGGACCGGTTCTACCTTTCCAACACCGTGGCCCAACCGGCGGAAAACGCGGTGGCACTGTCCCACCTGATTTTCGCCGGGGTCCTGGACCGGTACCCCGGCCTCAAACTGATTGCCGCCCATGGCGGCGGCTATCTGCCCACCACGCTCGGACGCTCTGACCGTGCCTGGAAGGTCCGTCCGGAAGCGCGCGGATGCGCCGCACCGCCGTCGTCCTACCTACGGAAGATCTGGTTCGACTCGCTCATCCACAGCCCGTCCGAACTCCGGATGCTGGCTGACGCTGCCGGGACGGACCGGGTTCTGCTCGGCTCCGACTACCCGTTCGACATGGGCACGGAAGACCCGGTGGGTGAAGTCCGCGCAGCCGGCCTGACCGGCGAGGACGAGCACCTCATCCTCGCCGGCAACGCCGCAGCCCTCGGCATCCGCGCCGGACTGGCCGCTGAACACACCCCGGCTTCCTGAGCCGGGCAGGAAAGGAAACACCATGGTCAAGATTGCCCGCTGGAATGACGACGGCGAGGTCCGCTCCGGCTTTATCCACGGGGACCGTGCGTACCCGCTTCCTGACGGGCAGACGACCAACGATCTGCTGGCCGCTGGGCTGGAGGAAACCTTGCGGATCGCCGAGCGCACCGTCGCAGGCTCCGACGCCGCAGCCGGCAGCGCTGCGGGCTCCGGCGACAGTGCACCCAAGCCGCTTTCCGCCGTCGTGCTGCTGGCGCCGCTGGTTCCCGGCACCATCCGCGATTTCGTGGCGTTCGAAGAACATGTGGAGGGCATGCGGATCAGCATCGATGGTGCAGCCGGGGTAGTGGAGGAGTGGTACCAGGCGCCCACCTTCTACTTCACCAACCCGCACACCATCCGGGCCACGGGCGAGGACATTCCCATCCCCGCCGGCTGCAGCCAGCTGGACTTCGAGACTGAGGTGGCGGCCGTCATCGGCCACGTGCCGGGAAGCTCCGGCAGCAACCTCACCGTGGAGGAAGCACACCGGCACATCTTCGGGTACACCATCTTTAACGACTGGTCCGCCCGTGACCTGCAGCGCCGCGAAATGAAGGTCAGCCTGGGCCCGTGCAAGGGCAAGGACTTTGCCGGCACGCTGGGCCCGTGGATCGTGACCGCTGATGAATTCGCGGACCGGCACGACGCCGAGGGGTTCCTGGGCCTGGGGATGAGGGTGGAGGTCAACGGGGTCCAGATCGGGGAGGACCTGCTTTCCAACATGGGCTGGCCGTTTGCCGAGCTGGTGGCCTACGCCTCGCAGGACTCGCGCGTGGTCCCGGGCGACGTCCTGGGTTCCGGCACCTGCGGCAGCGGCTGCCTGGCCGAGTTGTGGGGACGCAACGGCGAGCAGACGCCGCCGCCGCTGCAGACCGGCGATACCGTCACCATGACAGTGGAGGGAATCGGCAGTATCACCAACACCATCGGCGCCCGCCGTGAGGCCCAGACGCTGGTCCGGGCACGCCCCCGGCCGCGGCTGCAGCGGAACTACGCCGCCGCGGTGGCTGGTCAGTGAACCCATCCGACCCGCTGCATCCGGCCGTCCGGCCCAACCCTTTCGGCCTGGACGGCCGGGTTGTTGTGGTCACCGGTGCTGCGCAGGGACAGGGTGCAGCTGCCGTGCGGCTGCTGCACGCTTACGGGGCCCGCATGGTGGCCACCGACCTGGCTGCCGGGCTGGCCGCCGCACCCTCACCGGGACCCGGCACACTGGACTACCACCAGCTGGATGTGGCCGATGAAGCCGGGTGGGCGGCGCTCGCCGGGCACCTGCGGGCGAAGTACGGCCGGGTGGACGGCCTGGTGAATAACGCGGGCATCACCGAACGCAAACGGCTGGGGGAACTGTCCCCGGCGGATCTGCACCGGGTCTACGACGTTAACGTTGCCGGAGCGCTGCTGGGAATCCAGGCGCTGGCTCCGCTGATGGAAACCGGCGGCTCAATTGTTAACGTGGGGTCCGCCGCCGGCCTGACCGCGCACTATCCGCTGGCCTACACCGCCAGCAAATGGGCGCTCCGCGGAGTGTCCAAGGTGGCAGCGGCGGAGCTGGGGCCGCGCGGCATCCGGGTGAATATGGTCCACCCCGGTTTCATCGAGACGCCCATGACAGCCAGCGCCAAGCCGGCGTTCCGCGAAGCGAACCTGGCCGAAACCCCGCTGGGCCGCACCGGGCAGCCCGAAGAGGTGGCACAGGTGGTGGCGTTCCTGCTCAGCCCGCTCTCCTCCTACGTCACCGGAGCTGAAATCCCGGTCGACGGCGGCCAGACCTCCCATGGCGGTGCGAAGTCCATCTCGGACGCGCTGCGCTGAACTGGTAGAGGGTCGCTGAACCCCAAGGCCGCCCGGCGTCAGCCGGGCAGCACTGCCGACCAGCCGCCGTCGACCATCAGGTTTGCCCCGGTGACGTAGGAGGCCTCATCCGAGGCGAGAAACAGCGCACAGCTGGCAACCTCCTCCGGGGAGCCGATGCGGCCCAGCGGAATGTGCCCGGCGATTGCGTTCATCGGATGGTCTGCACTGAGCAGGTCCCCCTCGGTGGCGGGCGTGCGGATCATGCCGGGGCTGACGGTGTTGACCCGGATGCCCAGCGGTGCGCCTTCCGCCGCAAGCTGTTTGGTCATGGCGACGACGGCGCCCTTGGTGGCGGTGTGCGCCAACCGGCCGTTGGTCACGGACCCGGTGACTCCTGCAGTGGAGCCGACCAGGACAACCGCGGCGTTCCCGGAGGACGCAAGGTTCCTCCAGAAGTATCTGACCGGCAGGAACACCACATCCATCTCGTGGGCAACGTTCCATTTCCAATCGGCGAACGTGAGATCCTCGACCGGTGCGAACCGGGTGGCCGCCGCATTGGCGTACAGAATGTCCACGGCCGGGTACTCCGTGGAGACCTGCGCGGCCCAGGCGGCCACGGCGTCCTCACTGGTGAGGTCCACCGGGTGGGTGCTGCTCATCCGGCCGCCTGCCTGGTTCACCCGCCGGACGGTCTCTTCGGCGCCGTCGGCGTCAATATCGCAGCCGATAACGACGGCGCCTTCCGCAGCGAAGGCCAGAGCCGCGGCGCGGCCCTGACCGCTGCCGGTACCGGTGATGATGGCGGTTTTACCGGTCAGGCGGCCACGGCGTTCCGGTCTGCCGGAACGCAGAAAATCGGTCATGTGCGCAACTCTGCCAGCAGTCAGGCATCCGGTGAACGCCGTTTTTGATCTACCGGGTATCGACGCCGTCGATAGTCGCGGAACGAATGACTGACCTCTCCCGGTGGGAGATCTCCAGGTTTTCGTGCAGCTGCGCGCAGGCCCGCTGGACCACCGAACGGAGCCACAGGTTGGCTGGATCTTCGGTGCGGCTGGGATGCCAGAACATGGCTTCGACCAGCACAGGTTCGGATTCCACCGGGAACTCGATCAGGGAGATGTTCGCTCCGCGCTGCGCTTTCAGGGCAAGCATTTTGGGCAGCAGAGCCACCAGATCCGTCCCCTCGACCAGCAGCGGCAGGGCCAGCAGTCCGGAGACATGCGCGGCGACCTTCCGCTCAATCCCCAGAGTTTCCCAGAAGAGGTCCGCCGGGGTCTTGATGGACTCCCCGAAGTAGCCCACCGCGTGCGGCAGTCCGCCCAGATCCGCTGCGTGCAGCGGGTCCCGGTCCAGGACCGGGTTCCCGGAATCCACCACGGCCACAAAACTGTCGCGGAACACTGCTTTTTTGCTGCCGGGGAAGGAGTACCCGGTGGGGCCCACAATCAGGTCCCAGCGGGTGAAGTCGGACTGGTCCACCCGCACCATGGAGGTGGGGATGATGTCCACGCTGACCCCCGGCGCCTCAAGCTGCAGGATCCGGCGCAGCGGCTCGGCCACCATGGCGGCAACATAGTCCGAGGCAGCGATGACGAATTCGCGGTCGCTGGTTGCCGGTTCGAACCGGTTCCGGATGCCGGTGACCCGGTCCAGGCTCAGCAGCGCCTCATCCACCAGGGGAACCAGGTCCTGGGCCAGCGGCGTCAGCTCGTAGTGCCTGCCGGAGCGGACCAGCAGCTCGTCGTCGAAATACCGGCGCAGCCGCGAGAGCGCAGCACTGGTAGCCGGCTGGCTGAGCTGCAGATGTTCCGCGGTCCGGGAAACGTTGCGCAGCCGGAGCAGGATCTGAAGTGTCGGCAGCAGGTTCAGATCGATGGACTTCATGTCTGCCAGCTTAGGTGAGCAGCTGCCGGGTCCCTCCAGTGTTGCGCCGGTGGGCGGGACCGGACTGATCCGGGCAGCCAGTTACGTTCCCTGCCCGGACCTGCGCCGGCCAAGGTAGCTGGAGAGCCCGACGGCGACGAGCAGCGCCGCGCCGTTGAACACCTGGTCCACCCAGTTCGCCGCGCCGCTCAAGGTCAGTCCGCTGACGCTGACGGCCACAAACAGCACCCCGAAGACGGTGCCGACCACGTTGAAGCGGCCGGGCAGGATCGCCGTCGCGCCCAGGAAGACAGCAGCCAGTGCGGGGAACAGCAGGTAGGTGCCGTTGTCCGCGTTGGCTCCGCCGGTGCGTGCCGCCAGAATTACTCCCGCTAGTCCGGCCAATGTGCCGGAAAGGATGAAGGCCGTCTGGGTGTACCGGCGCAGCGGCAGGCCCACCAGCACTGCCGCGCGGTTGTTGGAGCCAATGGCGTACAGCGAACGGCCGAAGGGGGTGTGGGTGAGCAGGTACCAGGCCAGGAACACCAAAACCGCGACGACGAACACCACCCGGGGCAGGCCCAGCCAGGTGCTGCTGCCGAAGGTGGTGAAGGCCGGATCGACACCGATAATCGCCAGTCCACCGGTGTACCACTGGATGAGTCCGCCCAGCAGCGTAGCCATGCCCAAGGTGGAGACAAACGCGTTCATTTTGAACCGGGCAACCAGCAGTCCGTTCACGGCGCCCACCACCGCGGCCGCGGCCACCCCCAGCAGGCAGGAAACCCACAGTGGAAGCGAAAAATGTGCCATCGCGGCGGCAGTGACCACGCTGCTCATCACGGCGATGCCGCCCACGGAGAAGTCGAAGTGGCCGGCTACTAGGGGAAAGATCAGGGCGACGGCGACCAGCGTCACCACGGACTGGTTGGCCAGGACCACCGAGACGTTGGCCGTGCTGAGGAACAGGGCGGAACTGGCCGGAAAGACACCGAAGAACACGATGATCAGGACCAGCAGCAGGGGCAGGGCGAACCGTTCAAGCTGCGAGCCCAGCGGGGTGCGGGCTGACCTGCGCCGGTCCGGTGCGGGACGGGAATTTTCCGCAGCACCGGGGTGTGGGACCTGCCGGGTTTCGGGGGACTGGGCCGGGGGCGTGTGGGTGGCGTCCATCAGTTTTGAGATCCTTCGTGAGGGGCAGGGCGGGCAGGGGCTGCGGACATCACGGCCGTTGCCAGTTCGCCGCGCCCGGCTTGATCGGGGCTGAACTCTGCGGTGATCCGGCCATCAACCAGGACCAGCACGCGGTCGCAGAGTTCGACGAGTTCATCCAGGTCGCTGGAAGCCACCAGAATTCCGCAGCCCTGCCCGGTCAAGCCGCGCAGGGTGCGGTAGATGTCCTGCCGCGACATCACATCCACCCCCTGGGTCGGTTCATCCAGCAGGAGCAGCCTGGGGTTCCGGCGCAGCCAGCGGGCGAGGATCACCTTTTGCTGGTTGCCGCCGGACAAACGGCCGATCGGAGCTTCCGGTCCGTCCGTCCGGACGGAGTGCTCGGTGATGAGCTGCTCGGTGTCGGACCGTTCCAGCCGCAGGTTCATGACGAGCCTGCGCCAATACCGTCCGATCACGGTGGCGGACGCATTCTCCCGCACCGCAAGGTCCAGGAACGCGGCGTCGCGGTGGCGGTCTTCCGGCACAAAGGCGATTCCGGAGCGGATGGCGTCCGCCGGTGAGGACGGGGTGTGCGGTGAGCCGTCCAGGGTCATGCTGCCGGAGGTGAGGGAGGTGTCGCCGAAAATGGCGCGGAGCACAGTGGAACGTCCCGAACCTGCCAGCCCGGCCAGACCCACGATTTCCCCCGATGCCACGGTCAGGTCCACTCCCGCCAGCGGATGCCGGGTCAGGTTGCTGCCCGTAAACACGGGGGTGCCGGTGGCATCGGACGACGACGACGGCGCCGCCGGGCGGGTATCGGTGCCGGCCGCAGAGGTGCCGGGAGCGGGCGGGCGCGAAGGATCGGTCCCGGACATCATCGAGATGATGACAGGCGTGGTCATTTCTGCCACCGGCCCCAGCCCCGCGACGGAGCCGTCCCGGAACACCGTCACGTCGTCAGCGACTTCGGCTATCTCACCGAAGCGGTGCGTCACCAGAACGATCGTCTGGCCAAGATCTGCCCTGGTGCGCAGGGCCGCCATCAGCTCCCGGGATTCGTCCTCCGGCAGCGACGCCGTTGGCTCGTCCAGCAGCAGAATAAATTCGCTGTCCCGCTGATCCGCCAGGGCGCGGGCCACGGCAACCATGGTTTTCTGGCTCGGGCGGAGGGATCCCAAAGGATCACTGGCCCGCGCCGAAATGCCGTAGAAATCCAGGAGTTCATCCGCACGGCTGCGCAGTTCCCGCCAACGGATGCCCTGAACCGGGTTCGTGGGGAAGCCGGAATCCAGCGCAAAGTTCTCGGCGACGGTCAGCGAATCGAACACCGCAAGGTCCTGGTGGACAAAGCGCAGGCCGGCTTCGCGGGCCCGGCGCGGAGTCATCTGGCGTGCGGGAACGCTTTCCCCGTGCACGGATATGGTTCCGGCGTCGGCCTGGTAAACCCCGGCGAGACATTTGATCAGGGTGGATTTGCCGGAGCCGTTGCCGCCCAGGAGAGCATGGATGCTGCCGCGTTCCACGGTCAGGTCCACTCCGGCCAGGGCCGGTGCACCGGCGAAGGTTTTGGTGATTCCCTGCGCCGCCAGGGCGGCTGCCGTCTGTGGGGTCCGCGCACCTCCCGTGCCCGCGGAAGCCGCGGACACGGGAGGACGGAACTTGTTTGCTGCGCTCACTACTTGCCCCATGCCTCCAGGTAGGCCTGCTTGAAGTCGATGACCGGGTTGTAGGCGAATGCGGCGCCGTCTGCCGGCATGTTCGTCTTCGCATCGATTGCCTGCATTCCGACGCCGGACGGCAGGATTTCCTGGTCAGCCAGCAGGCGCAGGGCGGTATCCACACCCGACCAGCCGTTCCATTCCAGGCTGAAGGCCACCGAGGCGTCCTGGCCCTGGCCGGCGGCGATCAGGTCCAGGTTGCTGCGCTGGCCGAAGGCGCCGACGACGGCGAGGTCGTCAGAGCGCTGGGAGGAGACGATTGCCTGGGAAAGTCCGGCCATAAACCAGCCGTCCAGGGGAACGGAGATGGCGTTCGCATCCGGGGCCTGGAGGAGTGCGGTGGAGAGCTTCTGTGCCATCGCGCCGCTGGCAGCATCCTGGTTGCTCAGCTGGAGGGTGCCAACCACTTCACAGGTTTCGCAGTCTTCGAGTGCCGCGTTCAGGCCGTCACTGATCCAGGGACCGAACCGGGTGTCGGCAAAGGTGACTTCCAGCAGCTTCAGGTCGCCGTCAGTCTGTCCGATCAGCCAATCGGCCTGCAGCCCGCCGAGCGTGTTCCACCACTGCTCGTTATCCATGCCCTCCAGCTGCTTGGTGATGCCGGTGAACAGCGGCTCGCCGCCGTCGACGTCGCAGTCGTTGGCGCCGACACCCACGGTGGTGATTCCGGCTGTGCGGGCTTCCTCGAGCGGACCCTGGAAGCTGGAGCAGTCCTGGCCGATCACGAAGATGACATCCGCATTGGCGGCGACACCCTGACGGATGCAGTTGGCCCAGCCGTTGGGGTTGAGCTGGCCGTCGCAGATGTTGCTCTCCCAACCGATGGCTTCGGCGGCATCTGCGGCGCCCTGGGCCGGAGTGGAACAGGTGACCTGGGACTGTCCGCAGGAGACGACCCAGGCCGAGAGGCCTTCGGGAACCGCCACAGACTCGGTGGGCGGGGCTCCGACGATGCCTTCATATGCTGCGGTGAGGGCTTCGGTGCCGCCGGCGGGAGCGGACGCTGCCGCCGAAGCCGTGCCCGACGAGGCGGAGGCTTCCGGGCTGGGGGTGTCCGCGGGGGAGGAGCTACAGGATGCCAGTGCAAGGCTGGCAATAAACAGGGCGCAGAGGGCGCCCCAGGCCTTGGTGCTCGAAGTTCTGCTTCTCATCAGGTCTCCATTGACAGTCAAAGGGTGAACTGCGTGATTTAGATCACGTTGTTACGACCACTCTGCTGGCGCCTGAATATTTGGGGAAGTGAGTAATTGGGATAGCTGCTATCCATGGCATTGATACCCGGCGGGGTTGGCGCGGTATCACCGTGGTGGATATGCGGTATATGAATCTTCCGCGTTCTGCGGCTGTGGCTCACCGCATACTTGACCCGACGGGCCGTGCTGGACGCCGATGTCCACACCCGAGGCACCCAGATAGTGCTGCCCGAAAGCGGCCTGCGGAGGCGGGAAGAGAGTTTCACGATGTGCGATGTTGTAGGAAAAGCCCTTAACCAAGTTCCGGAGGCCTCGAGGCGGCGCTTCCTCAGCGGAGCCGGAGCGATGGCTGCGCTGGGTGGCTTGGCACTTGCCGGATGTTCTGCACCGGAAGCGAACAGCAGCCAGACGAGTGCGTCTGCCGGACCTGGCGGGAACACCCGGACCAGTCTTGTCCTGCTGGGAACCGCGGGAGGTCCCACTGTTCTGACGGACGAACGGTCCGGCGTTGCAACAGCGCTTACGTACGAGGACCGGGTTTATCTGGTCGATCTTGGCCACGGGTCGCATATGAATCTCATACGGGCAGGGCTTGGCGGGGAGGGCTTTGGCGGTACTTCGATGGCCAGGATTCGGGGAATCTTTTTTACGCATCTGCACAGCGACCACATCGTTGAATGGCCAGCTGTCTATGCCACGGCAGGTATGAATTCCGTCGGCCGGACGATTGACGGACCCATTGAAGTTTTCGGTCCGGGCGACCGCGGAAGTCTCGTGCGGGTCTTTCCACCCAACCGGGCGGAGCCGCCGGTTTTCAACCCGGAGGACCCTACGCCGGGTATTTCGGGAATGACTTCCTACCTGCGCCAGGCTTTCGCTGCAGATTTCAATGATCGGGCACGCGACAGCAACTTCGAGAGCCCGGATGCCACGTTCAATGTCCAGGACCTGGACATCTCTTCTCTGTGGACGGTAGATCCGGAAGGCGTTCCGCCGCGGCTGACGGCACCGATCGAAGTGTGGGAAGACGATGATGTGAAGATCACTGCGACGCTGGTGGATCACCGCCCGACAGCGCCGGCCTTTGCCTACCGCTTTGACACCCCGGATGGTTCAGTGGTCATTTCCGGGGACACCGGGGTCAGTGCCAACCTCATCGACCTTGCCCAAGGCTGCGATTACTTGGTCCACGAAGTCATCGACCCGCAATTTGCTGAGGATCTGGCCGCAGTGCTGCCGCCAGAGATTGCACCGGCGGTCAAGGAACATCTTCTGATTTCCCACACGACCATTGAGCAGGTGGGGCGGGACGTCGCAGAGCCCGCCGGAGCGAAAAACCTCGTTCTGTCGCATCTGGTACCGGGAAATAACCCCGACAGCCGCTGGGAGGAAGCCCAGAAAGGCTACAGCGGAAACCTGATCGTGGGGAAGGACCTGATGCGGTTCGGTGTGGGAGCGAAAGCCTGAGTGCCATCTGGGAAAAACCCCGCTTTACTGAGACATGAACGCGGCAAACACAAAGCAGCGGACCCTGGAATGCTCCGGGGTCCGCTGCTTTGTGTTTGCTCAGGGAATTAGCGGCTGCATTTCACCGGGCCGTAAGACGCCGTGTAATTGACCTTCTCCGCCTTGCCCTTGCCAAGGAACTTGTAGGAAGCGGTCACCTCGCCTGCCTGAAGAGCAAGCTGGCGCGTCTTGATCACAGCGGTTGTGCTCTCACCGGGCTGCAGCTTCATCACTTTTGCGCTGCCGTACGGTGACTTGATGTCGATGTCCGCACGGCGGTCGCCGTTGTTAGTGAGCGTTACGGTGATCTCAGCCTTGAATCCATTGCACTTGCTGACGGCCGACACCGGGCTGACCGGAGCCGGTGCGGGCACCGTGACCGGCAGGATTTCGGCCCGTCCCCCCAGTCCGGCCGTGCCGCTCAGGTCGCCGGTGCCGTTGTGCAGGTGCAGGAACAGCGCCGAGGCCCCGGTGGTGTCCGTGCTCCGGTTCACGGTGAGCTTGCCGCCGTCGACGTCGGCAAACAGGGCATCCGCGGAGCCGCCGGAGAACCACAGTGCAGGATCCGCGGCGTCGAACTCGATGAAGTCCGTGGAATCCACCGGAACGGTGGTCCCGGTGTCATCCACGTTGTACAGGCTCCAGGTCACCACCTTGTACGCCAGGGGCAGGGATTCCGCGGCGGGATCCAGTCCCAGTGCCGCCACGGAAACCGGAAGCGTCACCGTGTTGGAATCGAAGGTGTTGGTGTCCGTACTGCCCATCCGGCCGTTGGCACCGGTCTGGTCCACCAGGGCGGCCGTGCTGCCGTCCGGGTTCAGGCGGTACGTGTTTACCAGCACCAGGTCCAGGTCATCGGCGCGGCCGGTGACCACCCGGTAATCCGCGGTGCCGTCCTTGTTGGTGTCGATTTCCACGTTGACCTCGTTGTGTCCACCGAGGATCGGCCAGTTCTCCCACGTGCTCAGGCCAAAGTTCAGCACTGCGTCCGCAGGGTCGCCGCCGGCCGCCTTGACGGCCGGCAGTGTGGAGGATGCCCCCACCGCAGAGAGGTCCATGGCTTTCATGGAATCCAGTGCGAGGCTGTCCAGTTTCGGGCTTTGCCCGCCCAGCACCAGCGGCGACACCAGCGACAGATAGGTGGAAGCACCCGAACCCTGCAGCAGGTCACGGCCCGTGAGGGTTATGTCCGCTGCCAGTGCCTCTGCATCAGCGAAGTCGATGCCGGTGCCCGCGGACATGTCCGACGTCGGCTTCGGAGCCGAGTACACCGGAACGCGCAGCGTGGGTACGCCGTCGCTGGCCAGCTGGACGCGTCCGGAGACATCGGCCAGGAACTGGCGCGGCAGTCCCAGCTGCATCGTGTCCGCGGCCGGATCAATGGTCTTGGCCAGGGCGGCCGGATCGGCAACCGTCAGGGTGACGTCCACGGTGGCCTTGGCATTTGCCCCCACGCTGACGCTCGGAGCCGTGGTGATTTCCACCCCGGGCATGGTCGACGCCGGCAGGTAGCTGACGGCGAAGGTCCGCGGGGAATCCGACTTATTCTGCACCGTCACCTTGCGGGTCACGGTCAGGGCATCGGCGCCGAGTTCGAGGACACCGAAGTTGACGCTGGTGAGCGTCTGGTCCTCGGCGTCATAGGCCACCGTTTTGTTGTTTACGGCGTCCAGGACATCCACGCGTCCGGAGCCGACCCGGTTAGGTCCGTGCACGGCGCCGTTGGCGGCAAGGACATCATGGGTTGCGGTGTTCATGATGGTGTTCTTGACCTCGTACGGCGTGTAATCCCTCGCCGCGTACAGCAGCGCTGCCAGCCCGGCCACATGCGGGGTGGCCATGGAGGTTCCGCTGCTCACCGAGGCGCCGTTGCCGGAACCCACGTTGGCGGAGCCGATCGAGGAACCCGGAGCCGCGACGTCGGGCTTCACCACGCCGTTGGAGCCGTGCAGCCCGCGGGAGGAGAAGGAACTCACCGTATCCAGTAAGTTGGACTGGCCTGCTGCGGTGCCCATGTAGGCGGGATCCAGGCGGACTGTCAGGGTGCCGGCGACGGCGGCGGGCCGCAGCCGGTCGGAGGACTCACGGTTCAGCTGGATGCCGGGGATAGCGGCGTTGCCGCCGATTCCGGCGTCGAACACATCCCGCGGGGAGTCCAGGACGACGCCGGTGGCACCCGCGGCCTGGGCGTTGTTGAACCGCACGCCTGAACCACAGGGGAACGCCCCGTTGGAGTCTTCCCACTGGATCCAGACCCATTTCCCGGTCAGGGACCCGGCCGGGAAAGCCGAGCAGCCAAAGGCGTTGTCCGCCGGAGCGGCCACCACATCGCCGGTCAGCCGTTCCGGTGTGAGTGCCGGGTCGGAGTAGTTGAAGTTGGCGGAGTACTGGCCGGCGGCGGAACCTTCGAGCCCGGCCGGAGCCAGGACATCGGCACGGTCCAGCGAAATCTGCGAACCGATGGTGCTGGCCACGGTCAGGGCAGACCTCGCATTGCCGGGGGAGCCGCCCACGTTGTAGACGTCGCCGGCGTTGCCGGAGGCCACCACGGACAGGATGCCCTGTTCGGTCAGCTTGTCCACGATGTCGTTCTCCGGATCGTCCACTGGGGCGTAGTCGGAGCCCAGGGACATGTTCACCACCTGTGCGCGGTCGGAGAAATCGCCGTCGCCGTTGGGATCCAGGACGTAGTCCAGGGCCTGGCCAACGACGTCGGAGGAGCCGGTGCAGCCAAACACCCGGATTCCGACCAGCTGGGCTTCGGGAGCCGAGCCGGGACCGATCCGCATCTCGTTGACGGTCTGCGTGGTCAGGGAGGAGTAGCCGCCGCGGAAGGTGGTGCCGTCGGCGTTGGTGCCGTAGCCGGCAGCGGTGCCGGCCACGTGGGTGCCGTGGCCCTGGCAGTCCATGGGGTTCAAGTCCGGTTTCGGGACGGGCTGGTAGTTGGCCGCGGACGGATCCGCGTTGTAGTCATCACCCACCAGGTCGTAGCCGCCAATGAACTTGGCCGGATCGAGCAGACCGCTGTCTGCGGCGGGAATGGTCGGCGACGCCTGGGCTGCCTCGAACGCTTCGATGGTTCCGGGTCCGCCGAAGTCGCTGTGCGTGTAGTCGATGCCGGTGTCCAGCACGGCGATGGTGATGCCCTGGCCGGTCTGCTGGCGTTCCACCCAGGTGTTCAGCGCCCGGGTATCGATGTCTGCACCCTTGTTGTCGATTGTTTTCGGTACGATCCGGGTGATCTTGGCGACGTCGCCGCGGTCCGCCAGTGCCTTGATGGCTTCGGCGTCGCCCACGATCGCGACACCGGGAAGAGTGTTCGTGGTGGTGTAGATGGTGCTGGCAGCGGCCTCCTGGGCCACGGACTCGGCCTGGGATTCGATCTCCGCCCGGATCTGCTGTACCCGCGGTGCGTCCACGACCGGGTCCTGCTTGCCTGCCTTCACGGCGTCCGGCTGCGTCTGCTCGAAGGCTCCTTCGCCAGTGAACTGGACGAAAACGGAGACTTCTCCGCTGACCCCGCGGAGGCTGGGCGAGACCTTCTGCTCCGCGAACTTCTCTACCGCGAACCCCTGCAGCGCGTTTTCGGCGCCCGTGCCTTCGGTGGCCTGGGCCGGGAGGCCCAATCCTGCTGTGAGTGCCAGGCCGGCGACGGCGGCAGTTGCCACCACTCCGGGCCTGCGATGAATGGACCGTCTCATTGTGCTCCTTGAACATTCCCGCCGCGTGCTGCCGGAGGAACGCCGTCAGAGACCTGTTGCACTAGAGACCTGAACCGCCGCCTGCCGGCTGCTGACACACGTGACAGCTTTCCGTTTGTGCCCCCAAACCCCCGTTGTTGTGGGGTGTCAGCTATGCACCTTCGGCCCCCAACTGCCCGCAGCCGTAGGCACACCCTAAGCGAGCATTCCGGCAGGTCAAAGGTTCACGGTTTCGGGCCGCGATTCGTTCAGCGGCTCTTGACGTGGAGGGTTATTCAGGGCTTGAATCGCAGGCTGATCCGGCGTCTGTAAACAAGAACGGACGGACGCACCGTTTTCGGTGCGTCCGTCCGCTTGTATCAGGGTCTGGGAAAATTAGAGTGCCGGACCGTTGCCGGCACCGCCCTGCCAGAGGGCATCGAACGGGGTGTGGGAGGAGACCCGGTTCCGGATCCCTTCGGTGACGAAGGCCTTGGCGGTGCGGGCGGCTTCGAGCGGCGTCGCGCCCTTGGCCAGTTCGGCAGTGATCGCCGCGGCGAGCGTGCAGCCTGCACCGCTGACGGCTACTTCACCGACCTTCGGTGCACGCAGCACCTCCATGGTCTGGCCGTCATAGAAAACGTCGACGGCGTCGTCGCCTTCCAGCCGCACCCCACCCTTGGCCAGCACGACGGCGCCGGAGGCTTCATGGATTCGGCGGGCGGCTTCCTGCAGGTCCTCGACTGTGTCGATGGAATCCATGCCGGAGAGGGACATGGATTCGAAGTGGTTCGGGGTTACGAAGGTGGCCAGCGGAAGGATCTGGGCCTTGAGCGCCTGGTCGGTGTCCAGTGCGGCTCCCGGTTCCTGTCCCTTGCAGATCAGGACCGGGTCCAGCACGATGTTCTTCCAGTCCTGGCTCTGGAGCGCCTTCGCGACGGTGTCGATGGTTGCGGGCGTGCCGAGCATGCCGATCTTCACGGTTTCCAGGTCATAGGCCGTCTGGATGGCTTCGAGCTGGTCCGCGATGACCTGCGCATCCACCGGAACGAAGCGGTGGTTCCAGTTGTCCTTCGGGTTGAAGGAAACAATGCAGGTCAGGGCGGCGATGCCGTACGTGCCCAGTTCCTGGAAGGTTTTGAGGTCTGCCTGAGCGCCCGCTCCGCCGGTGGCTTCCGATCCGGCAATGGTGAGTGTGACGGCCGGTGCCGAGTGTGTGTGTGAAGACATGTTTCCATCTTCTACCCTGAGCGGGGCGGGTCGCCACCTGCGACGCGGCCGGACCGCAACGCGTCAGGCGCGGATGTCCATCAGGCGCCACACGGCAAGGCGTCCGATGGCCGCAGAGAAACCGATCGCGAGGGCCATCAGCAGCGGCACCCCGACGGATCCGGCGATCAGCCCGATGACCAGCCAGGCCAGCAGGGCAGGCACCACGAAGAACGCGAGAACGTGCAGCCACTGGTTAGGAATGCTCCGCAGCAGCAGCCCCAGTGCCAGTCCCACCGGTGCCGCCGTGAGCAGCCCGAGCCCTCCGGCATAGAAGGCCGCGATCACGATGATCCACAGATAGCCCCAGAAATCGCGGGAAGTTCCCCAGCCGATCGCAATGGTGGCCATCGCGGCCACGAGCAGGCTGGCGATCGCGTAGCCGGTGACAAACGCGATCGGTCCGAAGGTCACGCGCGGGGTCAGGATTATGCGCCCTTTCGGCGCGCGGGTGCCGCTGGATATGCCGGCCGGATCGACGCCGTCGTCGTCCGCAGTTTCAGTCATGTGATCGCGCTCCTCGCAGCAGCTTCACCACATCTTCCACAATATTCCGGACAACCGGTAGACGGGAGAGGATCACCAGCTTGGCGACCAGCGGAGCGGTGTTCGCCACCAGCCGCCGGGAGCGGACCTGCCCGGGCGAGGAATCGTAGACCCAGAACAGGGTGACACCCATGTGCACCAGCCACAGCAGCTCCGGCAAATCATCCCGGATAGCCAGCGGCGGCTGCGGCCGGGCGGTCTGGACGGCCTGCCGGTAGACGGCAATCGACTTGCCGCGGGCGACCTGGGCTGCATCCGGGGCTGGGGGCGGGGCTGGAACCGGCGCTGCCGCCGACGGCGCACCCGGCGCTGCCGCCGACGCCGCATCCGGCGCTGTGCCACGGGCGTAGCGGGTGCCGCCCGGAACCGGCAGGGCGGCGTTTTTCAGGAACTGGTGGCCCAGCCCGTGGTACGGCGACAGCACCTCGAGGTTGGCCAGCAGGATCACGCGGAGGTGCTCACCGAGGTTGTGTCCCTCGCGCAGCAGCGGCAGCGCGGCGGACCGGTGTTCGTCCTGCAGCGAGCGGTAGAGCTCAGCCACGAGCGCGTCTTTGGACTCGAAGTAGTAGTAAGCGTTCCCGACCGAGACGCCGGCGGCTTCGGCGATGCCGCGCATGGTGGTGCGTTCGTATCCCTGTGCGCGGAAAAGCGCTGTTGCGGTCTCGACCAGCCGTTGCCGGGTGGTTTCGCTCTTTGCCCCGGCGGCCATCGAACTCCTGTTCCTACTTCGTCATCGAAGATTAGAACACAGTTTTGAACAGGTTCAGAATTGTGACGCGGCCTGCGAATGCCCGGCTGTGTTGGGGCCCGGCAGGCCCGAGGGGAGCGAAACATGGCAGAATGAACGCTGGTCCTTTGGACCGCCCGGGACAGCGGGCAAGTGCTAATACAGCCGGCGAAAGCTCAGGCGAACCACTAACCGAACGGGATTACCCATGTCTTCATCCACCCCGGGCGCTGCCCTCCAGGCGCCGCAGGCGCCCAGTTATGCCTCGCGTGGCAGCTCCCATTACGACCTGATTCTCACCCTCATGTGCGTGGTGATCATCATCTCCAATATCGGGGCTACCAAGGGCGTGGTCCTCGGCCCGATTTTCGGGGACTTCAGCATTGTCACCGACGGCGGTTTCTTCCTCTTTCCGCTGGCCTACATCCTCGGCGACGTCATCAGTGAGGTGTACGGCTTCAAGGCGGCCCGGCGTGCCATCTTCATGGGCTTTGCGATGGCCGCGTTCGCCGTGCTGGCGTTTGCTGTGATCATCGCACTGCCAGGGTTCGACGACGACTACGGGCTGGAGAAGCAGGCGGCACTAGAGGCGGCGCTTGGGCCGGTCTGGCAGATTGTGGTGGCCTCGCTGCTGGGCTTCCTGGCCGGGCAGCTGCTGAATTCGCTGGTCCTCACCCGGATGAAGGCCAAGTTCAAGGAACGTGCGCTTGCCGGCCGGCTGATGGCCTCCACTGGTGCAGGCGAGTTTGCGGACACCCTGATTTTCTGTGCGATTGCCGCACCTGTGATCGGCATCAGCGATCCCGGGCAGTTCGTGAACTACGTGATCTTCGGCTTTGTGTACAAGACCGCGGTCGAGTTCCTCTTCGTTCCGGTGACCTCTGCCGTGATTAAGGCGATCAAGAAGCGCGAACCGACGTACGGTCAGGTCGCCGCTTAGCTGAGCTGAGCTGAGGGCTGCCGGACGGCGACCAGCGCCGCTGGGCTTCGCGCCCGGCGGCGGGGTCCGGCCAACGCGCAGCCCTGGCCTGCAACCCGCACCCTGCGGTGCGGCCTTCCCGAGGTTCCGCCCGGCCTGCCAAACGCTGCCCGGCACAGCCGGGCCGACACGGTTTCCCAGTCTTTGTAAACGGGTGTGGCTGGTGGGACCACACCAGTCACGGGAGGTTACGAACAGTGGGAACCCGTGTCATCGTCGGGCCGTTCTGGGTGCCTGCGGCGGGGGTGCAGGTATGCCCCGGCAGCGCAGTTTCCCAGTGAGTGTGTCCGATGTGGCGGGAGTGACCTCACTGGCAACACTGCACACACTCAGTGGGAAACGGGGGCGGAATGTTGCGCAGTTGGCAGTGGGAATCTGGGGGCTGCCGAGCCCCGCAGCCCCGCCCAGATCTCCCGCTTAGCTGTAGTACTTGCCCAGGACCTCGTCCTTGAACTCGAAGAACGTGCCGTCCTCGATGGCCAGCCGGGCGTCGTCGACCAGTTTCACGGTGAAGCGCTCGTTGTGGATGGAGATCAGCGTGTGGCTGACCATCTCGTTGGCCTTGAACAGGTGCTGGATGTACGCGCGGGAGTAGTTGGCGCAGGCGTAGCAGTCGCAGCCGTCCACCAATGGACCGAAGTCGCGCTTGAACTTGGCGTTGGACAGGTTTTTCCGGCCGTAGGGCGTGTAAAACGCCGAGTTGCGGGCCACCCGGGTGGGCGAAACGCAGTCGAAGGTGTCCGCGCCGTTTTCGATGGCCGTGAAAATGTCGTCCGGCTCGGAGATGCCAAGCAGGTGCCGGGGTTTGTCTTCCGGGAGCTCTTCGGTGCACCAGCGGACAATTGTGCCGAGGTTTTCCTTCTCCAGCGCCCCGCCGATGCCGAAGCCGTCAAAGTCCATGGCCCCGAGGTCCCGTGAGGCCTTGCGGCGCAGGTCCTCATACTGGGCGCCCTGGAGCACGCCGAACAAGGCCTGATACGGCCGGTGCGATCGTTCCTCAGTGAGGCGGCGGTGCTCGATGATGCAGCGTTCGGCCCAAAGCCGGGTGCGTTCCAGCGACCGTTCCTGGTAGCCCCGCGAGTTCAGCAGGGTGGTCAGCTCATCGAACGCGAACATGATGTCGGCACCGATTTTGTGCTGGACCTGCATTGAGATCTCCGGGGTGAAGCGGTGTTTGTCCCCGTTGAGGTGAGATTTGAACCACACGCCGTCGTCGTCAATGTGGGCCAGGCGTTCCTTGCCGGGCGCGACGTCGTCATCCGCGCCGGTGGCGTGGGTGGTGCCGTCGGCGTTCATGTTGATGACCTTCTTGAACCCGGCGCCCAGGCTCATGACCTGGAATCCGCCGGAGTCAGTGAAGGTTGGCCCGGACCAGTTCATGAACTTGCCGAGCCCGCCGGCTTCGTCCAGGATGTCAGCGCCGGGCTGCAGATAGAGGTGGTAGGCGTTGGCCAGCACCGCCTGGGCGCCCAGCTCAGCTACGGATTCGGGCAGAACCGCCTTGACCGTGGCCTTGGTGCCCACGGCAATAAATGCCGGGGTCTGGATTTCGCCGTGCGGAGTGGAGATGGTGCCGGTGCGGCCCTGGAACTCACCGCCGTTGGCCTGGGTGCGGGACGCGGAGTCGGGAGTGGTTTCGCGCAGGCGCTTACCGAGGGCAAAGGAAAAACCAGTGGAGGACACCCTTCCATTTTGCCCTACCCGGGCAGCGGGCTGGTCAAACCAGCCGGGAACCCGGCCAGCCGGGCGAGCGTACAGTTGTTGGGGGATTTCCTGCCCCCGCCCGCCCCTTATCCGGGCGCCACCCTTCGCCGGGGAACCGCACCGTCCAGGGGAACCACCCCGTCCAATGAAAGGCTCTTCCACACCCTTGAAGTACCTGCGTGAAATGTTCAGCATGGCCCCGGCCCACAATGACCACCACGTGGGGATCCGCTGCGGCATCGGTGTTGCCGTCCCGCTGCTGACGCTGCTGGCCTTTGGGCGGATTGACCTGGCCATTTACGCGTCGTTCGGTGCCTTCACCGGAATCTACGGCCGCAATGAGCCGCACCGGCAGCGCTTCGGGCACCAGCTCCGGGCCGGAGTCCTGATGCTGGCGGTGATACTGGCCGGTGCGCTGTCCTCCCGGCTTGGCCTGGATGCCTGGGGAATCGTCCTGGGCACCACCGTGGTCGCGGGCCTGGGCACGCTGGCCACCGGTTTCTGGCGGCTGCGCCCCGCCGGATCCCTGTTCCACATCTTCGCGTATGCCGCGATTTCCTCGGTGCCGAACCAGCCGCCGGTCTGGCAGGCCATGGCCGTGGCCGCTGCGACCGTCAGCTTCGCCATTCTGCTGGGACTCTCCGCCATGCTCTGGCCCAGGTACCGGACCGACTGGGTGCGGCCGGTCCACCCGCGGTTCTCCGCCGCGCAGCGCCGGGCTGTCTGGCACGACGCCGCGCTGTACGCGGTTGCTGCCGCGGCGGCCGGGTCCGTGGCCTCAGCCCTGGGGATCGGCCACAACTACTGGGCGATGGTGGCGGCAACCGTACCTCTGGCCGGAGCGACGCTGCGCAACCGGATCCACCGCGGGCTGCAGCGGCTGCTGGGAACCTTCGGCGGGCTGCTGGTTACCGCCGCCATTCTGCTGGCCGCGCTCGCGCCCTGGCAGCTGGTCCTGGTCATCGCGGTGCTGCAGTTCGGGGCCGAGATGTTCATCGCCCGCCAGTACGCCCTGGCACAGGTGGTCATCACGCCGCTGGCTCTGATCAGCACGGAACTCGCTCATCCCAGCGACCCGGCCATCCTCATCCAGGACCGGGCCGTGGAAACCGTGATTGGCGCCGTCGTCGGTATGGCTTTGGTGCTGCTGGTGCATTGGCACACCACCCGGCTGCAGGCCCGGCAGGCCCTGGTCAACAAAAGTATCCGGGCTTAGCGCTCCGGCTGAATCCTCCGGTGGAACCCTCCCAGACTCAGATCCCAGCCCAGGGATCCCAGCTTAGAGATCCAGGTTCAGCCCGCGGATGGCGCTGAGCTCGTTGCGGATCCGGCGCTGGAGTTCAGCGTCGCTGTAGGCTTCCGATCCGCCGTGGGCGCGCAGGTAGAGCAGGGTATTCAACCGAAGGACGCGCCAGTCACGTTCGCTCTGCTCATCGCCGGCTTCGGCCGCCCGCTGGACCTCCCGGTCATAGAGGTTCGGTTCGTTGAGCTGGCGCTGCAGCAGTTCCGCGGAGAGCTTGGCCTTGAGCGGATCGGATTCGGCGTGATCGCCGGCCCGCACCGCCTGAGCGTAAGCGCCGGATGCCTCCAGATCGCCGGCGTCATGGGTGATGTGCGCGGCCAGGGACAGGGCGCCCTGGATCCAGTTCCACCGCCCGTAGTTGCCGTCGAATCCCAGGCCGGTGATCAGGCCGCAGACCGCCAGTGCGTTGTCTGCGTCGCCAAGGTCCACGTAGAGGGTGTGTGCCAGGTCCCGGACATCCTGAAGGTTGCTGCCGGCCTTCACATTCAAGCCGCGGCTAAGGCGGGTGATGAGTTCCTTGACCGTGCGGTCGTCCGGGTGGGCGGCCTGGGCAGCCGCCAGCACCGCGGCGTAGGTTTCCTCATCCGTGGGGACGCTGCGCACGGCTTCGGAGGCGTTCTGCTCCGGCGCCGGAGCAGCCACACGCACCGCGGACCCGAAGGCGATGCGCAGCGTACCGCCGTCTTCCAGCTCAACGAGCACCAGGGCGGGGGTGCCGAAGTCGTCCTCCTCGATGCGCACGCCCGTCAACGGTGCCAGGGTCAGCTCATCCAGCACCAGTTTTTGCCCCGGAACGAGCAATTCGGCATTGACCCGGAAGGCATACGTATCCGGCACACTCTCTGACATGGCTGTTCCCTTTGCGGTTGGAGCATCGGCCCCCAGTATATAAAGACTTGGTAACGCCTTACCGGCCCCAGCCGGCTGAGGCGAGTGCCTGGCGCAGCAGGTCGCCGCGGCCGCCGGAAAACTCCGCGTACACCGCCGGGCTCAGCGCTTCCTCCGGAGTGAGCCAGGACAGTTCCAGCGCGTCCTGGCGTGGATCGCATTCACCCGTGACAGGGATCAGGTAGGCCAGTGCGACGGCGTGCTGGCGCTCGTCGGTCAGACCGGTCTGCGAGGGGGAGGGGAAATACTCCGCGACGGTAAAGGGGGCCAGGCTCGGCGGCAGCTGCGGCAGCGCCATGGGGCCGAGGTCCTTTTCCAAGTGGCGCAGCAGCGCTGCGCGGATCGTTTCGCGGTACATAACCCGGCCGGAGACGAAGCTGCGCACCATCTGCCCTTCCGGGGTCGCCTGCAGCAGCAGACCCACCTCGGTGACGTACCCCAGCGGATCGCACCGGACCGGCACGGCTTCCACATAAACCATGGGGAGCCGCTGTCTGGCTTCGTGCAGGTCCTCCTCCGAAAGCCAGCCGGGATACGGGTCAGGAGTGCGTACGTTCATACGAGTGTTCTACCGCAAAGCCGCGGCGGGAGTCATTCGACGCGCTCCGCTTCGGCCAAGGGCTGAACTGCCTCCTAGCCTTTCAGCCGGTACCGCCGGGGCCTAGGATTAGCGCATGAAGCCCGAGCTCCCGGAACTGCTGCTCCCTGATGCAGCAGCATGGCGGGACTGGCTGGAAGAACATCATTTGCTCTCCGCCGGCGTCTGGCTCGTCATCGGGAAACAGGGCGGCAGCGCCACGGCCCTGACCCGGCAAAGCGCGCTCGACGAAGCGCTGTGCTTCGGCTGGATCGACGGGCAGGCCGCCCGCCGGGACGAGGAAACCTACCTCCAGCGCTACACCCGGCGTGGACCGCGCAGCATGTGGTCGCTGCGGAACGTGGGGCATATCGGCAGGCTGGAGGCGGCAGGCCGGATGCGCCCGTCGGGACGCGACGCCGTCGATTCGGCGAAAGCAGACGGGCGCTGGGACGCGGCTTACGCAGGCCCGGCGGATACTGAGGTGCCGCAGGACCTGCTGGACGCCATCGCTGCCAATGAGCGGGCGCAGCAGATGTTCAATGTGCTCTCCTCGCAGAACCGCTTTGCCCTGGCTTCCCGGCTCGGCCGGCTCAGGACGCAGGCAGCACGGGAGCGGAACATCGCGGGCTTCGTGGAGATGCTCAGCCGCAGAGAGACGTTCTATCCGCAGAAGCAATTCCCCGACTAGGAGTCCACCATGTGCCGGCTTTTCGGAATGCATGCAGGTCCTGCCCCTGTCAGCGCGACGTTCTGGCTGCTGACAGCGCCGGACAGCCTCGCGGAACAGAGCCGCAGAATGGCGGATGGTTTCGGGCTGGGGGTTTTCAACCCGGAGGGCCAGGCTGTGGTGGATAAGGCGCCGATTGCCGCTTACGAGGACCGCGCGTATGCGGCCGCGGCCCGTCAGCTGCGGGGCACCACGTTCATCGCCCACGTGCGGTATGCCAGCACCGGGGGCGACACCGCGGTGAACACGCATCCGTTCCTGCAGGATGACCGCCTGCTGGCCCACAACGGGGTGGTGGAGGATCTGGATCAGCTGGATGACCGGCTGCGGCAGCTTGAGGTTATGGACCTCGTTAAAGGCCAAACGGACAGTGAACGGGTCTTCGCGCTGATCACCGGGATTGCGCGGCAGAACGGCGGTGATATGGGGGCGGCGATCGAGGAGGCGCTGAGCTGGATCGCACAGAACCTTCGCCTGTATGCGGTGAATCTGGTGCTGACGACGGCGACGGATCTTTGGGCGGTGCGCTACCCGGATACCCATCCGCTGTACGTCCTGCAGGAGGGCTCCGATTCGCCCCACCACGGCAAGCACACCACCCGGATCAGCGTGAAGAGCGACGAGATGGAGCAGAACCAGGTACCCGCGCTGCTGGTGGCGACCGAGCGGATGGATGAGAATCCCAACTGGCGCCTGCTGGACGCCGGCGAGGTGCTGCATGTGGACCGGGACCTGGCCGTCCAGCGGTCATTCCCGCTTCCGGAACATCCCCAGCACCTGCTCACGCTCGCGGATCTGGATCCCCACGCCGCCGCCTCGCAGCACCCGCTGAAGGTGTCCTGAGCTGCAGCGGTTTTAGGCGGATTCCTCCCCCTCGGCCGGACCGGTGTCCAGCCGGGCCACCCGCACGGAGGCTTCCAGCACCATCCAGGCCTGGAGCTGGGTGGAGAGTTCGACGCCGGCTCCCGCCGGGTAGCTTTCGTCTGCCGTCCGGCGCGGATCGGCGGAAAAGACGGCGAGGTTGTTCCGGGTGGCGCGGCCTTTCCACAGTCTCTCCGCCAGTTCAGTGACCAGGGTGCCCGCCAGGTGCCGGGTCTGCAGGTCCAGGGTGGGTGCTGCGGCGGCCTCGGCGAGGTAACGGCAGAGGATGCCGGTGAAAAGCCCGCCATCACCACTGCCATGGGTGCGCAGCAGCGGGGCATCGTCGTCGTACCCAGCATCGTCGTCGTACACCAAATGGGCGGCCGTGGCCTGGACCAGCTCCGTGGCCCGGGCCAAGTTGGCGGGACCGCCAAGCTCCAGCAGCGCACCCAGGACCGGGCCCTGGTTGTAGGTGTAAACCGGGGTCTCCACCAGCAGCCGGGTACCCTCCATCCGCACGCCGTCGAAATAGAGTCCCGTGTCCGGGTCCAGCAGGACCGTGTTGAGCCAGTCGATGAGCGCCTGCGCGCGGTCGCGGTCCCCGCCGCGGGCGAAGAAGAGGGCGGCCGGAGCGGTTGCCGGGGTGTTCTTGAACGTCCGGCTGCGGTCCCAGAACAGTCCGCCGCCAAAATCCTGGGTGTGGGCTGAGCGGAGCGCCGATCCCAGGGACTCCCGCAGCCGCTGGTGCCGCGGTTTCGTGCCGCGCGGCGGGCCCGGAAGGGAGTCCACGCGCAGGGATGCCAGGGCGAGCCAGGCCATGTCATCGTAGAAGTTGTTGGTGATGCGGCCGCCGTTGCGCAGCCGGATGGTGCGGATCAGGACATCCGCCAACCGGATCGGATCAACGTCGGAGAAGCCCTTTCCGGAGAGCGTGGCCCGGCTGCGCAGACCGGTATCCACCAGCAGATCGACATAGTGGGCCTGCCACCAGTAGTGCCACGGGCCGGCTCCGCGCGGCAGGGGGTGCGGGGCGCGGACAGCGCCAAGGTGCGTGCCAGGGAGGTTGAACAGGCGGCCGCCGAAAGCAGTGGTGACCGACTGGGCTGCCGTATCGGCGCGCAGTTCGGCGTTGCGGACAGTCTGTGCGGCAGGCATGCGAACCACCCTAGACCCGCGGGCGCGCGCCGTCACGGTGACCGGGCTCCGGATTACCCGTTCACGGGATGCGGGGTGCTGCGCGTCACAGTAGGCTCGTGGGACCGCACGCGCATCCGCGCACCCAGATTCCAGGAGGACAGATGCAGTTATCCGGCGCTTCGGCCATTGTCACGGGAGCAGCATCGGGGCTCGGACGGGCCACCGCCCGCCGTCTGATCGATGCCGGCGCCGAGGTGGTGCTGGTTGACCTGCCGCAGTCCGGCGGGCTGGCGTATGCCGGTGAGCTGGGGGACAACGCCCACTTTGTCCCGGGCGATGTCACAGACCCGGCACAGATGCAGGGCGCGGTGGAAGCTGCCATGGCCGCGGCGCCGCTGCGGGTGGCGGTCAACTGCGCCGGCATCGGGACGCCGGGCAAGGTCCTGGGCCGGAACGGCGTCCTCCCGCTGGAGGATTTCACCCGCGTGATCCAGGTGAACCTGATCGGCACCTTCAACGTGACCCGGCTGGCCGCTGCCGCTATGGCGGAAACCAGTCCGGTAACGGACGACGGCGGAACCTCCGAGCGCGGAGTCATCGTCAACACGGCGTCGGTGGCGGCCTTCGACGGGCAGATCGGGCAGCCTGCCTACGCCGCGTCCAAGGGCGGAGTGGCCGCGATGACCCTGCCGCTGGCGAGGGAGCTTGCACGGCACCAGATCCGGGTGATGACCATTGCGCCGGGTATTTTCGAGACGCCGATGATGGCTGGCCTGCCGCAGGACGCCCAGGATTCGCTCGCGGCGCAGATTCCGCACCCCTCCAGGCTCGGCCGCCCGGACGAGTATGCCTCCCTGGTCAGTCACATCATCGCCAACCCCATGCTGAACGGCGAAACCATCCGGCTGGACGGCGCCATCCGGATGGGGCCGAAATAGGGGTGTGCTGATGCTTCCGGACGCTGATTTCTTCTCCTTCGAACAGCTCCTGAGTTCGGAGGAAGCGGCCAAGCTGGCCCAGCTGCGCACGTTCCTGGCAGCGGAAGTCACCCCGCACGCGGTGCGCTGGTGGAACGAGGAGCGGTTTCCCACTGAGCTGCTGCCCGGGCTGGCCGGGCTGGAACTCTCCACACCGGTGCAGCGCGGCTACAGCCCGCTCTTCGCCGGCCTGGTGATCGCCGAGATGACCCGGGCCGACACCTCGATCGCCACCTTCTTTATGGTCCACCACGACCTCTTTGTGGAAGGCCTGCACGCCTTCGGTTCCGCCGCCCAGAAGGAGCGGCTGCTGGCGGATGCGCAGGCTTTGCGGATCACCGGAGCCTTCGCACTGACGGAACCGGACCACGGTTCCGATGTCGCCGGGGGTATGGCCACCACAGCGGTGCGCGACGGCGGCACCTGGATCCTCAACGGCACCAAGCGCTGGATCGGCAACGGGACGTTCTGCGACTGGATGCTGCTCTGGGCCCGGGAACCGGCCACCGGGAAGGTACGCGGGTTCCTCCTCGACGCCTCGCTGCCCGGGATAAAGCGGTCCCGGATCGAACACAAAACAGCGTTGCGGACCGTGCAGAACGCGGACATTGAACTCACCGAGGTCCGGGTTCCCGAAGCGGAGCGGCTGGCCGGGATCGACAGTTTCGAGGACACCAAGCACCTGCTGCGCGGGTCGCGGATTATGGTGGGCTGGCAGGCGGTGGGCCAGCAGCTGGCGGCTTTCGACGTCGCCCGGGCCTACGCCGTCGAACGCCAACAGTTCGGCCGGCGGCTGGCAGGTTTCCAGCTGGTGCAGGAGCAGCTGGTGCGGATGCTGGGCAATGCCGTGGCATCCACCGGGATGCTCGCGCGGGTGACAGAACTGGAGCAGGGCGGGTACGGCGGTCCTGGTCCCGGAGCTGACGGCGGTCCTGGCGGCGGCGGAGGAACCGACGGTATGGCGCGTGCGGCGTTGGCGAAGTCCTATGCCAGCAGGCTGATGCGCGAAACCGTGTCCCTGGGGCGGGGCCTGCTGGGCGGCAACGGAATCGTCACCGATTACCGGATGGCGAAGATCTTTGCCGATGCCGAGGCCATCTACACCTATGAGGGGTCCTATGAGATCAACAGCCTCATCACCGGACGGGAGATCACCGGAATTTCGGCACTTCGCTGATCCGGGTCCCGGAAACTAGCTTCCCTGCACCTGTGAACCCGCAAGGTGGGCGATGTTGGTGATTGCCTCGAACCAATCCGCCGGGGACAGCTCCACATCCTGGAGGCCGCCGTCGGCGCTCAGCCGCAGGAGGAGGTCCTCCAGAGCCATGCCGACGATCCCCACAAGGAGTTTCGCCTCCCGCCGGGCCGGGCCGGCGCTCGCCTGCCTTTCCGGGTGGGCCTCGAGCCAGCCTCCCGCCACGTCCGCAAGATCATCGAACACCTGGGTCAGCGGACCGCGCACCAGGATCTGCGTCTCCGGATGCTCCTGCATCAGCTGGTAGCGCTTTCCTGCCACCTCCGGGTTGACCGATGTCCGTTCGATAACGGACATCACCACGCCGAGCAGCGCTGAGGAGAGGGGAAGGCCCTCAGCTGCGTCGAGCATCGCCCCGACCTCTCCGGGGACCAGCCTGGGGTAGGGGCGGCCGAAGATGGCGGCCTCCAGCGAAGGCATGTAGTTGAAGAAGGTGCTGCGCGACACCTGGGCCCGGGCACAGATCTTTGCCACGGTGACCGACTCGAGGCCGGATTCCAGGGCAATTTCAATGCCCGCCAGCTCGATGGCGGTCTCGGTTTGGCGCTTCTTTCGTTCCCGTAAACCTTCTGGCTTCAAAACTAACCCCAACCTGGTGGGGTCCACCTCCTCATAGATCACATCTGTTGACTGGCGCGTTAATCAGGCTAACCATACTCCCGCGCCGCCCGCGGGTTTTCCAAGCTGCCGGAGAGCTGCGGCCCGCCGTACGGATCGCTGAGGCGCACCTCTGCCGGTTGTTGTGATGCTGCTGCGGGGCCAGGCAGGTGGGTGCGAAAGCCGGTGTGCACGGGAGCGAGGGTATGACTTCACGGTTCGGTCCTCAGTAGGCTTAGTATCGAGAGATGACGCTTCCCGCGTCCCGATCGAAAGGTGCGACCCTGATGACTGAACAGAACCCGGACCACAGCGACAACCCGGCCCTGGCTGATGATCTGGAAGCGGTAGTGACACCTGACGAGGTGTCGATCATTTCAGGCGAGGACCTGCTGGACGAGGATGACCTCATGGCAGAAGAGGCGCTTTCCTACCCCGGCGCCGCGGAGGACAATCCAGACGCCTGGCAGGACGACCCGCTGATCAACGAGGAACCGCTCGCCGGCCAGCCCGGCGCGGAGTCGGACCAGACCCTGCGCGATGAGACCCGCGAGGAACGCTACGAAGAGGGCGATTCGCAGATCCCGCCGGATGAACCCACCATCGGCGAAGCGGCCCGCGACGTCGACTTCGGGGATCCGAGCGTCGATCCGATGGAAGACGGCAGCGACGATCCGGCGCACGGCGGCGGCGATCCGCTTTCCTCTTTCGATCCGGAGGACCAGGAACTCTAGGCGGGACGCCGGTCGGGACTGGGGTCTGGGCCCTGGACCGGACTCTGGGGTGCGTGGCCGGGCGGGCGCGCGGTCATGCAGGAGCGCGGCCACGCAGCCGCTCCAGCGGCGCTACCCGGGGCCGGGAGGCCGCCGTCGCGGTCTAACGTTGGAGGATGCCTTCCTTCCGAATCCAGCTGAACATCCTTGGGCTGCGGCCCGGCAATCCGCCGGAGGCCGTCATGGACGCCGCCGTTGAGGCCTTGGAGGCGAGCCACCATGTGGAGGCGAACCAGCTGGACATAGTGTCGGGCGTTCCACGGATCACCCTCCGGTTTATGGTTCCAGCCAACGAATACGGAGTCGAGAACTCGCAGGCACGGCGGGCTGCCATGAATATGCGGCACGCCGTCGAGCAGGTGGCTAGGTGCGAGCAGCTCCGGGTGCTTCGCCGGCAGCGGGGACGCTGGACTCCGCTTTGAGCTGCTGGCGGTCTGCCAGCCTGCCGGCATGGTCCACCTGATGCCGTCGTGAGCTCGCTGAAACGATGATGAGGAAGGCTGCGGTAAATGCGCCCACTGCGGGCCACACTGCGGCCGGGTCCTCCAGCAGGCGGGCACTGCCCATCCAGCTGAGCCCCCACACCACGGTAAGGGCGACGGACAGGTGCCCGCGGTCCGTCATGCAGACGGTCGTGACACCGACGACCACAGAAACCAGAGCGATAAAGGTCCATGCTTCCGGACCCCACCCTCCGACGTCGGCTCCGTCCTGGACAAGCCAGCCACCCAGCGAGGCGAGCAGCGCAAGGACGGAAACGCCAAGAAAAACCCCGGCGGGCACATCAGTGACAAGGTGTTCGGTGCGGGTTGACGGCGGCCAGCCATTAATCATGTGGATCACGGCTAGGCCTGCCAGAACCTGAACCATTGCAATCCAGGTGGCGGCAGCAGGACTTCCTCCTGCTGCGGCCCAGATCCAAAGAGCTCCCAGTACGACGGCGGTAATCGCCGCCCAGCCTGTCCAGCCGTGGCGCGGATTCAGACGCTGCGAGGGCAGCCACTGGTAGACCGCATAGGCGAGGGCTCCTGTGAAAACCGGCAGCCATGCGGCCCACACGAGGGGAACTGCAGCCAGGAGCGACCCGGATTGGTCGAGGAATCCTGGACCGGCGGGTAAGGCCGGATAGCCGTTGGGGTCTTGGGTCATGAAATACACGGAGGCGGCGGAGCCGGCGGTCACGACTGTGACGGCGACACGGCGGACCGTGCCGACGAAGCTGCTGCTGCTGCTGGATGCCCTGTCCTGGTTCGGCAGCCATGCCTGTAGATCTGTCCACAGAGTGCGTGAGGGTCTGCGAACGTCGGCAGCGGACGGGGCTGTGCCGGGGTCAGGTCCGCCCGCGTCCTGGCCTCCTGTGCCTGGTCTTCCCGTGTCTGGTCCTCTCGTCCCCGGGAGGCCGGCAGCTAGTCCTCTGGCGCGTGGTCCTTTCGTGTCTGGTTCTCCGGTGTCTGGGTGTCGGGCAGCTGGTCCTCCGGTGTCTGGGAAGTCGGCAGCTTGTCCTAGTGCACCCGGTCCTCCAACGCCCGGGAGATCGGCAGCTTGTCTTCTGGCGCCCGGGAAGTCGGCAGTTTGTCCTAGTGCGCCCGGTCCTCCAATACCCCCGATGCCCGGCCCTCCAACGCCCGGGAGATCGGTGGCGGAGTTTCCGGTTGCGGGCGTAGCCTGCAGCCGCCTGTGCTGCACGGTTGGCGGGTCAGCTGGAGGTGGCGAGGGAGCCAGCGGAGGAACGAAGGCCGGCCGAGCTGATCCGGATCGTTTGGCTGGACGGCCCGACCGGGCCGGTTTGATTGACCCGGCTGACCCGGCTGAGGTCCCTGGCCCGGCTGACTCGGCTGCTGCAGAGGAGGGGCGGCCCCCCGCTGGAGTGTCCTTGGCGCCTGCCAGCGTCGTGCTGGCGACCTGTCCGGTCTGTGTGCCAGCCGTCGTTGGTGCAGCCCCGTTGGGAACTCGTGCCGTCGTACCCTTGGTGGTTGCCGGCGCGTTGGTGGCCTGTCCCGTCTGCGGGCCAGCCGTCGTTGGTGCATCCCCGTTGGGAACTCGCGCCGTCGTACCCGTGGTGGCTGCCGGCGTCGTGCTGGTGGCGGGTGCTGTCTGTGCGTTGGCTGGCGTTGGCGCGGCCCCGCCAGGTGCCAGCCCTTGCGTCGGTGGCCGTGCGGGCACTGAAGGGTCGCGATGCATGCCGGATTCCTTAGGTCGACTGTGACGGCCCGGTCATGCCGTCCGGGCAGGTGGCCCTCAGCCTACCTCCGAGGTCAAGAGGTCGCGTGCTGCTCAGACAGCCGTCAGCGCAGCGGTTAGCGCTGCGGAAGGTTCGTTGGGTAGGCGTCGAGGGTCAGCTGGCTTCGGTATTCCACGGGCTCGCGGGTGAGCGGGTCGGTGAATCTGACCGAACGGGCCAGCAGCTGCATCGGCCGGCTGTAGTCATCAGGTGCCTGTTCCAGCAGGACGGGGTAGAAGGGGTCGTTCAGGATGCCGATTCCCAGCGACGCCATGTGAACGCGCAGCTGATGCGTCTTGCCCGTATGGGGCAACAACCGGTAGCGGCCGATCCCGCCAGATTCCTCGATGAGCTCCACCCGGGTCTCCGCGTTTGGCTCTCCGGGGACTTCCTGGGCCAGGAGATAGGTCCGTGACTTCACCATTCGGCTGCGGACAACCAGCGGGAGATCGAGATCCGCACGGACCGGTGCGACCGCCTCATATTCCTTTTCGATGCGTCGCTTCTCGAACATGACCTGGTACTTGCCGCGGGTCTCCGGATTCGTTGAAAACAGGAGGACTCCGGCGGTCATCCGGTCCAGCCGGTGCATGGGGATCAGATCGGGGATGCCGAGGGCGACGCGCAGGCGGATCAGGGCAGATTCGGCAACGTACATTCCACCCGGTGTGGTGGGCAGGAAGTGCGGCTTGTCGACGACGAGCAGGTTTTCATCCTGATGCAGAATGCTGATCTCGACCGGCAGCCGCACTTCCGGTGGCAGCTCGCGGTAGTACCAGATGAAGGTGTGCTCGTTCAGCGGGGTAGTCCGGGACAGCGGTATTCCGCCGATTCCGACGACTTCGCCACGGTCGAACCGCTTGATAATCCCCTCCGGATCCACGTGCCCGAAGCGGTCCAGCACGTAGTCCATGGCAGTCTCCCAGGACCCTTCTTCAGGCAGCCGAAGCCTGGTGGCATTGACTCCGTTGCGGACGGGAAGAGGGGATTGCATCACCCTTCTAGGGTACCGGCGCAGGTGGGTCTGTACTCCGGTCTGCACTCCGGAACGGTGATGGGGGGGGCGGGGGCTGGCTGGCTATGGCTATTGCTTGGGCGCTGTAGCTGCTGCTAGCTACGCCGGACCGATCTGCCGTCGCTAGAACGGAGGAGGGTCAGAGTCTGATGGGGTGGCTGTGGATTGGGGGCTGCAGCTTCCGCTCGCTTGCCGGTTGGGACCATAGTGCAACTGGGGAGACGTTTGATAGATCCGCCCCAATGGAGAGATCCACTCGAGGAATCCAGGTTCTTTCTGCCGGGCTCTCCAGAACCCAAGAGTCTTGTATCGATGGTGCTTGGGGCAGAGGTGGGCGAGATTGCCGTGCTCTGTGAGGCCGCCGCTGGCCCAGGGGTGGGTGTGGTCGATCTCGGTACGTGCTGGACTAACTCCACAGCCCGGAAAGCGGCAGGTTCCGTCCCGGGCCTGAAGCCAGCGTTTGAGTCCGGCCGGAATTTTTCGGCGCCGACCTACCGCCAGAATCTCCCCGGTCGATGGGTCCTGAACCAAGCCGGTCCAGTGCAGCGCCTGCCTTGCCAGCCGACGCCCGGCCTCGGCGGAGATGGGGCCAACGCCGTTGAGCTCGGCGCAGTGTTCGTTGTCTCCGAACAGGGTTTCTGCGCTGATGAGGACCATAATTTCCGCCTTGATCCCGGCGGTGTCATCCCATTCGGTAATTGTGTTGGGGAAACCTGCGGCACCCGGGAGATATCCGTCTGTGGAGGACTCACCGGCTGCGGGGCACCTTCCAACCACCGGGGAGCTCCCGGTCCCGGGGTAGCCTTCGTCCGCCGGGGAGTTCCCTGCCCCTGGCCAGCCTTCGCCGGGTTGGAAGCCTCCGGTCTCAGATAAACCAGTCGACGAAGGCGCTGGCATCGCTGGCTGTTTCGAATCCGGGGCCCAACTGTCACCGGCTGGTGGAGTTCCGCTGGAGTGGAGCATCAGGGAAGTGAAGATGTCCGCGCGCAGCTGGTCCAGGGTCCGTGGGTCGCCCGCCTTCCGCTCACCTTGTGCGGCAAGGGTCAGAGCAGTGTAAATCGCCTGCCCCTTTTCCGCCGCGATGCGGGCACAGAATTCGCCCATTCCATCCGCGGCGGGGTCGAAGCTCACACGTCGCTTGTCCAGTGCTGTGCGGTGACGGGCAGAGATGGTCTCAGGCCAACGCCGCTCCCGCAGACGGCGCGCGGTTCGGGTGAACTGCGCGCAAGTCCTTCCCTCAGCGGCAGACAACAGTTCAGCCTCGAAGTCAGGAGCCTGAGCTCTGGGAATGTTCTGGAGCTGGTCCAGCACCGCACGGGCATGGCGGTGACTAATGTGTCCGTGTGAAAGCGCAGCCAGCGTTGCAGTCCGGTCAGTGCAGAGTTGGGAGGCGTCGCTAACAAGCTGCAGGGCGCTCATATGCGGAATGTTCAGTACAGCGCCAGCCTCAGCTGCTGTCAGCGACATCGCGAGGCCCTCGTCTGGCTGCTGAAGGGAGCCCTCCACTTCTTCGGCAATCAAAGCCTCCAACCTGTGTACAACCCTGGTCTGTTGAGCCTTGGCCCAGCTGGCCAGCGCTGCCAGTCGGGCGAGGACCGTTCCGGCTTCTTCCGGATCCAATGTCTCTGGGGAGATGAGGGAGACTGCACCGTGGAAGGGGGAGGCATCGTTCGATGTCGACGATGCTGAGAACGTATCCAAACATGACAACCGGCCCTCTGAATTCGGCCTGGAACCCGTATCGGAACCGCAAGGATTGGAGCGGCCGGAATTTGAGCCGCAGGCATCAGACATCGCTTCGAAGAGCCGGTCTTCAGAAGGAGCGGTGGGTGTCATGCCTCAAGGCTTCCACCTATGGCGGCACGGCCAAAGCAAAATTAGCCATTGTGGAGGGATGGTCGCTACGGGAAAACGGTCAAAATTACTTAGTTTTGGATGGGTTATCCACAGAACGGGTTCTGGTGTTTGACACCGGTCGTCCACTTGCTCCGCCCAAGTGCCGTCCGCGCTCGGCTGGGCGAGGCTCGCCCGGCTGCGGGAGGGCTGCCTCCGCACAGCTCCGCATTCGGTCCGGCTCCGCTCGGCCGCGCTCGGCCCGCCACACACGGCCTGGCACACACGGCCCGCCACACACGGCCTGGCACACACGGCCTGGCTACGCTCGGCCCGCCTCACATGGCCTGGCTACGCTCGGCCCGCCTCACATGGCCTGGCTCCGCTCGGCCCGCCATGCACGGCCGGGTTCCGCCGGCCCGCCCGCGCTCGGCCCGCCCGCGCTAGGCCGGGCTCCGCCGCACGCCCACACGGTCCGCTCACACACGGCCGGCATCTCTACCTAGATCCCGCTCTGCCCGGCCACCCGGCTACTCCACCCGGCCGCTCCGCCCGGCTACTCCACCCGCGGCTGGCAGCGAGGGCAGAAATACAGGTCGCGAAGCTCGAGTTCGTTGTCGCCAACAAGCTCATGGACGACTCCGGTGCCGCAGCGCAGACATCCGCGCTTCTCCCGGTTGTAGACCCACAACGGGTCCCGCCCGGTCGACATGCCCGTAGTGATCCGCCTCGAGCGGGCCTTGTTCGCTTCCAAAAGCCGCTTGGAAAGATCGACCAGCCGAGCCAAATCTGGAACCTGGGCAACCGGAGTCAATGGATGCACCCCAATAAGAAAGCAAAGCTCGCACCGGTAGACATTGCCCAGCCCGGCGAGGTTCCGCTGGTCCAACAGCGCCAGACCAACCGGCCGCTCCGGAACGGAACCCAGCCGCCGGAGCGCTTCATCGGCATCCCAATCCGGTCCCAGCAAGTCAGGACCCAAATACCCGACGGCCTCCTCCTCACCGCTGCGCGGGAAGACCCGAAGAATCCCGAGCTCGAAGCCAACCGCCTGCCGGATGGCAGTTTCCAGCACCGCACGGGCTTTGAACGCAGGACGGCGCCACCGCTCGCCCCGCGCATAAACGTGCCAAAGCCCTTCCATCTTCAGATGGGAATGGACCGTCCACCCCTCAGCTTCAGCTTCCTCCGGAGCCACACGGATCAGCAGGTGCTTCCCGCGCGAAACCACTTCCTCCACGATCCGCCCGCTGAGATCGGTGGTCGCGAAGCGCGGAACACGGAAATCAGTACGCGTGAGCTCCGCCCCGGCCAATGCGGCATTCAAGTCCCGCGCTGCCCGCCAGACAGTATCCCCCTCAGGCACTGGGCCTCCTGCCCGACGGCGGTAGGCCGGGGGTGTGGGCTCCGTGCTGTGGGCGGGCCGCATTAGCAGAGGCAGGGGGCCCCCTGCGCGACGGCGGCAAATCGGGGGTGTGGGTTCCGCACTGTGGGTGGGCCGCATTAGCAGAGCCAAGGGGCCTCCCGCCCGAGGGCGGGACCTGCGCAGCCGCTTCAGCACCAGCGCGAGCAGCAGTTCCAGCCCCAGCAGCCCCAACCCCAGGACCCCCAACAGTGCAGACACGGGTCACCCCAACGCGCCGCAGTCCATCTACGCAACGCCGTCCACCTACAAACCGCAGCACACCTACGCGCCGCAGCACCCCAACACACCGCCGTCCTCCAACGCGCCGCAGTCCACCTACACACCGCAGTCTGCCTGCACAATTCAGCTCAGACACGGTACCGCAGCCCCTTCGGCGTCGAATAGAACCCCGCGGCCATCAGCGCCGTAGCCACAGGAGTGTCCAGGATGTCCACACCGTTCGCCTTCTCCACAGCCATCTTCTCCGCAGCACCCCGCCGGATAATGTCCACCAGTGCAGCCGCGGCAAGCAGGAGCGTCTCGGCGTCGTCTGTATATGCAAGCAGGGTCTTGCCGCCGCGCTCCACATAAAGGACTAGGCCGCCGTCGACCATCACCACCAGAGCACCGGCTTTCCGTCCGGGACGATGGCCGCCCTCCGAGGCTGGCCACGGCAGCGCCGCCCCATACGGATTCGCCGGATCGGTCGCGGCCAGAGCCACCGCCTGCGGCTCCGGAACGGCCAGCTGGTTCTCGCGCGAGAAGGACCGGAGCCGGTCCACTGTGGCAGGGACAGCGAACTGCGCCGCACCAAGCTGCTCGATGAAATACCCGCGCCGGCAGCGGCCCATCTCCTCCAACCGGGCCAGCACCTTGTACAGCAGGCCGAAACCGCCCGGAACACCTTCGCTCATTACGGATCCGCGGGTGAGGATCCCGTACCTGTCCATGAGCAGCTCGGCCGTGGCATGCGCGTGAATGGTGGTATCCGCCTCCACCGGCGGCAGCAGGCTCCATCGGCCAGCGACAAGCGGCTGCGGACCCCGCGCCGGCTGCCCGGTTGAACCCCGCCCGGCTGGACCCTGCGCCGACGAACCGTGCGCCGGCGAATCCTGCCCGCCGGCGAGCCGCAGCGAAGACGAACTCAGGCTGCCGCGCGGCATCCGGCCCAATCGGCCCAAACGCGCAGTCCGCGCCCGGGGCGTCGTCGCCCGCTGTTTGTGCGCCGTCTTTCCGCCCGCGAGCAGCGACCGCACCGGAGTAAACGTGTCGTTTGTGATCCTTCCGGCCCAAACCAGTTCCCACAGCGCGGAAATGATCTCCGAATCCGGCAGCAACGCACCGCCGTCCTGCACCGGGGCAGCGTGAAGAACCTCGCGGTTCAGGCCCTCGGCGAGCTGCCGGAAGAAGAACGCACCGGTTCCGGAGAGCAGCTCCAGCAGCCTGGACTGGAGGTCGGTGGGTGTGAAATCAGGCTCGGGGTTCAGCGTCAGCGGAGCATTTTCGGCCAGATGCAGGGCAATCCAGCCGTCATTCCCCGGCAGCGACCCCGTACCGGACCAAATGACCTCGCCCGTCGCCGTGAGTTCGTCAAGCATCCCCGGCGCGTAATCCCGGACCCGCGACCCAAGAATGAGCGGCTCCCACGCGGACGCCGGAATAGGCACCCCGGAGAGCTGGTCGATCACGGTCACGACGCCGTCGAGCCCCCGCAGCGAAGACCCCACGTTCTGCCACGCAGGCAGGAAACGCCCGTAGGTTGGCGGGTCCACGGGTTCGACGTCGGAACGCAGTGCAGCGAGCGACCGGCGCCTCAGCCGGCGCAGCACCTCCGCGTCGCACCACTCGGACCCGGCGGGAGCGCCAGGCACGGTGACGGTGGCCGGCGGGGTCTGGTCGGCGCCGGCGGCTGCGTCGAGAATCAGGGCTTCGGTGGGGCGGAACTCGCCCTCAGCGACCCGGCCCTCGCCTGCCAGCCGCTGCAGCGTAGTGGTGACGACGGCGACCCCCAGCCCCAGCCGGGCCGCTGCTTCCGCTGCGGTGAACGGACCGTGCGTGCGGGCGTAACGGCCAACCAAATCGCCCAGCGGATCCGGCACCGGTTCCACAAAGGCCAGCGGAACCCCCATCGGCAGCGGCACGCCGAGCGCGTCACGAAGCCGGGCAGCATCCTCAATCGCGGCGTACCGCTGGGTTCCGGCGATACCGGCCAGCAGGGCCCGGTTTGCGCGGACGAGTTCCTGCAGCAGCCCGGCAGCTTCGGCCTCGGTGGCGTGCGCTGCGCTGTCCGGTACGGCATCCGGAGCTTCAGCACCCTCGGCAGCCGCCCCAGACGCCCCAGCCGCCCCAGACGCCAGCGGCTCCAGCCGCAAAGCGACCTCCGCAGCAGTCAGCGGCCCGAGCAGACGCAGCAGATCCGCCACGCCCTCGACTCCGCGGGCCCGGCGGTCCGGCGCGAGTCTCTGCAGTTCGGCCTCGGTCTGCGCGATGATCCGCGCGTCCAGCAGTTCGCGCAGTTCCGCCCGGCCCAGCAGCTCGTTCAGCAGCGTCGGGTCCAGGGACAGGGCCGCCGCGCGGCGTTCGGCGAGCGGTGAATCGCCCTCGTAGAGGAACGCGCCCACGTAGCCGAAAAGCAGCGACCGCGCGAAGGGCGACGGCTGCGGCGTGGTGGTCTCCACGAGCCGGATTTCGCGGCGTTCGACGGCTGCGGCCAGGTCCTTGAGCGCCGGCAGGTCGTAAACGTCCTGGAGGCATTCCCGCACCGTTTCCAGCACGATCGGGAAGGTGGGGAACTTCCGGGCGACATCGAGCAGCTGGGCGGAGCGCTGGCGCTGCTGCCAGAGCGGGGTGCGTTTTGCAGGGTTCTGCCGCGGGAGCAGCAGGGCCCGGGCCGCACACTCGCGGAACCGCGAGGCGAACAGTGCCGACCCGCCGACCTCGGCAGTGACAATCGCTTCCAGCTCATCGGGTTCAAAGAGGAACAGCTCCGCGCCGGGCGGTTCGTCCTCCATGAGAGGCACCCGCAGCACAATGCCGTCGTCGGAGGCCATGGCGGAGCCGTCCAAACCGTAGCGCTGCTGCAGCCGGGCCCCGACCGCCAGCGCCCAGGGCGCGTGCACGGGCATCCCGAACGGGCTGTGGAGGACTACCCGCCAGTCGCCAAGCTCATCATGGAAGCGCTCTATGACCAGGGTCCGGTCACTCGGGACCACCTCGGTGGCCAGCTGCTGCTCGCGGAGGTAGGCCACCAGGTTCCCGGCGGCCCATTCATCGAGCCCGACGGCGGCCAGCCGTTCCCGGGCCACCGGATCGGAGGAGCCGGCCATTTCCCGGACGAACTTCCCCAGCGCCCGGCCCAGCTCCACCGGCCGGCCCTGCGAATCGCCGCGCCAGAACGGCAGCTTGCCCGGCTGGCCGAAGGCGGGGGAGACCAGCACCCGGTCATGGGTGATGTCCTCAATCCGCCAGCTGGTGGCGCCGAGGGCGAACACATCGCCGACCCGGGACTCGTAGACCATTTCCTCATCGAGTTCCCCGACCCGGCGGCTGTTCTTCCCCTCGGAATCACCCACCAGATAAACACCGAACAGCCCGCGGTCCGGAATGGTTCCGCCCGAGGTGACGGCCAGCCGCTGCGCCCCGGGACGCCCGGTGATGGTGTTCTCCGTCCGGTCCCAGATGATCCGGGGCCGCAGCTCGGCGAACTCATCAGACGGGTAGCGTCCGGCTAACAGATCAAGTGTTGCGTCGAATGCGGAGCGCGGCAGTCCGGCAAAGGGCGCGGAACTGCGCACGACGTCGAACCACTCCTCCACATCGATGGTTCCGAGGGCGGTGGCTGCGACGGTCTGCTGCGCCAGGATGTCCAGCGGATTGGCCGGAATGAAGAGTGGTTCGATCTGCCCGGCAAGCATCCGTTCCACCGTGACGGCGGAGTTCAGCAGGTCACCGCGGTGTTTGGGGAACATCACGCCCTGCGAGATCTCGCCCACCTGGTGTCCGGCGCGGCCCACACGCTGCAGGCCGCTGGCCACCGAGGGTGGGGATTCGACCTGCACCACCAGGTCCACGGCACCCATGTCGATGCCCAGCTCCAGCGAACTGGTTGCCACCACGCAGCGCAGCCGGCCGGATTTCAGGTCGTCCTCGATCAGCGCCCGCTGGTCCTTGGACACCGAGCCATGGTGGGCGCGCGCAAGGAGCGGGGCAGTCTCATCGAGGGCAGCGTCATCGACGGCTGTGCCTCCAGCGGCGGTGCCTTTAGCTGCGGTGCCACCAACGGCAGTGCTACCAGCGGCAGTGCCTCCGACGGCTGTGCCTCCAGCTGCCCCGCCTCGATGGCCGGAGTCCTGCCGGCGGGTGCGTATGGAGACACCGGCCTGCGCCATCAGCTGCGCCGGGACGCGGCCGGGCGCAACCTGGTCAGCCGCAGCGGGCCCAGGAACGCCGTCGGTTCCGGTGGCAGCCTGCGCGGCCTCCAGCCGGTACGCGTGGATTTCGTTGAGCCGGGCGGTGAGCCGTTCGGCCAGCCGCCGGGAGTTGGCGAAAACGATGGTGGAGCGGTTCGCCTCGATCAGGTCGGCAATCTTCTCCTCCACATGCGGCCAGATGCTGGCCTGCGGAGCGAAACCGCCCTCCACAGTGTCCTGGGCCGGAGTGTTACCGAGGTCCGTCATGTCCTCCACAGGGACTGTGACGGTGAGGTTCCAGTTCTTTTTGGACTTCGGAGCGACGACCTTCACGGGGGCATTGCCGCCCAGGAACCGGGCCACGGTCTCCTGGGGCTCAACGGTCGCCGAAAGGCCGATCCGCTGCACCGGCTTCTCCAGCAGGGCATCCAGCCGGGCCAGGGAAACCGCAAGATGCGCCCCGCGCTTGGTGCCGGCGACGGCGTGAACCTCGTCCACAATCACGGTGTCCACTTCGGAGAGCGTTTCCCGTGCCTGGGAGGTGAGCATCAGGAACAGGGACTCCGGCGTGGTGATCAGGATGTCCGGCGGCCGGGTCAGCAGGGCGCGGCGCTCGTTCTGCGGGGTGTCCCCGGAACGGACACCCACGGTGATGGACGGTGCCGGCAGCCCGAGCCGCTTGGCGGTCTGCGTGATGCCGATCAGGGGTGCCCGGAGGTTCCGCTCCACGTCCACGCCGAGGGCCTTCAGCGGGGAAATGTACAGGACCTTGGTTTTGCGCTTGGGCACCCGGGAACGTCCCCGCGGGCCGGCGTCGTCGGTCAGGGTTTCCTGATGCGGTGCCGAGGCTGCCGCGGCGATGAACCGGTCCAGTGACCAGAGGAAGGCAGCCAGGGTCTTGCCGGAACCGGTGGGAGCGATCACCAGGGCATTGGACCCGCTGGACACGGCGTCCCATGCGCCGACCTGCGCAGGGGTGGGCTCGGTGAAGGCGCCCTGGAACCAGTCCCGGGTGGCGGGGGTGAACTTCGAAAGCACCGAGGCGGCCGACGTCATGCCCCCATTCTTCCCCACACCGGTGACACTGCGGAGCAGAGTGCGGCTAGTACTGCACAGCGCCTACTGCCTGCGCGGCAATGGCGGCCTCAAAGTCTGACCTCTTTGGCTGGAGTGTAGGTCAGACGTCCAGCTGGGACGCGGCGCCTGGCGGCGCACCGAGCACGAGGTGTTCCGCACCCATGAGGGAGTCCGGCTCCGCATGGGGCAGCAAAGGGTGGAGGGACCCCGCGGGCAGATCCGCTATGCCGCGCCGGTTCCCGTCCGGTCCACCGCGGCCAGAATCGCGTCCCCCAGGTCGGCCGGCCGGGTGAACTGCGGCCAGTGCCCGGTGGGCAGGTCGACGAACTCCACGTCCTTGATCCGGGCCAGTTCCTGGACGAAGGGGTGCCCGTCCGCTACCCACTGCTGCAGCACAACGGACGGGAACTCGCAGGCGATCAGCGTGGCTGGAACGTCCCAGCGACGCTCGTCGGAGAGTTGCTGCGGATCGTACGCGACCCCCGTCGGCTGCGGGACGGAACGGTCCCGGAACATGGTCCGCAAATCATCGGTGAGCCCGATGAGGTCCGCTGCTTCGAAGAACTGCCAGTCCGGCAGCGGGATCTCCCCGTTCACCTCGGGCAGATTGTCATTGATGACTCCGCCGTCGCTCATCGGTCCCGAGTCCACGTACACCGTGCGGGCAATCCGCTCCGGCCGGGCGTCCACCACCCCGTAGGCGATTGCCCCGCCGCCGGAATGCCCCACCAGGACCACGGGCCCGTCCAGGGTGTCGACGGCCTGCACGACGGCGTCGATATGGTCCCGCAGACCGATCCCGCCGCGGTCCGCGTCCGGAGACTCCAGCCCCGGCAGCGTCAGTGGATGAACAGTGTGCCCCGCGGCGGTGAGGGCAGGAGTGACCGCCGACCAGGAGGAGCCGTCCAGCCAGAAACCGGGAATAAGGAGAATGTCCATGGGCGGCACCCTATGCCAGCACAGTGACAGTGGCTACAGGGCGGGCCCGGTCAGCCTGCCTGGAGCCGGTCGATGCCCAGCAGCTCGATCTCCTCACTGCTGCAGCCGGAGCCGGCATGGGCAATGGTCAGTGATGCCGTGTCTTCCGGCGGGTAGACGAGGAACCCGGACGTGTCCACCAGGCCGCAGGCCTCACCGTAGTTCTCCGGACGGGTTTCCCGCAGGACAGCAGTGGCCGACTGGCCCGGTTCCAGAACCACCAGGGTTTCCGGTGTGCCCTCTGACCGGACCGCGGGAGCACCAACCTGGCTGCCGGTCACGCTGAGGTAGGAAACACCCGGGAAACCCATGGTGGAACAGGTTGCCGTGGACGTATTCGTCAGCACCAGTGTGCGGTAGGCACTGCCTGCCGCACCGCCGCCGGGGGTGTCCTCCACCGTTCCGGACAGCTTGTCCGCAGTGCACAGCGGAACACTCGACGGAACACCCGGCTCGACCGAGGCGCTGGGGGCCGCCGTCGCGGTTTCCGACGGGGTGGCGCTCGCCGCCGGACTTGAGGAGGTGCTGGACGGGCTGGAGGAGGGCGACTCGTCGGCAGCGTCGTTGCTGCTGCCGGCGCAGCCGCTGAGCAATACCGCGCCAAACACTGCCAGGCCTGCCAGCCGGGTGGTCAGGGCCGCCGGGGACTTCGAAACCGTAGTTCTCATGGATTCACCCTGAACCTGCGGCCGGACCGGGTCAAACCGCACCGCGGGACGCGTCAGAAGCACACCGGATTGTTACGCAGTGAAGTGGACGAAGCTCCACGACGTGGACCCCGGGGGCCCGCACCCGCCGTTCTTAAGGGGCCGCCGTTCTTAAGGAGCGGCGGGATTATTCGTGATGATAGGGACGGCCGCCGGCGATCTCCTGGGCACGGTAGATCTGTTCGGCCAGGATCAGCCGGACCAGCTGATGCGGGAAAACCAGCGGGGAGAGGGACCAGACAAAGTCCGCACGGTCGTGCACACCCTGGTCGACGCCGTAGGCACCGCCGATGATCAGCGTGACGTTGCGTGAGTTGTCCAGCGGTTTCTGCAGCGTTTTGGCCAGCTGCGGGGAGGTGATGGCCTTGCCCCGCTCATCGAGCAGGATCACGTAGTCGCTGCCCAGTTTGGCGAGGAGGCGTTCGGATTCTTCCTTCCGCGCGGCGTCGTTCTCCCGGGCGGAATGCGGAATGGACACCCAGGTCAGGTCGAAGGGTTTCTTCAGCCGCTTCTCGTAGCGACGGATGCCGTCAACCACCCAGTCCTCGTGCTTGCGGCCGACCATCAGTACGCGTAATGCCATGACTCTATTCAATACCGGGCACGTCCTGTGCAGAAATGAACCGGGCGGCTGCCGCTCGGCACCGCACGGGTCTAGACTCCCGGCAGTGGTGCCGACAGTCAAAGGAGCGCGGAACATGAGCGAGACACGGGCCATCGTCCTTGGAGGCGGGGGAGTTGCCGGAATTGCCTGGGAAATGGGGGCGCTCGCTGCACTGCTGCAGCAGGGGGTGGATCTCAACGCCGCAGACTTGGTGATCGGCACCTCGGCGGGATCAACAGTGGGAGCAGCCCTGCGCATGGACCAGCTCCCGGCCGTCCTCGCGGCTCAGCTGGTGGACGCCGAGCAGGCACCGGACACCGGACCCTCTCCGGCTGCGGACCAGTCCTACAAGGAGCCCAGCGGTTTCAGCAGTGAGGCGTTCATTGAGCTGACCGCGACGGCGGGACGGGGCGACGGCGATGAGCGGGCCGCCCGCGCCCGTGTCGGCGAGCTGGCACGCACCACGCCCGCGGTGATGACGGAGGGCGAATGGGTCGCCAGCATCCGGGCGCTGCTGCCGGGCCGGGAGTGGCCGGCCAAACCGTTCGGGATCACCGTGGTGGATGCCGGGGACGGAACCTTTACGGTGCTGGATTCAACGTCCGACGTCGAACTGGCCCGGGCGGTCGCGGCCAGCTGCGCTGTGCCCACGGTGTGGCCTCCGGTCACGATCCTCGGCCGGCAGTACATGGACGGCGGAATGCGCTCGGCCACGAACGCCGACGTCGCCGAGGGGTACGGAAAAGTCCTGGTGCTGGCGTGCGGACCCGAGGCGCCCGGAAGTCCGTTCGGGCCGAGCCTGCCCGAGGCCATGGCCAAGCTGGACCAGCACAGCCGGACGTTCCTGCTGGAAGCCGATGACGCCGCGCTGCGGGACTTTGGTGCCAACCCGCTGCTTCGTTCCACCCGCGGACCTGCCGCCCAGGCAGGGTGGCGCCAGGGGGATGAAGTGGCAGCGGCGTTTCGCGGGTTCTGGGAGAACTGAGCCGGCGGGAGCGCGTGGGGCTTAGGGCGGAGGCAGCTTCGTGGACTTGGGCCGCCCATCCGCCTTGCCGCCGTCGGCCCCTCCCGCGCTCGCCACGTCGCCAATGAACCGGCGTCCGGAGACTTCGTTCCAGCGCGACACCGAGATTTCCTTGCGGACCAGCCACTTGCCGTCGTCGAGGCACTCCAGCACCACCAGGACCCCGCCCGGAGTCACGTGGTACGCGTAGCGGGTGCCGTTCTCTTCGTCGTCGAGTTCTTCCACCGGGCCGTCAGCCCGCAGGATCCGTACGGTCACGGTGAATCTCCTGTCCGTGGGTGCGCCGGGCGGCCCGGTGCATTCGGGGTCTGTTCGATAGGGTAGCCGCACAACAGCCGGAAGCGAATGGGGACGCAATGGATCAGCAGCTGGGACGGGGTGGGAGCCGGGAACGGGTGCTGGCCTCGGTCCGCGTGATATCCGCGGTTTTGATCGCCATTGCCATCGGCGGGATCGTTCTGGCCGTCAGCAGCATTCTGTGGACCTCCTCTGCGGTGACGGTCCGACTGCCGGTGCAGCCTTTCTGGCCGCAGCTGCCCGAAGGAACGGGGGTGACTGATGGCCCGCCGGCCTACGTGGCGGGCGGCGGCTTCACCTTCGCGGACGTCGAGGTGGCCGACGCCGGCTGGGACGTCCGGCTCTGGACCGCCGCTGGCTGGGCGGTGCAGGCAGCGGCGGCGGCTGCGCAGGTTCTCTCCTACTCCGGCTGGTATGGAACGGCCGAGCCACAGCTCAACGGGCCGCTTGGTGTTGCCCCTGATCCGGGAGTTCTGATCGGGTTCACCCCGATCCTCTGGGGCTTGTCGCTGCTGCTGGTGTCGGCAGCGGTGACGTTCGCGCAGCGGCACGGGGTTTCCGAGGGATGGCGCCGCCCAACTTGAAGCATTCCGTTCGTGTCGATGAGGGGTCCGCCGCCATATAATCCGAGGATGCTAATCATGCTTTTCAACCGAGGCTTTTATGCCCAGCCGTCCACCTGCCTGCGGGGGAGCGAGCTGTGAGCGGCGGTCTCGTTGCCCTGCTGGACGACGTCGCAGCCCTGGCCCGCATCGCGGCCGCCTCGGTGGACGATATCGCTGCCGGAGCCGCCAAAGCGGGAGCCAAAGCCGCCGGCGTCGTGATCGATGATGCCGCCGTCACCCCGCAGTACGTGTCCGGCGCGGATCCGTCCCGCGAACTGCCGATGATCAAGCGGATCTTCTGGGGCTCGCTGCGGAACAAGCTGCTGATCATCCTGCCGGCGCTGCTGCTGGTCAGCGCCTTTATCCCGGCGGTCATCCCGTTCATCCTGATGCTGGGCGGCACCTACCTCTGCTATGAGGGTGCGGAGAAGGTCTGGCACAAGCTCCGCGGCCACCACGCTGCCGAAAAGGCGCCGGCGGTGGACCGGGGTCCGGAGGCGGAGGCCAAGGTCGTTAAGGGCGCCATCACCACAGACTTCATCCTGTCCTGCGAGATCATGGTCATCTCCATGAACGAGGTTGCCGACGAGTCCCTGTGGGTCCGCGCGATCATCCTTGTTGTTGTGGCGCTCGCGATTACCGTGCTCGTTTATGGTGCCGTCGCACTCATCGTCAAGATGGACGACATCGGTCTGCACCTGACCACCAAGGACTCCGCCGGTTCCAAGCGCTTCGGCGAGCTGCTGGTCAAGGGGATGCCCTCCGTGCTGGCAGCGATCACCCTTGTCGGCACGATCGCCATGCTTTGGGTTGGCGGACACATCATGCTGCAGGGCGCCTACGACCTCGGCTGGCATCTGCCCTACGACCTGGTCCACATGCTGGAGACTCCGTTTGCCGGCATTCCGGTGGTGGGAGGCGTCCTGGCCTGGCTGGTGAACACCCTGTGCTCAGCCATCCTCGGACTCGCCTGGGGCCTGGTGGTCATGGCAATCCTCCACCCTCTGCTCAAGGCGCTGCCGTTCGGCAAGAAGAAGGGCGGGCACGAGGCAGGCGATGTCCGCGCCGCAATTGCCGGTGCCCGGCCGGTGAAACGCAAGGACGATCCAGGCGCCTGACCGAACTGCGCTAGCCGCAGGGGCATTGCGATGCAGGTGTCTACGCCCGTTCGCGCGCGAGATGGTTGCGGCGCTCCTCTTCACGCTTTGAATACGCGGCGGCTCGGATCGCTTCGTCCGACTCCAGGCCGCTGCCGAGGGCGCCGCCGACAGTCGCCGCGGAAGCGACGAACCAGCTCAGCACAAACAGGTCGCCGTACCCGAGCGATTCCTGGAGGGATCCGCCCATCACAGCAGGGTCCAGGACGAACAGTGCCCAGGCCAGGTTTATGACGTAAAGCGCCAGATAGCAGATGAGCACTCCGATGGTCAGGGTCACCAGCGTCGATGTGTTGTAGAGACGGGACCTTTCCCTGGCATCGGCAGAGTTGCTTTCGGGACGGTCCCATAGCTGGCCGTCGATCACGAGCCAGCCGACGACAAGCGCGATGGAGACGATCGTTGCGATTGCGAGGTGCCACCACGACAGGGAGCCGGCCAGCAGCCAAATCGTCGAGTCGACCGTAGCGATGGCTCCCGTGGCCAGCGCCGCAACAAGCGCTGATTTGAGTCCGGGCACGAGCAGCCAAGGACGATTGGCAAGAACCATGCCCAGGAGCACCCGGCTGCGGGCGCTGAGGCGGGGGAGCTGGACGCGCTGCCCGTTTTGCAGAGGGTGCTCGGCCATGCCGCTGACGAGCTCGCTCACTGCATGCCGAGCGCGCGTGTGGATGCGGAGACCGCCGAGCGCGGGAAGTGACAGCACAGCCGTGCGTCGCTGTGGGTCGGTCTCAGCTAGCAGGTACCGGCCGTCGTCGTCCCGAAGCGGAAGCTCGGTTAGTCCGATGACGAGGTCCCATTCGTGTTGGCGAGATTGGTCCTGCAGCCGCTCCAACGCGGTGCCGATGTCCTCGAAGCCCGTGGTGAAGGACTCACTCACGACCTCGATGTCCCAAGCGCCGGAATCCTCACCGTCCGGCGGGGCGAGATCAATCATCCTTCGAGCATTCTTGGTGGGTGAGGCCGGGTCGGCGACGAGGCCGATGTGGAGCGGCTTCTTCATCATCACGGCAAGCTATCACAGAAGATCAGGGAGCCGACCGGTTGGGTGCGGGACCGGCTGGGGCAGGTTTCCTCAGTGTCGTAGCCGGCTGGTGACGGCGGGACGTCAGGGGAGTCTCAAACGTGAATCATGCCCTCGGGGACGTTCCGCAAACCTGCCGGAGACGGCCACCGCTGCGACGGCGAGGGTCACCACTGCGGCGTTCGCCGCGATGGTGCCCGCCCAGGTAGCCGGTGGGATACCGGCCGTGAAGCTGGCGGCGTTGAACATGGTGTGGCAGAGGATGCACAGGAACACTGCATTCCTGGGCGAAACCGTGAAGATCGCGCCGTAGAGGAAGCGGAACGCCATGATCTGGACTGCGAACATCCAGAAGTTGATGAGGCCCGACTCGTGGTTTGTGCCGGGGATGAAGAAGAGCGGGATATGCCAGAGCAGCCAGATGAACCCGACCACCAGGGAGGACACAACAAAGCCCCACCGCCGATCCAGCCCGGGCTGCAGTGCGGTCATCCAGCCGGCCTCTTCCATACCGCCGATGATGAGGTTGCCGGGCAGGGACAGTACGAACATGATCCAGGGAAGGGCATGGACTGAGGGCCCTGAGACCAGCAGGTGAAGCGAAAAATACATGACGAGTGCCGAGACGACCAGCAGATAGCCCACCGGGCGGCCCCGGGCGAAGAACACGAGCTTCAGCCAGTCCCCAAGACCAGCGACCATCCGGTTCCTTCTGAGGATGATGTAGGAAGCGATAGCCGGCGAGAGAATGTAGATCGAGAAGGGCACGTTCGCCAGGAACTCCGGCACCGTGGTGACGACGTTGTTCACTTCATACCCGAACCGGGCCGCGATGATCAGCGCTCCGGAGATGCCGTAGGCGATCACGAATGTGAGGGCTGTGAACTGCCAGGCGATACGTGTGTCCGTCACGCTGCCACGGTATAACACCTGCTCAGCTGCCAATATCGGGCGGGGGCGGGGGCGGTGGAGAGGCAGGTGCGGGCAGCGAGTCTGGAGCTTTCGGAGCCTTCACCCACCGACGTCGTTTCTCGGCAAAGAAAAAACCCCGTAGATCCAAGGGATCTACGGGGTTTTCGCTGGCGGTGACGGTGGGATTTGAACCCACGTTGGCTTTTACACCAAACAACATTTCGAGTGTTGCACCTTCGGCCGCTCGGACACGTCACCAACGGGACAACCTTACCGGGTCTTGGCCCCCAGCCCCAAAACGTCCGGGGCACCCGGCAGGCGGGCAGCCGCCAACCCGCCAACCCGCCCCGCGCCAGCTAGAGGTCGACGACGTCGTTCTTGCCGATGTCCGGAGTCCCCCCGGTCACCGCGCTCTTGCCGATCTTGAAAAGACTGGCGACCTTGGGCTCATCCGAGACCCAGTACTCCGCCGTTTCGCTGTTGACCTTGATCAGCGCAATCGTCGGGTCCTCACGGCCCTGCTCAAACCAGGCAGCAGCCGAGGACTTCCAGAGCTCCTGGATCCGCTCCTGGTCCTTGGAGATCTCCGCCCGGCCGCTGATCGAAAGGTAACCCTTCTTGTCAGCCACCGAGACGTTGACGTTCGGGTTGGCGCGGATCTCATCAGCCTTCGGTGACGGGTCCTGCGTGAAGAACCAGAGATTGCCGTCCGAATCCGTCTCCTGCAGCTCCAAAGGACGGCTCACGAGGTTCCCTTTGAGGTCCATGGTGGTGAGGTTGCCGATCTTCGCGTGCTCCAGAATGCTGACCACGCGGTCGATGCCTTCCTGCTGCTCTGAACTCATGCCTGCTCCTAGCTGCTGTGCTGCCATTCGGACAAAAGCAAGCCTACTTATCAATCTGTAGTGCGGCTAGTCCGCGGCCAGGGAACCGCCCGAAGCCCGCCGGGCACCGAAAAACTCACGCAGCAGGGCTGCGCACTCCGCCTCCCGTACACCGGGAAAAACTTCCACCCAATGGTTCAGCCGCGGCTCGCGCAGGATCTCAAATACGGACCCGGATGCTCCGGCCTTCTCGTCCCAGGCACCGAACACCACCCGGGGAACCCTGGCCAGCACAATCGCGCCGGCACACATGGCGCACGGCTCCAGCGTCACCACCAGGGTGCACCCCGCCAGCCGCCACTCACCCACGGCGGCAGCAGCCTGCCGGATCGCCACCACCTCAGCGTGTGCGGTGGGGTCTCCCGTCGCCTCACGCTCGTTGCGTCCGGTTCCCAGGATCCGGGCGTCAGGGCCCACGACGACGGCGCCAATCGGCACGTCAGACGTCGCCAGTGCACCGCGCGCCTCCGCCAGCGCCAGGCCCATCCAGGCCTCATGCTCAGTGGTGAGGGATTCCATACAGTCATGGTCCCTTATTTCGCGCCGGAGCCCGCAATTTCCTCCGGGGCGCCAGGAGCCTCGATGGTAGTTTGGATTCATGCGCGTACTAGTAGTGGATCATCCCCTCGTAGCCCACAAACTGACGGTTCTCCGGGACAAGGACACCCCTTCACCGGTCTTCCGTCAGCTCACCGAAGAACTCGTGACACTGCTGGCCTATGAGGCCACCCGCAACGTCCGGGTGGAGCCCGTCAACATCGAAACCCCGGTCACCGCCACCGTCGGAACCGGACTGGTGAAGCCCACCCCCCTGGTGGTGCCGATCCTGCGCGCCGGACTCGGCATGCTGGAAGGCATGACCCGGCTGGTCCCCACTGCTGAGGTCGGGTTCCTGGGCATGGCCCGCAACGAGGAGACGCTGGAGGCGATCACCTACGCTGAGCGCCTTCCCGATGATCTGACCGGACGCCAGGTCTTCGTGCTCGATCCAATGCTTGCCACCGGCGGCACCCTGCGTGAAGCCATCAAGTTCCTGTTCAAGCGCGGCGCCGCGGAGATCGTGTGCATCTGCCTGCTTGGCGCGCCGGAGGGACTGAGCATCCTCGAAGAAGAGCTTGCCGAAGCAAACGTCACGATCGTCCTGGCGTCCATCGATGAGCGCCTCGATGAAAAGGCCTATATCGTGCCAGGCTTGGGAGATGCTGGGGATCGGCTCTACGGGGTCGTCAACTAGCCCCCCAGAAGGGCACTGAGTGCCCAGGTTTGTCTCAATATATGGACAAACCTCCATCGCTTGACTTCCAGCGGTTCATAAGTGTGCTTATGAGCCGCTGGTTCGTTTAAGTGGGTTTATCGCTAAAAATGCCTTGTGAGAACGCGAATTTACGGCACGGGTCGATGGTGGCTGATCGTCCGGCAAGAGGGCATTATTCGTGAGTTCAGTCACAAATCCGCACTATAGGTCCACTATCTGAGACACGCCCGACATTGTTACTTGTGCGTATCTGTTTGTTACATGCAATAATCCGTAACGTGAACATCCACACGACAGCATGTGTCGCAGATCTTCTCCATGGCAGCCATGCCGGCGGGAAGAACTGCTGTCGTCGAATGCAGGCTTAGGGATACCACCCCCAGTCCCCAGGCACCACAAAAAGCCCAACGAAGGGCACAACCCCTGCGCCATCTCGACCGGGCACACCCCCTGCATAGTGCCGTGATGACGGTAATTCACCATGAGGTCCCAAAATGTCAGTAGCATCCGGGTACGTCCACATCTCCCTTCGCAATGCTCAGAACCGCTCGGCAGGTATGCCCCGCCCCTCGGCGCAAGGTTTCCCCCGCCAGTTCGGTGCCCCGGGTGCCGTTCAGCAGTTTCCCGGCCAGGTCATTCCGACCGGCGCGAGCCCTTTCCGCTCAGCTCCTGAAGGGCTGCCCATGACCGCCCCCACTCCCGCCGCCGCGTCTTCCAGTACGGCCGGACCGCTCTCCGCGTCCAATGACACCGTTGCCCGCGGTTTTGTGATCTACGTCGGACTCGACGAAGACACCGCCGCAGCCAACGGCACCACCCTGACCAAGCTGGCGCAGGAAATCCGCGCCCACGTCCAGACGCTTGTCCCCGGTGCGCAGAGCCATGCCGCCGTCGCGCTGGCTCCGACAGACGCGGCCGGCTCGGATATCGACGTCGTGCGCCAGGCACTGGGGGACCCGACGGCGAACCGCCGCCTGCGCCAGGAGGCTCCCGCCCCGGCGCCTGTGCAGCCGAGCGCACCCCGGCCCTCCGGCGTCCTGATCGACCTCTCCCGCCGCGAAGTCCACCTGGACGGAGAGACCCTGAACCTCACGTTCAAGGAGTTCGAACTGCTCAACTACCTGGTTGAGAATGCCTCCCGGACGGTGGGGCGCGAGGAACTCCTTTCCGGCCTGTGGCGCAATGCCGAGGAAATGCCCAACGAGCGCACCATCGACGTCCACATCCGGCGTCTGCGCTCCAAGCTGGGGCGCCTGGCCAACACGGTCCGGACGGTGCGCGGCCAGGGCTACCGCTTCTACGAACACCCCGAGGTTGTTGTCTGGGCGGCTCCTGAGTACAGCATCTAGGCTGCGTGGGGGCCGGCCGGGCGCCGGCCCCCACGCAGATAGACTTGGCCCATGAGCGGCCACCACGTAAAAAAACTGATGCTGCTGAGGCATGCCAAGGCAGACTGGCCGCGCGAGGTCACCTCGGACCATGAACGTCCGCTGTCCGGACGCGGGCACCGCGACGCGCCGCAGGCCGGGATCTGGATGCGGGAGCACGACGCCGTTCCGGACTTCATTCTCTGCTCCTCGGCCCTGCGCACCCGGCAGACCTGCACCTGGGTGTGTGACGAACTGGGGGAGAAGGCGCCGACCGCGAAACTTGAGGACAGGCTGTACGACGCTTCCGCCGGGTCCATCCTCACGGTCATCAACCACGTCCCCGAAACTGTCACCAGCCTGCTGGTGATTGCCCATATGCCGGGCGTCCAGGAGCTGGCCATGCGGCTGGCCTCGGTGTCATCCGATGAGGACGCGGTCATGGAGATGGCGACCCATTACCCGACCTCCGGGCTGACGGTCATGGACGTGGAGACTCCGTGGGCCGAGCTGGATGGCCGCGACGCGAAGATCACCCACTTTGCGGTGCCCCGCGGCTGACATTCCGGGGTCAACCGGCCGGAGCGCACTAGAGTCCGTATTTCTCCAGCAGGCGCAGCCACACCTCGCTGATGGTGGGATACGCCGGAACCGCATGCCAGAGCCGGTCCAGCGGCACCTGTCCGGTCACGGCGATGGTGGCCGCATGGAGCAGCTCGGCAACCCCCGGTCCGGCGAAGGTGAACCCCACGGGAATCGACCGGTCCTCATCCACCATCATCTGGGCCCAGCCCTCATAGCCATCCGCGAACAGTGATGATCCTGCGACACTGATCGGCAGGGAGGTCTCAGAAACCCGGATCCCGCGCTCCTGTGCCTGCTCCGGGCTCAGGCCCACCATTGCGATTTCGGGATCCGTGAACACGACCTGCGGCACGGCTGCGTGGTCCGCGGTGGCAGCGTAGGGGCTCCACGGCGGAGGCGCACCAAAACCGATCTCCCCTTTCGCCCGGGCCGCGATCGCTGCGCCGGCCGCCCGGGCCTCGTACTTGCCCTGATGCGTCAGCAGGACCTTCCCCGCGGCGTCTCCGACGGCGTAGAGCCAGTTGCCGGCGCCGGACACCAAGCCACTGTCGTCGGTTTCCAGGCCTTTGGGGTCAAGCCCGAGGTCCTCCAGCCCCAGACCGCGGAGGGCCGGACGCCGGCCGGTTGCCACCAGCAGCTTGTCGCCGTACAGGGACCCGCCGCCGGGCAGCTCCATGACGACGGCGCCGGACTCCTCAAAGACCCGCTCGGCGGAGGTGTCAGTGAGGATCCTCACGCCGTCAGCCTCCAGCGACTTGGCCACAAGGTCCGCCGCGGCGCGGGGATAGAGGTCCAGCAGCCCGTGGCGAGCCACGAGGGACACCGCGGAACCCAGCCGGGCGTAGGCCTGCGCCAGTTCGGTTCCCGCCACGCCGCCGCCCAGGACCAGCAGCCGCGGAGGCACTTCCTGTGCGGATGCCGCTTCCGCGGTGCCCCAGAAGGCAATATCGGCAAGGCCTTCAAGGGGAGGAATAACGGGCTCGGAGCCAGTGGCCAGGACGACGGCCTGGCGGGCGCTGATGCTCAGGTGGACCCCGGCGTCGTCACTCACATCAACGGCACGTTCACCGCTGACCCGGGCCCGCCCCCGGACCAGTCCGATGCCTGTCTCTTTGACCCACTTCACCTGTCCGGCATCGTCCCAGTCAGAGGTGAAGGAATTCCGGCGCCGGAAAACCGCGGAGGCGTCCAGTGCACCGGTAACTGCCTCCCGCGCACCGCCCACCGCTTTCGCCTCCGCCAGCACCGTGCCCGGGCGCAGAAGTGCTTTCGAAGGCATGCAGGCCCAGTAGGAGCACTCCCCGCCCACCAGGGCTGTCTCGACCAGGATGGCTTCCAAGCCGGCCTGGACGATCCGGCCGGCGGCGTTTTCGCCCGCGGCACCGGCCCCAATCACTACAACGTCTGTCTCCAAGGATTCAGCCATGGAGCCGAGCCTTTCATCTGCACAGGCAGGGGACAAGCGGCGGGGGTAGGAGGAGGATCATCACGGAGCCATCGGGGCGGTCCGCCCGAGCAGGGCCGGGCGTAGCCTGAGCCTATGGAAGCGGAGCTTCGGACCCTCAGGCTGCGGACGGGAATCTCGGTGCCCTGCCTCGTCCAGGGTGATCCCGGTTCGCCCCCGGTGCTGCTGCTGCATGCGTGGGGGGAAACCCGCGGGAGCTTCGACCGGCTGCTGCCCGGGCTGTCCGGCTTCCGGGTCTATGCTCCCGATCTTCGGGGGCAGGGGGATGCGGATAAACCCGAGGGCGGGTATTCGCTGGCAGGGCAAGCGGAGGACGCTGCTGCCATTTTGGAAGCCCTCTCAGTGCAGCGGGCCTTTGTGGCCGGGTCCTCCAGCGGCGGCTACGTGGCCCAGCAGCTGGCCGTTGCGCATCCCGGCCTGGTTGCGGGGCTGGTGCTGGTGGGCTCCCCGCTGAGCCTTCGGGGCCGGCCGGCCTTCGCCGGTGACGTCGAGGCGCTCACAGGCCCGGTGTCAGCGGGTTGGGTGCGGGAGTCCCTGTCCTGGTTTCCGCGGATTCACAAGGTGCCCGGCTGGTTCGAGGAGGAGCGGGTGCATGACGGCACCAGAATGCCCGCGAATTCGTGGAAGCGGATCCTCAGCGGCTTGGTTGCGGCCCCGCCCCCGACCGAGTCGGGAACCATCCGTTCGCCTGCGCTTATTCTGTGGGGAGCAGAAGACAATGTGCTCTCACGGGAGGACCAGGAAGTCCTGGCCGAGCAGATCGACGGCGCCGTGCTGAAGGTATATCCGGGTGTGGGGCACCTGGTTCTGTGAGAGGTTCCGGAGCGAGTGGCCGAGGATGCGAGTGCATTTTTCCGGCTCCACTCTTGAAGCCCCCCGGAGACCCGGCCTGGGCCTGCGAACAGCCCGGCGAAAAAAGCCGCCAAACAAAAAACCCGGCCCGACCGCATTTCTGCTGGTCGAACCGGGTTTCAATGGTGCGCGCGAAGGGATTCGAACCCCCAACCTTCTGATCCGTAGTCAGATGCTCTATCCGTTGAGCTACGCACGCATTCTGGAATATCCTTGGATTCTTCGCTTTTCAGCGCTTCTTTCAAGTTCTTCCGTGGCTGTTTGGCCGTAGATAACTATAGCGGGGTTCTTTGGAGAACGCCAATCGGCCTCCGTTACGCCCAAACACTAGACCGGTCTATATGACCTTCGTCACACAAAAGGGGTCCGGAAGGTGAATATGCCTTGAAATCTAGGGAGACAGGGAGGCGTAGGACACATAGGTAGTATCTTTCCGCTCAAGAATCACAGGGATGGCCAAATAGCATCAAAAAACACCACTGACCCAACGAAGGGAAGAGTCATGGGCGATGACGCGCGTCAGCTAGTTCTCGATGAGAGCGGCAACGCTGCTCCTGGCCAATTGCAGGACAGCAAGATCCGGGGGGCCTCCGACGGGGCACCCACCACCCACCCTGCCCTGCTTGCCTGGGTCCAGCAGGTGGCCGAGCTGACGCAGCCCGCCGCGGTCTATTGGGTCACCGGTTCGGATGACGAAAACACGGTCCTGACGGATGAGCTGGTGGAAGCCGGCACCCTGACACGGCTGAACCCGGAGACCTTCCCGAACTCCTTCGCGGCCTTCTCCGATCCCAAGGACGTTGCCCGCGTCGAGGAGCAGACGTTCATCTGCTCCGAGAAGAAGGAAGACGCCGGCTTCACCAACAACTGGATGGACCCGGCCCAGATGCGCACCAAGCTGGACGGCCTGTTCGCCGGCTCCATGCGTGGCCGCACCATGTACGTCATTCCGTTCGTGATGGGGCACCTCGACGCCGAGGACCCAAAGTTCGGTGTGGAAATCACCGACAGCGCCTACGTGGTGGCCTCCATGCGGATCATGGCCCGCATCGGCACCGATGTGCTGCGGAAGATGGAAGAACTGGACAACGCCTTCTTTGTTCCGGCACTGCACTCCGTGGGGGCGCCGCTGGCCGAGGGCGAAGCCGACGTGGCCTGGCCCTGCAATGAGGAGAAGTGGATTGTCCACTTCCCCGAAGACCGGTCCATCTTCTCCTACGGTTCCGGCTACGGCGGCAACGCGCTGCTGGGCAAGAAATGCTACGCCCTGCGTATCGCCTCGGTGATGGCCCGGGACGAGGGCTGGCTTGCTGAGCACATGCTCATCCTGAAGCTCACCAGCCCGGAAAAGAAGGACTACTACGTCTCCGCGGCGTTCCCCTCTGCCTGCGGCAAGACCAACCTCGCCCTGCTGGACCCCACGGTCGAAGGCTGGAAGGTCGAGACCCTCGGGGACGACATCACCTGGCTGCGCTTCGGGCACGACGGCGAGCTGCGTGCCACGAACCCGGAGGCCGGCCTGTTCGGCGTCGCTCCCGGCACCGGCTGGAGCACCAACCCCAACGCCATGCGCGCCATCGCCAAGGGCAACTCGATCTTCACCAACGTTGCGCTGACCGACGACGGCGGCGTCTGGTGGGAGGGGATGACAGACGAGGTTCCCGCGCACCTGACCGACTGGCTGGGCAACGAGTGGACCCCGGATTCGGACACCCCGGCAGCCCACCCGAACTCCCGGTTCTGCACCCCGATCGACCAGATCGACATGCTGGCGGAGGAATACCACTCTCCGGAGGGTGTGCCCGTTTCGGCGATCCTGTTCGGCGGACGGCGCAAGACCACGGTTCCCCTGGTTACCCAGGCGCGCGACTGGACCAGCGGCATCTTCATGGGCTCCACGCTGTCCTCGGAGACCACGGCTGCCGCCGCCGGTGCGGTGGGCGTTGTGCGCCGCGACCCGATGGCCATGCTGCCGTTCATGGGCTACGACGCCGGTGATTACCTCAAGCACTGGATCACGCTCAGCGGTAAGGCAGATCAGGACAAGCTGCCGGCGATCTTCCTGGTCAACTGGTTCCGCCGCACGGCCGACGGCGGCTTCGCCTGGCCTGGCTTCGGCGAGAACTCGCGGGTACTCAAGTGGGTTATTGAACGCCTCGAAGGCAAGGCGGACGCCGTCGAAACCCCGATCGGTTTTGTGCCGACCGGCGATTCGATCGACCTCGCGGGCCTGGACATGACGCCCGCCGACGTTGAGGCTGCCGTGCACGTTGACCCGGCCGAATGGGAAACCGAGCTGGCCGGCATCGACGAGTGGTACGCCCGCTTCGGCGGGTCCCTGCCGGAGGAACTTTCCGCCAAACTGGCGGAGGTCAAGGACCGCTTCGCTGCCGCTAAATAAGTAGCAGCTGAACAGCCTGAACAGTCTGAACAGCCTGAACGGCAAAAGGGAGGCCCCGCGGCTCTGGATTCCAGAGCCGCGGGGCCTCCCTTTTATCCGCTTGGCGTTTGTCCGCTCGCGGCGGTCCGGTTAGGACTCAGCCGGTGCTTCGTCCCCGGCAGCCCAGACGATCGGCTCGCCGGATTCCCAGATGGGATCGGCAAAGGTCCATACGCCATCCTGTTCGGAGTACGTCTGGATCGCGGAGATGCACACACCTTCGGAGTGCTCGGCCACCACGTGGATGGCGTCGGTGCCTTCATCCGGGAGGGTGATGTCGGAGAAGACCGCCACTGCCCGGTTCTGGTCCTTCTGGTCCGTCAGCACGGTGTAGAGGTCGTCAATCATGGACTCGGCGTCCAGATCTTCGTCGCTCTCCTCGGGGGAGACGGCAACCATGCGAAGTTCGCCGTCGTTCTGCACCACCAGGGCAGCGGGCAGGAACGCGCCCTGCGCTTCGAGCTGTTCCTGCGTGACACCGAGGGCGGTGCCCAGCAGCGAGTTCAGGTCATCCTGTACCTGGGCGGAGGGTTCTCCGCCGGCCAGTTCTACATCAGCCATGAGCTCATTTCCTAACTAGTTCAAGGACACGGTCGCGGACCTGCTCCATGGTGGAGAGGTCCTCTGCCTCGGCGTTCAGCCGGAGGAAGGGTTCGGTGTTGGACGCGCGGAGGTTGAACCACCAGGTGCCGTCATCAGAGGTGAAGGTCAGGCCGTCCAGGAGATCGACGGTGACGCCCGGCCGGTCGAACTCCGCGCGGACGCGGGCCACGGCGGCCGGCACGTCGTCGAGCTTGGAATTGATCTCGCCCGAGGAGAAATACGGTTCGTATTCCCGCGCCAGGTCGGAGAGCGGCAGGCTCTGCTCTCCGAGGGCCGCCAGCACGTGCATCGCGGCCAGCATGCCGGTGTCCGCGTTGTAGAAGTCGCGGAAGTAGTAGTGCGCCGAGTGCTCGCCGCCAAAGACCGCGCCTTCGGAGGCCATCAGGGCCTTGATGAAGGAGTGTCCGACGCGGGTGCGGACGGCACGGCCGCCGGAAGCCTCAACCAGTTCCGGCACAGCGCGGGAGGTAATCAGGTTGTGGATGATGACCGGGACTTCCTCACCGGCAGCCATCGCGCGGGCGATCTCGCGGCGGGCCACAAGGGCGGTGATCGCCGAGGGGCTGACCGGGGCGCCGAGTTCGTCAATGACGAAGCAGCGGTCCGCGTCGCCGTCGAACGCCAGGCCCAGGTCCGCGCCGTGCTCGACGACGGCGGCCTGCAGGTCGCGGAGATTCTCCGGTTCCAGCGGGTTGGCCGGGTGGTTCGGGAAGGACCCGTCGAGTTCGAAGTACAGCGGGACGATGTCCAGCGGCAGGCCGGGCAGGAGGGAATCGCCCAGCACGGCGGGGGTGGTGAGGCCGGCCATGCCGTTGCCGGCGTCGACCACTACCTTCAGCGGACGGATGCCGCGAAGGTCCACCAGGCTGCGCAGGTATGCCGCGTAGTCGCCGAGGACGTCCCGCACGCTGACCTGGCCCGGATTCTCCACCGAGGGGATCACGCCGTCGTCCAGGTAGCGTTCCGCCGCTTTCTGGATTTCCTTCAACCCGGTTTCGGAGGAGATGGGAACGGCGCCGGCCTTGGCCATCTTGATGCCGTTGTACTGCGCCGGGTTGTGGCTGGCCGTGAAGGTCACGCCGGCGGCGTTCAGCGCACCGCAGGCGTAGTAGAGCTCATCGGTGGAGATCAGGTCCAGAAGCAGCACGAACGCGCCGCGGGCCGTCGCACCGGAAGCGAAGTCCTTGATGAACTCCGGGGAGGACTGGCGCATGTCGCCGCCCACCACAATGGTCTCCCCGGCCAATTCCAGCACATCGACGAACGCAGCGCCGACGGCCTTGACGATCTGGGGAGTGATGGTCTCGCCCACGACGCCCCGGACATCGTAGGCCTTGAAGGACGCAGAGAGATCAAATGCAGTAGTCACGCCTTGCAGTCTATAGGGGAGTGCGGTGCAGCCCGGCAAACAGGCCGCCCCGGCTGTGGACAGGGACTGTTTTCCACAGGTGTCCCGCGCAGCGTGCCACGGTGTCCGTGGAGGCTGGAATAGTGGAACGTATGGAATCCGTGCAAAACGCTCAGTCTCCCTTCGCGTCCAACCTCGGTCAGGACGGCGGCCCGGATGGGGCAGCAGCCCTGCGCGCAGAGGCAACTACCCTGCTGCGGGCCCTGGTGGGCCGGGAGGATGCCGAATTCCACGACGGACAGTACGAGGCCATCGAGGCCCTGGTCCGTGGCGGACGCCGGGCGCTGGTGGTCCAGCGCACCGGCTGGGGGAAGTCCGCGGTCTACTTCGTGGCCAGCCTGCTGCTGCGTGCCCGTGGCGCGGGGCCCACACTGATCGTCTCGCCGCTGCTGGCCCTGATGCGCGACCAGGTCGCTGCCGCCGCCCGCGCCGGTGTCCGGGCAGCGGCGATCAACTCAGCCAACCAGCTGGAATGGCAGGACATCTCCGCCCGGCTGGAAGCGGACGACGTCGACGTCCTCCTGGTTTCGCCGGAACGGCTCAACAACCCCGGCTTCCGTGAGAATCATCTCCCGGAACTCATCCGCCGCTCCGGCTTGCTGGTAATTGACGAGGCACACTGCATCTCCGACTGGGGACACGATTTCCGGCCGGACTACCGGCGGATCCGGCACCTGATCGAGCAGCTCCCGCCCAGCGTTCCGGTGCTGGCCACCACCGCCACGGCCAACTCCCGCGTGGTGAAGGATGTTGAGGAGCAGCTGGCAGCCGGCGGCGAAGAGGTCTTCACCATCCGCGGAGCCCTGGCCCGGGATTCGCTGCGGCTGGGTGTGCTCCGGCTGCCCAGCCCGCGCAGCCGGCTCGCATGGCTGCTGACCCATCTGGAAGACCTGCCCGGCAGCGGCATCATCTACGCGCTGACCGTCTCCGGCGCCGAGGACACCGCCCGCCTGCTGCAGAAGGCAGGGCACAAGGTGCTGGCCTACACCGGGCGCACCGATCCGGCGGACCGCGAGCAGGCCGAGGCAGCGCTGAAGAACAACGAGGTCAAGGCCCTGGTGGCGACCAGTGCGCTGGGCATGGGGTTCGATAAACCCGATCTGGGCTTTGTGGTGCACCTCGGTGCGCCCTCCTCACCCGTGGCGTACTACCAGCAGGTGGGCCGCGCCGGCCGCGGCACCCCCAACGCCGATGTGCTGCTGCTGCCCGGCTCCGAGGACCGGGATATCTGGGAGTACTTCGCAACCTCCTCGATGCCCGCCGAAGGGCCGGCCAACGCCGTGCTGCGGGAGCTGGCTGATGGTTCGGTGCTCTCAACTGCGGCGCTGGAAACCCTGGTGAACCTGAAGCGTTCTCCGCTGGAGCTGCTCCTGAAGGTCCTGGCAGTGGATGGCGCCGTGGAACGGGTCACCGGCGGCTGGCGGGGGACCGGACAGCCGTGGACCTACGACCGCGAGCGGTATGAGCGGATCGCCGCAGCCCGGGTCAAGGAACAGCAGGCCATGCTGGACTATGAGAACACCGGCGGCTGCAGGATGGAGTTCCTCTCCCGGCAGCTCGATGATCCCGCGGCGGCTCCCTGCGGGCGGTGCGATAACTGCGCCGGCCGCTGGTTCCCGGACGACGTCGCCGCAGAGGCTACCGACAGTGCCGGCCAGGCGCTCAGCCGGGTGGGCGTGGACGTCGATCCGCGCGGTATGTACCCCACCGGAATGGACCGACTGGGCGTGCCGGTGAAGGGCAAGATCAAGCCCGACGCCGCCATCTCCACCGGGCGCGCCCTGGCCCGCCTGACGGACCTCGGCTGGGGCGGCCGGCTGCGCGAGATCTTCGGGCCCGGGGCTGAGGAGACGCCGGTGGACCAGGCGCTGCTGCAGGGCTGCGTCCAGGTGCTGGCGCAGTGGGGCTGGCGGGAACGGCCCGTCGCCATTGTCAGTGTGCCGAGCCGTACGCGTCCCCAGCTGGTCGGGTCCCTGGCCCAGGGACTCTCCGAGCTTGGCCGGATCCCGTATCTCGGCGCCCTGCAGCTGCCGCACGGCGGGCCGTCCGGCGGCCCGGGCGGAAACAGCGCCTTCCGCCTGGCCTCGGTCTGGGAGCAGTTCGCGGTGCCGGAGGGTGGAGCAGAATGGTTCGCCGCCAATCCCGGCCCGGTGCTGCTGGTGGACGACGTCGCGGACAGCCGCTGGACCCTGACCGAAGCCGGACGCACCCTGCGGCTGGCCGGCGCGGAGTCCGTACTGCCTTTCGTGCTGGCGCTCAAGGCCTAGCCGGCGCTGAAAAGGTTAGCCGGCGCGGATTAGCCGAAACCCGGCCGGGTTTACCGCTGGCGCGGCAGCCCGGCCGGATTCGCTGGTGAAGCTAGCGCGCAGCGGGGACGCTGCTGGCATCATCCTCGTAGTCCGTGATCCCCGCTGCGTCGCGGGCCGCTACATAACCGAAGGTCAGCGCCGGACCCAGGTTGATGCCGCCGGCCGGGTAATGCCCGCCCATCACGCTGGCCTGGTCGTTGCCCACAGCGTACAGCCCGCCGATCGGCTGGCCGGCGGCATTGAGGACCCGGGCGCGGGAATCAACGTCAATCCCGGCAAAGGTCCCGAAGCTGCCGGGGACCACCCGCACTGCATAGAACGGTCCCTTTTCGACCGGGGCCAGCGACGGGTTGGGAGCGGTCTTCGGATCGCCGCCGTAGCGGTTGAAAGCCGTTTCCCCGCGGTCGAAGTCCGGATCGACACCGCGCCGGGCATTCTCGTTGAACCGGGCGACGGTCTCCTTGAGGCCCTGGGGGTCGATTCCGCAGTTACGTGCCAGTTCCTCCAGCGTCCGGCCCTTCTTGAGGTAGCCGGAGCGCAGATAGGGAAACAGGGGCACGGGCAGGGGTTTGGCCATGCCCAGCGGATATTTGCGGACGAACCGTGCGTCCGCGATCTGCCAGGATTCCACCGTCTCGCCCTCGGGGGTGGCATCAATGAGCGCGGCAACATAGTCGTAGTAGCCGTTCGCCTCATTGACGAACCGCTTGCCGTCCCGCCGTACTCCAAGGCTGCCGGGTTTCGCGCGGTCCATGATGTGCGGGAAAACGCCCTGGCGGCCGCTGGCGTACGGCACCAGGGACACCGGGCACCAGGCGGCCGGCGAGGCCAGATCGGTTTTAAAGTGCGCCCCGGCTGCCTCGGCCAGGGTGAGGCCGTCACCGGTAGCCTCCTTTGGTGTCAGGGTCCAGTGCTCGCGCCCGGTGGGGGTCTTCGGGAAGAGCGTGGCGCGCCGCTCGATGTCCTGCGGGAAGCCGCCGGTCGCCAGCACGACCCCGCGGGCCGCGGTGATCGTATAGGGACCGTCCGGACCTTCCACCTCGGCGCCGGTGACGGCTCCCGTGGCGTCGGTGATCAGCCGGCGGGCGGGCGTCGAGACGCGGATGTCGACGCCCAGGTCGTCCGCGGATTTCATCAGCCGGCCGGTCAGGGCGGTGCCGTTCACCAGCTGCATACTGCGGCGGTGGACCAGCAGGTCGAAGATATGGGGGACAAACCGCTTGGCTGCGTGCAGCAGGCCGCTGATGCTGCCCTGGGAGGCGGCGAGGAACTTTGTCAGATCCGGGCCTGCCATGATTCCCATGCCAAGGAAGGACGTCTCGTACAGCTGGTGGCGCATCTTGGCCCGTACCTCGGGCCGGATGCTGCGCGCGTTGAACGGTGCCGGGCCCACGGAGCGGTGTCCGGTGCCCGCGCCGGGCGTCTTGCCGTAAATGTCGTTGATCTTGGCGCCGGGTACGAACTTCAGGCTGGTCTTCTGCTCAAAGAAGCCCACCATGTGCGGCACCGCCTCCAGGAAGGCCTCGACGCGGGCGGCGTCGTAGTTTTCCCCCAGCCGGTGGCTCAGGTAGGTGCGGAACTGCTCGCGGTCCTCATCCACGCCGGCGGCCTTCGCCAGCGGGTTGCCGGGCGTCCAGGCCCACCCGCCGGACCAGGATGTGGCCCCGCCGCAGACCGCGGCTTTCTCCACGACAATGACCTTTAGTCCGTGGTACGCGGCGGTGACGGCGGCGGAGAGGCCGCCGGCTCCGGAACCGATCACTAGGACATCGACGTCGAGGGAGGGCTTGGCGGTGGTGGTGCTCATTGGGCTGGATCCATTTCGGTGGTTCGGTGCGGTGGTTCGGTTCGGTGGGTGCAGCGGTTAGTGGCCGTACTCGTCGGCGTCCAGGCGGGGGCCGGCCCCGGTGTCCAGGGCATCGATGGCGGCACATTCACTGTCGGTGAGGGCGAAGTCGAACACGTCCAGGTTTTCCCGCTGGCGGGCGTCGCTGGCTGACTTCGGGACGGCAACGCGGCCGGAGTCAAGATGCCAGCGCAGCACAACCTGCGCGGGTGTCTTGCCATAGGCGGCTGCCGGTCCAGTGACGGCCGGGTGGTCGAGGAACGCGCCGGCACGTCCCAGGGGGCTGTAGGCCGCAGTTGCGATGCCGCGGGCGGCATGGTGTTCCAGCTGGCTCCGCTGGAGGTGGTGGGGGTCCACCTGGACCTGGTTGACCGCGGGCTTCAGCCCCTCGGCGGCGACCCGGTCCAGGTGCGTGGGCTTGAAATTGGAAACGCCCCAGGCGCGCAGAAGCCCATCATCCACCAGGTCCTGCAGACCGGCGCAGGTTTCGACGTAGCGGTCCAGCTGGGGATTGGGCCAGTGGATGAGGAACAGGTCCAGGTACACAAGTCCCATCCGCTTCAGTGCCTCGCCGTAGACCGTCCGGACGGCGCTGCGGGCGTGTCCGGCCAGGCTGAGCTTGCTGGTGACCCAGAGCTCGGCGCGGTCGATCCCGGCGCGGCGGATTCCTTCCCCCACGGCGTCCTCGTTGCCGTACTTCTCGGCAGTGTCCACATGCCGGTACCCGTTGGCGATGCCCCGGGTGACGGCGTCGGTGGCCTCCGGGCCCACGAGCGGCCAGGTGCCCAGGCCGATCAGCGGGATGGCTGCGCCGGGCGCCAGCTCGAGCTGGTTCGCGGAGACGGTGCCGGCGTTGCTCATTTCGCTCCCTGCTTGTCCGGTTCGGGTTCCGGAGATCCAGCAGCAGGGAGGGCCGCGGCTTCTTCGAGCACCCGCAGGGCACCGGCTTTCAGCGCTGTGGCCCAGCCCAGCTCGCCGATCCGCGCCACAGTGCTGTCAGACGGGGTCTCCACGCTCAACGGCACACCGGCCGGCAGCGAAGCCACCAGCTCCGCCAGACGGAAGCCGCCGCTTCCGGGCACACCGCGCTCGGACCGGGACTCGGCTACCAGGCCGGCTCTGTCTGCCGGCCGCTGCTCCGGTCCGTCGCACAGCTGAAGCATCGGAACCAGATCCGCATTCTGTGAGATCTCCGCCGGCGTTCCGCCGAAGCGCCGCACATGCAGGGCATCAATGAGAATCATGCAGCCGGCGTCCCGGGCCAGTTCCGCTGCTGCCGGAATGGAATTCACCGCCTGGTAGGAAATGGCTTCCAGCGTCGGCATAATTCCGTATTCCTTACCGTCCGCGGTCATCTGGGCCAGCGTATCGGCGAGCCGGGACCGGTCGGCGTCGCTGGCCGCCACTGTCATTGACGCGGCGCCAAGGGCCTGGCCCGCCTCCATCATGGCCAGCCAGGCATCCCGCTGATCGCTGCCGTCCAGCAGCAGGAACTCGATGTCGTGCACCCGCACGCCGGTGTCAGCCATCCGGGCGAGCGTCTCGGCCAGCAGGGGGGACCCGGGCTGAACGTTGTAGGGCCGCTCAGCGGGTGTCACCGGACGTACCCGTGCCCCGATGAAATCGAACCCGGCCGCTGCGGCCAGGGACACGAGCTCCGGCGGGGAGCACTGCAGCAGGGACAGTTGGGCCAGGCCAAGCTGGCGGTGTGTGGCGCTCATCGTTCGGTCTCCAGGGAAGTAGGGGTATCCAGTGCCGCCGGGACCGGTTCACGGGCCGGCTCGCAGAGGGCGGGTGTGGCTCCGGAAGCGGGATCAGCGCCGGCGAGGCAGGCTGCGGCCCGCTGGCCGGCATCGAAGCCGCTCTTGATGGCGTTGGACGCGATAGCCGGCTGCTGATCAACGACTGTGCCGGCCAGGGTGACCGGGACCCCGGCGCTCATACTGAGGGCGGCGTCGCGCCCTTCGGGGCTGATGGCCGGGCTGAGCGGGACAACGGAGCGGGAGACCAGGAGCTCGCCCGGAGCGTCCAGCCATTCTTCGCCCAGGGGGCCAGCAATCCGGATCCGTCCATCGGCAAACTCGACGATGCGGGAGTCGAGGCGGATCCTGACGCGCGGATTGCTGCGCAGCCGGGGCGCGGCAAGGATCTTGGCGCGGCGCCCCGCCTCCGGTGCCAGTCCCTCCTGCGGGCCGACGAGCAGCACGGCGGTGCCGCGGTCCGCCAGCGTGTCGGCGACGCTCATGGCCACCGAGTCCGCACCCCAGATGGTGAGGGCTGCGGGTGCGGGTTTGCTGCCGTCGAGGATGCCCGGGTGTGCCTGCAGCCAGGCGCGGATATCGGAAACCAGTGTGCTGCCGGCGCCGGCGAAACCCTGGGCAGGCCGGATCCCGCCGGTGGCGAGAATAATGGCGTCAGCCTGGTGTTCGGCGGCGAGCCGGTCCAGGCGGGCAGTGTCCACCGGGGTGCCAAGCTGCACCTTGATGCCGAGACGCTCGTTTTCCTCAGCCGCCCAATCAACGAAACGGTGGAAGTCGGGCGTGGACTTCATCTGCTCGGCCTGGGCAAAGTCACCGCCCAGCCGGGTGCCGGCGTCGAGCACTGTGACCTGGGTGCCAGCCAGGGCAAGCTCGCGGGCCGCGGTCAGGCCGGCAGGCCCGGCACCGACGACGACGGCGCGGGAGCCCGGCCGCACGGCGGGTGTGGGGACGGGAACGCGGGAGCGGCCGACCGCCGGGTTCACGGTGCAGGTGACCTGACCGATGCCGAGATTATCGATGCAGACGTTGCAGGCGATGCAGGGGCGGTAGCGCCCGCCCTGCAGGACGCCGGGCACAAAATCCGGGTCGGCGTGCACGGCGCGGCCGAGCGAGACGAAGTCGCACAGCCCGTCCCGCAGTACGGCGTCGATAATTTCCGGCGAGTTCAAACGGCCCGCCAGGCCCAGCGGGAGGCCGTACCGGCGGTACGCCTGGGCGTAGCCGCCCAGGACCCCGGGGGCCCATTCACCGGATTGGACAATCCATTCCCCGGCTTCGTAGCTGCCGGCGGAGAGATCGATGAAGTCCAGGGCTTCGGTGTTGACCTTGTCCATGACGGCGAGCTGACCGGCGGCATCGAGCCCACCCTCGACGCCTTCCAGGACGGAGACGCGGATGCCGACGACGGCCTGCGGAACGCGGGCGCGGATTTCGTCGATGACCAGGTTCACGAACGCCTCGCCGGAGCCGAACTCGTCCCGTCGCCAGTTGGTGCGCGGCGACATGAACTGATGGATCAGGTAGCCGTGTCCGCCGTGGATATTGATGACGTCGAAGCCGGCCTCCACCGCCCGGCGCGCCGCCTCCCCGTAGGCGGCGGCCAGCTCACGCACCTCGGCTGTGGTGAGTTCGCGCGGCAGTTCGCCGCCTGCGACGTCGCAGGCCAGAGGGGACGGCGCCACGTTCTTCAAACCGGTGACTTCGGTCTGCGCGGTGCGGCCGCCGTGGTTGATCTCGACGGCAGCGAGGGCGCCTTCGGCATGGACGGCGTCAGTGAAGACCTTCATGCCCGGGACGGTGCCGTCCGTGTGCAGGCCAAGCTGATGCGTGCGCCCCTTGCCATCGGCACGGACGTACGTCGCTTCGGTCGTGACCATTGCGAGCCCTGCTTTGGCCCGGGTTACCAGATAGTCCAGGTATTGTTCGGTCATCCGGCCGTCGGTGGTGCCGTAATTTCGCTCCATCGGCGAGGAAGCGAGCCGGTTGCGCAGGACTACCGGACGGCGGCCATTGCGGCCGAGCTTAAGCTGCTCCCGGGCGTAAGCGGAACCCTCTGGGGGATTGGCGTTCACACAGGTCTCCTTAGGAATGGGTCCGGGGCTAGACGGAGGACGGTGCGCTGGCGGCGACGTCCCCGGGCGCTGTTGGACCGTCCGAGGGGAAGGGGGCGAAGCGCACCGGCGTTCCTGTGCGTGCTGATTCGTAGACTGCCAGCAGGATCCGGAGGGCATTGTTGGCGTCCCGGCCGGTGATGGCCGGCTCCGTGCCGGCCGACTGTGCCTCGACAAAATCGCGGATCTGGCTGGTGTGATGGGGGACAAGCTGACCGTTGATGGAGGTCAGATCGACGTTGGCCTCGGCTTCCGGAGGGTGCACGGGGGTGGACTCCACGGTTTGGCCGGAGGCCATGAGGGTTACCCTTCCATCGGTTCCCTCGGGGAATTCGCTGAGCTCGGCGGTGGCCCCGGTGGAGCCGGTGAGCCGGATCTGGACACCCACGGAGGGGTTGGCGGCTGTGGAAGCCGACAGGGTGGCGATGGCGCCGGACGTGAACTTCAGGACGGCGGTGGCAGAGTCCTCCACTTCAATGTGTTCACCGTGCTTGAAGGTGTTGATGGCACCGTAAACCTCGGAGACGCCGCCCATGTACCACTGCAGCAAGTCGATGTAGTGGATTGCCTGGGTCATCAGCACGCCGCCGCCGTCGTTCTGCCAGGTGCCCCGCCAGGCATCCGCCGAATAGTAGCTGGGCTCGCGGTGCAGCAGGACGGAGACGTGTCCGATCACGGGCGTTCCCAGGGTGCCGTCGTCGATCAAGGACCGGACACGCTGCGCCGCCGGCCAGAAGCGCCGCTGGAAGAGGACTCCGAGCTTGACTCCGGCGGCGTCACAGGCTGCCACCATGCGTTCGGCGGAGGCGAGGTCAACCGCGATTGGCTTCTCGCACAGAACATTTACCCCGGCGCGGGCAGCCTCGAGGACCACGGCCTCATGGGTGGGGTGCGGGGTGCACACCGAAACGATGTCGAGCCCGAGGGCCAGCAGGGCCGCGACGGAGTCGACGGCGTTGGGAATGTCCCACGCGGAAGCGGTCGCCTGGGCACGGCCAAGGTCCACGTCGCAGACGCCTACGACTTCTGCCGCGTCCAGCGCCGCGAACGCCTCGAGGTGGTTGCGGCTGATCATGCCGCAGCCGACGATGCCGACGCGCAGCCGGCGCTGGGGGACGGATGGCTGGTGGTTCACGGGGAAATGCCTTTCGGGAGGGCCAGGGGAATGGCTGGAAGTGGAGGGGAGGGGCCGGCGATGGGTGCGGCTGGTACCTAGGAGACTGTAAGGCGCTGGGGTTTACCCAGTTCCTCCAGCGGTGTGAAAGCAGTCTCCCGGGCCGTGGCGATGGCGATGCTGGAGATCGCCGCGCAGGTCACCACGAAGACGGCCACGGGCACCCAGCCGTTGACTCCATCGCCTGCCAGAAGGGTGGCTATCGCCGGAGCGAAACCGGTGAGGACCAGGCCGAACTGGTTGCCGATTGCCATGCCCGAGTAGCGGACCGGCGCGGCGAACATCTCGGGGAAGAACACTGTCCAGACGCCATTCCAGCAGGAGTAGAACAGGGACATGTTCAGGAAGCCGAACAGGAAGATCAAGCCGACGTTCTGCTCACTGATAGCCCAGAAGTATCCGAAGATGGTGATCGAACAGCCCAGGATGCCGATCAGCAGGACCGGTTTGCGTCCGAAGCGGTCAGAGAGCATGCCGGCCAGGGGGATGGTGAACATGGAGAGTCCGACGGTCACCGCGTTGACGGTCAGCATGACGGTGCGGTCCATGCCTACCTGGGGGCCTGTCGCGTACGCCAGTGCGTAGACCGTAAATACCGTCTGCATAACGGAGTAGAGGCTGATGACGACGATCCGCAGCACGTCCCGCCACTGCGTGCGGAGCACGATCGCGGCAGGCGTCTTGGGCTTTGCTGCCGGTTCCTTGGCTGCCTCCTCTTGGACGCCCTCGAAGATGGGCGTTTCATCGAGGTGGTTCCGGACCCAGTACGCGATGGCCAGGACGACGACTGAAAGCCAGAATGGAACGCGCCAGCCCCAGCTCATCAGGGCCTCTTCCGGCAGGGCAGCAATCGGAATGAAGACGAGGGTGGAGAGCACCATGCCGGACGCGTAACCGGTCATAACAAAGGAGGTGAAGAAGCCGCGGCGGCCCTCGGGCGAATGCTCAACCGTCAGGGTCGAGGCACCTGCGGCTTCGGCCCCGGCGGAGAATCCCTGGGCAAGGCGGCCGATAACCAGTAGGCCCGTGGCCCACCAGCCGATCTGTTCGTAGGTCGGGAGGAAACCGATCATGAGCGAGGCGACCCCCATGATGACCAGGGTGATCATGAGGGCTTTCTTGCGGCCGAGCCGGTCGCCGACGTGGCTCATGACGATGCCGCCCAGCGGGCGGCCGAGGTAGCCGACGCCGAAGGTTGCCATCGAGCCGAGGATGGCGATGACGGGGTCGCCTCCGGGAAAGAACAGCTTGTTGAAGACCAGGGCGGCGGCGGTGCCGTAGATAAAGAAGTCGTAATACTCCAGCGTGGAACCAAGGAATGAGGCCAGGGCCGCCTTGCGGGGTGTCTGGCGCGCCGCGGGAGCCGCTGGGCTTTCTGCCGGCGTCGTTGCCGTAGCCGTTGCGGTGCTGGGGCCGTTTTGGACCATGGTGTCTCCTGACAGGCAGGCAGGCAGGCCAGGGGCATGCCGTGCTGAGCGGGGGATCCGCGGCCAGATGCTGCGGAGGGGAACCTAGGGCAATACGCTATGGGACCTGGGTCACAACAGTTCAATCTTTGCCCGTTCAATGGGAAAGCTGCTGTCGTCAAGGTTGCTGCCGCTGGTGACCGGAAGGTCGGGGCAGCTAGACCTGCGTCCGGAGCCAGGGGCGGGAGCCGTAGGGGCGGCGCTCGGCCCCCATGGTGCGCGAGAGTGTGCGGCCGGCGGCGACAAGCACCGGAATGATGAGCTCCGAAGCGTCTTCGCACTGCGGAACAACAACGCTCACTGCCCCGATCACCGCATTGGCGGGCCCGAAGACCGGCACGGCATAGGAAACGTTATCGGCAACCAGGACGCCGGCCAGACGCGCAAAGCCGCGTTCACGGATCAGCGCGAGATGCGCCCGGATCCTGGCGGGATCGGTCTCGGTGGCTGCGGTGGTCCGCTCAAGCTCAGTGGACAGAAGCCGGTTCTGGACCTCAAGGGGTGCATGGGCCATCATGGCCAGGCCCGGGGAGGTGTTGTGCGCATCCAGCCGGCCTGCGACCTCGGAGAGGATGACGGCGCTGCCATGCTGGTCCAGGCGCTCAACGTAAAGGACCGTGAAGTTCTCGAAGCGGGGGACGGCCAGCGAGACGTGCTGGCGCACGGCAGCATGGATGCCTTCCAATACGGGCAGGCCGCGCCGGCGGAATTCCTCCACTGGGTTGGACCGGGCCGCCAGCTCCCACATCTTGGCGCCGACGCCGAAACGTCCGTCCTTGTCACGTTCCAGCAGGCCGGCTGAGAGCAGATCGCTGGCAAGCCGGTGGGCAGTGCTGCCGGGAAGCCCGGTGGAACGGGAAAGCTCGCTCATGGTCAGCAGCGGGGCGTCCTTACTGAACGCGCTGAGGATCTTGACGACACGGTCAATCACGGATTCGCCCGACTCAGAGTTCGCCACGGTACAGAACCCCCTTTTCCCCGTACGCCAGCGACCAGCCTAGCGGTATCAGGCCGGGGAAGCCGCCTGATCCACAGTGGGCAGGGGGCGCAGCCGCAGCCCGTGCATTCCGCCGTCGACGGCCAGCGAGGTTCCCGCCGTCGAACCGGAGAGCGGGCTGGCCAGATAGGCGACGGCGCCGGCTACCTCATCGGCTGAGACAAGCCGTCCGTGCGGCTGCCGGGCATTAAGCGCTGCGCGCTCCGCCGCTGGATCTGCGGCGGCGTCCAACAGCCGGCCAACCCATGGCGTGTCAGCAGTGCCGGGGTTAACCGCGTTGACCCGGATGCCTTCGCGGAGGTGGTCGGCCGCCATGGCCAGCGTCAGGGAGAGCACTGCGCCCTTGGTGGCGCTGTAGAGGGCCCGTTCCGGCAGGCCGGCCGTTGCGGCGATCGAGGACGTATTAACGATCGCTGCCGCGGATGAATGCCGCAGCCAGGGCAGTGCGGCCCGGGATACCCGGACGATGCCCATCACGTTCACGTTCCAGACCCGGTTCCATTCCTCATCGGTGTTGGCCTCGATCGTGCCCTGCGCTCCGATCCCCGCATTGTTAACCACCACGTCCAGCCCGCCGAACGCTTCCGCGGCCTGCGCGACGGCGGCGCGCACCGAGGCGTCGCCGCTGACATCGCAGTGGATCCCCAGGTGCGGGCTGGTGCCGGGCGCCGGTGGATTGAGGTCCAGCACTGCCACTCTGGCGCCCAAGGCCGCCAGACGGTTGGCTACCGCTGCTCCCAGGCCTGAAGCGCCGCCCGTCACGATCGCGGCCAGGCCGGTCATTTCCCCGCTCATTTGGTATCTCCTGTCCGTGGGCTGTCTCCCGGGACGGCAGCGAAGAACTCCTGCCGTTGGGTTCCCAGGCCGTCGATTTCCAGTTCTGCGATGTCCCCGGCCCCCAGATAGGGGAACCGCCCGGACAGCGCCACCCCCTCAGGGGTGCCGGTGAGGATCAGGTCGCCCGGTTCCAGCAGCATGTACTGGCTGACATGGTGGACCAGGGTGGTGGGGTCGAAGAGCATGTCCGATGTTTTGGAATCCTGCCGTATCTGGTTGTTGATCCGGCTGCGGATGCCCAGGGCGGATGGGTCCAGCTCATCAGCGGGTACCAGCCACGGACCCACCGGGGTGGAAGCCGGCAGGGATTTGCCCTTGGTCCATTGGCCGGCTTCGCCGGGAATTTGGTAGGCACGCTCAGAGAGATCATTAGCCACCACGTATCCGGCAATCACCCCCGCGGCGTCCTGTGGAGAAGCGAGGTACACAGCCGGGCTGCCGATAATGATTCCCAGCTCAACCTCCCAGTCATATTTCAGGGCACCCGGGGGGATGGGCGCGGGATCGTACGGGCCGGCGATGGTGTTCGACGGCTTGAGGAAGACCACGGGGATGCGTGGCGGCTCGGCACCGGACTCGGCGGCGTGGGCGGCGTAGTTCATGCCGATGCAGATGATGGAACCGGGCCTGCGGATCGGGGCCCCGATCCGCAGGTTTCCAGCATCCGTTAGCTCCGGAAGGATACCTTCAGCCAGCGCGCGCCGGGTGGCTTCCACTCCGCCGGAGGCGAGGAACGGGCCGTCGATATCTGCAGTCAGCGGGTCCAGGCCGTAGGTCCGCTCGATGCCGCCGGCGTCAGCCGCCAGGACGGCGGGGCGCTCACTGCCGGCGGGACCTAACCGTACAAACTTCATTGCTGTGTCCTTGCCTCGTTGCCGATCCGGAGCTCTGCATGCAGCTGAACCCAACCGCACAACGCGTAGTGAACATCCGAACTATCTGGGGTTCTGGGTCCAGAGTCTACGGGAAAAACAGTGATTGACAACATAGACATCCGATGTTTACTGTCGGTGAAGCGTCAACCAGCCATCACCAAACACGGGAGAGCCGAACGTGAGCACCATTACCGCCGTCGAGACCAGCGACGTCCGCTTTCCGACCTCCGTGGAGCTGGACGGATCGGATGCAATGAACCCCGATCCCGACTATTCCGCTGCCTACTTGGTGATCCGCACCGACAGCCCCGACGGGCTCGAGGGCCACGGCTTTGTGTTCACTATCGGACGTGGAAACGAGGTGGAGGCAGCTGCGATCCAGGCGCTGGCCGGCCACCTGCTGGGGAAGAACTGCGAGGAACTGCTAGCGGATATGGGTGGGACCTGGAAGATGATGGTCCATGACTCCCAGCTGCGCTGGCTTGGGCCTGAAAAAGGCGTAATGCACATGGCCATCGGCGCCGTGGTTAACGCCCTCTGGGACCTCAAGGCCAAGCGGGCGGGCCTTCCCCTGTGGCAGCTCCTGGCACGGATGAGCCCGGAGGAAATTGTGGCCCTGGTGGATTTCCGCTATCTCAGCGATGCCCTGACCCCGGCGGAAGCCCTGGACATTCTGCAACGCGCGGTGCCCGGCCGGCAGGAGCGGGAAACCATGCTCCTGGCCGAGGGGTATCCGGGATACACCACCACTCCGGGCTGGCTGGGGTATTCGGACGAACGGCTGATCCGGCTTTCCGGTGAAGCCGTCCAGGACGGCTTCGGGCAGATCAAGCTCAAGGTCGGCGCGGACCTGGACGACGATATCCGCCGGCTCCGCGCGGCCCGGGCAACCGTGGGACCCGATGTGCGGATCGCTGTGGACGCAAACCAGCGCTGGGATGTGGACACCGCCGTCGAATGGATTCGGCAGCTGGCCCCCTTTGATTTGGCGTGGGTGGAAGAACCCACCAGCCCGGACGACGTCCTGGGCCACGCAGCGATTGCCCGGGCCATCGCGCCAGTCCGGGTGGCCACCGGGGAGCATGTGGCCAACCGGGTGGTTTTCAAGCAGATGCTGCAGGCCGGATCGCTGCAGGTCCTGCAGATCGACGCCGCCCGCGTGGCCGGGGTCAACGAGAACGTTGCCATCCTGCTCCTGGCCGCGAAATTCGGCGTTCCGGTGTGTCCGCACGCCGGCGGAGTCGGGCTCTGCGAAGCGGTGCAGCACCTGTCCATGTTCGACTTTGTGGCCGTCTCCGGCGAGAAGGAAGACCGGGTCATCGAATTTGTGGACCACCTTCATGAGCACTTTGTGACGCCCGTCGATGTCCGCCAAGGCCGGTACTGGGCCCCGCTTGCTCCCGGCGGCGGGTCCCAGATGCTCGCGGCGACGCTGCAAACGTACGCTTTTCCGGACGGACCGGCCTGGGCCGCCGGAATCGAACAGGAGATGGCGCACTGACATGGAACGCATCGCACTGCACACCCGGCTCAAGCCGGGACGGGAAGCGGAGTACGACGCCGTGCACGCCCGGATTCCGGCGAACCTGGACGCCGCCCTGCGCGAGGCAGGGGTTTCCAGCTGGCGGATCTGGCGCAGTGGACTGGACCTCTTCCATGTGGTGGAAGCTGATGACTACGCAGCTATGCGCCGGTTCCTCGCCACCCACCCTGCCAACCTGCCCTGGCAGGCCCGGATGGCGGAACTGCTGGACGTGCAGGACGATTACTCCGGTACCGACCGGGGTATCAACCAGGTGTGGGAGCTGCCATGACCGCCCCGGAGGTGGGCCCGATCGGGCTTGGCTGTGCCAGCATCGGCAACCTTTACCGGGAAATGTCCGAAGCCGATGCCGCCGGAACCCTGCAGGCTGCCTGGGACGGCGGCAGCCGGTACTTCGACACCGCGCCTCACTACGGTCTGGGCTTGTCCGAACGGCGGCTGGGCCGGTTCCTGGCTGACCGCCCGCGGGACGGTTTCCTGGTCTCCACCAAGGTGGGCCGCCTGCTGGTGGAGAACCCGGACTACTCCGACGGTGACACCGATGACGAAGGCTTCGCCGTTCCCGCCACGCTCAAACGGCAGTGGGATCCCAGCGAAGCGGGCATCCGCCGGTCACTGGAGGAATCACTGACCCGCCTGGGGCTGGAACGGGCGGACATCGTCTACCTGCACGACCCTGATGCCTACGACCTGGCGGCCGGAATCGAACAGGGTCTTCCGGTGCTGGAGAAGCTGCGGGCCGAAGGAACAGCTGACGCGGTCGGCGTCGGCGCCAACTCCGCTGAAACCCTGCTGGCCTGCGTTGAAGCTGCGGAGCTGGACTACATCATGCTCTCCGGCTGCTACACGCTGCTGGACCAGCCGGCCGCGCACGAACTGCTCCCGGCTTGCCTGGCCAAGGGTGTCCAAGTCATCAACGTAGGCGTCTACGCCACCGGAATCCTCGCCCAGCCCCAGGTCCCGGCACAGGCACACTACAAGTACGCCCCTGCGTCCGCGGACATTCAGGCCAAGGCCGCGCGGATCGCCGGTATCTGTGAACGCTTCGGCACCGACCTGCCGACGGCTGCACTGCACTTCAGCCTGCGGCACCCGGCCGTGGCTGCCGTCGTCGCCGGAGCGTCCAGCGCGGCCCAGGCCGCGCAGAACGCGGCCCGCATCCAGGCACCAGTCCCCGAAGAATTGTGGGCGGCGCTGGCCGCAGAGGAGCTGATTCCGCATGGCTCCTGAGAGCGGGACCCTGGCAACCACCCAAGCCGCCCAGCACACCCCTTCCACCCCGCGCATCGACGCGCATCTGCATCTTTGGGACCTTTCCGCCGGAGGGTACGGCTGGCTGGAACGGGCTGAGCCGGAACTCCAACGGAGCTTCCTCCCGGCCGAGGCAGCACAGCAGCTGGAAGCCGCCGGAATCGACGGAGCCGTGCTGGTGCAGGCCGAGGACAGCCTCCGCGACACCGGTTACCTGCTCACGGTGGCTGCCCGGCACAGCTTCGTGCGGGGAGTGGTCGGCTGGATCCAGCTGGATGTCCCCGCCGCCGCGGCGGAACAGCTTGCAGCCTGGAGCCAGGACCCAGCTTTGGTGGGCGTCCGGCACCTGATTCACGACGATCCGCGCCCGGACTTCCTCCAGCTTCCCGCCGTCCGGGACTCGCTCTCCCTGGTCGCCGAGGCCGGGTTTGCCTTCGATATTCCGGATGCCTTTCCCGGGCACCTGGACCAGGCTGCGGAGCTGGCAGCCGCACTGCCCGGGCTGCGGATCGTCGTCGACCATCTGGGGAAACCGCCCCGCGGGGCCGGGACGGAGCCGGAGGCCCGCTGGGAACGGCAGCTGAGGCAGGCCGCGGAACTGCCCAACGTCACCGCCAAGGTTTCGGGACTGCGCACTCCCGGCGCCGGCTACACCACTGCTCAGCTGCACCGGACGTGGGAAATTGCCCTGGACGCTTTTGGCCCGGAACGGCTGCTTTATGGCGGGGATTGGCCGGTCAGCGGCCCGGACCGGTACGGCGAAACACTGAACGTGATCGAGGCATTGGCCGCAGAGCTGTCCCCAGCCGAAAACGCAGCAGTGATGGGCGGCAACGCTGCCCGGATCTACCGGCTGCCGGCGGCCGAAATCCGGCGGGAATCAGTGAATGAAAATGAAAGCAGGCAGCCATGAGTGAGTACCTCCTGGAAGTGCAGGAGATCAGTAAGGCCTTTCCGGGTGTCCAGGCGCTGGACGGTATGCACCTCAACCTGCGCCACAACGAAGTCCTGGCGCTGGTGGGGGAGAACGGCGCGGGCAAGTCCACGCTCATGAAGCTGCTCTCCGGCATCGAAACACCGGACGCCGGCAGGTTCACGCTGAACGGGGAGCAGATCTCCGTAAGCAGCCCCCGCCATGCGCAGCAGCTGGGCATCAGCATCATCCACCAGGAATTCCACCTGATGCGGGACCTGACCGTGGCCCAGAACATTTTTATCGGACGCGAACCGCGCACGGGTCCCTTCCTCAACGAGCGTGCGCTGAACCGGAAGGCACAGGATCTCTTCGACCGGATCGGCATTGACCTGGACCCGCGGCAGCCCGTTGCGGGTCTGACCGTCGCCCGGCAGCAGATGGTGGAAATCGCCAAGGCCCTCTCCTGGGAATCGGTCCGGGTCCTGATTATGGACGAGCCGACGGCGGCACTGAATGACGCAGAGGTGGCAGCCCTGCACGGGCTCATCCGCCAATTCACCACGGCGGAAACCGGTGTCATCTACATCTCCCACCGAATGGACGAGCTTAAGGCGATTTCCGGACGGATCACCGTGATCCGCGACGGCGAATACGTGGACACCGTGGATACCGCCGCCACCACCATGCGGGAAGTCATCTCCCTGATGGTGGGGCGCCAGGTGAAAACCGACCAGCGTCCCCCGGAAACCCGGGTCAGCGGCGAGCCGCTGCTGAGCGTCCGCGGGCTCAGCACCAAGGCCCTGCTCGACGACGTCAGCTTCGACCTGCATCCCGGCGAAATCCTGGGATTCGCCGGACTGATGGGGGCCGGACGCACTGAAGTTGCCCGGGCCGTCGTCGGCGCCGACCGGATCACCGCCGGAACCATCCAGCTGCGTGGGCGCGCAGTGAAGATTCCGACGCCGGCAGCAGCCGCGGCGCTGGGCATCGGCTACCTGTCTGAAGACCGCAAGCATCTGGGCCTGATGCTCGAACGCAGCGTCGCCGAAAACATTGTGGTGACGTCGCTGCCCAAACTCAGCACGGCCGGGTTCGTGAAGTCGAAGGCCATCCGGGACCAGGCCATGGCGTCCGTGAAGCAGCTGCGGATCAAAACACCGGGAATCCGGCAGAGCGCCAAGAACCTCTCCGGTGGAAACCAGCAGAAAGTGGTGATTGCCAAGTGGCTCTTCCGCGACTGCGACATCCTCATTTTCGACGAACCGACCCGGGGGATCGACGTCGGCGCGAAGGACGAAATCTACGCCCTCCTGAACGAGCTCGCCGCGGCGGGGAAATCGATCATCATGATCTCCTCTGAACTGCCCGAGGTCCTGCGCATGTCCCACCGGATAGCGGTCATGAGCGAAGGCCGGATCACCGGTGTCCTCGAAAACTCCGCGGCAACGCAGGAAAACATCATGGAACTGGCTACACAAGGCAAAGGAGCCCCAGCAGCATGAGCACGGTAAATAAAGCACCAGCGGCTCCTGCGGGCAGTCCGCAGCCGCAGCCGGGAGGCCCCGGAAGAATCCGCAGCGCCCTGGCCGTCACCAGCCCGGGCCTGCGCGTCCGGTTCCAGACCTCCCTGCAGCAGCTGATGGCGTTCGGCTCCCTGATAGTCCTGGTCATCCTTTTCGGCATCCTGAACCCCCGGTTCCTGCAGCCCACCAACCTCTCCGACATCCTGCTCTCCACCGTGGTCATCGGGCTCCTGGCGCTCGGTGCCACCTTCGTGATCGTGACCGGAGGCATCGACCTCTCCGTTGGCACGGGTATGAGCCTGTGCTCGGTGATGACCGGTGTGGTGCTGACCAACCTTGGAATGCCGCTGATCTTCGGTGTGCTCGGCGGAATCCTGGCCGGCGCCCTCATGGGAGCAGTCAACGGCTTCTTCGTCTCCTACCTGAAGATTCCGCCCTTCATCGCAACGCTGGCGATGATGATGGTGGCCCAGGGCCTGGCACTCGTGATCTCGGGGACCAAGCCGATCTACTTCAACGACACTCCCGGCTTCAGCGCCCTGGCCCTGGGCAAACCGATTCCCGGGCTGGTGGTGCCGAACGCGGTGTTCATTTTCTTCGCCGCCGCCGTCGTCGCCGGGATCGTGCTCAGCCGCACCCTGATTGGCCGATACACGTTTTCCATCGGCAGCAATGAGGAAGCCACAGCGCTCTCCGGCATCAACGTGCGCAAATGGAAGCTGCTCATCTACACCCTCGCCGGATCCTTCACCGGCCTGGCCGGCGTCATCATCGCGGCTAGGCTCAACTCAGCCCAACCGGGCCAGGGCATGGGGTACGAGCTGCAGGCCATCGCGGCCGTCGTCATCGGCGGCACATCCTTGGTCGGCGGCAAGGGCTCCATCATCGGCACCGTCATCGGTGCGCTGATCATGTCGGTGATGACCAACGGGCTCCGGGTGATCTCGGTTCCGCAGGAATGGCAGAACGTGGCGATCGGCGTCGTCATCCTGATTGCCGTCTATCTGGACATGCTGCGCCGGAAGGAGAACAGCACGTAGCCCCACGCTCCCGGGGTGTTCCCGTCCCCCAACCTCCGAGGCAGTACAACGCTCTTCAACCACTTAACGGTTCTTCCAACAAAGGAGTTTGAGAAATGATCCGGAAAAAGCTTGCGGCAGTCACCGCCGCGGCAGCGCTGATGCTCACCATGACGGCATGTGAAAGTACCGAAAGCAGTGCGGATTCCGACGGCGGAACCCCGTACATCGCGATTGTGTCCAAGGGCTTCCAGCACCAGTTCTGGCAGGCCGTCAAGCAGGGAGCGGACCAGGCCGCGGAGGAATTCGGCGTCGAAATCACCTTCGAAGGACCGGACAAGGAAACCAACGTGGACCAGCAGATCCAGATGCTGACCACCGCGCTGGGCAAGAATCCCTCCGCCATCGGCTTCGCGGCCCTGGACAGCCAGGCGGCCACCCCGCTGCTGGAGGAAGCCAAGTCCAAGGACATTCCCGTGGTGGCCTTCGACTCCGGTGTGGACAGCGACATCCCGGTGGCCACCGCCACCACCGACAACAAGGCAGCCGCCGCTGAGGCCGCCAAGCAGCTGGCGGACCTGATCGGCGGCAAGGGAAAGATCGCCGTGATCGCCCACGATCAGACCTCGAAGTCCGGCACGGACCGCCGGGACGGTTTCCTGGAATGGATCGAGGAGAATGCTCCGGACATTGAAGTGGTGGACGTCCAGTACGGCGACGGCGACCAGCTGAAGTCCACCGATGCCGCCAAGGCGATCATTGCGGCCCATCCCGACCTGGCCGGCATGTACGGAACCAACGAAGGCTCGGCCATCGGCGTCGTCAATGCCGTCAAGGAGCTGAACCTCAAGGGCAAGCTGACCATTGTCGGCTTCGACTCCGGCAAGGCACAGATCGATGCGATCAAGGACGGCACCATGGCTGGCGCCGTCACGCAGAACCCGGTGGGAATCGGCTATGAGACGGTCAAGGCCGCCGTCGCCGCTTCCAAGGGTGAAAGCGTGGAAAAAGTCATCGACACCGGCTTCTTCTGGTACGACGCCGAGAACATCGATTCAAACGAAATCAAGCCGAACCTCTACGAATAGAGGCTCCCGGCATAACCAGGGAGGCCCCGCAGGCCGCAGCCGGCGGGGCCTCCCTGGTTTCGCTTCCTACTTTTTGATCCGGATGAGCTTCCGGTTCACGAACTCGTCCATTCCGTACTTGCCCAGCTCCCGGCCGATCCCGGAGCGCTTGATTCCGCCGAAAGGCAGCTCAGCGGAGGTGCCGCCGGCTTCGTTGATGAAGACCATGCCGGCTTCGATTTCCACAGCCAGCCGCAGGGCCAGTTCCTCGTTGGCAGTGTGGATGGAGGCTCCCAGCCCGAAGGGTGTGGCGTTCGCCAGGGCTACTGCTTCCTCTGCATCCTGTGCCTTGAAGACCATGGCGACCGGGCCGAAGAGCTCCTGCTGGAAAACATCCATCTCCGGTGTCACGCCGGTGAGCACGGTCGGCAGGAAATAGGCCGAATCCTCAGCGGCCTTGGATCCTCCGGTCCGGACGACGGCACCGGCGGAGACAGCGTTCTTGACCTGGCGCTCCAGCCCGTCCGCAGCGGCCTGCGAGGACAGCGGGCCCAGGAAGGTCGTCTCATCGGACGGATCCGCCGGCACGATGCCGGCCAGGGCACCGGTGAATTTCTCCACGAACTCGTCGTAGATGTCTGCCAGGACAATAAAGCGCTTGGACGCGTTGCAGGCCTGGCCGCCGTTGACCATGCGCCCAAATACCGCCCGGCCCACCGCTTCATCCATGTCCTCGGTGTCAAGGAGGATGAACGGATCAGAACCGCCCAGTTCCAGGACAACCTTCTTCAAATGCCGGCCGGCGGTCTCCGCAACCGCGGAACCTGCCCGTTCAGACCCGGTGAGCGAAACGCCGTGCACCCGGGGATCAGCGATCACGTCACTGATCTGCCCGTTCGTGGCAAAAATGTTCACGTAGGTGCCGTCCGGCGCGCCCGCGTCGGCGAAGATCTGTTCCATGGCCAGCGCGGATTCCGGGCACTGCGGAGCGTGCTTGAGCAGGATGGTGTTGCCGTTCATCAGGTTCGGCGCAGCGAAACGGGCCACCTGATAGTAGGGGTAGTTCCAGGGCATGATGCCCAGGAGGACGCCGAGTCCTTCCTTGCGGACGACGGCGGTGCCGCCGGCAGCCACGTCCAGGGACTCGTCCGCCAGGAAAGCCGGACCGTGCTTTGCGTAGTAACGGTAGATGGACACGACGATGTCCACCTCGATGCCTGCCTGGAAGATGGGTTTTCCCATTTCCCGGGTGATGATGGCAGCGAGTTCGCTCCGGCGCTCTTCGTACAGGTCCGCTACGCGGTTCAGCAGCGCCGAGCGTTCCTCGACGGCGGACCGGCTCCACTTGGCAAAGGCAGCATCGGCCCGGGTAATGGCGTCCCGGACTTCCGTGTCCGTGGCGGTGGGGTAGGAAGCCAGGACTTGGCCCGTGGCGGGATTAGTGACGGCGTAGGTACTCATGGGTTCTCCTTGGGGGGGTGGGAAGGCTCAGGGCAGCATGATTTTCGGGTCGGTAACCACATGGATAACCGCAGGCCGGCGGTCGACCAGGACGGCTTTGAGAGCGCGTTCCACGGCTGCCGCTGCCTGCTCATCGCCGGTGACCTTCTCACCGTGGCCGCCGAATGCCTCAGCAAGGGCGGCGAAGTCCGGGTTGCTGAGCTGGGTGCCGGAGACCCGGCCGGGAAAATGCTGTTCCTGGTGCGCCCGGATGGTGCCGTACTGACCGTTGTCCATCACGACGGCCAGGAGCGGGGCGCGGTACTGCATTGCGGTGGCCAGCTCCTGGCCATTCATGAGGAACTCGCCGTCGCCGCAAACCGCCACGATCATCCGCTCGGGAGCGGCGAGGGAAGCTGCCACGCCGGCCGGAATGGAGTAGCCCATGGAGCCGTTGCGGGTGCTCAGCTGTGCGGGGAAAACGTTCGTAGGGATGTAGGACTGGGCCCACGCGCAGTGGTTGCCCGCCCCCATCGTGCGCACCACGTCCTCGGGCAGGCGTTTGGCCAGCTCCGCCATCACCACTGACATGTGCGCGGTGCCAGCTGCTGTTTCGGGCAGCGACCCGGTTTCCGGCAGTGCGGTCAGCTGCTCCTGTGCGGACCGGCCAGCAGCCCGCCAGGCGTCCCATGCGGCCTCCCGGCCCAGGTCCATCCCGTCAACTGCCTCGGCGAAGGCCACCGGGGATGCCACCACGTGCCTGGACACGGCACCGGAGCGCCCGCGCAGGGACGTGTCGATGTTAACCAGGATGTTCACGGCGTCCGGATGCTGGCGCAGGGTGAAGCCATCCGTTGGCACATCGGAGGGAACCGTGCCGACGGCGAGCAGGACGTCGGCGTCGTTGAACATCCGTGCCGCGGTCTCCTGCCGGCCGTAGCCCAGCGAACCCGCGTTGACGGGCGAGTGGGAGGGGACGCGGTCGTCAGCATGCCAGTCCTGGAGCACCGGGATTCCGTTGCGCTCCGCGAAGCCCGTCACCTGTGCCGCAGCCTGCGGGGTCCAGCGCTGGCCGCCGAGGAAGAGCAGCGGACGGTCCGCGCTGGCCAGGGCAGAGCGGATCTCCTCCAGCTCCTGGCCGGAGACCGCGCCGTCAGCCACGGGAATGGGCCCGTGGAGCGTTCCGGTGAACTCGTGGGTGATGACGTCTTCCGGCAGGCCGATGATGACGGGCCCGGGGCGGCCGGATTTCGCGGCGAAGAACGCTTCGGCCACGATTTCGGAGGCCCGGTCCGCCTCGTCGAGCACAAATACCCGCTTGGTCTGGGTGCCAAACCAGGCTGCGGGATCGAACTCCTGGAAGGACTCCCGCATCCGGTCCGCGGTCGGGACCAGCCCGACGAACAGCACCATCGGGGTGCCGTCCTGCCAGGCGCTGTGAACGGCCACAAAGGCGTTGGCCGCGCCTGGGCCACGGGTGACCATGGCGACGCCGGGTTCCCCGGTGAATTTACCGTGGGCTTCCGCCATGTACGCTGCGCCACCTTCGTGGCGGGTGACAACGTTCTCGATGTTGCCGCCATGCAGTCCGTCCAGGACCGCCAGATAGCTTTCGCCCGGGACGGAGAAAACGCGCCGAACGCCGTGCAGGACAAGGGAATCGACGATCGCCTGGCCGGCGTGTCTGGGTTTGTTCATGGCAGTGCTCCTGGTGGGTATACGGTCCCGGACGGGGGACTCAAAATGGCTGGAGGGAGTCAGAGGGACCCGGCGGCAATCCGGCCGCCGACAATCGTGGCTGTTACTTTGACCGAGGCGATTTCGCTGGCCGGCACCGTGTAGAGGTCTTCGGACAGGGTCACGAAGTCGGCCAGCTGTCCGTGCGCCAGCGTGCCCTTGTCCTTCTCCTGGTGCACTGCCCGGGCGCTCCCAACCGTGTAGGCGCGGACCGCCTGGGCGACGGTGATGCGTTCTTCGGGTACGAACTCCGCGCCCGAGGCGGTGGTGCGGTTCACCAGGGAAGCAATGTTGAGGATCGGATCAGCGTCGACCACGGGAGCGTCGGTGCTGGCCGGGATGTCGATGCCGGCGTCAAGGAAGGCCTTGACCCGGTAGGTGAGCCTTGCCCGTTCCGCGCCCATGGCGCGGGCGGCGCCGTCGCCGAGTTCGTGGATGAAACGGCCCTGCGGAACCGGGATCAGGCCGAGCCCGGCAATGCGGGCGATTTGGCTGTCGCTCGCTACGGAGACGTGTTCCAGCCGGTGCCTGGCATCGGGGCGCGGCAGCAGCTGCTGGGCGTCGGCGAGGATGTCCATCGCCACGTCCAGGGCGGCGTCACCAATGGCGTGGACGGCCAGCTGCCACCCGGCCAGGTGTGCGCCGATCAGCCGTTCCCGCAGATCGGATTCGGGGAACTGCAGGAGCCCGCGGTTATGTTCTCCGGCAGCCAGGTCTGCCGCGTAGTCGCAGCACATGAAGGCACTGCGGCCAATCAGTGATCCGTCGGAGAGCACCTTCACGGGGCCGATGCGCAGGAAGTCATCGCCCAGTCCGCTGCGCAGCCCCAGGTCCAAGCCGTAGAGCGGATGGCCGCCCAGCTGGGCGTCACCAATGCGGTGCAGGGTGGTCAGGTAGGGCATCACCGTGGCGCGTACGCCCAGCTCGCCGCGGTCGGCGGCCAGCTGGAAGCCCGCCAGGTCAAAGCGGGACATGCCGATGTGGTCCGGCGCCCCGATCCCGGGTTCGGTGATGGAGGTGATGCCCAGCTGCAGGACGGCGTTGGACCCGGCAGCCACCCTGGCGGCGACGTCCGCGGCGGTGTTCGCCGGAATGTGATCCATGACCAGGGCACGGGCGGTTTCCTGCAGCAGGCCCAGGGCCCGGCCGCCGGCGTCAGCCGGCACAGCACCGCCGTCGGGAACGGGCACGCTGCGCCGGTCCGGAAAGCCGGCCAGGTCGAAAGCACGGGTGTTGGCCACGCCCATATGCCGGGAATTGTGGATGAGGTAGACGGGATGGCCGTGGCTGACGGCGTCGAGCTGTTCTGCGGTGGGGTGCTCGCCAAGGTAATTCTGGTCGTACCCCTGGCCCAGGACCCAGCTTCCCGCGGGGGCGGCGGCCGCGAACGTATCCACTGCCGCCAGCAATTCCGCCATTGAGCGGACTGCGGCCGGGCGCAGGTCCACCTGCATGGTTGCCTCGCCGATATGGCTTAGGTGACAGTGGGCGTCATTGAATCCGGGAACCGCAGCGGCACCGCGCAGGTCAAATACTTCCCGGAAATTCGTGGCAGGCAGCTCGTCATCGAGGCTGATGATCCGTCCGCGGTGGACTCCCACGCTCCCCGCGGTGGGGCGGGCAGCGTCCTGCGTGTAGAAGGTTCCGTTGGTGTATAGCGCGTCGAACTGCATGAACTTCTCCGAATCTGTGAGACCGACCTCTCCCAGTATCCGCGCGGCGTTTCATGCCGTCTAATGCGTATCTGGTTCGGACACCATACCCTTTCGGCATAGAGTGCGGTTTCGTCACAGATCCCTGTTGTGGAATAGGGCCTTACAGGCCGCGTTCCTCCTTTTCGAGAAAGCCGCGGATGGAGGCCGAAATGGAGCGGATGGTGGCTTCCGCAAAATGGCCGGGCGTCCAGGTCGCATGCAGCGGCAGCTGAAGCACATCGGGTTCCGTTCCCTTTCCGGCCCGGCGGGTCAGGATCCGCACGCCATGTGCCCCAAACCGGGGGCGGTCAGTGGTGATGCCCATGCCATGGCCGGCCGCGGCCAGCGCCAGGATGGTCTGTCCGTCATCGCATTCCGAGACCTCAGCGAAGGCCAGGTGCTCCAGGTTCAAGGCGTCGTCGAGCAGATGGCGGCTGGCACTGCCGTGCGAGGGAAGGATGGCATGTTCCCCGCAGATCTCGGCCAGCGGCAGTGCATCAATGCCCTGCCGTGCCCACCGGTGGTCCGGGGAGACATATGCCTGCACAGCCACGCTGCCCAGCGACATGGTGGCCAGGCCCGAGCTGGGGGGAGCGGGGGAGATGGCGAAGTCGGCCCCCAGCAGCAGGGCTTCCGGAATGCTGAAGTGGCTGGTCTCGCGGGTGATCAGCAGCGGGTCCTCCGGACCGGTGGTGGCAACAAAAGGCGCAATGAAACCATGGACGGAGGCCCCCGTCGCCGCGACCACCAGGCTTGCCACCTTGCCGGTGCGGAGGGCGGCGGCAGTCTCCTGCACGCCGCGGGCCTCCACCATCATGCGGCGCGCGGCAGGCACAAACGCCCGCCCGGCCTGGGTGAGGGACAGCCGGTTGGCCTTCGGTTCAAACAGTGTCAGTCTCAGTTCACGTTCCAGCGTCTTAATCTGACGGCTGAGGGCCGGCTGGGCAATGTGCAGGCGCTCGGCGGCTGCGGTCACGGTGCCGGCGTCAACAACGGCAAGGAAATACTCAAGGCGGCGTAGATTCACGAGGCAAGTATGCCCTAAAGGCATGATGGGACGCCCGGATTGGCATTGGACAGGCATATGCGTCCGGCATCACAGTGAAGGAATTCAACAGCTCGTCCCGCGTTCCCCCACGCGCTATCCACTTGGAGCATTCATGAGTACAGCGACGCCGGCAGATCAGAAACGCCGCCAAAACCGCGCCACCGCAGGAGCCTTCGTGGGCACCGCCATCGAGTGGTACGACTTCTTCATCTTCGGCACGGCCGCTGCCCTGGTCTTCGGCAAGGTGTTCTTTCCCGACGCCACCCCCGCCGTCGGCATCCTCGCCTCCTTCGCGACGTTCTGGGTCGGGTTCCTTGCCCGCCCGCTCGGCGGCGCATTCTTCGGCCACCTCGGTGACAAGTTCGGCCGGAAGAACACCCTGGTCGCCACGCTGTTCCTGATGGGCACGGCCACCACCCTGATTGGTGTGCTTCCCGGCTACGCCACCATTGGCGTCGCGGCTCCCGTGCTGCTGGTAATCCTCCGGGCCTGCCAGGGCCTGGCGGTCGGCGGGGAATGGGCGGGTGCCGCGCTCATGGCCACCGAGAGCGCGAGCGCCAAGAAGAAGGGGCTGGCCGGTGCCTGGGTCCAGCAGGGCTCACCGGCCGGTTCCATCCTCGCGACCCTGATGTTCCTGGTGGTCGGCGGACTGCCGGATGACGCCTTCCTGTCCTGGGGCTGGCGCATTCCGTTCCTGTTCTCGGCCGCGCTGGTGCTGGTTGGCCTGCTGATCCGTTTGAAGGTGGAGGAGTCCCAGGACTTCATGGAGGCTAAGGCACAGCAGGAAGTGGTGAAGGTTCCCATCGTGGAGGTCTTCCGCAAAGCCCCGGCGTTCGTCTGGCTGGGTGTCGCGGCCTCGGTGCTCGGCATTGCCGTGGCGTTCTTCAACAACACTTTCCTGCTCTCGTGGACCACGAGCGAACTGGGCATGCCGCGGCAGACCGTCCTGAACGTCCTGCTGATTATGGCCGTGCTCCAGTTCATCTGGCAGCCGCTGGCGGCCCTGCTGGCTGAGCGGATCGGTGCGGTCCGCGTGATGATCGGCGGCCTGGTGCTGAACCTGCTCGTGATCGTGCCGATGTTCCTGGCCATTATGTCCACCAATGCGGTGCTGATCGCCGTCGTCCTCGGTGTGGCCACGCTGGGCGGCACCGCGTACTACGCAATGCTGGCCAGCTTCCTGACCTCAGCGTTCCCGGCCAATGTCCGGTACACCGGCGTGGCCCTGGCCAACGGATTGTGTGCTTCCCTGATCGGCGGCTCCACGCCGCTGATCGCGCAGTTCGTCCTCACATCCGTGGGTCCGTGGGGCGTGGCAGCCTTCTACGCGGTGATTGCCGTCGTCACAGTTGGCGGAGTCTGGGGGCTGCACCGGCGGATCGTCCGGCGGGATGCCGAAGCAGCCGCGCTGGAGCCCGCGGCGCGCTGACGGCCGACGGCGGATGGCCGGCTAAAGCGCCTGGCGCAGCCAGTTTTCCACGCCGCTGACATGGACTGTCATTAGTGCCCTGGCCAGGTCTGCGTCAGACCTGGCCAGGGCAGCTGCAATGGCATTGTGTTCTGCGAGGGTGGCGGACACGGCCTTGTCCTGGGTCAGGCCGCGCCAGACCCGGGCCCGGACCGTGCTGCTGGAGAGTCCGTCGAGCAGGCTCTCGAGGTAGGAATTCCCCGAGGCCTTGGCGATCAGGCTGTGGAACGCCAGGTCGTGGGCCACCAGGTCCTCCACTGATGTGTCCTCGTGCACGGTGTCCAGGGTGGCGGTCAGCTCGGCGAGCTGGTCCCCGGTGATCCGCTGGGCCGCCAGGGCTGCGGACCCCGGCTCCAGGATGCGGCGGACCTCGAAGAGTTCCAGGACCGAGGTGTCCTGGTGCAGTTCGACGACGAAGGACATGGCTTCGGTCAGCAGCTGCGGCTCGAGACTGGTCACATAGGTGCCGTCACCGCGCCGGACGTCCAGGACACGGATCAGCTCCAGTGCCTTGACCGCTTCCCGCATGGAGCTGCGGGACAGACCGAGGCGCTCGCTGAGGTCCTTCTCCGGAGGAAGCCGGTCACCCGCTTTGAGCTCACCCGAGATGAGCATGTCCTTGATCTTGGTGATCGCTTCGTCTGTAACTGCCATGGTCCCATCCTAATGGTCGGATGTTTCGGACGTTTCAGCCCCCCGGTGGCAGTCCCCGGTGTCAGTCCCCGGTGAAAACGGCGGGCCGCCGCTCCGCGAAGGCGCGTGCAGCCTCCGCAAAGTCCCGGCTGGGCAGGAAGGCCGTGTTCCAGACCTGGACGTAGTCAAGCCCGGCCTGCACGGATGCCTCGGCACCCTGGTCCAGGACCCGCTTCACGCCCTGGACCACCAGTGGCGGGTTCCCGGCAACCACGGCGGCAAGCTCACGGCCCCGGGCAACGACGTCGTCCGCCAGTTCGGTGACCAGGCCCAGTTCCAGGGCGCGCGGGGCAGTGAAGTCTTCGCCCGTCAGAGCCATGTGACGGGTAGCTCCGGAGCCGATGATGCCGGGCAGCCGCTGCAGTGATCCGAGGTCCGCCACGATCCCGACCCGGGCCTCCCGGATACTGAACTTGGCGGCCGGCGCGGCAATCCGGATGTCTGCCGCCGCAATCAGGTCCACGCCGCCGCCGATGCACCAGCCGTCCACCGCGGCGAGAACGGGCTTGCCGCAGCGGGCTACAGAGCTGACGGCATCCTGCAGGTCCCTGATTTTCAGCCGGAATCCGTTGCGCAGCCGGGCGTCGGTTCCGCGGGACTCAAGCAACGGACGGAACACCGGCTCCATGGCGGGCAGATCGAGGCCGTAGCTGAAATTGCCGCCGGACCCGTAGAGCAGGATGGCGCGGACCTCCTCATTGACGGCCAGCTCCGCGAACACCTCGGGCAGTTCGGCCCAGAACTCCGGACCCATGGCATTGCCCTTGGACGGCCCAAGCAGCTGCACCTCCGCCACCGGACCGCTGATCTTGACATGGAGGGACCGCAGGGCGGAATCGGGTGTCATGGCATCCTTCGCTGGTGGGCCGGGAATTCCGGCGTGGCTGGGCCTTGGGCGCCAATATACAGCGGGCGGAAGAACAGCGGCGCTGGAAAAGCTAGGATCAAGGTATGGAGTTTGTGGTCATTATCCTGTTCGTTGCCGCGATCGTGCTCGTGAACTTCCTGGTGGGCCGCGCACAGCGCCGCCGCGCGGGACGCCCGGCCACACCAAAGCCGGCGGTAAATCCGGCCCAGGGCGCCAAGCCCGCCGGGCGCGCCCCGGCCGGTGCCTCGCCGGAAGCCTCCCGTGAAGCGGTCGCCCGCCTGGACGAGGCCGGCCACCGGCAGGTTTATGCGGCGATTGCCCAGGGGCAGCCCATCCGTGCCATCCAGGTCTACGCCCAGCTGACCGGCTGCGGCCTTCGCGCAGCAAGTGCCGCCGTGGCATCGCTGGCCTCCCACCCGGTTCCGTACACCCGGCCGGCACCGAAGCCGGACCCGGCAGCGCAGAAGCCCTCAGCGCAGTCGCCCTCAGTGCAGGCGACCTCCGCGCAGGCCCCTGCTGCTGAGACGCCCGATACCGGCAGGTCCAAGGCCGCCGACGACACTCAGGCAGAAGGCGACGAGGCCGCGCCGTCGCTGAACGATGCAGGGGAGACGGGCAAAGACTCCGGCAAGGCTGCAGCAGAGCCCGCCTCGCCGGAAAAGGCCGGAAAGGGCTCGTCGGCCCCGGGCACGCCCAAGGACGCGGGTCAGCGGAACGATCCCCAGACACTTCCGGACGAGGCAGAAATCAGCAAATGGGCGCAGAACCTGCGTCCCGAAGACTTCTAGCCAAGCCGGCGTGAGCGCTGGGTGAGTCCGTCCCTGCCGTAGGGGTAATTCCCCACCGCGGGCGCGCTGACCTCGTCCAGCTGCCGCAGTTCTGCCGCCGTCAGCTCCACCCCGGCAGCCTGCAGGTTTCCTTCCAGCTGCTCCGGTGTCCGGGCGCCCAGAATGACCGAGGTGACACCCGGGCGTCCGGCCAGCCAGGCCAGGGCCACCTGCGCGGGAGCTGCGCCGTGGGCGGAGGCGATCTGCTGCAGCGCGTCCAGGACGTGCCAGGTCTGCGGGTTGCTGCTGCGCAGGTCCCAGCCCTGGAACTGGCGGGCCGGGTTTTCACCCACCCTGGTGTTGCCGGCCGGGACGGTTTCCCGGTGGTACTTTCCCGTTAGCCAGCCGCCGGCGAGCGGTGACCAGGGCAGCAGGCCCAGTCCGGCGTCGAGCGCTGCCGGCACAATCTCCGATTCAATCTCCCGCTCCAGCAGGTTGTACTGCGGCTGCAGCGTCACCGGCAGCGGCCGGTTATGGAGCCGGGCCAGCCAGACCGCTTTGGTGAGCTGCCAGCCGGTGAAGTTGGAAAACCCGTAGTAGCTGATCAAGCCGGCGGAAACGGCATCAGCCAGGAAACCCAGCGTCTCCTCCAGCGGGGTCAGCGGGTCCCACGAATGCAGCTGATACAGGTCAATATGGTCCACGCCCAGCCGCCGGAGCGAGTCCTCCAAGGCCCGGCGGAGATGCCGGCGTGAATTGCCGGCGTCGTTTGGGCTCTCTCCGGTGGCAAAACGGCCCTTGGTCGCCAGGACCACCGAGTCCCGGGCAGCCTGGTTGGAGTGCAGCCATTTGCCCACGATTTCCTCGGACGCGCCGGAATTGTAAATATCCGCTGTGTCGATGAAGTTGCCGCCGGCGTCCAGATAGTCCTCCAGCATGCGGTGCGAGGTCCGCTCATCCGTTTCATTGCCGAACGTCATTGTCCCCAGGGCGTAGGCGCTGACAACGGCTCCGCTGTTACCCAGCAGACGCATTTCCATGGCTGATTTCCTTCCGGCAGGCTGATGGCTGTTGCGCTCCACCCTATGCCCCGGTGTTCCAGGCCGGACAGAGGGACACCGGTGAGGGCTGCAGCGGCAACCGGCCTAACGCTCTGCGACGACGCGGCGGGTCACGCTGATGTCTCGCTCGCCGTAGCCCCGCTCGTCGATCTCGTCGAAGAAGTCGCGCAGCGCCGGCAGCAGCGCAGGGCTCGTGCCGGTCGCCTCGGCGATGTCCGCCGCGAAGCCGAGGTCCTTGATCATGTAGCGCGCGATCCCGGAGGGTGAGTCGTCGCCGCGCACGAGCTTGTCTTGTCGGCTCTCGAGCAGGTTCGACCCCGCGTAGCCGCCGCCGAGCAGTGCCCAGAGCGCGTCGAGGTCCAGCCCCGAGCGGTCGGCGAGGACTGTCGCCTCGCCGAGCGCGGTGATCGTCGCCGCTACGACGAGCTGGTTGCACGCCTTGGCGACCTCCCCTGCGCCGAGCGGACCGAGGTGGACTGGCCGTCCGCACGGCGCGAGCAGCGTAGCGGCGCGCGCGGCGTCCTCCGCCCCGCCGCCGAGCATGATGGAGAGTGATCCGGCTTCGGCGCCGTCCACGCCGCCCGAGACCGGGCAGTCGACCACTCGAACGCGGCCCTGCGTCTGGGCTGCGAGGCGCCCGGCGAGCGCGCGCACCTCTGGCGCCGAGGAAGTCGAGCCGATGAGCAGCAGCAACTCACTGTCACCGAGGCCCGCGAGCAGGCCATCGGGCCCATTGAGTGCCTGCTCGAGCTCAGCCAGGTCGGGCAGCATGGAGAGCACGGCGCCAGCTTGTGCGGCGAGCTCCCGCGGCGTCTCGGTCCACACCGCGCCGGCCTCGACGAGCGCGGGCCTGGCGGAGCGGCCGGTGATGAACACCGGTCCGTGCCCTTTCAGCAGCCGGAGCACCATGGGTGCACCCATCGCGCCGAGTCCGATGACGCCGATCGCGTCGGCCCGTGCGGTGGCGTCGAGTGTGTCTGAAATTTCGTTACCCATGCGCTCAATATACGTCGGACGCGCGGATCGGCCAGCGTGTCGGACCGCGTCCATCAGGATGGATCCGCTCTACAGTTGGGGTCGACACCTCGACCAGAAGGAGCGGACCAATGGCTGAGCAGGCAGCAACATCCCCGGAATCAACCGAGCGCAAGGACCGCGATCCAGCCCCCGCGGTCTCACGGGCGCTGCGCATCCTCGCCTCCCTTGCCGACGCCGAGGGCGTGCCGATGACCCTCAGCGACATCGCACGGGCGCTCGGCATCGCGAAGTCCTCCACCGCGAACCTGTGCGCGGCGCTCGAGGAGGGCGGTATGGTCGAGCGCGACGCCGGCGGCTACCGGCTCGGTCGCCGCACGGCGGAGCTCGGCGGTGCGTTTGCGCAGCAGTTCAACCAGGTGCGCGAGTTCTACCGCGTAGTGGCGGCCTCGCCCGGGCTGCGCCGAGAGGTCGTGCAGATCGCCATGCTCGACGGCGTGGACGCACTCTACCTCGCGCGCCACGAGGGCCGCTCGCCCTACCGCCTCGGCACGCCGCTCGGCTCGCGGCTGCCGGCACCGCTCAGCGCCACCGGCGTTGCACTGCTCGCGGGCCTCGACGACGTTGAGGTGCGCGAGCTGCTCGCGCCCGCCGCGCCCTTCCCGCGCCTCACAGCCACGAGCATCACGACGGTCGATGAGCTGCTGCCGCTGCTGCGCGAGGCACGGGAGCAGGGTTTCGCGGTTGACCGGGGTGGCTCGTTCGGCGACATCACCGGCGTCGCGGTCGCCCTCGACCCGTGGGCGCCCGCCGATCCGCCCCTCGCGATGGGGGTCGCGCTGCCGGCCGAGCACGCGGACGACGCGCGCATCGCTGAGGTCGGCGCCGCGCTGCGGGCAGCGGTCGCCGCGCTGACCAACCCGCTCCGGGGTGCAGTCTCGTCGTAGTCACGGCAATGTGTCCAAAGTGTTGAACAGTGTTCAACCCTTTGGTACGCTCGGCGGTGCAATGACGCCTTGCACGACTGTCGAAGGAGATAGACCGTGACTGAGACCACCACCCAGCAGGACCCGGGGCAACAACGCCCCGCGAACACCGATGACCCGGAATACGCTGCCAACCTTCGCCGGGCGACGCTCGCTTCGGGTGTCGGGAGCGCGCTCGAGTACTTCGACTTCGCCCTCTACGGACTGTCGTCCGCGCTCATCTTCAATACTCTGTTCTTCAGTAACCTTGACCCCGCGATGGGCGTGGTCGCGGCCTTTGCCTCGTTCGGCGTCGGCTTCGCCGCCCGGCCACTCGGCGGCCTCTTCTTTGGGAGAATCGGCGACCGCATCGGCCGTAAGCAGGTGCTGGTCGTCACGATCCTGCTCATGGGTGGTGCGACGACTCTCATCGGGATGCTGCCGACGTACGATCAGATCGGCATCTGGGCTCCTGTGCTGCTGACGGTGCTGCGCCTCGCCCAGGGCTTCGGTGCCGGCGCCGAGCAGGCTGGCGCAACCGTGCTTATGGCGGAGTACTCGCCTGTGCGGAGCCGCGGCTTCTTCTCGTCGCTGCCTTTTATCGGCATCCAGCTTGGCACCCTGCTGGCCGCCGTCGTCTTCACGTTCCTTTCCTCGTTGCCGGAGGACGTCTTCCTCGGCTGGGCCTGGCGCGTGCCGTTCCTGCTGTCCTTCGTGCTCATCCTCGTCGCGCTCTTCATTCGGATGCGCCTGCGCGAGACGCCGACGTTCGTCGAGCTCGAAAAGCAGGAGCAGGTGGCCGAGACCCCGATCCGCGACGTCTTCACGAAGGGCTTCCCGGGCGTCGTCGTCGGCATCGGGCTCCGAATGGCGGAGAACGGCGGCTCCTACATGTTCCAGAACCTGGCACTCGCCTTCGTCGCCGGCACGTTCATCGCCAACCCGGTCGACCGCGGCGTGGCGACCTGGGGCGTCACGATCGGCTCGCTCATTGGCATGGGCACGATCCCGCTCAGTGGGCACCTCTCGGACCGCTTCGGCCGCCGCGCGGTGTACCGCTTCGGCGCCGTGTTCATGCTGCTCTACGCGTTCCCCGCCTGGTGGCTGCTGTCGATGGGCGACCCGGTGACGGTGGTGATCGTCATCGCGCTCGGCATCGGCGTCGCCGTGAATACCATGCTCGGCCCGCAGTGTGCGATGCTCCCGGAGATGTTCGGCAACCGGCACCGCTACCTGGGCGTCGCGATGGCGCGCGAGATCTCGGCAGTGCTGGGCGGCGGGCTCGCGGGTGTGCTGGGCGCCTACCTGCTCGCGACGTCGGACGGCAACTGGCTCCTGCCCGCGATCTATATGGCGGCTCTCGCGCTCATCTCCACCGCGTCGACCTTCCTCGTGCCTGAGACGCGTGGCCGCGACCTGATGCGGCTCGAGGACGCCTTGCGCCTCTCGACCGACGAGGGTGCCGACCGCGTCGACCACGCCGGCGGCGCTGGCAGCCTCGCGGCGGCGGCGCACTGATGCGGATAGCGCGAATCGCCGTCGACGGCCGCGAGCTGCATGCCCGCGCCGACGGTGACGCCTGGGTGCCGATCGACAACCCGTACGCGGCGTTTGCAGCGGGCATCGGGGCCGCAGACGCGGGGGAGCGCGTGGACGGATGCGACGCGACGCTCCTCGCGCCGGCCCTGCCGACCGTACTCGTCGGCATCGCGCAGAACCGCGGCGCAGAGCCGGAGCCACCCCTGCCCGTGCAGGCGTGGCTCAAGAGCCCGCGCGGCGTCGTGCCGCACGGCACCACCGTGCGGGTGCGGCGTGATGCCGGCAGGGTCGTCGCGGAGGCCGAGATCGCGGTGGTCATCGGCCGCGACACCGGAGACCCCGGAGACGGGCTCGTGACCGAGGCGAACGCACACGAGTTCGTGCTCGGCGTCACCGCCGTGAATGACCTCTCCTACCCCGACCGGGCCGCTCTCGACGTGCGCAACTTTGAGTCGAAGGGCGGAGAGGGCTCGACGCCGCTTGGACCCCGGATCGACACCGAGGCGTCGATCGATGACCTTGTCCTGCGGCTCGTGGTCGACGGCGAAGTTGTCCGCGACTCCTCCGCGCAGGAGATGCCCGTCCCGGTCCGGGAGTCGATCGCCTACGTCGCCCGATGGCTCCGGCTGGGGCCCGGCGACGTCATCATGGCGGGCGCGCCGCACTCGAGCCACGAGGTCGCCGCGGGATCGACGGTCTCGGTCGTCGTCGGCGGGCTGCGGCTCGAGACACCGCTGCGCTGACCGCGCACCGCGCACACACATCCATAACCCTGAGCACGAAGGAGACACCCATGCCCGGATCCACACTGAAGGTAGCGGTCGCAGTGAGCATCGACGACGCGAGCGCCGCCCGCATCTGCGAGCTCGAGCCACGCGTCAAGCTGCTCCGCGATCCCTCCCTGACCCGGCCGTGGCGCTGGACGGGAGACTGGGAGGGGAATCCCGAGTGGCAGCGTACCCCCGAGCAACAGGAAACATTCGAGGCGATGCTTGATGAGGCAGATGCGCTCTTCGGCCTGCCCGATGTCAGCCCCGCCGCGCTCGCCCGCACGGTGCGTGCGAACCCCCGCCTGCAGTGGCTGCACACCACTGCCGCAGGCGGCGGCGGTCAGGTGCGCGCGGCCCGGCTTACCGACGACGAGCTTGAGCGCGTCGTCGTCACGACGAGCGCTGGCATGCACGCGTCGACGCTCGCCGAGTGGGCGGTCTTCGGCGTACTCGCAGGCGCCAAGGGCCTGCGCCAGCTCGAGGCCGACCAGGCAGCGCGCACGTGGGGTGAGAGCCGTCGCCTCATGCGGCACGTCGGCGAGATGACCGTGCTCGTTGTCGGGCTCGGCGGCATCGGCGCCGTCGTCGCCGAGCGCTTCTCGGCGCTCGGTGCGACCGTCTGGGGCACCACACGGTCGGGCGAGCCGGTCAAGCACGTTGACCGCCTCGTGCCGATCGACCAGCTCGTCGAAGCGGCCGGCCAAGTCGATGCGATCATCGCGACGCTGCCGGGCACGGAGCACACCACCGGCCTGCTCGGTGCCGATGTGTTCGGCGCGGTACGCAGCGACACGATCCTCGTCAACGTAGGGCGCGGCACCGTCATTGACGAGGACGCCCTGCTCGACGCCCTCGACGCCGGCCGCATCGGTTTCGCCGCACTCGACGTCACCGCGGTTGAGCCGCTGCCGGCCCAGTCGCGGCTGTGGGAGCACCCGAGCGTGCTGCTGAGCCCGCACACCGCCGCGCTCTCGGTGCAGGAGCCCCGCCGTATTGCCGAGCTCTTCGCGGCGAATGCGACGCGCCTGCTCGACGGTGACCGGTTGCAAAACGTCATGTCGACGAAGGAGTTCTACTGATCGCATCGCCATCTTCGCCGTCGCGGACGCCGAGGCGAGAGCGCCTCTGGGCTAGAGACCCAGGACAGCCGACGCGATCAGGAAATAGATGATCAGGCCCGTGGCGTCGACGAAGGTCGAAATGAAGGGATTGGAAAACACCGCGGGATCCACTTTGAGGGCCTTCCCCAGCAGCGGCATCAATCCGCCGACGGTGGCGGCCATGGTGCAGACCCCCAGCAGGGTCAGGCCGATGACCAGGCCAAGGGGCACGGTGAAGATAATTGACGCCACGGCAAACCCGAGTCCGCCGAGAAGCAGGCCCAGCCAGGCACCGACCCGTAGCTCCCGGGCAACCACTTTGACCACGTCCCTGGGCCGTACGTCCCCCAGCGCCAGGGCGCGGGTGATGGTGGTGGCCGCCTGGTTGCCGGTGTTTCCCCCGGTGCCGATCAGCAGCGGGATAAAGAGGGAAAGCACCACCTGCTCGGCCAGGGTGGCTTCAAAGGCACCCATAACCTGCACCGTCAGCGTGGCGCCGAGCGCCAGGACCAGGAGCCACACCACGCGGGCCCGCACAATGCTGCGGATCGGAGTCGCCAGGTAGGGACGGCGCAGCGGCTCGGAGCCTCCTGCCCGGGCGGCATCCTCGCTTTCGGCGTCCTCAAGGATTCTGAGCGCATCGTCCACGGTCAGTATTCCGACGAGCCGGTTTTCGGCATCAACGATAGGCAGAACCAGGACTTTCGCGTCAGCACAGTAACGTGCGGCTTCCTCGGCATCCAACGTGGCCGGAGCCGACAGCGGGTCCTTCATCAAATCCGAGACCAGATCGGATTCCGCGGCGCGCAGCACGTCCCGCAGCGAGACCACGCCTACCAGGTGGCGGCTGCCGTCGGTGACGGGGATCGTGTAGACGCTCTCGGCGTCGTCGAGCTGCTCCCGCACGCGGGCCAGGGTTTCGCCGGCCGTCGTGCCGGGATGGGTCGTGACGAACTGCGGACTCATAAAGCGGCCCACGGCGCCCTGCGGGTAACCGAGCACCATGGTGGTGAGTGCGCGGTCCTTCTCCTTGAGTCCCAGGATCAGGCGGTTGGCCACCGACGCCGGCAGCTCATCCAGCAGCGCCACCCGGTCATCCGGGCTCAGCGCGGCAAAAACCTCCGCCACCTGTGCGTCCTGGAGCCCGGACACGAGGTCTGCCTGGAGCCGTGCGTCGAGCCGCTCGAAGACCTCCAGCGCCCGTCCCTTGGGGAGGGTGCGGTAGGCCAGCGCCCGGTCAATGGTGTTCAGCCGTTCGAGCTGTTCCAGTGTTTCGGCCACGTCCAGCGGCTGCAGGGCCCGGGCCACCTGGGACAGGCTGTTATTGCTGAGGGCCTCGGCCAGCAGCTCGGCGCTGGCGTCGAATGAAAGAGTGGGTGACTTGATCATGATCCGGTTCCCTCCGGTGAGGCGCACATGAGCTGCGGCTGGACCGCGGGATGTGTAAAAAAATGGGTGAGTCGTGCAACGGTGCAGTACCGCAGCCGCGCGGGCTCAGGCCGGAAGGGGAATCGAGAGGTTCGCCTGGAAACGGCGGAACCGGAGCTGCCGCTAGCGGCAGGAACACACCTGGATGGTGTGGAGATCTGTTTCCCTGGGGCGAAGGCGAGGCCCGCGCGGTGCGGTAGATCGACTATTTCCGTCGTCCATGCGTGCGGTTCACCTCCAGTCCTTCCAGGAATGATCAGATATGGAAACACCCCGGTCCGAAGGCCGGGGTGTTTCCGTTGGCGGAGACGGGGGGATTTGAACCCCCGGTGGGCTTTAGGCCCACACTTCATTAGCAGTGAAGCCCATTCGGCCGCTCTGGCACGTCTCCATTTGCCCTGGCGATTTCACTCTGCCAGCCTGTCAAGACTACCCACAACGGGGGGCTTTCGGCAAAACAGGTTCAGGACAGCCGGCCGGTGAGCGCTTCCCAAAGGAACTCGTAGGACATGGCGTGCATCCGCGCGGACTGCCGGTTGTCCGCTGCCCCGGCATGCCCGCCTTCCAGCGCCTCATGGAACCAGACCCGGTCCACCCCGATGGCCTGCATGCGGGCAGCCATTTTCCGGGCCTGGACGGGGCCGACCCGGTCATCGCTGGTAGCAGTCCAAATCAGCGACGGCGGGTACTGAACGTCCTCGCGAAGCAGGTGATACGGGGAGAACGTCTTAATGAACTCCCACTGCTCCGGATCGTCCGGGTCTCCGTATTCGGCGATCCAGGAATGACCGGCGGAGAGTTTGGTGTACCGGCGCATGTCCAGCAGCGGTACCCCGCAGGACACCGCTCCGAAAAGCTCCGGGTAGAGGGTGAGCATGTTGCCCACCAGCAGTCCTCCGTTGCTGCGGCCCGTGCAGCCCAGGTGTTCGCGGGAGGTGACTCCGCGGTCGGTGAGGTCGCGGGCGACTGCGGCAAAATCCTCGTAGGCGCGGTGCCGGTTCTGCTGCAGGGCGGCGCGGTGCCAGTCGGGGCCGTATTCCCCGCCGCCGCGGATGTTCGCCAGGACGTAGACGCCGCGGCGGAGCGTTCCGCCGTCGTCCGTGTAGCTGCGCTCCAGCCAGCCGCGCCCGACCACGCCGCTGTAGGCGGGGGTGAGGGCCTGTTCAAACCCGCCGTAGCCCGAAAGCACTGTGGGATTGCCGCCGTCGAGCACCATTCCCTGGTGCGCCACCTGGAAGTACGGGACCCGGGTGCCGTCAGCGGACACGGCGAAGTGCTGCTCCACCGTGCAGTCGGAGGAATCGAAGAACGACGGCGAGGACTTCACTGCCGCTGCGGCCCCCTTGCCCGTTCCTGCGGGGCTGCCAAGCGTTCCGCGGGAGAGCGTTGACGGGGTGGTGAAACCCGTGCTGATCAGCCAGTAGTCGTTGCCGGCGGCATCGTCCTCGTCATCGACCGCGTACGCATCCACTGTGTGGAGCGGCGGGCAGGCATCGAGCGTGGTGGCCTGCCAGTCCGCGGCTGGCTCCAGGACCTGGATTTCGGAGGAAACGTCCCGCAGCAGGTTCAGCAGCAGGTAGTCCCGCGTCCAGCTCCAGGACTGCAGGGAGACGGTGGGCTCCGGAGTGAAGAGCGTGCGCAGGTTCCGGCCGCCAGCGAGGAAGTCCTCCAGGTCAGCAGCGAGCAGGGAGCCTGCCTTGTGCAGGGTTTCACCGACCAGCCAGTCGGTCCGCGGGCGCATCAGCAGCCACTGGCGGTGCAGGTCCACCGTGACGTCCAGCGGCACCTCCACACGCAGCCAGGCGTCATCCCGGCGCAGATAGGTGATGCTGTCGTAGAAGTCGATGATGTCCAAGGCCAGGTCCCGCTCGAATCCCGGCGTCTGGTCATGGTGGACGTAGCCCATCATGTGGTCCTGCGGAACTTCGAAGTACAGGTCGGCGTCGGGGAGATCCTGGCCGCGGTGCACGGTCCGGACCATCCGCGGATAGGAGGAGGCGGTCATGCTGCCGGGACCAAAATCGGTGGCCACGTACAGGGAATCCGGTCCGGCCCAGGACACCTGCGTCTTAGCCACAGGCAGATCGAAACCACCCGGGACAAAGGCCCGGTCGACGACGTCGTACTCCCGGTAGCGGGCAGCATCGCCGCCGTCGGGGGAGAGAAGCACCAGTGCGCGGCGGTAGGAGGCCCCGTCCTCCGGGCGCAGGAACCGGGCTCCGCCCCAGACCCATTCGGTGCCTTCTGCAGCGCTCAGGGCATCCAGGTCCAGCAGGGTCTCCCACTGGGTATCCGCTGCCGTGTAGCCGTCCCACGTGGTGCGGCGCCACAGGCCTTTGGGGTGCTCGCCGTCCCGCCAGAAGTTGTAGTACCAGTCACCGCGTTTGACCACCATGGGAATCCGGTCGGTGGAGTCCAGGACTTCCAGCAGCCGTTCCTCGGTGCGTTCAAAGTCCGTGGCGGACAGCAGCGCCTCCGTCTTGGAATTCTGCGCCCGGACCCAGTCCAGCTGCTTGTCGCCGTAGATGTCCTCCAGCCAGAGGAATTCGTCGTCGGTGTCTTGGTCCTGCGGGGTTTGCGCGCTCGCGGAAGTCATGTGCCCCATCCTAGGGGTGGGCCGGATCGGCTGGAGCCAGGGAGCGCATTCAGCCGGCGTTTCAGGTGGCGGCTTTCCACCCGGTTCCGGCAAAGGTCCGGGGCACGGACCAGTTCCGCCCGGGACGGCAGGAGGATCATCGGCAGCGTGTCGGACGGCCAGCTGGCCGCTGCCGGAGCAGCCGCCTAACCGGCGTCGGTCGATACGAGAACACGGACTTTCCACCGGTGCGCCGTCAGCCAGCAGCCTGCAGGCCTTCAGCAGCATGTCCAAGATCCGGGGCGTCCACCAGATAGTATCCGCTGATCTGTTCCACGGATTCGGAATATGGTCCGTCGGTTATCACTGTTTCGCAGCCGCTGCGGCGGACGGTTTTGGCTGTCCGGGACGGGGCGAGTTCGGCGCCGTCGAGGACGGTGGCGCTAACGTCCGTCAGGTTTGGAAATCGACACCGTTGCCTTTGGTCCCGGGAATTTTCCGGCTGGGTGGCTTAGGGTGATGAACAAACAGGTCCGGCAGGAGGTTCCGTGGTTCGTTCCCCGGTGAAGACTGTGCTTGTACTGGCTGCGCTGGTGTCCGTGGCTGCATGCAGCGGCAACGGATCCGGTCCACCGGGAGCTGACCGGGTGGCCGGGTCCTTTTACGCTGCACTGCAGGAATCGAACTTGGAGCAAGCTTGCAGTATGCTTGCGCCCGGCACGCTGGAAGCAGCTTTGCAGACGGAGAGCGGTGGCGCCCGGTCCTGCCCGGACACACTGGCGGCAGTGGACCTGCCGGCCGCGGGCGCTGCTGTTTCCAGCCAGGCGTATGGACGAAACGCCCAAGTGGTTTTTGAGAATGACACCGTTTTCCTGACCCTGGCGGACGGCATGTGGAAGGTCATGGCCGCGGGCTGCACTGAACGCGGCGACCGGCCCTACAGCTGCCTCATAGAGGGAGACTGACGATGCGTGCACGCTGGGCATTCGTGCTCTGCCTAACCTTCATTGGCGTAGGCCTTGCCTACATGATCACGGTTGGAGCGCTGGGACGGTGAAAGCGCTGAAACATAACGGGTTGTTTATTGTTTTCTTCTCGCTTTTCCTGCTCTCCCTGGCGGGACAGGCGCTTGCCGGTTTGGCGTTGTTCAACGAACAGCAGGTCGCCGCTGGGCTGGAACAGGTCAGCATCTGGCAGTACCTGACCACCTCAAGCTTCGCCGTCGACGTCGCTGAAAACTGGCAATCCGAGTTCCTGCAGTTCCTCCTGCTGATCCTCGCGGCGGTTTGGTTTGTGCAGCAGGGTTCACCGGAGTCCAAAAAACTCGGCTCCGAGGGGACCGAATCGGATAAAGATCAGCTTCTGGGACGGTACGCCCGGCCGGATTCCCCTGCTTGGGCCCGAGCGGGCGGTTGGCGGACGCGGGTCTACTCGAATTCTCTGGCGGCGGTGATGGGGACGATCTTCCTGCTCTCCTGGTTCGCCCAGTCAATCGCCGGGTTCAGCGCCTTCGCCGAGCAGCAGCTGGCGAACCTGCAGGATCCGGGGACCTGGGGAGAGTACGTCCTCTCGCCGGAGTTCTGGAGCCGCACACTGCAGAACTGGCAGTCGGAGTTCCTGGCGGTCGCCTCGATGGTCATCCTGGCGGTCTACCTGCGCCAGCGCGGCTCCCCGGAGTCAAAACCGGTGGGCGCGGCCCACACCGCCACGGATGTTGAAGGCTAGAAGACCAGGTCATGGCCGGCAGCACCTGGCTCCCGCGGAGCCGAAGGCCGGTAGCGTGCGTGCAGGGTGCCGCGCCAGTGCCGGACGTTGTGCAGCTGCAGCAGGAGGGATCGTTCCGGAAAGGCACGCAGCCCTTGCCCAAGCATGATCGGAGCGATGAAAAGATCCAACTCGTCGACTTCCCCGGCTTCCAATAGGGCGTGGACGAGGCTCACCGAACCCCAGATGAGAAACTTTCCACCCTGGCTGCGGCGTTCCCGGACGTAGCTGACGGCGTCCGGAACGACGGCGGCCTCCGGGTAGGCCCCCCAGGGGGCTGAGGAGAGGGTCCGGGAGGCTACTGTTTTCCGGGCCATGTTCAGCTGAGCCGCAATCGGCTCGTCCGCCGTGGGCCAGTACGCGGCGAAGAGCTCATAGGTCCTCCGGCCCAGCAGTATTTCATCGACGTGCGGCAGGAGCCGCATATTCCAGTCCTGGCCGGCGGCGCTGGTTTCCGGAGCCACGGCGGCGAAGAGGTCAGCTTCACCGCCGGGCCCGGCCGCAAACCCGTCGAGCGAGATCCATTCCTGGACCATCACCTGCACCCCGGGATCCAAAGTGAGATCAAGTGATGTGTCCGGTGCTCTGTCGGGAATGGTCTCCGGTGCGTCATCAGTCATGCCCGCCATTGTGCCTGCGCAGCGAAGTGAGGGCCAGAGCCAGCAGCCCGCCGATGGCTCCGATGGCCGCACCCGTCATCAAACTGCCCGGCACGGTTGCCAACCGCAGGGCTGGTCCGGCCTCGAGGAGAGCCGGCATGCCGGCGAAAGCGAAGTTCCAGAGCAGCTGGTGGGTGATGGCCAGCATGACGCCGAACATCAAACCAATAACCAATACGGTCAAGAACGGCCGCGGGGAACGGACCCGGACGGTGACGAGGATCCACACGGCAACGGGCGCCAGGGCCAGGAACCAGGTCACCGGTGCGCCTTCGTGGATTACCTGGAGATCGTGCAGGACGGCCCGGGGCAGGCCAAGCAGTGCCAGGCCGGCCATCAGCAGCAGGGGCATTCCGAAGGAATAACGGACTGCCCGGGTGGTTTCCTGGGGTGTTGGGTATTCAGTCATGCTGCCACGGTAGGCACGCGGGCCGGGGCTCCGCGTCGGGCTGCGGGCGCCGGAGTGGGTCATCGCAGGCGACAAACCGGTACGCGTTTGGACGCCGTCGTCTGTTGCTGTTGCCGTTGCCGTTGCCGTTGCTGTGCTGTTGCCGTGCTGTTGCCGTGCTGTTGCCGTGCCTTAGGCGCTGCCGCGGGAGCCGCTACTGAACCAGGCCCGAGCGGTGGGCGATCACAGCCAGTTCGGTGCGGTCCCTGGCCCCCAGCTTGCCCAGGATCCGGCTGACGTAGGTCCGCGAGGTTGCCGGGCTGATGAAGAGCACAGCCGCGATCTCCTGGTTGGTGTCACCGTGGCCAACCCGGACCAGGACGTCCAGTTCCCGGTCGCTGAGCAGGGACAGGCGGGGGTCTGGAACCGGCGGGCGCGGTCCGGCAGCGACAATTTCCAGCAGCCGTCCCACGACGGCGGGGGAGAGGAGTTTCTCCCCGTCCGCGGCCCGCCGCACCGCGTCGCGCAGCTCCGGACCGGGGGCATCCTTCATCAGATACCCGGCCGCACCCGCCCGGATGGCTTCCAGGACGTCCCTGTCGTCGTCGAATGTCGTCAGGATCAGCACGCGGGTGGCTGCCAGCGATTCGTCACTGCGGATCAGGCGGGTGGCCTCGATGCCGTCCATAACGGGCATCCGGATATCCATCAGGACAACGTCCGGGCGGTGCCGGGCGGCTGCTTCGAGGCCGCGGAGGCCGTCCGCGGCCTCGCCTGCCACGCTGATGTCCTGGCCGCTGGAGAGCAGCGTCCGCAGCCCCGCCCGGACCAGATCCTGATCATCAACCAGCACAACCGTAATCATCTTTCCTCCCGGGGCAGCCGTGCCGAGACCTCGAACCCCGCCGGTGTCCACTCCGCGGTGAAGCTGCCGCCAAGCGCCTCAAGCCGCTCCCGCAAACCCGCGAGTCCGTAGCCCTGCGCCGCAGCGCCGTCCCGTCCGCCGTCCGGGCGGCCCGCCTGGCTGTCCGCAGGGCTGCCCGCGGGGCTGCCCGCGGGCTGTGCCCTGCCGTTGTCCGCGATGCGGAGCCGGATGATCCCGCCGTCTTCGGTGAGGCTGATGCCGGCCTGTGTGGCATTGGAATGGCGGACGATGTTGGTTACTGATTCCTGCACAACCCGGTAGAGGACCCCCTGGAGCTGGGGGTGAAGCCGGGGCTGCAGGGTGTTCGTCAGCGTCACGGTGATCCCCGCCGCTTCCGCCGGGGCGACGGCGTTCCCCAGGGAGTCCAGGCTCGGCCCCCTGGGCGCCGGCGGCCCGCCGCGAAGGCCGGCAACGGTGCGCTTGAGCTCGGACGAGGCTTCCGCGGTGGTGGCGCGGATGACCTCCAGCGCCTGGCGCCGGGCACCGCCGTCGTGCTCCGGGGCCTCCCTGGCCACCTCGGAATGCAGCGAGATCACTGCCAGCCAGTGTCCCAGGGAGTCGTGCAGGTCCCGGGACACCGCGATGCGCTCTGCGGCAATCCGTTCCTCAGCATCGCGCCGGATCTGCCTGGCCGTCAGGTCCCGGATCCGGCTGGCCTGCCGCTGCAGCTGCCGCCGGGTGCGGACGCTGTCGCCCAGGGCGACGGCACCGGCGAGGATCAGCAGGTTCTGCGGCAGGTCATACCCCAGGACAAATGCGGCATCCTGGCCGCTTCCCAGCCGGTAGGTCACCGAGATGACGGCGACGGCGGCGGACCCGCCGATGGCGGCGGCCAGCCGGCCGCACTCGGCGGCGGAAAACACTGCCGCGGCAATGGGCACGGCCGTGCCGATGGCGGTCAGCCCTGATGCATAGTAGGCAACGAATCCCACAACGGACAGAGCCACGACAAGGGTCGGATACGTGCGGCGGACGAACATCAGTGCGCCGAACCCGGCCGCCCAAAGATAGGCCCAGCCGTCCGGGCGGGTGCCCTCGATATCGGCTGCGATGAAGGCGGCGAGCGTGAGTGAGACGCCCGCGGCGAGCAGGGCATCGTAGACCCAGGGGTCGGGTGCGGATCGGCTGCCCTGGCGGCGGACAGCCACGGACGCTGCCATGCCCCTATGGTACGGCTGGGCAGAGGCAGGTGGCAGAGGCAGGTGGCAGAGGCAGGTGGCAGAGGCAGGTGGCAGAGGCAGCGGCAGAGGCAGCGGCAGAGGCGGCGGCTGGGCAGGGACGTCCGGAAGATGGTGACGTCCGGAAGGGATGGGGCGTCCGGAAGCGACGGTGCTGATCGCCTTCGGACGCAGCGGCGAACGTCCGCAGGCAGGGGCGGCGCAGCCGCGCGGCGGGTACCTTCGACACCAGCGGCAGAATCTTATGAGTTTGACGGGTTGGAGGCGGGACCGTGCGCGCAACGATCATCGGCGGAGGAATCGGCGGGCTGGCGCTGGCGCTCGCCCTGCTGCGGAACGGCTGGGAGGTAGAAGTCAGGGAACGGTCCGCGGACCTGCCCTCCGGCGGCACCGGCCTGGGGATGTGGCCGGAGGCAATGGCGGCCCTGGACTCCCTCGGGGTAGGGGACGCGGTGCGAAAACAATCGGTGCACTGTGCAGGCGGGGCGCTCCTTCGGGCCGATGGCACCATCATCGCCGGGCTGGGAGCCGAACGCAGCGCCCACCTGGTTGCCCGGAACACGCTGCTCCGCACCCTGTACGCGGCGCTTCCGCCGGAAGCCGTCAGGTGGAACAGCCCGTATTCCCCGGAGCAGGGCTTTCCCGGCGGAGACCTGCTGGTCGGTGCTGACGGAATCCACAGTTCGGTCCGGAGCGCCGTCTTACCCGGGGTGGGGCCGCGGAAGCTCGGAACCACGGCATTCCGCGGCGTGATTGCCGGCCGCGTCGGAACGGTCTCCGAGACCTGGACGCGGGGCGGCCTGTTTGGGATTACCCCCGCCGGTGGCAACGGCATCAACTGGTTTGCTGCCCTGCGCTCGGAACTGGTCCCGGCCGGGGACCACCTGGACTCCGCCGGGTTCCTGCGGCGCTTCTTCGACGGGGCGCATCCGGCGGTGCGCGCCGTCGTGGACACCCTCACACCGGACCGGATCGACCGCCGAACCCTCCTCGATGTACAGCTGACGGGTTCCTACGTGAGTGGGCGGACCGTCCTGATTGGCGACGCCGCGCATGCCATGGCCCCGAACCTGGGGCGCGGTGCCTGCGAAACCCTGCTGGACGCCGTCGCGCTCGCGGATGCCCTGGCCGGTAGCCAGGACCTGGACTCCGGACTGCGGCAGTTCGACCGCGTCCGCCGCCCGGTGGGCCGCCGGATGGTGCGGCTGGCCCGGGTGCTGAACCGTGCGGCGACCGCTAAGCATCTGCTGCCCGTGCGGAACGGGCTGGTCTCAGCGGCCGCCCGGTTCGGTGCTTGAACCCCCTGGACGAGTCGGCTAATCCGCGGTTGGGGCAGTATTTGCGACGGCGGCACCGCCGTCCTGCCCCAACCCGGCTTCATACACGCAGCGCCCGCCGACGACGGTGCGCAGGACCTTTGTATCCAGCAGCACTGACGGGTCCTCCGCCGCGAGGACATCCGTGTCGAGGACGATGAAGTCTGCGTAAAGCCCTGCGGCCAGCCGGCCGAGCTCGTGCTCGGCGCCGCACGTCCAGGCGGAATCGCGGGTGGCGTGTTCGATCGACTCGGCGAGTGGCAGCGCGAATTCCGGCACGTTCGTTCCGGCCGCGGCATCCAGCGCCGAGGCACGGGTGGCGGCCACGTACATATTCGGCAGCGGGGTGTGCGGCGACGTCGGAGAATCGGTGCCGAACGCCAGGCAGCCACCGGCTTCCGTGATCCAGGGCCAGGGAAAGCCACGGTCCACGCGGCCGTCGTCGAGCTTGGCACGCCAGTTGCTGCCAATGGCGGGATCAGCGTGGACGGGCTGCATGCTTGCCGTGATGCCTAACGCGGCGAGGCGGTCGACGTCGGCCCGGTCCACGAGCTCCAGATGCTCGATCCGGTGCCGGCGTTCGCGGGGGCCGTTAACGGCAACCGCATGTTCGACCGCGCTGATGGCGATCCGCACGGCTTCATCCCCGATGGCATGCATGGCGACCTTCAGCCCAGCGGCATCAGCAGCAGCCACGACCGGGGCCAGCTCGGCCAGGCTCCAGACGGGTTCGGCATTGGACCCGTCGGCATAGGGAGCTCCGAGCACCGCCGTGCACCCGTCGATGGTTCCGTCGATGACCACTTTGATGCCCACCACCCGCAGGAACGCTGACCGGTGTTCGGCGGCAAGTTCGGCCGCCCGCTGGACCTGGGCGATGTTCTGCTCAAGGACGCCGGTGTTGTTCAGCCGCCAGTAGGCAATGAGCCTGCTGGTGAGCGTCCCATCCTTCTGAGCCTGTGTGAACGTCTGAAGATCCGTCTCGTTGAATCCCATATCGCATGCCGTGGTTACGCCGCTTTGGCGGTAGGCCTGCTGGACGGCGGCGATACTGGCCAGATGGTCATCCCCGCTGGCCTGCGCGTCGAGGAAGGGGAGCACGATGTTGTAGAACGCGTTTTCATCAATGTAGCCCGTGGCGTGACCTTCGGAATTCCGTTTAATGGTGCCGCCGAGGGGGTTCTCTGTGGAATCGGTGATCCCCATCTCCGCCAGCGCCGCCGAGTTGACCCAGACGGAGTGGAAGTCATAGGCCAGTGCGTAGACGGGTTTGCCGGGCAGGGCTGCGTCGAGCATCCCGGCGTCCGGAACACCGCCGGGAATGGCACCGTGAGCCCACCCGGTGGCCATGATCCGGGCTGATCCGGGGTGGTCAGCGTCCCACTTCCGGATGCGCTGCTGGATCTCCTCCACGGACTCCGCACCCCAGAGGCTGACCTGCCCAAGTGCTTCGCCGGTGCCGATCACATGGGCATGGCCGTCGACGAAGCCGGGAAGAACCAGCCGGCCGCCCAGATCAATCCTCTCCGGGTCTGCGGCAAGACGCTCAGCCGTGACAGAGTCGCCGACGTAGAGAATCCGTTCGTCCTGGACGACCATGGCCTCGGCCCAGCGCCGGGCGCCGGAGGTAAAGATGCGGGCGTTGGTATAAAGCTGCGTGGTCACGCGGTAACTTCCTTCAGGCGGGGATTGGGACGGGGATTAGGCGGGGACTTTAGCGGTGAGGACCTGCGGACGCCGTCCGGCCGCGGCCATGCGCGTCCAGAGGACGTAGACGGTCGAAGTAACGAGCAGGGCGACGGGGACGGAGAGGTCGATGTTGCCCATGGCCGCGGACAGCGGGCCGGTGTAGAGGCTGCTGTTGAGGAACAGCGAGGCGGAAACGGCACCGAGCACCGCGGCGAGCATGCCGGGGATGTTCCAGCCGCCGGTGTACCAGAAGGGTCCGCCTGGACGCTCCTGAAAGAGGTCGGTGCCGTTGTAGCGGTTACGGCGGAGGATGACGTCCGTGGCGAAGATCGCCATGGTTGGACCGGAGATGAGGATCAGCAGCTGAAGCAGCAGGTTGACTGCCTCAAGCAGGCTCGTGGACATCATGAGATAGATGGTCAGGGCTGTGCCGATCCCGCCGACCACCACGGCTGAGGGGATGCGCCGGATCGGGACGCCGATGGACTGGAAAGCCATGCTCGCGGTGTAGGTGGTCATACCGTTGAGCGAGATCGTGTTGATGATGACGCCGGCCACGAAGAGGGGTCCGAGCCAGGCAGGCAGCATGGCAAGGAGTGCAGATTCGATGCCGAGCTCCATGGCCGCTGCATCGATTCCGGTGGCGAGCAGGGCGCCCACGGAGGTGAAGAAGATGCCGGGCAGCATTCCGCCCAGGGCCGTGGCCGCGATGATGGAAGCGGCCTTGGTGGAGCGTGGCAGGTAGCGTGCCATGTCCGGGCTGTTGGAGAAGGACAAGGGGCCGGAAGCAAGGATGGCAAATCCGACGGTCACCGCAGACCACAGCGGCAGGCCTTGCAGGGGTTCTGCCGGTGCGTAGCTCCAATTGACGCTGGGCAGGATGAAGAACGTCACCAGGAGGAAGATGAGCAGCAGGACTGTGGCCACCACGGGATAAACGCGCAGGATCAGGTTATGGCCATAGACGGCGACCAGGACGGTGACCGCCGCGACGACGATCGTGATGACCACGGGTCCGAGGACCGGATCCGTGAAACCGGCCCGGGCCAGCAGCTCGGCACCCATAAAGGACGCCGCCAGCCAGTTCAGTGCCAGGAAGACGGCGGAGATGAACCAGCCGTAGAAGGCGACGATCACTTTGTTGCCGCGGATTCCGTATATCGCGCGGGTGATGACTGACCCGGAGGTTCCTGCCGCGGGACCGCTGATGGCCACCAGCCCCACCAGGATCCAGAGGAGGTTGGCGGTGACGATCACGGCGAATACCTGCCACAGCTCCATCCCCAGGATGACAAGGGAGGCGCCAATAGTCAGGTTCAGGACGCTGACGCTCGGGGCCGCCCAGACCGAAAAGAGGCCGCGGGCACGGCCGTGCCGTTCGGAGTCTTCGATCAGTTCGATCCCGCGGATCTCGGGGTGGGTCAATGGCTCAGACGGGTTGACGGTGTCAGCCAGGTGGGACTCAGGCATCGCTGTTCCTCTCGGGGCGGGTTCGGCCCACGGAGGCTGGCCGTCGAACCCGATTGCTGTTGGTCGAGTGGCCAACAGTGATATTGGTCACTAATCCAATAGACTCGGCGGCATGCTGTCAAATCCCACGCCGCGGGTCAGGAAACATCCGGACGCGCGAAGGGCTGAAATCCTCGCTGCGGCGGCATCCATTGCGCTCGCCGATGGCTTGGAGGGCATTACGCTGCGCGCGGTTGCTGCGCGGCTGGGGGTCCGGCCCGGACTGATCAGCCACTACTATCCGGCGGCGGAGGACCTGGTGGTCGCCGCCTTCGCCCGTGCCGTCTCAGATGAACGGGAGGACCTGTTTCCAGATGAAGGTGATCCATTCACCAGGGTGGCCTGTTTGATCTCGCGTAATGAAGGGGAAAGGTGGAGGGAGCTGTCACAGCTCTGGTTGAACGCCCGCCACCTTTGCCGTTTCAGCCCTGCCCTGGCGGAGGCTGTGCAGGTCCAGGAGGAGGTGACCCATAGGCGCCTAGTCCTGCTTATCGAGGACGGCGTCGCCGCCGGGAATTTCACGGTGGCCGATCCTGGGGTGGCCAGCAGCAGGATTCTTGCCGCCATTGACGGTGTTGGAACCTACGTCAATAATTCCGCACCCCATGGGGATGAGGGCATTGCTCATTTTGTCTCGGATGTCGCCGAATGGACCCTCGGCATCCCGGCGGGGGAGCTCTGTGCCGCCGTGACTCGAGAGCAGGGCGGCTGAGTCCATTTCCTGCGCGAAGCATGCGCGGGCCCCTTGCGATCCAACTACTCAGCGTTACTATGTACTGGTAGTCATTATTACTAAGTAGCAAGGAGTCTCCGATGGGCAAGCAGGCGACGGAGATGCTCAAGGGCGTCCTGGAAGGCATAGTCCTGGCAATCCTGTCCGGCCGCCCGGCCTACGGTTATGAGATCACCGGATGGCTGCGGGACCAGGGGTTCACCGGCATTGCGGAAGGCACTATCTACGCGCTGCTCATCCGGATCGAGCAGCGCGGACTCGTGGACGTCGAGAAGGTTCCGTCCGAAAAAGGCCCGCCGCGGAAGGTGTATTCCCTGAACGCGGAGGGGGAGGACTCTCTCAACGAATTCTGGAGGACCTGGAGCTTCCTCGCAGAACGTCTGGAACAGCTCCACCGAGGAGATAAGTGACCATGTTGATCGAGAAGATAGTTGGCGACTTCGGCGACAAGCGCCGGTGGCGGGAATACAAGGCGCGGGTCAAGGCCCTGCCGGCCCCGTACCGCACGTCGGTCGAGGCATTTGAACGTTACCTGACCTACTTCGGTGCCATCAGCAACGGCAGCATCATGATGACGATGGTTGAGGATCTTGCCGACCTGTTCGAACGCGCCGCAGTGGATGGAACCCCCATCCGCGCCGTGGTGGGGGAAGACCCGGTGGAATTCGCGGAGACCTTTCTCCGGAACTACTCGGACGGTCAGTGGATCAATAAGGAGCGCGAACGCCTCATCAAAGCCATCGACGGCGCCGAAGAAGAAGGCCGGGGTCAAGGCCACAGTTGAAGGCCGACGCCGGAACTGCCGCCGGTGCCCAGGTCACGGGCGCCGGAACCGCCGGGCGCCCGGGCAGCAGTGATCCGCTGCCGCGGGCGCCGAAGCTCAAGTGGCGGGCCGCTGGGGCAAGCGGGCTACTGGAAGGCGGCGCGGCCCTGCGTGGCTGAGGTGCCCAGATCGCTCTTGGGCAGCTCGACGCCGGATTCCACGGCCTTGGCCCAGTCGCTGGTGGCCGCGACGGCAGCAAAGTTCGAATGCAGCAGCACCAGCAGTGCTTCATGTACCTGCTGCGCGCTGACCTGGCCCATCTCATTCGCCAAGTGGATCGCCCCGCTCGCGTCGGAGAGGATTTCCACGGTGAAGCCCAGCGGTTCTGCCGCCGCAGTAGTAGCCAAGTCGCAGTTGTTGGTCATGTACCCAACCAAGGTGACCGTGCCGATCTGGTTCTCCCGGAGCCAGGCTTCGAAGTCGGTTCCAGCGAAGACGCTCGCATAGGTCTTCACAATGTGCTTCCACGAGTCATTGCGCCGGGCAGCGATCTCCGGGTGAAGGTCCCAGCCGTGGGACCCGGCTGCAAACACCGGGGAACCGGCGGGAGTCTCATGCTGGACGACGGCGATGGGCAGCCCTTGTTCTTCGGCCACCTCGATGGCCCGCAGAATGTTGGCCAGGGATTCGTTGCGGTCCGGGTACTGAATTTCAAGGGGACCGGCGAAGTACTCATTCTGCACGTCCACAATTACGAGCGCGCGGCGTAGGTCAGTCATAACAAGCCTCAATTCCTTAGGTGAAAATCTGTTGATTTACTGGTGATCCCAGCTTTGCAGGGCCCGTCCCGGTAGAGTGAGTGGCGTATATGCACACTTTCGATGGAAATGGGCCACGTTGAAGATTGCCATCCACGCCTTCGACGGCATGACGATGTTCCATCTGGCGACCCCGCTGCTCGTATTCGGCGAGGTGGCGCGCCTTGGCCTTGCCCCGGAGTGGGAAACCGGCTTGTTCGCCGAGGAGGGCCAGCCCATCCGCAGTGCGGAAGGATATCTGGTTGACGGAGTTGCCGGGCTCGAAGCGGCCCAGGACGCAGACGTCGTGGTGTTTCCCTCCTGGCTGTCCGATCTCCCCGATCCGTCAGATGAGCTGCTGCAGCTGATCCGCCAGGCCCACGGGCGGGGAGCCGCCGTCGTCGGACTGTGCCTGGGTGCGTATCCGGTCGCTGGAAGCGGTGTGCTCGACGGGCGCACGGCGGTGACGCATTGGGAGGCAGCTTCGAAGATGGCGGCAGCTCTGCCAGCCGTTCGGTTCGACGCTTCCGCACTGTATATCGATCACGGAGACGTTCTCACGTCGGCTGGAACCGCCGCGGCGCTGGACGCCTGCCTGCATCTTGTCCGCAGGCAGCTGGGCTCTGCCGTGGCTGTCGACGTCGCGCGCCACATTGTGGTGGCCCCGCACCGGGAGGGTGGCCAGGCGCAGTACATTGCCCGCCCGCTGCAGGATCCCGAGCTCGACGGACCGCTGGGCAGGACCATCGACTGGGCGCTGGCAAACCTGGATCAGGACCTCGAGGTGGAAAGCCTCGCGGCGCATGCCAACATGAGCAAGCGGAACTTTACCCGCAGGTTTAAAGAGGTCACCGGTTTCTCACCGGCGCGCTGGGTGCTCGGGCGACGGCTGGATGACTCCCGCCAGCTGCTGGAAACCACTACCTGGAGCGTTGCGCGCATTGCCGAGGCCTGCGGGTTTGGCAGCCCGGTCACCTTCCGGCAGAACTTCATCTCCGCCTATTCCACTACCCCGACCTCGTACCGGAGCCGATTCACCAGCCGCTGAGCCCGCTTCTTCGGACTTTTGGCTCGCCCGGAGTCTTCAGCCTGCCGGGCCTTCTATTTTGCGGGAGTCTTCTCCAGTTTGCGGGCGTAGGACCGGTTGGCCCGCTGCCGTGCTCCGCACCGCTCGGAGCACCACTGCCGCCTCGCGTGCGTGCGGACCATGAACCGGTCGCACGGTGCGGCTGCGCATCGCGCGATGCGCCCGGCGTCGGGCCCGGTCAGCAGGACGGCAGCGTCCTCGGCAATCTGTGCCATGGCATGGGCAACAATCTGGCTGAGCGGATGGGTGTAGCCCCGAACCAGGCCTGCTCCCGGAGAATAGTGCAGCGGCGCCGCGCTGGGCACTGCGGTCAGCGCATGGTTGAGGCCAGCCAGTGCCTCCGGTGCGGGAACGGTGCCTTCGGTATGGGACCGAAGTACCTCCCGGAGCTGTTCCCTCAGGCCTGCGAGCTGATTCTGGCAGTAAGAGAGCAGTCCGGTTCCTTCCGGGGCAAGCCCGTGCCCGATAAGCCAGGCCGTGGCGTTTTCCGGACTGTTCAGCTCATCAACCCGCTGCTCGCCTGGAAGGGTGACGATGCTGTTGGCCAGCGCCAAGCTCAGGTGCTCGGCTGTTCCCGGAGCCGGAGGAAGTGGGACGTTTGTCATAGTACTCACGGTATCAGTTGCACTTTGCCGTGAGAACCTCCTAGAGTGAATCTCACGTTAAAGATTTACTTATACCGTGATACGTGAGGTAGTTCATGAACCATCCCAGCCCGTCCGGCACCGCCCCCTTCGTGCTCTCGGTCCTCGACAACGGCTTCACCGGCGTCGGTCACACCGTCAACGAGACCTACAGCGAGGTCATCTCGCTGGCGAAGCTGGCAGACCGCCGCGGCTTCCAGCGTTTCTGGATGTCCGAACACCACGCCATGCCCGGTGCCGCCATTCCGTCCCCGCTCTTGATGGCGGCCCGGCTCACCGGAGAAACCGAACGCATTCGGCTTGGCGCGGGCGGAATCATGCTGCCCAATCATGTGCCGCTGGTCATCGCTGAGCAGGTGGGCATGCTGGATGCGCTGGCTCCCGGGCGCATCGACCTCGGCCTGGGCCGGGCACCGGGCACCGACGGCGCCACGGCAGCGGCTCTGCGCCGCCACGCCTCCGCCAACGACGAATTCCCCGAACAGATTGCCGAGCTGGTCGGATTCCTGGAGAACGACTTCCCGCAGGGCCACCCTTATGCAGGTGTGCCGGCCGTACCGGGCCCCTGGCAGGCCGACGAGAACCGGGTGCCGCGTCCCGAGACGGCGGCCGACGTCTGGATCCTCGGATCCTCGGTGTACTCCGCTCAGGTTGCGGCGCGGCTGGGCCGCCCGTATGCGTTCGCCCTGCAGTTCGGCAGTGCCGACATCCTCAATGCCATGCGGATCTACCGTGAGAATTTCCGTCCCTCGGTGTACCTGGACAAGCCCTACAGCCTGGTGAGCATCGGTGCCATTGCTGACGAGGATCCGGCAGAGGCACGCCGCCAGGCCACCTCCACCGCCATGGCCATGCTGCGCATGTTCACTCGCAAGCCCTTTGCTCTGCTGCCCCCCGAAGAAGTTGCGGCCTACCGCCCCAACATGCAGGAACGGCAGATCCTTGAGGAATACACCGACCGCACGATCCACGGCACCCCCGCGGAAGTGGCAGCCAGCTTGGAGGATCTGCAGCGCCAGACCGGTGTCAATGAAGTCATGCTCGTTACCGGCGGGTACCTGCGCAGCGCTCAGGCGCAGACCCTGGAACTGCTGGCGGACCACTACAGCATGCCGACGGCCTAACGTGCGCCCCGCCGGTTCCGAGACTGATGAACAAAGAGATGGAAGTTTTGTGGAGATAACGAAGAACTCAGTTCCCGGAACCGGCGTTGACCGGCTGCCGCCTCAGGGGCAGGGCCTGGGCTATCACGAGCTCAACGCCATGCTGAACCTGTACGGCAAGGACGGCGAGATTCAGTTCGAGGCGGACCGCGCTGCGGCGCGCCAGTACTTCCTGCAGCACGTGAATGAGAACACCATGCACTTTGACACTCTTGATGAGAAGTTGAAGTACCTGGTGGGCCACGGCTACTACGAGCGGGAAACCCTTGACCGGTACTCGATGGACTTCATCCGCGGGCTGTACCGGCGCGCCGAAGGTCAGGACTTCCGTTTCGAGACGTTCCTGGGCGCCTTCAAGTTCTACACCTCCTACACGCTGAAGACCTTTGACGGCCAGCGGTATCTGGAGCGTTTCGAGGACCGGGTCTGCATGACGGCCCTGCACCTGGGCGGCGGCGACGAGAAGCTGGCCGTGCAGATGATGGACGAGATCCTCAGCGGCCGCTTCCAGCCCGCCACCCCCACCTTCCTGAACGCGGGCAAGGCCCAGCGCGGCGAGCTTGTGTCCTGCTTCCTGCTGCGGTTTGAGGACAATATGGAGTCGATCGGACGGTCGATCAACTCCGCCCTGCAGCTGTCCAAGCGCGGCGGCGGAGTCGGCCTGTCGCTGACCAATGTCAGGGAGGTGGGCGCCCCGATCAAGCAGATCGAGAACCAGTCCTCCGGCGTCATTCCCGTGATGAAGCTCCTCGAGGATTCCTTCTCCTACGCCAACCAGCTCGGTGCCCGCCAGGGCGCCGGTGCCGTGTACCTGCACGCACACCACCCGGACATTCACCGGTTCCTGGACACCAAGCGGGAAAACGCCGATGAGAAGATCCGCATCAAGACCCTCTCCCTCGGCGTCGTTGTCCCCGACATCACCTTCGAGCTGGCCAAGCGGGATGAGGACATGTACCTGTTCTCCCCGTACGACGTCGAAAAGGTCTACGGCATGCCGTTCTCCGACATCTCGGTCACCGAGAAGTACTACGAGATGGTGGACGATTCCCGGATCAAGAAGACCAAGATCAAGGCCCGTGACTTCTTCCAGACGCTGGCCGAAATCCAGTTCGAGTCCGGCTACCCGTACATCATGTTCGAAGACACGGTGAACAGGGCGAACCCGATTCAGGGACGGATTTCCATGTCCAATCTGTGCTCGGAGATCCTCCAGGTTTCGACGCCGTCGCGCTACAACGATGACCTCAGCTATTCGAACGTGGGCAGGGACATCTCCTGCAACCTGGGCTCCATGAACATTGCCAAGGCCATGGACGGCGGGAACCTGGCGGACACCATCGAGACGGCTGTCCGTGCGCTGACCGCGGTTTCGGATATGAGCCACATCGGTTCGGTGCCCTCCATCGTTGAGGGTAACGATGCCTCGCACGCCATCGGCCTGGGCCAGATGAACCTGCACGGCTACCTGGCCCGGGAGCGGGTGCACTACGGCTCCGAAGAGGGGCTGGATTTCACCAACATCTACTTCTACACCGTGGTTTACCACGCGCTGCGGTCCTCCAACCTGCTCTCCCTGGAGCGTCAGCAGACCTTTGAGGGGTTCGAGAATTCGCAGTACGCCAGCGGTGAGTTCTTCGACAAGTACGTGAACGAGGAATGGGTTCCCAAGACCCAGCGCGTGCGCGAGCTGTTCGAGGGCATCCACATTCCCACCCAGGCCGACTGGGCCGCGCTGCGCGCCTCGGTGATGGAACACGGGATCTACAACCAGAACCTGCAGGCCGTTCCGCCGACCGGATCGATCTCCTACATCAACAACTCCACCTCCTCCATCCACCCGGTGGCCGCGAAGATCGAGATTCGCAAGGAAGGCAAGCTCGGCCGGGTGTACTACCCGGCGCCCTACCTGACCAACGACAACCTGGAGTACTACCAGGATGCGTACGAAATCGGCTACGAGAAGATCGTCGACACCTACGCTGCCGCCACGCAGCACGTGGATCAGGGCCTGTCGCTGACGCTGTTCTTCAAGGACACCGCCACCACGCGCGACATCAACAAGGCGCAGATCTACGCCTGGCGCAAGGGCATCAAGACCATCTACTACATCCGTCTGCGCCAGCTCGCGCTTGAAGGCACCGAAGTGGAAAACTGCGTCTCCTGCATGCTCTAGCGGCATCCCTTACACCTCTCGTGAAGGAGAACCAATGACTCTGTCCACTACGACGAACACTGGGACCGAAGGAATCAGCTCCGAGCGGTACCGCGAGGTCATGCGGCATTATCCTTCCGGAGTTGCCGCCGTCGCCTCTTTGGATCCGGAGACCGGTGCACCGTGCGGTCTCATTGTCGGCACCCTGGCTTCCCTTTCGCTGGACCCAGCCCTGATCACGTTCAGTATTGACCGTGCTTCAGCAACGTGGCCCAAGATCTCCCGTTCGGGAAAGTTCACGGTCAGCCTGCTGGCGGAAGGGCAGCAGCACGTTGCCCGGGCTCTTTCCGGCAGGCGGGAGGACAAGTTCGCCGGCCTCGAGTGGAGTCTCTCTCCGCAGCGGACACCGCAGATCGACGGAGCCACGGGCTGGATCCACGCCACCATCAACCGCGAGGTGGACGGCGGCGACCATGTCCTGGTCATCGCCGACGTCGTGGGGATGAGTGCCTCCGGCGGCGGCAGGCCGATGATCTTCCACGGGGGAAGGCTTGGCGGTGTTGCCGAACCGGATCCGGGTCTGTCTGACCTGCTGCGACCCTGACAAGCCCCGGCACACGTTCCCACTCTATGTAACCTCATGTGGCAGATGAGGTCACACCAGTCACTCCACACAACTAACAGTGGGAACGCGTGTCGGCCGGGGCTGCTAGGGGCCATCCTGCCGCTGGCTGGGGATTGTCCGTGTGCAAGAGAAACCCTTCCATTTGGGACATGCCACCCAGTTTGGGACATTCCTGCCGTGGCGCCGCGCAGGATTGTCCCAAAGTGGCAGGGAAGTCCCGAAGGGGATTCCCCCAGCTCCCCGCAGCCCGTCAGGTGATCCCAGATTGGCGGCCGGTCAGGGGAGCGTGCCGGCCGCGAAGAAGTCGTGTTCCCACTGCACCGAGCCGGTAAACGCTTCCTGCGCTGCCCGCCGTTCGGCCACATCCCCAGCCAGGACGGTTTCCAGGATCGCAACGGCCTGTTCCGTGGCGGCGGCAAAACCGGGATCGGCGTAGGTGTCCAGCCATTCCCGATGCGGATGGGCCGTATGATTCAGGCGCTGGAGCCTGGCTCCCACCTCCGCATAGACCCAGAAACAGGGGAGCACCGCTCCCACCAGGCGGGCATATTCGATGCGGTCCTCCGCATACCGGTCCCGGGCGAGCAGATGCTCCAGATACCCGCGGGTCACTGGCCCGGCGGCTGCAACGTCCGTGCCTGCCGGCACTGAGAGGACCTGTTCGACGCCGGTGCCGCCCGCGGGACCGAGCCAGTTCCGGTGCAGATCGAGCTCCGCTTCGAGGGCATTGCGTGCTCCCGCCGCCCAGAAAACCTGCTCCTGGAGCCGCGGTGCCAGTTCGCTCGCCCGGGCCATGGCACGGGCGTACCCGCGCAGATAGATCGCGTCCTGGGTCAGATAGAAACCGAACGACTCCTGCGGCAGCGACCCGTCGCCAAGCCCGCGGACGAAGTCCAGCTCATCGATCCGGGAGCGCAGGCCGGCGGTCTCCTTCCAGAGGGCGGCGGTCCAGCCGCCGGCCGGCGCCGGGGAGCCGCCGGGAGCCGCCGAAGTCGAAACCGGCCCGGGTCCCTCGGCGCCGGGTTCCTCGGAACCCACGGTCGGTAGGAACCCTCCGGGCACGGCAGCCGGCCCCGGCAAGGGGGCCAGGCCGCGTTCCCAGACGCCGTGGAAATGGTTCACCGGTCCGTGGCCGGTGCCGACGTCCAGGAGATCGGCGGTTTCCAGCGTCTCCTGCAGCCAGGCCTTGGCGGCCGTCAGCGTCCGGACCCAGTTCCCGGTACGGGCGAACAGCGTTGCCATGGCCGCGGACAGCGAGCATCCGGTCCCGTGGGTGTTCTTAGTGGCAACCCGCACCGAACTGACTTCGGTGACCGCAAACCCGCCGCCGCCGTCGGGCACCACCAGCGCATCCGGCGCCGCGTCCCCGGTCAGATGCCCGCCCTTGACCAGCACCGCGGTGGAATAGGTGCCGGCCAGCCGGCGTCCCTGGTCCAGCGCCTGGTCCCAGGTCTGCGCCGGATCCTCGTGCAGCAGGACGGCGAGCTCCGGCAGGTTGGGGGTCACCAGATCCACCCGGTGCAGCAGCTGGCGCAGCGCCTTCTCGGCGCCGGTGCTGAGCAGGCGGTCACCGCTGGTAGCCACCATCACCGGGTCCAGCACCACTACCGGGGGCCGGACCTCGGCCAGCCAGCCGGTCACCGTCTGCGTCACCTCGGCGGTGCCCAGCATGCCGATCTTCACGGCGTCGATCACGACGTCGTCACTCACCGCCTCCAGTTGCTGACGCAGGAAATCCGCCGGCGGCGTGTGGACGGACCGGACGCCGTGGGTGTTCTGTGCCACCAGGGCTGTCACGGCCGCCATGCCGTAACCGCCGGTGGCGGCAATGGACTTCAGATCTGCCTGGATACCCGCGCCGCCGCTGGGATCGGTGCCGGCGATGCTCAGGACCCGGGGAATGCTGCGCCCGGTGTCCGAAGGCGGCAAAGTTTCCGTCGAGGCTATGCGTTCCACGCTGCCACCAACTCCCGGGCACTGCGCAGCGGATCCGCGGCCGTGCAGATGGCCGAAACCACCGCCGCTCCGGAGGCTCCGGCGGCGCGGAGGGCAGGGATATCCGTCAGCTCAATGCCACCGATCGCGACACAGGGGACCGGTGAGGACGCGGTGAATGCCTGGAAACCGTCCACGCCCAGGGGCACCGGGTGGTCGGGTTTGGTGCTGGTGGGATGGATGACGCCGGCACCGAGGTAGTCCACCGTCCCGGGGGTGAGTGCACGCACGGCGTCGAGGTGCGCCGCGGTGTTCGCGGTCAGGCCGACGACGGCGTCCGGGCCGGTGATCGCGCGGACAGCGGCGACGGGAAGGTCGCTCTGGCCCACATGCACGCCGTGGACCCGGGCTCCGGCGGCCCGGGCCGCCAGGTAAACGTCCACCCGGTCATCCACCAGGACCAGCGCCTGGTCCCCGACTGCCTCGGCGACGGCCAGGACCAGCGCAAAGAAATCTGCAGCCGAGGCATGCTTTTCCCGGATCTGGACCGTCCGGATCCCGCCGGCGACGGCGGCACGCACGGTTTCCACGACGCCGCGTGCCCCGCACTGGGCAGTGTCGGTCACGAGATAGATGCCGGTCGCCCGGGCAACGGCCCGGGGCCGGAGGGCGGGGGATACTCCGGGGCCTGCGGGATTCATGCCGCCACCAGCTTTGCCGCAATGTCCTGATCAGTGAGGTCTGCGAGGGAATCCAGGAACGCCGGGACAAAGCTGCCCGGCCCGGCTGTCTGTGCCGCGGCCAGCTCGGCTGTCAGCGTGTACACGGCGGTGGCGGCCGCGGCCGCCTCCAGCCTTCCCCTGCTGTCCGTTCCGCCGCCGTCCGCCACGGCCAGGAACGCAGCCGTGACCGCGCCGAGGGCGCAGCCGCCTCCGGTGACCCGGGTCAGCAGTGCGTCCCCGTTGCTGATCCGGAGGGTGGAGGTGCCGTCCGTGATGACGTCGGTGGGTCCGGAGATGGCCACGATGGAGCCGTACTTTTGGGCCAGGAGTGTCGCCGCGGGGAGGGCATCCTCGGCGTTGTCCGTGGCGTCCACCCCTCGTCCGCCCGCACCCAGCCCGGCCAGTGCCATGATTTCCGAGGCGTTGGCGCGGATGGCGGTGGGCCGCAGTTCCAGCAGCTCCGCGGCGAGGGCGGTGCGCACCGGGAGGCTGCCGACCGCAACGGGGTCCAGGACCCAGGGGGTGCCTGCGTCGTTGGCAGCATTGGCGGCCTCCAGCATGGCGGTGCGCTGCTCGGCGTGGGGCGTGCCGAGGTTGATCAGCACGCCGGAGGCCAGCCGGGCGAACGGCCCGGCCTCCCCGGGAATGTCGGTCATGGCCGGGGCGGCGCCCAGGGCCAGCAGCACGTTGGCGGTGAAGTTCGTGACCACGGTGTTGGTCAGGCACTGCACCAGTGGCGGTTCGCTGCGCACTCGGGAAAGCAGGGTGGAAACGGTCAATGGTGTCAGGCCAATAGTCATGGCGACATCCCTTCGCTAGTCCTAACTAGATCAGGTTCGACGGGTCTTATCTCAGCCAAGCGGCACCCCGTGTCACTGCCCACGACTCTATGGTCGAATCCCTCCGTTGGCCAACCGGCCCGGTCTTTCGGTGAAATGGACGGGACAGCTCTCTGCGGCCACACCCTGTTCCGTCAGGCAGGGAATCTGATATGCCCGAAGTCCACCCTGATCTGCGCGCCCCCGCTTCCTGCCGAAGGGGACTATCGCGGGGCCGCGCAGCCTCGCCAGGCTGCGGTGGGGCACCCGGCCCTGCGGCGGGCGCTGGCAGGCGGGCGCGCGGCGGTGTAGCAGGTCCTAGGAAGCCGGGACCGGCCGGGTTTCTCCCAAACCCGCGCAAGGGAGCCTGCCTGCAGAGGAGCCCTGGACGAAGGCGGCCAGACGGCCGATCAGCGTTTGGAACACGCCGGACTCGCCGTCGAGCGCTGCCAGCAGCTCCCGTTCCGTCTGCGCGACCAGCTGCTCACAGCGGGCCAGGGTTTGGCGGCCGGCGGCCGTGGCGATCACCTTGCGTGCCCGGCGGTCCGTGGGATCGGGGATCCGCTCGACGGCTCCGGCCGCCACCAGAGTGTCGAGCAGATAGGTCAGCACCGTCCGGTCGATGCCAACCCGGGCGCCCAGGGCCTGCTGGTTTTCCGGGGCATGGTGGACGACGGCGGAGACCACCTGGAAGCCGCGGAGGCCACCGGGCATGTCAGCCAGGACCTCTTCCAGCCGGGACTGGTAACAGCCCGCCGTGACGCCGAGATTCCAGGCGAGGTCGCCGGGAAAGGACTCCGGGCCGGCCGCACCGCTACTGCCTTTGCTCATGGCCCTCATGATAGACCTCTCATGTCGGAACAGAGATGTTCTGTGAATAAATAGTCTGAGAGGAAACCTACCTTCGCCCGGGGTTCTGGCCGGAACCGCTATATCAGTCCCCGGCCGGTCCAAGAGGAGGGAGGGTTTCTGCCTGGCGGGACGCTCAGCCCGAGGCACCGGTACCGCGGACGCAGCCCTCCCGGTAGAGTCGCCAGCACGCAGATCCGCTGACGCCCAGGGGGCCGCCGTGCCGATTTTCACCACCGTGCTGCTGTTCGCGGGGATCATCGCCGCCGTCATCCTGATCGTGCTGATCTTCCGGGGGTCGCGGGTTCCGGAAGCGGACATTGAGGGCAGGAAACGGGTCAACCGCTGGTTCTGGATCCTGGGGGTGTTCGTGGCGGCGGCGTTTATCTTCGTGTCCTTTACCTAGTGGTGGGCTGCTGGACCTCCACGGCCCAGCTGGCGGTAAATGGACAGATACCCTTAGAACATGGACAAACCTCAGAGACTTCGCGTTGCCGTCATCGGAGCCGGCCCGCGCGGGGTTTCTGTCCTCGACCGGCTGCTCGCCAGGTACCTCGAACTGCCCGCCGACGAGCGCCCGGCACTCGAAATCCGGATGGTGGATCCCTTCACTCCGGGACCCGGACACGTCTGGCGCACCAACCAGTCCCGGCTGTTCCTGATGAACACGCCCTGCCTGTTTCCCACCGTGGCTCCGGCTCCTGACCAGGGGTTCGCGCCCTCCGTGTCCGGGCTCTCCTTCGGCGAGTGGGCGCAGGCCATGGCGGAGGATCCGGCAGTAACCCTCAGCGCAGGAGACCTGGAGGAAATTGCGCGCCTGGATCCGGGGGATTTCCCCACCCGGGCCGTATACGGCCGTTACCTGGAGTGGACCTACACCCGTCTGGCCGCAGCGGCAGAGCAGGCCGGCGCCGCCGTCGTCCATCACCGGACCGAGGTCCTGTCGCTGACCCGCAACACAGCCGGCTTCACCCTTGAACTTGCCGGTGAGGCGGACCTGAGTGCCGACGTCGTCGTCCTCGCCGTTGGGCACCTGCCCGCCGCCCTGAACCCGGAACAATCCAGGCTTAGCGATGCTGCAGCACGGCTGGGTCTGCGTTATTTGCCGCCGGCCGTTCCCTCCGACGCTGATTTCTCCGTGCTGCCCGCCGGGGAACATGTACTGGTGCGCGGCCTGGGACTGAACTTCTTCGACATTATGGCGCAGGTGACGCTGGGCCGCGGCGGACGGTTTGTACCCACCGGGGAACCCGCCGGCCGGTCACTGCGCTACGAACCCAGCGGCCGCGAGCCGGTACTGGTTGCAGCCTCCCGCAGGGGAACGCCGTACCGTGCCAAGGCCAAGCTTCAGAGCTACCTTCCAAAGAGCGTGAATCTGCGCTGGTTCACCCGTGAAGCCGCAGGAAGTTTTGCCGTGGAAGGCATCCAGCCCGGCTTCGACCATGACTTCTGGCCGTTGCTGCACCGGGACGCCATCTGGGCGTACTACTCCACCCTGGCCCGCACGGCGCCGGGTTGCCTGACCGTACCCGCGGGCGACTTCCTGCGGGACCTCGAAGCCGCCCTCACAGTGGACGGCCCGGACTGGGACCCTGCCAAGGAAGAAGTGCTCCAGCGCTGTGTACCCGCCGAGCACCGCACCAGTCTTGAAGCCCTCGCCCAGCCGCTGGGCCGGCGGCCCTTCAGCGGTGCCGCCGATGTGGACGCGGCCGTCCTGGCCTACCTGGAAGCAGACGCCGCCGGCTCTGCGAAGGGCGAGGATGACCCCCTGAAGATGGCGATCGGGGCGCTGAACGCCGGGCGTTCCGTGCTCAAGGCAGTGGTGGCCGACGGCGGTCTTTCCGAGGAATCCTGGCTCACCGAACTGCGCGGCTGGTTCGAACCCCTGGTTGAGGGGCTCGCAAGCGGCCCGCCGCCGGAACGGATCGAGCAGCTGGCAGCGCTCACCCGTGCCGGCCTGGTCCACTTTGTTGGCCCGGATCCGAGGTTCGACGTCGATGAAGCCCGCGCCGTCTTCACGGCCTCTTCCCCCTGGTCCCCGCAGGAATACGCGGCAACAACCGTGGTCGAGGCCATGATGCCGGCCAACCGGGTCAGCGCCAGCCTGTCCCCGCTGCTCGAGGGGATGCTGCACCGCGGTCTGGCCCGACCCAAGGTCATGATGGCGGCTGACGGCACCCCGGTGATGACCTCCGGGCTGGACGTTTCCCTGCCGCCGTACCGTCCGCTGGACATCAAGGGTGAACCGCAGCCGGACCTGTATGTGCTGGGCCTGCAGCTCTCCTCCGTGCAGTGGGGCACGGCGATCGCCGCGGAGGCCGGAGCCCCGGCCGACGCCGGCGCGAGGACCCTGCGCGACGCCGATGACATTGCCGCCGCCATCCTGGCCGGTTCCGGCCCGGATGGCCGCGCCGCAACGGGGATCACGCGGGAGACCATGCCGGCGCCCAGCCCCTGAGCCGGCGGGCGGCTCCTGCTCCGGCCCGGGTCCGGAGCCAGGCGGAACTAGTATTTAAGCCGGGCAAGGGGCAAATCCCCCCCCCGCCTGCCCTCGTTGGTCCTGCCGCCCTCCCTCCCACCCCTTCAGGAGAAACATCCATGCTTAGAACCGCCAGCAACCGAAACACCTCCACGGCCCCCACCGCCCTCGTGGCAGGTGCCACCGGAATCGCCGGCGCAGCACTCGTCGACCTTCTCGCGGACCGGGGCTGGAACGTGCTGGCGCTCTCCCGGAAGGCAAAGCCCGAAGCCCGTCCGGGAGTCACCCCCGTCGCAGCGGACCTCACATCGCCCGAAAGCCTCACTGAGGCTCTCGGCACAGCCCGCCCCACTCACGTCTTCTTTACCTCCTGGTCCCGCCAGGAGACGGAGGCGGAGAACATCCGGGTCAACGCAGCGATGGTCCGGAACCTGCTGACAGTGCTGCGGGACGCACCGCTGGAGCATGTCGCCCTGATGACCGGCCTCAAGCACTACATGGGACCCTTCGAAGCTTACGGCGAAGGGCAGATGCCCGATACGCCGTTCTCCGAGGAGGAGCCCCGGCTGCCGGTGGACAACTTCTACTACGCGCAGGAAGACGAACTCATGGCAGCCGCCGAGCGCCAGGGCTTCGCCTGGTCGGTGCACCGCGCGCACACGGTGATCGGATTCGCCGTCGGCAATGCCATGAACATGGGACAGACGCTCGCCGTTCAGGCCACACTGTGCCGGGAATTGGGGATGCCGTTTGTGTTCCCCGGGTCGGAAACACAATGGAATTCCGTCACCGACATGACCGACGCCGGTCTGCTCGCCGAACACATGCTGTGGGCCTCCACCGATGAGCACACCGCAAACGAGGCCTTCAACGTGGTCAATGGCGACGTCTTCCGCTGGCGGTCCCTGTGGCCGCGGCTGGCCGCCTGGTTCGGTGTGGAGCCGGAGGGTTTCGCTACGGAACCCCGGCCCCTTGAGAAGCAGATGGCCGGTATGGAGGATGCCTGGCGGAAGCTGGCCGAGCGCCGCGGGCTGGCCGAAGCAGACCTTGGCCGGCTGGCCTCCTGGTGGCATACAGACGCTGACCTGGGGCGGAAAATGGAGGTGCTGACGGACATGAGCAAGAGCCGGGTCGCCGGGTTCACCGGCTACCGCCGCACCGAGGACGCCTTTCTCGCACTGTTCGAACGCCTCCGCGCTGAACGCCTGATTCCCTAGGCAGCGGCAACACAGAGGCGGGGAAACGGTCCGGTTGACCGCCATGCAGATCTGTCCCTGGTGCAGGAACTTGCCCATTACAGCGGCGCGGACGGCCTGGTCCGCGTCTGCGTCGGCCGGGACTACGAAGGGGCCGTTGCCGTTGAGCTCCAGTGCCGTGTGCTTCAGATGTTCACCGCTCGCGGCGGGCGCGCCAACGTTCTTGCCCACCGCTCGCGGCTGTGCTGCAGTACCGCTGCTTCGATCCCGGGCAGGGGGCCCGCCCTTCCCACCCGCTGTTGCTCCTGTTGCCTCGCGTGGTTTCATTCGTCCCATCCGTAACGATCTGTGGGAATACCGGGCCTGTCTGTCGTCGAAGCGCCAGGATAGCGGGCAGCGAGACTCATAGGCAGGCCGATGAGCCGGACATGCGAGTAGGAATGCAGGTACCCGCTACGGCGGCTGGACACGCAGATCCGGGCTAGGTTCAGCGCGCCGGAGCCTCTGTTCCGGCACGGTCTTACGTCCGGGGAAATCTGACGGAGGCAACGACTCCGAGTCGCTGTGTTCGCTGCTCTCACCAGAACGGGGTGCTATGACAATCACAAAGAAAATCGGCCTTGCGTTTATATTTTTCGTGGCGGCGACCGTACTGCTGGCATTCCTCGTTCCAGATAGTTCGCCGCTGCTCGGCGTCCCCGGCACCCTGCTGCTCATCTACGTGGTCAGACTGGTTTATCGACGAAGCGGAGAAAAAGGGAAGTGAGGTTGCCTGAAGCGAAGCCGGGTACCTCCAGGGTGAACGGGCCATGAGCCGGAAGCGGTTCTGGATCATCACAGCTGTCTTTCTGGTCTTGATGATGCTGGCAATCGTTCTCGTTCTCGTACTCGACGGCGGCAGCATCAATGACCCGGATTTCATGTGCCGGTTCGGCATGGGCCGCAGTTCGTGGGTATGCGACCAGTCATGACCATCCATCCCAACCCGCAGCTACCCAATAACGAGGAGTAATTCAGGACCTCTGAGCAGGGAAACCCCGGAGCGGATCAAATCAAACAGCCGGTCTTTAGCGTCCTGGGTGAAGGGGTGGCCGCAAGGCCTCGCGTCGATCCTGTGGTTTCGGAGCGTTGCACGGACCATATGACTCCACCACCGCCGCCCGCACAGCAAGCCCCGCCGCCGACTGCGCCGACCGCGCCGCCCGCGCCGCCCACGCTACTCCGCGAACCCACACCTCTAGCCACCTAGTGAAATTGCTGTTTTACTAGGTGGCATCAGTGGGGCGGAAACCGAGTGAGGGAAAGCAGCAGCATGGCCGAGGCAGTGAAGACAGCAGACAGCACCACCCGGACGGTCGAGCGCGCGCTGTCCCTGCTGAGCGTGGTGTGCCGGCAGGGAGCGGTGACCCAGTCGGAGGCTGCCAAGGCCGCAGGCCTTTCCACCAGCACGGCGCTGCGGCTGCTCCGCACCCTCGAAGGAACCGACTTCGTGCGGCGGGAAGACAACGGCACCTACCGGCCCGGGCCAGCCATCGTGCAGCTCGGAGTGCTTGCCCTGAGCCAGGAGTCGCTGATCGCCACGTACCGCGCCGCCATGGACCGGATCGTGGAGCTGACCGGGGAATCCACTTACCTCAGCGTCCCCGCCGCCGGCGGCCACGGCCTGTACATCGCCATCGCCGAAGGAACCCAGTCCGTCCGGCACGCCAACTGGGTGGGCCGGCGCTTCGTGCTCGAAGGAAGCGCCGCCGGAAATGCCCTGCAGGGGAGCACCGGCGAGCACGGCTGCGCGGTGGTGAGCGACGGCGTCGAACCCGACATCACCGCGATTGCCGTGCCACTGGCCGCCGGCGGGAAGGCCGTGGCGGCTATGAGCGTGGTCGTCCCCAGCTACCGGATCACGCCCGCCCGCATCCAAGACATCTGCCGAGTCCTGACCGCGGAAACAGCCGCGGTCCACACCTCGGGCTAGTCCACACCCCGGGCTAGTCCACATCCCGGAACAGCAACCGCATCCACCACCGACAATGACGACGGAGAACCCCATGACCGAGACAGCCAACACCCCGCGCACCGTCCGGGCGCCCCGCGGCACGGACCTGAATGCCAAGAGCTGGCAGACCGAAGCGCCGCTGCGGATGCTGATGAACAACCTGGACCCGGAGGTCGCCGAACGCCCGGAGGACCTGGTGGTCTACGGCGGCACCGGCAAGGCCGCCCGGAACTGGGAATCCTTCGACGCGATCATCCGCACCCTGAAGACCCTGGACGACGACGAAACCCTGCTGGTGCAGTCCGGCAAACCCGTGGGCGTCTTCCGCACCAACGAATGGGCGCCGCGCGTGCTGATCGCCAACTCGAACCTGGTGGGGGACTGGTCCACCTGGCCGGAGTTCCGCCGGCTCGAAGCCGAAGGGCTGACCATGTACGGGCAGATGACCGCCGGCTCCTGGATCTACATCGGCACGCAGGGCATCCTGCAGGGCACCTACGAGACCTTCGCGGCCATCGCGAACAAGCGGTTCGGCGGAACGCTCGCCGGCACGGCTACGCTCACGGGTGGCTGCGGCGGGATGGGCGGTGCCCAGCCGCTCGCGGTCACGCTCAACGGGGGAGCGGTGCTGATTGTCGACGTCGACGAAACCCGGCTGCGGCGCCGCGCTGGCAAACGCTACCTGGACGACGTCGAAACGGACCTCGACGCTGCCCTCGCCAAAGTGATGACCGCCAAGGCCGAGGGCCGGGCGCTCTCCGTGGGCCTGGTCGGCAATGCCGCGGAAGTCTTCCCTGAGCTGCTGCGCCGCCGCAACGCCGGCGAAGGCGCGGACTTCGACATCGTCACCGACCAGACCTCCGCCCACGATCCCCTGAGCTACCTCCCCGAGGGCATCAGCGTCCAGGACTGGCACCGGGAGGCCGAAGCGGACCCGGAGGGCTTCACCAAAAAAGCGCAGGCCTCGATGGCCCGGCACGTTGAAGCCATGGTCGGGTTCCAGGACGCCGGGGCGGAGGTCTTCGACTACGGCAACTCGATCCGCGATGAAGCCCGCCAGGGCGGCTACGACCGGGCCTTTGAGTTCCCCGGCTTCGTTCCGGCCTACATCCGCCCGCTGTTCTGCGAAGGCATGGGACCGTTCCGCTGGGTAGCCATCTCCGGGGACCCCGCGGACATCGCCGTCACTGATGCCGCGCTGAAGGAACTCTTCCCGGAAAAGGAACACCTGCACCGCTGGCTGGACGCCGCCGCGGAGCATGTCGAGTTCGAGGGCCTGCCCGCCCGGATCTGCTGGCTTGGCTACGGGGAGCGGGCCAAGGCCGGACTGCTGTTCAACCGGCTGGTCGCTGAGGGCAAGGTCTCCGCGCCGATCGTGATTGGCCGCGACCATCTGGACTCCGGCTCCGTGGCTTCCCCATACCGCGAAACCGAGGGCATGAAGGACGGCTCCGACGCGATCGCCGACTGGCCGCTGCTCAACGCCCTGCTCAACACGTCCTCCGGTGCCACCTGGGTATCGATCCACCATGGCGGCGGCGTCGGCATCGGCCGTTCGCTGCACGCCGGGCAGGTCTCAGTTGCGGATGGTACGGAGCTGGCGGCCCGCAAGCTGGAACGCTTGCTCACCAATGACCCGGGCACCGGAGTGATGCGGCACGTTGATGCCGGCTACCCGGAAGCGGAGGCCGTCGCCGCCGAACGCGGTGTCCGCATCCCGATGGCAGAGTAGAGGACAGAGAGATGACAGCAGTCACCACCCTCCTGGAGGCCATCTCCGGCATCGGCCGGGATCCGGTCCGCGGCGGTTACACCCGTCCCGTTTTCTCCGCCGCGGAAACCGACCTGCGGGCCTGGTTCATTGCCGAGGCACGGACCCGGGGACTCGCGGTGGAGACCGACCGCAACGGTATCCTCTGGGCCTGGTGGGGTGAACCGCAGAAGGGTGCGCTGGTCACCGGCAGCCACCTGGACTCGGTCCCCGGCGGCGGGGCGTTCGACGGTCCGCTCGGGATCGCCGCGGCACTGGCCGCCGTCGACATCCTGGTTGAACGCGGCGTGCAGCCCAACCGGTCCCTGGCCATCACCGTTTTCCCGGAGGAAGAGGGCTCCCGCTTCGGCGTCGCCTGCCTCGGCTCACGGCTGCTGACCGGAGCGATCGATCCGGACAAGGCCCGCAGCCTGCGCGACGCCGACGGCACCACATTCGCCGACGCCGCCCGCGCGGCCGGGCTGGCCCCGGAACACATCGGCCGCGACGAGGACGCGCTCGCCCGGATCGGGGACTTCGTGGAGCTGCACGTGGAACAGGGCCGGGGACTCGGCGAGGACGGCCCCGCCGTCGCCGTCGGCAGTTCCATCCTGGGGCACGGACGCTGGAAGCTCACGGTGCACGGGCAGGGCAACCATGCCGGAACCACCTTGATGGAGGACCGGGCGGATCCCATGGTGGCTGCAGCTCAGATCATCACTGCCGTGCAGCAAGCGGCAACCGCGCAGCCCGGCGCACGCGCCACCGTGGGCCGGATCCAGGCGGTCCCGGGCGGCACCAACGTGATCGCCTCCCGGGTTCAGCTGTGGCTGGACGCCCGGCACGAGGAGGACGCGGTCACCGCCGCACTGGTGGAGACCATCCACGGCAAGGCGCAGAAAATCGCTGCGTTCGAAGGCTGCTCCGTGACCCTGGACCAGGAATCCTTCAGCCCCACAACCTCCTTTGACCCGGAGCTGCAGCGTCAGCTGCAGCTCGCCCTGCCGCAGGCTCCCGTCCTGGCGACAGGCGCGGGGCACGACGCCGGGATCCTGGCCGGTCATGTTCCGGCGGGGATGGTTTTTGTCCGGAACCCCACCGGGATCTCGCATTCCCCGGAGGAGTATGTGGAAGACGCCGACGCCGTCTACTCAGCCGAGGCGCTCGCCGACGTCCTGGAAGCCCTGCTGTGACTGCGCGTGCCCGGGGAGTGTGGTGCGAACGGGCGGTATGGGACGGGGAGGTGGCGTCCGGTGTCCGGCTGACCGTGGATACCGCCGGAGTCGTTGCCGCAGTGGAAACCGGCGCCAATGCGCGCCCCGGGGACCTGGTGCTGCGCGGCGTCGTGTTTCCGGCCGCATCGAACGCCCACTCCCACGCCTTCCACCGCGTGCTTCGCGGCCGAACCCACGCCGGGGGAGCGGACAGCTTCTGGACCTGGCGGCAGGCGATGTACCAGGCCGCAGGAGCCCTGGCCCCGGAACTCTACGAGGAACTGGCCACCGCTGTCTTCGCCGAAATGGTGGCCGCCGGCTACACGTCCGTCGCGGAATTCCACTACGTGCACCACCGCCCGGACGGCACACCCTACCCCGGGCACGCCATGGAACTGGCCTTGGGCCGCGCCGCCCAGACTGCCGGCATCCGGCTGACCCTGCTGGACACCTGTTACCTGTCCGGCGGCTTCGGCCAGCCGCTGAACCAGGAACAGCGGCGCTTTGCAGACGCAGGTGCCGAAGCCTGGCTCCGCCGGCTGGCCGGCCTGCGGACCGCCATCGAAGCCGAGTTCGACCCGGCGCAGGTGAGCGTCGGGGCGGCTCTTCATTCGGTGCGTGCCGTGCCCGAAGAAGCCCTGAACGTCATCGCCGCCGGACTGGATCCGGACCTGCCGCTGCACCTCCACGTCTCCGAACAGCCCGCCGAAAACCAGGCCTGCCTAGCCGCAACCGGCCTCACCCCGGTGCAGCTCCTGGACCGCTACGGCCTGCTCGGTCCGCAGCTCTCCGCCGTCCACGCCACCCACCTCACGGACATGGACATCGAGCTGCTCGGCGGTGCCGGAGCCACCGTGGTGATGTGCCCGAGCACCGAGGCGGACCTCGCCGACGGAATCGGCCCCGCCGCGGCACTCGCGGCTGCCGGCGCACGCATCGCACTTGGCTCGGACCAGCACGCCGTCCTGGACCCCTGGCTGGAGATGCGGGCACTGGAGCACGGCGAGCGGCTGGGCTCCGGCATCCGCGGCAGGTTCACCCCCGCTGCCCTGCACACTGCCCTGTCCGACGGCGGCGCTGCCGCCCAGGCCCGGCGGGCACCGGGCTTCGCCGCTGGCCGCATGTGCGACCTGATGGCCGTGGACCCGGCAAGCACCCGGACCGCCGGCTCCGACCCGGCCCAGCTGGCGCTCAGCGCCACCGCGCAGGACGTCACCGCCGTCGTCGTCGGCGGCACACTCACCGCCGGGCACGGGCGGCATCTGAGGCTGGGCGATCCCGGGGTTTTGCTGGCCGGAGCGATCCGGAAACTCGATGAAGCTGCCGCCTGCACAATCGAAACGGCATCGGGCCGCGAACCCGCAGCGAAAGGACAACCGTGAGCCCCTCCACCCTCATCACCAACATCGGTGAGCTCTCCACCATGGATCCTGCCCGCGGCAGCGACGCGGTGCTTGCCGACGCGGCCGTGGTGTTCGACGGCGAGCGGATCGCCTGGATCGGTCCGGCCGCTGAGGCACCGGCGGCGGATGAGATGCACGACGCCGGCGGGCGGGCGATGCTGCCCGGCTGGGTGGATTCGCACACCCACCTGGTGTTCGCCGGGGACCGCAGCGCCGAATTCGAAGCCCGGATGGCAGGGGAGCCGTACGCTGCCGGCGGCATCGCCGTCACCACCGAAGCCACCCGCGCCGCCGGGGATTACGACCTCACCCGGATGCTGCTGGCCCGGCAGGCCGAAGCTGCCGCCGGCGGAACCACCTGGCTCGAAACAAAAACCGGCTATGGGCTCGATGTGGAGCAGGAAGCCCGCAGCGCCCGGATCGCGTCCACCGTAGTGGATGATGTCACGTTCCTCGGCGCGCACCTGGTCCCGGCGGGAAGCGACCCGGAGGAGTACACGGACCTGGTCTGCGGCCCCATGCTGGCGGCCGTGCGGCCCTATGTGCAGTGGGCGGATGTGTTCTGCGAGCGCGGCGCCTTCACCGAGGAACAATCCCGCCGGGTGCTCACCGCCTGCCGGGACGCCGGCCTGGGACTGCGGGTGCACGGCAACCAGCTGGGCCCGGGCGCAGGGGTGCGGCTGGCCGTCGAGTTCGGCGCCGCGAGCGTGGACCACGTTAATTACCTGGCGGACAGCGACGTCGAGGCACTCGCCGGGACCTGGCGGGACTGGGACGCGCAGACAGGCTCGGGACAGCCCGGAACCGTGGCCACCTGCCTGCCGGCCTGCGATCTGTCCACCCGGCAGCCGCTGGCCCCCGCCCGCAGGCTGCTGGATGCCGGCGTCGAGGTCGCCCTGGCCTCCAACTGCAACCCCGGGACGTCCTACACCTCGTCCATGAACTTCTGCGTCGCCACGGCCGTGCTGCAGATGGAGCTCAGCGTTGCTGAGGCCCTCCGTGCCGCTACCTACGGCGGTGCACTGGCCCTGCGCCGGCACGCCGGTGTGGATGAAGACGGCAAGCGTGCGGTGGGTTCGATCGCCGTCGGACACCGGGCGGATGTGCAGCTGCTGAACGCTCCCTCGGCCGCGCACCTGGCCTACCGGCCGGGCATGCCGCTCACGGCGGCGGTCTGGCGGGCCGGGGACCGGATACGGAAGACCTAACGGCTCCGGCAGCGGGAAACCGGCCGCCACTCTGGACTGCCTTCGGGCGGGGTTTTACAGTACAAGGCAGACCGGGCTGCGTTGAACTGGTGCAGCGGCCGGGCTGAATATCCTGCGGATCCAAGGTGGCGCTGATGTCTACTCTGAAGTACACAGCCGACGACGGAACAGCTGTACCGCCGCGGGTGGTCCCAGTGTCCAAGGGCCGGGTGGTGGTGGACTGGCTGACCACCACCGACCACAAGAAGGTCGGGTACCTGTACCTGATCACGTCCTTCATCTTCTTCTGCCTGGCCGGCGTGATGGCACTGATCATCCGCGCCGAACTCTTCCAGCCCGGACTGGAGATCGTGGCATCGCGGGAACAGTACAACCAGCTGTTCACCATGCACGGGACCCTGATGCTGCTGATGTTCGCCACCCCGCTCTTCGCCGGGTTCGCGAATGTGATGATGCCGCTGCAGATCGGCGCTCCAGATGTCGCGTTCCCGAGGCTCAACGCCCTGGCCTACTGGTTCTTCCTTTTTGGCTCGCTGATCGCCGTGTCCGGATTCGTTACGCCGCAGGGAGCCGCGTCCTTCGGCTGGACTGCGTACGCGCCGTTGTCCAACACCGCTTTCTCACCGGGAATCGGGGGTGACCTCTGGGTCTTCGGGCTCGCCCTGTCCGGGTTTGGAACCATTCTGGGGTCGGTCAACTTTGTCACCACGATCATCTGCCTGCGCGCACCCGGAATGACGATGTGGCGGATGCCTATCTTCACGTGGAACACCCTGGTGACGGCGATTCTGGTGCTGATGGCCTTCCCGCCGCTGGCTGCCGCCCTGTTCGCGCTGGGAATAGACCGCAAATTCGATGCGCACATCTTCGATCCGGAGAACGGCGGGGCGATCCTCTGGCAGCACCTGTTCTGGTTCTTCGGCCATCCTGAGGTCTACATCATCGCCCTGCCCTTCTTCGGCATCATTTCCGAGATCATCCCGGTTTTCAGCCGCAAACCGATCTTCGGCTACAAAGGTCTGGTCTTTGCGACGATTGCGATTGCCGGACTGTCCATGACCGTCTGGGCGCACCACATGTACGTCACCGGCCAGGTCTTCCTGCCGTTCTTCGCCATCCTGACCATGTTCATTGCCGTCCCCACCGGGGTGAAGTTCTTCAACTGGATCGGCACCATGTGGCGCGGGTCCATCACGTTCGAAACGCCGATGATATGGGCGCTGGGCTTCCTGATCACCTTCCTCTTCGGCGGGCTGACCGGCATCATTCTGTCTTCGCCGCCCATGGACTTCCACGTCTCTGACACCTATTTCGTCGTCGCGCACTTCCACTACGTGGTCTTCGGCACGGTGGTCTTCGCGATGTTCGGCGGCTTCTATTTCTGGTGGCCGAAGTGGACCGGGAAGATGCTCAACGAACGGCTGGGGAAGATCCACTTCTGGCTGCTGTTCCTGGGCTTCCACATGACGTTTATGATCCAGCACTGGCTGGGGGTGCTGGGCATGCCCCGGCGGTACGCGGACTATCTGGTGGAGGACAACTTCACCGGCATGAACCAGCTGTCCACGATCGGCTCCATGATCCTGGGCTTCTCCCTGATCCCGTTCTTCTGGAACGTCTACATCACCTGGCGGCGCGGCAAGAAGGTGGAGGTGGATGATCCCTGGGGCTTCGGCGGTTCCCTGGAATGGGCGACCTCCTGCCCACCGCCGCGGCATAACTTCACGTCGCTTCCCAGGATCAGGTCGGAGCGGCCGGCCCTGGACCTGCACCACCCGGAACTCAAACCGCGCGCCAACCAGAAATCCGATTCCGTGGCGGCCAGTGTCCTGGGCGCCGCGGATATGGGCTCCACCGATCCGAAGAACCCCGATCCCCGGCAGTAGGCAGCTACCGAATGCTGCCTACGCCTGTCAGGTCAGCGCTCACCTGCCATAGCCGTGCAGCAGCGGCCCGGTCATAACTGTCCTTGGCGGATTTGTGCGGCTTCCCTCTGGTGAAAAAGACGCCACTGACGCCTTCGAGCTCCGGAGCGGAAGCCAGGAAAACCGAGGTGGCCGCTCCCTTCTCCGCGCTCAGCATGAGGGGCCGCAGCAGCGGAACGAACACGCGCTGCAGGGTTCCGGGGTCCTCGGCTCCGAATGAGGTGCTCACCACCCCCGGATGAAGGACGTTGGCGGTCACCCGGCTGCCTTGCAGCCGCCGGGCCAGTTCGTAGGTGAACAGGATATTGGCCAGCTTGGACTGGTTGTAGGCGCGGGACCCGGAATAGGAGTTTTCGCCCTGGAGGTCATCGAAGTCGATCCGCCCGGAGGTATGCGCGTTGGAGGACACCGTCACCACCCGGGCGGGCGCGCTCGCCCGAAGCCGGGCCAGGAGCAGATGGGTCAACAGGTACGGCGCAAGGTGATTCAGGGCAAACGTGCGCTCGAGCCCGTCGGCGGTTACGTGCCGGGTGCTCCAGTACCCTCCGGCGTTGTTGACCAGGACATCGACGCGGGGGAGTGCCGCCAGGATCTCGCCGGCCATCCGGCGAACGTCCATCTGGGAAGCCAGGTCACCGACAAAGACGTCCACCTGCCCGCCGCCTGCTGCACGGATTTCCTGTGCGGCCGTCTCTGTCCGTCCCCGGTCCCGCCCGATGACCGCCAGATGCGCGCCCATTGCGGCCAGCCCGAGCGCGGTCGCCTTGCCGATACCGCTGGTGGCGCCGGTGACCAGGACGGTCCGGCCGTGCATTGCGCGGCTGTGGTTCTGTTCCATGACCCGAATCCCCAAATAGCGGTTCCCGCGCGGCTCAGCTCCGGCAGGGCAGCCTGATGTGCCCAGCGCCCCCGCGTTGCAGCGCCCGTCTGCCGCCACTTTACGTCCGCAGACCCGCTTTGGGGACCAGCCAGGCCTTACCTCTCTCTGGCCCCGGGCCTGTCCTGTTTGTGCCGGTTAGGACAGAAAGCGGCGCCGCCCGGTGGTCGTGGACCCCCGGACGGCGCCGCTTCGTCAGTGCTCAGCGAATGCGGACTAGCCGCGGCCCACCGTGCAGAGCAGGTACCGCGCGTAGTCAACCGCGTATTTCAGCCAGCCGCGCAGGTCCCACCAGTTTTTCGGCGGGATGGGCCGCACGCAGGTCGGCTGCTGCGGTCCGGCTTCGACCGTGACCGGAATCGTCACCGTGGTCCCCGATGGGGCCGCCGTGAGGACCAGCGAACCGCTGCCGGAGGCCGACGCCGGTATGGCCGCGGTAACGCTCGCCGCTCCGCCGGTTACCGGCACGGAACCCAGGGCGGTGGCTGCACCGGCTGCCGGAACCCAGCTCACCGCAAGCGTGGTGTTGGCCGGGCTGCCCAGCGAGGTCAGGTCCAGTTTCTCCACCGTAAAGGCGACGCTGGAACCCGCTTGAACGGTGGCCGGAGCGCCCTTGACGATCACACCCTGGCGGGCGAAATCGGGGGAGACCGGACTGTTGGCCTGGAGGTAGCTGATCCAGGCATCGCGGTCGATCAGCCCGGAGTCCCGGGTATCCGTGCCGGCGGCGAAGGTGGTGAAGTTATCGCCGCCCTGCGCCAGGAAGCTGAACGTGCCGATCCGGTAGGCCCGGGCGGTATCCAGCGGAGCGCCGTTGATCGTCACCGACTGGATCCGGGAGCCGCGGGCCAGATCCGGATTGTAGGTGTAGGTGACGTTGTCGGAGAGGCCCAGCGCCAGGAACGGACGGGAGGAGCCGTCCGGCTGCCACTGTTCCTCCAGGACTGCCTTCAGCTGCGCACCGGTGAGCGTGGTGGTCCACAGGTTGTTCACGAACGGCAGCACGGCGTTGGCTTCGGCGTAGGTGATCACGCCGTCGGGGCCGTAGTACAGCTCGGCCCGCAGCCCGCCGGGATTGACGACGCCGATTTCTGCCCCGCCGCGCTCAGGTGAGCCCAGCGAGGAGAGCAGCGAGTCCGCCACCAGGTTGCCCAGCGTGGATTCGTTGGACCGGTCATCACGCGAGGTGCCGGTAAACGCCGTCGTGATGTCCGCGGTCACCGAACCGACCGGCTGGTTGCCGACCTCGGCCGCGAACGCCAGGGCGGCGTCGACAATCCGCTTCACCTCAGCAACGGCCGGGTAGGCCGCCACCAGGTCGGCCGCGGGGGTGGCGGTGCGGGCAACGTTCCCGGCCGTGTAGGAGAGCACCTCGTCCGTCTCGGCGTTGTACTCGAGCTCGATCTGGCCGATGAACTCTCCGTAGGACCCGGTCTGCACCACGGGACGGGTTTTGCCCTCGACGCCGGGAACCGGCGCGTCCCACGCGTACTGCTTGTGCGTGTGCCCGGTGTAGATGGCGTCCACCAGGGCGCTGGTTTCCGTCACGATCTCCGCGAACGCTCCACCGGCAGCGACTTCCTGCTCCAGGGTGGCGCCGTCGGGCGTGCCCGCACCGGCGCCCTCGTGGTATTCGGCAATGATGACGTCGGCCAGGCCCTCAGCCACGAGGCGTTCGGCCACGCGGTTCACGGCTTCCACCGGATCCCCGAACTCCAGGGTGGCGATGCCGCCGGGGCTGACCAGCGTGCCGGTCTCCTCGGTCACCGCACCGATCACGGCCACCTGCACGCCGTTGACGTCCAGGAGGGCGTACTCGGGCAGCGCCGGGGTGGTGGTGCCCTTGAGGTAGACGTTGGCACCCAGGTACTCGAAGTCCGCGGCAGGAACCACCCGGTCGGTGAGGTCGGCGAAACCGCCGTCGAACTCATGGTTGCCGACCGCCGAGGCCCGCAGGCCCAAGGCATTGAGGACGTCGATGGTCGGCTGGTCCTGCTGCACCGAGGACGCGAACAGGGAAGCGCCGATATTGTCGCCGGCGGAGAGGAACAGTGAACTGCCCTCCGGTGCCGCGGCCTTGAGCTGTTCAACGGTTCCGGCGAAGTTGACGGTGTTGCCGTCGATCCGGCCGTGGAAGTCGTTGATGTTCAGCAGGTTCAACTCGGTGGTTTCCGCCTCGGCCGGGGTCAGGTCCAGGCCCACCAGGATGGGGTCGTGGTCTGAGGACCGGTAGGCGTCCGGTGCGTAGAAGTTGGTCACGTTGTAGTTGAACCGGCTGTATTCCAGAGCCACGGATTCCACGGAGTTGATGTTCCAGATGTCCGTTCCGGTGACGTCTTCGGCTGCTGCCGGGGACGCCAGGATGTGGTCCAGGGATCCGACCAGGCCGCCGAAGGCGTAGGAGTGCTTGCCGGTGGCCTGTCCCAGGTTCACGTAGCCGGCCTCTGCCAGGACGCGCATGGGATCTTCGGCGGCGTAGGAGTTGAAGTCACCCAGCAGGAAAACCCGCTCTGTGCCCGCATCGGCCGCTACGGTGCCAGCGAAGGAAACCAGTGCCTGCGCCTGGCGGACCCGGTCGGCATTCCAGCCGCCCTGGCCATTGTCCGCGTTTTCCCCGGAGGCCGGGGGAGAACCCTTGGACTTGAAGTGGTTCGCGATTGCCACGAAGCTCTCACTGTCCGTTCCACCGGCGGGCTTGAAGGCCTGGGCCAGTGGTTCACGGGCGTTGGAGAACACGCTTTCGTCATTGAGGATCACGGATTCGCCAACAGGTTCAGCGCTCGCGGTCCGGTAGATGAAGGCCGTGCGGATCACGTCTTCGGCGTCGGGCAGGGCCGCGGGGGAGCGGACGTAGTCCCAGGTGCCCGGGGACGCCGCGTTCAGGGCCGCGGTCAGGTGGGCCAGCGCCGCGTCGCGGTCCTGCCCCAGTGCCGCGGAGTTCTCGATTTCCATCAGACCGACGACGTCGGCGCCAAGCGCGTTGATCGCCGCAACGATCTTGGCCTGCTGGCGTTCCAGATTGGCCGCGTTGGCCGCACCGCGGGCGTCGCAGCCGCCGCGGACGGTGACCGGAGCGCCGGAACGGTCATTGAAATACGTGCAGCCGGAGAGCTGATCGCCGGTGGTGCTGAAGTAGTTCAGCACGTTGAAGGACGCTAGTTTGAGGTTCCCGCCGACGCTTTGCGGTGCCGCGGTGCGGGTGTTCTCGAACGACGCCGGCTGGACCGCCGCCGCGTTGGCCGGGGTCAGCTCGGTGAGCGGCTGGAGCTTCCAGGCGCTGTTGCGGAAATCCAGGATCACATTCGTGGTGAACGCAGCGGGCGCCCCAACGCGGACTGGTCCGGTCGGGGTCAGGTACGGCAGCGGTTTGGACTGGTTCGCCGCAGCAAGGAAATTGGTGGTGGCGCCGTCGTCGAGCTTCACGGCCTTGGCCGCATTCCCCGCGGCAACAGCCGCGTGCTCCGGCGTTCCCAACGGTGCGACGGCGGTGGGCTGGACCAGCGGTTCGGTACCGGCTGCGAGGCCGATCTCCGCGTACTGGTTCAGGGAGAAGTTATCGGTGACGGTGAAGTCGCCCTGGGGAGCAAGGAGCATGCCCTCCAGGGTTTCCCGTTCCGCGTCGGTGGCAGGCCAGGCGACGGTGGTGGGCTTAACCTCTTCGGCCGGCTCGGTGAGCTTGGTCAGGGCGCCGGCGGCGACCGTGAGCTGCGTGAGCCCGAAGTACTCGCCCACGGTGCCCGTGACTTCGACGTAGTCGCCAACAGCGACCTGGCCTACGGTGGCTGCGGAGAACACGAAGATGCCATCCGAAGCGGTGTGGGTGGCGGGATCGATCGTGCCGCCGGTTCCCGGGGTCTGCAGGTAATAGCCGCTGAACCCGCCGGTGGGGTAGGCAGCGGTGACCTTGCCGCGGGTGGTGACACTCTGCCCGACGAGCGGGCTGGCGTCGCCGGTGCCCTGGATCGCGGCAATGGCGACGGTTCCGGCGGGCGGATCCGTTGGGTCCGGAGGGTCGGTGGGATCCGGCGGGTCGACGGGGCCTGTGCCTCCGCCGGCGGTATTGGTTGGGGTCACTGTGCCGCTGAGCGTGAAATCAGCCGCGTTGTTGTTCGTGTCGGCAAATCCCGTGCGGTTCAGCGACTTCGGGTCGCTGTTGCCGGCGGGCGCGGCGGCGGCTGCCGACTCGAACGTGTTGGAGGTGCCGTAGCCCAGCAGGTCAACGACGCCGGGATGGCCGATCACCGAGCCAGTGGGGAGCGGATTGACGGCAGCCGCCTGGTTGGCCAGTACCAGGGTCCCGGCGGCACCGGAGAAGCTGGCCCCGATAGTTGCATCCGGGGTGGGGAGTGCGGTGCCGGTGGTCCCGTTGCTGGCGCCCTGGATCAGGTAGTAGCCGCCGGCCGGAATGGTTCCGGCCAGGCGGCCGATTCCGGACGGTGCCGTGGATGTTCCGGCGGCGCGGTATTGGAGCGACCAGCCTTCCAGGCTCACCGGGGCGCTGGTGGGGTTGTAGAGCTCTACGAATTTGTTGGTGAAGGGAGCGTTGGCGCTGCCGCCGCTCAGGTACGCCTCATTGATGATGATGCCGCCGGCGCTTTCCTCGGCGTGGGCGGGCAGTGCCGCCAGGGGGCCGGCCAGCAGGCCGGCTGACAGTGCCGTTCCCAGCACCGCCTTCCATCTCGTAGGTCTCATGCCTCATGCTCCTCGAAGAGAGTGGTGCCGCAGCAGGGCAAACGGAAGCGGCCCGGATGGTACGGCAGTGGGGGTGCGGTGAACCCTCTTTGCATATCCCAGCCGAGGTGCTTTGACTAGTGGAATCGACGGGTTTGAAGTCCGAACGAGCACCGGCTCTTGACAAATGGAAAGAGGGCCCCGGCACCGTGTGTGCCGAAGCCCTCTTGCAGGCGTAAAGCTAGATCTGCGCGTTACGCACCGAGTTGGTCAGCGGTGAGCCGTCCAGCCGGTATGCCGTGCAGAGGATTTCCCGGTCGCCGCCCAGGGTCCAGGAGTAGGACGTCGGAGTGATGAGGCCGATGTCCAGGACGGAGGCCTGGTAATCCGCACCGATGTAGGGCTGGAACTCGGCGACGCAGAACTCGGCTGCCGCTTCGTCAACAGCGGTTTCGCCCGGGTATTCGCTGCCTTCCATGTCCATGGCGGCATAAACCTCACTGTCGTGCTCCTGCGTGCACGGCAGAACGTCTACTTCCGTGATCTGGTCGCCGTCAGGTTCGATCAGGCAGTCGCCGACGTTCAGGTCGATGGCGTCCACCGTTTCCGGGGACACGTCTTCTACTTCTTCAACTACCTTCTCAGCGGCAGGAGAAGTGGATGCGGAGGAAGGCGTCTCTTCCGGCGCGGCATTGTCGCCGCCGGAGGAGAGCGGAACCGCGCAGCCTGCCAGCAAAGCCGTCAGCGATGCCGCGGCGAGGATTCTTCCGGCTCGGGACAGGGACGTCTTATGGGCCGAATACATAGTCATAACTCCTCAATAGGAAATGGTTTTAGTGGTCCACCCCCCAAATGGGCCGGAAACCACGGGTCAACCCTATTTCAGGGAAAGCATGCTGATGAATCGGCGAAGTAATATGCCCGCACAGTATGCATTGGCATGCAACGGCATAAAAAAGCACCCCGGCTCAGTGAACCGGGGTGCAGATGCGGAAGGTAAGGGATTCGAACCCTTGGTACGGGGTTACCGCACACTGGTTTTCAAGACCAGCTCCATCGGCCGCTCGGACAACCTTCCCCGCTAGTAGTCTGGCAGATGAGCCCAATTCGCCAAAATCTTGACCACCCGCAGGAGGTCCCCATGAAAGCCATCGTTATCACCGAACCGGGAGGGCCGGAGGTCCTTGAACTCCGCGAGGTCGCTGCACCCGTGCCCGGCCCGGGCGAGGTCCTGATCGACGTGGCCGCCGCGGGCCTCAACCGTGCGGATGTCCTGCAGCGCAAGGGGAATTACCCCATGCCGCCAGGAGCGCCGGAATATCCCGGGCTGGAGGTCTCCGGCCGGGTGTCGGCGGTGGGAACGGGGGTTGAAGGCCTGGAGGTAGGGGCCGACGTCGCCGCCCTCCTCTCGGGTGGCGGTTATGCCGAGCAGGTGGCTGTCCCGGCGGGGCAGGTGCTGCCGGTCCCGCCGGAGCTGGACCTGGTCACTGCGGCGGCCCTGCCGGAGGTGGCCGCAACGGTGTTTTCGAATCTGTTCATGGCGGCCGGCGTTCAGGAAGGTGACTTCGTCCTTATTCACGGCGGGGCCGGCGGGATCGGCAGCATGGCAATCCAGCTGGTTGCCGCGTTCGGTGCGGTGCCGATGGTGACTGCCTCCAGTGCCCCGAAGCTGGAACTGGCGCGGAGTCTGGGCGCCAAGGTCCTCATCAACTACAAAGAACAGGACTTCGTGGAGGAAGTCCGGAAGGCCACCGGCGGACACGGCGCCGACGTGATCCTGGACGTGATGGGTGCCAGCTACCTGCAGCGGAACGTTGATGCGCTCGCCGTCGCCGGCCGGCTGGTCATCATCGGGCTGCAGGGCGGCACCCGGGCTGAGATTGACCTCAACGCGCTGATGACCAAGCGCTGCGCCGTGATGGGCACAACCCTGCGGGGACGCCCGGAGGAAGAAAAGAGCGCCATCATGGCCGCGGTCGGGGAGTACGTCTGGCCCATGCTCCGGGACGGAACGGTCAAGCCCCTGGTGGACCGCACCTTCCCTCTGGCTGAGGCGGCCGCCGCGCATGAGTACTTCGACTCCGGCCAGCACACCGGGAAGATCCTCCTGACGATGTAGGCCCGGCGGACCGCCCGACGCAAAACTCCACTCAGCGCAAAACCAGGACCGGCCGTCGAACACCGGCGGCCGGTCCGGCGTGTATGTGACCTGGAGCACGGATACCGCTGCTACCCTCGTGCGCATCACCCGCACCCCGTTCCAAGGTGCGGAACCGCACTGCTGACAAGGGGTAGCACCATGAGTGAGAACAGACGGCACCGGAAGGGGCCGGCCGGGCACGATCCGGTGGACACGGGCACGGATGTCCTGGTCCAGGACCCGGACCTGCCTCCGGTTGCGTTGGACGACGCCGCCGCGGAGGCTGAGGAACGCCGCTGGACACCGGCCAAGATCATCCTGTGGACAGGCATAGCCCTCCTGGGCGGCATCAGCTGGACCATGCTTGCCATCGTCCGGGGTGAAACCGTCAACGCCATCTGGTTCGTGTTCGCAGCCGTCTGTACCTACTTCATCGGGTACCGTTTCTACTCCAAGTTCATCGAACGGCACCTCCTGAAGCCCAATGACCGCCGTGCGACTCCCGCTGAGTACAAGGCGGACGGCAAGGACTACGCGGCGACCGACCGCAGGGTGCTCTACGGCCACCACTTCGCTGCCATTGCCGGAGCAGGACCGCTGGTCGGCCCCGTGCTGGCAGCCCAGATGGGCTACCTCCCCGGCACAGTCTGGATCATCGTCGGCGTGATCCTGGCCGGAGCAGTCCAGGACTACCTGGTCATGTTCTTCTCCATGCGCCGCGGCGGCCGTTCACTGGGTCAGATGGCCCGCGAAGAGCTGGGCCTGATCGGCGGCACCGCAGCCCTCATCGCCACCCTGACCATCATGATCATCATCGTCGCGATCCTCGCCCTGGTGGTCGTTAACGCCCTGGGCGAGAGTCCCTGGGGTGTCTTCTCCGTGGCCATGACCATTCCGATCGCCCTGTTCATGGGCGTGTACCTGCGCTTCCTGCGGCCAGGCAAGGTCACCGAAGTCTCCATCATCGGGTTCGTGCTGCTGATGCTCGCGATCATCGGCGGCGGCTGGATCGCCGACACCGAATGGGGTGTGGCGCTCTTCTCCCTGGACCGCGTCACCATCGCGTGGGGCATCATTATTTACGGCTTTATTGCCGCTGTCCTGCCCGTGTGGCTGCTGCTGGCCCCGCGGGACTACCTCTCCACCTTCATGAAGGTCGGCACCATCGTGATGCTGGCCGTGGCCATCATCATCGTCCGGCCCGAGATCAGTGTTCCCGCGTTCAGCGAGTTTGCGTCCCGCTCGGACGGCCCAGTGGTCGCCGGGTCGCTGTTCCCTTTCCTGTTCGTGACGATCGCCTGCGGTGCACTCTCCGGGTTCCACGCGCTGATCTCCTCCGGCACCACACCGAAGATGATCGAGAAGGAACGCCAGACCCGGTTCATCGGGTACGGCGGCATGCTGATGGAGTCGTTCGTGGCCATCATGGCCCTGGTTGCCGCGCTCTCGATTGACCGGGGAATCTACTTCGCCATGAACTCCTCCGCCGCAGCCACCGGCGGAACCGTGGAGGGCGCCGTCGCCTTCGTGAACTCCCTCGGCCTGGCCGGGGTGAACCTGACACCGGACATGCTCACATCCCTGGCCGCCGGCGTCGGGGAAGAATCCGTGGTCTCGCGTACCGGCGGAGCCCCGACCCTCGCCGTCGGCCTGGCCATGATCATGCAGAGCTTCATCGGCGGCCCGGCCATGATGGCTTTCTGGTACCACTTCGCCATCATGTTTGAGGCCCTGTTCATCCTCACCGCCGTCGACGCCGGAACCCGCGTGGCGCGCTTTATGCTGCAGGACTCGATCGGCAACTTTATCCCGAAGTTCCGGGATACCTCGTGGCGGACGGGAGCCTGGATCTGTACGGCCGTTATGGTCGCAGGCTGGGGGTCGATCCTGATCATGGGGGTGACGGATCCGCTGGGCGGAATCAACACACTCTTCCCGCTGTTCGGAATCGCCAACCAGCTTCTGGCGGCCATTGCGCTGGCCATCTGCCTGGCCATCCTGGCCAAGAAGAACCTCTTCAAGTACATCTGGGTGGTGGTGCTGCCACTGGGCTTCGCCTCGGTCGTGACCATTACCGCCTCGATGTACAAGATCTTCTCCCCGGTTCCTGCGGTGGGCTACTGGGCCCAGCACAACGCGTTCAAGAACGCGCTGGCGTCCGGGGAAACCAGCTTCGGCTCGGCCAAAACCGTGGAGGCCATGGAAGCGGTGGTCCGCAACACCTTCGTGCAGGGGATTCTGTCCATCCTCTTCGTGACCCTCGCCGTCATCGTGATCGTCACCGCAGTCATTGCATCGGTCCGGTCCTACCGCTCCGGCGGTGCCCCAAGCGCCGAGGACCCTGCGGTGCCGTCCCGGATCTTTGCGCCGTCAGGATTCTTCGGCACCCCGCTGGAGAAGGAGATCGAGGCGCAGTGGAAGGCCTTGCCGCAGGATAAGAAACCAGCAGCAAAGACAGCGGGAGCCGGGCACTGATGCCCGCGGCCATCGCCGGCGGCCTGCGCGGCTTCATCCGTTTCTTCCGCGATGTCATGGGGGAGGATGCCTACCGCAAGTATCAGGCGCACCACGCGGCGTCGGGCTGTAACGGACCGGCGCTGACTGAACGGGAATTCTGGAAGGACAAGATGGACCGCCAGGATGCCAACCCCGGTGGGCGCTGCTGCTGACAACGCCTCTGCTGCTGACAACGGACAGCACAGCAGGGCAGGCCCGGTGTCCCCAGCGGGCACCGGGCCTGCCGCGTTTTCGCTGGGTTGCTGGTGGGCGCTGCCACTGCCTTGCCGCTGAGGGTCCCGGCTTGGACACTTGTACGGCCGGGCGCTTGTAGTGGGTGTCTGTTCCTGTTTTGCTGGATAGATGCCTGGACACGAAGACCTGCCCCAAGACCCTCACCTTCGTGAGGACATCAGCCTTCCCCTGCCGGAGCCGGACAACGAGGATGAGCATCTGGCCGAGGACGTCAACCTCCCCCAGAAGAATCAGGACTCCGGCCCCGAGTTCGATTCGCGCCACTACACTTCGGGCCAGCTCAACGCCGGTCAGTACGCGCCCGGCCTGAGTCCCAATGGTGAGTATGCCGAAAAGCGGCAGGAAGAGCTTGAAAGCGACTGAAGCCCGGAACAACCCGCCCCAAGCGTGAGAGCATTAATCCATGACTGAACAGAACGGATCTGCGGCCGTCCCCGGGGCACAGGCCCCTGCGGCTCCGGCCGGAGAGACGGCCCAGTCCCCGGAGCGGGACGGTACCGGTACCCGCTCCGCCACCGCTCCGCCGCAGGGCCGGTCCCAGGACCCTGCAGCGCCGGGTGCCGGACAAGGCACCGACAGCCAGGCCGACAGCGACGGTTCCCAGGACAAGAACGGTCCCGCAAAGCTGAACGAACTGGTGGATGAGCCCGCGAAGGTCATGCGGATCGGCACCATGATCAAACAGCTCCTCGAAGAAGTGCGCAACGCGCCTCTCGATGACGCGGCCCGGAACCGTCTGGCGGAAATCCATGAGCGGTCGCTCAAGGAACTTTACGACGGTCTGGCTCCGGAGCTCGTCACCGAACTGCAGCGGATCAATCTGCCGTTCCTGGAGGACGCGACGCCGACCGACGCCGAGCTGCGCATTGCCCAGGCGCAGCTGGTGGGCTGGCTGGAAGGACTGTTCCGCGGCATCCAGACCGCCATCGCAGCCCAGCAGACCGCCAACCAGCAGCTGCAGGGCCGTCTTCAGCTGCGCCAGCTGCCGCCCGGCACGGTCCTGGCCCCGGGCGTGGTGGTCGGGGAAGACGGCGAACCGCGCCGTGCCGGTAGCGTCCCGGGCCAGCAGCGGCAGGGTCCCGGCTCGGGCGGACGGATCGAGCCCCACGCGGGTCCCGGACAGTATCTGTAGAATTTCCCGCAGGATGGCACTTTTCGCAGCAGCCCGGCAGGGGCGCAAGGACGACGTCGAACTCGGCAAGGGTGTGTGGCGCCGCGCCCACGACCGCTTCACCCGCGGGCTGGACCGTTACCACCAAATGCTGGAGGGCGTCGAGGACGATGCGCTCTATAACGAGCTGGCACTCGTAGCCAATGAACTCTCCGGCCTTCTGCCGCGCGTCCGCGCGGTCTGCGCCCATGCCCAGGGACAGTGCCCCAGCTCCGGGCAGGACATCCCGGGCCGGATGATCGCGGTCCACCGCGCCCTGTCCCGGTCGGGCAATTCGCTCGCGGCCACCGCGGAAGCGGCGGCAATGTCGAGGCTGGAAGGGGAACGCTGGGGGATTGCGTCCTCCGGCGTCGAAAACGTGCGCCGCCGCGCACAGCTCGTGGAACAGGATATTGCCGAGGCCGAACGCGTTCTCGCCGCGGACCAGGCCGGCGGTTCACCGGTTTAGCGGCCGCCTGGACGTCCTTTTTCTCCGTTGCCGGCTGCGGGACAAAATTTCGCGGCCAGCAAACTTCGGCTCCGTTTGGTCACGGCGGCGCCGAAGTGCGGGCAGGATGGTGACCATGACTACATCCCCACTTGTGACGTTCATCGACGGCAATACCATCCCCCAGCTCGGCTACGGCGTCTGGCGGGTTGAGGACGAACTCGCGGAGAAGACCGTGGGCATGGCTTTCGAAGCGGGCTACCGCCACATCGACACGGCCAAGATCTACGGCAACGAAGCCGGCGTAGGCCGGGCCATTGCAGCCTCCGGCCTGCCGCGGGAAGACCTGTTCATCACCACCAAGGTCTGGAACGCCGACCAGGGCTACGAGGAAACCCTGGCCGCCTTCGACGCCTCCATGGAGCGCCTGGGCCTGGAATACCTGGACCTGTACCTGATCCACTGGCTGCAGCCGAAGCAGGGCAAGTACGTGGACACCTGGAAGGCCCTCGTTGAGCTGCAGAAGTCCGGCCGGGTCAAGTCCATCGGCGTCTGCAACTTTACGGTCGAGGCGCTGCAGGAAATCATCGACGCCACCGGCGTTGTTCCCGTCCTCAACCAGGTGGAAACGCACCCATACCTGGCCCAGAAGGAACTGCGCGAGTTCGAGGCCAAGCACGGCATCCGCCACGAGTCCTACTCTCCGCTCGGCTCCGGCCAGGGCCTGCTCGATGACCCGGTCCTGCAGGAAATTGCAGCGAAGTACGACGGCGCCACGCCGGCCCAGGTGGTCATCGCCTGGCACCTGGCGCTCGGCAACATCGTGATTCCGAAGTCCGTGACCGAATCCCGGATCCAGGAGAACTGGGCGGCCTTGGACCTCAAGCTGGCCGACGAGGACATCGACGCGGTCAACGCCCTGGACAACGGCACCCGCTTCGGCGCCGATCCGGCGACGTCCGACTTCGCCTAGCAGCCGCGGGCCCCAAGGCACCGCGGTAGAACAGCCACAGCAGTACAGCAGAAAGGCGGCCTTCCCGGAGGGGAGGGCCGCCTTTCTTATATCAGGGGGTCCAGGACTCAGGCTGCAGCGTTGGCTTCCAACGGAGCCCGCAGCGGCCAGTCGCCGCCTTCCAGGATGACCTGTGCGCACTGCCAGGTCCGTGTGTTGATGATGACCGGGGCCAGCAGATTCACGGTGGTGCCGCCGTCGGACGGGTTGGCTACCACCAGGACACGGGCATCGGCCGGATCCTGGAGGCCCAGCTGGGCCGCCTGCTCGTCGGCAATTTCCGGGTTGTAGTCGGGCAGGTACACGGAGGCATCAATCGCATAGAAGCGGCGCTGCCCGGCGGAAACGTCCGCGCCGGTCAGCGAGTACAATCCGGTGGCCCCATCCACATCGGCCAGATCGAACGCTGTGATGGGTTCGAGTCCCGGGGGAGGGGTGAGGAAAACCACCGGCGTCACGGTGCTCATCGCAGGAAATCCATCAGGGTGGGCTGCAGGACCTTGGCCGTGACGGCCAGGGAGGACTGGTACGCCAGTTCCTGAAGTTTCAGGTCCATGATGACCTGCGCGGTGTCCAGGTCCTCGATGCCGGAGCGCCGGGATTCCAAACTGACTGCCTGCTCCATGTTGTTTTCCTCTGCTTTCAGCACACGGGCATGGCGGATGCCGACGTCGGTCTGCTGCGAGAGCACATTGTCCCTGCTCGCATCGATGCCGGACAGGTGTCCGCTGATGTCCCCGTTGGTCCGCAAATCGGCAACCAGGGAATCCAGCTTGGTAAAGACGTCGCCGAAGACAGCTGCTGCGCTGGCATCAACCTGGACCGTGGTGTTCGCATCCAGCCGCCGGGTCACTGGTCCGTCAGCGGCACCCGTGAAGGTGTAGGTTGCCGGGTCGACAGTGGAATCCACTTTGACTGCGGCCCCCGCGTCGGAGTTCCCGGCAAAAATATTCCGGCCCAGGTAGGAGGTGTTGGCCTGCGCCAGCAGGTCCGCTTTCAGGCCTTCCAGCTCGGTGGCGATGGCGGCCTTGTTGGCCGGGGTGGCAGTCGCCGTTGCGCCGGTGATTGCCAGGTCCTTGATCCGGGTGAGGATGTCCGTCGCGCGGGTCATAGCGGCATCGACGGTGGCGAGCCAGCTGTTCGCATCGGCGATGTTGCTTTTGTACTGTGCGTTGGCGCGGATCTCGCCGCGGACCTTCAGGGCGTCGGCGGTGCCCGAAGGATTGTCCGACGGCCGGGTGATGGCGGCCGAGGTCTGTGCCTGCTCCTGGAGCTTGGCCAGCCGGGAGATGTTCGCCTGCAGGTTCTGCTGGGCGTTTCGCGTCAGCGTCAGGTTCGAGGTACGGGAAATCACGGGTTACCTTCCCACAATGCCGGTGCGGTTAATCAGGGTGTCGAGCATTTCATCAATGGCTGTCATGACCCGCGCAGCACCCTGGTAGGCGTGCTGATAGGCGAGCAGATTCAGGTTTTCTTCGTCCAGGTCCACCGAGGAGTTGGAAAGCTGCATGCCGACGGCGGCGGAGGCAGCGACGCCGGCGAGTTCCGCCTGCTGCATCTCCACCCGGGTGCTGGCGCCAATGCCGCTGACAAAGTTGGCCCAGGCCGAGTCGGGTGAGTTTTTCCCGGCGCCCAGCTGCGCGATGGCGTCGGCCACGGAGTTGTCTTTCGCTCCCTGGCCGGCCGCACCGGTGGCGATGCCTGCCGCGCCGGTGGGGATGACCTTCAGCGAGAGGGCAGCGGGATCGGTGCTGTGACTGAAGAAATCGCCCAGCACCGTTCCGGCGGTGTTGGTGCCGCCGTTGTGGACCCCGTTGACAGCCGTGGCCAGGGTTTTAGCGAAGTTGTTGTAGCCCTCCGCCGCGGCGGTGAGGGTGCCGCCATCGGATGCCGGAGCGAGCAGGCTGAGCGCGCCGGCGATTTCGCCGCTGGCCGCCATGTTGGTTCCGGGGCGGTGGCTCCATTCCAGGCGCGGGGCTTCGCCGCCCATGGCGATCCCACCGGCAACCTGTACCGGGCGGACGATATCCCCGGAGACAATGGCGTTACCGTCAATCAACACGTCCACCATGCCGTTTTCCGACTCGCGGACCGTGCCGCCGGCAAGGGCGGCAATGGTGGTGGTCAGGGCATTCCGCTGGTCAATCAGCTCGTTGGCGCTCCCGCCGGAGGCCTGCGTGGTGCGGATCTGCGCATTCAGGGAAGCGATCTGCGAGGCGGTGCCGTTCAGCTCCGCCTCCATATCCTTGAGCTGTTTGTAGGCGCCGGTCCACTGGTCCTCCACTGCCTCGTACCCGGTGGAGATCTGCTGGGCGAGGATCGTGGCCTGGCCGATCAGCGCGGTGGCGGCTGCCTCGTCCCCGGGCTTGTTGGACACACCCTGCCAGGCTGCCCAGAACTCAGTCAGGGAGGCGGAAATGCCGTTCTTCCCGGGTTCGTTCAGGCTGGTTTCCAGGCTGGACAGGGCATTGGCGCGCACCGCGGAAAACCCGGAGGCCGCGGCGGTCGCCCGCACTCGGGTATCCAGCTGCATGCTGCCGAGCCGGGCGATTCCGTCAATGGAAACGCCCTGCCCCACCGCTGGTCCGGTGGAGAACCTGCCGGCGATGGAGGCACCGCCCATGGCCGAGGTGGTGACCCGCTGGCGGGTGTAGCCCGGTGTGTTGACGTTGGCGATGTTCTGCCCGACGACGTCGAGTCCCCTACGGGCTGCGCTCAGACCGGAGTACGCGGTGTTCAGGCCGCTGAAGGTGCTCATGGCGTGATGATTCCTTTGTTCACGGTCTCTAGAGTTGCTTGTCCACTATGCGGGCGCTGTTCCCCGGGCCGGCAGAGTTGCCGCTGGAGGTGTACGTTTTGCTCTCCGTGCCCAGGCCCGCGAGGGTTTCCTGGGCGGAACGCGCAGCCGTACGGAGGAACTGTTCGTTCGTGTCCCGCAGGTCGCGGATCCTCACGGTAAGTTCCGTCATTGCCTGAAGATGGGCCGTGAAAATCTCAGTCCACGGTCCTGGAGGCGCGGCGGCAATGATCTGCCGAAGAGTTGCATCTTCGGCTATGCCCCACTCCTCCGCGAGTTCGGAAACGGCCACCGTCCTGGCCAGATTCGCGATTCGCAGGCGGTCAAGGACCTGCTCCACTTCCCGGGTGGCGTGCTGGAGCCAGCGCGTTTTCCCTGAGGTCAGGAGCAGCTGTTCTTCCTCGAGCTTGAAGGTCAGGAGCTCCAACAGCTCCCGTTCTTCCCAGAGTAATGCGGACAGTTTCTGGGTACCCATGTCTAGCTCACCTCCTGCGGTCTACGCGAGTGTTTTGTCTTCCGATGGATGCGGAATCACATCCTGCAACGGTTTCAAGACACCCGCCTTCACAGGCCGAAAAACTTTTAATCCGTCAGACACACCTATCGGCGGTTGCACTACCAATGTTAGTGGTATGTTGCACGTATTACGCCAAAGTATGGAATCTCCCGGAGGACTCAGCCTCTGTCCTAACGGCAAGCGTATTTTGTTGGGGAACAAGGACTTGGGGGTCCATATTTTGAATCGTGAAGAACGCAACCGGCTGGTTGTGGAGAACTTACCGCTGGTCGGATATCTGGTCTCAGAGGTGTGTGCCAAGGTGACACATCTCTCCCGGGACGATTTGGCATCGGTCGGGGCAATAGCCCTGATCACGTCTGCTGACTCGTTTAATGCGGAGCTGGGTGTGCCCTTCGGTGCGTACGCGCGCCGGCGCATCGTTGGCGCTTTCGCCGACGAGATGCGCTCGAACGACTGGGCTACCCGGACGGCACGGAAACGCATCAAGGAAACACTGGCAGTAAAGGAAGCTCTGACTGGGGCGCTCGGACGGAGCCCGAAGGTCGATGAAATTGCTTCTGCCCTGGGTGTTGACCGCAGTACCGCCGAGGACGCCCTGTCGGACGCCTCACGCACTGTGTCCCACCTTGATGATGCCGCCTCAGATTCCCTGGTCAGCGACCTGCCGTCGCCGGAAGGCTCGGTATTGAATGCCGAGAATATGAAGTATCTGCGGGCAGCTGTCGCTGCCCTGCCGGAGAAGATGCGCTACATCGTGGAGCAGGTCTACTTCCATGACCGGTCCGTGAAGGAGCTGGCCGCTGAGCTGGGAGCTACCCACTCCGCGGTCTCCCAGCAGCGCGCCGAAGCGGTCCGCCTGCTGCGCGACGGTCTGGGTACCCATTACTCGGATACCGGCACCCCGGCTCCGATTGAGTCCCGGATTTCCCCGGCCCGGCGGAACGCCTACCTGTCCTCGGTGGCGGAATGGACTGCCGGCGGGCTCACCCGCCACGACCCGCATTTCCATCCCACCGGGTTCGCTGCCCCGGGTGGACACGGCCTGCTGAACACTGCTGTGTCCTAATTACTGCAGCTGCTGTGTCTCAGGTCTCAAAAGACCGGAAATAACTTTCCTGAATTCCTAACACCCGCGCAGGGAGGGTCGATAACTACGGGTAGAGGCCCACGGATGGGCCTCGTAGTTATCGCCCACTCACGGAGGAATTCATCATGGGTTTCACAATTGCAACTAACACCTCGTCGCTCAACGCGATGCGTAACCTGAACCTGAACCAGGCGAACCAGGCCAAGTCGGTGGAGCGCCTCTCCAGCGGTCTGCGCATCAACCGTGCGGCTGACGATGCTGCCGGTCTGGCTATCTCCGAAGGCCTGAAGAATCAGATCTCCGGCCTGACCCAGGCTGGCCGCAACGCGCAGGACGGCATCAGCCTCATCCAGACCGCTGAAGGCGCCCTGACTGAGGTGCACAACATCCTGAACCGCGTTCGTGACCTGTCCGTACAGGGCGCGAGTGCTACGAACAATAGCGAGTCTCGTACGGCCATCCAGAAGGAAATCACCGCACTGGGTGGTGAGCTGGACCGCATCGCAAAGGGAACCAACTTCAACGGCATCAACCTGCTGACGAATGCTGCGTCCCTGCCGGCCAATGCGCTGAAGATCCAGGTCGGTTCGGAAGGCAATGCGGCTGCGACCAACGAAATCACCATCACGCTGACCGACATTGAAGCAGTAGCTACCGCTGTGAAGGGTATCGACATCACCGTGGGCGCTGACCAGCCTGCAAACCAGGTCCTGGCCTCCGCGGCCATTGAAACTCTGGATACGCACATCACGGCTGTTTCCGGAGCGCGCGCAGACCTGGGTGCACAGCAGAACCGCCTGGAATCCACCGCACGCTCCATCGCGGTGTCTGTCGAGAACCTCTCGGCCGCCAACTCCCGCATCCGCGACACCGACATGGCAGCGGAAATGGGTAACTTCACCAAGTCCCAGATCCTCTCCCAGGCCGCTACCGCAATGCTGGCCCAGGCCAACCAGATGAACTCCGGCGTGATGCAGCTCCTGCAGTAATAGCGGATTCATCCGCGGTGCGGCCCCCGGCAGCACCGCACAAGCACTAACCGCTTGACCGGCAGGTGAATGGCCGCTGGCGGGAGAAGAATGACTTGGACCTCACACTTTTCCCGCCAGCCCGTTCCCTGCCTGAAGTGTTTTACCAAGACCTCCCGGTGGCACCGGAGGGACACCTTTTAGGAGCATCGGCATGGCGCTAGGCATCGACGGGATCATCAGCGGTATCAAGACCACCGAGATGATCAAGCAGCTTATGGACATCGAAGCCCGGCCGCAGCTGCTGCTCAAGAACAAAGTCACGACCACCCAGCTCTTCACCACGGCGCTGCAGTCGCTGAACGCCAAGATCGCCTCCCTGGCCGAAGCTGCCTCCAAGACGGCCAAACCTGCCGGAACCGACCTCTATATGGCCACCAGCAGTTCAGACAAGGTCACCACCACAATCGGTGCTGGAGCGGCAGCGGGCTCGCTGGATGTCTCCGTGACCCAGACCGCCACCGCACAGGTCTCACTCTCCAAAGCCATGGCAGCCTGGCCATCGGCGAGCGTGTTGGCCATCTCCGCGAATGGAACCACCACCTCCTTCGACACCACGGACAAATCCATGGATGAAGTCATCAGCGAGGTGAACAAGGCCAACCTCGGCGTCACCGGAGTCAAAATCGCCACTGGCAGCGTTGACGGTGTCCAGCAGTATCGGGTGCAGTTCACTGCGACGAAGACCGGAACCGAAGGTGCCTTCACTGCCAGCCTGGATGGCGGGGCATTGGACGTCCTCAAACCGGGTCAGGATGCCAAGCTCACCCTCTGGGCCGGCACCCCGGCCGCGCAGGAGATCACCTCTTCCACCAATACTTTCAAGGGCCTGATGCCCGGGGTGGATATCACCCTGGCGGCCAATACGCCGGCCAACACCGCCGTTACCCTGACCGTTGCCCGGGACGATGAAGCCATTTCCAAGGTCGCCGCAGACCTGGTCGCAGGACTGGCCGATGTGTTTGCCTTCATCAATAAGAACAGTGCGGTTTCGGTCTCCACCAGTTCCGGCAGCAGCAGCGCCTCTGGTGGACTGTTTACCGGCGATGCCGGCATCCGGGACATTAAGCGCCAGCTGATGGAAGCCGCCACCTCACCGCTGGACGGCCGCTCACCGTCGGAGATCGGCGTCGTCATCACTAAAGACGGCACCGTCGAGTTCGATGCCGAGAAGTTCGCGGCGGCCATGGAAGCCGACCCGGTGAAGACCCAGGCCGCCTTGCAGGTCATCGCAGGCCGCGTTGAGGCCGCCGGCAAAGTGGCCTCGGACAAGTATGACGGCCTCATCACCCAGCGGATCACCGGCCAGGAGTCGGTGCTCAAAGCGTTGAACACCCAGATCGAAGATTGGGACCGCCGGCTGGCCAGCCGTGAATCCACGCTCAAACTGATCTGGGGGAACCTTGAAGTGAAACTCAGCCAGCTGCAGACCCAGCAGGACTGGCTGACCGGCCAGCTGGCTGCGCTCAATAGCTCCAACTCGGGCAGCAAGTGACCGTGAGTTACGGACTGCAGGCCAAACGCGCCGAATACATCCGGGACGCCGTCATGTCCGCCTCTCCGGTCCGGCTGCTGACCATGCTTTACGACCGGATGCTGCTGGACCTGAACCGGGCCGAAGCCGCCCAGCAGGCCGGAAACTGGCCGGCCGCCTCCGAGCAGCTGATCCATGCCCAGGCGATCGTTGCCGAGCTCAGCGGAACCCTCAAGGTCGACGAGTGGGAGGGCGGCGAGAATCTCCAGGCCATTTACGGCTACGTGATGAAGGCCATGGTTGAGGCGAACCTGCAGCACAACCCGGCGATAACCCGCGAGTGCATCAACCTGCTGGAACCGCTGCGCGCAGCCTGGCACGAGGCCGCCGCCCAGCTCCCCACCCACGCGCCCGCACCGTCCCCGGCCGGAACAGGCGGGACCCTCGGTGTCGGCTGAACCTGTGGAACTTTCTGATACGGGAGAAGTGATTCCCACAGACCTCGAGCGCTGGGATGAGGTCCTCACACAGCTTGAGGACAATCTCGAGGCTTTTATGAACGGGACCACCGTCCAGGAACAGGCCCGCAGTGTCGCCAGCTCCTGGCACCCGCCGCACGACCTCGGTCCGCTGCCTGCCCAGTACGCCACCCGCGCCCGGCTCCTCGCCATGGCGCAGCAGCGTGCCTACCAGCAGCTGCGCAACGAATCCCGGATGATCCGCCGGCAGGCTGAACTGATCCGCAGCGTCCCCTCGGTTTCCTCCGGTGGAGCCGTGTACCTCGACGTCGCGGGCTAGCCGCAGAAAACAAGGTTCCGGACACAGGCCAGGGGGCAACAAACCGGTCCCGCCCGCAGGCAGGACCCGGCCCGCTGGGTCAGGCCCCCACGTATGCGGCCAGGTGTTCCCCGGTGAGCGTGGCCCGCGATGCCACCAGATCTGCCGGCGTTCCCTCGAACACAATCCGGCCGCCGTCGTGCCCGGCACCCGGACCCATGTCGATGATCCAGTCCGCGTGGGCCATGACCGCCTGGTGGTGTTCAATCACGATCACCGACTTACCGGATTCGACCAGCCGGTCCAGCAGTCCCAGCAGCTGCTCAACGTCGGCCAGGTGCAGGCCCGTGGTGGGTTCGTCCAGGACGTAGATATCGCCCTTCTCCGCCATCTGTGAGGCGAGCTTCAGGCGCTGCCGTTCACCGCCCGAAAGGGTAGTGAGCGGCTGGCCCAGGCTCAGGTATCCCAGCCCCACGTCTGCGAGCCGGGACAGCACCTTGTGCGCCGCCGGAGTCCGGGCTTCACCCCCGCTGAAGAATTCCTCCGCCTCGGTGACGGACATGGCCAGGACCTCGGCGATGTTCCGCCCGCCCAGGGTGTACTCCAGCACCTGCGCCTGGAACCGCTTGCCGCCGCACTCCTCACAGGTGGACTCGACCGTGGCCATCACACCGAGGTCGGTATAGATCACGCCGGCGCCGTTGCAGACCGGGCAGGCGCCTTCCGAGTTGGAACTGAACAGTGCCGGTTTCACGCCGTTTGACTTGGCGAAGGCCTTGCGGATCGGCTCCAGCAGCCCTGTGTAGGTAGCCGGGTTGCTGCGGCGGGAACCTTTGATCCCGCTCTGGTCAATCACGACGACGCCCTCGCGTCCCGCGACCGAACCCCGGATGAGGGAACTCTTGCCGGACCCTGCAACACCTGTCAGCGCACAGAACACGCCCAGCGGAATATCGACGTCGACGTCCTGGAGATTGTTGGTGGAGGCGCCGCGGACTTCCAGGGCACCGGAGGGCTGCCGCACGCCCGGTTTCAGCTGGGCCCGGTCATCAAGGTGGCGGCCGGTGATGGTGTCGGCGGCTCGAAGGCCTTCCACCGTGCCCTGGAAGCAAATCTCCCCGCCGCCGGTGCCGGCGCCGGGGCCCAGATCCACCACATGGTCCGCAATCGCAATCATTTCCGGTTTATGCTCCACCACCAGGACCGTGTTGCCCTTATCCCGCAGCTGCAGGAGAAGCTGGTTCATCCGTTCAATGTCGTGCGGATGCAGCCCGATGGTTGGTTCATCGAAAACATACGTGACATCGGTCAGGGAGGAGCCGAGGTGCCGGATCATCTTGGTCCGCTGCGACTCGCCGCCGGAGAGCGTCCCCGCGGGGCGCTCCAGGGAGAGATAGCCGAGCCCGATCTCCGTGAAGGAATCCAGCAGGTGCTGCAGCCCGGTGAGCAGGGGAGCGACGGACGGCTCCTCCAGCTCCCGGACCCACTGCGCCAGATCGCTGATCTGCATGGAACACAGGTCAGCGATGTTCTTGCCCTTGATCCTGGAGGAGAGTGCTTCCGGGGCCAGGCGGGTGCCGCCGCAGTCCGGGCAGGTGGAGAACGTAATCGCCCGCTCCACAAAGGCACGGATGTGCGGCTGCATCGCTTCGCGGTCCTTGGACAGCATGGACTTCTGGATCTTTGGGATCAGGCCTTCGAACGTGACGTTGATGCCCTCGACCTTGAGCTTGGTCGGCTCCTGGTACAACAGGGCATGCAGTTCCTTCTTCGTGAACCGGTTGATCGGTTTGGAGGCATCGAACAGGCCGGTGTTGCTGAAGATCCTCCCGTACCAGCCATCCATGCTGTAACCGGGGATGGTCAGCGCACCCTCCAGGATCGACTTGGAATCGTCGTACAACGCCGTCAGGTCAAAGTCGCTGACCGAGCCCATGCCCTCGCAGCGTGGACACATCCCGCCGAGGCGGTTGAAGGTGGCCTTCTCTGCCTTGGTCTTGCCGCCGCGTTCCACGGTGATCGCGCCGCTTGCCTTCACCGAAGGGACGTTGAACGAATACGCGTTGGGGGAACCGATGTGCGGGTCGCCGAGCCGGCTGAACAGGATGCGCAGCATGGCGTTGGCATCGGTCGCGGTCCCCACCGTGGAGCGCGGGTTGGCGCCCATCCGTTCCTGGTCCACGATGATCGCCGTGGTGAGCCCTTCCAGCTTGTCCACATCGGGGCGGGACAATGAGGGCATAAACCCCTGGAGGAAGGCACTGTAGGTCTCATTGATCATCCGCTGGGAGTCAGCGGCAATGGTGGCGAAGACCAGGGAGCTCTTGCCTGAGCCGGAAACCCCGGTGAAAACGGTCAGGCGGCGTTTGGGAATCTCGACGTTGATGTCCTTGAGGTTGTTCTCCCGTGCGCCCAGCACCCTGATGAGATCATGACGGTCCGCAGGAGGTACATCCGGCGACTGTGTGGACCGGTCCGTGGCCGTGCTCATGGTTTCTCCCTTAGTTTCATCGCGTGCCCGTTCAGGTGCAGCCCGCAAAACCAAGCCGCCCTGCCACGTTACCTGTGGAGCGGGAGGACAGGCTTCTTCAAACCTGCTTCCTTTTTCTACTCGCTTATTGGCGGGCAACTACCTAGAGCCTGGGGCAAAGTACTTACATATTCGAGTAATCCGCCGATAGCCACCAGTGAGCATGGATAGCTCACTGCAACAGGCCACGGATCGGCCGCTCTGTCCCCCCATAAGAAGCGGGTTTTCCCTGTGTTCGATTCCGTGTCTTCGGTTGCACTCCAGAGTGCCCTCAATGGCCTCTCCCTGCGCCAGCGTGCCATTGCGAACAACATCGCCAATGTGAACACGCCCGGCTACCACGCCCAGCGCGTCAGCTTCGAGGATGCCCTGGCGAAGTCGGTCAAGGCGGGCAGCGCCAGCTTTACCGAAGCATCCACCGCACGGTCCCTGGAGCCCACCCGGCTGGACGGTTCCAACGTCAACCTGGACACCGAGACACTTTCCAATATCGACACCGTGCTGCGCTTCCAGTTCGCGGCCCAGGCAGTCGGGGGAGAGGCCAACTCCCTCCGCACCGCAATGAGGAGCCAGTAATGACCTTTGACGCTATCGGGATCGCAGGTTCCGCCCTCACCGTCCACCGCAAATGGCTCGACGCGGTCTCGGACAACCTGGCGAACATGAACAACGCCTCCAGCACCGATGGGTCGGCGTTCCAGGCCCGCTACGTGGTGGCCCAGGAAGGCGCCGAGAACACCGGCGTCTACGTTTCCGGGGTGGAATACGGCAGCGCCGAAGGCCGCATGGTCTACGAGCCCAACCATGCCCTTGCCGATGCCGAAGGCTACGTCCGCTACCCGGACATCGATATGTCCGAGCAGATGAGCGCGCTGATCATGGCGCAGCGTGGCTACGAGGCCAACGCCGCCGTCGTTGACCGGGCCAAAGCCACTTACGAAGCTGCACTCCAGATTGGACGCTCCTGATGCCTATTCCCGCCATCGGCGCCGTTTCCGGCACACTGCCCACTGCGTATCTTGAGAACACTGCCGCATCCGCGCCGGCCACGGACGGTTCCGGTTTCGCGACCTCCCTTGCCGGAGCGGTGGACAACGTCCAGCAGCTTTCCTCCACTTCCAAGGAGCTTGCGGTGCAGGCCGTTACCGGTGACCTGAACGATATCCACGCCGCCTCGATTGCCTCCACCCGCGCCTCCGTCACGCTCGAACTCGTGGCGGCCGTGCGCAACAAGAGCGTTGATGCGTTCAACGAAATCATGCGGATGCAGGCCTGATGACGCAGGTGAACGCGGCTTTCGGCCGTCTGGGAAAAACCATCGGCCAGTTCACCCTGGCGCAGAAGACGCTGGCACTGATCGGCATCGCCGTCCTGGCCCTGGGAATCTTCGCCCTGGCCAGCTGGGCCACCAAGCCTTCCTACACGCCGCTGTTCTCCGGGCTGCAGGCCTCTGACGCCAACACCATCGTCGAGCAGCTCCAGGCCGACGGCGTGCCCTACGAGATCGCTGCGGGCGGCGGCACCATCATGGTGCCGGAACAGCACGTATATAACCAGCGGCTGAAGGCTGCCGGTGCCGGGCTGCCGGCCTCCTCCACCGGAGGCTATTCGCTGCTGGACAACATGGGCGTCACGTCCTCCGAATTCCAGCAGTCCGTGACCTACAAGCGCGCCCTCGAAGGCGAACTGGCGAAAACCGTCGGTGCGCTCAACGGCGTAAAAACCGCTTCCGTGCAGCTTGCCCTCCCCGAAGAGACAGTTTTTGTCTCGGAAAAGGTGGACCCCACGGCCTCCGTGTTCATCGAGACGGAGAACGGAGTCACGCTGACCGGAGACCAGGTCCAGGCGATCGTCCACCTCACCTCTGCGGCAATTGACGGGATGAAGGCCACCAACGTGGCGGTCATCGACGCGTCCGGGACCGTCCTTTCCGCCGTCGGCGTTGGCGCCACGGGTACGGCAGACAAGCAGGCCACGGACTACGAGCAGCGGATCTCCGCCTCCGTCCAGGGCATGCTTGACCGCGTGGTTGGCCCCGGCAATGCCACCGTGGCCGTCGCTGCGGACATGAGTTACGAATCCGCCAACCGGGTGGAGGAAACCTTCACCAACCCGGAGGGCAACCCGGCGCTGAACGAAGCCACCACCACCGAGGAATACGCCGGCGGCAACGGCAACACCGCCGCCGGCATCCTGGGACCGGACAACATTGCAGTGCCCGACGGCGGAAACGACGACGGCAACTACACCTCCGAATCCAGCACCAAGAACAACGCCGTCAACAAGGTCACCGAGACCCGCGACATCCCTGCCGGCGCGCTCAACCGCCAGACCATCTCCGTTGCCCTGAACTCCGCCACCGCAGCGGGTATGAACGTAGCGGACCTCCGCGCCCTGGTGGCCAACGCCGCCGGCATCAACGAAGCCCGCGGGGATGAACTGACCGTGGAAATGGTTGCCTTCAACGCCAGCGGAGCCGAGGCTGCGCAGGAGGCCCTTGCGGCAGCCGAAGCCGCCGAGGAAGCCGAACGGCGCGCTGAACTGCTGCGCACCAGCATCCTGGCCGCAGGAATCGTCCTGGCCGTCATCCTGGCCCTGGTCGCCTACGCCCTGCGGTCCCGCCGGCAGAACCGCCAATCCGTGGACATCGGCATCCTGCCCGAGCTTGATCCGCTGGCCCCGCCGGCCGGTCTGGCAATGATTGGGCAGGAACCGGTCAAGAAAGCCCTGGAACCGGCGGTTGACACGGCATCGCTCCGCATCGTGGCCAACGCCGCGGACTCCGAACGCAAACTCGAAGAACTTGACCACCTCGCCCTTCAGGACCCGGTCCGCACCGCGGATTACCTGCGTAACTTCATGGATGAGGGGCAGCGGGTATGAGCGAGCAGCAATCGGGAACCGCCCTGGCCACCGTTCCGGAACCCGACGCCAGGCTGACTGCGCCGGAAGCCCCGACCGCAGCTGTTCCGGCCCTGCGGGCACAGGCGCCCAGCCCCGCCCTGCCCAAGATGAGCGGCATGCAGAAGGCCGCCGTCGTCCTGATGCAGCTCGAGACCTCCCGGGCGGCCACCGTGCTGCAGCAGTTCACCGAAGCCGAGGCCCAGGAACTGGCCGCCGAAATCGTGAACCTGCGCCGGGTGGACGTAGCCGTCGTCGAAAACGTCATTAACGAGTTCTACGAAATGACGGTGGACGGACGCCGCCGTGCCCACGGTGGCCGCGACGTCGCCATGGGCCTGCTCGAGGCCTCCTTCGGCACCGAACGTGCCTCCGGCGTGATGGACCGGCTGGCCTCCTCCATGGCGGGCAAATCCTTCGAATTCCTCGAACGCGCCGAGGCCGCCCAGATTGTCAGCCTCCTGGAAAACGAACTGCCGCAGACCATCGCCCTGGTCCTGGCGCACATGCGTCCGCAGCGGGCCTCCGCCGTGATCGGCGGTTTCCCCGAAGAGCTGCGCACCGAAGTCGCGCAGTGCATCGCCAACATGTCCCGGGCAACGCCGGAGGCGATCCGGATCGTTGCCGAAACGCTCAAGGCCCGTGCCACGGCCGTCGGCGCTGCCCGCGAGGCAGCCGACCAGATCGGCGGTATCCAGCCGCTGGTTGACATTATCAACCGGGCCGACGCCGCCACCGAGCGCGCCCTGCTGGACGCCCTGGACGCCCGCGACCCGGAGCTGGCCGAGGAAGTGCGTTCGCGCATGCTCACCTTCGCCGACCTCACCAAGCTCGAACGCCGCGACGTGCAGCTGGTGCTGCGCGGCATCGACGCCGGGGTGCTGGCGCTGGCCATGAAGGGCGCCAACGAGACGGTGCTGGAGACCATCCGCAGCAACGTTTCCGAACGCAACCGGGAGATTCTCGACGACGAAATCGCAGTGTCGGGTCCGGCCCGCCTGTCCCAGGTGGAGGAGGCCCGCGCCACGATCGTCCGGGCGATCCGCGATCTGGAGGCCCAGGGCGCGATCACCATCCACCACGCGGACGAGGAAGAGTATGTCTACTGAGTCCCCGGAACGCACGTTCTCGCGGATGGCCTACCCCTCCCTCGGCGGCCATGGGGTTGAACATGCCGCCGAGCTGGGGAGGGCGCAGGGCCATGCCGCGGGCTACGCGGCGGGGATGCATGCAGCCGCTGCCGAGACAGCGCGCCTGCGGACGGAACTGAAAACCAGGTTCGACGCCGAAACAGCTGCCCTCCGCGCCCGCGCCGACCACGCGCTGCAGCTGCTCAACGCCGCGGAACAGAGCCTGGCCCAGCTCACGGTCCCGAACGTCTTCGAAATCCAGGATTCCCTGGCCGCCGCTGCGCTGGAACTGGCCGAAGCACTGCTGGGCCGCGAACTGGCCAATGGCGAGTCCTCAGCCCGCGCCGCGCTGGACCGGGCCCTCGCCGGAGTTGATACACGGCTGGTGCACACCGTGCGGATGCACCCGGCCGATCTGGCGGTCCTGGACAATGACACGCTGAACAATGCTGCGGTTATCTTCACCCCGGATTCCGGCTTGCAGCGCGGAGACGCGGTTACCGAATTCCCAGACGGCTTCCTGGATGCCACCCTTGCTTCTGCCCTGGCCCGTGCCAAGGCTGCCCTGCTGGGGGAACCGGCATGACGCTCACGGCATCGCCCGCCGCAGTTCAGGGGCAGGACACCGCAGCCGGTGAAGCGCCGGCGACCCGCCGCGAGCGGCGCCGCGAGCAGCACCGTGCCAAGCAGCCAGCCAGCTGGCGGCCCAACCCGGAAGCTTTCAGCCAGGCCCTGGCCGCGGCCCGTCCGCAGCGGGTCGGCAAAGTCTCCACCGTCGTCGGACTCAGCGTGGAGGTTACCGGGCTGGACTGCGCCGTGGGCGACCTGGTCAGCCTGGGTGCCCCGGAAAGCGCAGTCGACGCCGAAGTTGTCGCCGCGACCCGGGACGGCATCCGCTGCATGCCCTTCGGCCGCCTCGCCGGACTCACCGCGGGCAGCCCCGCGCGGTCCAAAGGCATGCCGATGCGCGTTCCGACCGGGAACGGACTTTTCGGACGGGTCATCGACGGACTCGGCCGGCCGATCGACGGCAAAGGCCCGCTGCAGGTAGAGCAGTACGTTCCCCTGGACCACGACACTCCTTCGGCGATGCAGCGTTCCCGGATCACCGAACCCCTCCAGCTGGGGGTCCGGGTCCTGGACACACTCACCACCGTTGGCAAGGGCCAGCGCATGGGACTCTTCGCCGGATCCGGCGTGGGCAAGTCCTCCCTGCTGTCCATGATCGCCCGCGGAACCGACGCCGAGGTCTCGGTGATCGCCCTGGTGGGGGAGCGCGGCCGTGAAGTCCGGGAGTTCCTGGAAGACGATCTGGGTGCGGAAGGCCTGGCCCGCTCCATCGTCGTCGTCTCCACCTCCGACGAACCGGCGCTGATGCGCCTGCGGGCCGCTTTCGTGGCCACCCGCATCGCCGAGTCCTTCCGCGACCAGGGGTCCGACGTGATGCTCATGATGGACTCGCTGACCCGGGTTGCCATGGCTCAGCGCGAAATCGGGCTCTCCGTCGGTGAGCCGCCGGCAACCCGCGGCTACCCGCCGTCGACCTTCTCCCTGCTCGCCCAGCTGCTGGAGCGCGCGGGTACGGACAAGACCGGTTCCGTGACCGGCATGTACACCGTGCTGGTGGACGGCGACGACCACAATGAGCCGATTGCGGACTCCGCCCGTTCCATCCTGGACGGCCACGTGGTCCTGGACCGCAAGCTTGCCGTCGCCGGCCACTTCCCCTCCGTCGATGCCCTGGGCTCGATCTCGCGCGTCGCGTCCCGCGTCAATCCCAAGGACCGGAGCCGGGCCTCGTCCGGGCTGCGCCGGGTGCTGGCCGCCCGCCGGTCCGCCCAGGACCTCATCGACGTCGGGGCCTACCAGCGCGGATCCAATCCGCTGGTGGACGCTGCCGTGGACCACGAAGACGCCATCAACGCGTTCCTGCAGCAGCGCATGGATGAACAGACACCGGCCGCGTCCGCCTGGGACCAGCTGCACCGGCTTACACAGAATCTGGGGGTATGAGAATGGGACGGGACTTTCCACTCGCCGGCCTGCTAAGGCTGCGCCGGCTCCAGCAGGACAGCGCCGCCGGCTCTCTCGCAGCGGCAAATGCGAAGCTCCGCCAGAGCAGCGACGCACGCAGCGAAGCTTATGACGCACTCGCCGCAACGCCGCTGGAGGCGGCCGACGCGGCCACTCTGCACGCCATCGCCGCGGTCCGCGCCTCCTCACGGAGCATGCTGGCTGACCTGCTGGCAGCCGAGGCTCTGGACAACACGGCCGTGCACACTGCCCAGGCGGAGTTCCACGCCGCCCGGGCACGTTCGGTCGGTTTGGAGAAACTCGAGACCAAGCATTCGGATGCCCTTGCGGTGGAGGATCTCCGCACCGAACAGGCCGTCCTGGACGAACTTGCCGGCACTGCCTGGCACCGCCGGCAGAAAGAAGCCAACAGATGAGCATGACTGACGCGATCGGCCGGATCCAGGAGATCCGCTCCACCATCGACGCGCTGTCCGGAACGCCGTCATCGACAGTGGCTGCCGCCCCCGGCACCGGTACGTCCAGCACAGGCACAGCCACGGCCGGAAGCAGCGGCTTCGCCGCAGCACTTTCCGCGGTGACCGGGACGGAGTCCGGCGGCACCGGCGGGGCAACAAACGAAGCGCTCCTGGCGTCCGTGGACAAGTACGTTGGGCTGCCCTACATCTGGGGCGGCAACGACCCAGCCGTGGGGCTGGATTGTTCCTCCTTCGTGCAGAACGTCTTCAAAGACCTTGGCTACAGCCTGCCCCGCGTCACCTGGGACCAGATGAACAGCGGCACCAAGGTGAATTCGCTGGCCGAAGCCCAGCCCGGTGACCTCCTCTTCAGCCACGACGGCGGGCACGTCGCCATCTACCTCGGCAACGGCAAGGCCGTGGATGCTCCCCAGCCCGGCCAGACGATCCAGATCCGCGACGCCTGGGAAACGGACGCCAACATCACCACCATCCGCCGCATCCTGCCGGCGGAGACCGCCGCGTCCCCGCAGCCGGCCTCGGCCCTCACCGGTACCGGTCTCACGGACCTGGTTGCCTCCGCGCGGGCCATGCAGGCTTCCCTGCTGGGAGGGACGGCATGAGCATCCCAGCAGCCTTCCTGACCGCGCGCCCCGCTGCTCAAGCCGGTGGCCGGCCGGGTTCCGGCACCACCGACGACGGCGGCACGGGCTTCGGGTCCGCGCTCCAGGCAGCCGTGGCCGGCGAGGGACCCGGTGCGGGCGCCGCAGCGGAAACGCCCGCCGGCGCCCCGGCGGCAGCCCCCGAAGCAACGGAAACCCCGGCAGAGGCACTTCCGGCTGTACCCGGCTTCGGCTTCCCGGTTCCCGGTTCCGGGGACGGGCAGGCATTCGCTGCCGGATCCCCCGGCGGAGATCCGGCAGGGCTTTACCCAACCGCCGCCGGCGGAACCCTGGGAGAAGCAGCCGCAGGGCAGCTGCCCGGCGCAGCGGAGGCGCCGGAACAGGCAGCCGGTACACCTGCCGTGCCCCTTTCCGGGAGCGCACCCTTGCCGGTTTCGCCGTCGGGGGCGCTGCACGGTGCGGCGCCAGGATCCACCAGGGCAACGCAAGGAACCAACGGTGCAGCTGCGGCTGGAGCGCAGGGCGGGGCGGCGGATCCGGAAAGCCCGGCTTCGCTGCCGGGAGATCAGCGCCCGGTCGGACACGGAGGCGGAACGGCTGCCGGAGTCATTGCTGCCGGAGCCACAGCTGCCGGAGTCACCGCTGCAGATGGCACGGACGCGGTTGCAGCCACCCCGGTGCCGGCTGCCGCCGTTCCCGGCGAAGCAGCGCCGGCAGCCAAACCCGGTCCGGTATCCGGCCCGGTGCAGGGGGCCAACGCAGTGCAGGCAACTGATGCCGCTCAAGCCTCCAACGCCACTTCCGCCGCCAACGCAGTGCAGGGCGCCAGCAGTGCGGCGGTTTCCGCGGCGCCGGCAGCGGACCCCGAGCCCGTTCCTGCGGCGGGTTCCCCGGCTGCGCAAACGCCCGCAGCAGCAGTTCCGGCGGTGCAGGTCCAGAGCTCCCCGGTCCAGGCGGCCGCGGCAACTGCTCCGGCGCCTGCGCCCGCGGCCCAGCCGGCTCCGCTGCTCAGCCAGGTGGCGCAGCCCCTGTTCAGCCTCAGCTCCGCAGCTGCGGGGGACCACGTGATGACGCTCAGCGTCACCCCGGAGAACCTGGGCCCCGTGACGGTCCGGGCCCATGTCAGCGCGGACGGGATCCGGGTGGAGCTGTTCGCGCCCAACGACGCCGGACGCGAAGCGCTGCGGAGCATCCTTACCGATCTGCGCCGGGACCTTTCGGGTTCCGGCCTGAGCACCTCGCTCTCCCTGTCTGCGCAGGACCAGCCCGGCACCGGGCCGGACAGCCGCGGCGGAACGGGCCAGGAGCTGCCCGGCAGCCGGTCTCCCGGCGGTGCACCCGGGCCCGGCCCCGACGCCGGGCCGGTGCCCGTGCAGCAAGCTTTCCGTCCCGTGGCCCACGGCTCGGTAACGACCCTCGACATCCTGGCCTGAGAAGGAGATCCACCCATGCCGGTAGAAGCAGTAACAGCACCCAGCGGCGCTGCAGCAGAGCAGCCCGCCCGCGTGCCAAAGCAGGTCATGGACAGTGAATTGTTCCTCACGCTCCTGGTCACCCAGCTGCGCAACCAGGACCCGAGTTCGCCCATGGACACCAATGAAATGATCAGCCAAACCACCAATCTGGCCACCATGGAACAGCTCACCAACATGGCGACCATGAGCGAGGAGAACTTCTCCCTGCAGATGCGCATGGCGGCGGCCGGATTGATCGGCCAGACGGTGACGTACACCAACGAGGCCGGGGAATCGGTCAGCGGAACCGCCACCGCTGTCTCCTATAAGTACGGGGTGCCCACGGTCAGCGTGGACGGCGTGGACGTCCTGCTCGATGCGATCTCCGGTGTGGTGGCACCGAAGACAACGCCGGATTCCGGTGACGGTTCCGGTTCCGGTTCCGGCTCCGGCAGCGGTTCCGGCACCGAAACCGGTACCCCGGGCACAACGGCGTAACCAGGGCGCTCCCGCTGCGCTTCCTTTTCTTCCCTTCGCTTCATCTGCTTCCGTACTTCGCAAACGTCTCCACAACCTTCAGCTGAAAGGCGTATCCCATGCTCCGCTCCCTGTACTCCGGAATTTCCGGCCTCCGCGCGCACCAGACCATGCTCGACGTGACCGGCAACAACATCGCCAATGTGAACACCGTTGGTTACAAGGCTAATGCCGTCCAGTTCCAGGACACCCTCTCGCAGCTGACACAGGGTGCCACGGCTCCCGGCGCCAACAACGGCGGCGGGAACCCGGCACAGGTCGGCCTCGGCGTCCTGGTCTCCGGCATCACCACCAACTTCACCCAGGGTTCGGCCCAGGCCACCGGCCGCGCCACGGACCTGATGATCTCCGGAGACGGCTACTTCGTCACCCGCCAGGGCACCGAGACCACCTACACCCGGGCCGGATCGTTCGACCTCGACGCCGAGGGCCGCCTGGTCACGACGGACGGCAAAATCGTCCAGGGCTGGACCGGCGTCAAGGGTGTGATCAACACCGGCGGAGCCGTTGGAAACGTCGTCCTCCCGGACGGCGCCATTGCCCCCGCCATCGCCACGACCACCGCCACCATGGGCGGGAACCTGCCCTCTGAAACCAAGCCCGCTGATGCAGCTGCCGTTCCGCCGGTAGCGGCCGGCACCATTGTCCGTGACATGGACGTCTACGACGCCAACGGTGTGGCCACGGTAGTCTCCCTGACCTTCACCCGCACGACCGCCGGCTGGGACGTTTCGGCTCCGGGCGCCACCACCGCTTCGCTGGGCTTCACCAACGGCGCCCAGAACGCCGGCAACCCGGCGTCCCTGACCGTCAACGGCGTCGCCGTGGACCTGACCGGCCTGACCAGCTACGCCGGCGTCAGCACCGCCTCGGTCACCGGGCAGAACGGCCGCGCCGCCGGAACCCTGGAGTCCTTCTCCATCTCCAAGGACGGCACCCTAATCGGCTCCTTCACCAACGGGGCCAAGCAGGCGCTGGCCCGCATCGCCGTCGCCACCTTCACCAACCCGGCGGGCCTGGAAAAGGCCGGCAACTCCGGCTTCACCGCCACCGTCAACTCCGGCAACCCGGTCCTGGGCGGCCCGGGCGATCCCGGCATGGGCAACGCCGTCGCCGGTTCCCTGGAAATGTCCAACGTGGACCTCTCCCAGGAGTTCACCAACCTGATCGTGGCGCAGCGCGGGTTCCAGGCCAACGCCCGAATCATCACCACCTCGGACGAAGTGCTGCAGGAACTGACCAACCTCAAGCGCTAGACCGGATCAACTGGCAGGGGCCGCGCACGTCAGTGCGTGGCCCCTGGCGTTTAACGACGGCGGCGGAGGGCGCCGTCTCCCGCCGGCCAGCCACGGACGGGGCAGCGGGGCACTCTCCTTCCTTACCGATACCGGGCGTCTGCCGAAAGTAAGGGTGACGGCTTATGCAAGCCGGACGCTGCGACCGGGACGGGCCAATGATTGTTCTTACGCGACTGAACGATGCTCAGTTTGCGATCAACCCTGACCTGATTGAACGCATCCACGTCAATCCGGACACCACGCTGGTCATGGTGGACGGCGCAAAATACATCGTCACGGAATCCATGGATGAAGTGATAGCCCAGATCGCCCAGTTCCGCGCCCGCGTGATTTCCATGGCACGGGACCTGCCTCAGGTCCCGCTTCGCCCGGGAACCGGGCTCGGGCTGGTCCCGGATGCCGACGCCGGGGGGACGGCGGCATTCAGTGAAAGCAGTACCAAGACCGTGCCCCTTCGTCCGAGGAACAAATAATGGATCCGGCCACAATAATCGGCTTATTGCTCGCCTTCGGGTCGCTCTTCGCCATGATCACCCTCGAAGGCGCGCACGTCACCTCCATCCTGCTGCCCGCACCCATGATCCTGGTCTTCGGTGCGACCATCGCGGTGGGACTGGCCGGAGGCACGCTGAAGGACTTCATCTTCTCCTTCAAGGCGCTGCCCCGGGCCTTCATGGGCAAAAAGCCCCGCCCGCAGGAAACCATCGACAACGTGGTTTCACTCGCCGAGAAGGCGCGCTCCGAAGGCCTGCTCTCCCTGGAAGCCGACGCCGCGGAAGTGAACGATCCCTTCCTGAAGGTTGCGCTCCAGAACATTGCCGACGGCACTGACGGGGAAGAGCTGCGGACCCTGCTCGAAGACGAGATCAACACCAAGGCCTCCAGCGACAAAGTCGCGGTCAAATTCTTCAACAGCCTGGGCGGTTATGCTCCGACCATCGGCATTATCGGCACCGTGGTTTCACTGACCCACGTGCTGGAGAACCTCTCCACGCCGGCCACCCTTGGTCCAATGATCGCGACGGCGTTTGTCGCCACCCTGTGGGGACTGCTCTCGGCGAACTTCATCTGGCTGCCGATCAGCGCGCGGCTCAAACGCCTCAGTGAACTGGAGCTGGAACAGATGACGCTGTTGATGGAAGGTGTGCTGGCTCTCCAGGCCGGCAGCCAGCCGCGGCTGCTGGGCGAGCGGCTGCGCGCCATGGTTCCCGCCCATGAACTCACCGGCCCGGCCCGCGAGACCAGCGAAGCGGCATGAGTGCCCCCAGGCGCCGCAGCCGGCGCAAGGAGGAGCCGGACGAGCACCCGGACGAACGCTGGATGGCCTCCTACATGGACATGGTCACCGTGCTGATGTGCATGTTTATTGTGCTCTTTGCCATGTCCACCGTGGACCAGGCCAAGTTCGAGCAGCTCAAGGCCTCCCTGGCCACCGGCTTCGGCACGGAGGAAAGCAACACGGTGGACACCGCCAAGGGTGTGGTTGTTCCACCGTCCATGGTCGACGACGAAGAAGTCGTGGATCCTGACGCCGACCTTGCGACGCAGGCAGCTCTGGAGGTCAAGGATCTGACGGTCCTGCGGGACCAGCTGCAGGAAGGCCTGGAAACCAAGGGCCTGCAGGACGACGTCCGCTTTGAAATTGACGAACGCGGACTCACCATCCGTCTGGTCAGTTCGGAAATGTTCTTCGAACCGGACCTTGCGGACCTGACCACGCAGGCCCGCGGCGTGCTGAATGTGATCGGACCGATCCTGAAGCCCACGGCCTATGACGTCTCGGTGGAAGGCCACACCGCACAGGTGCGCCAGTTCACTGATTCCGCCCTCGACTGGGAACTCTCCTCCTCGCGCTCCGTCAATGTGCTGCGCTACCTGATGGATCCCGGAGGCATCGCCTACAACCGGATCAAGGCCGTGGGTTACGGCGAATCCAGGCCGCTGACAGCCGGCGCCACGGCCGAGCAGCGGGCCCAGAACCGCCGGGTGGACATTGTGGTGCTTTCGGGACAGTCCGAAGCTGTCCGGCAGCTGATGCCGGCGATCGTCGACGGGCAAATCGTCTTCCCGGAGCCATCCGGCGAAGCCGGTAAAACCGAGGAAGTTTTACCCGCCTCCAACCACTAACCGCAGGCCCGCCACGTCCGATAGTTCCCCCTGTGACGGTCCAGCAACATTCGCCTCTTGGCGCGCCCCCAAAAGCCTCGCGGCTGGTCGAAGTTTATGACTTCCGCCGTCCGACGACGCTCGCCCGCGAGCATGCCCGGGTCCTGGAAATGGCCTTTGAAACCTTCGGCCGCCAGTGGGGTACCCAGCTGACCGCCAAGGTCCGGGTCCTCTCCCAGGTCACCTCCGAGCAGGTCCAAACCATGACCTACGACGAGTACGTGGCAGCGCTGCCCGAACACACGGGCATGGTGCTGTTCTCCATGCCCAACATTTCCGCCAAGGCCGTCATCCAGTTCCCGATGGCTGCGGCCCTGTCCTGGGTACGGCACATGCTCGGCGGGACGGGCAACGAACCTACCCCGGAACGAAAGCTCACGCATATTGAGCAGGCCCTCCTGAGCCGGATCATGGATGAAGCGCTCGAAGACCTGCACTACGCCCTCGGCAGCCTGCTGGCAGCACCGCTTTCGCCCTCATCCATCCAGTACAACTCGCAGTTTGCGCAGGCCGCCGGATCGACGGTGCCCATGATCGTGGCCCGCTTCGAAATGGTGGTTGGCGACGCGTCAGCCCCGGCCACGGTGGCCCTCCCCGCTGAGGCCATCCTGCCCCAGCTGGGTCCGGTCCGGCCCAACACCTCCGACGCCTCTCCGGCAGAGCTGATCACCGAACAGCTGGCCAACCTGCCGGTGGATGTTTCGCTGCAGCTGGAACCGATCCGCGTGTTGCCCGGCATGGTCCTGAACCTTGCCGTGGGCGACGTCCTGAATCTTGAACACCCGCAGCACCGGCCGCTGAACGTCACGGTCGATGGCCAGACGCTGGCACAAGCCGCGGTGGGGGCCAGCGGTTCCCGCCTGGCCGGAGTCATCGTAAGCACCGAGGAGAACAATCCATGAGCACCACCCTGGCCCAGTACACCGAAGCCGCCGCTGCCCTCGTCCGGCTGCTGCCTACGCCCACCCCCCTGCAGCCGGCCCCGCATTCCGTCCTGGGCCTGCCGCTGGACCAGATGGGGCAGGCCGTCACGGCTTCCTTCGTCGGATCCGTCTCCGCTGACCTCGCGGTGGTGCTGCTCTCCGCCGCCACCGTCTCCGACGTTGCCGGCACCGAATCGCCGGCTATCTCCGCCGCTGATGTCCTGCGCCCGGCGCTGGAAGCCGCCAGCTCCACCCTGGGTGCCGGGGTGCTCGGTGATGCGCGTACGGAAGACGCCTCGGCCCTGTTCGGGCACATGGACTCTTCTGTTTTCGAGCTGCGCGGTCCGGAGGGCACTGCCGGCTGGTTCGCGGTCCGCCTGCGTTCAGGCAGCTCCGCCGGCGCCGGCAGCGAGCAGTCCGTGGTGGGCAAGCTCGGGCGCATCAACAACGTGGAAATGGCCCTGACCGTGGAGATCGGACGTACCCGCATGGCGGTACGCGATGTCCTGAACCTGGAACCGGGCCGCGTGGTGGAACTGGACCGCTCAGCCGGCGCTCCCGCGGACATCCTGCTGAACGGCCGCCTGATCGCCAACGGCGAGATCGTCGTCGTGGACCAGGACTATGCGGTGCGAATCACCAAGATCCTGGACGTAGCTGAGGGACTGGGCTAAATGGACGATTCCGCAGTCTTGGCGCTGCGGGTCCTGGTATCGCTCGGTGTGGTTCTGGGGCTCCTGTGGTGGCTCCAGCGGCGGCTCATCCGCGGCCGTGCCTCCAGCGGAACGGAAGCTCCGATCCGCGTCCTCAGCCGCCAGGTCATCAGCCCCAAGGCGTCCGTGGTTGTCCTCGAGACCGGCGGCCAGCGTTTCCTGCTTGGCGTCACCGAATCAAACGTCAACGTGCTGCACACTTCCGAAGCCGTGGAGGAAGAGGCTCCGGACACTGCCTTTGCAGCGTCCCTCGAGGACGCCTCGAATGCTGCGCAGGAGTCCGGACAGTCCTCCGGCAGCGGCCTGCCGCGCCGGCGGGACACCCGCCGCACCGCTCCCGCCCAGGGCGCATCCATGCTTAACGGGTCGATCCTCTCACCCGACACCTGGCGCCAGAGCGCTGCCTTCCTCCGCCGCGGACGCCAGGAATGAGCGCTGTGAACGCAGCCGCTGGCCCACGGCAGGCACCTCAGGGGTCCGCCACCGGCGGGCAGATGCGCAGGTTGATCCTCGGCGCCGTCCTGGTGCTCGCCGCCACCGTCCTGCTGCTGCTTGCCGGCGCAGCCGCCGGGCACGCCACCACGTTTGACCCGGCACCCCCAACGGCTCCCACGGCTCCGGGTGATCCGGCTGCCCCGGAGGACACCGGGGGTTTTTCCGTGGACATCAACGGCCTGGACGGAACCCCGTCCACCGCCGTCGTCACCCTCATCGGCATCACGCTCCTCTCAGTGGCGCCGGCGCTGCTGCTGATGATGACGTCCTTCACCAAGATCTTCGTGGTGCTGGCGATGACCCGCAACGCCCTCTCCCTTCCGTCCATTCCACCGAACCAGGTCCTGGCCGGGCTGGCCCTGTTCCTCTCGCTGTTCATCATGGCTCCGGTCCTGACGGAGATAAACACCCTCGCCGTACAGCCATACCTGAACGGGGAGTTCACGTTCAACGACGCCCTCGGCACCGGCGCCGGACCGCTGCAGCAGTTCATGCTGGCGCATACCCGTGAAGAGGACATTGCGCTGATGACCCGGGCAGCGGGCCAGCCGAACCCGGAAAGTCCAGAGACCGTTCCGCTGCTGACCCTGATCCCGGCCTTTATGATTTCCGAGCTGCGGGCAGCGTTCATCATCGGCTTTGTCATCTTCATTCCGTTCCTGGTCATCGATCTGGTTGTCGCCGCGGCGCTGATGTCGATGGGCATGATGATGCTCCCGCCGGTCATGATTTCACTGCCCTTCAAGATCCTGTTGTTTGTGCTGGTGGACGGTTGGGGCCTGATCATCACCTCGCTGGTCAACAGCTATCAGGGCGGCGGCTGATGGATACCAATGCCGTCCTGGACATCGGGCTCCAGGGACTGTGGGTTGCGGCCAAACTTGCCGCACCGGTGCTGCTGACTGCGCTGGTGGTCGGGTTCTCCGTCTCCCTGGTGCAGTCGATTACCCAGATCCAGGAAGTCACCCTGTCCTTTGTCCCGAAGGCGCTGGCAGTGTGCATCGCCCTGCTGGTGTGCGGGCACTGGATGATCACCGAAATGGTGACCTTTACTCAGCAGCTGTTCGAGAAGATTCCATCCCTGCTCGGCGGGGGATGAAATGTCGATCACCATTGACCAGGCATGGCTGGAAGCGGTGATGCTCGCGGGCGTTCGGATGGTTGCCTTCCTGATCATTGCCCCGCCCTTTTCCTACAACGCCTTTCCCGCGCGGGTAAAGGCGATGCTGGCGATCGGCCTGGCCCTGGCCGTGGCGCCCCAGGTGTCCGAGGGGTACACGAACCTGGGCACCGCCGCCTACATCACCAGCCTGGTGCTGGAATTCGTGGTCGGAGCCGTCCTAGGGTTCCTGGTGCTGATCGTGTTCTCCGCGGTGCAGTCCGCGGGGCAGCTGATCGACCTGTTCGGCGGTTTTTCCCTGGCCCAGGGATTCGACCCGCAGTCCATGGTCAACGGCGCCCAGTTCACCCGGATGTTCCAGATCACCGCGGTGGCCCTGCTGTTTGCCTCCGACGGCTATCAGCTCATCATCGGGGGACTGGCGCGCAGCTTCACCGCCCTGCCGCTGGCCGGCGGGATAGATCTTTCCGATCCGGCGCAGGCGATGATTTCCTCGGTCAGCCAGATGTTTGTTGCGGCCGTGCAGATCGCCGGCCCGCTGCTGGTGGTGCTTTTCCTGGCCGACGCCGGCCTGGGCCTCCTCACCCGGGTGGCTCCGGCCCTGAATGCCTTTGCCCTCGGTTTCCCGTTGAAGATCCTGCTGACGCTGACGCTGGTGTCGGTGGTGTTTGTTGCCCTGCCCCGTGTCGTCTCGGCGCTGGTCCAGCAGATTGTGCGCACGCTGGCGGGGGTGGGCTAGATGGCGGACGAGGACTCCGGAGAGCGGTCGGAAGCCGCCACCCCCAAACGGATGAAGGAGGTCCGGGAGAAAGGCCAGCTATCCCGTTCCGATGACCTCACCGCCTGGGTGGGGGTGGGCGCTGCCGCAGCGATGATGCCCCTGACCATCAGCCGCGGTGCGGACAAGGGCGCCGAAACTCTCATGGGCGTGGACGCCATCGCCGCGGACCCCAGCCCGCTGGCCGCGCTGCGGATGCTGCAGGAAGGGCTGGGCTCCCTGACCTATGTGCTGGGCCCGATGCTCTCCGTGGTGGTTGCTGCGGTGCTGGCCACCGCCGCCCTGCAGGGCGGGATCCACTTCAAGAAGTTCAAGGGCAAGTACGAACAGTTCGACCCGGTGAAGGGCATGAAGCGGGTCTTCGGCATGCAGGCCATCTGGAACGGTGTCAAAGCCCTGCTGAAGACCGCCGTGGTTGGACTGGTTCTCTACACCGTGATCCAGAATCTGATGCCCGTCCTGATGACCGCCGGCGGCATGTCCATCACCGCACTGCTGGCTGAGGCGGGCGGCGGGGTTGCCACCCTGCTGCAGTTCGCCGTCGCCGCCGGGCTGGCCCTGGCCGCGGCGGACATCATGGTGGTGATGCGCCGGAACCGGAAGAAAACGCGCATGACCAAAAAAGAGGTCAAGGACGAAAACAAGAACACCGACGGCGACCCGCTGATCAAGTCCCAGCGCCGCTCCCGCCAGCTGGCAATGAGCCGGAACCGCATGATGGCCGCGGTGGGGGATTCCGACGTCGTGCTGCTGAACCCTACGCACGTGGCAGTGGCCCTGAAGTATGAGCCGGGAAAGTCCGCTCCCCGGGTCGTGGCCAAGGGCGCCGGCGTGATTGCCGCCCGTATCCGCGAAGAAGCCGAGGCCAAGGGCGTGCCCATGGTCCGGGACATCCCCCTCGCACGGGCCCTGCACGGGGCCTGCGAACTGGGGCAGGAAATTCCGATCGAACTGTATAACGCCGTGGCCCGGGTCCTGGCGTTCGTTATGGCCCTGAAGAACCGCGGCGCCGCCGCCGGGGTCCACACCATGGCTCCGGAACCCGGCGCCACCATCCCCGCAACCGTCCCACAACACCGTAAGGCCGCGCCGTGAACCGCAACCTCCTGAAGCTCGCCATTCCCGTGGGTGTGATCGGTATCATCCTGCTGCTGGTGGTCCCCGTGCCCGCGCCGCTGCTGGACATCCTGATCATCATCAACATCCTGCTGGCCCTGGTGATCCTGCTGACCACCATGTTCGTGAAGAAGCCGCTGGACTTCTCCGTCTTCCCCTCGATGCTGCTGGTGGCCACCCTGTTCCGGCTCGGCCTGAATGTCGCCTCCACCCGGCTGGTGCTCGGTGAGGGCTACGCCGGCCAGGTGATCGAGGCCTTCGGGCACGTCGCCGTTGGCGGCTCCCTGATCATCGGAGCGGTGATCTTCCTGATCCTGGTCGTGATCCAGTTCGTGGTGGTCACCAAGGGTGCCGAACGCGTGGCCGAAGTCGGCGCGCGGTTCACCCTGGACGCCATGCCGGGCAAGCAGATGGCGATCGACGCCGACCTCAACGCCGGCTTGATCACGGATATCCAGGCCCGCGAGCGGCGCGCGGAGGTCTCCGCCGAAGCCGACTTCTACGGCGCCATGGACGGTGCGTCCAAGTTCGTGAAGGGCGATGCGATCGCCGGCCTGATCATCATCATCATCAATGTCGTGGGCGGCATCGCGATTGGCATGCTGCAGCGCGGCATGGCCGTCGGCGAAGCCATCGACACGTACACCCTGCTCACCATCGGCGACGGACTGGTCACGCAGATCCCCGCGCTGCTGATGGCCGTCTCCACCGGCATGATCGTCACCCGCTCGAATGCCGAATCAGACATGGCTTCCACCGCCTCGGCGGAACTGGGGCAGTCGCGGAGCGCCCTGATGATCGCCGGTGCCGCGGCCATCGTCATGGCCCTGATCCCAGGCATGCCCAAGATCCCGTTCATCGTGATCGGTGCCCTGCTGATCTTCGCCAGCCAGCGGGTCAAGGCCCGGGAAACGGCAGAGGCCCAGGCCGCGGAATCGGACGCCGTCGCACAGCTCACCGGTGCCCCGGCCTCGGACACCACCGAGGACTTGATCGAGCAGATGCGGGTCCACGCCCTGGAAGTGATGCTCTCACCCGACCTGGTGGACATCGTCACCGGCGGCTCGGACGATCTCCTGGCCAGGGTCCGGGCGCTGCGCCGGAAGATCGCGCTGGAGCTCGGAGTTGTTGTTCCGCCGGTGCGTACCCGCGACAGTGTGGACCTGCCGCCGTCCACCTATGTGATCCGCATTGCCGGCGTGGAAGCCGGCCGGGGGGAAGCCCCCGCGGGCAAGGTCCTGGCGCTCGGAGACTTCCTGGACGGGCTGCCCGGGACGGCGACCGTGGAACCCGTCTTCGGACTGGCCGGCAAATGGGTGCCCGCTGAAATGCGGCACGCGGCAGAAATGGCCGGCGCCACCGTGATCGACCGGGTTTCGGTGCTGGTCACGCATCTTTCGGCGATTATCACGGCCAACGCCGCCCGGCTGCTCACCAGGGAGGATGTCCGGGTCCTGACCGAAGGCGTTAAGCAGGTCAACCCGTCCGCGGTGGATGAACTGGTCCCGGGCGTACTCTCACTCGCCGAGGTGCAGCGCGTGCTGCAGGGCCTCCTGGCGGAGCAGATTCCGATCAATGACCTGCCGCGCATCTACGAATCCCTGCTGCTCAAGGCCAAGGTATCCGCCGATCCGGAAGGGCTGATCGAGGCCGCGCGCCAGGCCCTGGGCCCGGCACTGGCCGCCCAGTATGTCACCGGCAGCGTGCTGCGCGTCATCATGATCGATCCTGCGTTGGAGCAGTCCATGCTGGAATCCCTCCGGCCCTCGGACCAAGGGACCCAGATCCTGCTGGACCCCACCAGGATTGAGAAAATTATCGCGTCACTTAAGACTACTGTTGCCACTGTGGAGAACTCAGGTCACACCGCTGTCCTGGTGTGCGCTCCGGCGCTCCGGCCCGCAATCCGACGACTCGTGTCGGCCCAGGCCAACGGGCTGCCCGTGCTCTCCTACCAGGAAGCCACGGCAGCGAACGTGTCCATTGAAACTGTAGGAGTAATCCGTGGAACTGAGACGATTTCAGCTTGAGGGTCCGTCCCTTGACGCGCTGAAGGCGAAAGTCCTCGCGGAACACGGACCCAGGGCCCGCATCATTGCCGCCGAAAAAGTCACCGTGGGCGGCATTGGCGGCTTCCTGGCCCGGCACCACTATGAGGTCACGGTGGAAATGCCTGCGCGCGGCCGCCGGGCGGCTCCCGTGGAGGCGGACCTGCCCAGCCGGGCGGGCATCGGGGCACTGCTGGCCATGGCTGAAGAGGCCGAGAGCGGCCTGCGGCCCGGCGCCCGGGCACTGCCCGATGTGTCCACGGGCAGCAACGCGTTTGCCGAGCTGATGGAGGACCTCTCGCAGAACACGGGCGCTCCCGCCAGATCCCCGGAACCGCTGGCGCCGCGGGACTCCGCGCGCACACCTGTCCCGTTCGCTTTCCCGCAGCTGGCTCCGGCCCCCGCGGACAACGGAGCAGAGGCGAGGGCGGGAATGGAGGTGCCTGTCCCGCTGACCGGGGCCGGGGACCTCGTGATCGTCGTCGGGCTGGGGCAGGACGCCATGCTCGTGTGTGAATCGATGGCTGCCGCCGCCGGCTTCAGCGCGCAGGCGCTGCGGGCTGCCGGCGGGGTCGACGGCGGCGGTGTGGGCCGTGCCGGTGACCGGCGGGCGGTGGCGACCGCCCGGGCAGCCGGGGTCCTGGCCGGGCACCCGGTCTTCCTGGCCTACGGGATCGGTCGGGGAACCAGTGAACTGGCGCGGCACACCACGCTGCTCGCTGCCCTGGCCCCGGACCAGCTATGGGTCGCCGTGGACGCCGGGCGCAAGCCGGAGGACACCTCGGCCTGGGTTGGAGCTGTGCGGAGCGCCGCCGTCGTCCATGCCGTGGCCGTCGAAGGATTGGAAGGAACTGCGACGCCGCAGACCGTCAACAACCTGGGTGTTCCCGTCGGCTGGCTCGACGGTGCTGAAGCGCCCTCCGCCGTGCTGTGATGAATCCGGGTTTCGCCCGGCCCCGGGCAGCCGGTACGGCGGGTGCTTGCGATAGAGTAACTAAATGCTCGTGTTAACGCGGAAATCAGGAGAACAGATCCTGATTGGGGATGACATTGTCATTACCGTGCTCGATTCACGCGGCGACGGTGTCCGCATCGGCATTGATGCCCCGCGCGGAGTAAGAATCCAGCGCAACGAGGTGGTGCGCGCTGTGGAAGAGGCCAACGTAGCAGCCACCGCCGATGTCCCCGACGCAGAAGAGCGCATCAAGGCATTGCTCAGCGCCCGCCGGCCGGACGCCGAATAGTATTCGGCGCCGCTGAATCTTCGCCTGTTAAAGCCAAACCCCGGCATCCATTGGGGTGAATGCCGGGGTGGCGAGCCACGCGCCTTCCGCGGACGGGCGGTCGGCACTACACATGCAACTGTGCGGCTCGTCTTTGCAGTATTTTTCTTGGGGATACTGCGGTTCTCTTTTGGGGAAAGACTGGGGCTAGCTGCCTGAGCGGACCTTGCTGCCGAAGAGGCGCAGGGTGCGGCGGGCGGGGGCAGCGGTCTTGCCGCGGGAGCCGGCGACGTGCCGCTCAACCTGGCCCTTGTCAGCCCGGGTGCCGTAGTAGTCCTGCAGGACCCGGCGCTCGTGGGTGGAGCAGCGGACTCCGGGGTAGCGGTAGCCGCGGATGATCCAGTAGCCGGTCCGGTCGGTGGCGCGCTTGTCATTGGCCCATTCGGGGACCAGGCGGCGGCGGCATTCGGTGCACAGTGCGGCAACGTGGTTATCCCGCTGGGTGTCCGTGTAGCGCTTGACCATAACCTCGGTGTCTGCGTTCCATCCGTTCACGTTTTCCCCCAATGTCGTCTCGATCCGCGAGGACCGTTTTGCCTGATGGATAGGACGATACCGAGCCTTGCCTAGGCAAACGCTCAAGTTCGACCTTCAGTTAACGCAATGTTTGCTCAAGAATCCCCGCGCCATTCTTGAGCTTTACCAGGTTGCTTTCCAACTGAAAAAGCGGCGGCCGGCCCAAGCAGGGCGGCCGCCGCTTTTTCAGTGCTGCGGAGTGTTAGAACGGGTAGGACGCGATGTCCGGCCGCATGGTGAGCCACTGGATCTCTGTGAAGGATTCCATGTTCGCCGCGGCACCCCCGAGGCGCCCGCCGTTGCCGGAATCCTTGACGCCGCCGAAGGGAGCGTTGGATTCGTCGTTCACCGTCTGTTCGTTGATGTGGACCTTGCCGGATTCGACGCGGTCGGCGATCGCCATCGCCATGCCGACATCGCCGAGGATGGACAGGGACAGCCCGTAGTCGCTGGCGTTGGCCAGCTCCACGGCTTCATCGATGCTGGAGAACTTCATAACCGGGGCCACAGGACCGAAGATCTCCTGCGTCCAGGCCGGGTTGTCCGGGGTGACATCGGCGAGCACAGTGGGCCGGTAGAAAAGTGCTTCGTTGGTTCCGCCGGCGGCGAGGCGCGCCCCGCCGGCAATGGCGTCCTGCACGATCCCGTTGATCTTCTTCAGCTGGTTTTCATCGATGATGGGCCCCAGGGCAGCCTGGCCTCCGGCCGGGTCTCCCACGGGAAGGTGCTCTGCCTTCTCCGCGAGGGCGGCCACGTACGCGTCGTAGATGTCCTCGTGGACAATATGGCGGCCGGTGGTCATGCAGATCTGTCCCTGGTGCATAAAGGAACCAAAGGCTGCCGCTGAGGCGGCCTTCGTCAGATCCGCCCCGGGAAGCACGATCATGGCGTTGTTGCCGCCGAGCTCCAGGTGGGCGCGCTTGAGCAGGCGGCCGGCGGTCTCGCCGATCTTGCGTCCTGCACCGGTGGAACCGGTGAACGCAATGACCCTGACCTCGGGGGCTTCAACAACGGCCGCACCGATCTCAGCGCCGCCGGGGAGCAGGGACAGCAGGCCGGCGGGAAGGCCGGCCTCCTCGAACACGCGCATCAGCGCGACGCCGCCGCACACCGCGGTGCGGGGGTCCGGCTTCAGCAGTACGGCGTTCCCGAGCGCAAGGGCCGGAGCGACTGCACGGATGGAAAGGATCAGCGGGAAGTTGAACGGCGCGATGACGGAGACAACGCCGGCGGGCCGCCGCCGTGCCAGGGACCAGCGGTTCGAATTGCTGGTCAGCACCTCTCCGGACGGGAGGGCCGGCAGTGCGGAGGCGTCGTAGCACTCGTTCGCGGCGCTGTGCGTTTCCAGCGCGGCCTTCGCCGGAATGCTGCCCGCCTCCCGGGTGATCCAGGTGCCGATTTCCTCGGCGTGCTCTTCCCACAGCAGTCCGGCCCGGCGCAGGACTGCCGCGCGTTCTTCGGGCTTGCGGGCCGCCCATTCCTTCTGTGCGGCCGCCGCCGTGCGCGCTGCGGACAGGACATCTTCAACGGAGGCTGTGCCGTAGCTGCCCAGCTTGTTGCCGGTGGCCGGTTCCATCGCATCGGAGGTGCCTGCACCGCCGTCGCGCCAGCCGTTCACATAAATCTTGCCTGTCCAGATGGACGGATCGAGCAGAGCCATGGGTCATCCTAGCTGTTGGTGTTACTTAGGCCATTGATTATCCCAGACAGCTTGTGTCCTGGCACACGCAGGGGCCCGGACCGGGGCGACGGGACACAGCCCAGGCGTTGACAAAACCGCGCTCTGACGGTTGGCTGGCTCCAGCCGGGGGGCTGGGCCGGCGGCCCGTAAAGCCGGAAAATACTGCCGATGAACTAAAGAGAGCAGCACCATGAGCCAGCGCTCTGCCGTCCGTGTCCTGGAGGTTCCGGACGCCCGCATCTTCTACGATCTCGCGGAGGTCAAAAGAAGCCCGTCACCGCCGCTGCTGCTGTTTGGTTCACCCATGGACGCCAGCGGCTTCGCGGCGTTGGCCGACCGGTTTCCGGACCGGACCACCGTCACTTTTGACCCGCGGGGGACAGGGCGGAGCGAGACGGAAAGTCTCGAGTCCTCGCCGGAGCAGCATGCCCGGGACCTGCAGGCCCTGGTCATGGAGCTTGGGGGCACCCCGGTGGACATGTTTGCCAGCAGCGGGGGAGCGGTGAACGCGCTGGCTTTCGCGCGCCTGGCCGGGGACTTGGTCAGTGTCCTCGTGGTGCATGAACCGCCGCTGGCACAGATCCTTCCGGACCGGGATGCTGCCCTTGCGGGCATCAACGAGATCCTGCGGACCTACGCAGAGAGCGGCCAGGGACCCGCCATGGCACGGTTCATGGCCTACGCCGGGTGGCAGGGGGAGTTTCCGGCGGATGCCGCATTCCTGGCCGCGTCCGGGCGGCAGGAACCGGGCTTACCGGAAACGGACGACGGCGCCCGTAATGACCCGCTGTTCGGCCGGAACCTGCTGACCTGCACAACCTTTCAGCCGGACTTCGAAGGGCTCCGTGATGGTCCGGCAAGCATCGTCGTGGGGGTGGGTGAGGCTTCAGGCGGCACAATGGCGGCACGCGCCGCTGCAGTGACAGCTGATCGGCTGGGAACACTGCCGGTGACGTTTCCCGGCGGACACGGCGGGTTCCTGGGCCCGGAATCCGGACCTGGTGCGGGAGACCCGGGCGCGTTTGCCGAGGTGCTGCGCCAGGTGCTGGACGGAAGGTAGCCGGCAGCCCCGGCTTTCCCGGAACGGCCAGCGGCGGCACGGCGGGTGAGGACTGCGCTCCGCAGCTGGCGGAAAATGCCGATGAGCCCAAAAACCACGGGCATGACGGCGATGATCCCGGCCACCGGATCGCCGACCAACAGCAGGATGCTTACCCCGAAAAAGATGTGCAGGCAGTACCCGGCTGCCCGAACGGATTCGGGGCGCCTCCGGACGGCGGTGGTGAGGGTGGTGATGATTGCTCCCAAGTATTGCCGGGCTCCTGCTGCAGCGAAGCCCCCGGAACCATTGGCTCCGGGGGCTTCGATAGGGAGCCTCCTGCCAGAATCGAACTGGCGACCTTCTCATTACGAGTGAGACGCTCTACCAACTGAGCTAAGGAGGCGGGCTTCCTCTGCACCGGGCTACCGGCCAGAATCCACAAGGAATAACTTTATACGGCGGGAGCACCCGGGTCAAAAGCGCCACTGGGAGGCGCATGCTTCCCAGTGGCACCGGACCGCCCGGGACCGGAGATTTTCGGTGCCGAAGAGTGCTGGAGCCCGAAGAATGCTGGGACCCGAAGAAGGCTAGGAACAGACCAGTCCGTCCTGGGGCACCGTCCCGTCGATGAAGTAGTCATCCACCGCATCCGCGATGCACTGGTTTCCGCGGCCATACGCGGTGTGGCCCTCAGCCTCCCAGGTGAGGAGCACTGCCGAGTCCAGCTGGTCTGCCAGGGCCTGTGACCACTCGTACGGGGTGGCCGGGTCGCCGGTGGTGCCGATGACCAGCAGGGGCGCAGCCCCCTCTGCAGCGATCGGGTGCGGTTCGTTCACCGGAGCATGCGGCCACGCCTCGCAGGTCAGCCCGCCGTAAGCGAGGAACCGGCCCAAAGTCGGGGAGGCTTCCTCCAGCTCGGCGGCATCACCGGCCATGGCCGCGCGGTCCGTTTCCATGGGGTAGTCAAGGCAGTTCACTGCGCTGAACACCTCGGAGGAATTGGAGGCGTACGTGCCGTCCTCGTTCCGTTCGGCGCCCAGATCAGCCAGCATCAGCATGATCGTGGGGTCTCCGCGCAGCGCCGCGCTGAGGGCCTGGGTCAGCGCCGGCCAGTTAGCGTCGTTGTACAGGGGGAGGATGAATCCGCTCACGAACGTGGAGGCGTTCACCAGCCGGCCGTCCGCTGCGGTCAGGGGGCTCGCTTCGACGGAGGCGATGAGGCTGCGGATGGTCTGCACGCCGTCGTCGACGCTGCCGTCCAGCGGGCAGTTGGAGGAGGACTGGCAGTCTTCGACGTAGGACCGGATGGCCGTTTCGAAGGCGCGGGCCTGGTCCAGGGTGATCTCCTCGTTGCTGGCGGAGGGATCAATGCCGCCATCCAGCACCATCCGGCCGACGTTCCCCGGGAACAGCTCTGCGTAAGTCGCGCCCAGGAAGGTGCCATAGGAGAAGCCCAGATAGTTCAGTTTCGGATCATTGGCGACGGCGCGCAGGATGTCCATGTCCCGCGCCGCACTCTCGGTGTCCACGAAGCCAAGCAGCTCACCGGTTTCCGTGGCGCACTGCTCGGCATAGGCGCGGGCGCTTTCCCGGGCTTCCTCGAAACCGGCGTCGGTGGACGGATCGATGGTTTCAGCACGTGCTTCATCGAGCTCTTCATCGCTCAGGCAGTCCACCGGGCTGGAACGGCCCACACCGCGCGGATCGAAGCCCAGCACGTTGAAGCTGCCGCGCAGCCTGTCGGTGGTGACCCCCTCCAGGGATTCGAGAACCGTGTCATATCCCGAGCCGCCGGGTCCGCCGGGGTTGAGCAGGATGGTTCCTTCGGGCGTGCCGCCGGCTTCGGCCAGGATCACTTCGAGCCCTATGCTGGCGCCGCCGGGATCCGCGTAGTCCATGGGCACTTCAACGCTGGCGCAGAGGAATTCCTCCTCGCATGGCTCCCACACCACCTCCTGCGTGTAGAACGGCTCAAGCTCCGCCGGAACGTCACCGATGACTTCCGGCGCCGCGGACTGCGTGCCCTCTTCCGGGCCCTGGGAATTATCCGGTGTGCAGGCAACCAGGGAAGCCAGTACGACGGCGGCGGCACCGGCGGCTGCCGCGGCGCGGCGCAGGGTGCGGACGGAAGTCCGGGGACGGCGTCGTACTGGGGGCATGGGTGCGGCTCCTGAGTCCGTAGGGGGTCTGGTGCTGTGGCGGGGTGGAATCACAAAAGGCTGACCGCCATCGCTTCAATAGCCAGCAGCGGGGCCACATTGGTGGTGACCAGGCGGCGGCGGACGGCATTGATTTCGTCCATGCGCGCCAGGGTAACCTCTGCCGTGGCGCGGGCAGCGAACGCCTCAAGTTCGGGGCGGAGCGCCTCGTTGACCAGGTCCGTCCCGGAGCCCAGCTGAAGTACCAGGACGTCGCGGTAGAAGGACAGCAGATCTGTCAGCGCCCGGTCGAAGTAGTCATTCTTGGAGCGCTTGGCCCGGCGCAGCTGGTCATCTTCAAGCCGTTTAACCTGGCTGCGCATGGCCGGCGGCAGGGTTCCCGTCTCCGGGGCGCCGAGGGAGGCCAGCAGCGCCGCCTTCTCCTCGGCATTGCGCTGTTCGAAGGAACTGGCAGCCTCCGCCTCGGCCAGGGCCACCAGATCCGCCGCCACCTTCATGGCACCCGATACGCTGCGCAGGGACAGGGGAAGGCGCACGATCTTCTCCCGCCGGGCCCTGGCACCTTCGTCGGTGGCCAGGCGCTTGGCCACACCAACGTGGCTTTGGGCGGCCCGGGCCACTTCTTCGGCGACGGTGGGGTCGATCCCGTCGCGGCGGACCAGGAGTTCAGCGACGTCGGCCGCCGGAGGGAGCCGCAGGCCCACGGGACGGCACCGGGACCGGATGGTCACCAGCACATCGCCCGGGCTGGGCGCGCACAGCAGCCAGATGGTCCGCGGCGGCGGTTCCTCAATCGCCTTGAGGAGCACATTGGTGCTGCGTTCCTGCATCCTGTCGGCGTCTTCGACGATCAGCACCCGCCAGCGTCCGGTGGAGGGCTTGTCCTGCGCCTTTTTCACCAGTTCCCGGGCCTCGTCAATGCTGATCGTGACCTTTTCCGTGGTGACGGAGGAGACGTCGGCATGGGAACCGGCCAAGGCGGTGCGGCAGGCCCGGCATTGCCCGCAGCCGCGCGCGGAGGGGTCCTCAACTTCGCACAGCAGGGCGGCGGCAAAGGCCCTGGCGGCATTCGACCGGCCCGATCCGGGCGGGCCGGTGAACAGCCAGGCATGGGTCGGACGATCTTCGGCAGCCGCGCGGCGCAGCTGCTCGACTACCGGGGCCTGTCCCTGGAGGTCATCCCAGACGCTCACGGCAGCAGCCCGCCGATCCGGGCCAGGATTTTCTCCGCCAGAACGGGCACCGGGAGACCTGCGTCCAGCACCAGATACCGTTCAGGGGATTCCCCGGCCAGCGTCAGGAATGCGGTCCGGATACTGCCGTGGAATTCGTCGGGTTCGGATTCCAGCCGGTCCTCGGCGTCAGCGGCAGCGGTGCGGCGGCTCCTGCCCGCGCCGGGATCCACGTCCAGCAGCACCGTGAGATCCGGGACCAGGCCCTCCGTGGCCCATTCGTTGATCCCTCGGACGGTGTCCGTACCCAGTGCACGTCCGGCACCCTGGTAGGCAACGGAGGAATCGATGTAGCGGTCACAGACCACGACGTCGCCGCGTTCCAGTGCAGGCCGGATCACCTGCTGGACGTGGGCCGCGCGGGATGCGGCAAAGATGAGGGCTTCGGTGCGGGGATCGATTTCCCCGTGGCCATGTTCCAGGACGAGTCCCCGCAGCTTCTCGCCCACAGGAGTCCCGCCGGGCTCGCGGGTCCGGACAACCCGCCGTCCGTCCCGTTCCAGGGCCTCCGTGAGCAGCGAAGCCTGCGTCGACTTACCGGCGCCGTCGCCGCCTTCAAAGGCAATAAAGAGGCCGGCGGAAGGTTTCGAAATACTCACCCGCATAGCCTACCTAGTCACGCTGGGAACGCCGTGCCGGCCGCCGGCAGCCGGGCGGCGGCCGGCGGGCGTGAAACATGACGGAGCATAGCGAAACGTTCGGTGGCGCCGCGTCCGGCGGGTCTAGGCTGAATCCCATGAGCACAGCCACCGAGCCGAAACGCCATGCGGCGAACCTGTCCGCTGAAACCCTTGTGGTGTCCGCCGGGCGCCCGGAACGCACCCCGGATTCGGCGGTCAACCCGCCGATCGTCCTTACCTCGACGTTTCACGGAACCGGGGAAACCCGGGACGGGGACCGGATCTACGGCAGGTACTCCAACCCCACGTGGGAACCGTTCGAGGAGGCCCTGGGAGCTCTCGAGAACGCTGAGCTGCCGGCGCTGGTCTACTCCTCCGGGCTGGCAGCAGTCATCGCCGCGCTGTCCCTGATCCCCACCGGCGGAACCCTGGTGATGCCCCGGCACAGCTATCAGGGTTCGCTCCTGCTGGCCGCCGGAGATGCGCAGAACGGCCGGATCAGCGTCCGCACAGTGGACATCGCGAACACTGCCGAGGTTATCGAAGCGCTCGACGGGGCTGCGATGCTCTGGCTGGAAAGCCCCACCAACCCGATGCTGGAAGTCGCCGATATTGAGGCGCTGAGCGCGGCGGCCCACGCTGCCGGAGCCATCGTGGTCGCAGATAACACCTTCTCCACGCCCCTCGTGACCCGGCCCCTGGACCTGGGTGCCGACGTCGTCGTCCATTCGGTGACCAAGTACCTTTCCGGCCATTCCGACGTCGTCCTCGGCGCAGCGGTTACCTCCGATCCGGAGCTGCGCGCCCAGCTGCTGACCTACCGTTCGCTGCACGGTGCAGTGGGCGGTCCGTTCGAGGTGTGGCTGGCCCTGCGCGGCCTGCGTACGCTGGCGCTGCGGGTGGAACGGTCCATGGCGACGGCGATGGACCTGGCAGGGCGGCTGCAGCAGCATCCAGCCGTGGAAAACGTCCGCTACCCGGGACTGCCCGGAGATCCCGGGCATGCCAGGGCAGCCGGGCAGATGAACGGCTTCGGCTCGATCCTCTGCATCGAGGTCGCCGGCGGCGCTGCAGCTGCGGACGCCGTAACCGAAAAGGTGGGGCTCTGGTTGCCGGCCACCTCACTGGGCGGAGTCGAATCACTGATCGAGCGGCGGAGGCGGCAGCCGGCTGAACCGGTATCTGTTCCGGAGAACCTGCTGCGGCTGTCCGTGGGAATCGAAAACGTTGAAGACCTCTGGAACGACCTTGAGCAGGCGCTGGCACGGTAGGCTGGCCGAGTGATACAAGTCTTCCAGCTGCAGAACCTGCTCTACCTGGTGCTGGGCCTCGTGGCCCTGGGAATTGAGCTGTGGGCCTTCGCGGACTGCGCCCGGCGCAAGCCCGCGGATTTCGAGCGCGCCTACAAGCGGACCAAGGGGTTCTGGATGGGCCTCACCGGCGGTGCCGCCGCGGTGGGTCTGCTCTCGGTGCTGCTGTTCGGCCCGCTGGCCCTGCTCCTCTTTGAGCTGGCAGCCGTGGTTGCGGCGTCGGTCTACCTGGCGGACGTCCGGCCGGCCCTGAACGAGTCCAAGGGACGCGGCGGAACCTACGGTTCCTGGTAGCCGCCCGGCGGCCTGCCGCTGGGACCCGCTGACGCTAGGACCCTGGTTCGACGGCGTTCCAGGCGACCGTGATTTCGCCCAGCCGCCACCGGTCCGGGCCGGTCAGCAGCGGCCAGCCCTGGCTGCGCAGAATCCGGCACATGGAGATCCAACGCTGCCGGTTGCCATAGGAAGCCATCGGCGCTGCGCCCAGCCAGGCCGTATCCATTGCCTGCAGGAAGGCGTGCACCCGTTCCCCGGGAACATTGCGGTGGATCAGGGCCTTTGGCAGGCGCTCGGCAACGTCGGACGGCCGCTCGAACGCACCGAACCGAAGCGAGATGCTCAGGGAGACCGGGCCCGCCGGATCCAGAACCACCCACGTGGAACGCCGGCCAATCTCGTCACACGTGCCGTCAACAAAAATCCCACCGTCTGCGAGACGGCTGCGGACCATGTCCCAGTGGGCGCCGTACTCGGCTTCGCTGTACTGGCGCAGCACGTTGAAGGCCCGCACCATCACCGGACGCCGTCCGTCGACAGGCAGTTCGAATCCGCCCTGGCGGAAGCTCAGCCCAGAGCGCTCGAGCGGCTTGGCCGCCAGGACCCGGTGGGGGTCGATTTCAATCCCGACCACGTTAACGTCCCGCCGCACACTGCCCATCCGGTGGTGCAGTTCTACCGCCGTCGTCGGTGCAGCCCCATAGCCGAGGTCGATGACGAGCGGGTCAGCCGCCCGGCGCAGCCGCCACGCTTCGGGCCCGGCCAGCCAGCGGTCCACCCGGCGTAAGCGATTGGGGTTTGTAGTGCCCCGGGTCATATTTCCAACGGGTTTGAGGGGAATTTGCACCAAACAATATTACTGGCCGGGAGGGTGTGGTCCTGACCGGGGGAGCGGGTGCCGTGCTGCCGGGCGGCAGCCCCGCCCTTTGCCCGGCCTTGGTTACGCCGCCGCCCTGCCCGCCGCCAGTCCTCTCCGATACGATGAATTTATGACCTACAAAGTGATCCTTCTGCGCCACGGGCAGAGTGAATGGAATGAAAAGAACCTCTTCACCGGCTGGGTGGATGTAGACCTCACGGACCTGGGCCGGGCGGAAGCGCTCCGCGGCGGGGAGCTGCTGGTGGAGAACGGCATTCTGCCGGACGTCCTCTATACCTCCAGGCTGCAGCGGGCCATCAACACGGCCAACATCGCCCTGGGCGCGGCGGACCGCATTTGGATCGATGTCAAGCGCAGCTGGCGCCTGAACGAACGGCACTACGGTGCTCTCCAGGGCAAGGACAAGGCACAGACCCTGGCCGAGTACGGCGAGGACCAGTTCATGCTCTGGCGCCGTTCCTACGACACCCCGCCGCCGCCCCTGCCGGATGACAGCGACTTCTCCCAGGCGCACGATCCGCGCTACGCGGACCTCAGCGCGGATGAGCTGCCGCGGACCGAGTGCCTCAAGGATGTCCTGGAACGCTTCCTGCCCTACTGGGAAACGGAGATCACGCAGGACATCAAGGCCGGGAAGACGGTGATGATCGCCGCGCACGGTAATTCGCTCCGTGCTTTGGTTAAGCACCTTGACGGGATTTCCGACGCCGACATCGCCGCCGTGAACATTCCCACCGGTATCCCGCTGGTGTACGAACTCGACGAGAACCTGGTGCCGGTCAAGGCTGGTGGCACCTATCTGGATCCGGAGGCCGCAGCGGCGTCCATCCAGGCCGTGGCGAACCAGGGCAAGCAGAAGAAATAACTTTTCCATGCAGAAGGCGCTCCTCCCATCGCGGGAGGAGCGCCTTCTGTCTATCTGCCAGCTGGGCCGGCCGGAGTTAGCAGATTAGAGCGGGCTCTCAGAGATCGGCTGCCACTCGCCGGTCACGAGGTAGTTGACCTTGCGGGTGACCGATACACCGTGGTCGGCGAACCGCTCGAAGTAGCGGCTGGCCAGCGTCAGGTCCACGGTGGTGACGGCGGAGTTGTTCCACTCCGGGGAGGCCACGGCCTTAAACACGCTTACGTGGAGCTCGTTGATCCGCGTGTTGTGCGCGTAGATGTCCTTGCTGAGTTCCAGGTTGCGGGTCTCCAGGAGCTCGGTCAGGAGTTCCGAGATCGCAATGTCCAGGCGGGCCATCTCCTTGAAAGTCTCGACCATGGAATCGGGAACCACGTTGGCCGGGTAGCGCAGGCGGGCCAGCTGGGCGATGTGGCGGGCCAAGTCGCCCATGCGTTCGAGCGAGGCGCTCATCCGCAGGGAACCGACGATCATCCGCAGGTCGCTGGCCACAGGTCCCTGCAGTGCCAGAATATCGATGGCCCGCTCGTCGAGATCGTTCTGCAGGAAGTCAATGCGTGCGTCGGCGGCGATCACGTCCTGGGCGAGCTCGGTATCTGCGGTCTCGAACGCCAGAGTGGCCTTCTTCATTGCCTCGGTGACGAGCTGGGAAATCTGGGTCAGCTCCTCTCCGATCTGGTGAAGCTCGGCTTGGAAAACCTTGCGCACTGATGCGTCCTTTCGATGAACATTTATACAGCCGGCCGCCAGCCGGTACGGCTCCGTCAATGGTGCCAGTAACCGGTGAACGAACGGCCCCCTTGAAGTGAACGTTAGTTTAACGCTTGGGTGAATGCCACCGGAGGGCAGTCCGGCGCCATTCCGTCCGCCTAAGCTAGGGACTGTGAATCCTGTACTTCTGGGCCTGCTGTCAGGCGTCCTTGGCCTGGCCGTTGGCGTCTTCGGCGTTGTCGCCTATATGTCCAGCCAGCGGCACCGCCGTGACTTGGCGGAGGTGGACGAGCCCGCGCTTTCCGAAGGGGCAGCCGAGATCCTTGGCGTCCTCGGCCGGGCGTACATCGTGGTGGACGGGATAGACGGCGTGGTCCGGGCCAGCCCCGGAGCCTATGCCTTCGGGCTGGTCCGCGGGCACACCCTCATGCAGGAAGAGGTGCTCGCGCTGACCGCCCGGGTCCGCCGGGACGGAGTGATCGAGGATAAGTTCGTTGAACTGCACCGGGGCGTGCTGGGTCAGAGCAGCCTGATACTCCAGCTGCGGGTGGCGCCGATTGCGGAGGAGTACATCCTGATCCTGGCCGACGACCGCACGGAAGCCACCCGTACCGAGGAGATGCGCAACGACTTTGTTGCCAACGTTTCGCATGAACTGAAGACGCCGGTTGGTGCCATCTCACTGCTGGCAGAGGCGATCGACGGCGCCGCAGCGGACGAGGAAGCCGTGCGGCGCTTCGCCAAGCGGATGAACAAGGAAGCCGTCCGGCTTGCCGCGCTGGTGCAGGACATTATCGAACTGTCCCGGCTGCAGGGCGCGGACATGGTTGATCATGCCGAGCCGGTGGACATCAATGAACTCGTCGCCCATGCCGTGGAGGCCAACCGTCTCCCGGCAGAAAACCGGAACATCACCCTGGTGGTGGGCGGTACGGCGGAGAACCCCGTCTACGCAGACGGCCCCATGCTGACCACGGCCTTCCGCAACCTGATCGACAACGCGATCCGCTATTCCCCCGAGGGCAGCCAAGTGGGGGTCGGGATCCGGTCCCGCGACGGCCTTGCCCAGATAACGGTCACCGACCGGGGGCCCGGCATTCCGGCCGAGGACCAGGAACGGGTGTTCGAGCGCTTCTACCGGCTCGACTCGGCCCGTTCGCGCAATACCGGCGGCAACGGCCTGGGACTGAGCATCGTGAAGCACGTTGTCTCCAACCACGGCGGAGAAATCAGCCTGTGGTCCCAGCCCGGCCAGGGATCAACCTTTACCGTGCGGCTTCCGGAGATGGACACCGCCGAAACAGATGAACAGGCGGAAATGCCGTCACAAACCACCGGCGCACCGGCGCCGGCCAACAAGGAGTAAGTGCTTGAGCAGGATCCTGATTGTCGAGGACGAAGAGTCCTTTAGCGACCCGCTGTCCTACCTGCTCGAACGCGAGGGGTTCGACGTCGCCGTCGTGGACAACGGCATAGACGCCGTTGTGGAGTTTGACCGCTCCGGTGCCGACCTGGTGCTGCTGGACCTGATGCTCCCGGGCCTGTCCGGGACGGAAGTCTGCCGGCAGCTGCGCCAGCGCTCGGACGTGCCGATCATCATGCTGACCGCCCGCGACGCCGAGATAGACAAGGTGGTCGGCCTGGAACTGGGGGCCGACGACTACGTGACGAAACCGTACTCGTCCCGCGAGCTTCTGGCCCGGGTCCGGGCTGTCCTGCGACGCCGGAGCGACGCCGGAGACTTCAACGCGGCGACGGTGCAGGCCGGGCCGGTCCGCATGGACGTTGAACGGCATGTGGTGAGTGTGGACGGCCAGGCCGTATCCATGCCGCTGAAGGAGTTCGAACTGCTGGAAATGCTGCTGCGGAACTCCGGCCGGGTGATGACCCGCGGCCAGCTGATCGAGCGGGTCTGGGGCGCGGACTACGTGGGGGACACGAAGACCCTGGACGTGCACGTCAAACGCCTGCGGGCGAAGCTTGAGCCCGATCCCTCAGCACCCCGGCACCTGGTGACCGTCCGCGGGCTCGGCTACAAGTTCGAGGCCTGAGGCCGGCGGCGCGGCCTAAGGACGAAGGCTGCCAGCAGGCGGGACTCCATGGGCCGGCCGCCGCAGGGCATCGTTGAACAGGGTGTCCTTTAACAGAGAATGGAGCCCCTCCGGGTAAACCGGAGGGGCTCCATTCTCTGTTTTTGTTTCGTGGCTCCGTTACGGAGCGGCAGTGCCGGTGGGAGCTCCGGTGGCCTCACCAGCAGCGGGTGCGGTGGCTTCGCCGGCCGCCTCCTCGGTTGCTTCGCTGGTGGGAGTTGCCTCCGCCGTGGGCAGGTAGTCCTGGTAATAGGAGACCTGGCCGTCGACGACCGGAATGTTCAGGGTTGCGGTCTCGGAAGCGGCCGTGGCTTCAGCGCGGATACCGGTGCCGGGAATTACGTTGACGGACGCGACGAGCACCTCGGACTGCGGGGCATCGTCGTAGATGACCTTGCCGCCGGCCGGGATGTTCCAGGAGAGATCCGATCCGCCAATCGACAGTTCAAGGTTGATGGGTTCGGAGGAAGTGTTGGCCACGGTGCCCAGCAGGCGTCCGGGGTCGCCGTCGCCGTCGCTGACCAGCACGATGTTCCGCAGCTGCAGGTCGCCGAGGTCCTGGACGATGCCGTCGGACGGGGAGTACTCCAGGGTGGTTGCCTGATCGTTCACGGCACTGCAGCCGGTGGCGCCCAGCAGCGACAGCGCGATAACACCGGCGGCGGCAGCGGTCCGCGTCCGGTTCTTGGGTGTGAATCTCACAGCACAAACTCCTGAAGTGTGGCGGTCGGGGGACCGGGGGAACGTTTGCTCCATAGCCTATCGGCATTCCCCGTAAAACATGGATTTAGAGACATTGGGTGCCCGCGGAAACTACTCAGGACGGCACGTGTGCAAGGCCGAATACTACTCAGTTTTGGGACCTGTGCCGCTGACCTGCGCAAACTCTTCTCGGCGTGTCGCTTGCATGCTAAACTGAAGTCCGGGAAAGGGGAAAGTCCACATGGTTTTTGAGGTTGGCGAAACAGTTGTTTATCCTCACCACGGTGCCGCGAAGATCGAAGAGATCAAGATGCGGACCATCAAGGGCGAAGAGAAGATGTATCTCAAGCTCAAGGTGGCACAGGGTGATCTGACCATTGAAGTACCGGCTGAAAACGTTGACCTCGTTGGGGTGCGCGATGTCGTGGGCAAGGAAGGCCTCGAGCATGTTTTCGATGTCCTCCGCGCCGAACTGACTGAAGAGCCCACAAACTGGTCCCGCCGATACAAGGCAAATCTGGAAAAGCTCGCCTCGGGCGACGTCGTCAAGGTAGCCGAGGTTGTCCGCGACCTGTGGCGCCGCGACCACGACCGCGGCCTTTCCGCAGGCGAGAAGCGCATGCTTGCGAAGGCCCGCCAGATTCTCATTTCGGAGCTGGCCCTGGCCGAAAAGACAGACGAAGACCAGGCCGCTGCTGTACTGGACGAAGTTCTGGCCAGCTAAGCACCCGGTAGACGATTGCCGCTCCCATCGGGGGCGGCAATCGTGGTTTAACGGCCCTTGCGGCGCCTCGTGGGACGTGAGGCCACTAGGCTTGGGCTGTGTCTGAATCCATTCCCGGCCCCCACCGCGTGGGCATCATCCTGGTTGCCGGCGGTTCCGGCCAGCGCCTCGGCTACGGCATGCCGAAGGCGCAGGTTCCCCTGGCCGGCGAGATGCTCCTGGCGCACGCCCTCCGCGGCGTGGACGCCTCCGGCGTCGCATCCCACATCAGCGTCGCGGTGCCTGCTGGCGACGCTGCCCTTCGGGCCCTGTGCACCGCCATGCGTCTGGGCTGTCCCATCACCGTCGTTGACGGCGGTGCCACCCGTTCCGACTCCGTCCGTGCGGCACTGAACGTCCTTCCAGAGGACCTCCACGCCGTTCTGGTGCATGACGCGGCCCGGGCTCTGGCCCCGGCGCAGGTTTTTCACCGGGTCGCCTCCGCTTTGGCAGCGGGTGCGGAGGCCGTGATCCCGGCGGTTCCCGTGGTGGACACGGTCAAGTCGGTGGCGCCCACCGACGGCGGCGAGGCAGCGTTGGCGCCCTTCCGCGTCACCGGAACCCCGGACCGTTCCTCCCTGCGGGCCGTGCAGACACCGCAGGGGTTCGACGCCGGGTTGCTGCGCCGGGCGCATGCTGCCGCGGCGGACTTTGATGAGCAGCAGGCGGCGGCGATCACGGACGACGCGATGCTGGCCGAGAGCCTTGGAGCCACCGTGCACGTGGTCGAAGGCTCCGATATGTCCCTGAAAATCACCACGCCGCTGGACCTGCTGCTCGCTGAAGCTGTGCTGTCCAAAGGCACCAGCATGCAGGAGGACTAACCCCATGGGATCCGTTTCCCTTCCCCGCACCGGCATCGGGACAGACGTCCACGCCTTCGCCCCCGGTGATTCGCCCCGGCCCCTGTGGGTGGCGGGCCTGCACTGGGAGAATGAGCGCGGCCTGGCCGGGCATTCAGACGGCGATGTGGTGGCCCACGCCGCCGCGGACGCCCTGTTTTCCGCTGCCGGCATTGGAGACCTTGGCACCCACTTCGGCACCAGCCGGCCTGAGTACGCCGGAGCGGCCGGCACTGTTCTCCTCGCCGAAGCGGCGCGGCTGGTGCGCGCGGCAGGGTTCCGGATCGGGAACATTTCAGTGCAGCTGATCGGGAACCGGCCCAAATTCAGCCCGCGTCGCGCCGAAGCTGAAGCCGTACTCAGCGCGGCCGCGGGAGCGCCGGTGAGCGTTTCTGCCACCACCACCGATGGGCTTGGCTTCACCGGACGCGGGGAAGGCCTCGCCGCAGTGGCGACGGCCGTCGTCGCCGCGGACCAGGCGTAACGAAGCTGCCGGTGCAGTGAGCGGCAGGCGGTAGCCTAGAGCAGTGAGCCTGAGATTCTATGACACAGCAACCGCGCAGGTCCGGAACTTTGAACCGCTGGTTCCGGGGCAGGTCAGCCTGTACTACTGCGGTGCCACCGTGCAGGGCCTCCCGCATGTGGGGCACATCCGCTCCGCGATTGCCTTCGATCAGCTCACCCGCTGGCTCCAGGCCCGCGGCTTCCGGGTCACGACTGTCCGCAACGTCACCGACATCGATGACAAAATCCTGGCCAAGGCTGCGGCATCCGCTGGTGCCGAGCCGGCTCCCGGGGTAGTTCCGGACGAACCGTGGTGGGCCCTGGCCTACCGTTACGAGCAGGAATTCTCCCGCGCCTACGACACCCTGGGCGTGCAGCGGCCCACCTATGAACCCCGCGCCACCGGACACATCCCGGAGATGCACACGCTCATCCAGCGCCTCATCGACGCCGGCCACGCGTACCCCGCCCTGGATGACTCCGGGGACGTCTACTTCGACGTGCGTTCCTGGCCTTCCTACGGCTCGCTGACCCGGCAGAACATCGACGACATGCAGGCAGCGCCCGACGCCGATCCCCGGGGCAAACGGGATCCGCGGGACTTCGCGCTGTGGAAGGGCCACAAGGACACCGACCCCGAGACAGCCGCCTGGGACAGCCCCTGGGGCCGCGGCCGGCCGGGCTGGCACCTGGAATGCTCCGCGATGGTGACGAAATACCTCGGCCCGCGTTTCGACATCCACGGCGGCGGACTGGACCTGCGGTTCCCGCACCACGAAAACGAAATGGCACAATCGCAGGCAGCCGGAGACGGTTTCGCGAACTTTTGGATGCACAACGGCATGGTCACCTTCGAAGGCGAGAAGATGTCCAAGTCGATCGGCAACACGATCAGCCCGGAGCAGATGCTCGCCGAGGCATCCCCGCGGGTCGTCCGGTACTACCTGGGCCAGGCCCACTACCGGTCCGTGCTGGATTACCGGCCCACCTCGCTGCAGGAAGCTGCTGCCGCGGTGGAGCGGATCGACGGGTTCATCGCCAAGGCCGCAGCCAAACTGGGCGACGGCGTGCACGGCACGCCGGCAGACCTTCCGGAAGCCTTCGGCGCAGCCATGGACGACGACCTGAACGTTCCGCAGGCCCTGGCCGTGCTGCACGAAACTGTGCGTACCGGCAACACAGCCCTGGCGGCGTCGGACCTCGAAACCGTCCGGACCGCCCTGACCCAGGTCCGCGCCATGACGGCTGTCCTCGGCCTGGACGCAGTGCAGACCGGATCCACGGCGGCCGGGCCTGAGCACCAGGCACTGGACAGCCTGATCCAGGACCGGCTGCGGGAACGCAGCGAAGCCCGCAGCGCCAAGGACTGGGCACGTGCCGATGCCATCAGGGACGCGCTGGCGGCGGCCGGAGTGGTGGTTGAGGACACACCCGACGGCGCGCTCTGGTCCCTCGACGCGGGCTAGGCTGCCGGTTCCCGGCTGCGTACGTTGGGCATGGAACGCGGCCGGGGAGCAGTCCGCGTAAACTAGAAGTAGTGCTTTCTTCTACTTAAGGTGTAACCCATGGCCAATAACGGACGACCCGGCGCAATGCGCAAAGCCAAAAAGGGCCCCAGCCAGGGCACCGGAGGCCTCGGACGCAAGGCTCTTGAAGGCAAGGGCCCGACGCCGAAGGCCGAGGACCGCCCCTACCACAAGGCCTACAAGAACAAGCAGCTTTCCGAGCGCTCTGCCGCCAAGCACGGCGGTCAGCGCGCCGGCGGCCGCAACGCACCGGCCCGGGGCAAGGTTGCCGAGGAGGTAGTCACCGGACGTAACTCCGTCGTTGAGGCGCTGCGCGCCGGCATTCCGGCCAAGGCCCTGCACGTGGCCGTGCGGATCGACATGGACGACCGGGTCCGGGAGTCCCTGAAAATGGCCACCGAGCGCGGGCTGCCCGTCATGGAAACCCACAAGCCCGAGCTGGACCGCATGACCAACGAGGCCGTGCACCAGGGGCTGGTCCTGCAGATCCCGCCGTACGAATACGCCGATCCGATGGACCTGGCCGAGGAAACCCTCGCAGCCTGGAAGAAGGGGCACATCAAAAACGCCCCCCTGTTCGTGGCGCTGGACGGCATCACCGATCCGCGTAACCTCGGTGCCATCATCCGTTCCGCCTCGGCCTTCAGCGCCCACGGCGTCATCGTTCCGGAGCGGCGCTCCGTCGGCGTGACCGCCTCGGCTTGGAAAACCAGCGCCGGAGCAGCTGTCCGCGTGCCGGTGGCACGCGCCAGCAACCTGAACAACACGCTGAAGACCTTCAAGAAAATGGGCATCTTCGTCCTGGGCCTCGATGGTGACGGGGACGTTTCCCTCCCGAACCTCGCCCTGGCCAAGGAACCTGTCTGCATCGTTGTCGGTTCTGAAGGCAAGGGGCTTTCCCGGCTCGTCCGGGAAAACTGCGACCAGATCGTCTCCATCCCCATCGACTCCGCCATGGAATCACTGAACGCCTCCATGGCAGTGGGGATTACACTCTACGAAGTATCACGCCAGCGTTCCGCCTAAGCCGAACGGAACCCCGGGAGGCAGCATGGCACACGTCGTCACGTCGGGCAGGCTGACCCCGTCCGAGCGAGTCTCCCGGGCCTTTCCGCTGGGTGTGCACAGCAGCGTTGCCGGCGTCCCGGAGGTGCCGGGGGCCGTCAACGTGTCGGTGTACGCTCCCGGCCTGGACGCGGTGGACGTCTGGTTTGAGACGGCGCCGGACCGGTGGACCGCTGCCCTCCTGGAACGCCGCTCTGCGGGGATCCACCACGGCAGGGTGGACGGTTTTCTGCCCGGGGTCCGCTATGGATTCTGGCCGCACGGAGCGCCGCTGCCCGCGGATCCGGGCGCGTTCCAACTGCTGCTGGACCCCTACGGCAGGGGCATCGGCACCACCTACGGCCACACCGGGCAGCCGCTCTACTTCTCCGTCGCCACTGAGCAGGTATTCGATTGGGGCAGCGACCAGCACCCGCATATCCCTTGGCGGGACACGGTCGTTTATGAAACGCACGTCCGCGGAATGACCATGCTCCACCCCGATCTCCCGGAGGCGCTGCGCGGAACCTATGCCGGGATGGGACACCCGGCAGTCATCCGTTACCTTCTGGAGCTCGGCATCACCGCGGTGGAGCTGCTTCCTGTGCACTTCCACATCGATGAACCGCATCTGCAGGACCTCGGGCTGAGTAACTACTGGGGCTACAACACTCTCGGGTTCTTCAGCCCGCATGCCGGGTACGCCACCGCCGCAGCGCAGGCGGCCGGCCCCCAAACAGTGCAGGACGAAGTCAAGGCCATGGTCAAGGCCCTGCACCAGGCAGGCCTCGAAGTGATCCTCGACGTCGTGTACAACCACACGGCGGAAGGCGCGCAGGACGAACCGGCCCTCTGCTGGCGCGGGCTCGGGGACGAGGTGTACTACCGGCACAGCCCTGACGGCCGTTACCTGGATACCACCGGGTGCGGAAACACCCTGGACTTCAGCGAACCCCGGGTGATCCAGCTGGCGCTGGACTCCCTGCGGTACTGGGTCAGTGAGTTCCACGTGGACGGCTTCCGGTTCGACCTGGCTCCGACGCTGGCCCGCGACGCCGAGAACCGTTTCGACCGCCGGCACCCGCTGCTGGTCGCACTGGCCGCCGATCCCGTGATGCAGGGCATCAAACTGATCGCCGAACCGTGGGACCTGGGGCCCGACGGCTGGCAGACGGGGAACTTTCCACCGGGCTGGGCAGACTGGAATGACCATTTCCGCGACACGGTCCGGGACTTCTGGCTGGTGGACCAGGCTGCCCTGGCCGCCGGGGAGCCGGCCGGTTCCCTGGCACGGCTGGGCGGTGCGCTGGCCGGTTCCGCGGAGCTCTTCGCCCGCTCCGACCGCACCCCCCTGTCATCCCTGAACCTGGTGACGGCCCACGACGGGTTCACCATGGCGGACCTCACCGCCTACAACCACAAGCACAACGAAGCCAACGGCGAGGACAACCGGGATGGCTCCAACCACAACCGCAGCTGGAACCACGGCATCGAAGGGCCCTCCGATGACCCCGCCATCCAGGCGCGCAGGGCGCAGACGGCACGGAACCTGATGGCCACCCTGCTGTTCTCAGTCGGGGTTCCCATGATCACCGCGGGCGACGAAATCGGCCGAAGCCAGCATGGAAACAACAACTCCTACTGCCAGGACAACCGGATCAGCTGGCTGTCCTGGGACTTCGACGACGGCGCGCGGCGCATGCTGGAAACCACGCGGAGGCTGCTGCGCATCCGCCGCGAGTTCCTGGCGATGCAGCCCTATGCCTTCCCCGCCGACTCCCGCGATGCGTTCCTGCTGTGGTTCAGCGCCACGGGGGAGCCCATGACAGCAGCTGACTGGCACGATCCCGGCTGCCGGGTGCTTCAGCTGCTGCTCGGCTCGGCAAAAAGCGAACGCGCCGGTCTGGTGGTTATCAACGGCCAGAACGAGCCGGCGGAGGTGGTCCTGCCAGACCGGGACACGCTGCACGCAACCGGTGTCGACACCGCAGAAGGCCGGCTGTACGAGCTGCTGGCGACCACAGCCGACCCGGACGGCCGCCGCACCGGTGCGCGGCTGGCCCGGGGCGAGACGGACCGTGTCGCGGCGGACTCGATCAGCGTTTACCGCGCCTAGTCAATCGACCGGCCATCCAGCCGGTGCAGTGTAGCGCCGGAAAGCCGGTCAGGCGTTCACCACCAGCCCCAGTTCAGCTTTCGAGGCCAGGCCGGGGTGCTCCGGCAGGACCCGCACCGTATAGCCGAACGGTCCCGCCTGCTCAATGCGGATACTGCCCGAATACAAATACCTGCCCGAGCCGAGGTCCTCACTGACGGACAGATCCTGGAACTGGTAGTCGCTGAGCCGGTCCGTTTCGGAGACCTTCCCGTAGGCGACTTCCACCGCCACGTCCGCCGGCTTCAGCGACCCCAGGTTCACATAGGCCTGGATGTTGAGGCTGTCGCCGATCTGCGGCGCATCGCTGATCCCGAGTGAATCCACATGTTCGACCGAGACACCGGACCAGCCGTCGCGCACCTTCTGGATCCATGCGGCAAGTTCCTTGGCTGCCTGGTACTGATTGGCAGCGGCGGCACGGCCGGACTGGGAAGCCGGACGGTAGAGCAGGTTGACGTAGTCGCGCAGCATCCGCGAGGCGGAAACCTCCGGGCCCAGTTCGGCCAGTGTGTGCTTGACCATTTCCAGCCACTGGCGCGGCAGCGAGTCCGCCGGAGCTTCGGAAGGTCCCGCCGCTCCCGCAGCGCCGGGCAGCTCCGCGCCGTAAAAGAGCGGGGTGACGGTGTTCTCCAGCAGGTCATACAGGGCAGCGGCCTCGATGTCGTCCCGCTGGTCAGCAGTGTGCACCTCCCTGGTCTGCGTGCCTTCCCGGGGATTCGCCGAGGGGATCGCCCAGCCGTTGGCGCCGTCGTACATCTCGTCCCACCAGCCGTCCATAATCGAGACGTTCAGTCCGCCGTTGATCGCGGATTTCATGCCCGAGGTGCCGGACGCCTCCAGGGGCCGGATGGGGTTGTTCAGCCAGACGTCGCAGCCGGGGAACAGGGTGCGGGCCATAGCAATGTCGTAGTTGGGCAGGAAGACAATCCGGTGCCGGACCTCCGGATCGTCCGTGAACTGCACCAGGTCCTGGATCATGCGCTTGCCCATCTCATCTGCAGGATGCGATTTGCCCGCCACGATCACCTGGACCGGATGGGTCGGGTGCAGCAGGAGCGCCTTGAGCCGGGCCGGATCCCGCAGCATGAGGGTCAGCCGCTTATAGGTCGGGACCCGGCGGGCAAAACCGATGGTCAGAATGTCCGGGTCCAGCACATCGTCGGTCCATCCGAGCTGGGCATCGGAGGCCCCGCGCTTGCGCCACGCGGAGCGCACCCGCCGCCGGACGTCGTCGATCAGGTTGCTGCGCATCCTGCGCCGCAGGTCCCAGAGCGCTTCGTCGCTGACTTCATAGGCGCGTGCCCAGTCCCGGTCGTGGACCGCCGCGACGCCCAGCTGCTGCCGCGCCAGGGCTGTGACCTCCGGATCGACCCAGGTGGGCACGTGCACGCCGTTGGTGACCGAGGTGATCGGCACCTCGGAGACATCGAAGCCGGGCCAGAGGCCGGAGAACATTTCCCGGGACACCTGCCCGTGGAGTTTGGCGACGCCGTTCGCGCGCTGGGCCAGGCGCAGCCCCATCACGGCCATGTTGAACATGTTGGGGTCCCCGCCCTCGTAATCCTCCGCTCCGAGGGCAATCACCTTGTTGGTGGGCACCGACTGCGCCAGCCCGGCGCCGAGGAAATGGCGCACCACAGAGACATCGAAGCGGTCGATTCCCGCCGGGACCGGGGTGTGGGTAGTAAAAATGGTTGATGCCCGGGCAGCGGTGAGGGCTTCGTCCCAGTTCATCCCGGTGTCCATCAGTTCCCGGATACGCTCCACGCCGAGGAAGCCCGCATGGCCCTCATTGGTGTGGAAAACCTCGGGTGCCGGTGCCCCGGTCAGCCGCTCAAAGACGCGCAGTGCCTTGACCCCGCCCATTCCCAGCAGCAGTTCCTGCTGCAGGCGGTGGTCGCCCCCGCCGCCGTAAAGCCTGTCGGTGATACCGCGGGCGGCGTCGTCATTGCCCCGGACGTCGGCATCCAGCAGCAGCAGCGGCACGCGGCCGACGTCGGCACGCCAGATCTGTGCCATCAGGTGCCTGCCATTGGGCAGGGGCAGGCTGATGCGCGCGGGGGTTCCGTCCTCTTCACGCAGCAGTGTCAGCGGCAGCCCGTTGGGGTCCAGGAGCGGATAGGTTTCCTGCTGCCAGCCGTCCCGGGAGAGGGACTGCTTGAAGTAGCCCGCCTGATAGAACAGGCCAACCCCCACCAGCGGGACACCCAGGTCGGAGGCAGACTTGAGATGGTCTCCGGCAAGAATGCCCAACCCGCCGGAATACTGGGGAAGGACGGCGCTGATGCCGTATTCCGGCGAGAAATAGGCGATGAGCCGGGGCGCGTCCTCACCAAGTGACTGGTACCAGTGTGGTGCAGTGAGGTAGTGCTCCAGATTCTCATCGAGTTCGCGGATGCGGTCGACCAGGGCGGTGTCTGCGGAGATGCGTTCCAGCGTCTGCCGGCTGACCGAGCCGAGGGTCCGGACGGGATCGTGCCCGCTGGCATCCCAGGTCTCCGGATCCAGGTCCTGGAAGAGTTTCCGGGTGGGCTCGTGCCAGCTCCAGCGCAGGTTGCTGGCCAGTCTGGCCAGCGGCGCTATCGTCTCGGGGAGGACAGTACGGACGGTAAACCTTCGGATTGCCTTCACCCCCGTTAGGCTAGCGCAGATGGCGCCGGGAGTGCCGCAAATCACAAAGAATGCGGATAAACGCAACACGGAATTTACCTGGATCCGTGGACCCGCCGCTCACCTGCGGGAACATTTGCCGCGGCGCTCTGACCAGTGACGATGCAGCAAAAGGTACGTGCCCTTAGCAATCTGCCCTGATTGTCGCTAACGTCTAGTCTGTGACCACTTCCAGCGCGTTGTCATCTGATGTCCAGCCCGTCACGGAACTCCGGTTTGGCCGGATTCCGATCGTTAACGTGTCCCCGGTGATCGAGTGCGGCCGATTTGCAGCCAAAGCCGTCCCGGGAGAGGACCTCGTGATCGGGGCCACGGTCTTCCGGGAGGGCCATGACCTGGTCGGGGTCACGGCAGTGCTCTATGACCCGTCCGGGCAGGAGGTCCAGCGCCACCGCATGCAGCCGGTGGGACAGGGCCTGGACCGGTGGAAGGGGCTGCTCCGCCCGGAAGCCACAGGGGACTATACGTTCGCGGTCGAGGGGTGGGCGGACCTCTATGGAACCTGGCACCACAACGCCGAGGTGAAGATCGCTGCGGGAGTCGACGTCGAGCTGATGCTCGCCGAAGGCGCTGCCCTGTTCACCGCCGCGGCGGAGGGCCGGAGCGAGGCGGACGCGGATGTCCTCCGCGGCACGGCCCGGGTGCTGGGCGACACCGCCGTTGATCCCCACGCGCGGCTGGCCGCTGCCGGCAAGGCTGAACTGATCGGAGTGCTGGACCGCGAACCGATCCGGGACCTCGTGACCTCCTCACCGCGGTTCCCGGTCAAGGTGGAACGGGACCGGGCCGGACGCGGCGCGTGGTACGAGTTCTTCCCCCGGTCAGAAGGTGCGGTCTTCGACCCGGCAACGGCATCCTGGACCTCCGGGACCTTCCGTACCGCCGCCCGCAGCCTGGACCGGGTCGCTGCCATGGGCTTCGACGTCATCTACCTGCCTCCGGTCCACCCGATCGGCACCACGCACCGCAAAGGCCCGAACAACACCCTGGTTGCCGGCCCGCAGGACCCCGGCTCACCCTGGGCCATCGGGGCGGCGGAGGGAGGGCACGACGCCCTGCACCCGGATTTGGGCACCTTCGAGGACTTCGACCACTTTGTCCACACGGCGGCCGGGCTGGGGCTCGACGTCGCGATCGACCTGGCGCTGCAGGCGTCGCCGGATCATCCCTGGGTCACTGAGCATCCCGAGTGGTTTACCACCCGTGTCGACGGGACGATTGCCTACGCAGAGAATCCGCCGAAGAAATACCAGGATATTTATCCGCTGAACTTCGATAACGACTACGAGGGCCTCTCCGCGGAAATCCTGCGGATCGTGCTGATGTGGATCAGCCACGGGGTGAAGATTTTCCGGGTCGACAATCCGCATACCAAGCCGCTGCGCTTCTGGGAGTGGCTGATCACCACGGTGAACCGCCAGCATCCCGACGTCGTTTTCCTGGCTGAGGCGTTTACCCGTCCACCGATGATGCACGCACTTGGCATGGCGGGGTTCCAGCAGTCCTACACCTACTTCACGTGGCGGAACACCCGCGCTGAGCTCGAGGAGTACTTCACGGAGGTCTCGCAGGAAACGGCCGCCTTCTTCCGGCCGAACTTCTTTGTGAACACCCCGGATATCCTGACCGAATTTTTGCAGTACGGCGGCCCGCCCGCCTTCAAGATCCGGGCCGTGCTGGCCTCGACCGCCAGCCCGCTGTGGGGCATGTACGCCGGGTTCGAGCTCTACGAACATGTCGCCCGGCCCGGCGCTGAGGAGTACCTGGACAACGAGAAGTTCGAGTACAAACAGCGGGACTTCGCCGCCGCCGAAGCAGCGGACAGGAGCCTGGCCCCGTACGTCACCAGGCTCAACCAGATCCGCCGGTCGCACCCGGCCCTGGGAGATCTCCAGAACCTGACGGTCCACTCGAGCACCGACGAGGCGACGGTGGTTTACTCCAAGCACAAACAGGTCCGGCTATCCGATCCAAGCAGTAAGGACACACTCATCATCGTCGTGAATACCGATCCCCACAGCGCGCGGGAATCCACAGTGACCCTGGACCTTGAGGCACTGGAACTGGACCCGCAGGACTTCAACGAGGACGGAACGTTCTGGGTTGACGATCTGATCAGCGGTGCCAGCTGGCGGTGGGGCCAGTACAACTACGTCCGCCTGGATGCCCACTATGAACCGGCGCATATCCTCTCGGTACGGAGGGGGCGCTAATGGTAAATCCGTTCCAGCTGCATGCACCCGGCCTCACCAACGATCCGAACTGGTACCGCAAAGCTGTCTTCTACGAGGTCCTGGTACGCGGATTCCGGGACTCCAACGGAGACGGAAGCGGGGATTTCACCGGCCTGATCGACCAGCTCGACTACCTCCAATGGCTCGGCATCGACTGCCTCTGGCTGCCTCCGTTCTTCAAGTCCCCGCTGCGCGACGGCGGATATGACATCTCCGACTACTACGACGTGCTGAACGAATTCGGCACCATCAGCGACTTCAAACGGCTGGTCTCGGAGGCCCATGCACGCGGACTGCGGGTCATTATCGACCTGCCGCTGAACCACACCTCGGACAAGCATCCGTGGTTCGAGGAGTCACGGAATGACCCGGATGGTCCGTACGGGGATTTCTACGTCTGGTCCGACACCGATCAGAAGTATCAAGACGCCCGGATCATCTTCGTGGATACCGAAGAGTCCAACTGGGCCTTTGACCCGGTCCGGCGCCAGTTCTTCTGGCACCGCTTCTTCAGCCACCAGCCGGACTTGAACTTTGAGAATCCCAAAGTTGTCGAGGCAGTGTTCGACGTCGTCCGCTTCTGGCTGGACCAGGGGATCGACGGGTTCCGCGCGGATGCCATTCCCTATCTCTTCGAGGAAGACGGCACCAACTGCGAGAACCTTCCCGCCACGCACCGGTTCCTGAAGGACCTGCGCACCATGGTGGACGAGAACTATCCCGGCCGGGTGATCGTGGCCGAGGCGAACCAGATGCCGCACGAGGTGGTGGAGTACTTCGGGGATGAAACCGGGCCCGAGTGCCACATGTGCTTCCACTTCCCGATCATGCCCCGGCTGTTCTACGCGCTGCGTGACCAGAAGGCAGCACCGATCGTGCAGACCATGGAGGAGACCCCGGAGATCCCGCAGGGCGGGCAGTGGGGAACTTTCCTGCGGAACCACGACGAATTGACCCTGGAGATGGTCACCAACGAGGAGCGCCAGGCCATGCTGGGCTGGTACGCCCCGGATTCCCGGATGCAGGCCAACATCGGCATCCGGCGCCGGCTCGCGCCCCTGCTGGACAACTCGCGCTCGGAGATCGAACTGATCCACGCGCTGCTGCTGTCCCTGCCGGGAAGCCCGTTCCTCTACTACGGGGACGAAATCGGCATGGGCGACAACATCTGGCTGGAAGACCGTGACGCTTCACGAACACCCATGCAGTGGAACCCGGACCGCAACGCCGGTTTCTCCACCGCCGATCCCGGCAAGGTGTACCTGCCGGTGGTGCAGTCGCTGGTTTACCACTACAACCACGTGAACGTGGAAGCGCAGCTGGCCAGTTCCAGTTCGCTGCTGCACTGGATGCGGCAGATGATCATGGTCCGGAAGACCCATCCTTCCTTCGGCATGGGGTCCTACCGCAACGTTCCAACCGACAGCGAAGCCGTCCTGGCGTTCCTGCGCGAACTGCCCGAGGACAACCCGGAGGGCGAGGTGGGGGAGACCATGTTCTGCATCTTCAACCTCTCCCAGCATCCGGTGGCGGCGACGGTAAGCGTGCCGGAATTCGCGAACCGCGGGCTGCGGGACGCGTTCGGTGGAACCCCCTTCCCGGCGTTCGGGGAAGATGGATCGCTCACGCTGACCTTGGGCAGCCACGACTTCTTCTGGCTGCGGCTGCGCTCGCCGAAGTCCAACACCAGTTCACCGCAGACCGAAGCAATCCCGTTGATACTCGCCCCGGAGGCCACGTCGAGATGAGCGAAACCATTCCGTCCCTGCCCGAACTTCTGACTGCCTGGCTGCCCCGGCAGCGATGGTTCCCGGCCAAGGGACGGGATGTGGTCCTGAAACGGGTAGGCGGTATCCAGCTGGAGGATCCCGAGGGCGCCGTCGAGCTCCAGGTGCACTTCGTCGCCGTCGAATCCGGCCGCCGGGTGGACGTGATCAGTGTTCCTGTCACGACCCGTGCCGTTCCGGATCCGGACCTGGAAACGGCCCTGATGGGTTCTGCGGAACTCCCGGGCGAAGGCCAGGTGTGGCTCTACGACGGGACCGCGGATCCGGTTTTCGTTACCGCCTGGCTGGAGACGATGCGCTCGCAGGCCAACTCGATTGACGGCCGGACCCATGGTTACGCCCTGGGCGGCTTCGCGGACTGGGATGCCTTCACCGAGCCGCTGCCTATCCAGGTCCTAAGGGGCGAACAGTCCAACACCTCGGTGATCGCCATGACGGGCGAGGTACCCGTAATCGTGAAGTTCTACCGGGTCCTGGCCGCCGGTGAAAGTCCGGATGTCCTGGTCAGTGCCAAACTGACCGCAGGCGGTTCCCAGGATGTGCCAGCGACACTGGGCTGGCTCACCGGGAGCTGGGCAGATGTGTACGACGCCGGGACAGACGCATGGGTCAGCGGAGACGTCAGCGTCCTGCGCGAATTTGTCCCAAACAGCGAGGATGCCTGGCGGACCGCCTCCTCTGCCGCCGTCGCCGGCCGGGACTTCACCGCCGAAGCCGAAGAACTGGGAGCCGTCACCGGCCGGATCCATTCCCAGCTTGAAGCGGCTTTTGGCGCCAGGCAGCCACCGCCGGCGGAACGTGAGGAGTTCATCGCCTCGCTCGTCCGCCGCATCCGGTGGGAGTGGGAGGAAGCGCGCAGCTATGTTGGCCCCTTCGACGACACCCTTGAGCAGCTTCTGGACACCGTCGCGGATTTGCAGGTGCTGCCGAACCTGCAGCGCATTCACGCCGACTACCATCTGGGCCAGGTCCTGCATTCGGAGGGCCGCGGCTGGACCGTGCTGGACTTCGAAGGTGAGCCGCTGCGCCCAGCCGCGGAACGCAGCGTTCCCGATGTCGCGCTGCGCGACGTCGTCGGCATGCTTCGCTCCATAGACTATGCCGCGGCCGTGGCGGTCATCGGAACAGCTGGTGCCGGTCCCGAGCAGGCACCCGACCTTGACGGGCGCCGCGCCCAGGCCGAACACTGGGCGCAGGCTGCCGCCGATGCGTTTCTCCGCGGGTACGAGAAAGAAACCGGAACGCAGATCAACCGCGCGGATCCGCTGTTCCGCGCCCTGTGGCTGGACAAGGCCCTGTACGAAGTCGTGTACGAGATCCGCAACCGCCCCGCCTGGATTGAGGTGCCGGCCGCAGCGGCCCGCGAGGTGCTCACAGAACTCCGGTTGCAGCAGGATCCGATGAATTCTCAGGAAGAGAGCCCCGTGAACGAATTTTCCAAGCCAAAGCCCAAGCCCGCAAAGCCCGACGACGCCGCGGGTTCCACGCTGTCCGCGGGCGCAGCGCAGGGGACGCCTGCGCGCAGTGACGCCGCCGCCGGGCCGGCAGCTTCAGCTGGCGCCAAGGATCCGCTGCCCGTTCCGGAGCATGTTCTGGCTGCCGTTTCACACGGGACCTACTACCAGCCGCACGCCGTCCTGGGTGCGCACCTGGACGACCACGGCACGGTGACCATCCGCGCCCTGCGTCCGCTGGCCCGCGAAGTGACCGCCGTGACGCCGGAGGGCCGGGTGCCCCTGCACCACGAGTACAACGGCATCTGGGCAGGTACTACGCAGGCCCCCGCGCCGGGCCAGGTCCCGGACTACCGGCTCGAGGTGGAGTACGAGGGGCTTCCCCCAACCACAGTGGATGATCCGTACCGGTTCCTGCCGAGCCTGGGCGAAATTGACCTGCATCTGATCGGCGAGGGAAGGCACGAGAAGCTGTGGACCGTGCTCGGCGCCAATCCGCACCACTACAAGTCCGTCCTCGGCGAGGTGGACGGTGTCAGTTTCGCCGTGTGGGCACCGAACGCGCAGGCCGTCCGTGTCGAAGGCGATTTCAACGGATGGGACGGGCGGATCCATGCGATGCGGTCGCTGGGCAGCTCCGGGGTGTGGGAGATCTTCATCCCCGATGTGGAGCCGGGTGCGCGCTACAAGTTCGAGATCCTCGGCCAGGACGGGGTGTGGCGGGAAAAGGCCGATCCGCTGGCCAAGGGGACGGAAGCACCGCCGCTAACCGGTTCCCGGGTTGTTGAGTCCACGTACCGCTTCGAGGACCAGGACTGGATGCAGGCACGCGCGCAGCGGGACCCGCACAACTCACCGATGAGCGTCTATGAGGTGCACCTCGGCTCATGGCGGCTGGGCCTGGACTACCGGGAGCTGGCGAAGCAGCTGGCGGAGTATGTCACCTGGCAGGGATTCACCCACGTGGAGTTCATGCCGGTGGCCGAGCATCCCTTCGGCGGGTCCTGGGGCTACCAGATCACCAGCTACTTCGCTCCGACCGCCCGGTTCGGGCACCCGGATGACTTCCGCTATCTGGTCGACACCCTGCACCAGGCCGGGATCGGTGTCATCCTCGACTGGGTCCCGGGCCACTTTCCGAAGGACTCCTGGGCGCTCGCGAACTTCGACGGGCAGCCGCTGTACGAGCACCCGGACCCGATGCGCGGCGAGCAGCCCGACTGGGGAACGCTGATCTTCGACTACGGGCGCAGGGAAGTGCGCAACTTCCTGGTGGCCAACGCCATCTACTGGCTGGAGGAATTCCACATTGACGGCCTGCGCGTGGATGCCGTCGCCTCCATGCTGTACCTGGACTACTCCCGGCCGGCCGATCAATGGCGGCCCAACGCCTTCGGCGGAAGGGAGAACCTCGAAGCGATTTCGTTCCTGCAGGAGGTCAACGCCACGGCGTACCGCCGGGTGCCCGGCATCGTCATGATCGCCGAGGAATCCACGGCCTTCCCCGGTGTTACCTCACCAACCAGCACCGGCGGGCTCGGTTTCGGCCTGAAATGGAACATGGGCTGGATGAACGACACCCTCGAGTACATGTCCGAGGACCCGATCAACCGGATGTACCACCACTCCAAGCTCACCTTCTCGCTGGTGTACGCCTTTACCGAGAACTTCCTGCTGCCCATCAGCCATGACGAAGTAGTGCATGGAAAAGGATCACTGCTGCGCAAAATGCCGGGGGACCGGTGGCAGCAGCTGGCAAATGTGCGTGCCTACCTGGCCTTCCAATGGGCGCATCCCGGCAAGCAGCTCCTGTTTATGGGAACAGAGTTTGGCCAGGAAGCCGAGTGGTCCGAACAGTACGGGCTGGACTGGTATCTCACCGAGACTCCCCAGCACCGAGGCGTGCAGCTGCTGGTGCGGGAACTGAACGGTATCTACCGGCAGACCCCCGCACTCTATGACCGGGACAACGAGCCGGCCGGGTTCCAGTGGATCAATGAGAACGACGGCGCCCGCAACGTCCTGTCCTTTATCCGGTGGGACCATCAGGGAAATCCGCTGGTGTGCATCGCCAACTTCGCCGGCGCTCCCCACGAGCAGTTCCGGGTTGGCCTGCCGTGGGCCGGGGAATGGGAGGAGCGGCTGAATACGGATGCCGCGGAGTTCGGCGGATCCGGTGTCGGCAATCTGGGAGCGGTGACGGCGGCCGAAGGTGCGTTCGAAGGCCAGCCGGCCTCCGCTGAGCTCCGGTTGCCGCCGCTCGGTGTGCTGTACCTGACGCCCAAGCAGTAGGGGCCGGGAAACCGGTCCGCAGGGAAGGCCTTTCCTGCGGACCGGCTAGGGCTGTCCCGGCGGGTTCTGACGGGTGGTTCCGACGGCCGGTTTTGACCCCGCCAAAACAGTGCTATAGTTGATATCCGCGCAGAACGAGAGATCGAGAAGCGCGCCGCAGGCCAGAAACGCCGGTTTGACACCGACGGGCCAGCGGTACTAAGATAGAAAAGTTGCTCCGGAGCGACGGAGAGCAAAGATTCCACGGAATATCAGCCCTCCCGGTGCCGGAAGTACCTGTTGTTTGAGAACTCAATAGTGTGCCAAGTTTATTGATACCAATTATTTTGATTGGTTGAATTGGCTGTCCCGCC
>NZ_JACSQC010000005.1 GCF_014836875.1 Arthrobacter pullicola | reverse complement strand
CGTCCAGGGATTCAATCCATTCCGCGGTTTCTTCCGGGTCACGATCCGGCAGCTGGCTGGTCAGCCCGCTGAGGATGTCCGTTCTGTCTTCACTGACGCTCATATGTGCAGCCTCTCAGTTGAGGGCGGGGTCCCCTCAAGGTAATTCGGTGACTCACCGACCATTCCGTTATGCGGAATGCTCATTTCAATCTATACGACAGCGCGATCTCGTGCCGCTTAGGCGAACCATTATTGCGACCATCGTAAGGGTTCTCACAGAGAGTTTCAGGAGACGTCGATGGTGACGACGGCGGGTCCCCGGCTAGGGTCTGCATCACCCCGCTTCCCCGTAGGCACCGTCACTGCGCGGGAAACGCAGCAGCACATTTTCTCCCGGGCATGCTGCTGGCGTTCGCTGTAGAAGACATCCCGGTGGTCCACCGCGCCGTCCAGATCGAGGATCCGGACCTCGCACAGACCGCATTCGCCCTTGCGGCAGTCGAACATCATGTCCGCACCGGCTTCCTCGAGGGCTTCAAGCATGGACCGTCCCTGCCCAACCCGGGTTTCCAGGCCCAGCCGCGGCACCCGGACAATGAACTCCTCCGGGTCGTACCAGCCCGAGTTGCCGAACGTTTCGTACCGCAGGCTGGAGACATCCAGTTCCCGTTCCCGCCAGGCGCGGCGCACCGCGTCCATCAACCGGATGGGGCCGCACATGTACAGTTCCGCGCCCTCCGGCACCTGTCCGATCAGGTCCGGAACGGAGAGCGTTGTGCCCTCGGAATCGATATGGACCTGCAGTGCGCTGCCGTGCTCGGCTTCCAGCTCCGCCAGATAGGCCATGGCGCTGCGCTGGCGGCCGGCGTAGACCAAGCGGTAGTCCGCCTTCACGTTCTTCAGGGTCCGCGCCATATTCAGGATGGCCGTGATGCCGACACCGCCGGCCAGCAGGACGTAGCTCGGCGCCCCGACCCGCAGCGGAAAGTTCTGCAGGGGCTGGGTTATTTCAAGTTCGTCTCCCGGGACGAGCCCGTGCATAAACACGGACCCGCCCCGGGAGGTGGGGGTGCGGAAGACGGAGATGGCCAGGGAACCGCCGTCATCGCTGGACTCCACCACCGAATAGGAGCGCCGCTGGAGCTCTCCGTCGATGGTGACCATCAGGTCAATATGGGAGCCCGGCTCCGCCCGGCGCGGCAGGGACGGCGCCAGCACCACACGCCGGATCCCGTCCGCGGCGTCGCGGATTTCGGTAACGACGGCGCGCTGCCAGACCTCGGTGTTCGTTGCAGCCATGGCTCTACCGCGCCGCCGTCGGAGCCGCCGGAACGGGGGCGTCCGCTGAAGGCAGGCGGCCTTCGGCGGCCAGGCGGCGTTCGATCAGCCGGCGGACCCACATACCGCCGGCATCGATGTTCAGGTTGTAGAACTCGTAGTCCGGGTTGGCGTCGATCGCGGCCTGCTGCGCGGCGAGCATCTCTTCATCCTCGCCGAAGACCCCGTGCACGCCGTCACGCAGCTGCGTGGTGATGAGCTGGCTGTCCAGCCGGTAGTTACGCATAAAGGCCCAGAAATAGTGGCAGGTCTTCGCGGTTTCCGGGGTGATGGTGTTCATAACGAACCCGTTCACGCCCTGGCCGCGGTCGCCTTCCGGGGCGCCGGTTCCGGCTTTGGCGACACCGACGTCGATGTTGATGGTCGATGGCGCGCGGAAGGTGATGATCTGCCAGCGGTCGACCTTGCCTTCGAAATCCGGGAACTTGTCCCGCATGTTCTTCAGCCAGAAGGGCGGCGGATCGATGTTCAGCATCCAGCGGGAGACCGTGACCGTGTCATCGTCATGGGTGACGACGAACTCGGATTCACTCAGTTCTTCCTGGCCGATCGAGGAAGAGTGGACGAATTCCTCGTGAGTGAGGTCCATGAGGTTGTCCAGCACCAGCTGGTAGTTGCAGGGCGCGAAGATGGTCTGGCCATCGCCGGCCCACTCCGGAGAGGACAGCTGGTGCATGTCCGGAACCAGGTCCGGGTTCGCCAGCGTGGGATCGCCGAGCCAGACCCAGACGTAACGGTAGCGCTCGACGACGGGGAAGGACGGCACCGTTGCGCTGGGGTTGATGGTTTCCTGGGCAGGCATCGAAATGCACCGGCCCGCGGAGTTGTAGACGATCCCGTGGTACGGGCACTGGATGCCGTCCCGGCCCATGGTCTTGCCCATGGACAGCGGAGCCAGACGGTGCCAGCAGGCATCCGCGAGGGCTACGGCCTTGCCGTCCTCCGTGCGGTAAAGGGCCAGCGGGCAGTCGGCGATGCGCCGGGCCATCGGCTTGCGGGTCACCTCGTGGTCCCAGGCTGCCACGTACCAGGCATTGAGCGGATAGCCCAGCACTTTGTTGGTGGTGGAACTGGTGGTGGAGACGGCGGTCATAGCTCTTCCTTCCTCGCGGCATCGTCCTCGGTGCCGCTCCAAACTAACTATCTCCATAGATAGTTAGTGATGTATGGCACACTACCTATGCCTATAGTGGTTAGGCAAGGGTCCGCTTCTCCAGAAAGGCCGCGGTGAGCCTTCGTTACGCGCTGCTGGCACTGCTGAACGTCGAACCCATGACCGGGTACGACCTTTACAAGCAGTTCGAGTCCTCCGTGGGCTACGTCTGGCATGCCCCGGATTCCCAGATCTATCCCGAGCTGCGGCGGATGGAACGGGACGGCCTGCTTCAAGGCGAGGAGGTTCCCTGGGGTACCAAGGGCCGCAAGCGCCAGTACCACGTCACCGATGCCGGCCGGGAAGCCTTCCGCACCTGGGTCAACACCCAGCTGGACTACCCCCGCGAACGGGACCCCATCCACCTGAAGGCGGCCTACCTCGAATGGGCCGAACCCGAAGCGGCGCGGCAGCAGCTCCAGGCGCACATTGAGCATTACGGTGCCCGGCTGCTGCAGTGGCAGCAGAAGATCGAGGAGATCGACGGCGGCACCTCGGACATGCTGAACCGGCGCCTGGCGACGGTCCCGGACGTGGACCATCAGCGCGTTGCCGCCTTCAAACGGTTCACCTACGAGGGGCTGACGGCCCGGGCTGAGCAGGAAATCGCCTGGGCCCGGCGCGGACTTGCCCTGGTCGACTCGCTGTACCCGTAGCCGGCTCCGGGTCGGGGGCCGGGCCGGGCGAATGGGCGAATCTCCACGCTGAGCACAGCTCCGGCATAGAAAGCGGGCCTACCCTCGTCTTGGCGAAACTGCCGAGTCAAGGAGAATATATGCGTCACCGCGCTGCTGTTGAGACTGCTGAACAGACCCACCTTTATCAGGGCCGTGCGCTGCCGCGCCCGGAGGAAGACCTTGAGGACCAGGGGCTGGGGTTCGACGTCGGGACCCTCCTCCAGCGCCGCGGCGTGCTGAAAGCGTTTGGTATCGGTGCCGTCACCCTGGGCTTGGCCGCCTGCGGTGCGTCGGAGTCCGGAACGGGAACCGCTGATGGCGAGATTCCCGACGAAACGGCAGGACCGTATCCCGGCGACGGCTCCAACGGACCGGACGTCCTGGAAGAAAGCGGCATTGTCCGCAGCGACATCCGGTCGAGTTTCGGTGAGTCCGAGGGCACCGCCGAAGGCATCCCGATGGACCTGGAACTGACCATCACCGATCTGGCCAACGGCGGAGCACCCTTTGCCGGCGTCGCCGTCTACGTCTGGCACTGCACCCGTGAGGGCCTGTACTCGATGTACTCCGAGGGGGTCGAGGACCAGAATTACCTGCGCGGCGTCCAGATTGCGGACGCCGGCGGCAAAGTCCGCTTCACCAGCATCTTCCCGGCCTGCTACACCGGACGCTGGCCGCACATCCACTTCGAGGTCTATCCGGACGAGGCCTCGATCACGGATTCCACAAACGCGATCGCCACCTCCCAGGTGGCTCTGCCCCAGGATGTGTGCGACGCAGTTTTCGCCACGGCCGGCTACGAGGCGTCGGTCCGGAACCTCTCCCAGATCACGCTGGACAGCGACAATGTCTTCGGTGACGACGGCGGTGCCAGCCAGCTGGCTGCTGTTACGGGCAGTGTTGCCAAGGGATACTCGGTGTCCCTGACCGCCGGTGTGGATACCCGGACCGAACCGGCCGGGGGCAGCGCGCCTGAGGGTGGCGGATCCGGCGGCCCGGGCGGGAGCGGTCCCGAGGGCGGGCCCGGCGGCGGATCCGGCGGAGCGGGTGGAGAACCGCCGGCCGGTGAGCCGCCAGCCGGTGGCCCCGGTGGAGAGCCGCCTGCCGGTGCGGAGGGTGAAGCAGGCGAACCGCCGGCGAAGCCGTAGTCATCCGGCGCAGCCCTAGTGAGCCAGAGCAGCGGTAGTCGGGCGCGGCCCGTAGTGAGCCAGTGCAGCGGTTGTCATACAGCGAAAGCCGCATCCGGCGAAGCCGCATAAACCCGGCGCAGCCGGGCGTCAGTCACCAGTTAGCCAACCGCGAGGGCAATCTTGCCGCGGACCTTGCCGGAGGCCAGCCAGTCCAGGGCCTCCGGTGCCTGGTCCAGGGGGAAGGTCCGTTCCAACGGGGGAGTGATGCTTCCGGCGTCAATGAGTCCGGTGAGGTCCTCCAGCTCCGCGGAGCGGACTGCGCCGATGAACATCGTCAGCCGCTGCGGGACGAAGGGGGAGAGCGCCAGGGCTCCCAGCTGGCGGTTCATGCCGCCCGTGAGGTTGCCGGCCGCTTCACCGCCGGTGATCACGGCCGTTCCCTTGGGGGTGAGGGCCCTGCGCAGGCGGGCAATCGACGGGTTGCCGGCAATATCCAGGATGAGGTCCCAATGCCTTGTGCCGTCCGCAAAGTCCTCCGCGGTGTAATCAATGACCTCGTCCGCCCCCATGGACCGGACAAAATCCATCTTCCCGGTGCTGCAAACCCCCGTGACTTCGGTGCCGAAGGCCTTGGCCAGCTGGACGGCGTAACTCCCGACACCACCCGAGGCACCGATGACCAGCACCTTCTGTCCCGCTTGAACGCGTCCGGTTTTGCCCAGGCCCTGCAGCGCTGTCACGGCTGAGACGGGAACGGCCGCGGCCTGTGCAAAGGTCAGTCCTGCCGGCTTGGCCGCCAGCCGTGCTTCCGGGGCCACAGCGTATTCGGCATAGGTGCTTCTGCCGCTTCCGTACACCTGGTCGCCCACGGCGAAACGCGTCACCGCTGATCCCACCGCGGAAACCGTGCCTGCCAGGTCCATGCCGGGAACCGGGTTCCGTGGCTTCCGGAGGCCGAACGCCAGGCGGCCCAGGTACGGCAGCCCGGTCATCATGTGCCAGACGCCCCGGTCCACGCCTGCCGCGCTGACCTGGATCAGGACCTCGTTGGCCTTGGGCTCGGGCACTGGGACGTTGCCCATGTGCAGGACATCAGCGGAACCGTAGCTCTCCTGGGTGACTGCCTGCATTCTGTGCCCTTTCGTCGTCTGGACCCGGCCGGCATCCGGACCGGATGCTACAGACGGCGGAGGGGCTTGACCATCAGTAGTTCCGGAGCTTCAGGGAGACTTGGAGGTTCTGCTGCCAGTTTGGGACATCGCTCCGGTCCGCGGCGTCAGCGATCTCCCACACCGGCAGTCTTCCGCTCACTTTCGTCCGCGCGCCTCTGACGGGCAGCGCGGATTCTCCTGTTTTCCTTTCCTGAGCGGCTGCCTGTCGTCTGACGTCCCCGTCAACGACCGGTCTTTCGGTCTGCCCAGAAATGGTTTCCCATGTTCCAGAACTCTTCCCCGCTTTTCCGTGCCCTGCTGGGTGCAGTCTTTGTCCTCATCGGTTCGGTCAGCATCCAGGTCTCTTCCGTGCTGGCCAGCAGCCTCTTTGCCGTTGCCGGATCGCTTGGCACCAGCGGACTGCGGATGTTCCTCGCCGCCGCCGTGCTTCTTTGCCTTGCCCGCCCCAGCCTCCGGACGCTGAGTTCCCGGGCCTGGGGCAGCATCCTTCTGTATGGAGCCGCGATGGCCGCCATGAACGTGCTGCTGTACAGCGCCATTGAGCGCATTCCCCTGAGTTTGGCGGTCACGCTCGAGTTCCTTGGCCCGCTGGCGGTTGCCAGCCTCGGGGCGAAAGGGCGCATCGAACGGCTCCTGCCCGTCTTGACCCTGGCCGGGGTGGCTGCCGCGGCCGGGGTCCAGACGGAGTTCGATCTGCTGGGCATCATCTTCGGCTGGGCACGGCAGCCGCCGTCGTCGGCGCCCTGGCACTGGACCAGCCGCTGAGCCCGGCGGCGACGGCCGGCATCGGCTTGGTCATCGCTTCGGGGGCCGCCATCATCTGGCGCAGCGGGAGTCCGGGCCGGGACGCCGCCGTCGAAGTCCGGGCATAAAAACAGCCGGTGCTGGTTCGGAATTCGAAACCAGCACCGGCTGTTTTTCACTCGCAGGAAGCCGCTACTGTTCCAGCTTCATCGCCTTGCGCAGGGTCAGGGCACCGCCGCTCTGCATCACGGCGCGGCGGTAGATCTTCTCGCCGAAGCGCAGCAGGGCATAGGCCGCGGCCAGGGCCAGCGCCAGGGACACGAAGGTCTCCCACAGCGGCACCTCGCCGTTGAGCATCCGCACCGGCATAGCCACCGAGGACACCACCGGGACGAAGGACGCGATCACCAGGAGCTGTCCCTTGGCGAACAGGCCGCCGAAGAGCGCCACAATGATGACGGTCAGCACCGGCCCGGAGCTGTTGTTCAGGTCCTCGGTGCGGGAGGCCATGGAACCGATCATGGCCCAGGCCGAAGCCAGGATCAGGAACCCGGCCAGGAAGAACACCAGGAACCAGCCCGACGCCGGGATCAGGGTTCCGACGCTGTCCGCGGTACCGGTGAAGGTGAGCGCCAGCAGGGCAGCGCCGGCGTAGAGGGCCAGCTGCACCATCGCCAGGACCGTGTTGCCGGCAACCTTGCCGTAGAGCAGCTGCCGGATCGGGATGGCGGTAGCCAGGATTTCCACCACCCGGTTCTGCTTCTCCTCAAGCACCGAGGTGGCGATGGCCATGCCAAACACGATCGCCGCCATATAGAAGAGGAACGCGAACACAAACCCGGCGAACTGGGCCATGAACTGGTTTTCAGCGTTGCCGTCCAGCAGGGCCGTGCCGAATTCGCTGCCCTCCAGCAGTGCCTCCGGTGTGGTTCCTGCATCGGAGGCGTTGACCTCCAGGGCGTACGCCCGCAGCGCCTCGGCCAGCCCCTGCTGCAGGCCGCCGGAGAGTTCTTCGTGGCCGGTGAGCGTCCACGTACCGTCGGCGTCCTGTGTCAGGGCAGCATCGGCATCATCCGAACGGACCAGTTCCAGGGCTTCCTCGGAGGACCCGGCGCTCACGGCTTCGAAGCTGGAGTTCCCGCCGTCGCTCTGTCCGGTGGTGTGGGCAATGTCGACGACGGCGGTGCCTGCGGTATCCGTGACCGCCACGGTGTATTCGTCGGCCCGGGTGCTCATGTAGGCGTTGAAGACCACCACTCCGACAATCAGCACCAGGGTGACCAGGGTGGAGATCAGGTAGCTGCGGTCGCGGGCTTTGACCATAACCTCGCGCAGGGTGACGATGGCCCACGGCGGGGTGGGGCGGGCTGTGCTGGTGCTCATGCTGCGGTGACCTCACGGTAGATTTCGCTCAGGGACGGCCGGATCGGTGCGAACTCCTCCACGGACCCGCGGGAGAGCGCTGCGGCGAGCAGCCGCTGGCTGGCGGCGGGGTCGTCGAACTGCAGGATCGCGGTGGGACCGGCGACGTCGAGCACCCGCACGCCGGGTTCATCCCGGACCCAGCCGGCATCGGGGGACACCGTGATGCGGTGCCGGTTCACAGCCCGGGCCCGCAGGTCATCACCGGTACCGGAGGCAATCACGCGGCCCTGCTGCAGGACCACCATGTTGTCGCAGAGCCGGTCGACCAGGTCCAGCTGGTGGCTGGAGAAGAGCACCGGCACCCCGGCCGCAGTGCGTTCGCGCAGCAGTTCCACCATGGAATCCACGGCCACCGGATCCAGCCCGGAGAAGGGCTCATCCAGGATCAGCACGCTGGGACGGTGCAGCAGCGCCGCTGCGATCTGTACCCGCTGCTGGTTGCCCAGCGACAGGGATTCCAGCTTGTCCTTGGTGCGTCCGGCCAAGCCGAAGCGGTCCAGCAGGTCCAGGGCTCCCTTGCGGGCTGCGGACTGGCTCATCCGGTGCAGCTGGCCCAGGTAGACCAGCTGGTCCAGGATCGGCTGCTTGGGGTAGAGGCCGCGTTCTTCGGGCATGTAGCCGAAGCTCGAGCGGGCGTCGGCGGTCAGCGGGGAACCGTCCAGGAGGACCTCGCCGGAACTGGCCGAGAGCACCCCCATGATCATGCGCATGGTGGTGGTTTTGCCCGCACCGTTGGCGCCGACAAACCCGGTCATCTGGCCGGACGGAACATCGAAGCTCACCGCGTCAACGGCGGTTTTCTCACCAAACCGACGGGTGAGGTTTTGGACCTGAAGCATGGGGGGACTGCTCCTTCCCCGGGGATGCCGGGAGGTTGTGGATGTACTGCTCCCTCAACCATAGGAACAAGCGGAGACCAGCGGATCGGCCGTCCGGGTGAATCCCGCAGCTTAGGTTTCGCGGCCGCCCTCACCCGGAAGAATGAGTCCGGATTCGTAGGCGAACACCACGGCCTGGACCCTGTCCCGCACCTGGACCTTGGCCAGCAGGTTGGAGACATGGGTCTTGACCGTCGCTTCAGCCACGAACATCCGTGCCGCGATCTCGGCGTTGCTGAGCCCTGTTGCCACGAGTTCCAGGACCTCGCGCTCGCGGGTGGTCAGGGACTGCAGCAGTTTCTGCTGCGCCGGGTCGGGCTGCGGTCCGGCAGGGACGGGGGCGCCCACGGCGGCTTTCTCGGCGTCGAGCTGGCGGGCAAAGCGTTCGATCACACGCACAGTCACCTCGGGTGCCAGCAGAGCGTGGCCGCCGGCGACGGCGTGCACCGCGCTGACCAGGTCGTCCGGGTCGGCGTTCTTCAGCAGGAAGCCGCTGGCGCCGGCCCGGATAGCGTCGAAGAGATAGTCGTCGCGTTCGAAGGTGGTCAGAATGATTACCTTCGCCCAGCCGGCATCCACAATCTGCTCTGTGGCCCGGATACCGTCCAGCACCGGCATCTGCACGTCCATCAGGATGACGTCCACCGGGTTTGCCGCGGCGAAGTCCACGGCTTCCTGGCCGTTCGTCACCTGCCCGACCACCTCAATGTCCTCTTCGACGGAGAGCATCATGGCAAAGCCGGCGCGGACCAGCGCCTGGTCGTCGGCCAGCAGCAGGCGGATCGGTTGCATTTCAGTCCTTCAATTTTCGGCAGCCCGGTGCCACCCCCCGGATAAACCTAGCGGCAGTTCCGCTGGAGGCGCCAACTCCCTAACGCAGGGTGAAGCGCACCCGCACCCGCCAGCCGCCGCCGTCGCGCGGGCCGATCTCCGTGCTGCCTCCGTGCAGTGCCGCGCGTTCGCGGACGCCCCGGAGTCCGTAGCCGGACCCTGCCGTGCCGGGACGTGGACGGCCGCCGTCGACCGTTTCCACTTCCACCCAGCGCTGTCCGCTGGTCTCCCCGGTGCGCAGGGCGACGACGGCGGAGCCGGCGGTTGAGTGCCGGCGGACGTTGGCCAGCGATTCCTGGACGGTCCGGTAGACGGACAGCGACAGGGGCGCGGAGAGCCCGGTCAGTGCTCCCGGACGGTCCTCCACCTGATTGAAGGTAACGGCCAGGCCGTTGGCGCGGTATTCTTCGACGAGCGCGGGAAGGTCTTCGATGCCGGGTTCGGGACCGCGCTGGATACCAGCCTCCGTCTCCGGATTCTCGGTGTCGGTGGACCGCAGGACTCCCAGCAGGGAGCGCATCTCCGCCACGGCATCGCGGGAGGACGATTCAATCGTCTGCAGTGCCTCGGCAGCGGCTGCGGGCTTTTTCTCCATGACCCGGCGGGCCGCGCCGGCCTGCACTCCGATCACGGCAATGTGGTGTGCGACGACGTCGTGCAGTTCCCGGGCAATGCGCAGGCGTTCCTCCACCACGGCCTTGCGTGCAAGATCCGCGCCCTGGGCTTCCAGCAGCGCCGCCTGCTCGGCGAGCTGCTCCCGTTGGTGGGCGCTGCGCCAGGAGTTCATGCCGAACATGATGGCCCCGCCGAAGTAGGCTGCGTTGACCATGAAGGTATACAACGCGAAGGAGGTCAGGGGCGGCAGCAGACCCCGGGCGTCCACGTCCTCCACCCCAAGAGCCGCGATCATCTCGTCGTAACTGCTGGACAGGGCCATCCCAAGGACGATCCAAAGGAACATCGCCGCCACCACCACGGTGACCCCAAGCCAGAGCACCCGCCGGTTCCGTGCCCAGGCCACAGCACTGAACAGGGAAGCGAAGTAGGCGGCCTGGAAACCGATCTGCCCTGAGATCGACGTGACCGTTAGGCCCACCACCAGGAAGGTCACGGAGCTGAGGATCATGACGGCGACAGGATAACGCCGGCGCAGGATCAGCGGCAGGAACATCACTGCCTGGGCCAGATGCTGCAGCCACGGGTTTCCGCCATCGCCGGCTCCGAAGGCCCAGCCCCGCATGAGCTCCAGCATCAGGGCGCTCAGCACCAGGGCGACAGCCACGCCGCTGGCATCGCGCCGCAGGGCCTCCGGTCCGGGGCCGGGCCGTTCCCAGTCGGACTCGGCATGCCACGGCAGGTTCAGCCGCATGCTGCGGACCCGGGCGGCGAGGTTCCGGTGCTCCCGAACGGCTGCGTCGTCGCCGGCGGGTCGTTCAGCCACAGGTCCGGCCACGGGGGAATCGATCATGGCCCCCAGTTTATGGCTGGCGGCCGCGTGGCGGATCCGCCGTACGGCTGAGGCCCTGCGGGGGATATGGCCGCTGGGCGGCACGCTCCGTGCCGCGCTGGTGTTTGGTCACGGATTGGGTACGCCGGGACGGTGCCCGCCGCGCCTGGTGCCCGGGCGGAGGACCGGGGTGGTTTACTTCGTCCGGGGCCCTAGTGCCGCGTTCGCTGTTGGAATGACCGTGAGGATGGACATGTTTGTTTCCGAAGGACAGGCTCTGCTTCCGGGGCTGGTGGCGCTGCGCCGCGAGCTGCACCGCGAACCGGAAGTCGGGCTGCATCTGCCCAAAACCCAGGGGCGCATCCTCGATGCCTTGGATGGGCTGGACCTGGAAATCACCACCGGCAGCTCCCTCAGCTCCGTAACTGCCGTGCTGCGAGGCGGTGAGGACGGTCCGGCTGTGCTGCTGCGCGGAGACATGGATGCCCTGCCCGTTGAGGAACTCACGGACCTGGAATATGCGTCGACCAACGGAGCGATGCACGCCTGCGGCCACGATATGCACGTTGCGGGCTTGGTCGGCGCCGCTCGCCTCCTTGCAGCCCAGCAGCGGGACCTCTCCGGCAGCGTCGTCTTTATGTTCCAGCCCGGAGAAGAGGGCGACGGCGGTGCCGGCCTGATGATCGACGAAGGAGTGCTCGAAGTGGCGGGGGAGCGGCCGGTGGCTGCATACGGCATCCATGTGCGCCCGGGCCCGCTCGGGGTTTTCCGCACCAAACCGGGCACGCTGATGGCCGGCGCCAACGAACTGCGCATCACCGTGCACGGGTCCGGCGGACATGGCTCCCAGCCGCACAATGCGCTGGACCCGGTGCCGGCGCTGGTGGAGATCGCGGCCGCGCTGCAGGTGATGGCGACCCGGAAGTTCTCCGTCTTCGATCCGATCGTCCTGACCGTCACGCAGCTTGAGGCCGGCCGGGCGATTAACGTCATTCCGGATTCCGCCCGGCTGGGGGCCAGCGTGCGCACCCTGTCGGCTGAATCTGTGGACCGGCTGATCGTGGAGACGAAGGCGCTCGCGGACGGGATCGCCGCGGCACACGGCTGCACCGCGGAGGTTAGCTTTGAGATTCTCTATCCGATGACGGAGAACGATCCATCGCGGACCTTTGAAGCCATGCGGGAACTGCGCGAGCTCTTCGGCGAGGACCGCGTCATCCAGTCCCGGGACCCGCTGATGGGTTCGGAGGACTTCTCCCTTGTGCTGCAGAAGATCCCGGGAGCGTTCCTGTTCCTGGGGGCCACCCCGCCGGATATGGATCCGGCCGCCGCGGCGTGGAACCACTCTCCGCGGGTGCTGTTCGACGATTCGGTGCTGGCCGACCAGGCTGCCGCGCTGGCCCAGCTGGCGTTCAACCGGCTGACGTAGCTGACACCTCCCCATACCGCCGTCCGGTAACGGCCTGCCCCTGAGGGATGGAGGAGGAAGCTACTGTGGCCTCTATGAGCTTCTCCGTGCCCTCACTGACTTTCCTGGCCACCATCTCCGTCCGGGTAGGTGAGCCGATCGAGATCGGCAGCACCTCAGCCGGGGTCAGGAGGATCATTCCGATCCTGGGCGGCAAGGTGGAAGGCCCGGAGCTGCGCGGAACGGTACTGCCGGCAGGGGCTGATTACCAGTTGCTGCGCACTGCCACGCTCACGGAGCTGGAGGCCAAATACGCGATCGAGACCGACGGCGGCGAGCGGCTCTACGTGAACAACTTTGGCCTGCGCTCCGGGAGCGAGGCGGATATCGCGGCTCTCCTCCGGGGCGAGCCGGTCGACCCGGCAAGGATCTATTTCCGCTGCGCGCCCCGCATCGAAGCGCCCGCCGGCGGTGCCTGGGCCTGGCTGTCCAGCCGGATCCTCATCGGCACCGGTATCCGTCTTCCGGACGAGGTGCGACTGGAGATCAGCGTCGTGGAGTAGGCCCGAGGGCACGGGTTCCCACTCTATGTAACCTTCTGTGGCTGGAGTGGTCCCACCAGCATCAGGAGGCAACGAAGACTGGGAACGCGTGTCGCCCAGCAGGATTTCTGATGCTTAACGGGCCCGCACGGCGGGCCCGCCCACACACTCTTCCCGGCCCGTAACGCGGCCTGACCACACCCCGGTCAACTAGGCCGTGGCGGCCTGCGGCGTGTAGCGTAAACGGGCTATCTTCCCCGTGTGCGGATTCACAAGCCTGTGCGGGGCCCAAACATGTCCGTAAACCGGGCAGCCCCTCGCGGGCAGATTAGACAGAAAGGGGGTGTCGGCGTGTCCACAGTTCAGGCAGAAACCGAACCCTCGCTCAAAAAAGTCCTCGGACGCATCGACGTCCTGGCCCTCGGGTTCGGCGCCATGATCGGCTTTGGCTGGGTTGTGCTCACCGGCGACTGGCTGTCCTCAGCCGGCACCATGGGGGCAGTGCTTGCCATCGTTACCGGCGGCGTCATCATGGCAATCGTCGGACTGACCTACGCCGAACTGTGTGCCGCCATGCCCAAGGCCGGCGGCGAGCACAACTACATCATGCGGGCCATGGGGCCGCGTCCCTCCTTCATCGGCTCGTGGGCAATCATCGGCGGCTACGTGACCATCGTGGCGTTCGAAGCCGTTGCGTTGCCCAAAACCGTGCAGTACATCTTCCCCGACCTGAGCCACATACCGCTCTGGACCGTTGCCGGCTTCGAAGTCCACCTCACGTGGGCCCTCGTCGGAGCCGTCGCCGCCGTGGTAATCACCGCGATTAACATCCGCGGCGTCAAGGAAGCCGGCGTTGTGCAGACCTTCGTGGTGATCTTCCTGCTGGCGATCGGGCTGGTGATGATCGCCGGAGCGTTCACCGGCGGCAGCACCTCAAACATGGAGCCGTGGTTCCACGGCGGAATGAACGGCTTCTTCGCAGTACTGGTTGTGGTGCCGTTCCTCTTCATCGGCTTTGACGTCATTCCGCAGTCCGCCGAGGAAGTGAACATCCCGGCGAAGCAGATCGGCAAGCTGGTTGTGGTTGCCGTGGTCATGGCAACCATCTGGTACATCATGGTGGTGCTGACCACCTCCTCGGCCATGCCGGCAGCAGACCTCGCCGGCACCGACATCGCCACTGCGGACGCCGTGGGCGCCATGTTCAATTCGGACGTTATGGCCAAAATTCTCATTGCCGGCGGCATTGCGGGCATCCTGACATCCTGGAACTCGCTGCTTATGGGAGCCTCACGCCTCATGTATTCGCTGGCGCGTTCCGGCATGCTGCCGGCCTGGTTTGGCCGGCTGCACCCGAAGTACGGCACACCGCACAACTCGCTCCTGTTCATCGGCGCGCTGAGCTTCCTGGCCCCGTTCGGCGGAGCGGAAATGCTCGGCTGGCTGGTCGACTCCGGCGCACCGAGCATCGTGCTCGCGTACACGCTGGTAGCCATTTCCTTCCTGATCCTGCGCCGCCGGGAACCGGAGATGGACCGCCCCCTGCGCGTAGGCGGCAAGGGCAAGGGTGGCATCGCCATCGGCATCGCGGCAACGATCTTCGGTGCCGCGCTGTTCAGCCTCTACATGCCGGGCATGCCGGCCGCCCTGGGCGTTGAGCCCTGGCTGCTGTTCGGTGCCTGGTGGGTGATCGGCCTGATCTACTTCTTCCGGGTTCCCGGCGGAATTAAGGCAGGGCCCGACGCCGAGGAGCACCTCCTCGCCAAACTGCGGGTCAAGGTGCGGGCCTAGCTCCCAGTTCTTAGCTCCGGGCTCCCAGCTCCGGCGCTGCCGGGCAGTGGATCAACGACGGCGGTTTCCCCAGTGCGGGAAGCCGCCGCCGCTTCTTAAGGCTGTCCAGAAGGACTAGGAGACCCGGCGCAGTGCTTCGGCCCGGTGTACCGCGTGCAGCTGAGTCGCATCACTGCGGACCTTGTACTGCGGCTCAGTCTCGGAGCACAGCCGTCGCCTGCCCATGAACTCGAAATCGGAGGTATGGACCTCAGTAATTTCCCCCGTGACAGCACCTGTACGGGAGTTCCACCGCACCCGGTCACCGACCCTCAATTGATCACTCATGGCGACCGTCCTAGCACCGTCCGGTCATCCGTGTAACGGGTAGCTGGCCGGAATAAACATGACCGATGCCGAAAAACCGGAGAGCAGTTTCCGGACAAAAAAGTTACCCGTGGGTAATATGGGCGGCATGCACCTGATCTTCCGCACCCTGCTGCTCCTGCTGACGGCCCGCCGGCGCAGGTCAAAACTCGACATCTTCGACACGTCCTCCCTGCCGATGCGTGTCCTGCCGACCGACCTTGATATCGCCAACCACGTCAATAACGGCATGTACCTCTCGCTGATGGACCTGGGCCGGTTCGACCTGATGATCCGCAGCGGCTTCTGGGCGAAGATGCGGCGGAACGGGTGGGGGCCGGTGGTCAGCAACGAGACCATCAGCTTCCGCAAGTCGCTCGCGCCCTGGCAGCGCTACACCATCGAGACGCGGATCATCGGCTTCGATGAGCGGGCCATTTATTTTGAGCAGCGGATGGTGGCGGACGGCGAGATCTACGCCAGCGCCTTCCTCGCCACCCGGATGGTGTCCAAGCAGGCCCCGGTCACGAACGAGGAAATCTTCGAGGCAGCGGGGCGGCGTCCGCCCGAGGACCTGGTCCTCCCGGACTGGATCGCTGATTGGCGCGAAAACGTTGCCCTGCCCGGTGCGCGCCGGCCGGCTCCGCACGCCTGGGCGGCGTAGGCCGCACCAACGGCGGGCACCCACCCTTGACGGGTCCGCGGCACTGAACCAGTCTGGTTAAACGCCGCGGAACGTGGCACCAGACCGGCGAGACTGCGGAGGTCCGCTATGCGGCTGACCGTCAACACATTCCTCAGCCTGGACGGCGTGATGCAGGGGCCTGGCGGCGCGGATGAGGACCCATCCAACGGGTTCAGCCGCGGCGGCTGGCTGGTGTCTCTGGCTGATGAGGGTATGGAAGAGGTTGTTGCTGGCTGGTTCCGGCAGGCCGATGCACTGCTTATGGGCCGTTCGACCTACCAGATGATGCAGCCGTACTGGGAACCGGTTCCGGATAGCTCGGACGATGTTGCCCGGTCACTGAACCATCTGCCCAAGTACCTGGTATCCAACACGCTGACCGACCCCACGTGGCAGAACACCACGCTCATTTCGGGCGATGTGCTGACAGCCATTGAACAGCTCAAGGAACGCACCCAGGGCGAACTTCAGCTGCATGGCAGCCACCAGCTGGCCCGGGCCCTGCACGACGCCGGCCTGGTGGACGAGTACCGGCTCCTGATCTTCCCCATCGTCGTCGGGGCTGGAAAGCGGCTCTTCGAGGAAGGTGCGGTGCCGTCGTCGTTCATGGTGACTGGTTCGCACGTGACCAAATCCGGGGCTGTGTCACTCTCCCTGCTGCCGCGGCCCTTCACCGTCGCCGAGCTGTAGCGGCCGGCAGCACGGCAGAGTTCCTTACACCCCGCGGCGTGCCCGCAGCACGTTGTCGTTGAGCACCACCAGCTGTCCCTGCGGCCCTTCGACGGTGCGCGGCACCGGTTCGGCTGTTTCCAGCATCCAGCCATGTGCCTCGAGCTGCAGGGCCGCTGCCAGCTCGACGGCGGTGGGCAGCGGCGGCTCCGGCGCCGGGTGGCTGGACCAGGGCGGAAAATCCTGGTGCCCGACGACGAGCAGCCGCCCGCGCGGGGCCACGGCAGCCATCGCCCGGTGCAGGATGCGATCCCGGGGAAGCTCGGTGGGTGAGTGCAGGAACTGGGCGCAGACCAGGTCATATCCCGGGTCGGAGCCGGGATCCGTGGCCGCCCATGCGGCAAGGTCTGCCTGCACCCAGGTCACCAGGTGCTCGACGCCGGCATCCACGGCGTGGGCAGCCGCACGTTCCAGCGCGACAGCGGAAATGTCGATGCCGGTGACCTGCCATCCGTGCCGGGCCAGCCAGACGGCGTCGGCTCCTTCGCCGCAGCCGAGGTCAAGGGCGGTCCCAGGTGCGAGGCCGGTGACTTCGCGGACCAGCAGGGCATTGGGGCTGCCGCTCCAGACCTGGTCGCGTTCACGGTAGAAACCGTCCCAGAATTGGTCCGGTGGGGGAGGTTCCGTGGGATGGTCATGCATGCCGTGAACTCTACGTCCGGAGTAGCTGCGGACGGAAGAAAGGCCGGATGCCGCCCCCCCCTGGGTGTGTGGCATCCGGCCTTTCGCCATCGGTGGTGCGCTTCCCTGCGCCGCTCCTAGTGCTGTGAGCGGCGGCTGCGGGCCGAGATCAGCAGGGCCAGCGGGATCAGCAGCAGAGCCACCGGAATAAGGACCGCCAGGATCGCCGGGGACGTCAAAAGCTGTCCCGGAGTCATGGCGGAGGTGCGTTCCATCATGGTGTCGGCACCGGTGGAGATTTCGCCGTTGCCGCCGGCCAGGGTGGCGGTGCCGTCAGCGAGCTTGGCGTTGCCGTCGGCCAGGTCGGAGGCGCCGGTCTTCAGCGTGGTGGTGCCTTCGCTGAGGGTCTGCGCACCGGCGTCGAGCTTGCCCATGCCTTCGGTCAGCGAATCCGAGCCGGAGAGCAGACGGCCGGTGCCGTCGGCAAGTCTGGTGTTGCCGTCGGCCAGCGAGTAAGCACCGGCTTCGAGGGTGCCGAGGCCGCTGGAAAGGGTTCCCGCACCGTTGGCGAGCTTGGCATTGCCTTCGGCGAGCGTGTAGGCGCCGTCCTCAAGGGTGGCCAGCCCCTGGTTGAGGCTCTGCGCTCCGGCGGACAGCTGCCCGGCACCCGCGTAAAGCTGCTCGACGCCGTTGGCTGCGGATTGCGCTCCTTCTGCGAGGGCGGGGGCTTTGGTATTCAGCTGGGCAAGGCCGCCGGCCACGGCCTGGGAACCGGCCAGCAGACCCTTTTCATTCAATCCTTGGTTAATGCCCATGATCAGCGTAGCCATGCCCTGCAGCTTATTAGCGGCGAGCACCAGATCATTCCCCAAGGGACCCATGGCCTCACCAGCAGCCCGGAGCCTGTTCGCGCCCTTCAAGGTTCCATCAGGATTCATGTCAGCCATGATTTGGGCCGCGACGCTTTCGGTTTGACCCGGCTGCGGCGTGTTGATGAAGCCCCACATGCCTTCAAGGCCACCCGACACCTGAGCAGCGCCGGGCGCAAGCTGCCCGATCCCGGCCACAGCAGCTTCGGCCCCTGCAGCCAGGTCCTTAGATCCGCCAACAAGCGGCTCCATCTTCGTGTGGAGCTCCGACGCCCCGGCGGACAGCGAAGCCGAGCCCTCGCGGGCAGCCGTTGCACCGGTGGCCAGCTTGTTGGCCCCCTCCGAAGCGGCATAGGCGCCGCTGGCCAGGGTTGATGCCCCGGTATAGGCATTCGTCGCGCCGCTGGCGAGCTTGCTGGCACCGGCGGATGCTGCTGCGGCGCCGTCGTTCAGCGTCACGGCTCCCTCGTTGAGGGAACCCGCTCCGGTCTTGGCCGTGCCAATGCCCTGGGCCAGGGTCTGGGCGCCGTCGTAGACCTTCGCACTGCCGGCAGCGACCTTATCCGCCCCCTCCTTTGCTTTCGCGGCGCCGTCGTTTAGGTCGGAGGCGCCGATGGAAGCGCGTTTGGCGCCGTCGGAAAGCTGTGTTGCACCGGTGGCGACCTGACTCGTAAAGAGCACAAAGAAGGCCAGCAGCAGGACCAGGAACAGGGCCAGAAGGCCGGTCAGAATGAGGTGCGGCCGGTTAGTGGGCCGGCCAGAGGTGGAACTCGTCATTGAATATCCCTTTTCTGGTTCAAACAGCGGTCTTCCTCGACCGCGCGGACTGCGGGTATAGCGCCTGTAAGCCCCGCATAAGGGTGGTGCCCGGACCGGTTTGTCCCTGTCACGCGGTGTCACAATCGAGGGTTACCGGCCGGTAGGAATGTGATGTCGGTTACATCTAACTTACTGATCGGTAACAAAGCAAGGGTTTTGGAAAACTAGTTACCCGCCGGTAGGTTGCGGCAGGTCCTGCACTGTGCGCTCAGGTCCGGACGGCGTGTCGGGCAGCGCGGTGCTCAGAAATGGACGATGCTGGGGCGCATGCCGGCGCCGCCTTGGCGGCGCCGGCAACCAAAGACCGCAGAAGAACATTGGAGTTCGGATGAGCTGGCTGGACCGTGAACGCACCATTGCCCCGCCGGGATTCAACCGGTGGCTCATCCCTCCAGCGGCACTTGCCGTCCACCTCTGTATTGGCCAGGCATACGCGACCAGCGTCTACAAGACCGCGCTGGTTGAGTATTTCGATGCCAGCCTGACCCAGATCGGCGTGATCTTCTCCGTCGCGATCGTGATGCTGGGGCTCTCAGCTGCGGTGATGGGGACCTGGGTGGACCGCAACGGGCCGCGCAAGGCGATGTTCGTCTCGGCAGTCTTCTGGTCCGGCGGCTTTATGGTCGGCGCCCTCGGCATCTTCACCGGGCAGCTCTGGCTGGTCTACGTCGGCTACGGCTTCCTGGGCGGCATCGGACTGGGTATCGGTTACATTTCGCCGGTTTCCACCCTGATCAAATGGTTCCCGGACCGGCCGGGCCTGGCCACCGGCATGGCCATCATGGGATTCGGCGGCGGCGCACTGATCGCCAGCCCGCTCTCCTCCGCCCTGCTGGCCTTCTACGACCCGGACTCCGGCACCGAGGGCTGGGTAGCCAGCGGCGATGCCGTCGGTAAGCTCTTCATCACCTTTGGAGTCGTCTACCTGCTGTATATGCTCTACGGGGCATGGACCATCCGCGTGCCGGCCGACGGATGGAAACCGGACGGATTCGACCCCGCAAGCGTGGCCAGCAAACCCCTCGTCACCACCGCCCACGTCTCGGCCGCGAATGCCATCAAGACCCGCCAGTTCTGGCTGGTTTGGATCGTGCTGTTCTGCAACGTCACCGCCGGAATCGGCATCCTGGAACAGGCTGCGCCCATGATTCAGGACTTCTTCCGCCAGCCCGACGGCGCCTCCTTGGTAACTGCCGCCGTCGCCGGTGGTTTCGTGGGACTGCTCTCGATCGGCAACATGGGCGGGCGGTTCGCCTGGTCCGCCACCTCCGACGTGATCGGCCGGAAGCGGATCTACATGGTCTACCTCGGCGTCGGTGCGGTCTGCTACGTCCTGCTGGCCATGTTCGGCTCGTCCTCGACCATCCTCTATGTGCTGCTGGCGTTTGTGATCCTGTCCTTTTACGGCGGCGGGTTTGCCACGGTGCCGGCCTACCTCCGGGACCTCTTCGGAACCTTCCAGGTCGGTGCCATCCATGGCCGGCTGCTCACTGCCTGGTCCGCGGCCGGCATTGCCGGGCCGCTGATCGTGAACTCGTTCCTGGATGCGCAGGGCACCCCCGGGGAGCTGACGGCGCAGGCGTACCAGCCCGCGCTGCTGACCATGGTGGGACTCCTGATCATCGGGTTCATCGCCAACCTGCTGGTCCAACCGGTCTCCGATAGGTTCCACGAACCCGCCAAGACCCCGGCGCGTGCAGAGAGCTCCCCGGCCGGCAGTGAATCCGCCAGCCTTGATCTCAATCTCGAAGGAGGAAACCGATGAGCAACACGAAACTCGTTTTCAGCTGGCTGCTGGTGGGTATCCCACTGGCCTACGGCGTTTTCCAGACGCTGACCAAAGCCGCCGCACTATTCAGCTGATCCGCAGATCCGCATCCGGCTGTCCAGCCCGCCGCTTTCCATGGGCTGGACGGCCGGCTGGGGCTGTGTAATTGGCTGATCGGTGCCACGCTTAAGGGGCAAATCCATCCACCCGTGCTGGCGGGATCCGCCGGTGCGGAGACAGGAGCATGCCATGAAGGCTCTTCAGTACCGCAGCCTGGGTGCCGCCCCGGAAATCGTCGAGATCGAAACTCCCGAGCCAGGACCCGGGCAGGTCCGGCTGAAAGTCACCGCCGCCGGCGTATGCCATTCGGACGAATTCATCATGTCTCTGCCCAAGGACCAGTACGTGTACGGACTGCCGCTGACCCTTGGCCATGAAGCCGCCGGGGTGGTGGACAAGATCGGCGCAGGAGTTAAGCACGTCGAAGAGGGACAATCCATGGCCGTGTACGGGCCCTGGGGGTGCGGCCTCTGCTACGAGTGTTCGTCCGGACGGGAAAACTACTGCCGCAACGCCGGCGAGTACGGCATTGCTCCTCCCGGACTTGGTGCGCCGGGAGCCATGGCGGAATACCTCGTTGTGGACAGCGCCCGTCACCTGGTGCCGCTCGGCGACCTGGATCCGGTGAAAAACGTATCGCTGACCGACGCCGGCCTGACTCCGTACCACGCGATCAAGGGATCCCTGGAGAAACTGCATTCCGGGTCGACTGCCGTTGTGATCGGCGTTGGAGGCCTGGGACACGTGGCCATCCAGATTCTGCGCTCGCTTACCGCCGCTACCGTGGTTGCGCTGGACGTGGACAAGGCGAAACTGGACCTGGCGGCCTCCGTCGGCGCCCAGTATTCCTTCCCCTCCGAGGCCGGTGCCGTGGACATGATCAAGGACCTGACCAACGGACTGGGCGTTGATGCCGTCTTCGACTTCGTGACCGTCCAGTCCACCCTGGACCTGGGGCAGGCCATGGTCCGGTCCCAGGGCGACCAGGTGCTGGTGGGAGTTGGATCTGGAACGCTCCCGGTGGGGCTCGCCGCGACGTCGTCCTGGGAAACCACCATCCGTGCCCCCTACTGGGGATCGCGAACCGAACTCTTCGAGGTGCTGGAGCTGGCCCGGCACGGAAGCATCAACGTGCACACGGAAGTGTTCTCCCTGGAGAAGGCACCGGAGGCGTACGAAAAGCTGAAAAACAACCAGCTGGTGGGCCGCGCCGTCGTGGTTCCCTAGCCTCCTGCTGGCCCGCTCAAACCGGCTAGCTTCAGGCCGACCCGCCGGCGAGCAGCAGGCCGCCGTCGAGGGTCAAAACCTGTCCGGTGACCCACGCGGCGTCGTTGGAGGCCAGAAAAGCCGCCGCCGCTGCCACATCCCCGGGGCTGCCGAGCCGGCCCAGCGGATAGCTGCCCGCCACCTGCTCCTCCCGGCCCTCATACAGGGCCCGGGAGAAGCGCGTCTTGACCACTGCCGGAGCCAGCGCGTTCACGCGGATTTCCGGGGCCAGTTCGACGGCGAGGGAGCGGGTGAGCTGCTCCAGGGCGGCCTTGCTGATGCCATAAAAGGCGATGCCTTTCGCCGGGGTCTGCGCACTGACGGAAGACATATTGATCACCGACCCTCCGCCGCTGGTGAATCCGGCTTTCGGATGCCGGCAGGCGGCCTGGGTCCAGGCCAGGGCACCCAGGACATTAACGTCCATGATTTTCCGGGCGGCCTCCAGGTCCAGGTCCAGCAGGGGCCCATAGACCGGGTTGGTCCCGGCGTTGTTGACCAGCACATCCAAACGGCCGAACTCCGAGGCCACGGCATCCAGCGCCTCGCGCTGATGGACTGCGTCGGTGGAATTCCCGGCAACAGCGAGGACCGTTCCGGGCGGAAAACCGGCGGCCGCCTCGTCCAGCGGCCCCTGGGCGCGGGCGGTGAGGAGCACCTTTGCACCCTCCGCCACGAACCGATGGGCGACTGCCAGGCCGATTCCGCGGCTGGCACCGGTGACCAGGGCCGTCTTGCCTTCCAAGCGGCGGAAACCACCGGGGTTCTGCATGGGGTTGGTGCTCATCTGCGTCCCTTCGTCGGCGGGGGGATCCCTGTTGCAGGTCCGGAGCGTCCGGACGGCCGAGTCTGTGCAGGCGCCGGTCCGGGTGTCAAGGCCGCTGGCGCTGTGCGGCCGGGCAACCTGACAAACCATTGACCGCCAGTACCTGGCCTAATTAGGGTGATGAACAATCGCCGAAGGGCCTGTCAGGCCCTTTCCCACGGCGGTTGGCCACCCATTCAGAGGCAGTTCTACTGAAAAATCTGCAGGTCAATTGCAGCTAGGGCCAGCGACTTCTGCGGGCCGTCGGAGCCGGTGAAGGCGGCTTCAGTTGCGGAAAGGTCCGTGATGCCGCTCTACGCTTACCGCTGCCCGGAGTGCCAGGACTTCGAGATCCAGGCTTCAATGGGGCAGGTCCCCGAATCGGCGCAGTGCCCGGGTTGCGGCACGCCCTCACGGCGCAGGTTCACCGCCCCGCATCTTTCCCGCTCCTCCACCAGCGCCTACCGGCTGATCGAAGACTCGGCCCGCTCCGCTTCGGAGCCCGCCGTCGTCAGCTCTCCCGGAGGACGCCGGCACCCATCCAATGCCGGCGGAACCACCCTGAATCCGCTCCACCAAAAACTCCCAAGACCCGACTAAGCGCCACAATTTCAAAGGAGAAGTTATGCCTCAAGTCGTCTTTCCCCTCGATTCCTCGAAGAAGTTCGAGGACCAGGAAAAACTCGGCCACAACCGGTGGCATCCGGAAATTCCTCCTGTTGCCGTAGTGAAACCGGGGGAGTCTTTCCGGGTGGACTGCCGGGAATGGTTCGACGGCGCAGTCGTCAACGACGATTCTGCGGAGGACATCCTCAACGCTCCGCTGCTGACCGTCCACAAGCTCAGCGGGCCATTCGGGGTGGAAGGTGCGAAGCCGGGCGACCTGCTGGTGGTGGACATCCTCGACGTCGGGCCCATTCCGCAGGAGGATTCCGGCCCGCTCGCCGGGCAGGGCTGGGGCTACACGGGGATTTTCGCCAAGGAGAACGGGGGAGGGTTCCTGACGGAGCAGTTCCCTGACGCATACAAGGCCATCTGGGATTTCAACGGCCAGACGGCCACCTCCCGCCACGTTCCCGGTGTCTCCTTCACCGGACTGATCCATCCCGGGCTCATGGGCACCGCGCCGTCGGCATCCCTGCTTGCCAAATGGAACAAGCGCGAGGGCGATCTGATCGCCACGGACCCGCACCGGGTTCCGCCGCTGGCCCTCCCGCCGGAAGCCGAACACGCTGTCCTGGGCGGACTGCCCCGGGAGGACTGGAGCCGCGTCGGCAGTGAAGCCGCGCGCACGGCACCCCCGCGGGAAAACGGCGGCAACCAGGACATCAAGAACCTCTCCAAGGGATCAAGGATCTTCTATCCGGTGTTCGTGGACGGAGCGAACCTGTCCGTCGGCGACCTCCACTTCTCCCAGGGCGACGGCGAAATCACCTTCTGCGGCGCCATTGAGATGGGCGGCTTCATCGATCTGCGGGTGGACATCATCAAGGGCGGTATGGACACGTACGGCGTCCACGAGAATGCGATCTTCATGCCCGGCAACGTGGATCCTCAGTTCAGCGAGTGGATTGCGTTCTCCGGGACATCGGTGACGCTCGACGGCGAGCAGCGCTACCTCGATTCGCACCTGTCCTACCAGCGTGCCTGCCTGCACGCGATCGACTACCTGACCAAGTTTGGCTACAGCCCCGAACAGGCTTATCTGCTGCTCGGCGCCGCTCCCATCGAGGGCCGGCTGTCCGGCGTGGTGGACATTCCGAATTCCTGTTCCACGGTGTACATCCCGACGTCGATCTTCGACTTCGATGTGCGGCCCTCCAGCTCCGGGCCGTTCCAAATCGATCCGGGCATGGGGGCACCGCGGGCCAGCAACCGCTGAGCGGCCGGCCCAGGCCAGGCTTGGCCTGGGCCTGGGCCGGCGGCCGGCGGCGGAACTACCGGTACTTCCGATGCAGGTTCTCCTTGGGCGAGCCGTCGGTGGCCCAGGCGGAGATCCACGGGCCTGTACCCTCCGACTGGTCCAGGATGCCTTCTTCCAGCCAGGTATAGCGGCCGTCCAGCACCTTCTTTGAGAGCCGATGATCCTCCGGATCGGAGTTTTTCCACAGCTCGGTGAACAGAGCGTCGACCCGGACCCGGGATTGGGCGCAGAAGGTGTCAGCAAGCTCGAAGGCTGTGGCACCTTCGCCGGCATCCCGCTGCCGGATCGTCTCGGCCTTCATGCAGACCGCGGACATCGCGAACAGTTCCGCCCCGATGTCCACAATCCGGCCGAGGAACGCCTGGTGGTGTTCCAGTCCGGCCTGCCAGCGGGCCATGCCGTAGAAGGTGGAGCGTGCCAGCTTCCGCGACGCCCGCTCGGCGTAACGCAGATGCTTGCCCAGCGGGCCAAACTCGGCGTACGACGTCGGCACGTTCCCCCGTCCCACAGCCAGCGTGGGCAGCCACTTGCCGTAGAATCCGCTGGCCTTGGCTCCGGCTTTCACCTTGTTACCCAGCGCGGCATCCGCGACCGCGAGGTCCCCGGCCGCCCGCAGGTGGGCGTCCACGGCCTCACGGGCGATCAGCAGGTGCATGATCTCCGTGGAACCTTCGAAGACCCGGTTGATCCGCAGATCCCGGAGCTGCTGTTCCGCCGCCACCGCGCGCTCTCCCCGCGCGGCCAGGGACGCTGCGGTTTCGAAGCCGCGCCCGCCGCGTACCTGCACCAGTTCGTCGGCAATGTTGTAGGCCATTTCGCTGGCCCACAGTTTGGCCAGCGCCGCCTCGATCCGAATGTCCTTGGTGCCGGCGTCGGCCATTTCCGCAGAAAGTTCAAACACCGATTCCAGGGCAAACGTGGTGGCGGCAATGAAGGCCAGCTTCTTGCCTACGGCCTCATGGCGTCCGATCGGCCTGCCCCACTGCTCGCGGGCCCCGGACCAGCCGCGGGCGATCTTCAGCGACCATTTTCCTCCCGCCGCGCACATCGCGGGAATGGACAGCCGCCCCGTGTTCAGGGTGGTCAGCGCAATCTTCAGCCCCTGGCCTTCGCGGCCCACCATGTTCCGGGCCGGGACGCGGACGCCGCGGAGCCGGGTCACCCCGTTCTCGATGCCGCGCAGGCCCATGAAGTTGTTGCGGTTCTCCACGGTGATGCCGGGCGCATCCATCTCCACGATGAAGGCGCTGATGCCGCCCTTCTGGCCGTCGTGCGGCGGGACAGCGGCCATTACGACGACGAGCTCAGCGATCACGCCGTTGGTGGTCCAGAGCTTCACGCCGTCCAGCACGTATTCGCTGCCGTCCGCGGAAGGGACCGCTGTGGTGCGCATCCGCGCCGGGTCCGAGCCGACGTCGGGTTCGGTAAGCAGAAACGCGGTGATGGCGCCGGCGGCGCAGCGCGGCAGGTACTCCTGGCGCTGTTCCTCGGTGCCGAACACCTTCACGGGCTCCGGCACGCCGATGGACAAATCAGCGGAAACCAGGGCTCCGAGGCTGGGATGCACGGTGCCCAGGATCATCAGGGCCCGGCCGTAGTAAAGCAGGGAAAGCCCCAGCCCACCGTATTTCCGGGGGATCTTGATGCCGAAAACGCCCAGCTCCGCCAGGCCGCTGAGGTACTCGTCCGGGATGATTCCGGTGCTTTCGATGAGCTGGCCGTCCAGGGTGGCGCAGTACGCGGTGAGGTCGGCCAGGAACTTCTCCGAACGTTCGGTCTCCACCCGCGGGAGAGCCGGGTGCGGGCGGATCAGGGAGAGGTCGAAGTCGCCCAGATAAATCCCCTTGGCGAAACTCGGCCGCTGCTCGTCAGTGATCCGCGATGCTTCGGCGACATCTCGGGCGTCCTTCTCACTGACCTCGCGTTCCCGGAGCCTGCGGACGGAATCGTCCGCGCCGGTGTTTTGGGCATCCTGCAGATTAGTGGAACTCATGTGTTTTCCCCTAGTGCCTGGTTGGTCAGGACCGCTCCCGTGCAGCCCCGGCTCGCTGTGCCGACCATGCTACGCGTTACTACTGGCCGGTAAAGGGGTAACGGATAACCCGGATGCAGCTGCGGGCGATCCCGCACGGTTGGCCAGCGGGATCCGTCAGTTTGGGGCCGCAGCAGCAGGGGTGAGCTTGACAGTCACCCCTGCCCTGAGGTTTGGATAGTAAGTACACTGAGGATTTGGAACGCCAGCCACAGCTATTTCAGGGGGAACCAGGGAATGCAGAATGATGCTGATTGGGAGGCCATTCGGCTGTTGTCCACAGCAGCGCGGATGCTGCGCCGGGAAATGGATAATCGGCTCCGTGCCATGGGCTTGACCCAGGAGCGGGTGACCGCGTTAAAGGTGCTGCGGGATGCGGGCCCGATGCGGCGGGCGGAGCTCGCCCGCCGGCTGCGGGTCACTGCGCAGACGCTGGGGACCACGCTGGTCAGCATGCAGGCACAGGGCCTGGTCAACGAACTCGGCGATGACGCCCATGGTGCTCCGCGCCGCGCCGTGGACATTTCCGACTACGGGCGCACGGCCCTCGAGGACGCGATCCGCCTGGAGGGCCAAAACCTCATCGCCGAACTGCGCCCGGCGCTTCGCCGTGAATTGATCTCGCTCATTACTGAACTGGAAAGCAGCCGCCAATACGGCACCGCCGGTGCCTGAAGCCCGTGGAGCGCGCCGACAGCCGGCCGCTGCCGCGAGGTAACGTGGAACCATGAGCGAAGGTATCCGCGTAGCCGCAGCAGTAGAGATCGACGAGGGCGAGGCAGTCACTGTGGATTCGCAGACCGCCGGAACGGGGGATGACATTGCCGTCTTCCACAGCGACGACGGTAACTTCTACGCCCTGAACGACACCTGCACCCATGAAGAAGCGTCCCTGGCAGAAGGCTGGATTGAGGACGGCGAAGTCGAATGCCCCGTCCATTCCGCCCGCTTCTGCCTTAAAACCGGTGCAGCGATGTGCCTTCCCGCCACTGTCGACGCCGTTGCCCACCGTGTGGAGGTTATTGACGGCGACGTCATCCTCTACCCCGGCGTTACCCCCTCCGCCTCCTAATCATGGCCGATACCGCCTGCCAGCCCGAATCCGTAGCGATTATCGGCGCCGGCCCGGCCGGATTCAGCGCTGCCGCGCAGCTGCGGCAGCGCGGATACGCCGGTAACGTCACGCTGATTGACCCTGCCGGACAACCGCACGACAGGCCGCCGCTGAGCAAGGCGTACCTGGCGGGGGCGCTGGAAACCTCCGGCCTGGCGCTCGCCGCCCCGGACTGGTTCAGCGCAAATGCCGTTGAGCTGGTAACCGGCACCGCGCTCGCGATCGATCCCGGCGCGGGAACGCTCACGCTGGCCGGCGGCACAGTACTCCACGCAGATATCCTGCTGCTCGCCACCGGGGGAGCAGCCCGCACGCCCCGCTTCCCGGGGACCGCCCGGGTCCACACACTGCGGACTAAGTCCGACGCCGATGCCCTGCGCCCCCAGCTGGGCGCGGGAAAGCGGCTCGCGATCATCGGGGCCGGATTGATTGGCGCCGAAGTTGCCTCGACCGCCGCGGCGCTGGGAACCGCCGTCGTGCTCATTGATCCCGTCCCCGTCCCGCTGGTTCCGGCCGTGGGGCAGGAACTTGCTGCGTACCTGCACTCGATGCACGCTGAAGCAGGCATCAAGACCATCACCGGACTGCCGGTGGATGTGCTCCCGGGTCCAAAGGGCTGCACGGTGCTCCTCGATGACGGGTCCCTCATTGACGCGGATGCCGTGCTGGCTGCGGTCGGAATGGTGCCTGATACGCGCCTTGCCGAGGATGCGGGTATTGCAGTGGATGATGGCGTACTGGTTGACGCCGCCGGTCGCACCAGCCATCCCCGTGTCTTCGCGGCAGGCGATTCCGTGCGCCGTCGAACCGGCGGAGTCCTTGCCCGCCGCTCTGAACACTGGGACTCTGCCGTCCGATCAGGCCGTGCCGCCGCTGCCGGGATCCTCGGCGGGGAGCCGGAACCGGAGGCTGTGCCCTGGTTCTGGACTGACCGTCACGGCGTCCATGCCGAAGCCGTGGGAAGCATGGCAGGTGAGGGGAAAACGGTGGAGCGCGGCTCGCCTGGGCCGGGCTACGTCGTCTTCCGCACTGCGCCGGACGGCACCCTGGCAGGCGCGGCAGGAGTGGACGCCGGCAACACCCTGCGTGCTGCCCGCCGGCTGATAGCGCTGAAAAAGCCGGTCTCTGCAGACCAGCTTGCCGATCCCGCCACTGACCTGCGCCGCTTGGTCCGCTCCCGCCCCTAACCGGAACCCTTCACCCATTAGGGCACATGCGCGTTGCGTATTTCCCCGCTTCGTAGGTTAGCCTTACCTTGCCGGAAAAAATCCGGCATCCCCATCCACATTTGCAAATATCTAGGAGCCCCCATGGCCCTGTCCCGCATGCGCAGTCTTGCGGCCGTCGCTGCCGTCGCCGTGCTGTCCCTGTCCGCCTGCTCCACGGGTTCGACGTCGTCGGACTCGGGCTCCGGCAGCGCCGCCGCTTCCAGCGACCAGTTCCCGGTCACCATCGAGCATGCCTTCGGTGAGACCACCATCGACGCCGTCCCCGAGCGCGTCGCAACCGTCTCCTGGGTCAACACCGACACCGCGCTGGCACTCGGAGTCGTTCCCGTAGGTATGCCGCTCTACGAGTGGGGCGGCAACGAAAACGGCACGACCCCGTGGATCGACCAGGCACTTGAAGAGCTCGGCGCACCGATCGGCTCGGAGAACGCTCCGGTCCAGTACCCGGAAACTGACGGCATCAACTTCGACGAAATCGCAGCCACCAATCCGGATGTGATCCTCGCTGCGTACTCCGGCATCACGCAGGAGGACTACGAGAAGCTCAGCTCGATCGCACCCGTGGTCGCCTACCCGGACGTCCCGTACTACACGTCCTGGCAGGACTCCGCCACCATGATTGGTGAAGCCCTCGGCAAGAGCGAGGAAGCCGCCAAGCTCGTGGAGGAAACCGAGAAGGCCATCACCGACAAGGCGGCCGAATACCCGGAGCTCGCCGGAACCAGCTTCATCTACGGCAACCTCGACACCACGGCCGGTGCCGACCAGATCTCCATCTACACCTCCGGTGACAACCGCCCCAAGTTCCTGAAGGAACTGGGAATGGTCCAGGCGCCGATCGTTGATGAGAACGCACCTGCTGACGCGTTCTATCTGACTTGGTCACCGGAACGCGCCAACGAGCTCGAAGCTGACCTGTTCGTGAGCTGGGTGGCCGACGACGCCGCCAAGGAAGCGATAGTCGCCGATCCGCTGCTGAGCCAAATCCCGGCCGTCAAGAACGGCGGACTCGTGGCAGATTCGGACAACACGCTGACCCTGTCCATCTCCGCGGCGAATGTCCTGAGCATCCCCTACGCCCTGGACAACTTTGTTCCGCTTCTCGGCGAGGCCGCAGCACAGGTGAAGTAATTCCGCAGTCCCGCAAATACCCCTTCGGTCTCCCGGCCGAAGGGGTATTTTCGTTTAGGTCCCTGCATAGCGGACGCAGATCACATAATTGGACAGGCACCCCGGGGGGTTTGCCATTATCAGCAGGATGCAGGAATTCTTTGATGTCATCGATCCACTCAAACCGCTGATCGCCGTCGTCGCGGCTGTCGCGGCAGCGCTCGTTGCCGCGCGGATCGTCCGCAGCTCCACCACGCGCATCTTCCGGAAAGTCCCACGGATCCGGGAAGTGAGTGCACTGGGACGCAACCCGCTGCGGCTGGTCCTCGCCCTGATCGGCTCCCGGATCGCGCTTTCCGCCACTGCCAGGTCTGAGTCTTGGTATGGGGCTGTGGACTATGTCCTGGTCATCAGCCTGATCGCGGCGATCGGCTGGCTCGCCGTCGTTACCCTGCTGATCGTCGAAGCCGTGGTGCTGACGAAGTACGACACTGACACCAAGGACAACCGGCGGCTGCGCCGGCTGAAAACGCAGATCATCCTGGGCCGCCGCGTCGCCGTGGCGCTGGTCATCACCGTGGCAGTGGCTTGTGTGCTGCTGACCATCGACGAGGTCCGGGCGCTGGGTGCGGGCCTTCTTGCCTCGGCCGGCCTGCTCTCCATCGTCGCCGGCCTGGCGGTGCAGAGCACCCTGGGCAATGTCTTCGCTGGACTGCAGCTGGCCTTCACCGACGCGATCCGGGTGGACGACGTCGTAGTGGTGGAAGGTCAGTGGGGTAAGATCGAGGAAATCACCATGACGTACGTGGTGGTTCACATCTGGGACGACCGCCGAATGATCCTGCCCTCCACGTACTTCACCTCCACGCCCTTCGAAAACTGGACGCGGAAGCACTCGGACATTCTGGGCACCGTGGAACTGGACCTCGACTGGGAAACGCCGGTCACGGAACTGCGTGGGGAGCTGAAGCGGATCCTGGCCGGTACCGACCTCTGGGATGGGCGGACCAGCGTCCTGCAGGTGACGGACGCCGTCCAGGGGCTCGTCCGGGTACGGATTCTCGTGTCCGCTCCGGACAGCGGCACGCTCTTTGATCTCCGGTGCCTGGTGCGCGAGTCCATGGTGTCCTTCCTGCAGCAGAACCACCCGTCCGCGCTGCCGCGGCAGCGGTTCGAGCAGCTCACCGAAACCGCCAGGGACCTTGCCCCACGGCGGCGGGGGACGCGGCGGAACCCCGGCGGCGATCTGGAGGACACCAGCACGTCGCAGCTGTTCACCGGCAGCATTGATGCGGTTGAGCGCAACCGCAGTTTTGCCGGTCCCGGAGCCGATGTCTGGGAGGACCGGGACGAGCACACCGACCGCTAGGTGTTGACAACCCGGGGGTGGAGAGGGCTGGAATGATACCCACGGCGCGGCCGGCGCAGCATGCGGTGGACTGCGGAAGACGACGGAGAGGAAACCGGAGACATGGTTGACCAGTACGTGATCCACGAATTGCAGGGCTGCACGGTCTGGGCCAAGGATGGTGAACGGCTGGGGCTGGTGGGCAACGTCCACTTGGACCGTGCCACCGGGGAGCCTGCCTGGGTCACGGTGGCACTGGGCCTGTTTGAAGGCCGTCAGTACTTCGTGCCGCTGGCTGGAGCCCGCCGCGACGACGACGACCTCTACGTCAACTACTCCCGGAAGGCGATCGAAGACTCCCCGGACATGGACCACGAGGGTGCGCTGACCCCGGACGAGGAAGCGGCGCTGGAGGACTACTACAAAGGCTGGTGACGTCTGCACAGGTTGGCAGCGGCGGCAGGCCTGCTTGGACCTAAGCCTGCTTAGTAATACGATGGGTTCTCCGGATCCGATCAGCCAGGAGGGCCCCATGGCTCAGCAGGACAGCACCCAGCAGGATGGTGCTTCGCTCGGAACGGCTGCCAAGCCGGATTCACCGACGGAAGTCACCAAGCCCAGCTGGATGTACATCTTCCGCAAGACCATCCGCGAGTTCTCCAAGGACCAGTGCACCGACCTGGCAGCCGCGCTGACCTACTACACGGTCCTTTCGCTCTTCCCGGCACTGCTGGCCATGGTTTCCATCCTCGGCCTGGTGGGGCAGGCGGAAAGCACCACCAATGCCATGCTGGACTTCCTGGAGACGTTTGCACCTGAGGACGCCGTTGCCCTGGTCAGCGGTCCGATTGAACAGCTCACCTCCTCACAGGCAGCCGGGCTGGCGCTCTTTGTTGGTATTGCCGGTGCGCTGTGGTCGGCGTCGGGCTACGTGGGCGCCTTCGGCCGCTCGATGAATCGAATCTACGAGGTCGAGGAAGGCCGGCCCATCTGGAAGCTGCGTCCCCTCCAGCTGCTGGTCACCCTGATCGCGATCCTCTTGGTTGCCGGCCTGCTGATCATGCTGGTCATCAGCGGACCGATTGCCGAGACGATCGGAAACTACATTGGCATGGGCAGCGAGGCCGTGCTCATCTGGAACATTGCCAAGTGGCCGGTCATGGTACTCTTCGCCATCGTGATCATTGCCCTGCTGTATTACGCCACGCCCAACGTCAAGCAGCCCAAATTCCGCTGGATGAGCATGGGTGCCTTCCTGGCCCTGATCGTGATGGCCATCGCCACCCTGGGATTCGCCTTCTACGTAAGTAACTTCGGCAGCTACAACGCCACTTACGGCGCCATCGGCGGCGTGATCGTGCTGCTGCTGTGGATCTGGCTGGTCAACATCTCCCTGCTCTTTGGTGCTGAGTTCGACGCCGAAGTGGAGCGCGGCCGCGAACTCCAGGCCGGCATCCAGGCCGAGCACTCGATCCAGCTCCCGCCGCGGGACACCACTCAGATGGACAAGCGTGCGGAACAGGAAGCAAAGGATGTCCAGCAGGGCCGCGAGCTGCGGCAGCAGCACGCTGGCAAGGACTACGACGACGACTTGTAAGACGCTCGAAAACCATCGGCCCGCACCCCCAGCTGCGGGTCCGGGCCGATGGTTTATTAGCTTCCGGCTGGCTTAGCGCCCGGGGCCCAGCAACGGCGAATCGGGCACACCGGCCTGCTCGCTGAGTCCGTCGAGTACATCCTGGAAGGCCCGGAGGGAAGACCTCTGCGGCTCCCAGCCCAGCAGCTCCCGGGCCCGGGAGGTGTCCATCAGCGGAGCGCCGGCGGCCATATCGATCCAGCCTGGATCCGTCGCCTGGAGCCGTGCCGCCCAAGTAAGCGCTACCACGGCACGGATCAGGCCAACGGGAACGTTCAGGATCCTGCGGGCCCCCAGCAACCCTGCGAGGAGTTCAGGTGTGATGACCGGATCCGCGGCGATGTTGTAGGCCCCTTCAGCGCGCTGATCGATCACCCGCCAATAGGCATCGGCCATGTCATCGGCGTGGACCACCTGGAAGGAGAACTCAGCAGGCAGCGGAATCAGCGGCAGGCTCAGCCGGTTCAGGATGAACCGGGGCACCAGCGGTCCCAGGAAATACCGCCCGATCTCACTGCCCGCGTCGGACTGGAAAATCAGTCCCGGACGCAGGCGGGCAACGCGAATCTCCGGGTAACGGTGCTCGAACTCATCCAGCAGTTCCTCCTGTTCTCCCTTGTGCCGGCTGTAATGGGAAGTGGCGATACCGCGCGCCGGCCAGGATTCGTCCGTAAGGGAGTCCTTGGGGGCGGGGGAGTAGGCACCCACCGAGGACGCGCACACCACCTGGCGGACACCGGCTTCGGCGGCAGCGGAAAGCATATTCTCGGTCCCGTGCACGTTGATCCGGTGCAGCTCTGCCTCGTCGCGGTTGGGCTGGATGGCCCAGATAAGGTGGACCACCGCATCAACGCCGTCGAGCACCTCCGCCAGTTCATCCCGTCCGGAGCCGGAAGCGACGTCAATGCTGTGCCATTGCACGCCTTCGTACGGTCCGGTCGCCTGGGACGGTATCCGGCGCGCGACGCCGATGATCTCCAGTCCGTCCGGGCGTTCAGCCCGCGCCGCCTGCAGTCGGCGCAGGACGGCAGTTCCCACGTTCCCGGTGGCTCCGAGGACGGCTACACGCATCACGATGTCCCTTCGTTTCGGCAAAAAACCCAGCGCCGCGCAGGCAGCACTGTTGGTCCACGACTCTACAGGCGGAGCAGCGTCCGCGGGCAGGGCGTTACGGTGGAACAAGACGGAACGATTCGGCTGATTGGATGGAGTGGATATGACGGGCACACCCGAGCAGAAAACGGACAGCAGGGAAACCGGCGCGGATTACAGCACCCGCGGCTCCTACGTATCCGGCGGGCAGGAATACACCCGGGACACCAACTACATTGAAACGCGCATCACCCGCGACGGACGCGACGGCTACCCCGTGGAACCGGGCCGGTACCGGCTGGTAGCCGCACGCGCCTGCCCCTGGGCCAACCGCACCATCATCGTCCGGCGCCTCCTGGGGCTTGAGGATGCCATCTCCCTCGGTCTGCCCGGTCCCACGCACGATTCGCGCAGCTGGACCTTCGACCTTGACCCGGACGGGAAAGACCCGGTGCTTGGCATCGAACGCCTGCAGGAAGCCTTCTTCCGCCGCGTACCGGGCTACACCCGGGGGATCACCGTCCCGGCTGTCGTGGACATCCCCACCGGCGCTGTGGTGACGAACAACTTCCCCCAAATCACCGAGGACTTTTGCTCTGAGTGGACCGAGTTCCACCGCGACGGCGCACCTGACCTGTGGCCGGCCGCTCATCTGGAGGAAATGCGCGCAGTGAATAAGCGTGTGTTCACGGAAGTGAACAACGGCGTTTACCGCTGCGGCTTCGCCGGATCCCAGGAAGCATATGACGCTGCGTACGAGCGGCTCTGGACTGCCATGGACTGGCTGGAGGAGCGCCTGTCCAAGCAGCGCTACCTGATCGGGGACACCATTACCGAAGCCGACGTTCGGCTGTTCACCACCTTGGTCCGCTTCGACGCGGTCTATCACGGACACTTCAAGTGCAACCGGAACAAGCTTACCGAGATGCCGGCCCTCTGGGGCTACGCCCGGGACCTCTTCCAGACCCCTGGCTTCGGGGACACCGTGGACTTCGTGCAGATCAAGCAGCACTACTACATCGTGCACGAGGACCTGAATCCCACGCAGATCGTCCCCGCCGGGCCGGACACCTCCGGGTGGCTGACCCCGCACGGCCGGGAAGCGCTCGGCGGGCGGCCCTTCGGCGACGGGACTCCTCCCGGCCCGGTCCGTGCGGGCGAGGAAGTTGCCCCCGGGCACGGCGCCTAAGACCCGGTCCGCCGGTCCGGCCCCGTCCCGGGCCGGCCCGGCGGATCCTGAGCCGCCTGACGAGGGCGCTGTCTGAGCGGAAGGCGGTCTAATACGGCATGGAACTGTTTCTTAATTTGACTCGCCGTAGGTTAGCCTTACTTAAGTTCAATTCCGCTGCCTTCAGGAGGTGCCGCCGTGACCTCAACGGCCGTCAACCGCACCCCTGTTTCCGGCTCCCCTGCACTGTCCCCCAGGCGTTCACGCAAACTGCCGCCCGTCTGGCTCCTGAGCGCCGGGCTGCTGGTCCTGGCACTGGCAACCTTCGCCTCGGTGGCGTTGGGAGCCCGGCCGCTTTCACTGGAAACCGTGCTGCAGGCACTGGTCAATCCGGACACTGCCAATGGCGACCACGCCGTGGTGCTGAGCCGGGTTCCGCGTACTGTTGCGGCCCTGCTGATTGGCGCGGCGCTGGGGCTGGCGGGAACCGCACTGCAGGGCATGACCCGTAACCCGCTGGCGGACCCGGGGATCATGGGCCTCAACGCAGGGGCGGCCTTCGCCGTCGTCACCGCCATCTACGTCTTCGGAATCACTTCCTTTACCGGCTATGTCTGGTTTGCCCTGGCCGGCACCGCGGTTGCCGCGCTGATTGTCTATTCCGTGGCTTCACTGGGCCGGGAAGGCGCCACGCCGGTCAAGCTGGCGCTGGCCGGTGCGGGACTGACGGCCGGACTGACCTCTTTGCTCTCCGCCATCCTGGTCACCAGCCGGCAGACGCTGGACACTTTCCGTTTCTGGCAGGTCGGCACCGTTTCCGGCCGCGGCTGGGACGTCCTCCTTCCACTGATCCCCTTCCTTGCCGTGGGTGCAGCCATCCTGCTCGCCTCCGGGAGGCTGCTGAACGGACTGAGCCTGGGGGACGACGTCGCGCGCGGACTTGGACAGAACGTCAACCTCTCCCGCGGCATCATGGCCGTCGGAGTGGTGCTGCTCTGCGGTGCCGCAACAGCTGCCGCAGGGCCCATCGCGTTCCTGGGCCTGGTCATCCCGCATCTGGTGCGCGGGCTAACCGGTCCGGACTACCGCTGGATCCTGGTGCTCTCCGCCGTGCTCGCACCCGTGCTGCTGCTGGTGTCCGACGTCGTCGGACGGCTGATCCTGCCCCCGGGCGAGGTGCCGGTCGGTATTATGACTGCTGTCATTGGCGCACCCGTCTTCATTGCCATCATCCGACGGCGGAAGCTGGCAGAACTGTGAGCGCCGCACCCGTGCTGCACCAGGACCGAACCGCCACCGCAGCCGTCCTCATCCGCGATGTCAGGCGCCGGACGGGCCGCCGCCGCCAGGTGGTGCTGGCCTCCCTGGCCGGCGCCGTGGTGATCCTCTTCTTCGTCTACGTGCTGCTGGGAAACTACACCGTTACCATCCCCGACTTCCTCCGGATCCTGGGCGGGGAAAAGATCCCGGGCGCCACATTCATCGTGATGGAGAGCAAGCTTCCGCGTGCCGTGACGGCCGTCCTGATCGGTGTCGCGTTCGGTGTCTCGGGACACCTCTTCCAGACCATGCTGCGGAACCCGCTGGCCAGCCCGGACATCATCGGCATCAGCTACGGCGCGAGCGCAGCGGCCGTAGCCGCCATGGTGGTCTTCGGTGCCACCGGGGGAGCGGTCTCGATCGCCGCGCTGGTTGGAGCCACAGTGATCGCCGTGGCCCTCTTCCTGCTCAGCCGCAAGGGCGGCGCGGCCGGAGCGCGGCTGGTCCTGATCGGCGTCGGGTTCGCCGCTGTGCTGCAGGCCGTGGTGAACTTCCTGCTCACCCGCACCGATGTGCGCACGGCCGCCGATTCGCTGGTCTGGCTCACCGGATCCTTAAACTCCGCCTCCTGGGAGCGCGCCGGGACTGTGGCCGCCGCACTGGTGGTGCTGCTGCCCGCAGCCATGCTGCTGGGCCGCCGGCTCCGGATCCTGGAACTGGGGGACGACTTCGCCGCAGGGCTGGGGCTCCCCGTCGAAGCCACCCGTGCCGGCCTGCTTTTCACCGGCGTCGGCCTCGCTGCCGTGGCCACCGCTGCAGCCGGACCGGTGGCGTTCGTGGCCTTCCTGGCCGGGCCCATTTCCCGCCGGCTGCTCGGCGGACGCGCTTCGCTGCCGGCCGCCGGGCTAACCGGCGCCCTCATCCTGCTCGCTGCAGACTTCGTGGGGCACAACCTGGTGCCCGGAACGTCGCTGCCCGTGGGGGTTGTCACCGGTGCGCTGGGCGCACCCTTCCTGCTGTGGCTGCTGGTCAGCTCCAACCGTGTTGGCCGAGGAGGCTAAAGCATGCAGAACAAACTGGGAGCACAGGACCTGGTCCTGTCCTATGAAGACAGGAAGGTGGTCGACGGGCTCAGCGTCGACCTGCCGCCCGGACAGATCACCGTCATCGTGGGTGCCAACGCCTGCGGCAAATCCACCCTGCTCCGCGGGCTGGCACGCCTGCTAAAGCCGGCCGCCGGCGTCGTGCAGCTCAACGGGCGGGACATCAACGCGCTCCCCAGCCGCGAGGTGGCCCGCACGCTTGGTCTGCTCCCGCAGACTCCCAACGCCCCGGACGGCATTACAGTCGCGGATCTGGTGGGCCGCGGACGCTACCCGCACCAGGGCTGGTTCCGGCAGTGGAACAGCCGCGATGATGAAGCCGTGGCAGCCGCCTTGGAAGCCACCGGCACGCTGGAACTCGCCGGACGCGACGTCGATGAGCTCTCCGGCGGGCAGCGCCAGCGGGTCTGGATCGCCATGGCGCTGGCCCAGGAGACGGACATCCTGCTGCTGGACGAGCCCACCACCTTCCTGGACGTCACCCATCAGGTGGAGGTCCTTGACCTGCTGACCGATCTCAACCGCCGGTCCGGGACAACCGTCGTAATAGTGCTGCATGACCTGAACCTCGCGGCCCGCTACGCCGACCACCTGATCGCGATGAAGGCCGGCGCGATCGCCGCGCAGGGCGACCCCGCAACGATCGTCACCGCGGCGCTGGTCCGTGACGTTTTTGGCCTGGACGCCTCGGTGATCCCGGATCCGGTTTCCGGGACACCCATGGTGGTTCCGGTCGGCAGGCACCACTCCCGCAGGCACCGCGAACCGGTGCCGCCGGTCACCGGCTACCTGCCCAACCCGCACGACACCCGCACGGAAAACCGCAATCCCCTGGAGGCAGCTTCATGACCGGCATACGTACCCGCACGTCAGCGGACGCAGTGAAACCGCGCCGCCAGGGTGCCAATGCCGCGGTCAGCGCCTTCGAGGTTGAAGTCCGTTCCGTTCGCCGGCTCAGCGCCAACTTCCAGCGGATCACGTTCGGCGGGGAATGCCTGCGCAGCTTCGGTGTGCAGGGGCAGGCGGATGACCTGCGAATCAAGGTCGTTATCCCACCGGCTGCAGAAGACGGGACGCGGCAGCAGCTCCCCGAACTAAACTGCGACGACGCTGGCTGGTACCAGAACTGGCTCGCGATGGATGCGCAGCAGCGCGGCTCCATGCGCACCTACACCGTCCGTGCCTCCCGCTGCACCGCCCCGGAACCGGAAATCGACGTCGACTTCGTCCTGCACTTCGACGCAGACGGTGTGGGTGGGCCTGCGTCCCAATGGGCTGCCGAGGCGCGGCCGGGGGACAGGGTCACGGTCATCGGCCCCAACGCGGTGCACTGCGTCACCGCGGAATCCTATGGCGGCATCGAATGGCGTCCGGGACTGGCCCAGCACGTGCTGCTGGCGGGCGACGAAACCGCCGTCCCTGCCGTAGCTTCCATTCTGGAACACCTGCCGGCCGGCATCACCGGCCATGCGCTGCTGGAAATCCCGGATGAAGCGGATGCCCAGCCGATAAGCACCGCCTCGAGCGTCGCCGTCACCTGGCTGCCGCGCGGCAGCCGTCCCCACGGAGAACTCCTGGAAGCCGCGGTCCGGGAAGCCGTTGCTGTTCCGGGGTATGCGAGCCTGGGCACTGCCGACGGCGCACCGCCGGCGACGGTGGCCCCCGGCCGCGGACAGGAACCCGAAGAAGTGGACATCGATTCGGCGATCCTGTGGGAGACCCCGGCGCGGCTGACCCCTGAAGTTGTGGAAAACTCCCCGAGCCCGAACACTCCGGCTGGCGCCCTGCCGTTCTACGCCTGGATTGCCGGCGAAGCTGCCGTGGTCCGCGGACTGCGGCGCTACCTGGTCCGGGACGCCGGGATTGACCGCAAGCAGGTCGCTTTTATGGGGTACTGGCGCCACGGCCGCGCCGAACTTTCCTGACCGGCCTGGTCACCGAAATGTCCTGACCGGGCTCTGGCCGGGTGCTTGGCCGGTTCGGTTAACCGCCAAGATGCCGCCGGCGCAGCTCGCCGATTTCCGTCTCCAGGCCTCCGGCATGCGACGGATGCACGAACTCCGGTGCATTCCGGGCTGTCGCGGGGTCCAGGAGAACCCCGAGCCGCGCCAACTCCACCATCAGCGGGATCGTCTGCAGGCCCAGCTCGGTCAACGAGTATTGGCCCTGCTTCCCGGGTGGGGTATCGGCCTTAGTGAGGAACCCGGCCCTCGTCAGGTCGGCAAGCCGCCTCGATAATACCGGGGCGCTGATCCCTTCCTCGTTGGCGGTGCAGAGCTCACGGAAGCTTCGCCGATCGTTAGCCGCGATATCCCGCAGGATCACCAGGCTCCATTGGTCTCCGATCATCTCAAGGGCACGGTTGATCGGGCAGTCAGACCGAGGCGACGTTGCTCCGTATTTCTGGAGGACAAACGCCTTCTTCCTGCTCCTGTCGCCCATCACACAGGTGAGCATGCCTGAACCGGTGCTGGGGGACCACGAGGTCCTGGTTCGGATGCGCGCCGCGGGCGTTAATCATGGTGATGAACGGCTCCGCTCTGGTGAATTTAAACAGATCTTCCCGTTCAAGCTGCCCATGGTCATAGGCAGCGAGTTTGCCGGGGAAGTCGTGGCTCTTGGCTCGAAAGCCTCCAAATTCACTCCCGGCATGCAGGTATTTGCCTATCCGAATCAGGCCCGCATGGGAGCCTTTGCGGAATTTGTCGCCGTACAGGAGGGCGATCTGGCGCTGATTCCGAAATCCACGGACGTGGTGGAAGCAGCAGCACTGCCGGTGGTCGCTCTGACGGCTTGGCAAGGCCTGGTAGAGATGGGCAAGTTGCAGTCTGGGCAAAACGTTCTTATCCACGGTGGCTCCGGCGGAGTCGGAACGGTGGCGATCCAGCTGGCAAAGCACCTGGGAGCTGTTGTTGCCACCACCGTCAGCAGCGCCAACGCAGAGTTCGTGCGGGAACTTGGGGCAGACATCGTCATCGACTACCGCACCGAAGACTTCACCGAGAAGCTGTCGAACATTGACCTCGTGCTGGATACGCAGGGCGGCGAAACCTTGAAGCGGTCGCTCGGCGTTGTCCGCCCTGGAGGTACCGTTATTGGCATTACCGGGCCTCCGGATCCTGCCTTCGCAACCCAGGTCGGCGTCAACCCGCTGGTGAAGCTGGCAATCCGGGGTTTGAGTGCCACCACCCGCCGGCGGGCCCGCCGGCTCGGCGTCACCTACCGGTTCCTGTTCATTCGGCCCAACGGTGAGCATCTGCGCAAGATCGCCGAACTTGTCGACAGTGGTGTTATCCGGCCGGTCGTGGACCGGGTTCTGCCTTTCGAACAAACCCCGCAGGCTTTCGAATCGCTCCTGTCACACGGTGCACGTGGCAAGGTTCTGGTCAGCGTGAACCCCACCGATGTCACGGCGGAGGGCAACTGAAGGGAACCCGCGGCCAAAGCGTATCTGGAACGCCTCCACGAACGCGCTACAGATCTGCCTCGTGGTGAGCCGCTCTGTGTTTCCACCCACCCAGGTCCTGTGTTTCCACCCACCCCACCCTGTTGCATTGCACACAAACCCCTCCACTGTCAACACGGCGTCGCCTAGCCTTGAAGCATCACTTGGAATTATCTGATTCCGCGCACCCTCCAGAGGCAAAGCAGTACCGACCGAACTGTTGTCTATTCAGTGGAGTGATGAATGACCGTAAACGTCAACGAGACCGTCAGGAACCTCGCTGACTCTGTCCGCCGGTACATGACTGACACCGCGGCCCGGTATCGGGCAGACGAGCACACCAAGAACACCAAGCACACCAAGAACAAGGCCGGGAACACGGCCGAACACCAGACTTTTGATGCACAGGACCGGGCAAGGGGGAAGCATGCCCGTCCCCGATGGGACAGCCGCGGAACCGAACTCGTCCGACGGATGGAGGAACTCCGGAGCCGGGCCGCAGCACTCGGCACGCCCGCACGCAAAACAGCCGCACTTGGTGCCGGCACCTCCCTGGTGCTGACCGGAATGGTCTTTGGTGTCGCAGAAGCGGCACCCCGGACCCTGGCCGACCGCCAGTCCCTGGACGCCCAGCCCCTCGCAGCTTCCCTTTCTCAGGAGGCTCCAGCGGAAGCTGCGTCTGCAGAAGCCCCGGCCGCGGAAACCCCCGCTGATCCGGCCGCCGTGGACGGAGTTGGTTCCACCGCACCCGCAGCGGAGGAGGGGCCGGTAGCCCCCGTGGACAATGTCTACGTCACCTCGCCGTTCGGCTGGCGGATCAATCCGATGACCGGCAGCGGCCTGGAATGGCACACCGGAACGGACTTCCGCGGAGCCACCGGCACCAATGTCAAGGCCACCCTGGGCGGCACCGTCACGGAAGCCGGCTGGCATACCAACGGCGGCGGCGGACTGCGCATCGTCGTGGACCACGGCGACGGAACCAAGTCCACGTACAACCACCTCAACGACATCTGGGTGGAGCCGGGCCAGTGGGTTGACGGCGGCCAGGTGATCGGCTCAGTGGGCAGCACCGGGAACTCGACCGGACCGCACCTGCACTTTGAGGTGCTGATCAACAACGAGTACGTCGACCCGATGGAGTGGCTCTAAGCCTTACCTGGGGGGCCACGGCCTGAACCATCCGCTGAACCACCCCGCTGAACCATTCGCGGAGCAGGGCCGGCTGGGCGAGTGGCCTGCCATTCGCCCAGCCGCCCCCGGCGCTACGGCTCCGGGTTCGTCAGAATGGCCGGGTCCTTTTTGCCATATGGCATCCGGATCCGCAGAGCCTGCGGATCAACGCGCATGGAGATGTGGGATGCGGTGCCGAGATGGTCGCCGTCCATCTCGAAATCCTGTTCTACGTCAGCCCAGATTTCGGCGCTCCGGCACTGGAAGTATTCCACTGCGGTGCCGCGGCCCTTCCCTCGGCGCAGCAGCCCGGCCACAACGTTCAGCCAGCCCAGGCCGCCCTTGGGCGCCATGGTCATAATGTCCAGCAGTCCGTCGTCGATTCTCGCTCCGGGGAAGACTTCCAGCCCGCCGACGATCTTGCCGCAGTTTCCGCCCATAACGCTGCGCAGGCGGCGCTGAATCGGGGTGCCGCCATCAATCGAAATCATGGTCCTGACCGGTTTCCCGGGGAGGTTCCGGATGCCCGCGTCCACGTAGGCCAGCCAGCCCACCCGGTCCTTCAGGGCGGTGTTGGTGTCGCCCATCATCACTGCGTCGTAGCCCAGGCCGGCCATGACCAGGAAGATGTCGCTGTCCACAGCCTCATCAACCTTTACATGGACCACATCAATACGGCGTTCGGTGCCGGTGAGTGCGGTCCGGATGGCTCCGGCGGGATCGTCCACCGGAACGTCGAGATTCCGTGCCAGCAGGTTGCCGGTGCCGAGGGGAAGCAGTCCCAGGGGTGTGTCCGTGCCGGCAAGCTCGGCGGCCACACACCGGACGGTGCCGTCACCTCCGGCCGCAATAACGACGTCGACGCCCTCCTGGAGTGCCTGGCGGGCCATGCCGCGGCCGGGATCTTCCTGCTCGGTTTCCAGCCACAGCGGTGCCGCCCAGCCCTCTTCGCGGCAGGCCTCATCCACCAGTGCGCGGATGTCCACATCTGTTTTCTTGGTGGGATTGATAATGACGGCGGCACGCCGGGATGCGGGAGCAGCGGCTGTTGGGAGGCCCTGAGCCTGTGGCTGGCTGGACATGGTGCCCTTCGGTGGGTGGGAGTGTTCCGGCTCCGAGTCTAGACTGCACCGGGCCTGCGGCACCTTGGTTTGCTCAGGCAACTTGTAGGCTGTGGGGGTGACTCTGACGCAGCGATACGTAGCACTTGGCGATTCATTTACCGAAGGCGTGGGGGACTGGGATCCGTCCCGGCCCAACGGCGTCCGGGGCTGGGCAGACCGGGTGGCCGAGCAGCTGAGCTTGGCGGATCCCGCCTGGGAATACGCCAATCTGGCTATTCGAGGGAAAAAACTCCGGCAGGTCATTGATGAGCAGATTGAACCAGCTCTGGCCCTGGAGCCCACACTGGTGACCCTCTACGCCGGAGGGAATGACATTCTGCGGCCAAAGGTGGACATCGATGCGATTGTCCAGGCCTACGACGGGGCGATTGGCCGGCTGCGGTCGGGAGGCGCCGCCGTACTGGTGTTCACCGGGTTCGACTCTGGTCAGTCTCCGATTTTCGGCAGGACCCGGGGCCGTACCGCCCTCTACAACGAGCTGGTGCGGGAAGCTGCCGACGCGCACGGAGCGGTGCTGGTCGACTACTGGAGGATGAAGGTGCTCCAGGATGAGCGGTACTGGGACACTGACCGTCTGCATATGTCTCCTGCCGGCCACATCCTCACCGCCAAGAAAGTCCTGGAAGTGCTCCGGGCCACCGACGCGCTGGATGTCCCGGAACTCGACAGCCTGCCCGCACTGGACCGGATCCAGCGGTTGAAGCACGATGCGCGGTGGGCACGGGAGTACCTCGGACCCTGGGTCGGCCGCCGCCTGAGGGGGGTGTCCTCAGGGGACAACCTGAGTGCCCGGTATCCGTCCCCCGTCAGTCTCCGCCCGGCGGACTGAGCGGCTTCGGGGGCCTGCCGAAAACCTGAAAACCGGCCACGCGTGGCTCAATTCACAACGAGTCACATTTCTCCTGATTCACGGCGAATGACAGCAGGACGCAATTCACAATTAGCGTCATAAGCACCCTTAGGATTCGGCATTTGACCCGAAATTTCCTAATATCGATGGTCTCCCTGGCCTGTCCCGGGGAGGTGGATGCTTTGTCCCGAGCAGATGACCTCTAGAGAAAAGGCCCAAATGCAGCAAGAAGCACCTGACCACAGTGCAGCCCCGCCCGGTTCCGGCGGGCCCCGGATGCAGCGCAAGCCCCTGCGCAATCCGCTGCGTAAGCGCCGCCTCGAAGTCGAAGACGTAAACGTCGTCGACCACTCCATGATGAAGAAAGCGGTCAGCGGAACCGTCGTCGGCAACACCATGGAATGGTTCGATATCGGGGTCTACGGCTACCTCGCCGTCACGATGGGTGCCGTGTTTCTGTCCGACGCTGATCCTGCCGCGCAGCTGCTCTTCAGCCTGGGTGTCTTCGCTGTCACGTTCATCGCCCGCCCGCTTGGCGGAGTGATCTTCGGGCGGATCGGTGACCGCATCGGCCGCCAGAAAACGCTTGCCACCACGCTGATCATGATGGCCGCCTCTACTTTCGTCATCGGCCTGCTGCCCGGCTACGCCCAGATCGGCATGGCGGCTCCGGTGCTGCTCGTGCTGATGAAGCTCATTCAGGGGTTCTCCACCGGCGGCGAGTATGCCGGTGCCACCACCTTCGTCTCCGAGTATGCGCCGGATAAGCGCCGCGGCTTCCTGGCCAGCATCCTGGACCTTGGCAGCTACATGGGCTTCGCCCTCGGCGCCCTGACGGTCTCCATCCTGCAGATGACGCTCAGTCAGGAGACCATGCTGGACTGGGGCTGGCGCATTCCGTTCCTGATTGCCGGCCCTCTGGGCGCCATTGCCATTTACTTCCGGCTGAAGATCGAGGAGTCCCCGGCCTTCCAGGCGACCCTGGACGCCCAGGAGGAGACTGCTGCCGCAGCGTCCGGCGCAGCGGTGGACAAAGATGCAGTCGCGCAGGGCACCTTCGGGATTTTCCGCACCTACTGGCGCCCGATCGTACTGGCCATGGTCCTGGTGGCTGCCGCCAACACCGTTGGCTACGCTCTGACCTCCTACATGCCGTCCTACCTCACCGATTCCAAGGGGTACGACCCGCTTCACGGCACCCTGCTGACTATTCCCGTGCTGGTGGCCATGGCGCTGTGTATCCCGCTGACCGGGATGCTCTCGGACCGGATCGGCCGCCGTCCGGTCCTGTGGATGGGCGCCGGTTCCACGATCGTGCTGGCCATTCCCTCCTTCCTGCTCATCGGCATGGGGCCTATCTGGTCCACGCTCCTGGGCCTGGCTCTGCTGGCCATCCCGGTCACCTTCTACGTGGCCAACCTGGCGTCATCCCTGCCGGCGCTCTTCCCCACGGCCAGCCGTTACGGAGCCATGGGCATTGCCTACAACTTTGCCGTTGCGATTTTCGGCGGCACGGCTCCGCTGATCATGCAGGGCCTGATCACCCTCACCGGTGATGACATGATGCCCGCCTACTACCTGATGGTGACGTCGGCTGCCGGGGCCATTGCCATCGGAATCATGAAGGAATCCGCCAACCGGCCCATGCCCGGCTCCATGCCGAGTGTGGCCACGGAAGCTGAAGCCCGTGAGCTTGTCGCGACGCAGGACGAGAACCCGCTGCTCGACGTCGACTCCCTCCCGTTCAACACCGTTCCGGATCCCGGGGCCTCCGAAACCGATCCGGCTCAGGCGAAGGGAGAGCCGGAGAGCGTCCGCTAGACCGCTCCGCTGCCGGCCCCCTTCCCCGAACTCAGGGGGCCGGGCATTCCCTTGAAGGCTCAAGTGCCGTGAGAGAATTGCGCGCATGACCGAACCGCAGTCCGAACCCGCCCGCTGGCTCTCTCCCGAGGAGCGGCAGGCTTGGCTTGCGCTTTACGCCGTTGCCACCCGGCTGCCCGGGACCCTGGATGCGGACCTGTTCAAACGGGCCCGGATCACGCTCTTCGACTACCACGTCCTGGCCATGACTTCGGAGTCGCCGGAGAAGCAGCTGGCCATGAGCGAACTCGCCCTCCGGTCCAACGCCTCCCTGTCCCGCCTGTCCCACGTGGTGAAAAAGCTCGAACAGCGGGGCTGGATGCGCAGGTTCCCTTCCCCCAAGGACGCCAGGGTAACGACGGCGGCCATCACCGAGGAGGGGATGGCCGCGCTCATCGAGCTGGCACCGGGGCACGTGGAGTCTGTCCGCAATGCCGTCTTTGACGCCCTGGACGATCGTGACGTGGCCGACCTGGCACGGATCGGCGGCAAGATCCTGACCCTGCTTGATCCGGCCGCGGCCCGCCCGCTGGCCCCAACCGAAGGACCCTGAATGCGCCAGCCGAAGGTACTGACCATCATTCTCGCCGGAGGGGCCGGCGGCAGGCTGGGAAGCCTGACCGACACCCGGGCAAAACCGGCCATGCCGGTGGGCGGGTCCTACCGGCTGATCGATGTCCCGCTCTCCAATCTGCACAACTCCGGGCTCAGCGACGTCTGGATCGTTGAACAGTATGAACCCAAGTCGCTGAATGACCATCTGGTCAGCGGGCGTCCGTGGGACCTGGACCGGACGAATGGAGGGCTTCGGGTCCTGCCGCCCTACCAGGGCTCCGAGGGCGAGGGCTTCGCCCAGGGCAATGCCGATGCCCTGTACCGGCAGGTGGACTATATCCGCGAATTCGATCCGGACCTGGTCCTGGTGCTCAGTGCAGACCACCTGTACCGTCTGGACTACCGCGATGTCATTGCCACCCACCGTGAGGCCGCAGCGGCGCTGACCGTGGTGACATACCGGATCGGCAACAACCCCTCGGACCACGGCGTGGCAGAGGTGCGCGACGGAATCGTCACCGGCTTCGAGTACAAGCCGGAGAAGCCCAAGACGGATCTCATTGCGGCGGAGATCTTCCTTTACGACGCCGAAACCCTGCTCACGAGCCTCGAGGAGCTCGTGGAGCGGGATGGCCAGCTGGAGGACTACGGCGACCAGCTGCTGCCCTATCTTGTGGAGAAGGAAAAGGTTGTTGAGCACCGGCTCGAGGGGTACTGGCGGGATATGGGGACGCCGGAAAGCTACCACCAGGCGCACATGGACCTGCTGGACGGACATGGAATGGTGTTCGATGACCCTGCCTGGCCCATCCTCTCGGCGACTCCGCGCCGCCTTCCGGCCTTTATTGGGGCAGCAGCCCGGGTGGAAACCAGCTTGCTGGCCCCGGGCTCCAGGGTCGACGGCATACTCACCCGCAGCGTGGTCGGACCGGACTGCGACATCGAGGCTGGAGCGGATGTGCATGGCTGTGTCCTGCTCGACGGCGTGCGGGTCCGCAGCGGCGCCCGGCTGAGGAACATGGTTGTGGACTCAGGTGCGGTGATCGGCGGGGCAACGGACCTTGACGGAGCCGCAGAAGACCCCGAAACGGGAATTGCCGTGGTCACCGCCACGGGCGCGCTGGAGAAGCCATCGGCGTAACCGGCACCGTCCGCCCGGTTTGGATCAAACGCGGTCAACGTCTAGGATAGAAAGGCGTTAAGTCACGTCCATGATCTGGTTTGCTCCCTCCGGGGTGCAGAGCAGGACATTTGCGTGGCCGCCCGTATAAACCTAGAATTGAAGGCTGTCACAGCGGATTTCCGTTTGGCTGCCTGAACTTCACCGTCTTCCCCGCGGCGAGGCACTTCGGCTGGATCTCACCCCGCCAGGTCAACCTCCGGAAAGTCGCAGTAATAACGGTGTCAAAACTGGTGGCGGGACGCTCTTTATTGCAGGTGCCATGGCGGCATCGCCCTGGTGCTTGTTTTTTGAGGACCGTCATATTTACTACAACTGGAGGAGAGATCATGGCAGCTTACTGCCAGGTAACCGGAGCTGTTCCCGGCTTTGGTCACAGCATTTCGCACTCGCACCGCCGCAACAAGCGCCGGTTCGACCCGAATATTCAGAAGAAGCGCTACTGGGTTCCGTCCCTGCGCCGTAACGTGACGCTGCAGGTTTCGGCCCGCGGCATCAAGACGATCGACGTCCGCGGCATTGACGCTGTCGTCACCGACCTCCTTGCGAAGGGTGTGAAGCTCTAGTGGCAAAGGACAAGGACGTACGTCCGATCATCAAGCTGAAGTCGACCGCCGGCACCGGGTACACCTACGTGACCCGCAAGAACCGTCGTAACGACCCGGACCGCATGGTCCTGAAGAAGTACGACCCCAAGATCCGCCAGCACGTCGAATTCCGTGAGGAGCGCTAAGAATGGCAAAGAAGTCCAAGATTGCCCGCAACGAGCAGCGCAAGGTTGTCGTTGAGCGCTACGCTGCGAAGCGCCTCGAACTGAAGAAGACCCTGGTCGACCCGAACGCGACCGACGAAGCACGGGAAGCTGCACGCCTCGGCCTGCAGAAGCTGCCCCGCAACGCTTCTCCGGTCCGCCTGCGCAACCGCGACCAGATCGATGGCCGCCCCCGGGGTACCCTCCAGAAGTTCGGTATCTCCCGCGTGCGTTTCCGCGACATGGCACATGCCGGCGAACTGCCCGGCATCAAGAAGTCCAGCTGGTAAGCACCGCTTTCCACGCCTGAAAAGGGCGGCAGCCTTTGAGGTTGCCGCCCTTTTTGCGTACCCTGCGGGCAGTGGCATGGACAACCCGGTCAAATTTGGGAAAAAACCCGAAAAAACCGCGAAAACCCGCGGTTTTCAGCGCGTTTTAGGCCTTCAAGCTGGTAAGTTTTCGAACAGAGGCGGTTACGCATCCGTGAACCGCTCGCGCTAAACACCAGAGTCCAGGAGGACATAAATTGGCTATGAACCGCAGTGAACTTGTTGCCGCAGTCGCAGAAAAGTCCGGCAACAGCCAGACCGCCGTTAACGGCGTGCTTGATGCCGTCTTCGACATCTTCGCAACCTCCGTTGCCAACGGCGAGAAGATCACCATCCCGGGCTGGCTTGCTGTTGAGCGCACCGACCGCGCCGCTCGCCAGGGCCGCAACCCGCAGACCGGCGAAACCATCCAGATTCCGGCCGGCCACAGCGTCAAGCTGACCGCAGGCTCGAAGCTGAAGGCTGCTGTCTCCAAGAAGTAGGACCCACAGTCCTGGGACGGGGCCGGTGCCGGAAGGTGCCGGCCCCGTCCGGCTTTAACAGCGTGTCCTGCGGCCGGAATCATCCTCCTCATCCCGGTGTATGACCGGTGATTGGCCCAATTTTTACAAGAGGTAGAGAATAGATAGCGTGCCGAACACTGCCAAGACCCAGAACACGCTGCCGGGCCGTCCAACCGGCTCCGCGCCCGGCAATCCCGCTCGAAACGGCTGGCTGGCCGCAGGGATAGGCGTGATGGTCTTGTCCCTGGTCGTTGCCCTCCTCTTTACCGGCGCTGCAGCTGCTGCCCAGCTCTCCGACCCTGGAGCCCTCACCCGTTGGGGACTTCCCGTAGCCAAGGCGATTCAGAACGGTGCCGTCGCTACGGTGATCGGCGCCCTGGTGTTCGCCGTCGCCATCCTCCCCAAATATGCCGGACCGCGCCGGGGCAGAGGAGAGCGGGAGGCCCGGCCGGAGCACCCCGCCTTTACCCAGACCATGGCCCTGGCCGCCGGTGCCGCCGCCGTCTGGACGATCGCCGCCATCGGCGTTCTGCTGTTCACCTACTCGGATGTTTCCGGCCTGCCGCTGAGCCCCGACCCGTCCTACACCGAGGGCCTGGCCTCCTTCATCACCGACTTTTCCACCGGACGGGCCTGGCTTGCCGTGAGCATCATTGCCGCGGTGGTCACCACCCTCGCCTTCGGTGTCCGGTCCCTGACCGGATTGGCCCTCACGGCAGCGCTGGCCGTGGGCGGACTGCTGCCCATGGCCCTGGTGGGTCACGCAGCCGGCGGGGACGACCACAGCGCGGCGGTCAACTCAATCGGCCTGCACCTGCTCGGCGTTTGCCTGTGGATCGGCGGGATCATCGTCCTGGCCGTGATTGCCAAGCAGCTGGGGGACATGACCGGCGCCGTTCTCCGCCGCTTCTCCGCACTGGCGCTGTTCGGCTTTATCCTGGTCTCGGTCTCCGGAATCGTCAACGCGTCCCTTCGGATCACCACCCTGGAGCAGCTCGATTCCCGCTGGGGCGGGCTGGTGCTCGTCAAAGCAGCTGCCACGCTTGTCCTCGGCGTCATCGGGTTCCTGCACCGCCGGTGGATCATTCCCCGCCTTCCGGTCCAAGCGACCGGGGCCGGTGCGAACAAGGGTGTTCCTGCTGACACAGCCGGCAGCCTCAGTGCACGCCGGGTGCTGTGGCAGTTCATCGGGGTGGAACTGCTGATTATGGCGGCAATCTCCGGTGTGGCCGCAGCGCTGGCCCGCACCGCGCCGCCGCGTCCGGAGGAACTTCCACCCAATGCCACGCCCGCCCGCATCCTCACCGGCTATGATCTGCCCCCTGAACTGACACCGGAACGCTACCTCACGGAATGGCGCCCCGACTGGCTCTGGATCGCCATCGCCGCCACCCTGGCCGTGGCGTACGTCCTCGGAGTGATCAAGCTGTACCGGCGTGGAGACAAGTGGCCGATTCCACGGATCCTCTCCTGGTTCGTGGGCCTTATCGCCCTGACCTACGTCACCTCCGGAGCTCCGACGGTCTACGGCATGGTGCTTTTCAGCACCCACATGCTTGGCCACATGTCCCTCTCCATGGTTATCCCGCTCTTCCTGGTCCTGGGCGGGCCTGTAGCACTGGCGCTGAAGGCGCTGACCCCGCGCATGGACGGCAGCAGGGGACTGCGAGAGTGGATCCTGATCGGGGTGCACTCGCGCTGGTCGAAGATCATTACGCATCCGATTTTCGCCGCTGTGAACTTCGCCGGCTCGATCGTGATCTTCTACTACTCGGAGGCCTTTGGCTTTGCGCTGCGCCAGCACGTTGGCCACGAGCTGATGGTCCTGCACTTCCTGCTGGCGGGGTACATCTTTGTCCTGACGATGATCGGGATCGATCCCCTGCCCACCCGTGCGCCCTATCCGCTTCGGCTGCTCATTCTGTTGGCCACCATGGCCTTCCACGCGTTCTTCGGTGTGGCGGTGATGGGACAGACTTCCCTGATCCAGGCCTCCTACTTCGGGAACATGGGCCGGGACTGGGGCCTGAGTGCCCTGGCGGACCAGCAGCTGGGCGGTGCCATCATGTGGGGCGTCGGCGAAATCCCGACCGTCCTGGTCGCGATCGGCGTCGCCATCCAGTGGTCGCGCTCGGATGCACGTGAAACCAAACGGAAGGACCGCGCTGCCGAAAGGAATAACGACGCGGATCTGACGGCTTACAACAATATGTTCGCCCAGCTGGCCGAACGCGATGCAAGGACAGACCAAGGAGAACATCGATGACTGAAACGGTGCGTGCCGGATACCGCGTCCGGGCTTCCGAGCTGGAAGGCCGCAACTGGCTCAACACAGGCGGAAAGCAACTGGGGCTCGAGGACCTCCGCGGGAAGATCGTCATCCTGGATTTCTGGACGTTCTGCTGCATCAACTGCCTGCATGTGCTGGACGAGCTGCGGCCACTGGAAGCGAAGTACTCCGACGTCCTGGTGACGGTTGGCGTCCACTCACCGAAGTTCGAGCATGAAGCCGACCCGGTGGCCCTGGCCGCCGCCGTCGAACGCTACGAAATTCAGCACCCGGTCCTGGACGACCCGGAGCTTGTTACCTGGCAGGCCTACACGGCCCGTGCCTGGCCGACCCTGGTTGTTATTGACCCGGAAGGCTACATCGTTGCGCATCTCTCCGGAGAAGGCCACGCGGCCGGTCTGGAGTCGCTGGTGGCGGAGCTCATTGCCGAGCATGAGGCGAAAGGAACGCTGCACCGCGGCGACGGCCCGTACGTTCCGGCCGAGGCAACCTCCGGCGATCTGCGGTTCCCCGGTAAGGCAGTAGCCCTGCCGGAGGGCACCTTCCTCGTCACTGACACCGGGCACCACCGGCTGGTCGAACTCGAAGCAGACCTCACAACCGTCCGCCGCGTCATTGGCGAAGGCACCAAGGGATGGCGCGACGGCGACGCCGGGACCGCACGCTTCAACGAACCGCAGGGCCTGGCCGTGCTGCCGGCCGCCGTCGCGGAGACGCTGGACTACGACGTGATCGTCGCAGACACGGTGAACCACCGGCTCCGGGGAGTGAACCTCGCCACCGGCGCCGTCACCACGGTGGCGGGCAACGGTGTTCAGCGCCTGCTGGACGCGGAGAATCAGGCAGCGGAGCAGTCCACCGAACTGGGCACCGACCCGCTGGGCACCTCGCTCTCCTCCCCGTGGGACATCCTCTGGTCCACGGCCCTCGGCAAAGCCGTTGTCGCGATGGCCGGGACCCACCAGATCTTCGCCTTCGACCCCGCCACAGGTGCCGTGAGCATCCTCGCCGGGACCGGCCTGGAAGGGCTGCTCGACGGCGACGGAGACGCCGCGTGGTTCGCGCAGTCTTCCGGCCTGGCCCAGGACGCTGACGGCGCCATCTGGGTGGCGGACTCGGAAACCTCCGCCCTGCGGAAACTTACGTTCGACACCACCGGTGACCGGGCTGCCGTGACCGTGGAAACCGCGATCGGCGCCGGCCTGTTCGACTTCGGCTTCCGCGACGGCGACGCCGCTGAGGCCCGGCTGCAGCACCCGCTGGGCGTGGCGGTATTGCCGGACGGCTCGGTGGCCGTTGCGGACACGTACAACGGGGCCGTCCGACGCTACGATCCCGCCACCCGCACCGTGTCCACCCTGGCCCGCGGCCTGGCAGAGCCCTCCGGTGTCCTGCTGGACACCACGGCGGAGGAACCGCTCCTGGTGGTCGTGGAAGCGAACAAGCATCAACTGGTGCGTCTTCCGGTCCCCAGGGAAGCACAGTCCGTGGACGAAGGCGCCCGGCAGACGCAGCGTCCCAAGACGGCCATTGAGGCGGGACCGCTGGGCCTCACCATCCGTTTTTCCGCCCCCAAGGGGCAGAAGCTGGATGACCGCTGGGGCGACCCGACGCAGCTGAAAATCTCCGCTTCGCCGGAGGAACTGCTGGTTTCGGGCAGCGGCACCGCCGTCGGCCTGGTCCGTGAACTGGTGCTCTCCGACACCGTCACCGAAGGCGTCCTGCACATCACAGCCCGTGCCGCCGCCTGTGACGGAGAGCCCGGCGGCGAGATCCCGGACCACGCCGCGTGCCACCTCTACCAGCAGGACTGGGGGATTCCCGTGATCGTGCAGCCGGGCGGGGAAACAGAACTCACCCTGGACCTTCGCGGCCTGGACTAAGCCCAAGCCACCCCTGAAGAGCAGAAAGCGCCGTTTCCAATTCTGGAAGCGTCGCTTTTCTGCGTTGGGGAAGGCTACTCGATGACGGCTGTGAGGCTGATGTCCTGGCCGTTGACCGACAACCGGGCGCCGAAGGAGAATTCCTTGTCCTCCACCAGCGGGCTCTGGGCACCGGAGAACAGGTCTGTCTGGGTTGCGGTGACCCGTGCTGTTCCCTGCAGCGGGGCCAGCACCCAGTGGCCGTCGGCGGGAGAAATCTCCACGGTGGGGTACTTCGTGATTTCCCAGGTGATGGGGGGCTCCACCCGGTTATTTGTCAGGTGGTAGAACGGGCAGCCGGCGGGCGCCAGCCGGTTTTGTTCGCCGGCACAGCTGTCCAGGAACTCGTGTACCCGCGCGTCAACGGCTTCGACCAGCGCCGGGGTTGCCTGGCTGCGGAGGGTCAGGTCCAGGGATCCTGACGCTGCAGCGAGCACGCCGGTCTGTTCCGGGGCTTCAAAGTAGCCGCTGGTGAAGGACGCGGCGACCCGGGACGGGTAGAACGCGGCGAAGGTGTTGCTGCCCTCCGGCAATGCGACCCGGGCGCCGTTCAGCTCGGCCTCGTTCTGGTTGGCAGCGCTGACCCGGACCCCGGGGAGGGTGGTGGGCCGGAAAGCCCACTGGTCGAAGAACATCCAGCGGGTTCCGGTTTTCTCCAGCTGGTAGGTGGACTTTTCCTCAGCGCCGTCCAGCCGGTAGCTGACCACCACATCTGTCCGGTTGTCGATGGCAGTCTCGACTTCCTCGATGTCCAGCACCTCGAGCCCGGCTGTGGAGTTCCGCAGCGCGTCGCCGTCCAGCAGGACAGCGTTGGCGTCCGGAACGTCTGCGTTCAGCAGACCAAGGGCCTGGGCGCCGTTTCCGTCCTGCAGGGCCTGGAGATAGTTCTCCACCTGCTTGGCCGGACCGTACGCCTTGGCGTTAACGAGCCAGATCACGACGACGGCGGCCGCGATGGTGAGCATGAGGGCAGTGAGCCAAATGGTCACTGCCTTAATTACCGGTGATGTTCCCTGCACGCTATTACGTTACCTGCACGGCGCGTACAGGGCAGACCCGGCCTGCCGCGAGCCGCGGCTGGCCGGGTGCCGGGCCGCCCAGCGCCGTTGCCTGGGCGGCAGCTGCCCGCTAGGACTCAGCGGACGAGGCTGTGGTCTGCTGGAGTTCCTCCTTGGCCATCGCGATTTCCTCGGCCCGCCGGGCATTGGCTTCCTCGGTGAGCTCGGCACCCGCCTCCGGGTCCCTGGTCAGGTTCTCCCCGCTCTCGGGGTCGAAAAGGTGAATCTTGCGGGTATCGAGCCACAGTTCGGCTTCGCGTCCGCCGCGTACCCGGCTGGCGGCGTCGAGCGTCACCACGACCTGCGGGCGCAGCTCCTCGGCGTCCATGTCCCGGGCCAGGTTGTCCAGCAGCTCCCGTACCTCAGGGGTCGGATCGAAGTGGATGTAGCCGTACTGTTCGTTGCCGAGCCACTCGGTGTGTGTGATGTGGGCCTTGAACGTGGAGCCGTGGCCCTTCTTGTGTTCTTCGACCAGTGAGGCATCCTCGAAAAACTCGGGGCGGATGCCCACCAGGACCACTTTCTTTCCAGCCGCCTTCGCGGCCCGATCCTCCGGAATTCGAATGTCACCGACGGCCGTCTCAAGGATGTTGCCTTCCCTGATCGTTGCCGGGAGGAAGTTCATCGACGGGGACCCGATGAAGCCTGCCACAAAGAGGTTGACGGGCTGTTCGTAGAGTTCCCGCGGAGAGGCGACCTGCTGGAGGATGCCCTTCTTCAGCACGGCGACGCGGTCCCCGAGCGTCATGGCCTCGGTCTGGTCGTGTGTGACGTAGACGCTGGTGACCCCGAGCCTGCGCTGCATCTGCGAGATTTCCGACCGCATCTGCCCGCGGAGCTTGGCGTCCAGGTTGGACAGCGGCTCGTCGAACAGGAACGCGTCGGCCTGCCGGACGATTGCCCGGCCCATGGCCACCCGTTGGCGCTGGCCGCCGGAGAGGTTGCCGGGCTTGCGGTCCAGATGCTCGGTCAGCTCCAGCGTGTCTGCGGCCTCACGGACCAGCTTGCGCACCTGGTCATCAGAGTATTTGCCCTTGTTCAGCCGCAGGGGGAAAGCGATGTTCTCGAACACGGTCAGGTGCGGGTACAGGGCGTAGTTCTGGAACACCATGGCGAGGTTTCGGTCGCGGGGCGCTTTGTCGTTCACCCGTTCCCCGTTGATCAGCAGGTCGCCGGAGGTGATGTCCTCCAGGCCCACAATCATCCGCAGCAGTGTCGACTTGCCGCAGCCCGACGGGCCGACGAGGATGATGAACTCGCCGTCGGCAATGTCGAGGCTCACGTCATTGACGGCGGGGAAGCCGTCGCCGTATTTCTTGACGAGGTTCTTGAGGGTAATCGATGCCATGCTCATGGCTCCTTTTCTTTTACCGTGAGTCCGGGGCTAGCCCTTGACGGCGCCCTGGGTTAGTCCGGAAACAATCTGCCGCTGGAACAGCAGCACCAGTACAACGACCGGGATGGTCACAATGATGGCAGCTGCGGAAATGGCTCCCGTGGGCTGCTCAAACTGCGATGCTCCGGTAAAGAACGCCAACGCGGCCGGCACTGGCCGCGCCGCGGAGGTTGAGGTCAGCGAGATGCCGTACACGAAGTCGTTCCATGCGATGAAGAAAGCAATGATCGCGGTGGTAAAAACTCCGGGTGCCGCGAGTGGAACGATCGCCTTCCGGAAGGCCTGCCACGTGGTGGCCCCGTCCACCTGCGCGGCCTGTTCCAGTTCCCAGGGAATCTGCCGGAAGAACGCGGCCAGGGTCCAGATGGAGATCGGCAGGGTCAGGGACAGGTACGGAATGATCAGCCCGAGCCAGGTGTCATAGAGTCCGATGTTCCTCCAGAGATTGAACAACGGGGTCACGATGGAGATGACCGGAAAGATCGAGACGCCCAGTGCCGTGGTCAGCACCAGCTTCTTTCCCGGGAAATCCAGCCTGGCAATGGCATAGGCACACAGGGTGGCCAGCACAACGGCGATGACAGTGGCAATCAGGGAGATCCCGATCGAGTTCCGAAGGGCTGAAAGGAAGAGTTCCTGGGCGTCGCCTACCAGGATTTCTTCGTAGTTCACGGTGGACCAGGTGGAGGGCAGGAAAGTTCCGGAGGTCAGGTCGCTGGGGAGCTTGAAGGAGGTCGCGAAGATGGAAGCGACCGGAAACAGGGCGTACACGATCACCAGAATGGAAATGATCGTCCAGGTGAGGCGTCTGCGGATCGGTGACGTCTTCATTTATTTGCCCCCTCGTGCGCCGGTCAGGTCCACCTTGAAGAGCTTGATCGCTATGAAACAGATGATGATCACGCACAGGAACAGCAGGACGGAGATGGCGGACCCCATGCCTATCTCCAACCGGGTAATGGATGTGCGGTATGCCAGCAGGGAGAGTGTTTCCGTGCCGTAGGCACCCTTGGTCATGATGTAGACGTTGTCGAAGATGCGGAAGGCATCCAGCGCCCGGAACAGGACCGCCACCATGATCGCGGCTTTCATGTTCGGTACGATCACGCGGGTGAAGCGCTGCCACCAGGTGGCGCCGTCGACCTCTGCCGCTTCGGTCAGTTCGCCCGGAACCTGGGCCAGGCCCGCCAGCAGCAGCAGGGAGATGAATGGAGTGGTTTTCCAGATTTCCGATGCCATGATTACCGAGATGGCGGTACCGAAGTCCGCGAACCAGTTCAGATCGGGGCTGATTCCCGGCACCCAGTCGAACCAGTGGTTCACGTAGCCCGAATTAATGTCGAAAGCGTAGAACCAGGCGAACGCCGAGACCACCGTAATGATCCCGTAAGGAACCAGGATGGCCGTGCGGAGCCAACCGCGGATGGACTTGAGCGCACTGTTCATGACCATGGCGAGGAGGAAGCCGAGGACGAGTTCGATCACGACCGTGACTACGGTGATCAGCAGCGTAACGCCCAGGTCCCGCCACCACACCGCATCGGTCAGGACGGTGATGTAGTTGCCCAGGAACACGAAGGTCCGGTCGTCCGGTGCGGTCAGCCGGTACTTGAACAGTGAATCGTAGAAGGCCAGAAGGATTGGATAGGCGGTGACAGCCAGCATGATCACAAAGGCGGGTCCGGCCAGCCAGAATCCAAGCCGGCGTTCGCTGCGTGCGCGGTCACTGAGTTTTTGCCGGCGCGGTTTTGGGCTGCCGCCCTCGGCGGCGGCACGGGTCTCGACGGACGTACTCATAGCAGCCTCTCTCCCTTCAGGACCGCGAGTATGAACTCCTGGCTAGTGGCGGGCGTGGTGTCAGGGTTGACGTCCGACGGCGGTGTCCAGGTCTGCTGGATGCCGGTCGAGATCTCGTTGTAGTACGGCGTCTGGGGGCGGGGTTTGGCCAGCTGGAGCGATTCCTGAATGGTCCCGGCCATCGGGAAGGTCTCCAATGCCGTGGGATCGTTGTAGGCCTCGGTGTTTGACGGCGGGTTTCCGTTGGTTTGGAAGTAGTAGGCCTGGTTTTCCGGGCTGACAATGCACTCGATCGCCTCGTAGGCGAGGTCCGGATGTTTGCTCTTGGCGCCGACTGCCAGGTCGATTCCGCCCAGCGGGGGAGCCGTATCCTCACCTGCGTTGACCTGGGGGTAGAGGGCCCAGCCAATGTCGTCCACAAGGGACTGCGGCAGCGTACCTTCCTGGACAGCGGCGTTGGTGGCCGGCCAGACGAAGGGATAGTTCACCATGAATGCTCCCTTGTCCCCTTGGAACTGGATCATGGAGAAGTTTTCCGTCTGGGTGGGCAGGCCTGGCCCACCCAACCCGTCCTTGCCGATGGTGGAAACGATTTCTGCGGCCTTGGTTCCGGCTTCTGAATCGATGCCCAGCTCGATTTCGTCCGCAGGCGCGTCGGGGTTCTCCACGATCTGGCCGCCGGCAGATTCGATCAGGGCGTTCACCCAGACGGTCATCGACTCGGCCCGGGCGCCCTGCACGCTGAGGAATTTGTCCTGTTCCCGGACTGCATCGATGAGCTGGTCCCAGGTCACCGGCTGGGTCATGTCCAGCCCGGCAGCTTCGGCCACTGATTTGCGGTACCAGAGGATCTGCGTGTTGGCCCAGAACGGAACGGCCACCACCTCGCCCTTCCAGGTGGCGCCTGTCAGGGCGCCTTCAACCACGTTCTGGGTAGTGCGTTCACGGACATCATCCGGGATCGGGGCCAAATAGCCCGGCTCTGCATATTCGGGGACATTTGGCGGATCCAGACTCATGATGTCCATGGTCGTGTCTCCGGCTGCCAGGCGGCGGGCCAGCTGTTCGCGCTGCGACGCGGCGTCGTTCGGGAGCAGGGATGTCTCGATGTTGTAAGCGCCGCCGGACTCGTCCGTGCAGCGCTTTGCGAGTTCGGCCTGGCCGCCGTCGTCGGGGTTGATGTACCAGGTAAGGGTCGGTGCAGACCCCGCATCGGAACTGCAGCCGGCCAGCAGCGTGGCACCGACGGCGAGGGCGAACCCCGCGGCCGCAGACTTCCTCATCCAGGGTCTGCCGTGATGTGTAGCGTCTTTTGGCATTGGTGTATGCCTCCACCTCGTCGTAGGCACGGACTGAGTGATTTTCCGCGAAAGGCTGCAATCCTCAGCAACCTTTCGACCGACCCTATGCCTTTACGCTCTTTTGCGCCACAGTCACAGTAGAAACAGGTGTAACCACAGGTCGCAGCGGCAGTTGGCGCTGGTACAGGGGGCCGCGGCGGGTGGAGAAACGCCGTTAGGAGGGGCCGCAGCAGGTGAGCGGAAGATGAACTCCCGGCCGCAGCGGCGGGTTATCAGCCGGCGGGTGTTGCCAGCGGCGGGCGCTCGGTCCCGGGAGTGAGGGCTTCTGCGGGGTCGGTGCCCAGGGCAATGATGCGGTTCTCGGCATCGACGTGCACCACAGTGGGGACAAAGGCCCGTGCTTCTTCGGTGCTCATGTCGGCGTACGTGATCAGGATGACGGTATCGCCGATGTTCACCAGATGAGCTGCCGCACCATTGATGCCGATCACGCCGCTCCCACGTTCTCCCGCGATGGTGTAAGTCTCCAGGCGGGAGCCGTTGTTCACATCGACAATGGAGACGAGCTCACCCGGCAGGATGTCTGCTGCATCGAGGAGATCGAGGTCCACGGTCACAGAGCCCACGTAGTGGAGGTTCGAATGGGTGACGGTGGCGCGGTGGATCTTGGACTTAAACATTTTGCGGTTCATGGCTGTACAAGTCTACGCCTGAACGAACGTTGGATGAGGCCGGGAGGGATCCCGAAACACCCAAGCGGGCGGGGCATCCGGCAAAACCGGAGAAAGGAGAGCTGGAGCGGGCGACGGGAATCGAACCCGCGTATCGAGCTTGGGAAGCTAGCGCTCTACCATTGAGCTACGCCCGCACGGCCGGTGAACCACCGGCACAGGAAACCACTTTACATGCCTTCAGCACCACCAGCACAACGCGGGGCCCCAGGCCGTTTCCCTACTCGGGTGCCCGGGCTTCCCCGTTCCCTTTGCGGGCGCGGTCCACCAACTCCCGCCAGCGTCCCTGCAGGGATTCCTCCGGGATGGTGACTGCCGCCTTTCCGACGCTGATTTCGTAGGTAAAGCGGTCGGGCATGCCGGCATGGGCCTCGGCGGACGGCGCATCCTGAAGGAGGGGAAGCCAGCGCTCCTCGGCCTCCTGGGAACTCACCTCACTGCTCCATGTGCGTCTCATGCCTGCGATCCCGCCGCTGCGCACCACAACCAGTCTCATACCATGACGTTAACCTCTTTCCATGCTGCCTGCACAGCAGAACTTTCCGGGCCCCCGGCGCCGTAGCGTTTTTCCGCTGCCGTGACGGTCGCGGCAGCGAAGAGACTAAAAGTGCAGTCCGCGGGGAAGTTCGGTTCGGTAATGGTGTCGTACCAGATCTGCCCGGCACGTTCCCAGGCGTAACCGCCGAGCCGGGAAGCAGCCAGGTAGAAGGCGCGGTTGGGGATTCCGGAGTTGAGGTGCACGCCGCCGTTGTCGGAGCTGGTTTCCACGTACCCCGACATGTCCGCAGGCTGCGGATCCTTGCCCAGCACGTCGTCGTCGTACGCGGTGCCTGGAGCCGACATGGAACGCAGGCCCCTCCCGTTCACTTCGGGTGTGAACAGGCCTTCACCGATGAGCCAGGAGGCTTCGCGGGCCGACTGGCCGAGGAGTTTCTGCTCCACCAGCGCACCGAACACATCGGAGACCGACTCGTTCAGCGCTCCGGCCTGGTCCTGGTAGACCAGCCGGGCGGTGTACTGGATAACGCCGTGGGTCAGCTCATGGCCGATGACGGTCAGGGATTTGCTGAAGCGCTGGAAGACTTCGCCGTCGCCGTCGCCCAGGACCATCTGGTTGCCGTCCCAGAACGCGTTGTCATAGTCACGGCCGTAGTGGACGGTGGCGTGGAGCGGACGTCCCGCGCCGTCGACCGATGAGCGGCCGTAGGCGTCGCTGAACAGGGCGTAGGTTGCACCCAATCCGTCGTAGGCCTCGTCCACGGCCGGGTCGGAGGTGGGCGGTGCGCCTTCCGTCCGGACCGGGGTGCCGGGCAGTTCCTGCTTCTGTCCGGCGTCGAAGACGGTGCGGCGGATTTTGGGTGTGAGAGCGGTTCCCGGCCCCGGGGCCGGCGCGGTCCGGCGTTGTTTGCGGTGTTCCTCTACGGCACGCTGTTCCATCAGTGTCCGGCGGGCCGCATCCGCCGCTGCGGCGAGGCGGTCCGGGCGTTCCGCGATTCGTGCGAGCAGATAGGGCGGAACAATCGAGCAGGACTTCGGGGATTTCGCTGAGCAGGTCACTTTACAGCCCTCCATCTGTAGTGAGGTTCCCCAGAGTAGACGCCGCCGCCCCCACTGCAAGGCCGGACGCGGCAAAACCGGTTCCGGTTAGCCATAAGGCAACCGAAATACCGGTCTCCGGGTGCGGGCCGAGCGCAGCTATTCGGTTTCGGGTCCGGCATTTCCTCCCGCACCGTCGAAGGCGGCGACGACGGCGGCCACGCCTTCCGGTCCCAGCTCCAGGCCCAACGAGCTGCCCGGGTTAATAGCCAGCCCATAGCCCGGGGCAATGCTGCGCAGGGTGGCCCCTCCGGAGGCCTTCACCATGATTGGAGCGGTGTCGCGGATGCGCTGCGGAATGCGCTGGGCATCGGTGAACGTCGCCGCAACCGGAGCAGCTCCTTCGGGGGACTTCAGGACCAGGGCCTGGAAACTGGCTGGATCGTCCTCCACGGTCAGCCGGCCGACGCTGAGGAGATCCGCATTCCAGATCGCCGCGATGACGTCCTGGTTGCTGATCTCGCCGGACTGGCCCGCTTCGATGGCCTCTTCCAGGGCGGTCGCCGGTGCGGGGGAGCCAGCCGGGCTGCCTTCGGTCTCATCTGCTGCGGGGGTGCTGCCGGGTTCGTTCTCCATGGAGGCTCCTTGGGAGGGTGGGGGTGTATTTACGGCCAGTCTTCCACAGCCGCGCCGGGGTGCAGAAGCGCGGGCTGCAGTTACCGTAAGCTCAGCGCAGCCGGGACACCGCGTCCCGGCAACACCCAAGGCAGGCGCCGCTAACGCAGACGGAGCAGCGATGAGCGTAGACAAAAACACCCGGAACCTGGAGCCGGGAATCGAGCGGGACTTCAGCAGGAAAATGAGCTACGGATCCTATTTGGGCCTCGATGAGCTTCTCTCTGCCCAGCATCCGGTCAGCAAACCCGTACATCATGACGAAATGCTGTTCATCATCCAGCACCAGACTTCGGAGCTGTGGCTGAAACTGGTGCTCCATGAACTGCGCGGGGTCCGCGTGCGGCTGATGGCAGATGACCTGCGGGCAGCGATGAAAGGAATCGCACGGATCAAGCACATCCAGCGCTCGCTGACGGAGCAGTGGTCGGTGCTGGCGACGCTGACGCCGTCCGAATATGCGGAGTTCAGGGGTGACCTGGGGGCGTCCTCCGGATTCCAGTCCTACCAGTACCGGGCGGTGGAGTTTCTGCTGGGCAACAAGAACGCCGCCATGCTGGATGTGTTCGCCGCCGATCCGCAGGCGCAGGAGCTGCTGGCCGGACTACTGAAGCAGAGCAGCATCTATGACGAGTTCATCCGGGTCCTGCACCGCCGCGGCTACGCCGTCGGGCAGGAACTGCTGGACCGCGACGTGAGCCAGGCACACGTTTTTGATGAAACCCTGATGCACGTCTTCCGTGAGGTTTATGAGGAGCCCGCGGCCAATTGGGACATCTACGAAGCCTGCGAGGAGCTGGTGGACCTGGAAGATAATTTCCAGCTCTGGCGCTTCCGGCATCTGCTCACCGTCCAGCGGACCATCGGCATGAAGCGCGGCACCGGGGGATCCTCCGGGGCAGGCTTCCTGCGCAGCGCCCTCGACCTGACGTTTTTCCCGGAGCTATACGCAGTCCGCACGGAAATCGGGCAGCGTTGAGGATGCGCTATTTTTAGAAGGTGCTGATATCTGACCGCGACATTCGGGCCGAAATTGCTGACGAGCGGATTGTCCTCGATCCCTATGACCCCGCAATGGTCCAGCCTTCCAGCGTTGACGTGCGGATCGACCGGTATTTCCGGCTCTTCGACAACCACAAGTACGCGCACATCGACCCCTCCCTGGACCAGCCGGACCTCACCCGTCTGGTGGAAGTGGCGGCGGATGAGCCGTTCATCCTGCACCCGGGCGAATTCGTGCTGGGCTCCACCTATGAAAGCGTCACGCTTCCGGACGACGTCGCTGCCCGCCTGGAGGGGAAGTCTTCCTTGGGCCGGCTGGGCCTGCTGACCCACTCCACTGCGGGTTTCATCGACCCCGGATTCTCAGGGCACGTGACCCTGGAGCTCTCCAACATGGCCACCCTGCCGATCAAACTCTGGCCCGGTTCGAAGATCGGGCAGCTGTGCTTCTTCAAGCTCAGCTCACCCGCTGAGTACGCCTACGGCACCGGGGTCTACGGCAACCGGTACCAGGGCCAGCGGGGCCCGACGGCGTCGCGCAGCCACCTGAACTTCCACCGCACCAGCATCTAGCCGACGGGCCAGCAGTCCCGTCCGCCCCCTCCGGAAACCCGTACCCGGGGTTTATGAAACACGGTGGACAGGTCTGCGCCGCAGTGCCAGATTGTGCGCATGGAACCTGCAGAACCGGCTGAGCTTACGCACTATCTGGCTGCGCTGGACCACCCGATGGCGCCCGTCGTGCGGAGCCTCCGGGCCGCCATTCTCTCCGTGGACCCGCAGATCCGGGAGAACATCAAATGGCATGCGCCCAACTTTTTCCTGCGTGACGACTTTGCCACCTTTAATCTGTTCCGGCCGGACACCGTGCAGGTGGTCCTGCACACCGGTGCCAAGCCGAAGCCCGAGCACCGGGAAATCACGGTTACGGACCCGCACAAGCTGCTTCGGTGGGCCGGCCGCAACCGGGGAGTGGTGACTTTCCCAACCCGGGCGGCAGCCGAGGCAGCGCTGGAGGACTTCACCGGCGTCGTGCGCCAGTGGGTCTCGCAGCTTGAGTAGCCGCTAGACCTCCGGGACCACGGCGCGGGGCGTCCGGTCCGGGGCGCGGACCGGAAGCAGGGCAAGCAGGCCCAGCAGCAGGACCAGCAGAATGCCGATGATGCCGTAGCGCTGCGCACCGAAGATGGTGATGAAGATGGCAAACAGCGACGGCGCCAGGAAACTCACGGCCCGTCCGGTGGTCGCGTACAGGCCGAACAGCTCCCCTTCTTCACCGTCCGGGGCAAGCCGGGCCAGGAAAGCACGCGACGCGGACTGCGCCGGCCCAACGAACAGGCACAGCGCCAGGCCGAAGACCCAGAACGTCGTGTCACCGCTCCAGGTCAGGCCGAACAGGTTGGCCTCCTCCGGGCCCAGCGCAGCGATGGCCGAACCGGCCACCAGCAGACCGGTCAAGGATCCCACGATGACGGGTTTGGGGCCGATGCGGTCGTCAAGGAAACCGCCGGCGAAGGCCCCGGCCGCTGCGACGATGTTGCCGAAGATGGCGAACATGATGACCTGGGGGAGGTCCCAGCCGAAGGTCCCCGCGGCGATCACGCCGCCAAAGGTGAAGACCGCCGCCAGGCCGTCCCGGAACACTGCACTGGCCAGCAGGAACCAGAGGGTGTGCGGACTGGTCCGGTAAATCGCCTTGATCCGGCGGAACAGCAGGCCGTAGGACGCGAAGAAGCCCAGCTGGGCGGCTTTGGTCCGGGGGACCTCCGGCACGGTGAAGAAGATGGGCAGCGAAAAGACCAGGAACCAGACGGCGGAGAACACTGCCACCGCGCGGATGTTCTGGCCATCCTCCGACGTCACGCCGAACCAGCCCACATCGGGGTTGATGAAGCCCACAAGAACCAGCGCTAGGGCAGCGATGCCGCCGACGTAGCCCATCGCCCAGCCGAAGCCGCTGACTTTTCCGACGGAGCCGGGTGTGGAAACCTGCTTGAGCATCGCGTAGTAGTTCACATTGGCGAATTCGAAGAACACATTCGCCAGGGCGATCAGGGCCACGCCCAGGAGCAGGAAATCCGGGCTGGGGTAGACAAAGAAACACAGGCCCGTCGCGGCGCAGACCGCCACGGTGTTAATCCCGAGCCACAGCTTCCGCCGGCCGCCGGAATCGGAACGCTGCCCGGTCACCGGAGCCAGCAGGGCCACGACGGCGCCGGCAATCGCCAGGGCGGTGCCCAGCACCGCCGATGCCCGGGCCTCACCGCCAAACGGGGCTGAGGTGAGGTAGACGGTGAAGACGAAGGTGGTCATCACGGCGTTGAAGGCCGCCGATCCCCAGTCCCAGGACGCCCACGCCCAAATCTCCCGCCGCCGGACGGCCGCCGGTGTTCCTGCAGGTCCGGGCGTTATGTGCGTCATTGATGCCATGATCCAGATGCTAGCCCGCAACGGCCTTATTAACGCGAAGGGGCACGGGAATATTCCCCGGCCGGATGACACCCCCGGAATGTGCCCGGGCGTATGCCAAGGGTAGAATAAACACAGCCCCTTGCCCGCAACGTTGATAACTAAAGCTGTGTTCTGACCTGTAAACCCTATGAGAACCCGGGAGATCTAACGTGCTAGTTGTGCTCACCGTTCTGTTCACGGTGGCATTAGCAGCGCCGTTATTCTTCCGGTGGTTTGGCCGCTCAGCCTTCTACATTCTGGCCGCCGTTCCGGCAGCAGCGTTCATCTGGCTGATGGCAACCTTCCCCTCGTATACCGGGGCTGACCAGAGTCTTTCGTCCGGCGCTCCGAATGCACCGCCGTCGGTCGTGATCCCGTGGATTCCGGACCTCCGCGTCGAACTGTCCTTCCGTATGGACGCGTTGTCCGCGGACCTCTCCATCCTGATCCTCGGCGTCGGCTCGCTGGTCCTGTTCTACTGCGCCCGCTACTTCCGTCCGGAAGACCCGAAGATGGGTGCGTTTGGTTCGCAGCTGCTGGCCTTCGCCGCAGCGATGTTCGGCCTCGTTACGGCGGATGACCTGATCCTGCTGTTCATCTTCTGGGAACTGACCACAATCCTGTCCTACCTGCTGATCGGCTACGCGGCGCACCGGCTTTCGGCCCGCCGAGCGGCGCTGCAGGCACTGATCGTCACCACCTTCGGCGGACTGGCGATGCTGGTGGGCATGATCATGCTCGGCTCGGTTGCCGGTACCTACCGGATCTCCGAGATCATGGCGATGGCCCCGGAGCTGGTCGCGAGCGGCGTGATCGTGGACATCGCGATCGTGCTGATGCTGGTCGGCGCCGTCTCCAAATCCGCGCTGCTGCCCTTCCATTTCTGGCTGCCAGCCGCCATGGCCGCACCCACTCCTGTCAGTGCGTACCTGCACGCGGCGGCGATGGTGAAGGCCGGCATCTACCTGGTGGCGCGCCTGGCCCCGGGGTTCTCGGAGACGGAGTATTGGAGCGCTGTCATCTCCGTGCTTGGCCTGGCCACGCTGCTGCTCGGCGGCTGGCGGGCGCTGCGCCAGCATGACCTGAAGCTGATGCTGGCTTACGGAACGGTGAGCCAGCTCGGCTTCCTGACGCTCGTTGTGGGACTGGGCAACCGGGAAGCCGCCGTTGCCGGCATCGGGCTGCTGCTCGCCCACGGTTTCTTCAAAGCCACCCTGTTCCTGGTCGTGGGCATCATCGACCACCAGGCCGGTACCCGTGACATCCGCAAGCTCTCCGGCGTTGGACGCTCCGCTCCGCTGCTGGCCGCCGTCGCCGCCGTTGGAGCCGCCTCGATGGCGGGCCTGCCGCCGATGGTCGGTTTCGTGGCGAAGGAATCGGTCTACGAAACGTACGTCCACTACGCCGAGCGGCAGAACGACTTCACCGGCTGGATCCTGCTCATCGGCGTCGTGGCCGGAGCCATCCTGACCTTCGCCTACAGCTGCCGGTTCATCTGGGGCGGGTTCGCCACCAAGAAGTCCTGCGAACCCATCGCATTCAAGACCGTGCCGTGGCCGTTCCTGGCCCCGCCCGCGCTTCTTGCCGCCGTGACAATCTTCTTCGGCCTCTGGCCCCGGCCGCTGGACGCCGTCATCACGCCTTACGCGGACCTCTACCCGGTCGACGGCGAAGCTACGCACCTGGCGCTGTGGCACGGCTTCACCCTGGCCCTGGGACTGACCGGCGTCACCATCGCTGCCGGTCTGCTGCTGTTCTGGCAGCGAGACCGGGTGGAACGGATCCAGACGCTTACCGCCAGCCCGCTGGACGCCGAACGCTCCTACCGCGGCCTTATCGGCCTGCTCGACGACGCCGCGGTGTGGGTCACCGGCCGCACGCAGCGCGGTTCACTGACGTTCTACCTCTTCGTGATCCTGTCCATGGCGATCATCAGTCCGCTGGCCGCGGTGATCTTCCGCGGCGCCCAGATGCCGGAGCATTTCCACTGGTTCGATTCCCCGGTCCAGGCCGTCATCGGTGCTGCAGTGGTGATCGGCGCCCTGGGCGCTGCCCGCGCCAATAAGCGCTTCCTGGCCGTGCTGATGGTCAGCGTCAGCGGCTACGGCATCGCCCTGATCTTCGCGCTGCAGGGCGCCCCGGACCTGGCCCTGACGCAGATGCTGGTGGAGACGATCGTCCTGGTTGCCTTCGTGCTGGCGCTGCGCTCCCTGCCGGCCCGGCTGTGGAAGCGCGAGCCCACCGGCCAGCGGCTGCTGCGCGCCCTGCTGGGAATCAGCTTCGGGGCTGCGATGGTGGTGTTCGCGATGTCCGCGATGGCCTCCCGCGTGGCCGAACCGATTTCCCTGGCCTACCCCGAACTGGCGTACAAGGGCGGCGGCGGACTCAACATTGTCAACGTCACCCTGGTGGACATCCGCGCGTGGGACACCTTCGGTGAAATCTCCGTGCTGACCATGGCCGCCACCGGTGTCGCCTCCCTGATCTTCATCCGCGGCCGCGGCGACAAGCGGCGCCGCGCCGACGAGGTTGCCACCGGGTCGGTGGACCGCGGACGCGAACACTTCGGCTCCTCCGACCGTGAGGCCGCCACGCTCGCGCTGGCACGCAAGTTCTCCACAGTGGCGCGCGAAGCATGGCTGGTGGCCGGCCGGACACTGGCCCCGGAACGCCGGTCGATCATCTTCGAGGTGATCACCCGCCTGCTTTTCCACTCGGTGATCATCTTCTCCGTCTACCTGCTGATCGCCGGGCACAATGCCCCCGGCGGCGGATTCGCCGGCGGCCTGATGGCAGGCCTGGCGCTGACCATCCGCTACCTGGCCGGCGGCCGGTTCGAACTTGCCGAAGCGACCCCGGTCAGTGCGGGCATGCTCCTGGGCGGCGGGCTTGGCCTGGCCGCGCTCTCCGCGGCCGCACCCCTGTTCTTCGGCGGGCAGATTCTGCAAACCGCGATCCTGAGCTTCACCTGGCCGGTCTTCGGTGACATCAAGTTCGTCACCTCCACGATTTTCGACATCGGCGTCTACCTGGTCGTCGTAGGCCTGGTCCTCGATGTGCTCCGCAGTCTCGGCTCTGAGATTGATGAACGCAGCGAAGGCGGCACCTCTGACGATGAGGACCTGATCGAAACCGAACCTGAACTGCTGGATGCGGAAGGAGTGTCCCGATGAGCGTGAACATCACGCTGCTGCTGATTATGGGCGCACTGTACGCCGCCGGCATCTACCTGCTCCTGGAACGCAGCCTGACCAGAGTGGTGCTGGGCCTGGCCATGATGACCAACGCCACCAACATCCTGCTCCTTGCCACCGGCGGTTATGAGGGGCTGGCGCCGCTGTTCAACGCGGACATTCCGCCGGAGGATTACAACGATCCGCTGCCGCAGGCGTTCATCCTCACGTCCATCGTGATCTCCTTCTCCGTGACCGCGTTTATGCTCGGCATCATTTACCGCTCCTGGGTCCTTGGACGGCAGGACGAAGTGCAGGACGACATCGAAGACCGCCGCGTGGCCAGCCAGAGCAGCTACGACGCGGAAGACGACGCCGACGTCCCCGAGGACACCACGGAGTTCACACCGGCGGAGGAAGCCGAGGAAGCACCCGGGTCGCAGCGCGGCGCGGGCACCGGAACCACAGGAGAGGCAAAACAATGAACGCTTCCAGTTTTGCCCCGCTCGCCGTCGTCCTGCCCTTCTTTGGCGCGGCGCTGGCCTTCATCCTGATCCGGCACCAGCGTTCCCAGCGGATCGTCAGCATCAGCGTGCTGACCCTGACCCTGCTGCTCGAGTGCTTCCTGCTGACCGCCGTCTGGGAAACCGGGGCGCAGGCCGTGAACATCGGCGGCTGGCTCCCGCCCTTCGGCATCACCATGGTGGTGGACCAGTTCTCCGCCCTCATGCTCGTGGTTTCCACGGCCATCAGCCTGGCGGTGCTGATCTACGCTGCCGGCCAGGGCATGGCCGACGGCGACGAAGACGGACCCATCTCGATCTTCCACCCGACCTATCTGATCCTGGTTGCCGGCGTCTCCAACGCCTTCCTGGCCGGAGACCTGTTCAACCTGTACGTGGGCTTCGAGATCCTGCTGACGGCCAGCTACGTGCTGATGACCCTGGGCGGCACCACGCCCCGCATCCGCGCCGGCGTGACCTACGTCGTCGTCAGTGTGATCTCTTCCGTGCTGTTCCTGATCGCGATCGCCATGATCTACGCGGCCACCGGAACGGTGAACATGGCGGACCTGGCCACGAAGCTGGGGGAGCTGGACCCGGGCACGCAGATGATGCTGCACCTGATGCTGCTGGTGGCCTTTGGCATCAAGGCTGCCGTTTTCCCGTTGTCCTTCTGGCTGCCGGACTCCTATCCGACCGCTCCTGCGCCCGTCACCGCGGTGTTCGCGGGCCTGCTGACCAAGGTTGGCGTGTACGCCATGGTCCGCACCGAAACGCTGTTGTTCCCGGGGGACCGGATCAACACGCTGCTGATGATCGTAGCCGGGCTGACCATGCTGGTGGGTATCCTCGGTGCCCTGGCGCAGACCGACATCAAACGTATGCTCTCCTTCACGCTGGTCAGCCACATCGGCTACATGGTGTTCGGGCTGGCTGTCGCCTCCGTGGTCGGCATCGGCGCCGCGGTCTTCTACGTGGTGCACCACATCACCGTGCAGACCAGCCTCTTCCTGGTGACAGGACTGATCGAACGCCGGGGCGGGACGGCCAACATGGACCGGCTGGGCGGATTGGCCAAGCTTTCCCCGCTGCTGGCAGTGCTCTACTTCATCCCGGCCATCAACCTCGCCGGCATCCCGCCCTTCTCCGGGTTCCTTGGAAAGCTGGGGCTGATGCAGGCCGGCGTTGACCTGGGAACCCCGCTGGCCTACGTGCTGGTCGCAGCCAGCGTGCTCACGTCGCTGCTGACCCTGCTGGTGATGGCCCGGGTGTGGAACCGCGCCTTCTGGCGCACGCCGGAAGATGCCGTGCACCCGGATCCGATCCTGCTGGCAACCACCCCGGACGGCAGTGCCGTCCGCGATTCCGGTAACGTCCGGGAACACCAGAGCGGACGCTTCGCCGGCCGTTCCACGGTGAACCTGCTGCCGCGGTCCATGGTCTACCCGACGATCGGGCTGGTGGCCCTGGGTGTGGCCCTGACAGTGCTTGCGGGGCCGCTCTTCTCGCTCAGCGACCGGGCTGCCCAGGACCTGCTGGACCGGACACCGTACATCGAAGCCGTCTTCGGTGAGGGGAACGTCCGATGACCAAAAAAGCCCGCATGCGCAACCACCCGCGGATTCCGCTGCTCAAGGAACTGCCGCTGATCATTTGGCTCATCCTGCTGTGGGGAGCCCTCTGGCAGGACTTTAGCCTGGGCAACCTGGTCTTCGGTGCGCTCATTGCCTTCGTGGTCACCAACATCTTCTACCTGCCGCCGGTGGAGCTGAGCGGCCGGTTCAACCTCATCTACGCACTCGGCTTCGGCGTCCGGTTCCTCTACAAACTGGTGGTGGCTTCGGTCCAGGTGCTGTGGCAGGCCATTGCGCACGGACCCAAAATCCGCAACGCCGTGGTCGCCGTCAAACTGCGAAGCCACTCCGACCTGCTGGTGACGGCCACCGGTCACTCACTGTCCCTGATCCCCGGGTCCCTGGTGGTGGAAGTGGACCGTTCCACGTCCACGCTCTACCTCCACTGCCTGGGCGTGGACACACAGGAAGCCGCAGAAAAAGTCCGCGATGATGTCCGGGCCACCGAGTCCTGGCTCATCCGGGCCATCGGAACCAAGGAGGACCTCGCGCTGGTGCGTGCCGAGCAAAAAGACCTCAGGGAACTGCGGAACGGAGAGGTTAGCTGATGGCTGCCGTGATCATAGCCGCGGCCGTCATGCTCGCCGTCGCCGCCGCCGGGGCGATCTTCCGGATTGTCCGCGGTCCGTCGATCCTGGACCGCGTGCTGGCAGCGGATGTGCTGCTGGCAATCCTGGGCGGTGCCCTGGTGATTGAGATGGTGATTCACCGGAATCTGGATTTCCTGGCCCTGCTGATCGCGATCTCGCTGATCGGTTTCATCGGTTCAGTGACCGTGGCCCGCTTCGTGACGGACAGGAGGTAGCCGTGAGTGAAAACGTGATCGACGTGATCGTCGCGGTCCTGCTGCTCGGCGGTGCCCTGATGTCACTTGCCGCCGCAATCGGGCTCATGCGCTTCCCGGACCTTATGAGCCGGATGCACGCAGCGTCCAAACCCCAGGTCCTGGGCCTGCTGCTGTTCCTGATGGCCATGGCCGTGGAGTTCCGCAGCTGGGTGCTTCTGCCCATCCTGGCGGTGTGCTGGATTTTCCAGCTGCTCACCGCTCCGGTCTCAGCGCACATGGTGGGCCGCGCCGGCTACCGGACCAAGCACCTGCGCCCCGAGCTGCTCACCATCGATGAGCTTGATGACGTGGTGGAACGTGCACAGCGGCTGATGTTTGAGGCCGCTGCGGAGGACGAAGGCGACTCCGCTGATCCCAAGGTCGACGACGATCCCGGGCAGGAGCCGGACGGCACCTATTACACCGGGAATCTGGATGATGAAGAGATGGAGCGCGCCCGCAGGGAAACCGAGGGACCTTCCCGGCCGCCCGGCCGCAGCCGGGAGGGCTAGGCAAACGAAAAGCGGTTTCCCAGCAGCTCGGCGCTGCCGGGAAACCGGTTTCCAGGTTCCTTAGACAACCTCGGGAGTGCGGTTGTAGCGGGCGATTGCCTTCTGGGTGCCGCGGTTGGTCAGGACCCGGATGACCTGGCTGACGGCCCCGGAGACCAGGGCGAAGATGACGGCGGAGCGAAGGCTCACGTCAAGGGCCCCATCTTTGTCCTTGGGGGGCTCGTTGCCCGTGGCCTTCGTCCAGATGAAGTCCAGGATCTTTGCGGATGCCAGCCCCGCGCCGATGCTTACGCCGGTTCCCAGCAGTTTCAGGATCAGGTTCATATGCGCTCCTTGGCGTTGTTCGGTGCTATCGGTTCCTACGCTACCCGCAGCCAACCCAAAACAACCCGAAACCCGGGTGTACTGCGTGTACAGTGGACCTCGCATACATACGACAGGGGAGCGCCGCTTCCTCCGAACCGGGTAACCGGGCGGGGAATTCGGGCGCTGAGAGTGCGGACCAAGCCGCAGACCCTCGAACCTGCTCCGGTTAGTACCGGCGAAGGGAGTCGAGATCTCAGGGGTGCACCGCCGCAGACCGCGGGGGTTTCCCTCCCCTCCTGAATACAGGAGGACACTCTTATGGAACACACTCTTCAACGTGCACCTGCGCGCAGCCCTTACTCATGGCGCGTGGTGGACATCGTGGTCGCTTCGGTGCTGGCGGTGGCCGTCGGCGTCGTTTTCTGGGCCTGGTCACTGGCCTATGGCGGGGTTGAGGCCCTGGTCCTGGCCTTCCCTCCGATCGGCGGGCTGTACACGGGCGGCTGGCTGATCGCCGGTGTCCTGGGCGGGCTGATCATCCGCAAACCCGGCGCCGCGATCTACTGCGAAGTCCTCGCCGCTGCTGTCTCGGGCGTCCTGGGTACCCAGTTCGGCCTCTCCGTCCTGCTTTCCGGCGCCATCCAGGGCCTCGGCGCGGAACTGGTCTTCCTGCTCTTCCTCTACCGGAAGTTCTCCCTGCCCGTTGCGCTGCTTGCCGGTCTCGGGTCCGGGATCTTCCTGGGCGTCAGCGAATCGATCCTGTACAAGCCGGAATGGGCCTTCCAGTGGCAGGCACTCTACACCGGTTTCGCAGCGGTCTCCAGCCTGGTGCTGGCCGGGCTGTTGTCCTGGCTGGCGGTGCGGGCGCTGGCACGGACCGGGGTGCTGTCTTCCTTCGCGGCAGGCCGCACGGCGGACGTATAAGACCATGCAGCGACGTACTTCTCCCGTAGCCGTCAGCGCCCACAACTGGGGCTGGCGGCACGCCGGGCGTAAAAAGCCCGCTGTGGCCGGGGCGGATTTTGAGATCCGGCCCGGCGAACGGGTGCTCCTCCTTGGGGCGTCAGGCGCCGGCAAGTCAACCCTGCTCCATGCCCTCGCCGGAGTTCTCGGTGAGGACACCGGCGGAACCGAAACGGGTTCACTGACGCTCGACGGCGTCCACCCGCAGGCAGCACGCGGCCGCGCCGGACTGCTGCTGCAGGATCCGGACACCCAGATTGTGCTTTCGCGGGTTGGTGACGAGGTTGCCTTTGGGGCAGAGAACCTGGGCATCGCCCGGGAAGAGATCTGGGAGCGCGTGCAGGCGGCGCTCGACGACGTCGGGCTGGCCGTTCCGCTGAACCACTCCACGGCGGCGCTCTCCGGCGGACAGAAGCAGCGCCTGGCCCTGGCCTCCATCCTGGCCATGCAGCCAGGCCTGCTGCTGCTGGACGAACCGACCGCCAACCTGGACCCCGACGGTGTGCTGGAAATCCGGGACGCCGTCGCCCGGGTCCTGGACCGCACTGCAGCCACGCTGATTGTGGTGGAGCACCGGGTCGCCGCCTGGGCGGACCTGGTGGAGCGGGTGATTGTGCTCGACGCCGGCGGCGGGATCCTCGCCGACGGGCCGCCGCAGGAGGTACTTTCCGGTGCCGGTACCCGCAGCCGCCTTGCTGAGGCGGGGGTGTGGCTGCCGGGTGCCGGGCCGGGAGGGGCAGGCACCAGTTTCACGCGGGCCGCCGCCGCGCGGGATCCTTTTCCACCGGCACCCGCGGGCCAGTCCGCAGGAGCGGAGCTGCTCGTGGCGCGGAGCCTGGACGTGGCCCGGAACTCCAAGGGGCAGGCGGTGCTGGAAGGGGTGGACCTCAGCCTGCAGGCCGGAACGGCCCTGGGCATCACCGGCCCCAACGGGGCGGGTAAATCGACGCTGGCACTGACCCTGGGCGGGCTCCTGCGTCCGCGCGGCGGGGAACTCGCAGCGGCACCGGAGTTGGCCCGCGGCGCAGGCAGCAGTCCGTGCAAATGGAAGTCTGCCCAGCTGGTCACCCGGATCGGCACGGTTTTCCAGGAACCGGAGCATCAGTTCCTCACCGGATCGGTCCATGACGAGCTGGCTTTTGGGCCGCGGCGGGCCGGACACAGCGAGGCGGAGGTGGAGGCCGTTGTTGGGCGGCTGGCCGAGCGGCTCCGGCTGCAGTCCCTGCAACAGGTCAATCCCTTTACCCTCTCCGGCGGGGAGAAACGCCGGCTGTCAGTCGCGACCATGCTCGCTACTGCCCCGGACATCCTGCTCCTGGACGAACCCACGTTCGGGCAGGACGCCAACACCTGGCGCGAACTCGTGTCGCTGCTGACCGAGCAGCGCGATGCCCACGGCTGCACAGTGGTTTCCGTAACCCATGACAGTGAGTTCACCGCTGCCCTTGGCGGCCGGACACTTCGGGTCGCCGGGGGACGGGTGGAGGAACTGCTGCCGGTCCACGGCCGGACGCCGGGAGGAGCGGCATGAGTGCGGACACCATGCGTCACGGAGCAGCCCTGGACGGCACCCGCGCCCCGGCCCTGACCACGGCTAACCCGCTGTCCACGCTGGGGGCCGCCGTGGCGGTGACAGCAGCGGTGCTGCTCACCGTTGACTGGGTGAGTGCCACAGTGGTGCTGGCCGGGGAGCTGCTGCTGCTTCCCCTGCTGCGCATCCATCCCTGGACGCTGCTGAAACGGATCTGGCCGCTGATCATCGCGGCAGCCATTGGTGCCTACGGAACGGCGCTGCTGGCGGAGAAGACCGGAAGCGTTGTGCTGGACGCGGGACCGCTGCTGTTCACCACCGATTCCGTGGCCGCAGGCATTGCCATTGGGCTGCGCGGCCTCGCCATTGCCCTGCCGGGGATCTTCCTCCTGGTCTCCACCGATCCCACGGACCTTGCCGACGCCCTGGCCCAGCGGCTGCATCTGCCCGCCCGGTTTGTGCTCGGCGCGCTGGCCGCGATGCGGCTGGTAGGACTGCTGGTGGAGGAATGGCGAACCCTGGGACTGGCCCGGCACGCCCGCGGAGCGGACACGGCAAGCGGTCCGCTGGGGCGCTTCCGAAACCTGCTGGGCCAGGGGCTGACGCTGCTGGTGCAGGCGATCCGCCGGGCTACCCGGCTGGCCGTGGCGATGGAGGCCCGCGGATTCGGCGGAGGGCCCAGGACCTGGGCCCGGACCTCCACCTTTAGCCGGATCGACGTGTGGGTGCTGCTGTACGGTGTGGGGCTGGCTGCTTCCGCGGTCGCTGCAGCCGTGGTGGCTGGAACCTACAACTTCATCCTGACCTAGTTCCGGCCCGGGCCGGGCCTGCCGGCCCGGGCGAAGCGGAACCGCTGCTCCGGTTACAGGACGGTTTCCACCAGCGCTGCCAGCTCGGCCGTCAGCTCACGGGACACGGGGATGGCTTTACCGTCGATCGACCTGACCGGCGCAAGCAGCCGGATGCTGGAAACCAGCCACACGCCGTCGGCCTGGTGGAGGCGGTCCGGCTGGAGGGGGCCGTAGCCGAGCTGCCAGCCGGACTTCGCGGCGGCGTCGAACAGGGCGCTCTGGGTGGTGCCGGGCAGGATGCCGCTCTCCAGCTCCGGGGTCAGGAGGGTCTTCACACCGTCCTTGACTTCCGCCAGGACCACGGTCGAGGTGGGTCCTTCCAGGACCAGCCCATCCGAGGAGGTAAAGATCACATCGTCGGCGCCGTGCTCATGGGCGTAGCGGATTGATGCCATGTTCACAGCGTAGGAAAGCGTTTTGGATCCGAGGAGCAGCCACGGCGCCCGCTCGGCCACGGTGCTGTCATATCCGCGGTCCAGCAGCAGCACATCGAGCCCGGTCCGGCGCTGTTCAGCCGCAGAGGGCGGCACCGGGGAGGCCTGGACCCAGGCTGTCGGCTGCCCGGCACCTTCGGGTCCGCGGGTAAGCAGGAGCTTCACGACGGCCTGCTGATCCCCGTAAACCCGGGCGAATTCAGCCAGGGCGGTGCGGATCGCCGGCTCCCACCTTTCCGGCGGAGGGAACTCCAGCCGGAGGGCAGCAGCGGAACCCGCCATCCGGGCCAGATGCGATGCAAGCTTCCGCGGGTGCCCGTCCACCGCCAGCATGGATTCGAAAACCCCGTCTCCGCGGGTGGCCCCCAGGTCTGTGGCCAGCAGCTGTGGAACAGAGGCATCGGCCACACGGCCGGCGGGGAAAGCGGTATCCAGGAAAACCAAAACACTCATACGTCCAAGCGTAGTGCGCCCCAGTGCCGCAACCGGGGTCCCCAGCCGACTAGGCTAGGGGGACGTTGGCCTGTTGGAGGGAAAAGAAGCGTGTGGTGGACGGTTACGGCTCCGAACTGGCTAGCGACGGTTTTGACGATCCTGGACTTCGCAATCCGGATCATCGCGCTTGGCGTGGTTCCCGGAAACCGCCGGCCCACCACGGCGATGGCCTGGCTGCTGTGCATCTTTTTCCTGCCGGTTCCCGGCATCATCCTGTTCACCCTGTTCGGCAACCACCGCCTCTCTGAACAGCGCGTTGAGCGGCAGACCCTGATCAACCGCAGGGTCCGTGACAACACCCGGGAGCTCGAAGCGCAGTCCAGTTCCTACCTGGGCCCGGAATGGGTGATGTCCGCCGTCGAGCTGAACCGCCGGCTGGGCTCACTGCCCAGCCTGGACGGCAACAAGGTGGAGCTCCAGCGGGACTACGAGCAGTCCATCCGGGAGATGACCGAAGCGGTCCGCGCCGCGGAGCACTACGTGCATGTTGAGTTCTACATCATGAGCTACGACGCCGTGACCCGGGACTTCTTCGCCGCGCTTCAGGATGCCGCCAGCCGTGGTGTGAAGGTCCGGCTATTGTTCGACCATATTGGAACGCTGCGGGTGAAGGGGTACCGCCAGCTGCTCAAGGAACTGAAGTCCAGCGCCATCCAATGGCATCCGATGCTGCCCATCCAGCCCCTGCGCGGCCACTGGCGGCGGCCTGACCTGCGCAACCACCGCAAAATACTGGTGGTCGACGGCGTGCTGGGCTTCACCGGGTCGCAGAACCTGGTGGAGCCGGGCTACCGCAAGCCGGGAAACCACCGGCTCGGCCGCAAATGGGTGGAACTGATGAGCCGGCTCGAAGGACCGGTGGTGGATGAACTCAACGTCGTCTTCGCCACCGACTGGAACATGGAAACCGATGAGAACCTGGAACAGGAACTCAGCCTGTATGAGTGGACCTACGAGCCCGGGGACGTCACCTGCCAGGTGGTGCCCAGCGGCCCGGGTTTCACCACGGAAAACAATCTGCGGCTCTTCACCTCCCTGATCTACTCCGCCTCGGAACGGATCTCCATCACCAGCCCGTACTTTGTCCCGGACGACTCGCTGCTTTACGCGATTACGACGGCGGCGCAGCGCGGTGTGCAGGTGGAACTGTTTGTCTCCGAACGCGGGGACCAGCTTCTGGTGGACCACGCCCAGCGCTCCTACTACGAGGCGCTGCTGGAATCCGGCATCCGCATCTGGCAGTACCCGGCACCGCTGGTGCTGCACGCCAAGCACTTCACCGTGGACAACGACGTCGCCGTCCTGGGCTCCTCCAACATGGACATGCGGTCCTTTTCGCTGAACCTTGAAGTGTCCATGATGATGTACGGCGGGAACATCGTCGAAAAGATGCGCCAGATCGAGGACACCTACCGGAACCTGTCCAAGGAACTGGTCCTGGAGGAGTGGCGGAACCGGCCGCTGTGGCAGCGGTACATAGACAACGTCGCCCGGCTGACCGCCACCCTGCAGTAGCGGGTTATCCCGCCGGCACCTCCGAGCCGAGCGCGCCCAGGACCCCGCGGGCCTTGGTGCGCACTTCCTCCCATTCGGCCTCCGGGTCCGATCCGGCGGTGACCGCGCCGCCGACGCCGAGGCTGAGGTCCACGCCGCCGTTCGCAGAGCGGCTGAGCACCAGGGTGCGGATCACCACGGAGAGGTCCGCCGCACCTGTCAGCGAAAAGTAGCCGACGGCGCCGGAGTACGCCCCGCGCGGCGCAGCTTCCAGCTCGTCCAGGATGGCCATGGTGCTGGCCTTCGGAGCTCCGGTCATGGAGCCGGCCGGGAACGCCGCGGCGACCGCTTCGGCACGGCTGGCATCAGGGAGGAGCTGGGCATCAATGGTGCTGACCAGCTGATGCACCGTGGCATAGCTCTCCACCACGCACAGGCGTGGAACTGTCACTGAACCGGCCACGGCCAGCCTTGAGAGGTCATTGCGCATCAGATCCACGATCATGATGTTCTCCGCGCGGTCTTTGTCACTCGCCAGCAGCTCGCGGCGCAGCGCCGCATCCGCTGCGGGGTCCTGCCCGCGGGGGCGGGTGCCTTTGATCGGTTCGGCGCGCAGGCGCCCGTCCGCACCGACGCGGAGGAACCGCTCGGGTGAGGTGCCCGCGAGCGTGATCGGTCCCAGCCTGAGCAGGGACGCGAACGGTGCGGGGCTGCGCCGGCGCAGCGCGGCATACAAATCCAGGAGGGCCTCCGCCGCCAGCGGTTCGGGCAGGCCTGCATACAGGGCAGTCGTGAGGCAGACCTCGTAGGTGTTGCCCTCCGCGATCTCCTGCTGCGACCGGAGCACCTTGGCCAGGTATGCCTCCCGGCTGTCCCGGAAGGCAAAGGCTGGTGCGCTGCCGGGCGGGAACGCGGGCGTCTGCGCGGGGGTGGAACGGGCGGCGGCAGCCTCCGCGGTCCGGCTGGCGGTGGCGACGGCGGCGGATGCTCTGGCAAGCCACCCTTCGTCCGGGTCCGCTGCGTCACCATCCGTGTTTTGGTGGTGTCCCGAAACGCCGCCGGAAAAGGTGTCGAAGAAGGAATCCTGCAGCGTCAGCAGGTGGACACGGCCGGCGGCATGATCCAGGATGACGGCGCGGCCCGCGAAAACCAGTGCTGCGTCCGGTCCCGGTCCGGCGACGTCCGCGCCGCCGGTTTCACGCTTGAGTTCGTAGCCGAGGAAGCCCAGCCAGCCCAGCGCGAACGGGCAGGCCATGCCGTCGGGCGCAGGCACCCGGGCTTCACCCCATTCCCGGTCCAGCCAACGGAAGAACGGGCCCGGGACCACGGTGGTCACCGGTCCGTGCGTGATCCTGGTCAGCCCCGCTGTGTGCTCGGCGTACCGGCCCAGCAAGCCGCCGTCGTCTGCCATGATGCTGAACCGGCTGCGCCCGGGAGGGCTGCCCCCGGCGCCGGCGGTAGCGGCGTCGGAACTGTCCAGCCAGACCGCGTTCGGTGACCCGCCGTACAGTTCAGCGAACAGTGCCAGCGGGTCTGGGGTGCCGTCGAGGGTGTGTGCCTGAACGTGCAGGTCCGGACGGGCCAGGCCCAGTCCGGGGGAGGGCAGCTGCAGTGAAGCGAGCGCCCGCAGCACCAAGCGTGGCAGTGGAACCTGGGGCTGCGCCGTCTGGGGCTGCGGCACCTGCTGCAGCTGCGCTGGGCCCTGGCCGTCGCCGTCGTTGTCCACGGTGGAGGGAGGAGCAGTGGGTTCACTCTGGACCAGAACGTCAGCGGCGGAGGACACCGGGTCGCCCGCAGCCCAGGCCGCCTCCTGCGCAGCCCAGCGGTCCCAGTGGGGAGCATAGGTCTCCCCGTCGCGTGCCAGGGCACGTTCCCGGCGCACAGATTCCGGGGCCTGGATCCAGAGGACTGCGTCCAGCGTGTTGCGCGCTGACCGGTGGCCGGCCCCGACTCCTTCGAAAATCACAATGTCCGCCGGCTCGGTGGCGTGCTGCGCGCTGTATCGGCCCGCCACCCAGTCCCAGGACTGCCAGTGCGCGCTGCGGCCCTGGGCCAGCGGCTCCAGGACACGCCGGCGGTAATAGTCCATGCCGGCGTCCAGCCCGTCCCAGCCCGGATAAACGTCCTCCAGATGGAACACGGCCACCGAGCGGTGAGCGCGGAGTTCGGCCGCCAGCTCCAGCGCCAGACTGGTCTTTCCTGCTCCGGAAAAGCCGTCAACGGCGATCAGCAGCGGGCGCTTCGTTGCAGGGGACATCAGCGCCGCTCCGCCAGGGCGCTGCGGACAAAGTCCACCACGCCGGGAACCGCAGCCTGGATCAGGGCGTAGGAGGAATCAAAATCCGACATGTCTCCGTACCAGGGATCTTCGATGCCCTGCTGCTCCAGGGACAGCGCTGCAGCGGCCGGGTCAAAACTGCGCAGCATCCGGATTCTGTCCTGTCCGGACTCCGGGGCTTCGGCCAGCAGATGAGTCAAATGGCCGTAGTCCAGGGCCAGGATCAGGTCCCGGCTGCGGTACCACTCCGGTTCAAAGGCCCTGGCCCGGAAGCTCTCCAGCGGCGGTTCGGGGAAGTCATGCTTGAGCAGCTCGGCGGCGGTGCGGGGGTCCATCGGGCGGCCCGCTTCCCAGCCGGTGACACCGGCTGAGTCCACCGACACCTGATTCGCCAACTGGGCGTCGCTGAAGGCGCGGGCCAGGCAGAACTGGGCCATGGGTGAACGGCAGATGTTTCCGGTGCAGACCGTAATGATGCGGTACATCGGTTAAGCGTACCCAGCGGCCCGCCGTGTCCGGGCAGTGGTGCTCAGACCCGGGCGAGGAGCTCCCCGCTGGGCATCAGGAACCAGCCGCCCGGTGCTTCAGCCCAGCGCTTCCAGCCCTCCGCCATCCGTTCCAGCTCTTCCTGCGAGGCCAGGCCCCGCTCGAGGGCCTGCTCGGCGAATGCCGAGTGGAGGATCCGCTGGGACCAGGCTCCGGCGAGCCACTTCCGGCGGTCCCCGGTGGCATAAACCCAGCTGGTGGAGGAGGGAACGAGTTCGCTGAACCCGGCGTCCAGCGCCCAGCTGATCAACCGGCGGCCGGCGTCGGGCTCGGCTCGGTTGCCGCGGGCGATCTGCTGGTAGATCTCCATCCAGTCCGTCAGCTCCGGGACCTCGGGATACCAGCTCATGCCGTGGTAGTCGGCGTCCCGCACAGCCACGACTCCGCCCGGGCGGGTGACCCGGCGCATTTCATGCAGTGCCGCCACCGGATCGGTGAGGTGCTGGAGTACCTGGTGGGCATGGACGACGTCGAACGTGTCATCTGGAAAATCGAGGTCGTAGACGTTCCCGGAAACGAACTCCGTGTTCGTGGCGCCGCGCTCAGCGGCGAGTGTCCGCGCCTGGACCAGGACGTCCTCGGAACGGTCCAGTCCAGTGACCTGTCCCGGTGCGACCAGGGCGGCGAGGTCCACGGTGATGCTGCCGGGGCCGCAGCCAACGTCGAGGATCCGCAGGCCGGGACGCAGATGCGGGATGAGGTAGCCGGCTGAGTCCGCCGCCGTCCGGGTGGCGTGGGCGCTGACGACGCTGCGGTGGTGGCCGTGCGAATACGTGTCCTGGGGCATAGCAGGACGATACGCGGAGAGAGGGAACCAGCCCGGCTCTGAGACGCCGCGTGTCCTCGGGCGGCTGCCGCGGGGATTGGGTGCCGCTGTCCACAGGATTCCGCGGACCCTTGTGCAGCGCCTGCTGCCGGTGCCTTCATAGAAGGAGCGCCTGCGGTTTACTGGATATCAAAGTTGAGTCGGTGTCACTCAACTCTGGTTGACAAAAGAACCGCACGGAGTAAAGTTGAGTCCAGAACGCTCAATATGCGCTACGGGTGGCCGCGGCGGCAGGTTCTCCAAAGAGGGCAGCCGCAGCGGGCCATCGATTTCCAAGGAAAGAGGAAGCAAATATGTCACGTGCAGTAGGTATCGACCTCGGAACCACGAACTCCGTTGTCTCCGTCCTTGAAGGCGGTGAGCCCACCGTCATCGCCAACGCCGAAGGCGGCCGGACCACCCCGTCTGTTGTTGCATTCGCCAAGTCCGGCGAGGTCCTGGTCGGCGAGATCGCCAAGCGCCAGGCCGTCAACAACATTGACCGCACCATTGCCTCGGTGAAGCGCCACATGGGCACCGACTGGAGCGTGGACATTGACGGCAAGAAGTACACCGCCCAGGAAATCTCCGCCCGTATCCTGCAGAAGCTGAAGGCCGACGCCGAGTCCTACCTGGGTGAGAAGGTCACCGACGCCGTCGTGACCGTCCCGGCCTACTTCAACGACGCCGAGCGCCAAGCCACCAAGGAAGCCGGCGAGATTGCCGGCCTTAACGTCCTGCGTATCGTCAACGAGCCGACTGCGGCCGCACTGGCCTACGGCCTGGACAAGGGCAAGGAAGACGAGCTGATCCTGGTCTTCGACCTCGGCGGCGGCACCTTCGACGTCTCCCTGCTGGAAGTCGGCAAGGACGAAGACGACTTCTCCACCATCCAGGTCCGCGCCACGGCCGGTGACAACCGCCTGGGCGGCGACGACTGGGACCAGCGGATCGTCGATTACCTGCTGGCGCAGGCCAAGGCGAAGGGCGCTGACCTGTCCAAGGACAAGATTGCCCTGCAGCGCCTGAAGGAAGCTGCCGAGCAGGCCAAGAAGGAACTCTCCTCGGCCACCTCCACCAACATCTCCCTGCAGTACCTCTCGGTGACCCCGGACGGCCCCGTCCACCTGGACGAGCACCTCTCCCGCGCCAAGTTCCAGGACCTGACCAAGGACCTGCTGGACCGCACCAAGAAGCCGTTCAACGACGTCATCTCCGAAGCCGGCATCAAGGTCTCGGACATCGACCACATCATCCTGGTCGGCGGCTCCACCCGTATGCCTGCCGTCGCCGAGCTGGTGAAGGAACTGGCCGGCGGCCAGGAGCCGAACAAGGGAGTCAACCCGGACGAGGTTGTGGCCGTTGGTGCAGCGCTGCAGGCCGGCGTGCTCAAGGGCGAACGCAAGGACGTGCTGCTGATCGACGTCACCCCGCTTTCCCTCGGCATCGAGACCAAGGGCGGCGTGATGACCAAGCTCATCGAACGCAACACCGCCATTCCCACCAAGCGCAGCGAGACCTTCACCACGGCGGATGACAACCAGCCGTCCGTGGCCATCCAGGTCTTCCAGGGCGAGCGCGAGTTCACCCGGGACAACAAGCCGCTGGGCACGTTCGAACTGACCGGCATCGCCCCGGCTCCGCGCGGCGTGCCGCAGGTCGAGGTCACCTTCGACATCGACGCCAACGGCATCGTCCATGTGTCCGCCAAGGACAAGGGCACCGGCGCCGAGCAGTCCATGACCATCACGGGCGGTTCCTCGCTGTCCAAGGAGGACATTGACCGCATGGTCCGCGAAGCCGAAGAACACGCTGCGGAGGACAAGAAGCGCCGCGAGGCCGCCGACGTCCGTAACTCCGCAGAGCAGCTGGCCTACTCGGTGGACAAGCTCCTCACCGACAACGACGACAAGCTGCCTGAGGACGTCAAGTCCGAGGTCAAGGGCGACGTCGATGCGTTGAAGAAGGCGCTGGAAGGCACCGACAACGACGACGAGGTCAAGAGCGCGTTCGAGAAGCTGCAGGCTTCCCAGACGAAGCTCGGCGAGGCCATCTACTCGCAGGCCCAGGCTGCCGGTGACGCCGGTGCTGCCGGTTCAGCTCCGGGCGAGGGCAGCGCATCGGACTCCGGCGCGGACGATGAAGACATCGTGGATGCCGAAGTCGTCGATGACGAAGAAAAGAAGTAATCATGGCTGCTGATGGCAACGGAAACCAGAACCCCGCCGGACAGCCGGAGGAGAACGAGGATCCGCAGCCGGCGCAGGCAGGTTCCTCCGCAGCGGACGCCCAGTCTGCTGCGGAGGGTGCTCCTGGAGCCGAGGGCGACGCACTGTCCCAGGCCGAGGAAATCTTGAACAGCGCCGGCAGCGGCGCGAAGGAGGACGCAGGTTCGGCTGAAGCGTTCGAACTTCGCAACGACCTGCTCCGGCTGCAGGCTGAGTACGTCAACTACCGCAAGCGCGTGGAGCGGGACCGCGACGTTGCCCGGGAAATGGCAGTGATCGGAATGCTCAATTCCCTGCTGCCCGTCCTGGACGACATCGAGGCCGCCCGCCAGCACGGGGACCTCGCCGAGGGTCCTTTCGCCTCGATCGCGGTGAAGCTGGAAAACACGCTCAAGGGTTACGGCATGAGCCGGATCGATGAGACCGGAGTGGATTTCGATCCGAACATCCACGAAGCACTGATCCAGCAGCAAAGCCCGGACGTCCAGTCCGACACCGTTACGCAGATTCTGCGCACCGGATACAAGGCGAATGACCGGGTGCTCCGCGCGGCACAGGTAATCGTCTCCGTTCCGGAGCAGTAGCAGTTGATGCCCGGGGCCGCCACACGGCGGTCCCGGGCATCGCCGGTGGAGAACCGGATCCAGCGTTGTAGGCAAGACATGAGGAAGGGGACACCAATTGGCTAGTCAGGATTGGGTCGACAAGGATTTCTACAAGATTCTGGGTGTTCCCAAGGATGCTTCCGAAGCTGACATCAAGAAGTCGTACCGGAAGCTGGCGCGCAAGTACCACCCGGACCAGAACCAGGATGATCCCTCCGCGGAGAAGATGTTCAAGGACGTCTCCGAGGCTTATTCGGTGCTTTCCGATGCCGAGGAGCGCCAGCAGTATGACGCAATCCGTGCCATGGGCAGCGGCGCCCGGTTCACGGCCGGCGGCGGAGGTCCCGCCGGGGGCGCAGGCGCGGGATTCGAGGACATTTTCGGCGGCCTGTTCAATCAGTCCGCCGGACGCAGCCGGCGGGGGAGTTCCTTCAACGCAGGCGGCAGCAACATCCCCCCGGAATTCGCCGATCTGTTTGGCGGCGGCGGATTCGGCGGCGGCTTTACGTCCGCGCCGCCGCAGAAGGGCGCGGACCGGACGGCCAGCACCACCATTTCCTTTGCCGGTTCGATCAACGGAACCGTGATTGGGCTGCGCGAGCCGAGCGGCGAAGTCGTCGAGGTGCGGGTGCCCGCCGGGGTGAAGGACGGCCAGAAGATCCGGGTCCGCGGCAAAGGCATGCCCGGGGCGGCCGGTAACGGAGACCTCATAGTCACGGTGCATGTCACGCCGCATGACTTCTTTGTGCGGGACGGCAACAACATCCGCATCCATGTACCCATCACCTTCCCCGAAGCCGCCCTCGGTGCCACGATCGAGGTGCCTACCCTGACGGCGGACCGGGTCAAGCTCAAGGTTCCCGCAGGCACTCCGTCCGGCCGGACACTGCGGGTCAAGGGGCGGGGTGTCCACACGCCAAAGGGTAACGGCGACCTCCTGGTGACGGTCGACGTCGCCGTTCCTTCCCACCTGAGCAAGGACGCGAAGGCTGCGGTTGAAGCCTTCGCCGAGGCGACCAAGGGTGAAGATCCGCGGGCCGGGCTGGCCGCCAAGGCGCGGCTGTAGCCCTCCCCGGCTTCGGAGCGGACCGGAGCTAGTATGGCAAACACGCAAACCAGCAAGCAGCGAGGGAGAGTGAGGATAGTGGGCATCGACGTTAACGCACCCATCTTCGTGATCTCCGTTGCCGCTGAACTCGCAGACATGCATCCGCAGACCCTGCGGCAGTATGACCGGCTCGGCATTGTTAGCCCCAGCCGTGCTCCCGGGCGTTCGCGCCGGTACTCCCAGCGGGACATTGAAATGCTGCGCGAGGTGCAGCGCCTCTCCCAGGAGGGCGTTTCCCTGGAGGGCATCAAGCGGATCATGGAGCTGCAGAAGCAGGTTTCGGGGCTGCGGGCGCGCGTCAATGAACTTTCCGCGGAACTGGACCAGGTCCAGCAGCGAAGCGCCGACATGGGCCGCGTCTTCGCTGCCGGACTGGCGGGCGACGTCGTCACCCTCTCCCGCGGGCAGCGTCCACCGGCGTCGAGGTCCAGCGGCCGGCCGCTGGGACTGGCTGCCCTGGCTGCGCTCAACCGCCGGGTGATGGCTCTGCCTGCCGGTAAGGGCAGCGCCGCGGAAACCGATCTGGGCTATACCGCGGACCGCGGCGAGTTCTTCGGTTCCCGCTAGCTTCCGGCTGGCCTAACGGAAGCGCCGCCCCTGATCCCGTCGGTTGGCCCAGACCGCCCCGGCACCCAGTGCCGCCGTCCAGGCGAGGAAGCAGATCACGGCCCCCAGCTCGAAAGGTTCGCCGGAGAGCGCTGACACGGAGAGGTCCCTGGCGGCCCGGGACGGCAGGAACCGGGAGAACAGATCCAGGCCGGCAGAGAAGATCTCCGGCGGCAGCATCATCCCACCCGCGAAGGCCAGCGGGAAGAAGACCACCTGGGTCACCGCGATCGCCACCTTGGACGTGCACAGGTATCCGATCATTAGTCCCAGGCACAGGAACGGCAGCCCGCATACCAGCCACACCGCCACAGAAAACGGCAACCGCCACCAGGGCAACGTGCCGTCAAGGTACAGGTCCATCCCCGCGGTGGTCAGGGCACCCACCACAAGCACCGGCACGAGCGCGAAGAACGCGAACATCATGGCGGTCAGGGCCCGGGCTACAGTGGGCGGAACTGCGCCCGCCGGCAGGGTCCGCACATAGCTGCTCCACGGATTAGCCCGTTCCTCCGCGACTCCGATCCCGTAATTGAACAGGAACGCGCTCATCACGCCGAATGCTGCCAGCTGCGCGATCGCTGTCAGAGAGGCCACCGGATCCGCGGTCACCGCGGTCTGGGGGAGCACAAAAAACACCAGGGCCAGAGTGGGGAAGATGGTGGAGGACAGGACCGCCACCGGAATCCGCAGCTGCTCCAGGACCTGGGCCCGGGTGTGGGCGCGGATCAGGTGCAGCTGCGATTTCGTCTCCTTCGGGGGTGCCGTAGCGGTGCTGCTCATCGGGCTGCTCTCCGTTCAGGGGCTGGAGCGGACTCACCGGAATGGGTGAGGGAAAGAAAAGCCTCCTCGAGGCTCGCGGCGTGCACTTCCAGGCCGCTGAACCCCACATTGCCGCGCACCAGCTGACGGACCGTTTCGTCGGCGTCGTGCGTGAGGATGGTGGTGGTACCGGCAGCAGACACGGACACGGACACCGTTCCGGGCATCATCTCGAAGGACGACGCCGGCAGCCCGGTGTGAAAGGACACCCGGGACACGCTGACCCGGCCGCGGATCTCGTCCACGTTTCCGTCCGCCACCACGGAGCCTTCGTTAATCACGACGACGCGGCTGGCCAGGGTCTGGATCTCCTCGAGGTAATGACTGGTGATGAGGAGCGTTCCGCCGCCGGTCCGGTATTCCGCCAGGCGGTCCCAGAGGCTCTCCCGGGCCTCGACGTCCAGGCCCGTGGTCGGCTCGTCCAGGATCACCAAACGGGGACGCCCGACCAGCGCCAGCGCCACCAGCAGCCGCCGCTGCTGCCCGCCGGAGAGCCCGCCGCACTGCTTGCCGGCGGCTGAACCCAGGCCGAAATCGGCCAGCAGCTCCGGTGTTGGAATGGGATCTGGATAGTGGGCAGCCACAAAGTCCACGGTTTCCCGCACCCGCAGCGTTGCCGGAACGGAGGTCGCCTGCGGTGTGGTTCCCAGCTCCCGCCGGGAGAGCGGGCTGCGCGGATCCTGGCCGAAAAGTTCGACGGTTCCGGTGTCTGGCTGCCGCAGCCCGCTCAGAAGGTTGAGCAGGGTGGATTTGCCGGCTCCGTTTGGGCCGAGGAGTCCCACGGTTTCACCTGCACCGACAGCGAAACTTACCGCGTCAAGTGCTTTGGTGCCGCCGTAGCTTTTGCTGACGGAATGTGCGGCCGCCAGGATTTCTGCCGGTGGACCGCCGCGGGGACGGGGGATGTTCATGGTTCGCTTCTCCTTGCACTGGTGCTGGTGGTTGCCCGCAGATGAGGTATGGCTTTAGGTAAGGCCGGAAAGCAGGTCCTGCAGGTTGCGGCGGTAGCGCGCGTACGCTGCCTTGCCTTCCGGGGTGATGCCGACATAGGTGGCCGGCGTGCGGCCCTCGATGGTCTTGGTGACTTCCACGTAGCCGGCCGTTTCCAGCTTCCGGAGGTGGGTGGAGAGGTTGCCCGCCGTCATTTCGAGCAGTTTCTGCAGTTTGGTGAACGCGATCTGGTTGTTCTCGCCGACCGCATTGAGCGTGGTCAGCGTGCGAAGCCTGGATTCGGCGTGGATAACGGGATCGAGTTCAGGCATGAGCTGCTTCCGTCCGGTGCCTGCGGGTGCGCAGGTGCTCGACGACGGCGGCGGTCAGCATGCCGGTGGAACCGAGGAACAGGAACACCGTCAGGAAATGATCAGGGCCGGAGATAAGCCCGGCGCCGGTCACGAGCAGCAGCCACACACCCAGGTAGGCCTGGTGCTTGTCATTGAAGGTGGTGCCACCCGTGATGTAGAGCAGTCCCACGATCAGGATCGCGATCGAGTTGATGAGCATGCCGCGCAGCCAGAAGTCATCGATAGCCCTGCCGATGGCTGCGCTGAGTGCCCCCATCACGGTGAAGCCGAGCACCCAGGCCGTCCCGTACATTCCGCCCTGGAAGGCAGACTGTCCGCGGATACCGCGGGAACCCCGGGCGAAGATCACTACTGTGGACACGGTTGCCACAGCCAGGGCGGCGCCGAGGATACCCAGTGCCGCTTGCGGTTCCAGGGGCAGCCGTCCCGACTTGCTGCCCCAGAGTGAGCCGTACCCGATGACCCAGGTCAGTCCCCACAGGAAGTAGACGAGTGCGGTGTTTCCGGTGAGGCTTCGCCGCGCCGAGCGCTCCGCATCCTGCACGACCGCCAGCGCCTCGTGCAGGTTCAGTGCCCGGTCGTCCCCTGCAGCAGATTCCGGAGATGGGTTCACCGGCCCAGGCTATGCTGCGTTCGGGAGAGGATCTGCGGGCGTTGCCCCTGCGGTGGCTTCGTCTCTGGGGTGCGCAGGGGGGCCGGATACCCGGTCCGGGCGGATGCTGTGGTTCATACAAAGTAGTTTGCAGCACAAAGTGCTTTGTGGGAAGAGGTTTAGGGAATGTTTCTTCCGGTGGTCGCGGCGGAGTGCACGCGTTCCCACTCTATGTAGCCTGCTGTGGCTGGGAGGTCACTTCAGCCTCAGGAGTGACCAAAGAGTGGGAAGGCGTATCGCCGTTGTTCGGTCCCGCGACGACGATCTGTCCGGCCTGGGCCTTCATTTCGGGGGAGTGGGCTGTCCCCTTCATGGCAGGGGGCGGGCCATGAATGGGAGTGGATAATGGCCGGGTAGCGCTCCGTCCAGCTTGAACTCCACCCCACCGGGTCAGCCCACCCGCGGACCAGGCGATTCTGAAAGCGTTGTGACAAGCAGCTCGGCGCTCTGGCGTGCCACAGCGGTGCGCTGCGCGGATACCTCGATATCCGCCATGAAGACGTTCCCGAGGGCGATTGTGAGGATGCCGTAGGCGACGTTTCTGCAGGCAGCGGGCGTGGCTTCAGGATGGGCCTTGGCCAACAGTGAGGCCAGATCGTTCTGCGAACCCGTGTACGCCCGAAGCACGATCGCGTGGATCCGCGGGTTGGTGCGCGCAGCGTCGACGAGGGCAAGCGAGACCGTATTCTCTGCGTCAGACTCCGCAAAAACCCCGAACAGATAATCCAATGCGCCCGTGATGGTATTCGCCTCGCCGGGCAGGAATGATGTGGCGTTCGAAATTTCAGGCGCATCGGTGTCTGTGTCCGGCACCTCGCCGAAGTAGAACAGCACCGCAGCCGCTGTGAGTATGTCGTCGCGGTTTCCCGCGAAATGGCGGATGTGGCCACGTGCCATGCCAGCTTCCTCGGCGATCCGGTCCAGTGAGGTTCCGGCCAAGCCGTTCGCCGCGAGGCTGCGGATGGCAGCTTCGAGGATCTGGCGACGGCGCTCGGCGGAGACAGAGGGACGTCCCATATAAAACTCCTTCAGATGGACGGCAGGACCCGTCGACCGCTTTTTAGTCGCTATTGACTAGAAACTATTAAACACTCTATCGTGCATTCAACGCACCATGCGAGAGGACACTGGATGAGCAAGATCGTGAGTATCGGGCCGGCCCCGACAAGCCCCCTGGCGGGTGAGGAGTTTGTGCCCATGAGAGACGGAGTGCGACTCGCCACCGACGTCTATCTGCCGAACGGCGACGCCGAACCCGGCGACACGATCCTCATTAGGCTCCCATATGACAAGAGCGGCGCTTACACCTTTATCCCGTTGGTCGCCCAGTACTTCATGACCCGTGGCTACCGCGTGGTCGCCCAGGACGTGCGGGGGAAATTTCGCTCCGAGGGTGAGGCGCTGCTGTTCGTCAACGAGGCCTACGACGGATATGACACGATCGAGTGGGTCACGCGGCAGCGCTGGTCGAACGGCCGTGTTGCGATGTGGGGAGACAGCTACTACGGGTACACGCAGTGGGCGGCCGTATCGACGCAGCACCCAGCCCTCAAAGCGATCGCGCCGCGCGTGACCGGCACCCAGCTGGGTGAGCCCGTTGAACACCGGTCCAACGACATCACGCGCAGCGTCGAGTGGGGTGTCACATACCTTTACCCTCTCTCCTACTTCCACTCGCAGGACGCGTACTTCTGGGAGCTCGACCTCGACCGCCGCCCATTCAGCGCACAGGTAGAGGAGGTGCTCGCCGAGATCGGTTCGCGGTCGATCTCATACGACCAATGGTTCCCCCGGCCGGTGCACCTGCGTCGCTTCCCGGCAGGAAGCCCGTTCGACGCCCGCCCTGTTCCGGTCTTGCAGACGATAGGGCTGTGGGACAACTGTGCCCCATTGTCCTGGGCCGACGTCACCGAGATCGAGAAGCGCCCTGTGTGGGCAATGAACCATTTCCTGCGCATCGAGGCGATGGATCATGAGTCCTTCTACTTGGGAGACCCGGCTGACGCCCGCACGGAGGAACGCTCGGAGGAACAGCTTCGCCGCCAACTTCCGCGCATGCTCGACGCGGCCCTGGAGTTCTTCGAGATATTTGTGCGTGGAAATGGTTCGGCGTCCGGCTACCCGCGCGTTACCTGGGCGCTGGCTGGAACCGACGAAGTGCGCACGTCCGCCTCATGGCCACCGCCGGGCACAGTCGAGCGCGCCCTGTTCGCCACCTCTGAAGGTCAGCTGGCGGCGGTTCCGGAAACTGCTGGCACGGTGGCCATTTGGGTGCACGATCCCGCCGACCTCGTCCCGTCGAGCGTGGAGAATGCTTTCGCGTTCCTCATGGATCAGCCCAACGAAGCGCCACTTGGTGACCGCGGGGACGTACTCGTGTTCACTGGTGACGCCGTCGAGCACGCGGTCGACTTTGTCGGCCCTGTCATGGCACGCGCCCGCATCCAGTCGGATGGTCCTGTCATGGATTTCTTCGTTCGTCTGCTCGACGTAGCCCCCGACGGCACGGCGCTTCGAATCGCCCGTGGCCAGGTGCAGCTCGCCGATGCCTCGCATCCGACAGTCGTCGAGGTTAACCTCGGCCAGTTGAGCTATCGCCTCGCACCGGGTCATCGACTGCGGGCCCACGTCTCAAGCAGTGACTTCCCTGAGTTCATTCCGCAACCAGGTACGGGTGAGCACCCCTGGTCGGCAATTGATATCCGCAAGAACCGCCAACGGCTCACGCTCGGCGGGGATGAGCCTTTTATGCTCAGCCTGAGTGCACTGGAGGAATCATGACTCGGCCCGAACCTATCCTCGAGTATGTTTTCGAGATCAGAGTGGACATCGCCCCTTATTGGCGCATCGGCCGCAGCGCCGATGAGGAGCTCTCGTTCACACCCGTGACTGGCGGAACGGTCGCCGGCCCGCTGCTCAACGGGGCCGTGCTCGGAGGCGGCGGTGACTGGGCCGTTGAGCGGAGCGGTACGGCCCAGCTGGAAGCCCGCTATCTTCTGAAAGCCGACGACGGCGCCGTCATCGACATCCTAAACCGCGGTTACTACCGCGCATCGGCCGAGGTTACTGCACGGGTCGAGGCAGGTGAAACCGTGCCGGAAGGTGAGTACTACTTCCGCACGGCGCCGGTCTTCCAAACGGACGCTGAACCTCACCGCTGGCTTGCCGAGCACCAATTCATCGGACTGGCGCGGGACGAGGACAGCCAGGTCTGCATCCGTGTCTACGTGGTGCGCTGACAGGAGCACGATGATGTTCGAGACAATCTACGCGGGAGTCCGGGACTCCTGGCCTGGCCGGGATCCTCCGTCTCCGGTCAGTGCCAGCGCACGGTTAGTCGGCGGAGGGCACTGGATGCGCCGTCTGAGAGGCGCCGTGCCTGCGGGGGAGCGCCGAAATTGTGGAGTGGACGACACCTCGAACGCGGTCCTCGTTCCAATGCCCGGGGTCCTCGACCGTCGCTATATAAGCGCCCCGCATGAGGATGTAGAGGAGCTCGGCGACATGACGCGCGTCGGTGAAGCCGGATTCGCTGGCCGTGCTTTCGAGGAGTTGCTGGAATTCAACGGACTCACGATGCAGCGATTCGCGCATCTCAGGCTCGACACGCGCGTTCGCGACTATCTCAAGGATGAGTGTGCGCAGCACGGAGTCGTCGCTGGTGGCGCTCAGCGACCAGTCGATGAGCGCGGCCAGCCGCTCGTTAGGAGGGCTGGCCTCGACCACCGCACGTCGCTCTTCAAGCCAGCGGTCCCGCCCCTGGTCCAGGGCATTCATGATGAGCGCTGCCCGTGAAGGCAGATAGTTCGTCACGAGCGTCGTCGAGCCGCCCAATTCCCTTGCAACGGAGCGGATCGTGACCGATTGGGCTCCCGCCATCCGGGCGACGCGGACCGTCGCTGCAGCAATGTCGGCAAGCCGCTTCTCAGTGTTTACCTCTCGGGGCATGCTCCCAACCGTAATTTCAATGTGATCTGTATGCAACCTTGATGTACAACACTGTTGTACTATCCGTTTGAGACTTACGTCACTGGTGATCAGCCGGTGCGCGAACCTGTGAAAGGAACCGCCATGAATAACTTCGGCCACCGCGCCACCGTGAAAGCGCTCTCAACCGGCGTCGTCGCACTACTTCTGCTGACGGCATGCACGTCACGTGCTGCCGAGCAGACAGCCGCGCCGACCATCGACCCGGACTCGCTCGTCACATCGCTGGCTGCGGGAAAAACCGCGGTCGACGAGGTCACCTGGGCGCTCGTGGAAGGTGAGCCGCGCTCGCTGGTTCCGGGCGCTGACTACAACTTCATTCAGCCCAACCTGTGTGACAGCCTGCTGCGCGTACAGCCCGACTTCACCATCGATGCGGGTATCGCCGAGCGCGCAGACTGGGTTGACCCGGTGACGTTCGTCATCGACATCCGCCCGGGCGTCACCTTCTGGGACGGATCGCCCGTTACACCCGGCGACGTCGTCTACAGCCTTCAGCGTCACCACTTGGATGTCACGTCCGCGTTCTTCGGCGCGTTCGTGCTGGTGGCACCCGAAGGCGGCATTGAGATCACCGGCGAAAACCAGGTGACGATCCACTTCGCTGCTCCGGACTCGACCTTCCGGGACGCGTTGTCCGGCGGGGCCGGTGCCGTGCTCAGTAAGACTGTCAGTGAGGAGCAGGGACCGGCACTGGGAACATCGGGTGGGGATCTGCTGTGCGCAGGGCCGTACAAGCTCGAGAGCTGGACGCCCGGAAGCGAGATCGTGACGGTTGCCAACGCGGACTACTGGGATGGCGCGCCGCTTGTGCAGAAGCTGACCTTCAAGTTCATTCCCGACGGGACGACGCTCACCAATGCCCTGCTGGAAGGCGACGTTGACGGAGCCTTCAACGTGGCGCCCGGCGGCAGGGATGCGTTTGAATCCTCGGACCAGGGGCGGCTCGTGGTCGGGCCCTCGACAGCGTCCTTCTCCTTCGGACCGGCTCGGGACACCGGTGCGGGCGCGAATCCGAAGATCCGTCAGGCGCTGAGCCTCGCGATTGACCGCGAGCAGTACATCTCAACGGTCTTGAACGGTCTCGGCCAACCCCAAAGCACGTTTGTTGCACCCTTCTCATGGTCGGGCTCGCCCGCAGCCGATGCCTACCAGGCTGGTTACGATGCGCTCGAACAGCCCGAAACCGATCTCGACGCCGCGAAGAAGCTCGTCCAGGAATCGGGGGAGGACACAGCGGTGCCGCTGCGTCTTGCGATCCCGGCAGGCAACAAGGAGTTTTCGCAGACGGCGGCGATTATCCAGAACGCCGCCCAGCAGATCGGCCTCACAGTGGAGATCGACGAACGCCAAGCGGCGGACTTCGCGGCGATCTTCCTCCCGGATCCCGGCCCGCGCGAGAACATCGACCTCGTGGCGACGACCGGCTACACCGAGACTCCGGGCGTGCTCGCCTACCCCCAGCTGTTCCTGCTGAGCCCGGACCTCGGCGGCATCTTCAACTGGACCGGTTACGCGAACCCCGAGGTGACGGGTGCGCTTCAGGCTGCCCGCACGACGCCGGACCCGTTTGGTGCGGCCGAGGCGTACACCGCCGCCCAGGAGGGATTCGCGCCCGACATGCTGCAGGTGACTCTCGCAGGAGCATTCCACACGACGTTCCTGAACAACCGCCTCACCGGCGCTGTGACCTCTGTGGCGGCCTACGCGAGCCCCTGGGCTCTGCACCTCGGTGGCGAATGATCGACGTGGCGCTGAACAGAAACAGGCGAGACGAATGAACATACACGCTGCCCGTCAGCTGCTGAGCAGGTTCGGAGGGCTGCTCCTGACTCTCTTCCTGTCCAGCATCGTGATCTTCTCCGCGATGCTGCTCACACCCGGCGATCCGGTCGTCGCCCTCGCCGGGGGTGTGCGGCCGACGCCGGAGATGATAGACGCGATCCGTGCGCAGTTCTATCTGGACCAGCCGGTCTGGATACAGTACCTGCACTGGATCCAGAATGTCCTCACGGGCGATTTCGGCACGTCATTCGTCTACAAGACGCCGGTCATTGACCTCATCGCGCCGCGCTTTGGGATCACATTCCTGCTCGTGGTCTACACAGTCGTGCTGATCATCGTCTTCGGCATCGGTTCAGGCATTTTGGCCGCGCAAAAGGGCGGCGCGACCGATCGGGGGGTGCTTGTCGCCACCTCGATCGGAGTCTCGATGCCAACCTTCGTCGTCGCGATCGTGCTGATCTGGGTCTTTGGCCGCGTGCTGGGCTGGTTCCCGGTGTATGGCGCCGGCCAAGGGTTTTTCGACAATTTGTACCACCTGACTCTCCCTGCAATCTCCCTGGCGGTGCTCTACATCGCCTACATGAGCCGCATCACCCGCGGAGCAATCGTCGCGCAGCAGCACGCTGAGCACGTCGGCACGGCTGTCGTGCGTGGTATCCCACGGGGTCAGATCTTCCGCAAGCATGTGTTCCTTAATGCGTCGCCGACGATTCTCTCGGTTTCCGGGGCAACGGTCGCAGGTCTTTTTGCGGTCGCGGCCATCGCCGAGCAGGCGTTCGGGCTCGGTGGCATCGGTTCGCTACTCACCGAGGCTGCCGCACGCAAGGACCTGCCGGTCGTGCAGACTCTATCGCTGCTGCTGGTGGCCCTGTTCGTCGTACTCAATGTCATTGTCGACGTCGTTATAGCCGTGATCGATCCCGACTCGGCCAAATCCAGGAGGAACGCATGAGTGTCGCTCAGCTTGCCGGCGGCCGCATCCCCGGTAACGTGCGCCGGGCGGCCAAACACGGCCCGCTGTTCATCGGCGCCGTTGTTGTTATGACCGCGGTCGCAGTGATCGCTGTTTTCGGGCCGCTTGTGGCCCCCTTCGACCCGAATCAGCTGTATGTCGGGCCCATTTCAGGGGCTGCCGGCCTGCCGCATCTGATGGGAACCGACGATCTGGGGCGCGATATTTTCTCGCGCATCCTCGCCGGGGCAGGACCGAGCGTCGTCGCACCGATCATCGTGGTGCTTCTTTCCACTGTGTTTGGCTCGGTCATCGGGATCCTCTCAGCCTGGTTCGGCGGCTGGGTGGACGGCGTGAGCACGCGCACCATCGAGGTGATCTTCGCGATCCCCGGCCTCGTCCTCGCCGTCCTCGCAATCTCCATGTTCGGCAAGGGCCTTATCGCCCCCGTCATCGCGCTGTCGATCGCCTATCTGCCGATTCTGTCGCGCCTCGTCCGCGCCGGTGCCCGCTCGGAGCTCGGTAAACCATATATGGCAGCACTGACCATCCAGGGGGTGAGCTCGTTCGCGATCTGCTTCAAGCACCTCATCCCGGCGCTGCTGCCCGTGATCATCGCCCAGTCCACCATCGGGTTCGGCTACGCGATGCTCGACTTGGCCGCGATCTCCTACCTCGGTTTGGGTGCTGCGCCGCCGGCATCTGACTGGGGTGTCATGATCTCCGGCGGCCAGCCGGCACTTCTGGCGGGCGCACCCGAGCAGTCGATGTTCCCCGCGCTGATGGTCGTGCTCACTGTGCTCTCCGTAAACATCCTCGGCGCCCGCGTCACAGACTGGGCAGAAGGAGTGGACCGATGACCAATGTCGTCCTCGAGCTCGACCACATCTCAATTACCGCTCCCGGCATCAACGGATCCCACACGCTCGTGCACGACTGCACGCTGCATGTGCGGGCCGGCGAAGCCCTCGGACTCGTGGGCGAGTCGGGTTCGGGCAAGACACTGTCGGCGCGCGCCGTCGCCGGTCTGCTCCCCGACGGCTTCACGGTCGGCGGGAGCATCCGGGTTGACGGCGAGGACATCTCGGCGCTTGGCCCCAAGCAGCTGCGCGACGTGCGCGCCCGTCGAATCGGCATGGTGTTCCAGACACCGCGTGCTCACCTGAATCCGCTGCGCACGATCGGCGACTTCATGACCGAGGCGCTCATCGCCGTGGCCGGGCAGAAACCCCATACAGCGGAGCGCCGCGCCGTCGAACTGCTTGCCGAGGTCGGAATCCCCGATCCGGCCCGCCGTATGCGCCAGCGCCCCGGCGACCTCTCCGGCGGCTTGCTGCAGCGGGTCATGATCGCGGCGACCCTTGCGATGGATCCGCCCATTCTCCTCGCCGATGAGATTACGACGGCCCTCGACGTAACAACGCAGGAAGAGGTTATGGCGGTCATCGCCGACCTGCGCAAACACCGCAACCTCGCGATGCTGTTCATCACCCATGATCTTGCCCTGGCCGGTGCCGTGTGCGACCGCGTCGCAGTGATGCAGCAGGGCCGGACGATCGAGACGCTCCGGGCCGCCACGATGCGGCAGGACGGGACCGACCCGTACACGAAGCGGCTGCTCTCCGCATCCCTGCCCGGCGATCTCGTCACCGGTTCCGGCGAGCAGGGCAGGCCTGTGCTGGTTGTCGAGGGGCTGCGCAAGGTGTTCGAGGTGCGCTCGGGCCGCGGGGGCAGGCGCGAGGAGTTTGTTGCCGTCGACGATGTGGCTTTCACCCTCGCGCCGGGCGGATCGCTCGGCATCGTCGGTGAGTCGGGGTCGGGTAAGTCGACGATGGCCCGCATCATCTGTGGCCTCGAGACGGCGGATGCCGGCACTGTCACCGTCAAGGACGAGGACTGGATCAAGGCCGCACGCGGCACGCCGGCCCGCCGCAGGCGCGCCCGGATCGCGCAGATGGTGTTCCAGGACCCCTACCAGTCCCTTGACCGCCGCCAGACGGTTCGGCAGTGCCTGTCGGAGGCTGTCGCTGTGCATCGGACGAAGGCGACACGTGCCGAGCTCGCTGCGCGCGTCGACGAACTCATGCTGGCCGTCACGCTCGACCTCTCGCTCGCAGACCAGCGGCCGCGGTCGTTGTCAGGCGGGCAGCGTCAGCGCGTCGCGATCGCCCGGGCCCTTGCGGCGGACCCCGAGATCCTCGTGCTCGACGAAGCCGTGTCAGCCCTGGACGTGACTACCCAGATCGAGATCCTGACGCTTCTCGACGGCATCCGCCGAGACACGGGTGTCGCCCTGCTTATGATCTCGCACGACCTCACCACCGTCCGCCGTCTATGTGATTACGTCGTGGTGATGCGCACGGGCCGCATCGTCGAGCAGGGGCCCATTGCCGAGGTGCTCGACGATCCCCGCGCCGACTACACACGCATGCTGCTCGACTCCATTCCACGGGATGGGTGGGTGCCGCGCCGGCGTCTCCCCACGCCCGGATCCGTCCCGCCGACCGTGGCCGCTTCGACCACGTTCACCGCCCATTCTGGAGGTAAGAAATGACCAATCGTCCCCTGTGGCAGCTGTCACTATCCGAACTCGCCGAGGCTGTCCGCGCCCGGGCAGTGACAGCACGCGCCGTCATCGACGCCCATCTTGCCCGCATCGACGAGATCAATCCGATCGTCAACGCGCTCACGGTCGTCTTCCACGACCGCGCGCGTGCCCTCGCTGAGGAAGTGGACCGCCGCCTGGCCGCCGGCGAAGACGCCGGCCCGCTCGCGGGCGTCCCGTTCACCGTCAAGGAGAACATCGACATCACCTGGTCGGCGACGACGAGCGGCTGGGCCTTCCTCGCCGAAGTTGCGGCTGCCAAGGACGCCACGATGGTCCGCCGTCTGCTCGAGGCCGGTGCGATCCCCGTGGCGCGCGGCAATATGCCCGACTGGGGTCTGCGCTGGGACACCGACAATGACCTGTTCGGACGGACGATCAACCCGTGGGACCCGCAGCGGGTACCGGGCGGATCCAGCGGCGGAGATGCCGTCGCTGTCGCAACCGGAATGACGCCCCTGGGCCTGGGCAACGACTATGGGGGGTCGCTGCGGCTCCCCGCGTATGCCGCGGGAGTGTGCGCCCTGCGCCCGTCGGCTGGACGCATTCCCGCGCCGTCGGTCGACGTGCTAGAACCGGTCCCGTTGTCATTGCAGTTCTTCGCCGTCAACGGGCCGATTGCCCGCCGCGTCGATGACCTGGACACGGCCTTCGGGCTGATGCACGGCGCCGATGGAAGTGACCCGACGGCGGTGACGATCCCGCATCCGTCTTCTTACGACGGCGCCCGCCGGGCCGCCGTCGTACGCGACCCGCTTGGGTGGGGTGTCGACCCGCAGGTGGCCGCTGCCGTCGACCGCGCTGCAGACGCGCTGAGCGCCGCCGGTTGGGAGATCATCGAGGCTGAGCCGCCCCTCATCGAGGAGGCAGCCACACTGTGGCGGAAGATCTCGACGACCGAGATGGTGGGTGCGTTCCTGCCCGGGGCATTGCCGATGCCGCTGTCGCAGGGGTCGACGCAGTACTTCCTCGATAATGCCAAGGAGACCGAGATTCTCGAGTCCGGCCAGGCATACGGAGGAGCATGGGCGCAGCGTGCGGTCATCGCTGCCGCATGGGAACGGTTCCAGTCCGAATACCCGGTCATCCTTGGTCCCGTTTCGGCCCGGCGGATGCCGGAGATCGGCTTCGACCTATCAGGGCCCGAAGCCACGACTGAGCTGTGGCGGGCACACCGGCTGCTCGTCACGGTCAATTTCCTGGGGCTTCCCTCAGTCGCCGTGCCGACTGGCCTTGACGAGGACAGTTTGCCGACCGGTGTTCAGCTCATCGGCCCGCGGAACGGCGAGCACATCGCCCTGGCTGCGGCGCGTGACGTCGAGGCAGCGCTCGGGACCCTGACGCCGGTCAACTTCAGCACGAAGGTGGTTGCGTGAGCGCGTTCGAGCCCGGGCTCGAGTTCGTCTTCGAGCTGAAGGTCAGGGTGGATGATCCCCTCCGGGTCGGGGGCACGCCGGATCTCAACGTCACACCCATCGTCGGCGGCACCGTCTCGGGCCCGCGGCTGAACGGGCGGGTGCTGCCCGTGGGTGCCGATTGGTGGGTGACCCGCGGCGCGACGACGCAGCTCGATGCACGGTATCTCATCGAAGCCGACGACGGCGCCGCCATCGACGTGGTCAACCGCGGCTACTGGCACCCGCAGGATTCGGTGGAGCAACGTGTGCATGCGGGGAAGAAAGTCGGCGAGGCAGAGTTGTATTACCGGACTGCATTCGTGTTCCAGACCGGTGCCGAGGCACACCGCTGGCTCACCGAAGCGCAGTTCGTGGGGTACGCCCGGTCAGAACCGGACACAGTGTGCATTCGCGTCTTCCGCCTACGCTGAGCCGCCCCGGCCTCAGCCCTTGGCCTCAGCCTCCGGACGGAGACGGATCAGCCGGTGCGGACCGTCCTCCTGGAGTTCCACCAGATCGGCATGGGAGGCAAGGAAATCGGTGAAGGAGCGGAAACCGAGCGGCTTCTCATTGAAGGAAGGGTCCATCCGGCGCATCTGGTTCTTGATCGTGCCCGTGTTGAGCCACTCGTCGGCGTCGCCCTTGGCATGGCCGATCTGCAGTGCACGCACCAGCAGTTCCGTGGCGATGGTCTGCGGATCGATGTCCTCGGCCGGCTCGTGTTCGTCGAACTGCGCGTCCTCGGTGTGGGAGAACATGGGGATCGTGGTCAGTTTGCGCGGTTTTTCCGGGGACGGGTCCTGGCCGGGAGCGGACTGGGCCGGTGCCGGGGATTTCCGGTCCTGGGAAGGGCGCTCCGCCGCAGCTGCGGCGGCTTTGTCCACACCGGGCAGCGAATCGTAGTCCTCGAATTCGTCGCACGCCGCGGCGAGGGAGGTGCTGGTCGAGCCGGCAACGCCGATACCCACCACAAACCGGCCGAGGCGCTTGGACTTCTGCGCCAGTGCAATGTAGTCGGAGTCCCCGGCGACAATGATGACGTGGGTGAGGTCCGGGAGGCGGAAGAGGTCTTCGACGACGTCGACGGCCAGACGGATGTCGGCGCCGTTTTTGGTTCCCCGGGTGGTGGTCGTGAACAGCTGGGTGAGGTCCACGGCCCGGGACATCAGCTGGCGCTGGTAGCTGGCGTTGACCGGCACGGACCAGTCCGCGTAGGCACGGTTGACGACGAGCGTGCCGAACGAGGCGGCGAAGTCGATGATGGCGTTGAAGTCAACGGTGGCTGCGGTCAGCTTGGCGCTGATCTCCGGGTCGGCGTCGCGGCTTGTCCGGTCGAAGTCCCGGATTCCGTCACGCTGGAACGCATTCCGGCCGTGGAGCTGCTGATAGCGGGAAATGACGATGTTATCGAAGTCGATGTAGAGGCCAACACGTGCATCATTTGGTTCAGTCATGGAAATTTCAGGCCTTGCGGTAGGTGAGGTCGAAGATGAGCCGGTTGGCCTGGTGGGCCTTGTTCTCGAAACTGGTCAGGATGCGGCCCTCGAAGCGCGGTGCCCAGCCGCCGCGGGTGTCGACGTCGTCCGAGGCTTCCTTGCCTTCCAGCCCCTGGGCGTACACCTGGGTCAGCGGACCGTCCGCGCCGGCGCGCTCGCCGGGGTGCAGGTTTTCGAAGTGCGGTGAAGCGTCGAGGACCTCGCGCATCTGCACCGCGTAGTCGGACCAGTCGGTGGCCAGCCGCCACAGGCCACCCGGTACCAGGACGCGGGCAGCGAGTTCGGCAAAACTGTCCTTCACCATGCGCCGCTTGTGGTGCCGGGTCTTGTGCCACGGGTCCGGGAAGAACACCCACAGTTCGTCCACGGAGCCGGCCGGAAGCATGGTGGTCAGCACCTCCGGGGCGTTGGCCTGCACCACCCGCACATTGGTCAGGTTCTTCTGGCCGATCCGCTGCAGGGTCTGGGCCAGGCCGGGCAGGTAGACCTCCACGGCCAGAAAATTCTTGTCCGGGTTCTGCTCGGCGGCGTGCGTGACGGCTTCGCCAAGTCCCGAACCGATTTCGACGACGATGGGTGCCTGGCGCCCAAATGCAGCCTCGGCGTCGAACACGTAGTCCGGGTCCACAGAGGTGTCAGCCTGCACGCGCGGAACGTCGATCACAAAAACGTCAGAGAGTTCGTCCCACGCCTGCTGGCGGCGTCCCTGGAGCCGGGAGCCCCGGCGGACGAAGGAAACCGGGGCACGGAAATGGTGGGTTTCGGTGCCTTGAACGTCTTTGGCTGCGTCGGTAACAGGCAGTGCTGGTTCAGTAGTCATCACCGTTAATGCTAACGGTCCGGCCGTTCAGGCCCGGGCAGGCGCGGATTAGGTAACTGCGCCCCATCGCGTAAACTGGGGGAAGTTGTTGCGACTGCCGCGCCTAAAAGCCGCGTGTGTAAGCAGCGCAACCTGCGTCGATGAACGCTTTCTTTTGTCCCGCCCGGTGCGAATCCGGGACGGTGGACACTGTCTGACTTTTCTTCGGCGAACCCTCTGCGCTACACGGCTCAGGGGGCCTCTTACCGAAAGTTGCCTGTCTTTTAATGACTACTTTTGCTGCCCTTGGTGTGCCCAAGGCCCTTGTCTCAACCCTCTCCGCACAGGGAATTGCTGAAGCATTCCCCATCCAGGTGCAGACCCTCCCGGATACCCTCAAGGGCCGCGACGTCCTGGGCCGCGGCCGCACCGGCTCCGGCAAGACCCTCGCGTTCTCCCTGCCGCTGGTCGCCCGCCTGAGTGAAGGCGAAGCCGCCTACCGCCGCCGGCCCAACCGCCCGCTTGGCCTGGTTCTGGCGCCGACGCGTGAACTTGCCACCCAGATCAACAACGTGATCGAGCCCCTCGCTTCCGAGCTGGGCCTGAACACCACCGTCATCTACGGCGGTGTGTCCCAGCAGCGCCAGGAAAAGGCCCTGGCGGCCGGCGTCGACATTGTCATTGCCTGCCCCGGGCGCCTCGAGGACCTGATGAAGCAGAAGCTCATCAGCCTGGAGTCCGTGGAAATCACCGTGCTGGATGAGGCCGACCACATGGCTGACCTCGGCTTCCTTCCCGTTGTGCAGCGCCTGCTGGACCGCACCCCGGAAAAGGGCCAGCGCCTGCTGTTCTCCGCGACCCTGGACAACGGCGTGGACAAGCTGGTCCGCCGCTACCTGTCCAACCCGCTGACCCACTCCGTGGACGAGCCGCAGGCCGCGGTCAGCACCATGGAACACCACGTCCTGCTGGTGCAGGACCAGACGGCCAAGAAGCTGCTGGTCAAGGAGCTGGCTTCCGGCCAGGGCCGCCGCATCATGTTCATGCGCACCAAGCACCATGCCCGCAAGATGGCGAAGTTCCTTACGGACAGCGGCATCCCCACGGTTGACCTGCACGGCAACCTCTCGCAGAACGCCCGCGACCGGAACCTGGCCGAGTTCGCATCCGGTGACGTCCGCGTCCTGGTCGCCACCGACGTCGCTGCCCGCGGCGTGCACGTGGACGACGTCGAACTGGTGGTCCACATTGACCCGCCCACGGAGCACAAGGCCTACCTGCACCGCTCCGGGCGTACGGCCCGCGCCGGCTCCGACGGCACCGTCGTCACCGTGACCCTTCCCGAGCAGAAGGGCGAGGTGTCCAAGCTGATGAAGGCGGCCGGCGTCGACGTCTCGATCGAGAAGGTCTCACACAATTCGCCGTCGATCGCCAAGCTTATTGGGGAACGCGCCGACGTCGTCGAGCCGCATGTCCGTGCAGCGCAGCTGGCAGCCAAGTCCCCGCAGCAGGGCGGCGGCCGCTCCACCGGCGCCAACGCCCAGCGCAAGCGCGCAGCCCGCTCAGGTTCCGGTGCCGGCACCCGTGCCGGCGGCCGGGGCGGAGCAGGCGGCCGCGGCCGGGTCTCCGCCGAGCGCGCGGAACGCAGCAGCAGCCGCAGCGAACGCAACGACTTCACGCCCGACGCCCCGCGCGCACAGCGGTCGCAGGACGGCCGCCGCGGTGCAGCTGCAGCAGCGACCTCGCAGGGCCGCAACCGCCGTCCCGCCACCGGCCAGCGCGCCGGCGACGTCGCGGCTTCCGGGACCCACCGTTCCGGCGGCACCCGTTCCGCAGCTCCTGCTGCCGGCGGCAGCGGCCGTCCGGCACGTGCAGCCGGTCCCCGCCGTGCCACCGCGCCGGCGTCGAACGAACGCCGCAGCCGCTAAGCACTGACAGCTCTAAACGCTGACAGAGAAGGCCCCGCAGTGATCTGCGGGGCCTTCTCTCTGTCCGGGTGGGATCCGTTACCGGTTTAGTTCTCCGGCGCGCTTCCGGGCGGCAGCGCCTCGGCGTCCGCCCGGGTCCACCGTGTCAGGCGCTTAGCCCAGGCTAAGTCCGTGCTCGGCCAGCGCGGCGTCAAGAGTGTCCAGGGCCTTCGGACCCATACCGTGCAGCTGAGCCAGATCCTCCCGGGGGATACCCGCCAGCTGGCGCAGCGACGTGGAACCGGCACCGCCCAGGGCCCGCACGGCAGGCGCGGAAATCCGCGGAAGCTCATTCAGCGAAGTACTCATGCGTAGATGCTAGGCAACGGCCACGGCGCCGGCCTAGTCCTTCCCGAGATCAGTCCAGTTCGTAGAAGGAGACGACGGCGGCGAAACCCCGGCCCAGGACCTGCGGGCGGTCCTCGCTGCCCGGGACCGTGTCCAGCGGATCCAGCTCCTGGCTGCCCGCGTCCAGCATGGCCTTGGCGGATCCCTGCAGCAGGACCAGGAACTGACCGGGCCCAAGCGCCGGGGCATTCTTCTTTGACAGCTCCACCACCATAACGGCCGCCCCGAAGCGGGTGCGGTCCACAAATGTGTTGAGCACGGTCACTTCACCGGTGGGCAGCGAGGCATGTGCGGGCACATCCCCGGGGTAGCGCAGTGGCCGGAGGCGTTCCATGGCATGCTCGGTTCCGTCCACCTCCAGGAGAAGGAGTTCGCCCTCCACCGGAAGCGTGATGCGGTCCATGTCCTCAAAGCGGGTGAACGGACCGGATTTCTCGATGGTGGCGGCAGCTAAACGCCAGCCGGGGATTCCGGCAGGTCCGGCAGGGCCGGACGCAATGTCCTTCACCCGGCCGGCATTATTCCCCCAGGAGCGGGAGGGCAGGGCAGCGAAACTCAGGATCGAAGCTTCCACGCCTATTCCGGAAGGTCCTGGGGCTGGGCGGAGGGCACCTGCCGGCGGGCGGCGTCGCTGATCCGGAAGCGCCTTCCGGTGGTCTCGGTGGGCTCGATCCGCACGAAGTGGTTCTTCTCCCCGCTCTGCCAGGGGAAGAGCTCCAGCGTCTCGGAATCCAGTACATCCTCAATCGACCCCAGCTGGGAGGCCGCCCCCTTCAGGACAACGCTCCAGGCGCGGCCAAGGCCGTCGTCGTACCCGTCCACCTCGAATGCGACCGGAATGTCACCAAGCGCTGCGGCGAGCTTGGTGCCTGCCGCGCTGCGGAACACCACAGTGCCGTGGTCCACGGCGAAGTTGATGGGGAAGATGTCCGGCGCTCCCTCAACCACCACAGCAAGCCGCCCGACCGAAGCCTGGCGGACGTAGTCCCAGCATTCGCGGGAACTTAGTTCAACGGGTACCCCTGCATCATCTGTGGTTGGCGGCATACCCCCAGTCTAGGCGCAGCCCGCTTGGCCCCGGTAAGCCGGAAGCCGTGACTCTGCACGGCAACTGGAGAACAATGGGCACATGAAGGCAATCCTGAACGTTATCTGGCTCCTTTTCGGCGGTATCTGGCTTGCCCTGGGCTATGTCCTGGCCGGAATCGTCTGCTGCCTGCTGATCGTGACCATCCCGTTCGGCATCGCGTCCTTTAGGATCGCGTCCTATGCGCTGTGGCCCTTCGGCCGCACCGTCATCGACAGCGGCCGCGGAACCGGAGTGCTGGCCACCCTGGGGAACGTGATCTGGCTGGTGTTTGCCGGTGTGTGGATCGCCATTGGGCACGTGTTGACGGCCATCCCCATGTTCGTGAGCATCATCGGTATTCCGCTGGGCATCGCGAATCTGAAAATGATCCCTATTTCGCTGGTTCCACTCGGCAAGCGGATTGTGCCGACCGCCGGTCCCGGCCTCGTCCCCTACAACTCGCCCACCGCGTATGCGACGTATTCAGGAACTCCCGGCAAGGGCAGGTACGGCCGGTAAAACAGTATTGCCGGTAGGCACGGCCGGCGGATCACCCGGGGCCGCACCCGAGTGCACCCGGCGCGTTAGCCCGTCAGCGCATCCAGGAACGTCTTCATGAGCGTTTCGGCGGGAGCCGGGGCGGTTTCACCCCGTTCAATGAACAGCGCGACGGCGAGATCGCCGTGGACTGCGACCACCCAGGCATGGGTGCGCGGCGGGGTCTCGCCGCCAAACCCGGCGGCACCGTTCTTGGCCAGGACCGGGTTGCCGGGCACGTCCTCGAGCAGCTGAGCGCTGCCGTCGGTGACGACACCGCGCATCACCTCACGCAGGGTGCCGGCCTCCTCCGCGGTGACCGGAGCCGGTGCCTGCGGGCTCTGTGTGCTGTCCGTCCCGCTGTCTGCGGAGGAGACCAGCGCGGGAGATACCCGTTCGCCCTTGGCCACGGAGGCACCGGCAACGGCCAGGGCAAGCGGTGAGACCAGGACCTCACCCTGTCCGATCATCGAGGCTGCGTGGAGGGCTCCGTCCGCTGTCTCCGGCACAGACCCGAAGTAGGCGGGGGTGCCGATAGCGGAATCCACCCCCAGACCCAGGCCGGCACCGGCAGCGGAGAGATCAGATTGGGACACCGAGTCCCGGGCGTTGACGAACGCGGTGTCGCAGGACTGGGCGAAGGCCTCCGCGAGGGTGATCCCGCCCAGGTACCCGCTGGGATAGCCAGCGGGGTTGGCGAATGTCCGGCCGTCCACGGTGACGTCCGCGGGGCAGGAGACCTCGGTGTCCGGGGCAGCTCCGGTGCGCAGCATCGCCAGCGCGGTGGCGAGCTGGAACGCGGACCCCGGAGCAAACTGGCCCAGCAGCGCCGTCTGGGCTCCGCCGCTTCCGGGCCCGTTGGCCGCCGCAAGGATATTCCCGGTGGAGGGCTGGATGGCTACCAGGGCCGCAGCAGACGGCTCGTCCTTCAGCGCGGACTCCGCCTGCGTCTGGATGCCGGCGTTGAGGGTTGTCTGCAGGGGCTTACCGGCCTCACCGGCTGTCTCGAACAGCGGTGCCGAGCGGACGTTATCCGCCGTGGCTATCTGGACGGTGACGGCGTCGGCACCCCGAAGCTGCGTATCGTATTCGCGCTGCAGCCCGGACAGCCCCGTCTGGTCCCCGGCGGCCAGCGAGCCGCCGGACTGTTCAATCAATTCAGGGGTGGCCTCGCCGACCGAACCCAGCAGCGCCCCGGCGAAACTGCCTGACTGCGCCAGGGACCGGACCTCGGGAAGTGCTGCGGCGCCGGGCACGGTGGCGATTTCCGATTCGAAGTTCGCGGGAACGCTGTCCTGCCGCACGGTGACAGCCTCAACGAAGTCCTTCGGGCCCGCCGCCCGGACCTTGGCAGTGAAGGCATCGGTGTCGATATTCAAATACTGGGACAGGTAAAACGCGGAGGAAGCGTACTCCTTTTCGGTGAGCCACACCTTATCGATGCCCACGTGCCAGACTGCCCGGTCTGCCATCAGCACGGCACCCCCGGCGCCGAGAATGTCCCCCCGGCGCACGGGGGCCGTGGTGCGCAGCAGCCGCTCCGTAGGGTCCAGCTCCGGATGCACGGTGGTGGAGGTAAAGCGGGCCTGCCAGGTGTTGTCTTCACCCCGGTCCAGGAGCACCGTGGCGTCGTAGCTGTAGTCTTCCGCCGCCGCGTTGACGTCCCAGACATAGTGGAGAGTGGCGGCAGCTTGTGAATCCGAGACATCCTCGATTTTGGTCACGGTCACCGACGGCTTCAGCGGTGCCATTCCGGAGACCAGATGTTCCAGCATGCCGTTGACTGCCTCGACCGAGGAGTCCACGAAAGCGCTGCCCGTGACATCAAGGGCGGAGAGACCGGCAGCCAGCGTCTCCGCAGCGGCTTCGGGACCGGGCCCTTCCTCCGGCGAACACGCGCTCAGGGACAACGCCAGGACGGATACGGACACAGCGGCTGCTATCAGGCGGTGTTTCACCATCCGGACAGGCTATCTGCGGGCATCCGCAAAAGGACACGGCCCCAGCGGAAAGCGCAGCGCCCGCAGCCGGATTTTTTTGGGGAGGGTCAGCCGGCCAGGCCGTCGAGGAATGCCTTCATCACGGGGCCGCCGGAGGTTGAACCCAGTTCACCCTCTTCAATGAACACTGCGACGGCGAGATCGCCCTGGATCGCCACGACCCAGGCATGGGTGCGCGGCGGAGTATCGCTGCCGAATTCAGCGGTGCCGGTCTTGGCCAGAATGGGTTCGCCGGGAACGCCCTGGAGCAGCTGCACACCGCCGTCGGTCACCACGGCGCGCATCATCTCACGCAGGGTTGCCGCTTCAGCGGTGGTCAGGGAGGGTGCTGCGGCGGATCCCGGCGCGGAGCCGGAGGCCGACGCCGAGCCGGAAACTGACGCCGAGCCGGAGGCCGACGCCGAGCCGGAAGAACCTGCCGTTTCACCGCCCGCAGCTGGGTCAGCCGCTTCGACCAGCACGGGGGAGACCCGTTCGCCCTTGGCAACGGAGGCGCCCGCGACGGCCAGCGCCAGCGGCGACACGAGGATCTCGCCCTGCCCGATCATGGAGGCGGCGTGAAGGGTTCCATCCGCGGCTGCGGGCACGGAGCCGAAGTACGCCGGAGTGCCGATCGCGGCGTCGACCCCCAGCCCCAGCGCCTGCGCTGCGGCGGCGAGGTCCGGCTGGGCCACCGTTCCGCGGGCGTTGATGAAGGCCGTGTTGCAGGACTGCGCGAACGCCTGGCGCAGCGGGATTTCCCCGAGGAACTGCGCCGGGTAGGTGCTGGCGTTATTGAACCGCCTGCCGTCCACGGTGAGTTCTTCGGGGCAGGAAACGGTGGTTGCCGGGGTGGCTCCGGAGCGCAGCATGGCCAGGGAAGTGGCGATTTTGAACGTGGATCCCGGGGCGTATTGTCCGAGCAGGGCCGTCTGGGCTCCTTCGCTGCCGGGCCCGTTGGCTACGGCGAGGAGATTGCCCGTGGACGGCTGGATGGCCACCAGCGCCGAGGCCGACGGCTCATCAGCAAGGACGGACTCGGCAAGTGTCTGCAGGCGTACGTCAAGTGTGGTCTGCAGCGGGTCAGAAGCAACACCGTCGGATTCGAAGAGCGGAGCAGATGACACGTTTGCGGCACTGACGGTGCGGACGGCGACGCCGTCAACGCCCAGGAGCTGGGAGTTGTACTGCTGCTGCAGCCCGGAGAGGCCGGTCTTGTCGCCGGGGGAGAGCGTGCCGCCGGACTTCTCGATCAGTTCGGCCGTCGCCTCGCCCACAGACCCCAGCAGTGCCCGGGCGAACGTGCGGGTGGGGGCCAGCGGCAGGCTGGCAGAGATCGCGGCGGCGCCGGGGATGGCAGCGACTTCGGCCTGGAAGACGGCCGGCGGGCTGACACTGTCCTGGCGGAGGGTGATGGCTTCCACGAAGGCCTCCGGCCCGGATGCCAGCACCTGGGCGGTATAGGCAGCGGGGTCAAGTTCCAGGAACCCGGCGAGCGCGGCGGCGGAAGACTCCAGCTCGGCGGACTCCAGCCGTGTCTTATCGATTCCGACGCGCCACACCGGACGCTCCGTGACCAGTACCTGTCCGTCCGCGCCGTGGATCTCGCCGCGGGGGACCGGGGTAACTTCGCGCAGGAGGTAATCGCCCGGTGCGAGGCTGGGATGCACGGAGGAGGGATCGAACCTGACCTGCCAGAGGTCCTCTTCGTCCCGCTGCAGTTCCACCGTGGTTTCGTAGCTGTAATCCTCATCCCCGGCGCTGACGTCCCAGACGTAGCTGAGGGTTGCCGTGGCTTCGTCATCGGAGACCTCCTCCACGGAGGTAACACTGACGGCCGGTTTCAGCGGAGCCATACCGGAGACCGAGTCCGCCAGCAGGGCGTTGATTTCCTCCGCCGTGGAGTCCTGGAATGAACTGCCGGAGACATCCAGTCCGGAAAGGCCCTCAGCGAGCTTGGCCGCTGCCTCTTCGGGGGCGGGCCGGTCCTCGGCCGAGCAGGCGGCCAGCGACAGCCCCAAAATGGACACGGACAGTACAGATGCCAAAAAGCGGTGATTCCCCATCCGCACAGAGTACCGGCAGCACAAACAAAAGCGGACACGGGCGCGCTGCACCCGTGTCCGCTCCGGCTCCGGAAGCTACCGGAGGCTACACGCCGGCACCTGCAGCAGCGGTGTCCGCACCGGAGGCAGCACGGGCTTCCCGTACCAGTTCGGCACAGCGCTCGCCGATCATCATGGTGGTGATGTTCGGGTTGACCGTGGTGAGCTCCGGCATGACGGAGGCATCAGCCACCCGAAGGCCGGTGACGCCCTTGACCCGCAGCTGCGGATCCAAAGGCGACATCCCGTCGTCGTACGCGCCCATCCGCACCGAACCGGCCGGGTGGTAGACAGTGTTGTGCGTTTTGGTGATGTACTCGGTGATCTCCTCATCCGTCTGCACGTCCGGTCCCGGGTACAGTTCCCGGCCCGCCCATTCGGCCATTGCCGGCTGGGAGATGATCTCCCGGGCCTTCTTGATGCCGTAGACCATCACGCGCATGTCATGCGGGTCGGTGAAGTAGCGCGGGTCCACCATCGGCTTGTCCCGGAAGTCCCGGCTGCGCAGCCGCACCGTGCCGCGGGACCGCGCGTGGGTGACGTTCGGGGTGAGGCAGAAACCGTTCTCCGTGGTGGGGAAACCCTGCCTCAGCGTGTGCATGTCAAACGGCACCGAGCCGTAATGGAACATCAGGTCTGGGCGGTCCAGGCCGTCTTCAGTGGGGGTGAAGATGCCGATTTCCCACCACTGGGTGGAGGTTTCGGTCATGGGCTGCTTCGCCTCCCACTGGATAACACCCTCCGGGTGGTCCTGCAGGTTCGAGCCCACGCCGGGGGAGTCTGCGCGCACCTCGATGCCGTGTTCGGCCAGGTGCTCCTTCGGGCCGATGCCGGAGAGCATCAGCAGTTTGGGCGAATCAATCGCCCCGGCGGAGAGGATGACCTCGGTGCGGGCGTTCAGTGTGTGCGTGCGGGCGAACTGCCCGTCCACGACGTCGACGCCGGTGCAGTGGTTGGCATCATTGAATTTGAGTTCACGGGCGCGCAGCCCGGTCAGCAGCGTGAAGTTCTTCCGTTCCAGGATCGGATGGATGTAGGACACGGAGGACGAGGAGCGGGTGCCGTCCGGGCGCCGGTTGATCTGGAAGAAATTGGCTCCGTTGATGACGGTCTGCCCGGTGTTGAACTTCGTCCGCGGAATGCCGGCCTGTTCACAGGCGTCCAGCAGGGCGACGCCGCAGGGGTCGCTCGGCGGCACGTTCATCAGTTTCACCGGGCCGTCCGCACCGTGATGGGGTGCATCGGGGCCGGCATCCTCGTTGGATTCGAGCTGCTTGTACAGCCGGAAGGCCATCTCCGAGTTCCAGCCCTCCGCACCGAACCTGGTCTCCCATTCATCGATGTCCTCCCGGGGCGCCCAGAAGGCGATGCAGGAGTTGTGGCTGGAACAGCCGCCCATGACCTTGGCGCGGGAGTGGCGCATAAACGAGTTGCCGTTTTCCTGCGGCTCGATCGGGTAGTCCCAGTCGTAGCCGGATTCCAGCAGTTCCATCCAGCGGTCCAGCTGGAGAACTTCGTCCACTCCCCGGTCATCGGCGCCGGCTTCCACCAGCGCCACTTCGACGGCGGGATCCTCGCTGAGCCGCGCGGCGACGGCGGCACCGGCGGAGCCTCCGCCGATCACGATGTAGTCGAAGTCCGTTTTCTGCAGATCAGTCATGGAGCTAGTTGGCCTTTCCATGGTCGGGGAACCAACCGGTTACCTGGGGGTTGATGTTCTGGTAGATGTGCTTGGCTTCCTGGTATTCGCCCAACCCGGTGGGGCCGAGCTCGCGGCCGACGCCGGAGGCACCGAAGCCGCCCCATTCGGCCTGCGGCAGGTAGGGGTGGAAGTCGTTGATCCAGATGGTGCCGTGCCGCAGCCGCCGGGCCACACGCTGGGTCTTCCCCGCATCCTGCGACCAGACCGCTCCGGCCAGGCCGTAGTCGGTGTCATTGCCCAGCTCCACGGCTTCGTCCTCACCGTTGAACGTTTCGACGGTGACGACCGGGCCGAAGGCCTCGTCCACCAGGGCAGAACTGCCGCGCCGGACGTTGTCCAGCACGGTCGGGGCGTAGTAGAAGCCCTTTTCCAGCTCGCCGGTGCCCCAGGTTCCGCCGCAGCGGATGCGGGCGCCCTCCTCGACGGCCTTGTTGACGTAGGCGGTTACCTTGTCCCGGTGCGCCGCGGAGATCAGGGGACCGGTTTCTGCGGAGTCGTCGAACGGCCCGCCCATCCGGATCTGCTCTGCCCGGCGGACCAGTTCATTCACGAAGCGTTCGGCGATGGGCTCTTCCACGATCAGCCGGGCGCCGGCGGAGCAGACCTGCCCGGAATGGACGAACGCGGCGTTGAGCGCGTTGTCCACTGCGGCGTCGAAGTCGGCATCCGCGAAGATGATGTTGGGGTTCTTGCCGCCGAGCTCAAGTGCCACCTTCTTGATCGTTCCGGCGGCGGAGGCAGCGATGATCTTCCCGGTGGCCACACCGCCGGTAAAGGAGACCAGGTCGACGTCGGGGGACTCGGAGAGCGGTGCGCCGGCAACAGCCCCGGCTCCGAGCACCAGGTTGGCCGTGCCGCGGGGCAGGCCAAGATCCGCCAGGACCTTCATCATGAGGATGGAGGTGGACGGCGTGAGCTCCGAGGGCTTCAGTACGAAGGTGCATCCGGCCGCCAGGGCCGGGGCGATCTTCCACGCGGCCTGCAGCAGAGGATAGTTCCACGGGGCGATCAGCCCGCAGACGCCGACCGGCTCGTACTCGACCCGGGAGACAACGCCGGGATCCCCGGCGTCGACAATCCGGCCGGCGTTCTGGCCGGCGATTTTGCCAAAGTAGGAGAAGCAGGCAGCGATGTCGTCCATGTCGATCTGGCTCTCCACCAGGCGCTTGCCGGTGTCGAGGGTTTCGGCGCGGGCGAACTCATCCTTGCGGGCGCGCAGTTCCGCCGCGACGCGCAGCAGGAAGTCGCCCCGCTCCGGGGCGGGAACAGCCGCCCACTCACCGCGGTCAAAAGCGGCGCGGGCAGCCGTGATGGCCTTCTCCGTGTCAGCGCGGGTGGCCTCGGAAACCGTTACTACGTGTTCGCCGTCGGCCGGGTTGTGGATCTCACGGGTGCCGCCGTCGGAAGCGGGGACCCACTCACCATCGATGAAAAGCGTGGCCGTGTTTGCGGTGTTCGCCGTGTTGGTCATACTTTTTCCTCCTCGCCGACAAAGTCGGCATCCCAGTTGTCTTTGCCAACCGGGTCTTCGGTGATTGCGGTGTTGCCGGGCACCTCGCGGTTGAGGTGCAGGAATTCGAGGTGTCGTTCGTAGTGATCCAGGACGTCGGTAATCAGCTGCTCCTTCGTGTAGCCCATCACGTCGTAACCGTGGCTGCCTTCGAGCGAAAAGACCTCCATGCGGAAGTATTTGGTGTCCGTCGAAGCGCTGCGCAGCGCATAGGACGGCGTCTCGTACTGGACGGGGTAGACCTGGTATTTGAAGGGACGCTCGTCCGCTAGTCCGACGGTGAGGTCTGCGGAGCGGATGTCGTTTGAACCGCAGCCGGTGAGGGAGAGGGAAACCTCCGCCCCCTTGGATTCGAGTTCGTCGTGGACCTCCTGCAGGGCGGGGTAGGCGACGCTTTCCACGAAGCGGGCTGCCTGCTTGGGTCCGGGATAGGTCATGGCACGGGTGAGCCGCTGGCGCCAGGAACGTCCACCCCGGGCATCTCCGCCGCCGCGGCCGGCGATCATGCCGGGCAGGGAGGCCCGGAAACTGGCGGCCAGCGAGTTCTCCACCCGCAGCGCCTTATAGACACCGAGCATGATGAACAGCAGCAGGATGGACAGCGGCAGGCCCATGATGATCGTGGCGTTCTGCAGCGTGCTCACACCGCCCACCATCAGCATGGCCAGGGTGAGCAGTCCGGTGACCACGGCCCAGAAGACCCGCATCCACTTCGGGGCGTCCGAATCGGCGTCCTTGAGGTGGGAGGTGAAGTTCGCCATGACCAGCGCACCGGAGTCAGCGGAGGTGACGTAAAACAGCAATCCGGTGAAGGTGGCGATGGCAGCAGTGGCAGGCGCCCAGGGGTACTGCTCCAGCAAGCCGTAGAACGCCCGCTCGGGCTGGTTCATGGCGACCTCGCCGAACGCGGCGTTTCCGCCCATCACCAGGTCCAGGGCGCTGTTCCCGAAGATGGAGATCCACAGCAGGATGAAGGCGAAGGGGACAACCATGGTGCCCAGGACAAACTGGCGGATGGTCCGGCCGCGGGAAATACGCGCCAGGAACAGGCCCACGAACGGAGCCCAGGCGATCCACCAGGCCCAGAAGAACAGGGTCCAGCTGGAGAGCCACTCGTCCGGCCTGTCGTAGGCCATCGTGTCCAGCGTCATGCCGGGGAAGCGGCTGAGGACATCGCCGGTGTTCTGCACGATCCCGTCGAACAGGAAGCTGGTTTTGCCGGCAATGAGGACGAACAGCATCAGGCCGACTGCCAGGATGACGTTGAGCTCGGAGAGGCGGCGGATACCCTTCTCCACGCCGGAGACCACCGAGACGGTGGCCATGGCTACGGACAGCGCGATCAGCGCGATTTGGACGCTGACGTTCTCCGGAACATCGAACATGAAGTTCAGTCCGTAGTTCAGCTGCACGACGCCGATGCCCAGTGAAGTAGCGATGCCGAAGATGGTGCCGAGCAGGGCCGCTATGTCCACGCCATGGCCCAGTGGACCGTCGATCTTCTTACCGAAGATCGGATACAGCGCGGAGCGGATGCTCAGCGGGAGGTTGTGCCGGTAGGCGAAATATCCCAGTGCCAGTCCCATGAGGGCGTAAAGCGCCCAGCCCGTGATGCCGTAGTGGAACAGGGTCCATACCAGCGCCTGGCGTGCCGCCTCAGCGGTGGAACCGTCGCCCTGGGGCGGGGCGAGGAACTGGGTGACGGGTTCGGAGACTGAGAAGAACATCAGGTCGATGCCGATCCCGGCGGCGAACAGCATGGCGCCCCAGGTAAACAGCCCGAACTGCGGCTTGGAATGGTCTGGGCCGAGCTTTGTCCTGCCGACGCCGGAGAGGGCGATAACGAGGACGAAGATGACGACCAAGGTGACGACCAGGAAGTAGTACCACCCCATGTTCGTGGACACCCAGCCGACCATCGTGCCGATGACCGACTCCGCCGATTCGGTGGAGACCATGGCCCACACCGCTATGGCGATAATGCCGATGGCGGACCCGGTAAATACCGTCTTGTTGACACGGGTTTTGGCGGCTGATTCGGGCGGAGTTTCCGCTTCCGGGCTGATCATCGGGTCCTTTTCGAAGTGGGGCGAAAAAAGAAAGGTTCCTTAGTCTCGGAGATTTCAGGCTATCAAAGTGCCTAGTCAGCGGTAGGTTTCGGAGGGCTGACCCCCGAAAGGAGAGGCCTGCGGGGCTGGCGGTGGAAGGTGCACGGTCCTGCCTTGAAGCCTGTCCTGAGCCGGTTTTCCCTGCTAACCTCCAAGAAGGGCTGGGTGTGTCCCATCTCATAGAACCGGTTCCGGGGTGCCCGGCCAGACCGCCGTATCGATCCGGAGTTACTCCTCAGAACCGCAACGCCGGCAAGCTGAAGGAGCGGTGTATGTCCGAGCTGGATGTGGAACTTTCCGAAACCGAACGGTCCTTCGGGCTCCGTCAGATACAGGCTGGGCATGCGCGCATGCTGGTGATCGGACGGGTTCTTCCACAGCCCATCGGAGCGGTGTGGAATGCACTGACCGACCCCTCCAGTATTGGAGCCTACTTTGTGGAGCCGACGGGCGACTTTCGACGAGGGGGCGACTATGAGGTGCCTGGCTTCTCCCAGGGGGCCATCCTGCGGTGTGATCCACCGCGGCTGCTGACGCTTTCCTGGATCCCGCCGCATGGGAACGACGGTGAGCTGGAAATCCATCTGTCCGACGAAGACGGGGCCACGCGGGTGGAGCTGCTCTACGCTTCCGTGCGCAAGAGATTTGCCGTTATGACCCCGGACGTCAATGAGTGGGCGGCAGGGCCGGGCTGGGAGTTCTTCCTCGATAACCTCACCGCACACCTTGATAACCGGGAGGTGCGTCCGATAGACCGGGACTGGCGAACCATGGAGGGCGCCGATAAAGAGCTGTATCACGCCCGGAACGACGAATGGGTGCGGGTGAGGGAGGAATTCGAGCGGGATCACAGCCCGTTACCCGGACCCGAGTAAACCTGCTCCAGGCGCACGCAACTGCCTGTGGATAACTTTACGTCCAACCTTGAGTGGACTACACTCAATCTTGTTGAGCATGGTCGGATGAAGCCAGATGGCAGGACCGTCAGGGTTCTCCAATTGGGCAGTCCACCGAGAGCTTGTTTGGTTGTTCTCCGAGCCCGAGAAGGAGCCCGCTGTGGATACGAAGTTCACGAATAAGAGCCAAGAGGCGCTTCAGTCCGCCGCCATGAATGCGACTACTGCCGGAAACCCCCAGATTGAGCCTGCCCATTTGCTGAAGGCGCTGATGGACCAGCGCCAGGGTGTGGCCGTGGCCCTGCTCAAAGCGGCCGGCGCCAATCCCGACGCCGTCAGCGTCGCAGCCAGCAACGCCATCCACGACCTGCCCTCCAGCTCCGGGTCCTCCGTCCAGCAGCCCCAGTTCTCGCGTCCCCTCCTGCAGGTCATCAACGCAGCGCAGCAGGAGGCAACCCAGCTCGGTGACGCCTACGTTTCCACTGAGCATCTGCTGTTGGCCCTGTCAGTTGACAACGGGCCCGCAGGCCAAGCGCTGCGGAACAATAATGCCGGCCGCGATGTGCTGGCCGCAGCCCTTCCCACCGTCCGAGGAGACCGTAAAGTGACGAATGCCGATCCGGAGAACACCTTCCAGGCACTGGAAAAATTCAGCACCGACCTCACCGAACTGGCCCGGTCCGGAAAGCTGGACCCCGTCATCGGCCGCGACGCCGAAATCCGCCGGGTCATCCAGGTGCTGAGCCGCCGGACGAAGAACAACCCTGTGCTGATTGGCGAACCCGGGGTTGGCAAGACCGCCGTCGTCGAAGGCCTGGCGCAGCGGATCGTGGCGGGGGACGTGCCTGAGAGCCTGAGCGGCAAGACCCTGCTCTCGCTGGACCTGGGTTCAATGGTGGCGGGGGCGAAGTACCGCGGCGAGTTTGAAGAACGGTTCAAGGCCGTACTGGAGGAGATCGCCAGTGCCGAAGGGCAGATCGTCACCTTCATCGATGAGATGCACACCGTTGTGGGCGCAGGGGCGGCTGAAGGATCCATGGACGCCGGCAACATGCTCAAGCCGATGCTGGCCCGCGGCGAACTGCGCCTGATCGGCGCCACTACGCTGAACGAATACCGTGAAAATGTGGAGAAGGACGCCGCGCTGGAGCGCCGTTTCCAGCAGGTCTTCGTGGGGGAGCCCAGCGTTGCGGACACCATCGGCATCCTCCGCGGCCTGAAGGAACGCTACGAAGCGCACCACAAGGTGGCGATCGCCGACTCGGCGCTGGTCGCGGCGGCTAACCTCTCCAACCGGTACATCACCGGCCGCCAGCTTCCGGACAAGGCCATTGATCTGGTCGATGAGGCTGCGTCACGGCTGCGGATGGAGATCGACTCTGCTCCGGAGGAAATCGATGAGCTGCGCCGCGCCGTGGACAGGCTCACCATGGAGGAACTGGCTATCTCCGGGGAAACGGATGAGGCCTCGCTGGAACGCCTCGAAGTGCTCCGTGCGGACTTGGCGAACAAGAAGGAACAGCTCGCCGCCCTCAATGCCCGCTGGGAGGCAGAGAAGGCTGGCCTCAACCGCGTTGGCGACATCAAGGCTCGCATCGACGAACTGCGTTCGCTGGCTGAAAAAGCCCAGCGCGACGGCGATCTGGCCGAGGCATCCCGGATCCTGTACGGCGAGATCCCGGCCATGCAGAAGGAACTCGATGCGGCGCAGGAAGCTGAGCAGGACCAGTTCGGTGAGGAGGCCAGGGAACTGATGGTCTCCGAGGAAGTCACCGCCGACGACATCGCCGAAGTGGTCTCCGCCTGGACCGGGATCCCGGCCGGCCGCATGCTCCAGGGCGAGTCCCAGAAGCTGCTGGAGATGGAATCAGTCATCGGTTCACGGCTGATCGGCCAGAGCAGTGCCGTCTCCGCCGTGGCGGACGCCGTCCGCCGTTCCCGCGCCGGGGTCAGCGATCCGGACCGGCCTACCGGTTCCTTCCTGTTCCTCGGCCCCACCGGCGTCGGCAAGACCGAACTGGCCAAGGCCCTTGCGGAATTCATTTTCGACGACGAACGCGCCATAGTCCGTATGGACATGAGCGAGTATGCCGAAAAGCACACCGTGTCCCGCCTGGTTGGGGCTCCTCCCGGATACGTCGGGTATGAGGAAGGCGGCCAGCTCACCGAGGCAGTCCGCCGACGCCCCTACTCCGTCATCCTGCTGGACGAGGTGGAGAAGGCCCACCCTGACGTCTTCGACATCCTGCTGCAGGTTCTCGACGACGGGCGGCTGACGGACGGGCAGGGCCGTACCGTGGACTTCCGCAACGTGATCCTGATCCTGACCTCCAACCTCGGGTCCCAGTTCCTGGTGGACCCGGGGCTGAACGAGGACCAGAAACGTGAATCAGTGATGTCCATGGTCAACGCCAACTTCAAGCCGGAGTTCCTGAACCGGCTGGACGACATCATCCTCTTCGACCCGCTGACCCTGGAAGAGCTGTCCCAGATCGTGGACATCCAGGTCCGCGGGCTCGCCGCCCGGCTGAAGGACCGCCGCCTGACCCTGAAGGTCACCGACGCAGCGCGCGAGTGGCTGGCGCTGACCGGATACGATCCGGCCTACGGCGCCCGGCCGCTGCGCCGGCTGGTGCAGCGCGAAATCGGCGACAAACTCGCCAAGGGCATCCTGGCGGGCCGGATTTCCGACGGCGACACCGTCCTGGTGGATCGTCCCGAAGGCATCGGTGATGAACACGCTGCCCAAGGCCTCACCGTTGAGGCCGTGGCGCCGGTCGGATAGTCCCAGGGCACGCAAAAAGCCGGAAGCCCGCCGCTGGCGGTCTCCCGGTTTTTTGTGTGTTTCCCCCTGCCCTACCAGGGGCAGGGCAGGACGGTATTCCTACGGCTGGACGATGAGGGATTCGGAGAGCTCTTCACCAGGCGCGACCACGAAGCAGTCCACCCGGCGGTCGCCTGCATCCCAGGAGCTCTGCGTCGGGACGGCGCGGTTCAGTTCCAGGTCCGCGTACTTGGAGGCAGCGTCCGTGTACATCACGGAGGAACAGACTTCCTCGGCCTTGGCCGCCAGCGCGTCCGGGCCCGGGAAGGAATCCGAATTGAGGTAGGACTCGCTGGCGACCAGCTGCGCGTTGTGCGGGGTGTCGCAGGTGACAACCGTGACCTCTGCGTTCACGCTCTGGAAGTCCTGGATGCAGGCGCCTGCTTCCAGGTCGATGGGAGCCACCGAATCCTCCAGGACACCCTCCTCCCGGTTGCTGTCGGCTACGACCGTGGCCAGCCAGATACCCAGCAGGACAATAATCAGGATCGATCCGATGAGGACCAGCATGCGGGTGGTCCTGCTGCTGCCACTGATCTTGGCTGCGGCTTCCTCTGCTTCCCGGGTGCGCCGGGCCCGCCGCGAATCGGCGGGCACTGCGGTGGAACCGGAAGGACGGACAACGTGGGTGATGCCGGTATCTGCCGGATCCCCGGCCGGGACCTTTTTGGTCAGCGAGAGGGAGGCAAACGAATCGGTGACCGGCGCGGACACATCGGTGCTGTCTCCGCTGACTACCGCCGTGGCGATGATGGGCTGCGCGCCGGTGGAGCCGGCGGGGCTGGAGGTTCCGGCAATATCCGCTGCGCCGCCATCCTCCGCGGTGTCCGCAGAGTCCTCGTCCGGCTCTGACTCCGTAGTCTCCGCGGCCTCGGTCGAGCCTGCAGCCCCTGCAACCTCGTCAGAGCCAGCTTCAGTATCGGCTTCAGCATCAGCGGCAGCATCACCGGTGTCTTCAGCGGGGCGGGCCAGCTGGTCAGGTGCAGTGCCCGGTTCAGCTGGTTCAACCGGATCAGCTTTTTCGCCCGGTTCAGCTGGTTCAACCGGATCAGCTCGTTCAGGAGCTGCCGCTGACTCTTCGGTTTCCTCGCCGTTTTCGCTTCCGTCAGCCTCAGGCTGAGCGGCGGCATCCCCGGTGGCTGGTTCCAGCTCGGTGAGGCCCTCACCGGCATCAACGGCGATTTCGGTGCCTTCGGGGGCGGGTTCGGTGATGCCGGCCTGTTTGCCGGCTTCTGCTGCCTCCTCCGACACCGCCCGCACCTCGGCCGCGGCTTCCAGAAGTGAAGCAGCCTCGGCTGCCTCAGCGCTGATGGAAGGAGTGTCCAGGGACGGTTCCACCAGATGTACGTCTTCGGCCGGAATGACAACGGGTTCAAGCGGGGCAGCCTGCAGCGTCTCGGACTCGAATACTTCAGTCCAGACTTCGACGTCACGGGACCCATCGCGCGAGAGCCACGCCGGCGCCTCGGTGTGGGAGACCAAATCGGCGAGGATGGGGACTGGCGCAGGCTCCGGAGCATTGGCCTGTTCCGCTGCCGGCTCTGCGGACCCGGACCCCGGTTCTGCGGCTTGGGCAGGTTCTGATTTATGGTCCGTGGGCTCAGGACTCGTGGGCTCGTCGGCTGGTCCAGAGGCGTTCTTGGCACCGGGGCCGGTGCGCAGGGGCGGCCGCTTGGCCCCACCCTTTGAACCGAGCAGCCCCTTGGCCACGGTGCCCTTCTTGGCCGGGGCAGGCCGCTTGGCACCGGGAGCGCGCTTACCTGTCTTCCCCGGTTTACCGGCCTTGCCGGGCTGGTCGGCCTTGTTTTGGGGAGAAGCACCCGGTGCGGGGCGCCCACTGTCGGCTGGCTGCTGCGGCTTGATAACGGGAATGCTCCTTGTAGCGGGGTTGTTCCGGACAGGCGGTGCTGCCTTCGCAGCGGGAGGAGCCGCCCCGGAACCCTTGGGGACGGCGTTGCCCTTCACTGGCGGAGAGGGCCGCAGGGACTTCCCGGGCAGGGGTAAACCTGCCCGTGGCGTCCGCTTCTGATCGCTCATGGTGAACGTCTGTCCTCCCTGTTCCTGGCCTCGCTGGTGTCCCGCAACGTCTGTTCCCCCCTGACTTTAGCGAATTTGCAGGTGACAGCGCAGTACACGCCGGTAGCGGAGCAGGCGTAAACTTGGAAGTTGAGTGCGCGTGAGGTCATGCAGGGGCACAACGACGCGGGAAAACATGTAACCTGTAGTTACGACAAATTGACCAAATTCCGGGGCCTCGCTCTCCTGCCCGAGCGACCACCTCCGGATCGACGCAAAAAGGGGGTCACGCCATGGGGCGCGGCCGTCAAAAGGCAAAAGCAACCAAGCAGGCACGCGAGATGAAGTACTTCACTCCTGCCACGGACTACTCGGCCCTCCAGCGTGAGCTGTCGGGACCTACGAGCCGTCCTTCGAGTCGATATCCCGAGGAACCGGCCGAGCCGGACTACTCGGCGTACGAGGATAAGTACGCAGATCAATTTGGCGATGATGACGACGAGGACGAGGGTTCCCGCCGCATCGGATAGATGCAGCGAACGAATCGTTCTTCGGCAAGCCAATTGCCCTCCTTCAGCGGATCACCAATCGGTGGATCCGCTGAAGGGCGTTTAAGCGGCTATTTTGGCTGAGCTGCAGGCACACGCAAAAAGAGGGTGGCCACTGCCGCTGCAGTGACCACCCTCTTTTGCATTGAACGCTGTTGGGCGCTTAGGCGTAGCTGCCAACCAGGCGGACGGCACCGCCGTCGACACCCTTGGCGCCCTGGACATAGTCCGGGTTCGCGGTGTCGGGTTCCCCTGCGGTTCCCACGGTGCCCATGGTCCAGGCCGGGACTCCGCGCTCGGCGAGGCGGGCCAGCGCGGCATCGGCACCGGCGGCGTCGACGATTGCGACCATACCCACGCCGAGGTTCAGCGTCCGCTCCAGATCCGGGAGCGGGACGTTGCCGAGTTCGCCCACAAGCTTGAAGACCGGGGGAAGCTCCCAGGTGGAGCGGTCAATGGTGGCTTCCATGCCCTTGGGCAGCACGCGGGCCAGGTTAGCGGCCAGACCGCCGCCGGTCACGTGGCTGAAACCATGGACACCGGCGGGGGCGAACCGTGCCAGGTCCAGGCAGTCTGCGGCGTACACGCGGGTCGGCTCCAGTAGTTCTTCGCCGAGGGTACGTCCCAGTTCCGGAATCTGGCGCTCGAGCTGCCAGCCTGCGTGGTTGATGACGCGGCGGACCAGGGAGTAGCCGTTGGAGTGGATGCCGGAGGATGCCATGCCAATAACGACGTCGCCGTTGCGCACGCGCTCCGGGCCGAGCAGGTCCGCTGCTTCCACCACGCCGGTGGCGGCACCGGCGACGTCGTACTCATCAACGCCGAGCAGGCCAGGATGCTCGGCGGTCTCTCCACCAACCAGGGCGGTGCCGGCAACTTCACAGGCAGCGGCAATGCCGCGCACAATGTCCGCGATGCGTTCGGGGACCACCTTGCCGCAGGCAATGTAATCGGTCATAAACAGCGGTTCAGCGCCAACCACCACAATGTCATCCACCACCATGCCAACCAGGTCGAACCCGATGGTGTGGTGGATGTCCAGGGCCTGGGCGATGGCCACCTTGGTGCCGACACCGTCCGTGGAGGTTGCCAGCAGCGGCTTCTTGTAGGTCAGGAGCCGGGAGACGTCGTAGAGTCCGGCGAATCCGCCGACCCCACCGATGACGTTGTCATTATGGGTGGCCTTGACGGCCGCCTTCATCAGTTCAACGGCCTTGTCACCGGCTTCGACGTCCACACCTGCGGAGGCGTAGGTGATGGCGTTTTCGCTCGCGCTCATACTGATTCTTTCTTGTCTGTCGGGGTCAGGAGGGTCTCGAATTCACTGTCCGGTCCGGGATCGCAGCCGTTGGAGCCGTCCGCGTCCGCGGGGTTCTCCAGCAGGTTCTTGCCCAGGCGGTCAGCGGAGGGAAGCTCGATGGGATAGTCGCCGGTGAAGCAGGCCGTGCAGAGCTTCTCACGCGGCTGCTGGGTAGCCCCGATCATGCCGTCGCCGGAGATGTAGGCCAGGGTGTCCGCTCCGATGGATGTGCAGATCTCTTCGACCTCGGCGCCGTTGGCGATCAGTTCTGCCCGGGAGGCGAAATCGATGCCGTAGAAGCACGGCCACTGAACAGGCGGAGAGGAGATTTTGACGTGGACTTCCTTCGCCCCGACCTCCCGCAGCATGCGCACGATGGCACGCTGGGTGTTGCCGCGGACGATCGAGTCGTCCACCACCACCACACGCTTGCCGCGGATCACGGATTCCAAAGCATTGAGCTTCAGCTTGATGCCCAGCTGGCGCAGGGTCTGGCTGGGCTGGATGAAGGTGCGGCCCACATATGAATTCTTGACGAAGCCGTGGGCGAACGGGATGCCGGACTGCTCGGCGTAGCCCACGGCAGCGGGGGTGCCCGATTCCGGTACCGGAATCACAATGTCGGCTTCCACGGAGTTTTCGCGGGCCAGCTGGCGGCCCATTTCGACGCGGGACTCATAGACCGAGCGGCCGTTGATGGTGGCATCGGGCCGGGCCAGATAGACGTACTCGAACACGCAGCCGGCAGGAGTCGGTTCGCCGAACATCTGGGAACGGACACCGTTCTCATCGATCGCGATGAACTCACCGGGCTTGATCTCGCGGATGAAGGTCGCACCGACCGTGGCCAGGGCAGACCCTTCGGAAGCGACGACCCAGCCGCGGTTCAGCCGGCCAAGGACCAGCGGCCGGACGCCGTAGGTGTCGCGGGCGGCGTAAAGCGTGCCTTCGTCCATAAAGACGAACGAGAACGCGCCGCGCAGCTTGGGCAGCAGTTCCAGGGCGGTTGCTTCCAGCGAGCGGCCGTCCGTGCCATTGAGGAGCGCGGTGACCAGGGCCGTGTCAGAGGTGTTGCCCTGCGCGATTTCGCCCGCGCGGGGGCGGCCCTGGCGTTCCAGGATCAGTTCATACAGTTCAGCGGAGTTGGTGAGGTTGCCGTTGTGGGCCAGGGCTACGGTGCCGGAGGCGGTCGCGCCGAGGGTCGGCTGCGCGTTGGCCCAGTGGGAGCCGCCGGTAGTGGAGTAGCGGCAGTGACCGATGGCGATGTGCCCCAGCAGGGTGTTGAGGGTGGTCTCATCAAAGACCTGGGAGACCAGGCCCATGTCCTTATATACGCTTATCCGGTTGCCGTCGCTGGTTGCGATGCCGGCGGACTCCTGTCCGCGGTGCTGCAGCGCATACAGACCGTAATAGGTAAGCTTCGCTACCTCTTCGCCGGGGGCCCAGACACCGAATACACCGCAGGCGTCCTGCGGTCCTTTCTCGCCGGGCATGAGATCGTGGGAAAGCTTTCCGTCACCGCGTGCCATAGGAGTTATTCTCTCATGGTCACCGCGTGCAACCGGCTCTGGGACAGTGCGTTACGCGGTGGGGGACCCGCCGGTGTTTCCGGGCTCGTCATCGGCGGCCTCGACGACGGCGTGCTCGGCGCGGCGGACACTGATGCGGTCCAGCACGAGCGCAAGAATCGAGCCAAGTGCGACGCCGGGAAGCGCGAGGATCACGAAGAAGAAGCCCAGAACCGACTCACGGGTGTACTGCGCGTTCTCCGGTCCGGTGTAGGCCATGATGATGGCCACGACGAAGGCGGCAACCGCGCCCAGCACCATAAAGGGAACGAAGCGGGGAGCTCGGCGAATGGTGATCTCGCGCCGCTCAGGGCTGTGCTGCTCTGAAGTCATACGGGAATTCTACCGGGAGTAGAGGCTACTGCCCGACGCCGGCGCCAAGCTCCGGGAACAACGGGAGGCACTCGTTAAGGTCGGCGCGAAGCCCCGAGGCAGAGACTTTCCCGGCGGCGACGGCTCCGGCCCAGGATTGGGCGCCGGTTACCAGGGCCAGCCAGGTGGCGGCGTCTGTCTCCACCACGTTCGGCGGCGTGCCGCGGGTGTGGCGGGGACCCGGGATGCATTGCGTAACGCCGAACGGCGGCACCCGGACTTCCACGCTGTTGCCCGGCACCCGCTCGGCCAGCTCTTCGAGGGCATAGCGCACGGCGGTCGCCGTCGTTGCGCGGTCCGTTCCGCCGGCAGCCGCCGCAGAGAGCGCTGTCCTGCCGTCGGCGGCGGAGATCCTGCGTCGCGCCACGCCTTAGTCCAGCAGCGCGGTGACGGGGGCGGCGAGCCGGAGGCTGCCGACCGGGTTGCCGCCGCCGAGGACCGGAGGCACCACCTTGGCGAGGACCTTGAAGACAGCCTCCGGATCGATCGCGCCGCTGGCTGCGAGCAGGGTCAGTCCAACCAGTGTTGCGGCCCGTCCATTGCCGTCGAGCATCTTGAGCGCCACGGAAGCGCCGGTGCTGGTACCCAGGACCAGGACACCTTCGGCGCCGCTCTTGGCGATGACCCCGAGGTCCTCCATGACCGTGGTGTTTTCCTTGCCGGCACCGTGCACGGCCCAGGGGTAGTCGAGCATGGCGGTGGCCACGGTTGCGGCACGCGCGTCACCGTGTTTGCCGGACGGGGCCTGGGCCAGCCGGCCGATTCCCCGGGCAAGGCCGGTCAGGGATACCGCAGCCAGGGGTGCGCCGCAGCCATCGACGGCCCAGTGGGCCGGCGTCTCACCGCAGTATTCTTCGACGACGCGGGCCACGCCCTGCTGCATCGGATGCCGGGGGTCCAGGTATGTGCCGGTGTCCCAGCCGTTTTCGGTGCACGCCCACAGGAACGCGGCATGTTTGCCGGAGCAGTTGAAGGCAATCTTCTGCTTGCCCTTACCTGCACGGATCAGTGCTGTCCGGGCTTCCTCATTCTGCGGCCAGTCCGCCGGGCACTGGAGGTGGTCTTCGGTCAGGCCTGCGGCCTCCAGCATGCCGCGGACGACGTCGGTGTGTTCCTTGGCTCCGGTGTGGCTTGCCGCGGCGAGTGCCACCTGCGGTCCGCGCAGGGGAACACCGGCCTGCATGGCGGCAACCGCCTGGAAGGGTTTGAGGGAGGACCGGGGGAAGACCGGCGTCGTAATATCGCCGAGGGCGGTCACCACCGACCCGTCTCCGGAGAGGACGACGGCAGACCCCGCGTGCCGGGACTCAATGAAACCGTTGCGTTCCACAACGGCGAGTTCGACGGCATCAGCGGCAGTAAAAGTGGCAGACATACTGCCAGTCTACGAAAGTCCGGCGCGCAGCCCGGGACGCACGCACTGAAGCGGAACGGGTTGTTGCCGGCAAGGAGACCGGACGGTAGCTTTGCGCCCACAGAGACGGCTGCAAGGGAGGATCCGCGGTGGCAGGAAACAACCCGGCCGGTCCCGCCCGCTGGGACGGGACGTGGTCCGGAAAAATCAGGCGGCGCGCGCGGTGAGGCAGGGGAGCGATGACCGCCCCGGCACAGCCGTCGTGCCCGTCTACCTCACCGCCCGCCGGCGGAGCCGTTGCATCCGCCACCATTTACTATCCGCCTGCCAGCGGCGCGTGGGCAACGCTTCAGGGTCAAACCGTCCGGCGGGATGCCGTCATGCTTAGTCCGCGGCTTTTACGGTGCCGCGTTCCTGCCATACGCTGAATGATTGTGAAGGTTCTCGTTGTCGGCCCCGGTGGCCGCGAACACGCCATTGTCCGGGCATTGCTGGCCGATCCCTACGTTTCGGAAGTCCATGCGGCTCCCGGTAACGCGGGAATCGCCCAGATTGTGCCAGTCCATCCCGTCAACGCCAGCGATCCCGCGGCCGTGACCGAACTGGCCCGCAGCCTCGGTTCAGAGCTGGTGATCGTGGGGCCGGAGGCTCCGCTCGCCGCCGGCGTATCCGATGCGCTGCGCGACGCCGGTGTTCCGGTCTTCGGCCCGTCCCGCGAAGCGGCGCAGCTCGAAGCCTCCAAGGCGTTCGCCAAGCAGATCATGGCCGCAGCCAACGTCCCCACGGCCATGGCCCGGGTTGCTGCCACAGCCGAGGAAGCGGCAGACGCGCTGGACACCTTCGGTGCGCCCTACGTAGTTAAGGACGACGGGCTTGCCGCCGGGAAGGGCGTCGTCGTCACTTCCGACCGGGATGAGGCAATCGCGCACGCGCAGGCCTGCTTCGACGCCGGCGGCACCGTGGTGATCGAGGAATACCTCGACGGACCCGAAGTCTCCCTGTTTGTCCTCTCAGACGGTCGGCACGTGGTGCCGCTCGCCCCCGCACAGGACTTCAAGCGCATCTTTGACAATGACGAAGGCCCCAACACCGGCGGCATGGGTGCTTACTCGCCGCTGGAGTGGGCCCCGGCAAATCTGGTGGACGACGTTATTGCCCGCGTCGCCCAGCCGACAGTGGATGAAATGGCGGCCCGCGGCACCCCGTTCGTGGGCGTGCTGTACTGCGGACTGGCCCTGACCTCCCGCGGTATGCGCGTCATCGAGTTCAACGCCCGCTTCGGCGATCCGGAAACCCAGGCGGTCCTGGCCCGGCTGAAGACCCCGCTCGGCGGGCTGCTGCTGGCAGCGGCCAAGGGCGAACTGGACGCCATGGAGCAGCTGAAGTGGGACGCACGCACGGCCGTCGCCGTCGTCGTCGCCTCCGAAAACTACCCTGACACTCCGCGCACCGGTGATCCGATCCTGGGCCTGGTGGAAGCGGAAGCGATCGAAGGCGTGCACGTGCTGCACGCCGGAACCCGGCTCGACGCCGCGGAAATCGTCAGCGCCGGGGGCCGGGTGCTCGCCGTTGTGGCCCTGGGCCAGGACCTGGTGCAGGCCCGGGATCTTGCCTATGCGGGTGTCGCCGAGATCGGTTTGGAAGGTTCGCAGCACCGCACCGATATTGCACTCAAGGCTTCACTCGGCGAGATTGTGGTGCCGGCTGGCAGCGCGGGCATCGACAATGAGAAGGAACTTTCATGAGCCAGGCACCGCAGCTGCAGGGCTGGAAGCACATCTATTCCGGGAAGGTCCGCGACCTGTATGTTCCGGCTGGCGAGGACGCTCCGGATGACCGGGTGCTGGTGGTCGCAAGCGACCGGATCAGCGCCTACGACCACGTCCTTTCCAGCACCATCCCGGACAAGGGCCGGATCCTGACACAGCTCAGCCTGTGGTGGTTCGACCAGCTGAAGAGCATTCCCAACCACGTGATTTCTGCCGACGAAGGCGTTCCGGCCGAAGTCGCCGGGCGGGCCATGATCTGCAAAAAGCTGGAGATGTACCCGGTGGAAGCCATCGCCCGAGGCTACCTCACCGGGTCCGGGCTCATCGAGTACAAGAACTCGCAGACCGTTTGCGACGTGCCGCTGCCAGCCGGCCTGGTGGACGGCTCGCGGCTGGAGCCGGCAATCTTCACGCCGTCGGCCAAGGCAGAGGTGGGCGAGCATGACGAGAACATTAATTACGACGCCGTCGTCGCCGCCGTGGGTGCCGAGACCGCCGCGAAGATCCGCACCCTGACGCTGGAAATCTACACGACTGCCGAGGCGGTTGCCCGGGAGCGGGGGATCATCCTGGCGGACACCAAGGTGGAGTTCGGGCTGGATCCGGCTACCGGACTGGTCACTCTGGGCGATGAGGTGCTGACCCCGGATTCCTCACGGTTCTGGGATGCGTCCCTGTACGAGCCCGGCCAGGCCCAGCCGTCCTTCGACAAGCAGTATGTCCGGGACTGGCTGACCTCCCCCGAGTCCGGCTGGGACAAGGCTTCAGACACGCAGCCTCCCGCCCTGCCTGCCGACGTCGTCGAGCGCACCCGCGCCCGCTACGTCGACGCGTACGAACGGCTTACCGGAAAAGCGTTCGTCTAGCATCTCCTGAAAACGGCCCCGGGATTTCCCGGGGCCGCTTTGTTTCAGCCCCGGAAGGTCAGGTGCACCACGCCGCTTTCCGCCGTTTCCGCACTGACGTCGTAGGCGTCTTCGAGGCCGCGGAGCCCCTCCCACAGGTTGATGCCGCGGCCCAGCAGGATGGGGGTGATGCCCACATGCAGCTGGTCGACCAGACCGGCCTCCAGAAATGACTTGACCACCGTGGGGCCCCCGCCCACCCTGACGTCCTTGCCCGCGGCAGTTTCCGTGGCCAGGTCCAGCGCTTCTTCGGGGGAGGCGGTGAGGAACTCGAACCGGGTACCGTTAGCCATTTCGATCAGCGGGCGCGGCGTATGCGTCAGGACGTAGACCGGAACGCGGAACGGAGGCTCTTCGCCCCACCAGCCCTGCCAATCCGGATCATCGGGGAAATTATGCAGGCCAAACATGCCGGCCCCCATGATCTCAGCCCCGATCTCGTCGAAGTAGGCCTGGGCATACTTGTCATCCACGCCCGTAGTCCCTTCGCCGCCGGTCTCGAGCAGTACCCGCTCGCGGAAGGTCCGGGTGGCTGCATACGCGCCGACGAGCCGGCCCCAGTCCTGGCCGAACGGGTGCTCCGGTGTCTGGTCCGTGGTGGTGGCGTATCCGTCCAGGGAAATGTTGAGGTCAACGCGAACAGCCATGGCGAGGCTCCTGGGCAGCTAGACAGAGAGTGAACCCGAGCCTACCGCCGGGACCGGATGATTCAAGGGCGCCCGGTCGAATGGACTCAGCTCAGCCGGAATACGCATGCCTTGCCGGTGGGTTCCGGCTGGGCGGCGGGATCGAACCATCAAAGGGCAGCAAAAAAGGACCCGCTGAAAACAGCAGGTCCTTCTTTGTTTTGGTCGGGGTGACAGGATTTGAACCTGCGACCTCGTCGTCCCGAACGACGCGCGCTACCAAGCTGCGCCACACCCCGTAACCACTGCTTCGGAAGGTTTCCCTCCCGGCGAAGCAACTTTACAAGTGTACTCGACAACCTGCGGGAGAACGAAATTCAGCTCCTGGGCAGGCGAAACACACTAGACGAGCGAATCCTGCCAGGCGGCGTTCAGGGCAGCGAACCGTCCGGTGCCGCTGGTCAGCTCCTTCGGTGTGCCGTCCTCAACCACCTGACCGTCAGCCATGACCAGCACCCGGTCGGCGATCTCCACGGTGGAGAGCCGGTGGGCGATGATCAGCGCTGTCCGGCTGCCGAGCAGGGTCTTCAGGCCCTGCTGCACCAGCCGCTCGCTCGGAATGTCCAGGGAGGACGTTGCCTCATCCAGGATGAGCACCGCCGGATCGGCCAGGAAGGCCCGGGCAAAGCTGATCAGCTGCCGCTGCCCGGCGGAGACCCGGCCGCCGCGCTTGTTCACATCGGTCTCATATCCTTCGGGCAGGGACTCGATGAATTCATGCGCACCCACGGCCCGGGCAGCAGCCTCGATTTCCGCCGGCGAGGCACCGGGTTTACCCAGGGCAATGTTCTCCGCCACCGACCCGCTGAACAGAAACGCCTCCTGGGTCACCATCACGACGGCGCGGCGCAGGTCCCGCTGGGTCAGGTCCCGCAGGTCCACCCCGTCCAGCAGCACAGCTCCGGCCGAGGGGTCGTAGAAGCGGGCGATCAGCTTGGCCAGCGTCGACTTCCCGGCCCCCGTTTGGCCCACCAGGGCCACCGTCTGCCCGGCAGGAATGTGCAGGTCCATCCGCGGCAGGATCACCGGACCGTCCCCGTAACGGAACTCCACACCGTCGAACTGGATCTCGCCCTTGGCTTCCTTGAGCTCCACCGGATGATTCGGCGGACGCACGGTGGGTACTTCCTCCAGCAGGCCGGACACCTTTTCCAGGGCGGCGGAGGCGGACTGGAACGAGTTGTAGAACATCGCCATCTGGTCCACCGGCTGGAAGAAACGCTTGGTATACAGCAGCAGCGCCAGCAGCGCACCGACCTCCAATCCGCCGTCGAGCACCCGGTATCCGCCCACCAGCAGCACCAGCGCCACGGTGGAATTGCCGATCAGGATCAGGCCCGGCTGGAAGACGCCGTTGAGGTTGATGGAGCGCAGCGTTGCCCTGCGGTAGTCCTCCGCCAGCTCGTCATTCTTGCCAGCATTGACCTTCTCCCGGCGGAACGCCTTCACAGCGCGGATGCCGGTCATGGTTTCGATGAAATGCACGATCAGCCGGGCGGAGGTGACCCGGGACGCGCGGTAGGCAATCTGGGAGCGCTTCTGGTACCAGCGCGTGAGCAGGTACATCGGAATGAACGCGGCGCAGAGCAGTACCCCGGTGCGCCAGTCCAGGGCAAAGATGCTGACCGCGACGAAGAGCATGTACATGGCCCCGGACGCCAGCGAGCTGATCCCCGAATCGAGCAGTTCGCGCAGCGCCTCCAGGTCCGAGGTCTGCCGGGAGATGATCCGCCCGGAGGTATACCGTTCGTGGAATTCCAGGCTGAGGCGCTGGGTGTGCCGGAAGACCCGCAGCCGCAGGTCCAGCAGCATCGCCTGGCTCAGCTGCGCGGTGGAACGGACATAACCGGCGGTTAGTGCCGCTGCCAGCACGGCCGCGAGCAGGTAGGTGCCGCCGGAGAGCAGCAGCGGCACCGGGCTGCCGCCGCCGTCGTCGTTCCCGTTCAGGGCCGGAAGTGCATGGTCGATGCCGTAGGCGATGATCGCCGGACCGGCCACGCGGGCGGCCTGGGAGATGACGACCAGGAGGATGGTGAGGATAAAACGGCTGCGGTTCGGGCGCAGCAGGGAACGCAGCAGGGCCAGGGAACGACGCCGGACGGCCTGGTTTTCCGCCTGGTCCAGGTGGAGGTTGTCCTCACCCGCGGTTCCGGTGGCTGCTGCCGGGCCGGCGTTCGCCCCAGGTAGGGCAGCGCCTCCGCGGCGGATGCTGAACCGGCTCACAGGACTACCTCATCTTCGTCATCGGGTTCCAGCTCGCTGTCCAGATCCTGCGGCGTGGCCGGGAGGCTGGCGATGACATGCCGGTAATGCTCGTTACCGGCCAGCAGCTCGGCGTGGGTGCCCACCGCGGAGATCCGGCCGCCCTCCAACAGGGCCACGCGGTCCGCGAGGCTCACCGTGGACGGCCGGTGCGCCACCACCAGGGTGGTCGTCTCGGCCAGGACCTCGCGCAGGCGGTGTTCCACCAGCTCCTCGGTGCGCACATCGAGGGCAGAGAGCGGATCATCCATAATCAGGACGCTGGGCTGGGCGGCGATGGCCCGGGCCAGGGCTATCCGCTGGCGCTGTCCGCCGGAGAGGCTGAGGCCTTCCTCCCCGATCAGCGTGTCAGCCCCATCCGGCAGCGAGTAGACGAACTGGGCCTGCGCCACGTCCAGGGCTTCGCGCAGCAGCAGCTCCGCTTCGGCGTCGTTGGCTGGATCGGCACCCAGCAGGACGTTGTCCCGGACAGAGCTGGAAAACAGGGTGGTGTCCTCGAATGCGACGGCCACAATGGAGCGCAGCTCCTCCAGGGCATACTCGCGCAGGTCGACGCCGTCGATCCGGATGGTTCCTCCAGTCACGTCGTACAGCCGGGGGACCAGCTGCAGCAGAGTGGACTTCCCGCTGCCGGTGATCCCGACCAGCGCCATGGTTTCACCGGCTCGCAGTTCCAAGGTGACGCCGTCGAGCACGTCCGGCCGATCCCCGGCAGCATCCGGATAGGCGAAATGGACGTCCTTGAAGGCCAGATGGCCTCGTACCGCCTGCGGGCGCCGGGGCTGCGGCGGATCCGTAATGGTGCGTTTGGCGTCCATGACCTCGAAATGCCGGTCGATCGCGGTCTTCGCGGTGAGGGTCATGGAGAGCAGCGGGCCCATGGATTCGACCGGACCGGCTACGACGGCGGCCGTGGCGAAGAACGCGACCAGGGCACCGATACTCAGGTCCCCTGCGTTGACCAGCAGGATGCCCCAGACCAGGGACACGGCAAGCGCGGCTTCGGGCAGCAGGGTTACCACCAGGGAGAACTTGGCCAGCGAGTTCGCCTTGAAGACCTCGGTCTGGCGCAGCCCCTGGGCCTGCTCCTCGAACGCGTCCAGGGCTTCGGAGCTGCGGCCGAAGGCCTTGAGCACGCGGATACCGTGGACGGATTCCTCTACGGTGGTGGCCAGGTCCCCGGCCTGGTCCTGGCTCTGCCGGGACACCTTGCCGTAGAAGCGCCGGAACCGGAAGCCGTAAACGATGATCGGGACGGCAGCCAGCAGAAATACCAGCGCCAGCTGCCAGCTCGTGAAAAACATGATGGTGACGCCGATGACCACGGTCAGGACGGTGACAATCAGCATCATCGCGCCGAACGCCATCCAGCGGCGAATAAGGTTCAGGTCGCTCATTGCACGGGAGAGCAGCTGGCCCGATCCCCACCGGTCATGGAACGCGACGGAGAGGTCCTGCAGGTGCCGGTAGAACGAGGTGCGCAGGCCGGTCTCCACGGTGGTGGCGGGGGCGATCGCGAACTGCCGCCGCAGGGCCATAAAGGCTGCTTCCAGGATGCCGAGCAGCGCCACGATGCCGGTGGCCCACCACAGTGCGGAGGACTGCGCCCCGGGCTGCAGATAGGAATTCACCAGGATCCGCAGAACCTGCGGGATGGCCAGCGCAACGATGCTCGCACCAATGGCGCAGAGAAAGCCCAGGAACAGGCGCGGAAGAATCGGCTTGATATGCGGGTACAGACGCCCCAGGGACTGCCACAAAGTTGTCTGCGGGGGCATGGATCCTCTTCGTGCCGGGCTGGCCGCACGGTGGGCGCGGGCCGTGTTACCGCTCAATCGTAGGCCACAGCACCCGCGGGGCAGAACGGTGCGGGGCAGAACGGCGAAGCGGCTTGGCGCAGGCGCCTACCGGCCGTACCGTCAGCCGGCTGGGGGAGTGAGCGTGAGGAGGACGGCCTCCGGCCGGCAGGCGAAGCGGACCGGAGCGAAGCGGGAGGTGCCGATGCCCGCGGACACGTTCAACGGAACAGTCCGCCCGTTGTGCTCCCAATCGGTGAGGCCCTTGGCCCGCCAGGTCGGCAGGTCGCAGTTGCTGACCAGTGCACCGTACCCCGGAATGCAGACCTGCCCGCCGTGGGTATGCCCGGCGAGGATGAGTTTCGCGCCGCCGTCGGAAAAGTAGTCCAGCACCCGCTGATACGGGGCATGGGCCACGCCGATCCGCAGGTGCCGGGCGTTGCCTGAGGATGAGCTTCCCGCGGGGAAGCCGGCGTAGCGGTCGCGCTTCAAATGCGGATCGTCCACGCCGGAGAAGTCCAGCCGGAGTCCGCCCAGGACCATCGACTGGTTCCGGTTGGTCAGGTCCAGCCACCCGGCGTTGCCGAAGGCGGAGAACATCTGACCGTAGGGGATTTTCTGGGGGTCTTTGCGCAGCTTGGACGGTGACGTGAAGTATGTGAACGGGCTCTTCAGCACCGGTGCGTAGTAGTCGTTGGAGCCGGGGACGAAGACGCCCGGGAACCGCATCAGCGGCTTCAGTGATTCCAGCAGGGGCGGAATCGCGTCCAGATGGCTGAGGTTGTCCCCGGTGTTGACCACCAGATCCGGTTCGAGGTCTGCGAGGGAGCGCAGCCAGCGGGTCTTGCGGGCCTGCCCGGGCACGTAGTGGATGTCAGAGAGATGCAGGACCCGCAGGGGTTTGCTGCCCGCAGGCAGCACGGGGACCGTTTCGGTGCGAATGCCGAAAAGGTTCCGTTCAATCAGCGAACCGTAGGCGAAAGCGCCGGCACCGGCAGCGGCGAAGCTGCCGGCAACCCAGGCAGCGGATTTCAGGGCCGGGAGTGTGTTGGCGGTTGTCAAGGTCAGTCGTTGTCCTGGCCGTTGCCGTTGTTCCCGGAATTATTGTTGTTGCCGTTGTTGTTCCCCGGCCCGGAATTACTGGGTGCGGGCGCGGGGTTGGAGCGCGGCGGCGCCGGCGTCTGGCCGATGATGCTGGCCGGCGGGTTGGTGAACGGATTGGCTTCGTACTGTCCGGCCACACGCTGGATGAAGTTCTTCCAGGACGGGCCCGCGATCAGCGAACCGTCGACCTCCGGGTAGATCCTTCCGCCGATCAGCTTGTCCGACATGGTGGTGTTGTTGGACTTCCAGTTGCCGATCCAGGATGCGGTGGAGAGGCCGGTGCTGTAACCCATGAACCAGGTCTGCGAGCGGGTGTCGTTGGTGCCGGTCTTCCCGGCGATGGGGACACCGACCTGCAGATTAATACCGGAGCCGTTGGTCATCACGCGCTGGGTGGCCATGTTCACGCCCTGCGCGACTTCCTTCTTCATGACCTGCTCGCAGTCCTGCTCCGGTACCGGCAGCTCGGTTCCCTCCGGGGTCTTGACGGATACCAGTGCCCGCGGTTCGCACTTCAGGCCCTCGGCCGCGAAGGTGGCGAAACCGGTGGCCATGGCCAGCGGGGAAGCGTCGCCGCCGCCACCGAAGGTCGACGGCGGATTGACTTCGAGCATTTCCCGCTCGCCGGAGGCTCCCTTGCCGTTGTGGACGCCGGCCGCGAAGGCAATCTCCTGGAACTTGCACAGATCCAGTTCCCGGGCCTCGGCCAGGGTGATGGTGTTGTAGGAGTTCGCCAGGCCGTCGATGACGGTGGTGGTCTTGTAGTTGGTGTCGCCGTAGTTGATCGGCGTCCATTCAGTGGTGCTGACGTACGCCCCGCCGTAGCAGCTGGCATTCCAGGGCGTCCCCACCGGGTAGGTCCGCTTACTGCCGTTCAGGGTGGCGTTCAGTGTCTTGCCCGCATCCAGCCAGGCCGCGACGGTGAACGGTTTGTACGTTGATCCGGGCTGGAACCCACCCAGCCCTCCGAGGTACTTGTTCGGATCACCGTCTTGATATTGGTCCACGTTGAAGTTCTGCACCGAGTTTCCGTCGGCCAGCTCAGGCGTGAACCGGGTGTTCTGTGCCATCACCTTGATGGCACCGGTGCCGGGCTCGACGCTGACCATGGAATGGCCGATCTCGGCGTCGGTGGTATCCGGGTTCGCGGTCTCATTGATCGCGGTCTGCGCGGCGTTCTGCAGCACCGGGTCCAGGGTGGTGGTGATGCTCAGGCCGCCGCGGTAGAGCAGCTTATTCCGGTCGTCGTAGGTGGCACCGTAGCGCTCATCATTGAGCACCAGCTGCTTGACGTAGTCACAGAAGTACGGCGCCTGTTCGGCACCCACACAGCCGTTGAGCACGGGGGTGAGGTTCAGTTCCAGGCCGGTGGCAACTGCTGCATCATGTTCTTCCTGCGTGATGCGGCCCTTATCCAGCATGGCGCCGAGCACCAGGTTCCGGCGTTCCAGCGAACGTTCCGGGTTCAGCTCCGGGCTGTAGTACGTGGGACCGTTGACGACGCCGGCCAGCAGCGCGGACTGCGCGATGCTCAGATCCTTGGCATCAACGTTGAAGAAGTACTTTGAGGCAGCCTGAACGCCGAACGTTGTTCCGCTGAACGGCACGATGTTGAAGTAGCCTTCAAGGATTTCGTCCTTGCTCAGCTCCTTCTCAACGGCGATGGCCAGCTTGATTTCGCGCAGTTTGTCGCCGACGGTTTTCTGCCCGCTGAAGACCACCTCCCCGCCCTCCTGCATGTTGGTATCGATGATCACGTTGTTCACGTACTGCTGGGTGATCGTCGAGGCGCCGCGGGTCCGGTCGGAGGTGACGTTGGAGACGACGGCGCTGAAGATGCCCTGCAGGTCCACGCCGCCGTGGTCGTAATAGCGGTCATCCTCGATGGCCAGCATCGCGTCCACCATGTGCGGGGACACCTCATCCAGCGTGACCGGCTGCCGGTTCTCCTCATAAAGGGTGGCGATCAGCGAGCCGTCGTTGGCGTAGATCTTAGAGGGCTGAGCCAGGGCACCGCGCTGGAGTTCGGAGGGCAGCTGATCGAAGAACTGCAGCGATCCGGAGGCGGCCGTGCCGGCAGCAGCAGCTGCGGGAACCAGCAGCCCGGCGGCGAGCACGCCGCAGAGTGTGCTCACACCAAAAAAAGCGACAATTTTGCCCAGCGTGGTAGCCGTGTCAAAAAAAGGAGATTTGCGAGCTGCCATGCCGATCAGTCTACAAGCACACGCTAGTCTTTGGATCATGAGCAAATGGGAATACTTCATCACGCCGCTGCCCCTCCACACTCCGGGCGCGGTCCTGAACATGCACGGCGAAGAAGGCTGGGAACTCGTGCAGATCACCCCGGCCCCCAACGGCACCGGAGCCGTGGCCTACATGAAGCGGGAGAAAGCCTGATGAGCGCCGGACCGGAGGCTGTTTCCGCCGTCGAGCGCCGCCTGGCTGAACTGGGCCTGGCACTCCCCGGCGTGGCGGCACCCGTCGCTGCCTACGTTCCGGCGATTGTGACCGGAAACCACGTGTACACCTCGGGCCAGCTGCCGTTCATTGACGGTGCGCTGCCCGCGTCCGGCAAGGTCGGCGCGGAAGTCTCCGCAGAGGACGCCAAAGCGTATGCTGCGCGCTGCGCCGTGAACGCCCTTGCCGCGATCAAGGCACAAATCGGCGACCTTGACCGGGTGACCCGGATCGTTAAGGTCGTCGGCTTCGTGGCGTCGGATCCGTCCTTTACCGGACAGCCCGGCGTTATTAACGGTGCCTCCGAACTGTTCGCCCAGGTCTTCGGCGAGGCAGGCAGCCATGCCCGTTCCGCCGTCGGCGTTGCCGTACTTCCGCTGGATGCTCCCGTGGAAGTGGAAGTGATCGCTGAATTTGCCTAGTTTTCCCACCCGCTACTTCCAGTTGCCTCCGTGGCAGGAGGCAGCTGCTGAAAGCTGGTTTGAACGCGGGGAAACCGCCCCGCGCAAACCGCGGCCGGCGTCGTCGGTTCTCTTGCTGCGCGACTCCCGTGAGGGCGCGGAAACGTTCCTGCGGTACCGCACCGGCGAGTCCCCGCTTGGGAAGATCGCGTTCCCCGGCGGCAGCCTGGAACCGGCCGACGACGACCCCGTGCCCTGGTACGGTCCCTCGCCCTCGGACTGGGCCAAGGCCCTGGGCATGGATGATCCGCAGCAGGCCAGACGGCACGTGGTGGCGGCGATCCGCGAGCTGTTCGAAGAGACCGGAGTGCTGCTTGCCGGACCGGATGCGTCCACGCTGCTGGAGAGTAACCGCGGACCGGACTGGATGGCGGCCCGCGTGGGCATCGCCGCCGGGGAGAAGTCCTTCCCCGAACTCCTTGCGCGCCGCGGGCTGGGGCTGCGCACCGACCTGCTGCGTCCGCTCTCCAACTGGCGGACGGCGGACTTTGCGCTACGCCGCTTTGATACCCGCTACTTCGCCGCCGTCCAGCCCATCGGCCAGGAAACCTCCCTGCTTGAGGGCAAGGGCATCTGGGGCGAGTGGCGCATTGCCGCCCGTGAAGCGGAGCGGCAGAACACCACCGGGCTCGGGGACGAAGTGGGTCAGCCGGACACCGTCGGGCTGACACTGGACCAGCTGACGGTCCCGGCCGTGCTGCTGATGATAGAGAAGCTGGCGAAGGCCCGCGGCTGCATCGCCTACCTGGCGCACCGCCGCCCCACTGCCGTGTACCAGCCTGAACTGGTGGTGGCGGACGGCAAATACGTTTTGCAGGTCACCGGCAACGATGCGGCGGAAGGCTCCGGCCAACGCGGCCGCTAAGCGGCCCGCACAACAGAACGGCACCGTCTCCCTCGGGAAACGGTGCCGTTCTAATCTGCTGTGCGGGGCCTAGCGGGAGCGCTGGCGCAGCCGCTGCACATCCAGGATGACGACGGCGCGGGCTTCGAGCCGCAGCCAGCCGCGCTGGACAAACTCTGCAAGGGCCTTGTTCACGGTTTCACGTGAAGCACCAACCAGCTGGGCCAGCTCTTCCTGGGTCAGCTCGTGAGCCACCAGGATGCCGTCCGTCGCCGGGCGGCCGAAGCGGTCGGCAAGGTCCAGCAGCGCCTTGGCAACGCGGCCCGGAACATCCGAGAAGACCAGGTCCGCCAGGGACTCGTTGGTTCGCCGCAGGCGGCGGGCCAGGGCCTGGAGCAGCTGGACGGAAACCTCGGGGCGGGTCTCGATCAGGGCACGCAGGTTCTCGTGCCGCAGTCCGGCAAGCCGGGTCTCCGACACAGCGGTGGCCGTGGCGGTCCGGGGACTGGGGTCAAAAAGGGCCATTTCGCCAAAGAGCTCACCCGGGCCGAGAATGGCCAGCAGGTTCTCGCGGCCGTCCGGGGCCGAACGCCCCAGCTTGATCTTTCCGGACACGATGAAATACAGCTGGTCACCCTGGTCGCCCTCGCGGAAGACAGAGGCCCCGCGCGAAAGATCGACCTCGGTGAGCTCGTCGGTCAAAGCGGCGAAGACGTCGTCTCCCAGTGAGGCGAACAAAGGCGCACGGCGCAATACCTCGATATCCATGAAATCTCCTGTAAATAGTTGTCGCTTGTACTATCTTGCCGCACTGAACGTCCATGTGACACCCGTAATAGCGTTGTTCGCCCTCGGATGATAAAAAGCGCTGCCGCCCTGTGGCGCGGGCAACACCGCCATGGAATCGTCGGTCCTGCCCGCTAGACTCGGGGATTACGGGGCTCTTCCCTGGCAGCCGCACGCGTAATTACATCCTATTGGAGCTCTTTGTGCTCGGACTCACCGTTCTGGACATCATCCTGCTGCTTGCCCTGGTTTTCTACCTTCTGTCCGGCCTGCGCAACGGACTGGCCGTAACTCTTGGAGGAATCGTCGGCTTCGTCGCCGGTGCCGCTGCCGCCTTCTTTGCCATTCCGCTCGTGTCGGGCTGGGTACCTGACGAAGGCTGGCGGCTGGCGGCGGTGATTGCCACCGCCGTCGTGCTGGTCCTGGTGGGTCACGCCGCAGGCGCGGCCCTGGGGGCGGGAGTCCGCCGCTGGTTCAACTTTGCGCCGCTGCGCGCCCTGGACCGGATTCTGGGCGGGGCCTTGAACGTCCTGGTGGCAGCCCTGGTCATGTCCATGCTCGCGTTCAGCATCGGCACGCTGGGCATGCCCTTCCTGTCGCAGCAGATCGCTTCCTCCCGCGTCCTGACCGTGATTGAGACGGTCACGCCGACACCGGTCAAGACCTGGGCCGCGCAGATCCGTTCGTTCACGCTCGCTGAGGGGCTGCCCCGGATCTTCGACGGCGCTGCCCCGCAGGCGGCGGAAATACCGGCGGAAGGAATCAGCTCCGAGGCGCTCACCGCCGCCTCCGGCTCAGTGCTGAAAATCACGGGCACGGCGTTCCAGTGCGGGCAAAACCAAACCGGCTCCGGGTTCGTCATTGCCGAGGACCGGGTGGTCACCAACGCGCATGTGATCGCCGGGGTCAGCGAACCCGTGGTCCAGGTGCCCGGCGGCGGCGTGCGGCCGGGCCGGGTGGTGCACTTCGACCCCGCGCGCGATCTGGCCGTGATCGCGGTCGAGAACCTCGACGCGGATCCGCTCCAGCTTGGAGGAGAGCTTCCCTCCGGAACCACCGCCGCCTTCGCCGGGTACCCGGCCGGCGGCCCGTTCCGGCTGCAGCCGGCCAAGGTCCAGAATCTGGGCGACGTCTCGGTCCGCAGCATCTACGGCACCTCGCCGGAGGTCCTGGAGGTGTACACCCTGGCGGCCAACGTCCAGCAGGGCAATTCCGGCGGGCCGCTGCTGGACATCGACGGACGTGTGGCAGGCGTGGTGTTCGCCAAGACCACCGGGGACCAGCCGATCGGCTACGCGCTGTCCCTGGCCGAGCTGGCACCGATCGCCGAGGCGGCGCCGGGCTACCTCAGCCCGGTGTCGCCCGGCGAATGCATCAGCGAGTAGCTGCGGGCAGCTGCCGCAGGCTTGTTACTGCCCGGCCTTGGCGTCCAGCGACGCGGCGAGGTAGTCCACGGCCATCCGGTAGCCGGCAATTCCGGCACCGCAGATCACAACCTCCGCGACTGCGGAGATAAACGAATGGTGGCGGAACTCCTCCCGCTTGTGGATGTTGCTCAAGTGCACTTCCACCACGGGCAGCCCCACACCGGAGAGCGCGTCCCGGAGCGCCACGGAGGTGTGGCTGTACGCGGCCGGGTTGATGATGATGGCGTCGGCGAGCCCCGGCGCACCGTGGATCGCATCGAGCAGGTCACCCTCGTGGTTGGACTGGATGCAGTCCACTGTCCAGCCGTGCGCCTGCGCGGCGGCGACGGCGGCGGCTTCGACGTCGTCAAGGGTGTCCGTGCCGTAGACGGCAGGCTCGCGGGTGCCCAGCAGGTTCAGGTTGGGGCCGTTCAGGACCAGGAGGTTGCGTGTGCGTTCGGTAGTCATGGGGTCAACTATGCCGCAGCGACCGGGGTGGGCCCGCTCTGTGACCGGGTGCGGGTCATCCGGCCGGCCGCCAGTGCGCCGCCGATGGTGATCAGCGACATCAATGCCAGGACCGCGCCGGGATGCCACCAGGCCGCACCCGTCGCGTTGGAGAAGAGCTGAGTGACCGCCGGAGTGAACCCGGCCAGAATCCCCGCGAAGCTGTAGGCGAGGGACATGGCGGTGAAGCCCGTGCGTGCCGGGAACAGGTCCGCCATCAGTCCGCCCAGCGCCGCCCAGGCCGCCGTCGGGAAGATGCCGCCGATCAGGATGGTGAGGATGTAGACCGGCTGGTTGGCGATGCTGATCAGGTAGTACAGCGGGAAGGAAATCAGCAGGGTGCAGGCGGCGCCGGCCGCCACCACCTTCGCCGAACCGATTTTCGTGGCCAGGTAGCCGAACGCCGGAATGGTGGCCAGCTGCAGGACCGAGCCCACGAGCGCCGCGTTCAGCACGGTGGATTCGGAGAGACCCAGCTCGGATACACCGTAGGCCTGGGTATAGGTGGTCATCAGGAAATAGGAGCCGATGCCCAGCAGCGCGGCGGACGTTGCGATGATGACGGCGGCCCGCTGGGTGCGGAGAACTTCGAGGACCGGCACCCGGGCCACCTGGTGGTGCTCGGCGACGTCCTTGAAGACCGGGGTTTCATCGATGGCCAGGCGCAGGTAGAGGGCCACGGCCATAAACGGGAAGGCCAGCAGGAACGGGATGCGCCAGACGCCGGCTTCCATGGCTTCCGGGGAGACCTGCGTGAGGATCAGGAACGTGGCGGTGACCATGATCGTGCCGACCGGGGAACCGATCTGGGGGATCGCGGCGTAGAGGGCGCGTTTCTTTGGTTCGGCGTGCTCGCTGGCAATCAGCACGGCGCCGCCCCATTCGCCCCCAACGGCCAGGCCCTGCAGCAGGCGCAGGGACACCAGGAGGATCGGCGCCCAGGCCCCGATGGCGTTGTAGTCGGGCAGCAGGCCAATCACCCCGGTGGCCACACCCATCAGGACGATGGTGTAGATCAGTGACCGTTTCCGCCCGATCCGGTCGCCGATGTGCCCGAACAGCACGGCTCCCAGCGGCCGGGCGACGAAGCCCATGCCGAGGGACAGGAAGGCCAGCAGCGTGCCGGCCAGCGGGTCCACTGACGGGAAGAACACCCGGTTCAGGATCAAGGCGGCGGCCGTGCCGAAAACGTAGAAGTCGTAGGACTCCAGGGCGGTTCCGACGAAGGAGGCGCCGGCAACCCTGCGGGCCATCCGGGAACGCTGGGCGGGATTCACTGCTGCGGGGGTAGTAGACACAACTGCTGATTTTGCTATCTGCTCCCCGCTTTTGCCACCTGATGAGCCCAACATCACGTTTCGTTGCGCCGGCTTGGGTTCGTCCCCGTTCACCGCCACGGCCTGCGGGGATACCTTCTGTGCAGGTTCCTAGCCGGTGACGGCCGCCGGGGCATGGAAGCGCAGGACGGCCCGGCCGGCCTGCAGCAGACTGATGCCCACGCTGTCCGGTTCCGAGACGTATCCGTGCACCATGGCGCCGTCGCGCAGCATTACCAGCTGGCTGGCGGCGGCTTCCGGATCCGGAGCTCCCAGGCGGGCCACCAGTCCCGCCACCAGGGCATGGAACCAGGTGCGGTGCCGGTCAATGGCGGCGCGCACGGGATGCCCTGGGTCCGGGTACTCTGCTGCGGCGTTGATGAACGGGCAGCCGCGGAAACCCGGCCGGCAGGCTTCTTCACCCATGGCAGAGGCGAGGGCGGTCAGTGCCTCGCAGGGGTCGTCCGGGAGCGCTCCGGCCGCGTCACGGATTCGCCGGGACTGCTCCTCCAGGTAGGCGGCCACCAGGTCATCCTTCGTGGGGAAATGCCGGTAGAAGGTGACCTTGGTGGTGCCCGCCGCAGCGATGATTTTGTCAGCGCTGACGGCGCGGATGCCTTCGCGGTAGAAGAGGCTGCCGGCGGCGTCCAGGAGCCGCTCGCGGACCGGCCGGCCGTTGGCGGGGGTGTCGGGTGCCATGAATGGAGCCTCCTGCGGGTCATTGGCTTTAAGTAGACGTACTAGTTAGTCTACTTGGTGAGCGGCGGATAATCCCGTCCTCGCGCAAGCCATTTCCTACCCGAGGAGTTTCCATGAGCGCCCTTTACACAGCAGTTGCCACCGCCACCGGCGAGGGCCGGGACGGCGCGGCCCGCACCAGTGACGGGCTGCTCGAGGTGGACCTGGCCGTGCCGAAGGAAATGGGCGGAGCAGGGGGTGCAACCAATCCGGAGCAGCTGTTCGCCGTCGGCTACGCTGCCTGCTTCCACTCCGCGCTGAAGCTGGTTGCACGCCGCGCGAAGGTGACCATCAGTGACAGTGCCGTGACTGCGGAAGTAAGCATCAGCCCCACTGAGGAGGGCGGCTTCCAGCTCGCCGTGGCCCTGCACGCTGAGATGTCCGGCGTCGAGCAGGCCATGGCAGACAAGCTCGTTGAGGAAGCCCACCAGGTGTGCCCCTACTCCAACGCCACGCGGGGAAACATCAAGGTGGAGGTGGACGCCGTCGTCGGCTGACCTGCCTTTCGACCCACGACGCAACGGTGCCCCCTTCCCTGCTGGGAAGAGGGCACCGTTGCGTTGTGCGCAGGGCGGAGACTACTTGCGCAGCGACTCCGCGATCTGGGACATCACCGTGTTGTCCGCCAGCGTGCTCGAATCGCCCGGTTCGCGGCCTTCGGCCACATCCTTGAGCAGACGCCGCATGATCTTGCCGGAACGGGTCTTGGGCAGCTCCGGCACCACCAGGATGTGCCGCGGCTTGGCGATCGGGCCGATCTCCTTGCCCACATGGTTGCGCAGGGTCGTGACGATATCGTCGTCGTCCTTGGCACTGCCGCGCAGGATCACGAACGCGACCACGGCCTCGCCCGTGGTTTCGTCCGTGGCGCCGACGACGGCGGCCTCCGCCACCGAAGGATGGCTGACGAGGGCCGATTCGATCTCCGTGGTGGAGAGCCGGTGGCCGGACACGTTCATCACGTCATCCACCCGGCCGAGCAGCCAGATGTCTCCGTCCTCGTCCTTCTTGGCACCGTCGCCGGCGAAGTACATGTTGTCGAAACGCGACCAGTAGGTCTCCTTGAACCGCTCCGGATCTCCCCAGATGCCCCGCAGCATGGCGGGCCAGGGCTCGCGGACCACCAGGAAACCGCCGGAACCGTCCGGAACGGATTCGCCCATTTCATCCACGACGTCCACCGAGATGCCCGGCACCGCCACTTGGGCGGAACCGGGTTTGGTGGCCGTGACGCCGGGCAGCGGAGTGATCATGTGGGCGCCGGTTTCGGTCTGCCACCAGGTGTCGACGATCGGAGCCGGGATCTCTTTCTTTCCGCCGTTGGCGCCAATGACTGTGCGGTACCACATCCAGGCCTCGGGATTGATGGGCTCGCCCACGGAACCGAGCACGCGGATGGAATCCAGGTTGAACTTCCCCGGAATGTCCCGGCCCCACTTCATGCACGTGCGGATCGCCGTCGGCGCCGTGTAGAGGATGCTGACCTTGTACTTCTCCACGAGTTCCCACCAGCGGCCCTGGTGCGGGGTGTCCGGGGTGCCCTCATACATCAGCTGGGTGGCGCCGTTGATCAGCGGGGCGTACGTGACGTAGCTGTGGCCGGTGACCCAGCCGATGTCCGCCGTGCACCAGTACACGTCGCTCTCCGGCTTGAGGTCGAAGGTTGCCCGGTGGGTGAACGCGGTCTGCGTCAGGTAGCCGCCGGTGGTGTGCAGGATGCCCTTGGGCTTTCCGGTGGTGCCGGAGGTGTAGAGAATGAACAGCGGGTGCTCGGAATCGTGCGGCACGGCGGTGTGCTCGGCGCTCGCGGAGGAGACGACGTCGTCCCACCACACATCGCGGCCCTCGGTCCACCCCACCGGCTCGCCGTTGCGCTTGACGACGACGACGTGGCCCACCGTGTGCCCGTCCTTCAGCAGCGACTCATCCACCGCTGGCTTCAGCAGGCTCGGCTTGCCGCGCCGGTAGGAACCGTCAGCTGTGACTACCAGCTTGGCCTCGGCGTCGTCGATTCGGCTGCGCAGGGCATCAGCGGAGAAACCGCCAAAGACCACGGAATGGACGGCGCCGATCCGGGCGCAGGCCAGCATGGTGATGACAGCTTCAGGAATCATCGGCAGGTAAACGGCCACCCGGTCGCCCTTGCTCACGCCCAGGGATTCGAAGGCGTTGGCGGCCTTCTTGACCTCTTCGGTGAGTTCCGCGTAGGTGTACGTGCGGGTGTCGCCCGGTTCGCCCTCGAAATAGATGGCGACGCGGTCCCCGCGGCCCTCTTCCACATGCCGGTCCAGGGCGTTGTAGGAGGCGTTAAGTTTCCCGCCCACAAACCACTTGGCGAACGGGGCATCCGTCCAGTCCAGGGTCTGGGTGAAGTCCTCGTCCCAGGTCAATAGCTGCCGCGCCTGTTTAGCCCAGAACTCCGGACCTTCGGCGGCAGCTTCCTTATACAGTTCAGGCTGTGCCACGGCGGCTGCGGAAAATTCTGCGCTCGGCGGAAAACTGCGGTGCTCATGGTACAGGTTCTCCAGCGCGTCACCATGCTGTTTGACCGGTTGCTGATCAGACATCGCGGACCCTTTCGATTGGCTCGAACCCGGCCTTGGGCCGGGCTGGCGCCCGGCCGGCGGGGGTTATTCGGATGTTGTCCCAACCCTAACGCGGGCGGAACGATGTTGTGGCACCGCTCACATCGGGCTCCGTCAAGCGGGGTAATTATGCGGTAAGCGGTAGCCTCCGCAGGCCGCCGGAGACGTGATCCGGGTAGTCTGTCCAGCCGGCGTTGACTAGGCTGTGACTGAAAGCAATCCGCTTGTGGCCCTGCGCATGCGGTGCCCTGCACGGTCGGCGCACCCGCCTTCCGGTTGGCTGCTGTCGGAACGGAGACCAGAATGAACCAACCCCATGTCGAGAACGAGGCCAGCACAGACGTGAATGCGCCAGCACCGCTGCAGGCCCCGGCAGAGGGTAGCCGGCAGCAGGCCGTCGCCGGTCCGTTCGGGCTGCGTGACATCGTGGTGGGCTCAGCCGTCCTGGTGATGCTGGTGGGCAGCGTGCTGCCCTTCACCATCGGCAGCGGACTGAACCTGTGGACGGCCTTCAGCCTCTTCTACGTTGGTATCGGCATCATCATGCCCCTGCTCGCCGCGGGCCTGTTTATTGCCCGGCGCCTGTCCCCGGACATGAAGCTGCGCATCGGGTCGCTGTCCGTGGACCAGTTCGCCTCCGTGATAGCCGTGCTGGCTGTCATCTTCTTCTTCCTGCAGCTGGTCTACGTCTTCAGCATTGGATCGCTGATTGGCTTGATCGGCTCTGTGGCGCTGGTGTCGGCAACGACCTTCGCGCCGCACATCCCTCCCTTCTCTGAAGAGTTCAAGGGCCGCACAGAAGTTCCGGCACACCCGGTGGCCCGGGATGCCCTCCCGCTGCACCGCGCGCCTAAGCCCGCCCCGGCTCCCAAGCCCGAGGGTCCCGCGGCGGGGACGCCCGCTGCCCCGGCTGCCGCCGGCAGGTTCGGCCGCAACCCGGCTGGAGCTGCCCAGGCAGGTGCCGGTCAGCCCGGTGCCGCGCCCGCCGGACCGGAGGCACGGGAGCAGGGCCAGGCCGCGTTCAACACCGGACGGCCTGCCCAGGCCGGAACTGACCAGCCGCGCACCGCGGCAACCGGCGCCGCCGGTGTGGCCGCTGCCGCGGGTGCCGCAGGCGCTGCGGGTGCTGCCGCCGGGACAGCTGCCGGAGCAACCGGCGAGACCGGAGCGGCTCCCACAACCGGCGCAGGAGCACGCGCTGCGGAAACCCCTGCGGCACCGGGTGCCGGCGGCCCCGCCGCCGCATCGCCGTCGGATGCCGCTTCGCAGAAACCTGCGGCCGACTCCCGGACACCGGCTGGGGAAGACGCCCTGCCCGCCACTACGGTGAACCCCGCCGTAGCGTCCGGTACGCCGTCGTCCAGCCAGCCTGCCACCCAGGCACAGGAATCCATTTCCGCCACCCGCGAAGAGAATGAGAACGTGGTGGAGGCCTTCTGGTTCGCCGTCGGGACTCCGCGCCAGATTGTTGACGAGCGGACCGGACTGCCGCTGTTCATGTTCTACCCGGGCGACTGGGAACTGGGGCTGGAGGACCGCGGCCACGAATTCCTGGTCCAGGACAAGCGCACCGGCCGCATCGGTGTGCTGCGCGACCTCACCAACATCGAGCGCGTCAGCGACGACAGCTCGGGGCACTAAATCCTTTCGATGCCCCGGTGAGCGCTCCGCTGCGGAGGCCCACCGGGGCATCGCTGACTGTGAAGGACACGAACTCCATGGCAACCGGCAACGATGCCTCCCTGCTGGCCTTGAAACGCCGGGCCCGGAAGATCAACCGGCGCCTCGGGGAGCTCTACCCCTACGCGGTCGCCGAGCTGGATTTCACGAACGCGTTCGAGCTGCTCATCGCCACGGTGCTCTCGGCGCAGACCACCGATGTACGGGTCAACGCCGTCACGCCTGTCCTCTTCGCCAGGTACCCCAATGCGAAGGCACTGGCGGAAGCGGACGAGGCCGAGCTGCAGGAACTGATCCGGCCCACGGGATTCTTCCGGGCCAAGTCCGCGGCCATCAAAAAGCTGGCTACCCAGATCGTCGATGATTACGACGGCGAGGTGCCGGACAAACTCGAGGACCTGGTGAAGCTGGCGGGTGTTGGGCGCAAGACCGCCAACGTGGTGCTGGGCAACGCCTTTGGGGTTCCCGGTATCACCGTGGACACCCATTTCCTGCGGCTTTCCAGGCGCTTCGGCTGGACCACGTCCAAGGACCCGGTGAAGGTTGAACAGGACGTGGCGGAGCTCTTTGAGCCCAAGGACTGGACGCCGCTGTCCAACCGGGTCGTTTTCCACGGCCGCCGGGTGTGCCACGCCAAAAAGCCGGCCTGCGGCGTCTGCGCCGTCGCGCAGCTGTGCCCGTCCTTCGGCGAAGGCGAGACCGATCCGGAGAAGGCACGGAAGCTGCTCAAGTATGAGCTGGCGCCCGGGCGGGAAGAACTGCTGGCCCGGATGATGGCCTCGGAGACGCGGGCTGAGCTGCGCGCCGCCGGTTACGGCCTCGAAGCGTGAGCGCGCAGGCCCAGCTGGAAGCCTTCGGTGCGCTGGTAACGGAGAGACAGGAGAGCTTTAGCGCGGATCTGCGTTTTATGACCCGCGCGGTTGATCCGGCCCGCGCCCGGCAGGCTGCTGTCCTGATCCTGTTTGGTGTGCTGGACGAGAATCCAGCGGATTTCCATGGCGCCGCGGTGCCCGATGACCTTGATCTGCTGTTCGTGGAACGGGCGGCCACGCTCAACTCGCATCCCGGGCAGATCGCCTTTCCCGGCGGAGGCGTGGACGAAGCCGACGCCGGTCCGGTGGCCGCAGCGCTGCGGGAAGCCAACGAAGAGACGGGCCTGGATCCCTCCGGGGTCCGGATCCTGGGCACGCTGCCCCAAGTGGGCATCCCCGTGACCAACTTCCTGGTCACGCCGGTCCTGGGCTGGTGGGACCGTCCGACCCCGGTGGACGTCGTCGACGAAGCAGAATCGGCGTCCGTCTTCCGGGTGCCCGTGGCGGACCTGCTGAATCCGGCGAACCGCCGCACGACGGTGGTGGCCCGCGGCGGGCAGGAGCACCGGGGCCCGGCGTTCCTGGTAAACGGGGTGGTGGTTTGGGGCTTTACCGCCCTGATCATCGACAGCCTGTTCAACCAGCTGGGCTGGACCCTGCCCTGGGACAGCTCGCGGGAAATGGTCCCGGACTTCTAGCTGACGAGGCTACTTCGCCTCCGCGTAGGAATCGACCACGGTGGCGACCACCGGGAATTCCAGCGGTATCTTTCCGAAGAGCAGCTCCGTGGCCTCTGCCGCAGCAGCTTCCACGATCGCAGCGGCCTCTTCGGCGCGCTCCGCGGGAACATGCAGCATCACTTCGTCGTGCAGGAAAAACACCAGCTGGCCGGCGGGTGCGGTGCGCGACGCTGCCCGCAGCCGGCGTCGTATCCCCGCCAGCCAGCAGGTGGCCCACTCCGCCGCCGTCCCCTGAACCACAAAGTTCCGGGTAAACCGCCCGCGGGACCGGGCCAGGTTATCTGCCCGGCGCTGCTCCTCCGCGGACGCGGACTGCTGGGAACGGAACCAGGCTTCGGTTTCCGGGGGAGTGCTGCGGCCGAGGTGGGTGGAAACCGTCTTCCCGGCCTCGCCCGCGCGGGCCGCCCGTTCAACGACGTCGATGGCCCGCGGATAAGTCCTTGTCAGCACCGGCATCAGCCGGCCGGCCTCGCCGCTGGTGGCCCCGTACATCGCGCCGAGCATCGCGATCTTCGCCAGCGAGCGGTCTCCGTTGAAGCCCTGGTCCGCGATTCCCTGGTAGAGGTCCTTACCGCGGGCCGCGGCGGCCAGCGTGCTGTCCTGGCCCAGGGCGGCCAGCACCCGCGGCTCCAGCTGCGCGGCGTCGGCGACCAGGAGCTTGCAGCCGGGGTCCGCGCGCACCGCATCGCGAACGTTCTTGGGGATCTGCAGTGCGCCTCCGCCGCGGGAGGACCAGCGCCCGGACACCACACCGCCGACCACATATTCGGTGCGGAACCGTCCGCCGTCCACCCACTCGTCCAGCCAGGCCCAGCCGTTGGCTGAGAGCAGCCGGGAGAGCTTTTTGTAGCGAAGCAGCGGCTCGATCGCCGGGTGCTGGTGCTCCTGCAGCTCCCAGGTCCGGGTAGTTCGGACTTCAATCCCGGCCCGGTGCAGGGCACGCAGCAGTTCCTGCGGCGAATCAGGGTTGAAGGTGGGATTGCCGAGTTTGTGCCGCAGCTCAGCAGCCAGGGCGTCCAGCTTTGCCGGCCGCTGGCCTTCCGGCGGGCGGGGGCCCAGCTCTGCCTCAAGCATGGCCTCGTGCAGATCGCGGCGCCACGGGATGCCGGCGTGCTCCATTTCGGCGGCGACCAGCCCGCCGGCGGATTCAGCGGCCAGGAGCAGGCCCAGCCGTCGGCGTTCCGGGGAGCCGGCGACGGCGGCCAGCTGCTCCTGGAGCTCAGCGGCCAGATCTTCCACCGGGACAGTCCGCTTCGGGCCGGGCTGTCCATCGAACCCGTCGATGCCTTCGAACAAGGATCCCTGGTCCGGGGAGGGCTGCAACGGCAGCAGCTGCCGCGGGGCGGGATCCGGGTCCGGTGCCGCGGCCTCGGCCCGGAGCCGCTCAAGATAGGGCGTAGCGGCGGCGGACTCGGAGTGGCGCAGGATATCGCGTACCAGGCTGAGATCGTGGCTGCGCTCCACGCTGATTCCCGCCTGGAGCAGGGCGCCGTAGGTTTCCCGGCTGCGGTTCCAGACCCAGCGCACCTGCTGCTGTTCCGCGGCCGCTACGGCCTGCCGCAGTGCAGTTCCGGGGACGACGGCGGCGGGTGCGGATGGTATTCCGTTGCCGTCCGTCGGCTGCATGACCCAGGAATCCGGGGTGGCCGGCGCGAGGAGGATGTACACCTTCCCATTCTCGCCTGTCCGCCGGTGGCTGCCGGACCAAATCCCCGGCGCGTACCGGGACTGCGGACAGGTTCTGTCCTCAATGGTGCGGGGCAGGGTTCCGGCGGGTAGGGCGGGTGTGGCGGGGCTGCAGCTCGACGCCTTGCCGGCGGCTTGCGGCGGGCCCCCGGGCCGTTGGATGTGCAGGTCTGGCGACTTGCCCGCCGATTTGGCCACCATACCTGCGCACCCAACGCGCTGGATGGCTGACCACCCCGCCGTATCTGCACACCCGAGCCGCAGCAGCACCAGACAAAGCAGCATCGGGGATCGGACGATGGGCAGGCCCGCTTCCGTGCACTGGAAGTGCCCCGGCATGGACACTGTTCCTCCACAAGGTCGCTTTGAGGCGCCTAACGCCCCGTCCGGGCGCACAGGTCCTGCCGGTGCGGCTGACGAGCCGGCCCCGGCCGGGCAGATTGAACGCATGACAGACACCGTGCTTTGGCTCCCGGAACGGCAGCGGCGAGGTGCTTCCCTGTTGCCGACGACCAAGGGAGGGGAAAGCGCGGGGACGGATTCCCTGGTGCTGGTCAGACCGGGAGAACAACGGCTGCAGGACGAGGCGGCACGGATAGCCGTGGCAGCAGGCGTGGAACTGATTCTTGCTGAGGACCTTGCCGAGGCCGTGCGGTATCCGTGCGGGATAGTGCTCATCGCTGCGGACGGACTGGCCCGCGACGGGCAATCGCTGGGAGCGCTGCGGGGAATCGAAACCATCTGCATCGGATTTGAGTCCGACCGGCCCTGGACCCATGCGGCACGCTGCTCCGTGGATCGGGTTGTGGTTCTTCCGGATGGCGGGGCCTGGCTGGCGGAGTACCTGGCACGGAGGAACTCGCCAACCGGCTCCGTCATCGGCGTGGCGGGCACCTTCGGCGGTTCGGGCGGATCGACTCTGGCGTGCCTGCTTGCGCAGGAAGCGGCAGCCCAGGGCTGCAGTGTCCTGCTGGCGGACGCTGATCCCTCCGGCGCTGGCCTTGAACACAGGCTGGGGGCGGGCGCCTCGGCGGGTCTGCGCTGGAAGGACCTTGCCGACGTCAGGGGAACGGTGAACCCCGCCCAGCTGGTTTCAGCCCTGCCCACGGCGGGCGGATTCTCCCTGCTGACACATCCGGCGGGGGAGCCGCCGCCTCCCGGCCTTGACCGCGAGGTGCTCCCGTCGGTCCTGCAGGCCGCGCGGGCGGGTTTCGACCAGACTTTCCTGGACCTCGGAGCCTGTCCGGGGGCCCGGTCACCGGCACTGGCCCAGTGCGACGTAGTGCTCGCTGTCCTGGCAGGCCGGGCGCAGCTGCTGCTGGCTGCCCGGTCCTGGTGGACGTCCCTCCGCACTGATCCCCCGGAAACCCTTGCCGTTGTCCGGGGGCCGCTCGGTGAGGGGCTGGACGAAGTCCGTGTCTCCGAGCTGGTTGGCATGCGGCTGGCCGGCTACGTGCCGTGCGTGCGCGCACTCAGCCCGGCCACTGACCATGGAAGGATCCTGGAGCTGCGGCGGCGAAGGCTGCGTTCCGCCCTGGTCCGGATTCTCCGGGAAATTGAACCGGTTCTGCCGGGGGTGCCGTGAACATGGGCGGCAGCGGCAGACACGCCAGGAACGGTGCGGCCGGACGCTACAGGTCGGAACAAGGAGGAAGGGAACTTGTTGAGCAGGTCCGGGCAGACGTCCTGTCCGGCGGCGCCCCGGTTACCGGAGCCACACTGGCAGAAGCCGTGTTCTCCAGCGGCCGGCTGCTCGGCTCTGAAGGCGGAATGCGGGCCGTGGACCGGGTTCGGGCAGATCTGCAGGGGCTCGGTCCGCTGCAGCCGCTGCTGTTGCAGGCGGGGGTCACCGACATCCTGGTCAACGGACCCAACCAGGTATGGACGGACAGCGGGCAGGGCCTCGAACGGACCGGTGTCCGGTTCACCAGCGATGCCGATGTCCAGGCTATGGCGGTCAGGCTGATCGCCGCCGGTGGGCGGCGGCTGGATGATTCCTGCCCCTGCGCGGATGTGCAGCTGAACGGGTACCGCGTGCATGCGGTCCTGCCGCCGGTTTCCACCGGATCGACCCTGTTGTCCATTCGACTGCGGGCTCCGCGCAGCTTCCGGCTCGATGAGCTCGAAGCCGGCGGCATGCTGGAAAAGGGCTGTGCAGATGTCCTTCGGGAAATGGTGAAGGGGCGGCTGAACTTCCTTATCAGCGGCGCCACCGGCACAGGAAAAACCACCCTGTTGTCCTCCCTGCTCTCCCTGTGCGATCCGGCCGAACGCCTGGTACTGATCGAAGATGCCGCTGAACTGGATCCGGCGCATCCCCACGTGGTCGGCCTGCAAACCCGGCACAGCAACATCGAGCGTGCCGGGTCAGTGGAGCTGGCCGATCTGGTGCGCCAGGCCATGCGGATGCGTCCGGACCGGCTGGTGGTGGGGGAATGCCGGGGTGCGGAAGTGCGAGAGCTGCTGGCCGCGATGAACACGGGGCATGACGGTGCCGGCGGAACCATCCACGCGAATTCCGCGTCCACCGTTCCGGCACGCCTGGCAGCGCTGGGGGCGCTCGCGGGAATGAGCGGCCGGGCCCTGGCCCTGCAGGCGGCGGGAGCGCTCGACGCGGTGGTGCATTTGGAGCGTTCTGCGGCCGGGCGCACGGTAACGGAGATAGCAGTCCTGTCCCAAAACGACGGGGAACTTGCGGCGGTGACCGCGCTCTCCCTGGGACCGACAGGAATGATCCGGCACCGCGGCTGGGAACAGCTGCAGGAACGGCTTGGACTCCGGGCAGGAAGCCGGTGATACCGGGCCGGCCGGACGGGCAGTCCAGGGGCTGTGGGCTGGGCCGGGCGCGATGACCGGGGGACTGGTCGGCATTCTTCTCGCAGCAGCCTGGCTGATAGTTCTAGGCGGGCACCGGAGCCAACTGAGGACCCTGCCTCCGCACCGGGATCCTCCACCCGGGGCGAAAGCCCAGCCAGGTCCGCTGCGGTCGACGGGTTCACCTGACGGTTCGGCCCGCGCGATGCGGGCACCGGCGTCGAGGTTCAAGCCGGGAAACCGGGAGGAGGAGCTGCACCGGTTCCCGCTGCTGGTGCATCAGCTGGCCGGGCTGTTGAAAGCAGGCCGGACACCGGGCGAACTGTGGGCTGATGCGGCACAGCTGAGCCGGGAAGGCACTGGCGCGCACGGCAACGGGACTGTGGGCGGGGCGGGGGAAGCGGCGATCCTCGAGGCCGCAGCCCGAGCGGCTGGTCTTGGCCTCAGCCCGGTACCCCTGTTGCGGGAGGCAGCTCTCTCCGCCCGGAGCCTTGAAGCGATGGTTTGGAATGACCTTGCCGCCTGCGTACATTCCTCCGAACGCAGCGGTGCACCGCTGGCTGGGATCCTGGAGCGGTATGCCCATGGGCTGGAGGCTGTCCTGGATGCCCGGGCGGCCAGGGCAACGGCTCTGTCCGGGCCCAAAGCGACCGTCCGTGTACTGACCTGGCTGCCCGTCGCCGGGCTCGGAATGGGATATGCGCTCGGTGCCGATCCCCTGGCCGTGCTTACCCAGACACCTCTGGGGTGGAGCGCGGCGGCTGCAGGCACCGGGTTGGCCCTCGCCGCGGGGTTCTGGACCAGGCTTCTGGTCCGCCGGGCAGCCGGTCCGGATCCGGCATGAGACCAGGATTATGACCGGCGCGGTAGTGGCTGTGCTGCTTGGTGCGGCCGCCTGGATTCTCTGCAGGCCATGCTCGTACCCGGCAGCGGCACAACGTGGCAGCCTCCGATCCGGCGTCCGCGAGAAGAGTGCTGGCTCGTCCGGAGAAGCCGGGGCGGCCGGAGCTGCCAGCAGTGAGGGCGGGGGCATCAGCGACCCTGCCCTGATGCTGGACCTGGTTGCAGCCATCCTGGTGTCCGGCAGACCGCTGCCCGTCGCCCTGTGCATCCTCAGTGAATCAGTCGATCCGCACCTGGCGCGGATGCTTGTCAGTGTGGTCACCGCCCTCGAGCTGGGCTCGGATTGGCCGGACGCCTGGGCACTGGTCCGCGGCAGCAGCCCCGGGGCGCTGCGCAAAGAGGCGCCGCAGATCGGGGCAGCTGCGGACACGCTCCGCAGCGCCTTGGCTTTTGCGGCCTCCAGCGGCGCTCCCTCCGCGGCCGTCCTGCATGCACAGGCCGAGCAGATCCGGCGCAGCCGTGCCAGGGAAGCTGAGCGCCGCGCGGCAGCGCTCGGTATTCACCTGGTGCTGCCCCTTGGCCTGTGTGCGCTTCCGGCTTTTATCTGCCTGACGGTGGTTCCGCTGCTTCTCGCGCTCCTGCCGTCGTTCTGAAGCGCCACGGTTGTGCAGGCCAAGGACCCAGGGGCCGCGCTGCTTGGGGTACGCGGTATTTGGGGCAGGTCACAACGTTTGAGGTACTTGACTATTGCCAACCTCAACAATGCATCCTAGTTTGGGCAAGGATGACATCGACCGGGTGCAACGACGCACCGGGTGGCTTGGCACGGTGCGTCCGTGACGGGTGAAGCTGCTCATCGAAACCCAATGGAGGGATGGACATGATCACCAGGTTCAGGGGGGCTTTGCCGGCCCCTTACGGCGGCAGACACCCGCGCCGCCTTGTATACGCTGCGGCGCTCGCCGCCCTCACGCTGACAACGGGGTTGGTGTCCGCTTCTGCGGCGCAGCCCGAGACGTCAAAAAAGATCCCGCAGCTGTCGGCAGCGCAACCAGGGTCCCTGGAGGAATGCACCGGCCTGACGTCCTTTGACTACGGCACAACCACCATTGCGCGGGCGGAAATCGTTCCCGCTGGCGAACTGACAAATGCAGGAACCCCTGTGGGTGAGCATTGTCTGGTCCTGGGACAGATGAACGAACGCATTAGTCCTGTCGACGGGCAGAAATACGCGATCGGGTTCGAGATGCGCCTGCCGGCGGACTGGAGCGGCCGCTACCTCTACCAGGCCAATGGCGGAACCGATGGCCGGGTTGCCCCTGCCGTTGGCGCGATCACTGGCGGCCAGCTGGAGAACGGCCTGCAAATGGGCTTCGCGGTGCTGAGCTCGGATGCCGGCCACAGCGGAGCGCAGAACCCGTTGTTCGGACTCGACCCGCAGGCCCGCCTGGACTACGGCTACCAAGCAGTGGGGACACTGACCCCCATGGCGAAGGAACTGATCAGCGCAGCCTACGGCCGCGGGCCCGACCGGTCCTACATCGCCGGCGGTTCCAACGGCGGCCGCCACGCCATGGTCGCCTCCACCCGCTACGCGCAGGAGTATGACGGGTTCCTGGCCGTCGCCCCGGGGTTCAATCTTCCTCAGGCCGCCGTGGCGCAGCTGTGGGGAGCGCAGCAATGGGCGAGTGTGGCTGCCGCCACGCCTGTGACAGGACCCGCTGACTTGGAAACGGCGTTCCCGGCCGTGGAGCGTCAGCTCGTTGCCGATGCAATCATCGCCAGGTGCGACGGACTGGACCGGCTGAAGGACGGCATGGTGCAGAACATCGACGGTTGCCAGGACGTCTTCTCCATCAACCGGGACGTGCCGACGTGCGCTCCGGTACGGGACGGAACGTGCCTCACTGCCGAACAGAAGAAGGTCATCGCGGCCGTCTTCGCCGGGGCCCGCAACAGCGCGGGCGAAGAACTGTACAGTTCGTTCCCGCTTGACCCGGGGATCGTATCGCCGGGATGGGCCAGCTGGAAGTTCACGAGTTCGATCGACCGCAACCGCGACCCGGTGGCAGTGGGCTTTATCTTCTCTGCCCCGCCGGAGGATGTCAGCATGCTGGACGACACTCTCGGCTACGCACTGAATTACGACGTCGACATCCAGGCCCCGCAGATCTTCGCGACGGACGGCGTCTACACCGAGAGCGCCATGTCCTTTATGACGCCGCCGAACCCGACGCAGCTCGATACGCTCCGCGGCCGCGGAGCCAAGATGATCGTTGTCCATGGAGCTGCCGACGGCGTCTTTTCTTCTGATGACACGGCCGCCTGGTACCGGTCTGTTGACAGCCGCTACAAGAAAAAGGCCGGCGAATTCGTCCGCTACTTCGAGGTGCCGGGCATGGGCCACGTCCGCGGCGGCCCTGCCACGGACCAGTTCGACGGACTCGGGGCGTTGGTCAACTGGGTTGAAAGAGGAGTGGCACCCGACCGTATGGATGCCACGGCCCGTGGTGCCGGCAACCCCGGCGGCGTGAACCCGGAGATCCCTGCCAGCTGGTCAGCCGACCGCTCCAGGCCGCTCTGCGTGTACCCGCTCATTGCGCAGTACAAGAAGGGCGATCCGGAAAGTGCCGACAGCTTCAAATGCGAGAGCGGGAACGGCAATGGCAACGGGAACGGGAACGGGAACGGCAACGGGAACGGGAACGGAAACGGGAACGGGAACGGGAACGGGAACGGAAACGGAAACGGAAACGGAAACGGAAACGGGCGCCCCTAGCGGGTGGGCGCGGGGCACTGGGCCTGGGCCAACGGTCTAGCGCCCCTGATTCACTGCTCCGGCCCCGCGTCCGCGCGAGGGCCGGAGCCCGCTGTCCGGCAGCAGAAGGTGGTTTGCCCTGCGGCAGCAACGCTGTTCCTGGGTCCCTGCTTCCTGCCCCACGCTCTGGCCCGCTTGTCCTCCACAACCGACTGGAGCCGGACCGTTATCCAGAGCGCTGTTCCTGCCCGTTCGCGGGCAGGGAAAAAGGGCCAGAATCGATCCCACGCCGGAGGAGCTCCCAGACTCCTCCGGCGCAGGATACGAATCGACCAAAGGAGCCCTCCATGTTGTCCCTGCCGTTTGAACCCGCTTCGCCGCATACAGCAGCCCCCGAGCCAGGCGTTCCCGGCGCGGCGGAGGAACCATGCTGCGCCCAGTCCGCCTGCAACTGTTCGGCGGGAGGGCCCGGTACCCTGGCCGGCACCGGCACCGGCACCAGACTGGACGCAGGTGCCGGGGCAGGCACCGGGGCCGGTGTCAGGACTGGAGCCCCGGCCGGACTCAGAGCTGGTCTCAGCGCCGGAGCCCGGGTCGAAGCCCGGGGTGAAGCGCGGGGTGAAATCAGAGCCATCGATGACTGCGGCTCCACGGAAGACCAGCGTCCATCAGAACACTCACCGCTTGCTCCGGTCATTCCGCTCCGTCCCCGGCAGCGGGTAGCCGTCTCCCGGCAGGAGCGCCAGGCGGGCATGGCGACAGCCGAGTACGCGATCGCAACGCTGGCCGCCGTGGCCTTCGCCGCCCTGCTGGTGGCGGTGCTGAGCAGCGGTGATGTCCGGGAGCTGCTTCTGGCACTCATCCGTGGAGCCCTGAGTTTCGGGTGATCCGGCGGTCCTGCCGCAGCGGAAGGATGCTGCAGCCGGCGCTGCACCGGTCCGCCCGCGGTGCCGGCCCCAGCCAATCTCCCGAGGAACTGGGGGCGGTGACGGCCGAGCTAGCTGTGGCCCTGCCCGCCGTGGTGGTCCTGCTGGCCGGGCTGCTGACCGGAGCCGCAGCGGGGGTCACCCAGCTGCGGCTGGAAGAAGCGGCCAGCGCCGCAGCCAGGCAGGTCATGCGCGGCGAGGCCGCTGCTGCCGGGGATACTGTTGCCCGGCTGGCAGGACCACGCGCCGGACTTGAGCTGAGGACGGAGGGGGAGTGGGTCACGGTCCAGGTCGAGTCCCCGCTCAGCGCTCCGCTGCTTGAACACCTCCCGATCACCCTCACGGCGCAGGCCGTTGCGCTTCCCGAACAGCCGCCTTAGATGTGCTGGGGAAGCAGTCTGGCGAAGACCTCCCTGCGCCGCGCAGGAAAAGGCCCAAAACAGCAGGGAAAACGCAGAGCCCCGCCGATGCCCCGGAACCGATGCCCCGGAACCGACGCTCCGGAGTCCGGCTGCTCCGGTACGCGGAAAGGAAGTGCACCGTGGTAGCCCAAGGCCAGCCAAAGGAGGCGCCTGGCATCCCAGCAGCCGGTACGTTCCGCCGGACCCGCGCCGGGTGGAACCCTGGCCAGCTGCGGCGGGATGAGGGATCCGGGACCGTTCTGAGCCTGGGTCTCTGCCTGGCCGTGATCACGCTGCTCCTGGCACTGCTGGTTTTGGCCCAGGCCACGGTAGGAGCGGCGCGTGCTGGTGCTGCCGCAGATCTGGCGGCGCTCGCCGGTGCAGACGCTGTCCGGGCGCTTAGGGCCGGGGACCCGTGCACAGTCGCTGCGGAGGTCGTCGCCCGGAACGGAGCAGAACTTATCTCGTGTGCCCCGGACACGGGAACCCGCTCCATCACCGTGGAAGTCGCCTCAAGTGCCGGAAGACTACTGCCCTGGCCGTCCTCGGCCCGCGCGCGGGCCGGGCCGCCCGGTTAGCAACAACACCGGCAACTGGAAAAACACGGGAAACCCAACACCGACAAGCACCAACCAACAAAGCCCAGCTCGTCGATGCAGGAAACCCCGCAGCGGAACGGATTCGAATCGTTCTGCCCCGCCGGAACCGGGAAGCAGATCGTTCCAGGGGACTTTAACCGCTCTGGAAAACGAATTGGCGGCTGCCGGAATCATCCGGCAACCGCCAACTGCTGTAGGGGGAGATCCAGTGGTTACTGCTCCTGGCCGGGCAGACCCTCATAGGCCACGTTGCCGGAGGCCAGGTTCTCGTCGATGAGAGCGGGCAGACGATCCAGGAATGCGTCACGTTCGGTCACCACGTTCTTCATGGCGTCCTCCACGTTCTCCGTGGTGATGGCCGGCATCATGTAGACAGGCTTGGCGTCGACGTCCTCACCCTTGGCGAGTTTGATGGCCACGGCCAGCCCGGCCGCCATTTCCACCGTGCCGTGCTGCAGCGAGGTTCCAATGAAGTCGCCGTTCTTGACCGCGTTCAGGCCGTCCTCGATGCCGTCGATACCGACGATCGGGACATCCGTGATCCCGGCTTCCTTCAAGGCCTGGAGGGCACCCAGGCCCATGTCATCGTTCTGGGAAATAACGCCGTCGATGTCGGCGCCGAAGGCTGAGATCCAGTTGTTCATCTTGTTGACGGCCTCGTCGCGCTTCCAGTTGGCCGTGTCCTTCGCCAGCACCTTCACGTCCGGGTACTGCGCCAGGACAGAGTCGATTCCCGCGCCGCGGTCGATCTCACCGGAGCCGCCCAGCGGACCCTGCAGGATCACCACGTTGCCCTTGCCGCCCAGCTTGTCCATCATCATCTGGGCTTCCTGCGCGCCGGCTGCGACGTCGTCGGGCTGCACCGAGCCGTCAAGATCATCGTTCTTCAGGGACGCGTTGACGTCCACGAAGGGAATCCCCGCGGCCTTGGCCGCGGCGACCTGGGGCTGCAGCGAGCCCGCCTGGACCGGGTTCACGAGGATCGCGTCAACGCCCTGGTTGACGAACTGGTCCACCTGGTTGGCCTGGGTGTTGACGTCCAGGTTGGCGGAGTTCCAGAGGATCTTCACGTTATTGGCCGCAGCGTATGCGTCGATGCCTTCCTTGCCCTGCGTGACGAAGGAGGACATGTCGTAAACGCTCACACCGATGGTGAGCTGCTCGCCGCCGGCATCGGTGGCACCGGACGCGGCATTCGGGTCACCGGCACCGCAGCCGGTAAGGACGAGCGAGAAAACTCCCACAGCGGCGATGCTGGTGGCGAGTTTTTGCAGAGGACGGATCATCGTTGACACTCCTGATAGTGGGTTGGGCTGATGAATAGGTGGGGGGGATGGAAGAGGGAGGGAGCCGCTATTTGCGGTGCTTGGACGCCCAGACATCGACGGCCACGGCCGCGACAATCAGGATGCCCTTCATAACGTCCTGCCAGTAGGCAGGGACAACCAGCAGGTCGAACCCGTTGTTGAGGGTCTGGATGAGCAGCAGGCCAAGCGCTGTTCCCCAGATGCTTCCGCGGCCGCCCATCAGCGATGCTCCGCCAATGACGACGGCGGCGATCGCGTCGAGTTCGTAGCCGGAGCCCAGGTTCGGAGCGCCGGAGATCACCCGGGAAGCGATCATGATTCCCGAGAGCCCGGCGAGCACACCGCTGATGGCATAAACGCTGAGCAGGATCCGGGAGCTGTTGACGCCGGCAATTTCGGCGGCCAGGCGGTTCCCGCCCACGGCGTAGACCCGCATGCCGTAGGATGTACGCTTCATGATCACGCCAAGGCCGATGATGCTGACGATCATGAGGATCACCGGGATCTTGACCCCAAGGATCTCCGTGTTCGCAAAGCTGCCGAAGCTGTTGGGCAGGCCGTTAATGGGCGCTCCGTTGCCGATCACGTAGGCAATACCCGAGGCCAGCGTCATCATGCCCAGCGTGGCAATAAAAGGCGGAACCTTCATGTACGCGACCACCAGGCCGTTGATCACGCCCGCCAGCAGGCCGACGGCGACGGCGACCAGCAGGGCCAGCCACACCTGGTCGGGGTTCGATTTAGCCGTGAGTGCTCCGGCCATGGCGCTGGCCGCGATGACACTGCCGACGGAGAGGTCGATGCCTCCGGTCAGGATCACCAGGGTCTGCCCAAGCGCGATCAACGCAAACGGTGCCGCAGCGATGAGGATCGTCGCAAGGTTCTCCGGAGTGCCGAAACGCGCGCTGCGGTACAGGAAGAAGCAGATCACCAGCACCATAACAACAACCATGGCGTGGTCGATGAGCAGCTGCTTGATCCAGGGTCCGCTGAAGCGCGCGGGTCCCAGGGCGGCAGGCCGTGCTGTTTCTGCCTGACCGCTTTGGGGAGCCGGTTTAGTCGTCGTCATTTGCTGTGGTCCTTCTCGGAGTGGGCTTCCTGCCCGGAGGCGAGTCTGAATATGCGGTCTTGAACGTCGGGATGGGCCAGTTCCTCCCGCGAGAGTTCGGCTGCGAAACCGCCGTCGCGCATCACCAGGGTCCGGTGGGTCAATGAGAGGATCTCCGGCATGTCGGAGGAGGCCATCACCACGGCCATGCCGGACTGCGCGAGGTCGGTGATGATCCGGTAGATCTCGTTGCGCGCACCGACGTCGACGCCGCGGGTCGGCTCGTCGAGCAGCAGCACATCGACGTTTCCGGTCAGCCAGCGCCCCAGGACAACCTTTTGCTGGTTTCCCCCGGACAGTGTTTCCACCGGCTGGTTCAGGGTGCGGCGGCGAAGCCGCAGGGAGTCCATGACCTCGGCGGCGGTCTGCTGGCGTGATCGCCGGTGCAGCCAGCCCGCGGTGGAGAAGGCCGAGATGCGCGGAAGGGTTGTGTTGTCCAGGATGGACATACCCATCACGGCGCCGGCACCCTTGCGGTCCTCGGGGACCAGAGCCATGCCGGCCACGATGGAGGCGGCCGGGTTACCTGCCCGGACCTTGGTGCCTGAGACAGCGACGGTTCCGGAAGTGCGGGCGCGCATACCGAAGATCGTCTCGAGCAGCTCGGTGCGTCCGGCGCCGACCAGGCCAGCCAGTCCAAGGATCTCGCCGCGGCGTACGGAGAGGTTCACCGGGCTCCGGTCACCCACCCGCAGGTCGGTGGCTTCGAGCAGGACTTCGCTGCCGTGCGGATGGATCTCGGGGAACAGGTCCTCAAGCTCACGGCCAATCATCGCGCGGACAATGTCATCGTCGGTGACCTCCCCGATGGGGCTGTCCGCGACGAGGTTCCCGTCCCGGAGCACGATCACGCGGTCCGACATGGCCCGGATCTCTTCCATCTTGTGGGTGGTGAAGAGCAGCGCCACACCCTCGGCACGCAGTTGACGGACAACCGCAGCCAGCCGGGCTACTTCCTTTTCCGCGATGGCGCTGGTGGGCTCATCCAGCAGGAGGACCTTCGCTCCGCGCGTGGTTGCCTTGGCTATTTCGATGATCTGGCGGACACCGACGGGCAGCGAGCCCATCTGGATCTCCGGTGAAATATCCAGGCCAAACTTCGCCAGCATGGCGCGGGCCTCGGATTTCATGGCCCGGCGGCGCAGGAACCCGCCGCGGCGCAGTTCCCGTCCGATGAACAGGTTCTCGTAAACGCTCATGTCCGGGATCGAGGCCAGTTCCTGGGGCACGATGGCCACCCCGAGCTGGTTGGCGGCCTGTGGGTTTCCGACGGGCAGGTGCTCCCCGGCGACGCTGACGCTGCCGCTGTCCGCCCGGTACTGGCCGGAAGCGATCTTCATCAGCGTGGACTTGCCCGCACCGTTTTCTCCGGCGAGGGCGGTCACGGTTCCGGGTTCGAGGGTGAGCGTGATGCCCTTGAGAACTGGAACTCCCGCAAACCCCTTGCGGATGTCAACGCATTCCAGGGCTCCTGAACCGGCGTTCATGAGGCGCTTCCCGGCCGGATCATGGTCTTCAAGCTGGTGGAGGCCGTGGAGACCCGGAGGGCTTCTTCAACCTGGTCGAGACCATAGGTGCCGGTAACCAGGGAATCCAGGTCCACCCGGCCGGTGCTCACCAGGTCGATGGCCGTGGGCCAGGTGTTGGCGTAGCGGAAAATCCCTGTCACAACGAGCTCGCGGTTCTGAATCAGCGGAACCGGGAAAGCGATCTCGTCTGCGCCCATGCCGATCAGCACTGCGGTGCCGGCGGGTGCGAGGGCCTCCAGTCCAGCCAGGACGGCAGGGGTGGCGCCGGAGCATTCGAGCAGGGCATTCACACCCAAAGTCCGCAGCTCGGCATCGTCAGCGATGGCGTCCAGCGCACGGTCTGCACCGAATTTCAGGGCCTGGGCGCGGCGTTCGGGATCGACGTCGCTGACGATCACCTCGGTGGCGCCGAAGGCCCGTGCGACCTGCAGGGCGATGATGCCGATTGGCCCGGCCCCGGTGACCAGCACCCGTGATCCGGCCGTGATGCCGGCCTTGCGGGCAGCGGCGATGCCCACTGACAGCGGTTCCATCAGTGCTGCGGCGTCCTCGCTGACGGAGTCCGGGATCCGGAAGGCGAAGTGGGACTGGATGGTGACGTACTCGGCAAATGCTCCGTCAATTGGCGGGGTTGCGTAAAACTCCATGTGCGGGCAGAGGTTGTAGGCACCGGCGAGGCTTTGCCGGCTCGTCGGGGAGGGACGCTGGGGCTCGATCGAGACCCTTTCTCCGACCCTGGACCCGTCAACGTCCGAGCCAACAGCCACGATGGTGCCACCCGCTTCATGCCCCAGGACCAGGGGGGACTCGACGACGAAGTCACCGATCCGGCCTTCCTTGAAATAGTGCACATCGGAGCCGCAGATCCCGACCGCACCAACGCGGATCAGCACCTCATCAGCTGCGGGCTGGGGGACGGGACGCGACTCGACGACGATGTCGCCGGCGCGGCGCAGGACGCTGGCACGCATCTGCGTTGGAAGTAGTTCGCGCATGGGGATTCCTTCTCATGGTTGCTTCAACGGGCTTCCCGCTGAGCAGAGATGCGCCGTGACGACAGCCACAAGTATGCACGAAGTTTTCTCACTTGTGCAATCAGCATGCTCATGTGAGCACGGTACGCTATGGTGGAAGCCCGCCCCCTGCAAGGAGACGTTTTTGGCACCCATTGGCCCCGACGAGCTGGTTCGGCTGGCTCACATCGCCCGCGAACATTACATAGCCGGCAAAACACGCGTCGAAATTGCAGAAGAACTGGGACTGAGCCGCTTCAAGGTCGGCCGGCTCCTCGACGACGCGGTCAAGTCGGGGATCGTCACGTTCGATATTTCGGTACCCGGCCCCGTGGACGTGGAATCCTCCCTGAAACTGCAGCGGCGTTACGGACTCAAGCGTGCTGTTGTGGTGCGGACTCCCACAGATGCGTCGGAAGCCGTGCAGGAGGAGCTCGGCAAGGTCGGCGCGGACCTGCTGACCGAGCTGGCCGCTCCGGAGGACGTCATCGGCATGACGGCCGGCCGGACCCTGGGCCGGCTTGCCGATTCCCTGGACTCGCTGCCCGGCTGTGAAGTAGTCCAGCTGGCCGGTGTCGCCGGGCCGGTCCAGGCCACCGGGGTGGAAGTCATCCGGCGGGTGGCCGAGGCTGCCAGGTCACGCGGCTGGACCCTGTATGCGCCCATCGTCGCGTCCGACCCGGAAGCCGCCGCAGCCATCCGCCGCCAGCACGACGTGCAGCAGACCATGGGGCAGTATTCCAAGGTCACCCTCGCCCTCGTGGCGATCGGCAGCTGGGCGCCGGCCGATTCGCAGTTCTTCGACAACCCGGCCATCACCGCCGAGGACCACGCCGCACTTCTGGACAGCGGCGTCCAGGCCGACATCGGCTCAATCCTGATCGACCGTGAGGGAAAAGTAGTCAACGATATCCAGGCCCGCTGCGTGGCCATTGACGACGGCGAGCTGCGGCGGATCCCGGAGGTGATCGGCGTCGCCGGCGGCGCGCTGAAGCATGACGCCGTCCGCGCCGCGCTGAAATCAGGACTCATCGACTCGCTGGTCACCGATTCCACCCTTGCCTACCGACTGTTGGAGAACCCATGACCCGCACTGTCGTCGCCGGTATTGACTCATCGACCCAAAGCACGAAGGTGCTGCACGTGGATGCCGAGACAGGCGAGATCCTCAGCAAGACCTCGGCTCCCCACCCCGACGGGACGAGCATCGACCCGGAGTTCTGGTGGGAGGCCCTGCAGTCGCAGGGACGCTTGGAGAACGTGGCCGCGGTGTCTGTCAGCGCGCAGCAGCACGGCATGGTTGCCCTGGACAGCAGCGGCGCACCGGTTCACGACGCCCTGCTGTGGAACGACACCCGTTCGTCCGCACAGGCCAAGGAGCTCAGGGAAGCCCTGGGGCCCGAGGCCTGGGCACGGGAAATCGGTATTGTTCCGGTTCCGTCATTCACGGTCACCAAACTCGCCTGGCTCGCCCAAAACCACCCTGAGCTCGCCGACCGGGTGCACCAGGTACTGCTTCCGCACGACTGGCTGACCTGGCGGCTCGCCGGCCGTCCGGAGGAGGCGACCACCGACCGCAGCGACGCCTCGGGGACGGGCTACTATTCGGTTCCCGAAGGCCGCTACCGCAAGGACATCCTGGAGCTGGCCTTCGGCCGGGTGCCCGAGCTGCCGCGCGTTCTGGCCCCGAGCGCGACAGCGGGTAAAACCGCCTCGGGTGCCCTCCTCGCAGCAGGCTGTGGAGACAACGCCGGTGCGGCGCTGGGACTGGGCCTGACGCCGGGTGAAGTGGTCGTCAGCATCGGGACCAGCGGCACTGTGTTTGCGCCGTCGGCCGCCCGCATCCAGGATCCCAGCGGCGCTGTGGCGGGATTCGCGGACGCGGCCGGCAACAACCTGCCGCTGCTGGCCACGATCAACGCTGCCCGCACCCTGGCCGCCAGTGCCCGGCTCCTCAACGTTGACCTCGACGCGTTCGATGACCTTGCCTCAGCGGGTGCCCCGGACGCCGGTGGACTGACCCTCATCCCGTACCTGGACGGCGAGCGGACCCCTGACCTCCCGCACGCGACCGGGACGATGACGGGGCTGACCCGGGCGAACCTGACGCCGGAAAACCTTGCCCGGGCCTCGGTCCTGGGCCTGCTCTGCACACTCTCGGACGCACTGGACCGGCTCCGCGCGCAGGGGGTGGCCTGCGAACGCATCGTGCTGATCGGCGGAGGTTCCATGTCCCGCTCCGTCCGCCGGGCCGCGGCGGAGATCTTCAACGCCGAGGTTGTCATTCCTGCCCCCGCGGAATACGTGGCGCTGGGGGCAGCCCGCCAGGCGGCGTGGGCCCTGAGCGGGGAGCCGGAACCACCAACGTGGACCCGCTCCACGGAGGAAACCCATGAACCAACCGGTGCCTCCTGGGCAGCCGAGGTCCGGGGACGCTTCACGGCGTCCCGCATCGCCGCATATGGACTGTGAACGGTCCGAAGGAACCCATGACTGATCGAGCCCACACACGACTGCTGCAGGAATCCGCCGGGACGTTCGACGTCGACGCCGTCCTCTTTGACCTCGACGGCACGCTCATTGACTCCACTGTCGCCACCGAACGTGCCTGGACCTTCTGGGGCGAACGTATGGGGATCGCGGGCTACCGGCATACCGCCCATGGCCTGACGGCGCAGACTCTGGTCAATCAACTGGTGGACGAACCCCGCCGGGCCGAAGCACTTGAGCTGATCACCCGCCTGGAAATCGAAGACACCCGCGGAATCCGGCAGAAAGATGGAGTCCCCGCACTCCTGGCGGCTATTCCCCCGGAGAAGTGGACCATCGTGACCTCCTGCACCCGTGAACTGGCGCGTGCACGCATGGCGGCCGCGGGGCTGGATTGGCCGGAGCACATGGTCACCGCGGACCAGGTAACTACGGGAAAGCCGTCACCCGAGGGTTTTCTGCTGGCTGCCCGGCGGCTGGGAACGGACATCCGGCGGTGCCTGGTGGTCGAGGACGCTCCGGCAGGCCTGAGCGCCGGCCGGTCGGCGAACGCGCAGACCCTGGGCGTGACCGGAACCTACGCTGCAGACGCACTGAACGCCGACGTCGTTGTGGCTTCCCTGAACCAGCTCACCGTCTCCCGCCAGCCGGGAGGACCGCTCCTGATCGGTGTCCAGGACCGGTAATAAAAGGTTTTACCGGTGTGAGCCGGCGGAGACGGAGGCTCCGGCAGCCGCGCCGTCCGGGGCATTCGCGAGCAGCACTTCGATCAGCGTGACCGCACCCTTCTTGTCGAGCGGGTTGTTCTTGTTGCCGCATTTGGGGGACTGCACGCAGGACGGGCAGCCGCCGTCGCACTCACAGGCACGGATCGCGTCCCGGGTGGCGGTGAGCCACACGGTGGCGGCGTCATAGGCCCGTTCGGCGAAGCCGGCGCCGCCGGGATGGCCGTCATACACGAAGATCGTCGGCTTGCCGGTGTCCGCGTGCAGAGCCGTGGATACCCCGCCGATGTCCCAGCGGTCCGAGGTTGCCACCAGCGGCAGCATCCCGATCGCGGCGTGCTCGGCAGCGTGCAGCGACCCCGGGAAGTCAGCGGCCGCCAGCCCGGCACCGAGAAGCAGCTTCTCATCGATGATGAACCACACAGCCTTGGTGAAGAGCTCCTTGGCCTCCAGGTCCAGGGGTTCCTCGCCCATGATCTCGTTCGAGACCAGGGCCTTGCGCTGGAACGACACCACCTGGGTCGTCACCTTCACCGTGCCGAAGCACACGGTAATCTCGCCCCACTGTGAAGTGCGCTCGGTTTCCATCACTTCGATCTGGGTGATGTCGCGGGCCTGGGTATAGAACTCCGGATTTCCCCGCGTCACCATGGCACAGTGGTCGGCCTCGTTCAGCTCATCCACCATGAAGGTCTGGCCCTGATGCACATAGACTGCGCCGGTATGGGCCTGGTACTGGCTCTGCGCTGCATCCATGGTGCCCAGCAGCGTTCCGGTCTCCGACTCGACGATGTTGATCGGCCCGCCTCCGCTGGCACGCAGGTTCACCATGGAGGCAGCGCTCTCGGCATGGGTCCAGAACCAGCCGGCCGGACGGCGCCGCAGGTACCCCTGGGCCACCAGCGAATCCAGCAGTTTCGCAGCCGTGGGGCCGAACAGCTCCCGCTCATCCGGCGTCAGGGGCAGCTCGGCGGCCGCGGCACACAGATGCGGGCCGAGCACATAGGGGTTCGAGGGGTCGAACACCGTTGCCTCGACCGAAATATCGAAGATTGCCTCCGGATGATGCACCAGGTACGTATCGAGCGGATCGTCGCTGGCTACAAAGGCCGCCAGAGCATCCTGCCCCGACCGTCCGGCCCGGCCGATCTGCTGGAACAGGGACGCGCGCGTCCCCGGCCAACCAGCCACCAGCACGGCGTCGAGCCCGGAAATATCGATCCCCAGCTCCAGGGCCGGGGTGCTGGCAATCCCCAGCAGTGCTCCGCTGCGCAGCTGATTCTCCAGCTCCCGCCGCTCCTCCGGCAGATATCCCGAACGGTAGGCCGCCACCCGGTCCGGCAGCGACGGATGGACCTCCTCCAGCAGCCGGCGGCTGATCGTCGCTATCGCCTCCGCGCCGCGGCGGGACTTAATGAATGCGATGGTGCGGACCTGGGCCGCAACCAGGTTGGCCAGCAGATCCGAGGTTTCGGCGATCACCGTGCGCCGCTCGCGGGCACCGTTTTCCCCCTTCAGGTCGGTCAGCTGCGGTTCCCAAAGCGCCACCGTCGTCGCGCCGTGCGGGGAAAAGTCGCGGGTGAAGGCCTGGACGTCCCCGCCGATCAGCCGGCCGAAGGATTGTGCTGGATCCGCTGACGTGGCGGAGGCTCCAATGAAGACCGGATCGGCACCGTAGTAGGTGCAGATCCGCCGCAGCCGGCGCATCAGGTTGGCCACGTTGGAGCCGAAAACGCCCCGGTAGCTGTGGGCCTCATCGATGATGACGTACTTGAGCCGGCGGAAGAACCGTGCCCACCAGGCATGGTTCGGCAGCACGCCGAAGTGCAGCATGTCCGGATTGGCCAGCACCAGGTTGGCGTGGTCACGGATCCAGCGGCGCGCACCCGGGTCGGTGTCGCCGTCGTATGTTTCCGCGCGCAGCGTTGGCAGCTGCAGTGCGTTCAGGGCAGAGAGCTGGTCTGCCGCGAGTGCCTTGGTGGGGGAGAGGTACAGGGCTACCGAGCCGGTGGGTTCCAGGCTGATCCTGCCGTCCAGGGCGGTGCGGTGGATCTCATCCAGCACCGGCAGCTGGTAAGCCAGCGACTTTCCCGACGCCGTTCCGGTGGAAATGATCGTGTGCCGGCCCGCGCGGGCTGACTCGGCAGCCTCGGCCTGATGCCGCCACGGCGAGTGAACGCCCAGACGTTCATAGGCGGCCTGCACGTCAGGATGGACCCAACCGGGCCACGGCACCGTCTCCGCCTTGCGGGCCGGAATGGAATGGATGTGGACCAGCTGCTCCGGGTCTGTTCCGCCGCCGAGCAGCGGGATGAGGGAATCATGTAAGGCCACGCCGCCATTCTCCCACCGGCACGCCAGTGGCAGGCAACAAACCCGGCCCGCTCCGCGACCGGCGAAATCCGCTAGAGCCGCGGTTCGAAAATCATCACGTTGGCCAGCGATTCCCAGCCGAGGTAGCGGTACAGTTCCAGCCCGGATTCGGGTGAAATCAGCAGGCCTGTCTCCGCGTCCTGTTCCAAGGCCACCGCCGTCAGCGCCCGCATGACGTAACTGCCCAGTCCGCGGCGGCGGAAGGCCGGTTCCGTTGAGATCTTGTCATACACGGCATAGCCGTCCACCACGGCAACATGCCCGCGGGCTGCCGGTTCGCCCTCCATTGTGACGAGCACTGATCCCACCGGCCCGGACCGGAGCGTCTCGGCGTCGTAGCCGTCCGGCGTGATCGGATCCTCAATGTCCTGGCCGTCCATGTTTAGGACCATAAAAACCTCGTCCGTGGAGCGGACCGAGAGCCCGTAAACGTTGGCTGCGCCGTGCAGTTCACCCACCCGTGAAGTGACGATGGTGAACAGGCGGCTGGCGCCCTGCCGGGCAGAGGAGGCCAGTGCCGCGAACTCGTCATGTGAGGGCTCGAGGGCGAAGTACTCCCAGTCATTGGTCTTGTCGTGGAGGAAGGCCGCCGGGAACCGACCCTCGTGACGCATCTGGTACCCGCGGGCGCGGGCCCAGCCGGTAACCCAGGTTTCGAGGAGATCGTCGGTTAGTGCGTTCATGAATGAACACTAGCCCGGCAGCCGGACGGGCGGCAGGGCTGATCCCTAAATCGGATTTTGCCCGTCGGTCTACCCTTAAAGCGTGGCTTTGAACCGAATCGCTCTTTATTACGCCTTTACCCCGCTTCCGGACCCGGAAGCGATCCGTCTCTGGCAGCGTGCACTCTGCGAGAAACTCGGCCTGCGGGGCCGCATCCTCATCTCCAAGGACGGCATCAACGGAACGGTCGGCGGTGAGCTGAGCGCGGTCAAGGCCTACGTCAAGGCCACCCGCGAATATCCGGCGTTCAAGAAGATGGACATCAAGTATTCAGAAGGTTCCGCCGAGGACTTCCCGCGTCTGAGCGTGAAGGTCCGCCCGGAGATCGTCAGCTTCGGCGCTCCGGGGGAGCTGAAGGTCGACGAAAACGGCGTGGTAGGCGGCGGCACACACCTGCGCCCCGAGGAACTGCACGAACTCGTGGAGAAGAAGAAGGCCGAGGGCGAGGAGATCGTCTTCTTCGACGGCCGCAACGCCTTCGAAGCTCAGATCGGCCGGTTCAAGGGCGCCGTTGTCCCGGACGTCTCGACCACCCACGACTTCATCGCCGAACTGGACTCCGGGAAGTACGACGACCTCAAGGACAAGCCGGTGGTGACGTACTGCACCGGCGGTGTCCGCTGCGAGGTGCTCTCCGCCCTGATGGTGGACCGCGGTTTCCAGGAGGTGTACCAGATGCAGGGTGGGATCGTCCGGTACGGAGAGACTTACGGCGACAAAGGGCTCTGGGAGGGTTCCCTTTATGTCTTCGACAAGCGGATGCACATGGAATTCACGGACGACGCCGCCACGATCGGCGAGTGCGTCCGCTGCGCAGCGCCCACGAGCAAGTTTGAAAACTGTTCCAACCCCGCGTGCCGCGAACTCACGCTGTATTGCGCCGGGTGCGCCTCCGACCCCTCAACCCTTCGCTGCCCGGACGGCTGCGCAGCCTAGTCCGCGGCTCCAGCAGCCGGCGAAACGATCTCACCCAGGTTGATGACGGCCTTTTCGAACAGTTCAGCGGGGTCACAGCCGAGGCCCGCGCCCTCCTCCTGGGCAAAGCACTGCCAGGCCACCCGCCACGTGCAGGCGATGAGCTCGGCCACGAGCAGGGCAGGCATCTGGCCGAGGATATTCCGTTCGACCAGCGATCCGCTGAGCGCCGAGACCAGCTGCAGTTCCTGCCGGGCCACGCCCTGCAGGAGTCCGGGTTCGCGCAGGACCAAACGGGAAATCCGCAGGAACTCGTACTGCTGGACCTCGTAGGCGAAGTGCTTCCGGCACACCTCAATAAGCTCGCGGAGAACCTGGGCGGAGGTCAGCGCGGGGTGAAGCGGATGGGTCAGGAGCGCCTGCACCAATTCGCCCTGCCCCGGCATCGCGGCAGACTCCTTCGAGTCGAAGTAACGGAAGAAAGTGCGCTCCGAGATGCCAGCCTGCTCTGCGATCCGGGCGACGGTCGTGGCCTCGAATCCGGCGGTTTCCAGCAGATCAAGCGTTGCCCGCTGAATCTCGCCCCGGGTTGCTGCCTTGCGGTCGTCCCGTATTCCCATTCCGCGCTCCTCCCTGCTTCATGCGCGTGCAGGCGGTCGTCGGCCCGCCTTGGTTTCTGTCACAGTATGCCACGTTTGGTCAAAAATACTGTCAGTTTGTGACACAATCTATGAGTTCTAAATTATTCAGGAAGAGGAAGCATTTGAGTCACGACAGTCCCGCAGCCCCGGCAGTAGAGCGGCCCCACGCCGCCGCGCCGCCGGTATTTTCCACCAAACAACTGACGGGAATCATCGGCGCCCTGGCCCTCGCGGCCTTCGTGATGATCCTGAACGAAACCGTCCTGAGCGTGGCGCTGCCGTCGATCATGGCCGACCTGGATGTCTCAGCGGCAGCCGGCCAGTGGCTGACCACCGGCTTCCTGCTGACCATGTCCGTTGTCATCCCCACCACGGGCTTCCTGATCCAGCGGTTCTCCACGCGCAGCCTGTTCATCTTTGCGCTGCTCAGCTTCCTGGCCGGCACGCTCCTGGCGGTTTTCGCACCGAGCTTTGTCTTCCTGCTGATCGCCCGGGTCATCCAGGCTGTCGGCACCGCTATCGTCCTGCCCCTGCTGATGACCACTACGCTGTCGCTGGTTCCGGTCCGGAACCGCGGAGCGATCATGGGGCTGAACTCGATTGTGATCTCCGTGGGTCCGGCCATCGGGCCGACCGTATCCGGTGCGATCGTGAATGCCTTCAGCTGGCACTACATTTTCGTGATGATGGCACCGCTTGCCGTCCTCATTCTCATCTTCGGGATGATCTTCATCAAGATTCCGGCCAATACCCGCAAGATTCCGGTGGACGTGCTCTCGGTCATCCTGTCCGCGGTTGCCTTCGGTTTCCTCGTGTACGCGATCTCCAGCGTTGAACACGCCAGCGAGAACCTGGCGGTGACCATCGCCTCCTTCGTCATTGGCATTGCCGGGCTTGCCCTGTTTATCCGGCGGCAGGTCCGCCTCACCCGGAGCGGCCGCGAACTCCTGAACCTCACTCCGTTCAAGCACCGCCCCTTCACCTTCAGTGTGGTGATGATCATGATTGCCATGGGCACCATGCTCGGCACCGTGGTCATGATTCCGATCATCCTCCAGACCGGCAGCGGCCTGAGCACCCTGACCATCGGAATGCTGCTGCTGCCCGGTGGCCTGGTGCAGGCATTTGTGGCTCCGATTTTCGGCCGTGTCTACGACCGCTTCGGCCCCCGGCCGGTCCTGATCCCCGGCGCTGCCATGCTGGCGCTTGGCCAGTGGCTTTTCGTCACGGTGACTACGGATACCGAGCTGTGGATGTTCGTGGTCAGCCATGTGGTCTTCAGCATTGGCCTGGCCATGCTGATGACCGGTCTGCTCGCTTCCGCCATGGCTTCCCTCGAACCCCGCCTCTATGGCCACGGATCGGCAATCTTCAACACAGGCCAGCAGCTCGGTGGCGCCATCGGCACCACCATTTTCGTCACCGTGATGTCGCTGCTGTCCGCAGGAAAACTGGAAGCCGGCTCGGATCTGGCGTCGGCACTGTTCTCGGGTGCCCACGTCTCCTTCATCATCGGAGCCGTCCTGGCCACCCTTAGCCTGGTGCTCGCACCGTTCATCAAGGTCACCAGGGCGCACTAAGGCACTTCAGGCGCCGGAGCCGGGTCGTTTGCGGGTCAAACGGCCCGGCTCCTGGTTTTTGGGCGGGCAATGAAGGCCGGCAGCGGAACCTAGACTGGAACGGTGACTGATTTTTCCCGGACCCCTGGCGCTCCGCAGAGTTCGAACCTTCCGCTTCTGGCCGGCCTCGCCGCTGACCTGCAGGACGCCGGCTACACGGTCGACGGCGTTGCCGCCTTCCTGGGGGAGGAGGCCAGCGCGGCGCTGGGCCGGGAGCAGGTGGTTCCGGCACTGCTGATCTGCCGGGCGGCCGTCGAGGCAGGGGGGCCGGTGCCCCTAGCTGCCGCCGTGCAGCTGTGGCTTACCGGTGAGTCTGTGAGCCCGGCCCGGCTCGATGCCGCCTTCCCCCGCACCGGTGCCGCCGGGCTGCTGCAGCTCGGACTTGCCGAGGAGGACCCGGAGAGTCCGGAGCTTTTCCGGGCCGCCGTTGACCTGCGGCCCTATGCTTTTGACGCCGCCGCCGATGCGAATGAGGGCGCCGCCGATGCGAATGAGGGCGCCGCCACTGACGACGACGGCGACGCCGACGACGACGGCGACGCCCCCGCCCGGGACGGCGACGCCCCCGCCCGGGACGGGGACGCCCTGGCAGACAGCCCTCCCGCACCCAGCGCCGCAGTCCAGCTCTGGGTCGCCAGCGACCTCGGGGCCCACCAGCGTCCCGGGGTGCTGCCCCACGACCATGTCCTGGGGATAGGCCAGGCCTCACTGTCCCTGGCCCAGCTGACCAGCCGCCGGCCCGTGGCACGGGCACTGGATCTGGGGACCGGATGCGGCATCCAGGCCTTCCACCTGCTCAGCCATGCCGGGCACGTCACCGCAACTGACATTTCTGAACGGGCCCTGGGTTTCACCCGCTTTAACCTCCTCCTGAATGCACCCGCCCTGGGCCTCGACCCGGCCCGCCCGGAACAGCGCATCGATCTGCGGCTGGGCAGCATGCTGGAACCGGTGGCGGGGGAGCGGTTCGATCTGGTGGTTTCCAACCCGCCGTTCGTGATCACCCCGCGCTCTGCGGCCGAAACCGCTGAGGGCCGCTTCACCTACCGCGACGGCGGCATGGCCGGCGACGGCATTGTCGAAGGACTGTTCCGGAATCTCGGATCTGTCCTGGCGCCCGGCGGCACCGCCCAGATGCTCGGCAACTGGGAGATTCAGGACCCTGACCAGGAAGACCGGAACGGATGGAGCGCACGGCTGCGTTCCTGGCTGCCGGAAACCATGGACGCCTGGGTCATCCAGCGGGAAACCCTGAGCCCGGCGGAATATGCCGAAATGTGGCTGCGGGACGCGGCGGAGAACCGCGACAAGAACGAATATGCTGCCTCCTACGCCGCTTACCTTGAGGACTTTGCCTCGCGGGGCACTACCGCCGTCGGCTTCGGCCTGGTCTGGATGCGCCGCCGGGCGGATCCGGCCGCTGCCCCGCTGCACCGGTTTGAGGAAATCACCCACCCGCTCGAGTCTCCGATTGGCCCGCACCTGGGTGCCGCCGTCGACCTCTTTGACTGGGCAGCGGCCCATCCTGACCTTTCCGGCGAGCACCTGGTGGTTGCCGGGGACGTTACGGAGGAACGCCACCAGCGTCCCGGCGCGGAACATCCCGGTGTCATCCTCCTGCGGCAGGGTGCCGGCCTGCGCCGGACCAACCTGATGAGCACCGAGCTCACCGGGTTCGTCTCCGCCTGCGACGGCGACCTGTCCGCCGGGGCGATTATCGCCGCGCTGGGCTCCCTGCTTGGCCGGGAAGATCCGGAGTTCGCCCCGGGACTCGAAGCGGAAGTGCGCAACCTTATCCTGGACGGATTCCTGCTGCCCGTGCAGCCTTAGCAGCACTGCACGGATTTGGGGGTGCGTCGGCGGGCCAGACCGGTTGAGGTTACCCTTGTGCTTGGGAAAACCCCATACTGTCTTAGGATGAGCAGGCCAGCGGTCCTTTCCGCGCCTTCCTCATTTTCATTTGATCTACCCCGTACGTAGGAGAACAGTGCCAGTTAAGGCAACGGACAAGTCGGCCGGCAAAAAGAAGAAGTTGGTAATTGTCGAGTCCCCGGCCAAGGGCAAGACCATCGCCGGGTACCTCGGCGAAGGGTTTGAAGTGACGGCCTCCATGGGGCATATCCGCGATCTTCCCCAGCCCTCGGACCTTCCCGCGGAGCTGAAAAAGAGCTCGCTGGGCAAGTTCGCCGTCGACGTCGAAAAGGACTTCGAGCCGTATTACGTCGTCTCCACCGACAAGAAGAAGAAGGTCGCAGAGCTCAAGGCTGCGCTCAAGGACGCCGACGAACTTTACCTCGCAACTGACGGTGACCGCGAAGGCGAAGCCATCGCGTGGCACCTGCTCCAGGTCCTGAAGCCGAAGGTGCCCGTCCACCGCCTGACCTTCCCGGAAATCACCAAGGAAGCCATCCAGCGCGCGCTGCTGGAAATGCGGGACATCGACATTTCCATGGTTGACGCGCAGGAAACCCGCCGCATCCTGGACCGCCTGTACGGCTACGAGATCTCCCCGGTGCTCTGGCGCAAGGTAGCCCGCGGCCTGTCCGCCGGCCGCGTCCAGTCCGTTGCCACCCGTCTGGTCGTGGAGCGCGAACGCGAACGCATGGCCTTCCGCTCCGCGTCCTACTGGGACCTGCTGGGCACTTTCGCCACCTCCTCCTCGGAGACCTTCAAGGCCCGCCTGACCTCGGTGGACGGGGCCCGGATCGCCACCGGCAAGGACTTCACCGACCGCGGCGAGCTCAAGTCCAAGGCCGTCACCCACCTGGATGAAGCAGCGGCCGTATCGCTGGCCGCCGGCCTGGAATCGGCGTCGTTCACTGTCCGGTCGCTGGAAACCAAGCCCTACACCCGCCGTCCCGCAGCACCGTTCACCACCTCCACGCTGCAGCAGGAAGCCAGCCGCAAGCTGCGCTTCTCCTCCCGCGTGACCATGCAGGTGGCGCAGCGGCTGTATGAAAACGGCTACATCACCTATATGCGTACCGACTCGTCCTCGCTGTCGGACCAGGCCATCAACGCTGCGCGCCGCCAGGCTTCGGAGCTTTACGGACCCGAATACGTGCCCGAGGCCCGCCGTGTCTACAAGGGAAAGTCCAAGAACGCGCAGGAAGCACACGAGGCCATCCGCCCCGCTGGTGACTCCTTCCGCACTCCGGCACAGGTGGCGTCCTCGCTGCGCGGCGACGAATTCAAGCTCTATGAACTGATCTGGAAGCGGACCGTCGCCTCGCAGATGGCAGATGCCAAGGGCTCGACGGCGTCCGTCAAGCTGGGTGCCGTGGCCGCCGACGGGCGCGACGCCGAATTCTCAGCCTCCGGCACGGTCATCACCTTCCGCGGTTTTATGGCCGCTTATGAAGAAGGCCATGACGCCTCGCGGGACGAGGAGGACGGCGCCGGCGACGGACGCCTGCCGATCCTGAAGAAGGACGATCCGCTGACGGCAGCCGAGCTGGCAGCCGCCGGCCATGAGACCTCCCCACCGCCGCGCTTCACGGAAGCATCGCTGGTGAAAATGCTCGAAGAACTGGGCATCGGACGTCCGTCCACCTACGCGGCAACCATCTCCACCATCATGGACCGCGGCTACGTGACCAGCCGCGGCCAGGCCCTGGTCCCGAGCTGGATCGCGTTCTCCGTGGTGCGCCTGCTCGAGGAACACTTCACCGATTACGTGGACTACGACTTCACGGCCGAGCTCGAAGAGGACCTGGACCGGATCGCCCGCGGGGAAGCCGGCCGGGTGGAATGGCTGAACCAGTTCTACTACGGCGACCGCGTCGAAACCGGCCTGCACACCATCGTTAACGACCTCGGCGAAATCGACGCCCGTGCGGTGAACTCGATCGAGATCGCGGACGGCATTGTGCTGCGCGTGGGCAAATTCGGTCCGTACCTGGAACGCCCGCTGCCCGCGGACGCTCCCGAAGGCACCGAGCCGGACCGGGCCAACGTGCCGGAGGACCTGGCACCGGATGAGCTGACCGCCGAAAAGGCGATCGAACTGATGAACAGCGCCGGCCCCGAGGAGCGAGTGCTCGGCGAGGACCCGGAAACCGGACGCACCATTGTGGCGCGCAACGGCCGCTACGGACCCTACGTCATCGAGCTCATTCCGGAACCGACCGCCGAGGAACTGGCCAACCAGCCGGTGGAGTACTACAAGAACGGCAAGCCCAAGCCGCCGAAGAAGCCCGTCAAGGTCAAGCCGCGCACCGGTTCGCTGTTCAAGTCGATGAGCGTGGAGACGGTCACCCTTGAAGAAGCCCTGAAGCTGATGCGCCTGCCCCGCGTGCTGGGCACCGACGCTGAGGGCAACGAGATCACCGTGCAGAACGGCCGGTTCGGCCCGTACCTGAAGAAGGGGACGGACTCCCGCTCGATCGGGTCGGAGGAGGAGATCTTCACGATCACCCTCGAGCAGGCACTGGAGATCTACTCGCAGCCCAAGCAGCGCGGCGGGCGCCAGGCCGCCGCTCCGCTGGCAGAGTTCGGCACCGACCCCGTTTCGGAAAAGCCCATTGTGGTGAAGGACGGACGCTTCGGCCCGTACATCACCGACGGCATCACGAACATCACGGTTCCGCGCTCCACTGCGATCGAGGAACTCACCCGGGAACAGGCCGTGGAACTGCTGGCCGAGAAGCGCGAGAAGGGCCCGGCCAAAAAGCCCGTCCGCAAGCGCGCCACGGCGAAGAAGTAGGCCGATGCCGGCTGCCGGGCGTCTGCTCCGGGTCCCTGCGCGGGGCCCGGCGCAGGCGTGCGGCCGCGGCGGAGCCATAATGGAACCATGCGACTAGGCGTCCTGGATATTGGTTCCAACACCGTCCACCTGCTCCTGGTGGACGCCCATCCGGGTGCCCGCCCGGTGCCCTTCGCCTCCCACAAGCGGCCGCTGCAGCTGGTGGCCCACCTGGATGACAGCGGAGCCATCACAGCCGAGGGCCAGCGCCTGCTGGTCGAATTCGTGGAAGAAGCCCGTGAGTTTGCCGAACGCCACCGGGCGCAGGACTTGCTGGCCTTCTGCACCTCGGCCATTCGGGAAGCCGTCAACGGTCCGTCCGTGCTGGATCACGTGGAACTCCAAACCGGCGTCGCACTCAGGGAACTAAGCGGACGGCAGGAAGCGTCCATGACCTACCTGGCCGCGCGGCGCTGGTACGGCTGGGGCGCGGGGACACTCCTGGACCTGGACATCGGCGGCGGTTCCTTCGAGATGGCGCAGGGCGAGGATGAACTGCCCGACGTCGCCGTCTCCGTGCCGCTGGGCGCCGGCCGGCTCACCCGGGACTGGCTGGACGGTGATCCGCCGGCCCCGGAAAGCATTGATGCGCTGCGTGCGTACATCCGCAACACTGTGCATGACGCGGCCCTGGAATTCCTGCCGTACGGGACACCAAACCTGGCTACCGGCACCTCCAAGACGTTCCGTTCGCTGGCCCGCCTGACGGGCGCGGCGCCGTCGTCGGCCGGTCCCTACACCCGGCGCAAGCTGCGCCGGAAGGACCTCACCCGGCTGGCCCTGCGGCTTTCCACCATGAGCGTGACCGAGCGGTCCAGCCTTGACGGGGTCTCCGCCCTCCGGGCACCCCAGTTGCTGGCCGGCGCGCTGGTCGCTGAGGCGGCGATGGAAGCCTTCGACCTCAAGTCCCTGCAGATCTGCCCCTGGGCGCTGCGCGAAGGCCTGATCCTGCAGCGTTTGGATACGCTGCGCTTTGATACCCCGGGCCCCCTGCCGGCCGGGCCTGAACCTTACCTGCCAGATTCTGCCGGGACCCTGGTCCTGGCTGCTGCCGGTGAACCGAGCGGAAGTGCAACGCCATGACCCTAACCTCCCCCAAGCCGGTCCAGCCGGCTGTCAACCTGCCAACCATCCCGGTGGCCCTGTCCAGCTCCTCGGTCTACCCGCTGTCCGTCCACGACACGTTTGCCGTGGCGCATGACCTGGGCTACGACGGGGTGGAGGTGATGGTCACGGGCAGCCAGATCAGCCGGAACCCGGACACCGTCAAGGGGCTGATCGAGAGGTACCAGCTGCCGGTGCTGGCCATCCATGCTCCCACTCTGCTGCTCACCCAGCAGGTCTGGGGCAAGGCCTGGACCAAGATTGAACTTTCCGCGGCGATGGCCGCTGAAGTCGGCGCACGAATCGTGGTGGCGCACCCACCGTTCCGGTGGCAGACCGGATACGCGGAGAACTTCGCTGAAGGGGTACGGCGGATCGCTGAGGACTACGGCGTCATCATCGCTGTGGAAAATATGTATCCGTGGCGTGTCCGCGGCCGCGAGACGAAGGCCTACCTGCCGCACTGGAATCCGCTGCCGGAACCGTATGAGCACGTGACCTGGGACTTCTCCCACGCCGCGATTGCCGGAATGGATTCCTATCAGGAGATCCGCAAACTCGGCAGCCGGCTCAGCCACGTGCATCTAACGGACGGAACCCCGAACGGCAAGGACGAACACCTGCTGCCGGGGGAGGGGACTCAGCGCTGCGCCGAGACACTGCAGTACCTGTCAGAGACCGGTTACAGTGGGACAGTAGCCATTGAAGTCAGTACCCGCCGGGCCAAGGAACCGGGGGAACGCGAGGAGATGCTGCGGCAGACCCTGGAGTTCGCCCGGGTGAACCTCAATCAGGTGCTCGACGAATAGACCGCCTTGATTGCCGGGTGCGGGCAGCCCACCGGCAATTCCGCGCGTCGGACAACGTTCGGCCCAGCCGCGGGCCCGTGAAAGAATCGGGGCATGCAAAATCTCCCCCGACTTTCCTTCCTCGGCTGCGGTTCCATGAACGAAGCCATCCTCGGCGGTATCCTGGCCGGCGGTTTCCCGGCGGACCGGATTACTGCCACGGTCCGCCGTGCCGACCGCGCAGCGGAACTGCGGCAGCGGCACGGGATCACTGTCCTGGCCGGTTCGGAGGACGGCGGCGCAAACCGCACCGCCGCAGCGGAAGCCGACATTGTGATTGTTGGGGTGAAGCCCGTTGGCGTCCGCGCCATGCTCACCGAGGTGGCCGGTTCCCTGGCCCCGGGAGCCGTCGTCGTCAGTGTCGCCGCAGCAGTGCCCCTGGAACTCATGGAAGCCGCGCTGCCGGCCGGGACACAGGTGATCCGCACCATGCCCAATACCCCCGCCAAGGTGGGCCGCGGCGTCACCGCGCTGGCTCCGGGTTCCTCGGCCACCCCCGAATCGGTGGAAGTGGTTCGTTCCCTGCTTTCCAGCACCGGCCGCGTCGTCGAGGTGCCCGAAAACCAGCTGGACGCCGTCGGCTCCGTCAGCGGGTCCGGCCCCGCCTACGCCTTCTACCTGGCGGAGGCGATGGCCAAGGCAGGCGTGGAGCTGGGCCTGGACCCGGAGCTCGCCGCCGTCCTGGCGGCTGAGACCGTGGCGGGTGCCGGCGCCATGCTGGCCGAGCCGGGCGCGGACGCTGCTGCTTTGCGCAAGGCAGTGACCAGCCCCAACGGGACCACGGAAGCCGCGATCCGCGTCTTCAACGAACAGGACCTGCCCGGAACCATCGCGGCCGGCATGGCTGCCGCCGCGGACCGTTCAGCGGCGATTACCGCGGAGCTCACCGCGGCTTCCTAGGGCGCAGCCGGGTGGGTTACGGCCGGGCCGCGAAGCGCTCCAGCAGGTCAACGTGCCCGGAGACGATCAGCACGTCCCGGCTGGATACCTTGGTGTCAGCCTGCGCGTAGGTGAAGTCCTCGCCCGGTGATTTCACGCCCACGATCGTCACGCCGTACTTGGACCGGACATTGGATTCGCGCAGCGTGAAGCCCTGGGTTTCCTTGGGCGGATACATCTTCACGATGGCGAAATCGTCGTCGAACTCGATGAAATCGAGCATCCGGCCGCCGACCAGGTGCGCGGCGCGCTGCCCGGCGTCAGCCTCCGGGTAGATCACGTGGTTGGCGCCGATCCGGGTCAGGATCTTGCCGTGGGCCGGGGTGATGGCCTTGACCCAGAGGTGCTCGATGCCCAGGTCCACCAGGTTCACCGTGATCAGCACGCTGGATTCGATCGAGGTGCCCACGCCTACGACGGCGGCGGAAAAGTCCTGCGCGCCCAGCTGCTTGAGCGCGTCGATGTTGGTGGCATCGGCCTGCACCACATGCGTGAGCTTGCCGGCTGCTTTCTGGACCAGATCCGGATCCCGTTCGATGGCCAGGACCTCCCGGCCCTGCTTCACAAGCTGCTCGGCCGTGGCGGAACCGAAACGGCCCAGTCCGATCACCAGGACGGGAGCATTATGCGGCGGTCTTTCAGCCAATGATGGGCCTTTCTTCCGGGTAGTGGTACAGCGGCTTGCGCTGCCGAAGTGCTAGGGCGGCCGCGAGCGTGATCGTTCCGACGCGTCCGGCGAACATGGTTGCGGCCAGCACGTACTTGCCTGCCGGCGGCAGCTCAGGGCTCAGCCCAACACTTAGTCCTACGGTAGCGAATGCGGAGATCACCTCGAACAGTACCGGCTGCAGGGTCTCGTCCGTGATGACCAGCAGCGCCAGGGTTGCGACGGCGACCATGGTGGCACCGAGCATCACCACGGAGATCGCAACCCGGAGGGCACCTGCGGGGATGTTCCGGGCAAAGGCCCGCACATCCGTGTCACCGCGGGCCTCCGCGATGATGGCCAGGAAGATCACTGCGATGGTGGTGACCTTGATGCCGCCGGCGGTTGAAGCGGAACCTCCGCCGGCGAACATCAGCATGTCCGTGATCACCAGGGTGCTGGCATCCTGGTCGGCCATCTCGACCAGGCTGAACCCGCCCGAGCGCATCATGACTGAGGCGAAAATGGCGTGCAGGATCTTCTCGCCAACGCCCATGCCGGCAATGGTCCGCTCGTTGAACCACTCGAACGCGGCCCAGAGCAGGCTTCCGGCACCCAGCAGGATGAAGGAGACCACCAGCGTCAGCTTGGTGTGCAGGTTCCATCCCCGAGGCCGCAGCCGGGTCTGGAGCAGGACCATGATGACCGGGAAACCAAGGGAACCGATGAACACGCCCAGCATCAGGGGGATAAGAATCCAGGGATCGTTTTCGTACGGAACCAGGCCGTCCGAGTGCGGAGTGAACCCGGCATTGTTGAACGAGGAGATGGAGTAGAACACCGCGTGCCAGATGGCCTGGCCCGGGGATTCACCGAGCACCATAAAGCGCGGGGCCAGCACCGCAGCGAGGGCCAGCTCGATCAACACGGTGGTGGCCACAACAATCCGCAGCAGCGAACCCACCTCGCCAAGCCGGCCGGTGTTCATGCCCTCCTGGGCAATCAGCTTCCCGCGCACACCGAGGCGGCGGTTCACAGCCAGCGCCAGGAGCGAGGCCATGGTCAGGATGCCCAGCCCGCCGACCTGGATGGCCACCAGGATCAGCACCTGCCCGAATACTGACCAGTACGCTGCGGTGGAAACTACGGTCAAGCCGGTAACGCAGACCGCGGAAACGGCCGTGAACATCGCATCATGCAGCGGCGTGACTTCGCCGGACGCGGAGGCCGCCGGAAGGGACAGCAGCGCTGTAAAGACCAGGATCACCAGGCTGAAGACAATGAGGGCCAGACGCGCGGGGGAGCTGTTGGCGACGGCGTCAATGAAGTCCCGGCCTGCTGCGACAAAGCCGAGGGGACGGCGTTGGCGCGTCTGCAGCGGAGGCTGCTGTGGGGATGCCATGGGTCGAAAAATTCCAGTTCTGTGCGCTGTGGTCCTGCTGAGTAGTAAACCACTTAACGTTGCCGGCGGCGGTGCGGGGCACGGAGAGCGGATCGCGTAGCCTGTGACCATGACGAGTACCGGGCTCAGCCTCCCCTCGATCCCCACCTGCATCGTGTGGAACGAGTCACTGCTGGCTTATAACTTTGGCCCCGGTCATCCCATGAATCCGCTCCGGCTGGACCTGACCGCCCGGCTGGCGAAGGAGCTTGGAATTTTTGACCTGCCGCAGGTCACCCTGGGGGAACCGTTCGTCGCCGGGGACGCCCAGCTCGCCACGGTGCACGAGCCCGGTTATATTGCGGCCGTCCGGGAGGCCAGCCGCAACCCTGACCGTTGCAACGAGGCCCTGGGCCTGGGAACGGAGGACGACCCGGCGTTCGAAGGAATGCATGAGGCCAGCGCCAGGCTGGTGGGCGGCTCGCTCGCCGCCGCGGAGGCTGTGCTGTCCGGCGAGGCCCTGCACGCCGTGAACTTCAGCGGCGGCATGCACCATGCCGCGGCAGGCAGGGCCTCAGGTTTCTGCATCTACAACGACGCCGCCGCCGCCATCGCGCGGTTCCTGGATGCAGGCTATTCCCGGGTCCTGTACATCGACGTCGACGCGCACCACGGCGACGGAACCCAGTCGATTTTCTGGAACGATCCGCGCGTCATGACTATTTCGCTGCACGAAACCGGGCTGACCCTTTTCCCAGGCACGGGTTTCGCGAACGAGTCGGGCGGACCGGATGCGGCCGGCACGGCCGTGAACGTAGCGCTGCCTGCGCGCACCACGGACGCCGGCTGGCTGCGGGCCTTCCACGCCGTCGTCCCCCAGCTGACCGGGGCGTTCGCGCCGGAGGTGATCATCAGCCAGCACGGCTGCGACGGCCACCGGGACGATCCGCTTTCCAACCTTCGCCTGTCCGTGGAGACACAGCGGCAGGCCGCACTCAGCATCTCCGGCTTGGCGGATCAGTTCTGCGAAGGCCGGTGGGTGGCCACCGGCGGCGGCGGATACAACGTGGCCAGCGTGGTTCCGCGGTCCTGGAGCCTCCTGCTGGCGGTGGCAGCGAACACCCGGATGCCGGTCACAACGCCGGTGCCGCGCAGCTGGCGGGACTACGTCCGCGAACGGCACGGCATCGAAACCCCGCCCGCCCTGGGCGACGGTGAGGACGTGTGGTGGCGCTCCTGGGAGGTCGGCTACGACCCCAATGACGAGATCGACCGGACAGTCATGGCGACCCGCAAGGAAGTTTTTCCGCTGCACGGCCTGGACCCCTGGTTCGACTGACCGGCGCGGACCCCTCCGTGAGCAGCCGGGCGAATGTATGCGGCTAAGGTAATGGATATGGTCATTGATGATGTATTCGCTGTCATCGCGGAAGGCACCCGGCGCGAAATCCTGGGTGCACTGCGCAGCGGCGACAAATCCGTGGGTGAACTGGTGGAGGAACTCGAAGTCAGCCAGCCCACGGTATCGAAGCATTTGAAGGTCCTGCGCGAAGCGGGGCTGGTCACAATGCGGGCGGAAGGTCAGCGGCGTTACTACGCGCTGAAGACCGAGCCGCTCGACGAGGTAGTACTATGGCTTAGCGCATTCGATCTGCCATCACTTACCGCCGACCAGGCCACCACTCCGCGCCTGGCCGGCGTCGCCGCCGGCCTGGAGACAGCCGATTTCCGCGGCGGCCGATCCTTCTTCCCGGGGCGCCCCGCGCCCGGAACAGGACGGCAAAATGCTGCCGCTGCCGTGGCGGCACAGCTGCCGTCCGGCGCTGCCGAAACCCCTTCGGCCGCTGACGCCAGCGTCCAGCAGCAGCTTGGCCGCACCGTCGGCCGTGCCGCGGAACGCGCCGCTGACCTGCTGGGTTCACTACCCAAGTTCCGCCGCCGCCGCCCATAAGCGGCGCTGCCCCGGTCTTCAATCGCACCCCGGCACCAATCGGTCTAGCGTAGTAAGCAGGCGGGGAACCTATAAGGAGCAATACATGGACGCAACACTCACGCGCGTGCGCGAAGACGTTTTCCGCCGCAACCCCGGCGAAACGGAATTCCACCAAGCGGTGGTTGAAGTCTTCGAAACCCTCGAACCGGTACTTCGCAAGCATCCTGAATTCGGCGAAGCGGCTATCCTGCAGCGGATCTGCGAACCCGAGCGCCAGATTATTTTCCGGGTGCCGTGGGTGGACGACGCCGGCCAGGTCCGCATCAACCGTGGTTTCCGCGTCGAATTCAACTCCGCACTGGGCCCGTATAAGGGCGGTCTGCGGTTCCACCCTTCGGTCTACCTGGGAATCGTAAAATTCCTCGGGTTTGAACAGATCTTCAAGAACGCCCTGACGGGCATGCCCATCGGCGGCGGCAAGGGCGGCTCCGACTTTGACCCACGCGGCAAGTCCGACGCTGAAGTCATGCGTTTCTGCCAGTCCTTTATGACCGAGCTGTACCGGCATATCGGCGAATACACGGATGTCCCTGCGGGGGATATCGGTGTGGGCGGCCGGGAGATCGGTTACCTCTTTGGCCAGTACAAGCGGATTACCAACCGCTATGAGTCCGGTGTCCTGACCGGCAAGGGTGTCAGCTGGGGCGGATCACTGGTCCGGCCCGAAGCCACCGGCTACGGCGCGGTGATGTTCGTTGAGGAAATGCTGAAGACCAAGGGGATGAGCCTGGACGGACAGCGGGTGATCGTTTCCGGTTCCGGGAACGTGGCCATCAACGCGATTGCCAAAGCCCAGTATCTGGGCGGCAAGGTCATCGCCTGCTCGGATTCCTCGGGTTACGTCGTGGACGAAGCCGGAATCGATGTTCCGCTCCTGCGCCAGATCAAGGAAACCGAACGCGGCCGGATCTCCGACTACGCAACCCGCCGCGGCAACGGCACCTCCTTCGTTGCGGGCGGTTCCATCTGGGACGCCGGAGCCACCGTCGCGCTGCCCTGCGCCACGCAGAATGAACTCGGTGAGGCGGACGCCGTCTCGCTGCTGAAATCCGGCGTCGTCGCCGTTGCGGAGGGTGCCAACATGCCCTGCACCCCGAAGGCGATTGAAATCTTCCAGGAAGCGGGCGTGCTGTTCGGCCCGGGCAAGGCCGCAAACGCCGGCGGCGTGGCAACCTCAGCGCTGGAAATGCAGCAGAACGCCAGCCGTGACGCCTGGAGTTTCGAGCACACCGAGCGGCGGCTGAGCGAGATTATGGTCAACATCCATGACCGCTGCGCGGCAACCGCCGATGAATACGGTGCACCCGGCAACTACGTGGTTGGTGCCAACATTGGTGGCTTCGTGAAGGTAGCCGACGCGATGCTGGCCCTGGGCGTCATCTAGCCCCGGACTTCACACACACGTTGGCCCGGCCCGGTTCCCGTTTCAGGGAGCCGGGCCGGGCCTTGGCTTTTGCGCGCTCTGTCCTGGTCCAGACCGGACCTAGCTCAGGAGCGGCTGCTGCAGTGCCGGTGCCGCGGACACGGGGGAGTAGGCGGAGAGCAGCCGGACGTGGTCCGGGGTCAGGTCCGCCACCCGGTCCACGCCCATAAGCGCCATGGTCCGGGCAGCCTGTGAGGAGAGGATCTGGATGGTTCGGTCCACGCCCGCCCGGCCCCCGGCCATCAAACCGTACAGGTAGGCACGGCCAATCAGCGTGAAGTCCGCTCCCAGGGCCAGGGAAGCGACAATGTCTCCGCCGCTCATGATGCCCGTGTCCAGGATGATGCTGGTTTTCCCCTTGAGTTCGGCCGCCACCTCGGGCAGCAGATGCAGCGGGATCGGCGCCCGGTCCAGCTGGCGTCCGCCGTGGTTGGACAGGGCGATTCCGTCGGCGCCGTGGTCCACTGCCCGGCGGGCGTCCTCCAGTGTCTGGATGCCCTTCACCACCAGGTTGCCCTTCCACACCCGGCGCAGCCAGGCGAGGTCATCGAAGGTCAGCGTGGGATCAAACATCGAATTGATCAGGTCCGCCACGGTTCCGGAATACCGGTTGAGCGTGGCGAAGGACAGCGGTTCATGGGTGAGGAAGTTGAACCACCAAGCCGGCCGGTAGGAAGCGTCCAGCACGGTGCGGACGGTCAGCGCCGGCGGGATTGTCATGCCGTTGCGCACGTCCCGCAGCCGCTCACCGGCGACGGCGGTGTCCACGGTGACCATCAGGGTGTCGAACCCGGCAGCGGCGGCGCGGTTGATCAGCTCCAGCGATTTGTCCCGGTCCGTCCACAGGTAAAGCTGGAACCAGTTCCGCCCGTCCGGTGCCGCACCGGCCACATCTTCAATCGAGGCTGTGCCCATGGTGGAGAGGGTGTAGGGAATCCCGGCGGCTGCCGCGGCCTGGGAACCGGCGTACTCGCCCTCTGACTGCATCATCCGGGTGAAACCCGTCGGCGCGATTCCGAAGGGAAGGGCAGACTCCTGCCCCAGCACGGTAGTGGAGAGATCCACGGACTCGACGTTGCGCAGGACTCCGGGACGGAACTCCAGGTTCTGGAACGCCTCCCGGGCCCTGCGGATGGTGATTTCCGCCTCGGCAGCCCCATCCGTGTAGTCGAAGGCCGCTTTAGGGGTGCGCCGCTTGGCCAGATCCCTCAGGTCCCAGACGGTGCTGGCCCGCTTCAGCTTCGCTGCCGGTCCCACCTGCGGTTTCTTGAACTGCATCAACGGCGCAAGGTCATGGACCCGGGGAATCCGGCGGGTCAGGGCCTGGGGTTTGGAAGTCAAGGGGATAACACTGCCTTTCGAAGCATTCTGCTCTGTGCCTACGGATTGAGCCTACGGACGCGCCCGGGCCTGTGACAAGGCATGTTGCACCCGGGGTACCGCGCAGCTGCAAGCGTCGTCATCAGGGGCCGGGCCAGCGTCACAAAGGCGGCAGGGCAGGCCCAACTTGCCATGCGCCGGTGCCGGGCTTACGGTCTAATCATGACTAACCGTTGGTATGCGTATTTTTCGTTGGCTCTGGAGGAGCCCGCGCGATAATTCGCTGACGCCAACCTTCAGAGCCAACAGGGCAGGGGATCCATCCCTTGCCCTTCGCCATATCCGGCGGGGTTCTGAAGTCATCTCCCGCCGGCTCACACACGGATAACGGGACCATGAACCTCACCACAACGCAGCACTCACAATCCACTTCGGACCTGCGGGTCAGCGAATTCCGTCCGCTGCCTGCACCTGCCGGCCTCATGGCGGAGCTGCCGCTCTCGGAAGACCTTGCCGCCACCGTCAGCAGCGGCCGCGACGCGATCCGGGCGGTGCTCGACGGCGTCGACGACCGCCTGCTCGTCATCGTCGGGCCGTGCTCGATCCACGATCCGGAGGCCGGGCTGGACTACGCGCGCCGCCTCGCCGAAGCCGCCCGGGAACACAGCCAGGACCTGCTGGTGGTGCTGCGGGCGTACTTCGAAAAGCCCCGGACCACGGTGGGCTGGAAGGGCCTGATCAATGATCCGCACCTGGACGGCAGCCACGACATCGCCGGCGGGCTGTTCGCCGCGCGGCGCTTCCTGATTGCCGCCGGGGAACTGGGTTTGCCGGTCGCGACGGAATTCCTGGAACCCATCAGCCCGCAGTACGTTGCGGATCTGGTGAGCTGGGGCGCCATCGGTGCCCGCACCACGGAAAGCCAGGTCCACCGCCAGCTGGTTTCCGGGCTGTCCATGCCCGTGGGCTTCAAGAACGGCACGGACGGCTCACTGCAGATCGCCCTGGATGCCTGCGCCGCCGCCTCCGCGCCGCAGTCCTTCCTGGGTATCGACGGCGAGGGCCGGGCTTCGATGGTGGGAACCTCAGGGAATCCGGATACCCACCTGATCCTCCGCGGGGGCAGCTCCGGGCCGAACTACGACGCCGGCCACGTTGCGGCCGCTTCTGCGTCACTGGCGGCCAAGGGGCTGAATCCGCGGCTCATCGTGGATGCCAGCCATGCCAACAGCGGCAAGGACCACCACCGGCAGGCCAAAGTGGCGCTGGAGCTGGCGGCCCAGATCGAATCGGGAACGGATTCCGCGCACCGCATCGCCGGCGTCATGCTGGAGAGTTTCCTGGTTGGCGGGGCACAGGCCCACGACAGCACCAACCCCGGTCCGCTCACCTACGGGCAGAGCATCACGGATGCGTGCATGGACTGGGATACCTCGGCCGGAATACTGGAGGTCCTGGCCAGTGCGGCCCGCCGCCGCCGCCCGGCACGGGAATCATCGAACTGAGGTAGCGGCAGGGGCCGTGGTGAAGGGACGGATCGCTCATGACGAGCCTGAAATACCGGGAAAAACTTCCACTATGGTTACTTTAGCCACTAGAGTAGAGTGCTAGACGGTCACGAGATGGTCATCAAGACGACACGCCGCCGGCTGTAGTACGAACGGATAAGTGGAACGCCGCAAACCGCGGGGTTCCGCGCTGTAGTTGTATCAGGCGCAGGTTGCGGAAGGAACAATAGATCAATGGCAGACGAGAGCAATTTCTCGGACGTGCGGTTTCTGACGGTGTCAGAAGTCGCGGATGTCATGCGTGTGTCCAAGATGACCGTTTACCGGCTGGTGCATTCCGGAGAACTTCCGGCAGTCCGTTTCGGACGGTCTTACCGCGTTCCGGAATCTGCGGTGCAGCAGGTTCTGCGCAACGCCGTGATCGACCGCCAGTCCGGGACGGCCTGAGCCTGCCGGCCGTAACCGGCCGCGGGTGCGCCCTGGCACTGTCCGGAAAGGCAGTGCGAAGGCGGTACCCTGTTAAGGAACGTTTCAATCATGGCTAGTATCTGCCGGAACCGAAGCTGTGCGGGCCAACAGGCCCCCGGCACCCGGGACCGGCATGGCTCCTATTTCAGTTTGTGAGGACTCTGTGGGTTCAGTTATCAAGAAGCGCCGCAAGCGTATGGCCAAGAAGAAGCACCGCAAGCTGCTTCGCAAGACCCGCCACCAGCGCCGTAATAAGAAGTAGATTCTTCTTAGTGCCGCAGAAGCCCGCCGTCCGACAAGGATTAGGCGGGCTTCAGCTCTTTAACGCGACGGCTTCAGGAAGCTTCCGGAAGATGGTCCAGGAGCGGTCAGATGATGCTCGGTACGCTGTGTGTCAGCGGGAGCGGACCCAGGAGAACCCGCGCCACAGCCCGTAGGCGGCTCCGGCCACTGACGCTGTCTTGAGCCCAAAGGTGGCGGCCCGGCGGCCTGACCGGAAGTCGTAGACCGGCCAATTGTGTTCGCGGGCGTGACGGCGCAGGCGTGCGTCCGGATTAATGGCTACGGGGTGGCCAACGATCGTCAGCAGCGGAACATCGTTGAAGGAGTCGCTGTAGGCCCAGCAGCGGGAGAGATCCAGCCCTTCCTGCTTCGCCAGGACACGGACGCCCTCGGCTTTGGCGGGGCCATGCAGGAAATCACCAACCAGTCGTCCCGTATAAAGTCCGTCGGTTACTTCGCTGACCGTGCCAAGTGCTCCGGTCAGGGACAGCCGGCTGGCGATCACCGAGGCCACCTCCACGGGGGTCCCCGTCACGAGCCAGACAGGGCGCCCGGCTTTCATATGCTGCTCGGTCAGGGCCCGGGTTCCCGGCCAGATCTTGGAAACGATCATCTCGTCGTAGACCTCTTCGCCAAGCGTCCGGAAGTCCTCGGCGGCGAGCCCGGTCGCGAAGGCCAGGGCGGCGTCACGCACGCTGTGGACATCTTTGAGGTTCTCGCCCTGGAGCACAAACCGCAGCTGCTTGGAAGCAAAGCCGGCAGCCTCACGGAGGGTGAAAACCCGGCGCTGGTACATTTTGCGGGCCACATGGAACAGGCTGGCACCGCGCATCAGGGTGTTGTCGACGTCGAAAAACGCTGCTTCTCCCGGGGTACCTGCCGCGGCCGGTGAATCAGCGGCTCGGACGGCACGGGATCGGGGCATGCATTGAGTCTACTGAAAAACACAGGCCACGCGCCGACGTGCCGCGCTGGGGACTATCTTTGATGTCATGAATGATCCCGAGTCCCATCCTTCGGTTCCAGACCTCCTCCTGCTGACCCGCCCCGGCTGCCACCTCTGCGAAGAAGCCCGGGAGATCCTCGGCCGGGTCTCGGAAGACCTGGGAATTCCGTGGCAGGAAAGGTCCGTCGAGCAGGATGCAGACCTGCTGGAACGTTTTGCGGAGGAGATCCCGGTGCTGATGATCGATGGTGTCCAGCGTGATTTCTGGCAGATCGATGAGGCGCGGCTGCGGCGCCTGCTGGCTGCGTAACACGCAGCCGCATGCGGGGACCGGATGGTAAAACACACTTGGTCAGGCAGTGGGCACGGTCCTAGAGTGGGAAATTACCGGACCGGCGGTCCGCAGGGACCGACCCGGTGCTGAGGACATGACGGAGTTGCAGACGTGAGTATCCCGGATGAGCGTGACCTGGTCAGCCCGGCGGCGTCCGGCCACGGGCGGCACATCCCACCGGCTTCCCTTGCCCGGCTGACGGTCTACCTCCGGGTGCTGGGCACCATGATGACGGAAGGGATCGAACGGGTCTCCTCGGAGGAACTTGCCGAGGCGGCCGGGGTCAATTCCCCCAAACTCCGGAAGGACCTTTCCTACCTCGGCTCCTACGGTACCCGGGGCGTGGGGTACGACGTCCCGTACCTGAGCGGGCAGATTTCAGCGGCCCTGGGCCTCACCTTGGACTGGCGGGTGGCCATCGTAGGTGCCGGGCACCTGGGCCGGGCGCTTGCCGGATATCCCGGATTCGGTTCCCGCGGTTTTGAAGTGGTGGCCCTGTTCGACGCCGACCAGATGGCAGTCGGCCAGGAAGTCGGCTGGCTCAGGATCAGTCCGGTTGAGGCAATGGAGAGCATCCTGGAAAAAACCAGGGCCAACATGGCCGTCTTGGCCGTACCGGCGGAGGCAGCGCAGGGAATGTGCGACCGCCTGGTGGATGCCGGGATTACCAGCATCCTCAGCTTTGCCCCCGTGGTCCTGCAGGTTCCCGCCGAGGTGCAGATCCGCAAGGTGGATATGGCAACCGAGCTGCAGATCCTCGCCTATCACGCGCAGCGCGCCCAAGTATCTGCACTCGCTACGGACGCTCAGGCCAGAATGCTCCGCTGACTGCTTAGCGCAGCGGCTCCGGACCGGAGCGGCGCGGCGCGAAGTAGCGGCCAGCGCGCGGCAGGAACAGCAGCCCCAGTCCGGCGCCGGCGAGCAGCGCGGCCCCCACATGCTGGGACAGGTTGTCCCGGATCCCAAAAAACAGGGCTGCGGTAATAAGCAGGCAGCAGCAGACCCTCGCCCAGTTCCTTCCTTCGCGGACCAGGGTGGCCAGGAAGACATAGAGACCGAAGGTCACGACCGCAAGGGCCACATCTGCGACCCTTGCTACGGCAAGCACAGATTCCGGTGGCACTTTGAGCTGCTGTAGTTGGAGGGCAGCTGCGGGGAACGGACGGGCGGGGTCAAGGGCTGCCTGCAGTCCCACGACCAGGAGCAGGACACCGGCTGAAGCTATGAGCAAGGCAGCAGCGTTGACGGCGAATGGGGCCTTGCGCCGGGGCCGGCGGTCCGGCAGCCGCCGGGGTGGTTCGGGCGCAGGGGCCGGGGGATGCTCCGGCCGGGGCGGGAGGTTGGCCGCCGGCTGAGCCGGGGTCCGCTGGATCCGCGGGCGCGGTGCCGCGGCCGGGTCCGGGGCGGGAACGTCAGCAGCCGACGTACCGGACCGCGTCCCGGATCCGGCACCGTCCTGCGCTGCCGGCCCGGGGGCCCTGAGGTCCCGCTCAGGGGGGCTGTGGGGGGCGGACCGCCGCCGGGACGCGGACCTGGTGTGGATGGCCTGCCGGAGCGCGATGCTTGGCCACGGACGCCACGCCCGTCCCGCATTGGTTTCGGGCGATGAGTGGGACGGGTTCTCCTGCTCCGCTGACGGTTCAGTGCGGCGCCGGGTCCCCTGGATGCCGCTGTGCAGATGCGCGGACCGCTGGGAGGGGGGATTTGGGCCAGCCCCGGGAGAATTGGGTGCTGCAGGGGGAGTCGTCATAGTCGTCGCCGCCTTCAGGAGACCGGAAAGTGGTGCTCCACGAGGGACCCGCAGGCCCCTCGTGGAGCATTAAACGCTACGTCCCCGGCACCGTGCTGTGACCACTGCTGCGGCGAACCCGCACTGCCTGTGGCGAGATTGTTACAGCCTGTTCTAGTACGGGCGGTAAGGGTTGTACTGGTGGCGCTGGAAGTAGGCGTTGCTGGGCTTGAGATAGAGCATGACGATGCCCGCGATCCCGGCCAGGGTGGAGAGCAGGGAGAGGAAGCCCAGTGCGGACATGAAGTAGGCCGGGAGGGAAACCAGCAGGCCGAAAACTGAGAACGCGGCGAAGACCGTCCCGACAATGCGTGCCCAGTTATGGCCCTTGCGGACAAACAGTGCGATCAGGACGTACAGGCTCAAACCGACCAGGGCGATTACGACCGAGAAAGTTACCAGGAATCCGCTGACATCCTGGACATCAATGTTTGCCTGCCGAAGGTCCTGGATCTGGGATGGCGTGAGCAGGTCCGGAAGGTTGAAGGACGTGAAAAGGTTATTGAGGAAGGCCAGGACGCCGGCGGCGAGGATTAGCCAGAAACCGATCATTACCTCGCGCGGGGGCGGTCCCTTGGGCCCGGACTGGCTGGCTTGTCCACCGGGGTATGCATAGCCCGAAGGCTGGGCGGCCTGGTACCCGTACGGCGTCTGGCCGTACTGCCCCTGGCCGTACTGCCCCTGGCCGTACTGCCCCTGGTACTGGCCCTGGTACTGGCCCTGCCCGTACTGGTCCTGTCCGTAGGGGCCGGGCTGCTGGCCGGTGTGGGGAGGAACATGGGGCTGCTCGGGCTGGCTGTACTGCCCGTAGCGCGGCTCAGGACGCTGCGGTGCCTGCGCGCCGTCCTGGTTAGGCGTGCTGCCCGGGGCCTCTTCCGGGCCAGGCCCGCCGGCAGGCGTTCCCTCCGGGCGTTGGGGGTCCTGTGATTCGGGGGTATTGGGGGTGGTCATGTCAGCCGCCTGCCGTGTGGATGGTCTGCCGGAGGATGGTGCCGGGTGGTATCGACGCAAGGCAGATCCCCCGTCTGCGAAGTCAGTCCAGTCTATCCCTCCACGCCGTGCGGGAGACCTGGAGCACCTGCTCCGGCGCCCCGGCCGGTGAACCGGGCACAGGTAAGGCCCGGCACGCCGTGTGGCGTACCGGGCCTTACCTGAGTCAGAAGCGGGAAGCCCTACGCTGCGACGAAGGCTACGTCCAGGTTGATGGTGACCTTGTCGCCAACCAGGACTCCGCCGGTTTCGAGGGCAGCGTTCCAGGTCAGGCCGAACTCCTTGCGGCTGATGGAGGTGGTGCCGGAGAAACCGGCGCGGGTAGCGCCGAAGGGATCAACGGCAACGCCGTTGAACTCCACGTCCAGGGTGACCGGGTGGGTAATGCCCTTGATGGTGAGATCGCCGGAGACCTTGTAGTTTTCGCCCGAACCTTCAACATTCGTGGCGGTGAAGGAAAGCTCCGGGAACTGCTCGACGTCGAAGAAGTCGGCGCTCTTGATGTGGGCGTCGCGGTTGGCGTCGTTGGAGTTGAAGGATGCGGCGTCGATAACGGCACTGAGCTTCGAATCGCTCAGGCTCTGTCCGACCTCCAGGACGGAGGTGACCTTGTCAAAGCTGCCGCGGACCTTGCTGATGCCGGCATGGCGGACAGTGAAGCCGACCTCGCTGTGGGATGAGTCGAGGTTCCAGGTGCCTGCGTTAAGACCGGTGGGGATCATGTTTTTTCTCCTGTGATAGTCGGCAGTGCTGCGTTTGCAACGCTACCAGTAGATGCATTTGCATCAAGCTTGGCACAGGATGCTCAAAGGTTCAAGTGATTGTGAAGATTTAATCTTCACCGGGGTCTCTGCGAGACTTGTTTGCATGTCCCGAGCCTCGATCCACCTCGTCCGCCACGGCGAAGTCTTCAACCCGGACGGTGTTCTGTATGGCCGCCTGCCCGAGTTCCACCTTTCCGACCTGGGCCGGGAGATGGCACGCCGCGTAGCGGCCTATTTCCAGGAGCAGCAGAGCAGCGGTGCCAAGCTGGTGCATGTGGTGGCCTCACCGCTGACCCGCGCGCAGGAGACAGCCGCACCCATCGCAGCGGCCCTCGGCCTGGAGATTGCCACCGATGAACGGATCATTGAAGCCGAGAACCGCTTCGAAGGGCTCTCCGGTGTCAAGAGCCGGCTCCGCAATCCGAAGTACTGGCCGCTCCTGCGGAACCCGGTAAAGCCTTCGTGGGGTGAGCCGTACGCCCAGCAGGTGGAGCGGGTTATGGCAGCCGTGGACGACGCACGTATCCGCGCCCTGGAACTGGGTGGCGAGGGGTCGGAAGCTGTCCTGGTGAGCCATCAGCTGCCGATCTGGGTCACGCGCCTGGCCGGCGAAGGGCGCCGCCTCTGGCACGATCCGCGCAACCGGGAATGCACGCTTACCTCAGTCACCACCCTGGATTTCGACGGCGGACGGCTCACCGGTGTCCGGTATGCCGAACCGTCCGCAGACCTGCTGCCCGGTGCGGCGAACATCCCCGGCGCATAATACAATTACTACGCGTTGTAGAAGTGGCCACCCCCTGCCGCGATGAAAGCTGGATGTCCTTGAAGAAATCTGAGAGCGAAAACCAGGCCGGAGCCATGCACCGCAGGTCCTTCCTGCGGATTGGTGCCGGGCTGGCTGTTGGCGTGCCGTTGGCCGCCGTCCTGGCAGGATGCACGGTGGAAGACCCGCTGGCCGAGCAGGCTAAAGCCGGCGACAACAAAAACTACATTGCCGGTGACGGCTCAGTGACTGAGTACGCCGCCTCCGACCGCGGCGAGCCCGTGGAACTCACCGGCACCCTCTTCGACGGTTCAAAAGTCAGTGCCGCTGACTGGGCCGGCGACGTCGTCGTCCTCAATTTCTGGTACGCCGCCTGCGCCCCGTGCCGCAAGGAAGCGCCGGACCTGGTGGAACTCCACGAGACCTTTGCTTCAGAGGGGGCACGCTTTTACGGTGTGAATGTCCGGGACGAAGCCCGGACTGCCGAGGCCTTCGAGCGGAACTTCGCCATTCCGTACCCCAGCTTCGAGGACCGCAACGGGGAGGTCCTGCTGGCTATGACCCGCTTCGTTCCGCCGCAGGCCGTTCCGACCACGCTGGTCCTGGACCGTGAGGGCCGGGTCGCAGCCAGGATTCTTGGACTGGCCGAAAAGGGCACCCTTAAAGCCCTGATCAGCGACGCATTGGCTGCGTAGCAGCCGTGCCCCCTGTCCTCCTGTCCGCAGCCCTGCCTACGGCCAATGTCTTCGCGGAAACGATCCTCAACGGATCGATGCTGCTGGCTATCCCCGTTGCTGCCCTCGCGGGTCTGGTGTCCTTCCTCTCGCCGTGCATCCTGCCCCTGGTGCCCGGCTACCTGGGATACGTCACGGGACTTTCCGGGGTGGACCTGGAGAACCAGCGCCGCGGCCGGATGCTCACCGGAATCGGGTTGTTTGTCCTGGGCTTCTCGGTGGTTTTCGTCGCCATCGGCGCAGGCATCGGGCAGCTTGGAGCGTGGCTCCGCGGGGCGGAACAGGGCTGGATCCCGCAGCTGCTGGGTGTGCTCATTATCCTGATGGGCGTTATTTTTATGGGCGGGCTGTCCTGGTTCCAGCGGGACCGCAAGATCGAAGCGAAGCCGCCCGCCGGACTCTGGGGAGCACCACTGCTGGGTGTCACCTTCGGTCTTGGCTGGGCACCCTGCATGGGTCCAACGCTTTCGGCGGTGCAGCTGCTTTCCTTCTCCGGCGACGATGCCTCTGCGGCCAAGGGCGCACTGCTTACCTTTGTCTACTGCCTTGGATTGGGTCTGCCCTTCCTGTTCATCGCCCTGGGATTCCGCCGCGGCATGGGCGCGCTTTCCTTCTTCCGCCGTCACCGGGTCGCCATGCAGCGCTTCGGCGGCGGCATGCTGATCGTCCTCGGCGTGCTGATGGCCACCGGCGTGTGGACGCTTTGGATCAACGAACTCCAAGGTTGGGTCGATAGTGTGACCCTGCCGATTTGATGAACAGCACAATGCTCCCAGTCCGCCGGATACCCGGAACCAGTCCCCAGAGAACAATGAGAACCAGTTGAAACCTGAACCGGACAGCGAAAAGACGCAGACCCCGCCGAAGGAAACCCCCGCGGCTGCGGAAGCACCGACGCCCGGCGGCAAGACAAAGCGCGGGCGCAAGCGCGACGACGTCGCGCTGCCTGCCCTCGGGCTGCTCGGCACGCTGCGCTGGGCCTGGACCCAGCTCACCAGCATGCGGACCGCGCTGTTCCTCCTCCTGCTCCTGGCAGTTGCCGCGGTTCCCGGCTCGCTGTTCCCGCAGCGGCCGGCCAACCCCGGCGCCGTCACGCAGTACATCGAGGACAACCCGGGCACCGGCCCCTGGCTGGACCGGTTCCAGCTGTTCGACGTGTATTCCTCCGCCTGGTTCTCGGCGATCTACCTGCTGCTGTTTATCTCCCTGATCGGCTGTGTGATTCCCCGGGCCAAGGTTCACTGGAAAGCGCTGCGCTCCAAGCCGCCGCGGACCCCGAAGAACCTCTCCCGGCTCCCCGAATACGGCACGCTCGCCGTCCCGGCCGGTGCCGGCCTGACGGCAGCCGAAGCAGCCAAAGACGCTGCGCAGCTGCTCCGCAAGCGCGGCTACCGGGTAGAGGCCCGCGATCTGGATACCGACCGGCCCTCCGTCGCTGCCGAGCGCGGCTTCGCCAAGGAAACCGGAAACCTGGTTTTCCACGTGTGCCTGATCGGTGTGCTGGGGTCGATCGCCGTCGGCGGACTGTTCGGGTACAACGGCCAGCGCGTGGTCGTTGAAGGCGACACCTTCGTGAACACGCTGGTTGGCTATGACACCTTCAGCCCCGGCACGAACTTCGCCGAGTCGCAGCTGGCCCCGTACTCAATCACCCTGGACGATTTTGAGGTCACCTTCGACCGGCAGAGCAGCACGGGCAACGTCCAGCCGCTGGACTTCACCGCCTCCGTGACCGTCAAGGAAGATCCCAATGACGAGCCGCGGGCGGAAACCATCAAGGTCAACGAGCCGCTGACCATCGGCGGAACCCGGGTCTTCCTGGTCGGCAACGGCTACGCACCGGTGGTTACGGTGCGCGACGGCGATGGCAACATCGCCTTCCAGGGGCCGGTGGTTGGTGTCCCCACGGACGGCGTGTACACCTCGCTGATGGTGATCAAGGCTCCGGACGCGAAGCCGGAGCAGCTTGGGTTTGTCGGGTTCTTCCTGCCCACCGCCCTGATCGACGGCAACGGCGTGTCCTTCTCCGGCGATCCGGACCCGGCCAATCCGCAGCTGAACCTGAACTCCTACTACGGAGACCTTGGGCTGGACGACGGCGTCCCCGGAAACGTGTTCGTCCTCGACACCGAGGACCTGACCCCGCTGAACAACCGCGACCTGGACTCCGGCGGAATTGTGCTGGCGATGAACCAGATCCAGGACCTGCCTGACGGCAAGGGATCCATCAGCTTCGACGGCCTCCTGCGTTATGCCGCGTTGGATATCCACTACGACCCGGCCAAGTTCGCCGTGCTGATCTTCGCTGTGCTCAGCCTCACCGGACTCAGCGCATCGCTGTTCCTGGCACGGCGCAGGGTGTGGGTCCGCACCGGAACGAACGGGGATGGCCGCATAATGGTCGAATACGGTTTGCTGGCCCGTGGTGAAGACGCCCGCCTGGAAACCGAGGCCGAAGCCCTGCGCAATTTGTTGGAAAAGAAGTGGATGGTTGGCGGGTCCGCTCCGCGGGAGGACGGCCCGGACAACTTGGCCGACGCATCAGTGGCCGGCAGCACCGGACGCACGGAAGAATCAGGTAAGGACGACTAATGCCATCCATCGACTACCAGCTCGCTGAGTACAGCGACCTCTTTATGCTGCTGGCAGCGTTCACCTACACGGTGGCGTTCCTGGCTTTCACCTGGGACCTGGCCAAGAGCAGCAAGACGCTCCGCGCCATCGACCAGAGGGCCGGCGCAGTGCAGGCCGCGGTTCCCGCGGAGAAGGCCACGGTTTCGGTGGGCGCTCCGTCCGGGCCGGAAGGCTCGAGCCGCCAGTGGGACGCCACCAGCTCTGCCCTTACCGCCGATGACGCCATGGGATACACCGGGGAACGGCGCAATGCCGCCCGCGTCGCCGTGGCACTGACGGTATTGGGCGCGCTCATCCACGGCGCCGCCGTCGTTATGCGCGGCCTCGCCGCGCACCGCGTGCCGTGGGGCAACATGTACGAGTTCTGCACCACCGGCGCGATGGTCGTTGCCGTCGTCTTCCTGCTGGTCCTGCTGCGCCGGGACCTGCGCTTCCTGGGAACGTTCGTCGTCGGCCTGGTGCTGATCATGATGATGGCAGCGACCATCGGCTTCCCCACCCCGGTTGGCCACCTGATCCCCGCACTGCAGAGCTACTGGCTGATCATCCACGTCTCCGTTGCCGTGATTGCCTCCGCACTGTTCACCCTGACTTTCGCTATGTCGGTCCTGCAGCTGCTGCAGGCCGACCGCGAGGCCAAGGTCCGGGCCGGCGGCCGCGAACGCCTGGCCTTCCTGAAGATCGTCCCCTCGGCCCAGTCGCTGGAAACCTTCTCCTACCGCATCAACGCCGTGGCATTCGTGCTGTGGACCTTCACCCTGATGGCAGGTTCCGTCTGGGCCGAACAGGCCTGGGGCCGCTACTGGGGCTGGGACACGAAGGAAGTCTGGACCTTCGTGATCTGGGTTGTCTACGCCGGCTACCTCCACGCCCGGGCCACCCGCGGCTGGACCGGTACCCGTGCCGCCTGGCTGTCGATCGTCGGCTACCTCTGCGTGGTCTTCAACTTCACGATCGTCAACGTCTACTTCTCCGGCCTGCACAGCTACTCCGGCGTCTAGCTCTTCGCCAAGCGCCCGCCAAGGCCCCGTCCCGGACTCGTTCCGGGGCGGGGTTTTTTGGTGTGGTGGCGGTGCGGGCGGCGGGCCCCGGCAGGTGGTCCTCGACTTGGCCAGTCGAACGAGAGCGACGTGCCAGGCAACCATCGTTCCCACCCAGTGTTCTCCCTGTGACTGGTGTGGTCTCATTCTTCACACCGGTAACGAAGTGTGGGAACCCCGGGCCGGAAGCCCGGCGGCGACTCCGTTCCCGACCTCCTGCACTTTGGGACATCCCTGCCGCCGCGGGACAATCCTGCTGCGCGCCACGGCAGGAAAGTCCCATGGCGGCAGGCTGGTCCCAAAAGGGAGGGAAACGGGGGGGATGGGGGGGGTAAGCGCCGTCCCTCTCCCTGCTTCCGAAACCCACCAGCAAAATGCCCCGTCCCGGAAAGAACCGGAACGGGGCACTGGAGCTTGGGCTGCGAGGCTAGCTGCTGGGAGTTTCGTCGTCGTTCTTCTGGCTGGAGCGCTTCTCCCGGTCCGCCAGCTCCTGTTCGCGGCGCTTGAGTTCCTCTTCCTTCGCCTTCTGCCGGCGCCGGATTTCCAGGTTCCGCAGGAACTCGGGGTCATCATCGGGGGCGGTGGGGTGCCGGGTGGCCCGCGGCTTCGGCTCCGGACCATGCAGCGGGCGGCCAAAGAGGAACCACAGGATGGCGCCCATGACCGGCAGAAGCACGATAGTGAAGAGCCAGGCAGTCTTGGAGATGCTGCGCACTTCGTGGGCTTTGGACATGATGCAGTCAATGAGCGAGTAGATGATCAAGGCTGCGACGACAATGACGCCGAGGAGTACGAAGCGGGGCATGCCCCCAATTGTAGAGGAGACCGCTGCGGCCCGGCCCGGCAAATTCCGGGAACCTCCGGGATGCCCGACTTACCTGGAAACCGTTCTCCGGCAGTGCCCGTAGAATGGGGCCGTGGCTTTCTGGAAATTTACCGCTCTCCGCCTTGGTTTGGTGGTCGTCTTCTTCATAGCCGGGCTGTTCCTGCAGCTCGGAATAGTGCTCTCCGCCCTGGTGGCGGCGATCCTGGCGTGGTGCGTCACATACCTCTTCTTCCGTGACATGCGCGACGCCGCTGCCCGCAGCGTGCAGAGCCGGTTCAGTGAAAAGACTCCGCCGACGCGCAACCGCGCCGAGCTGGATGATGCCGAAGCTGAGGACTCCGTGCTTGATGCCAACCCGGACGTGGCAATCGACGCCGACCGTAAGCCCCGCGAAAGCCGCGAAAGCTAACATCGCGCCGTCTGGCACCCGGCTTCCGGAGGGCGCCGCCCCTGGTGTCCCGGCCCCTGATGTCCCGGCCCCGGAAGTCCGGCGCTGGTCCGCCTGAAGTCCCGGCCCCTGAAGTCCCGGCGCAGGTCCGCCTGAAGTCCCGGCCCCTGATATCCCGGCGCAGGTCCGCCTGACGCCTCCCCGCCCGCATCCCCGCCCGCTTCCCGCCCCGGCCTCCGGTAAGCTCGCCCCCATGAGTGACATCCGCAGCCAGGCCGGCCGCACCGAAGCAAGAATGCGCACGCCACAGGCCGAGCAGGCCTACAACCGGCGCTGGCTGATCGGACTCCTCTCTGGGGCCCTGGGGCTTGGCGTGCTGGCCGCAGCCTGGATGTTCAGCGTCGCCGGAGAACTGCCGGATCCGCTGGCCAGCCACTGGGGCCGGGACGGTGTGGACGGCTATATGTCATTGGCGGGCCACGCCTTGATTGCGGTTCTGGTGGGTGGCGGGAGTGGTGCCCTGGTCGCCGCGCTTAGCATCCTCGCACGTGGTCAATCCCCGCTGGTTGCCCGGCTCGGTGTTGGCTTTGGCCTCGGATTCGGTGTCCTGATGACGGGGCTCTCCGTTGGGGTGGTGGCCGGACAGATTGGCTTGGCTGACGCCTCGCAGGCTGAAATTTCCGCACCGGTCATCTGGGCTGCAGCCGCGTTGGCGGTGCTGGCTGTGGCCGCCGGCGTCTGGCTGTACCGGCCCGGCACGTACGACCGCACGCAAAGCCCCGAAACATCCGCCCTGGACGACGCCGCCGCGGATCAGGGCTCAGCCGTCTCCCTGGCCGCCCGGGAATTGGCGGCCGATGAACAGCCGCTGGAGGTCAATGTTTCGATGGGCCGGTGGAAGTGGCTGGCAAGTTTGGGAACCGGGGCAGCCGTGGCGCTGAGCCTTGTCTTCATCCACCCGGCGCTGGCCCTGTTCGGCGTACCGGCGGCCGCCCTGCTGTGGGTTTTCTGCCAAGGCCGGGTCATCATCGATCCGGATGGTGTCCGTGCCCTGGCCGGCGGCTTCTGGAAACTCATGCCGCTGACTTACGGGGAGATACGCGCCGCGTCCGTCCAGGATATTAAGGCCATGGACTTTGGCGGCTGGGGTTACCGGCTCAACGGGGGAAGCGTGGGCTTCATCATGGGCAGCGGCCCCGCCCTGGTTCTGGAGGCTGGCTTTGCGCAGCGCTATGTCTTCTCAATGCCCGACGCCGAGACCGCGGCCCGCGCCTGTGCCCTGGTGAACGTGTATCGGGCTGGGCCTCGGGATGAGTCCGTTACCCCCTCCGCTGCGCCGCGTTCGTGACCCGCCCTACGGACTGTGAAGGCTGAATTTATGTGTGCTGCAGCCTGCGTGTCGGGCTGACCCACACCCCGCTCGTTTTCCTGGTCCACGCCTGAACCAGCGTAACCATGCAAATGCCGGCATCGAGCAGCCGGAGGAGCGGGAAGACAAGTCCCACCAGAAGCAGGCTGGGACGTCGCAGGCTGCATGCAGCGAAGACGGTCAGAAGATAATCGGGCAGGACGACGCCGATCAGGAGATCTACCGGACGCAGCAGTACGAATTCCGTCATCTCGGAAATCAGCAGCACCGGCAGGCACAGGAGCAGGACCAGGCTGGCGCAAACGAGCTCTGTGATGTGCAGTGCGAGCATCGCCCAGAAGCGGCCCACATGCAATCCATGCCTGCGGACGGTTTGCCAGAATCCCAACGTCCACCGCCGGACTTGCCGCGTGTATTCAGCCAGATTATCCGGGTCCTGGGTGTACGCCACCGCCGCCTGCGGATGGAACTCGATCCGGCCGAGCCGCTTGGCGTGCACCTCGAAGGTCATATTGAAATCCTCGATCAGCAGTCCGCGGGCCTCCACGTCCAGGGACGGAAGGATGCGCGCCCGGTACATGCTCGCGAACCCCGGAACAATGTTCACGACATTGGCAGGGCGGGACGCCTGCCCATATTTGATCAGCAGCTGCACGGCGGCGTACAGGCGTTCCCTGTAGCCCAGCAGAATCCGCGCTGCCAGTCCCTGCCTCCCCCTTTCGGGCAGCGACTTCGCCCGTCCGGCGACGGCAACTACTTCCGGGTCTTTGAACAGCTGCAATCCGGTGTGCAGGTAGTCCGGGGCCAGCCGGGTATCGGCATCGAGCAGCAGCACGACCTCGAATCTGTCGGCGAGTTCAAAATGCTCGATTCCCGCTTTGAGGGCGCCTGCCTTGCCACGGTTCGGTGACAACTCGAGACACTTTACTCCGGCAGCCATAGCCTTTGCCGCGGTGGAATCCGTGGACCCGTCGGAAATCACATGAATGTTCTCTGGAGGGACCAGAGTCAGTGCAGACGCAATGGTTTCAGCGATCACCAGTTCCTCGTTGTGCGCGGCAATCAGCACCGCCACTTCGCCGGGGTCAATGGGGGACTCCTGCGTTCGGGAAAGCTGCCGAGGTGAGGACCGGTTCTGCCATTCTCCGACCACCCGCAAAAGTCCCGCGAAGCTCCAAAACGGCGTGCTGATTCCGAGAACTAGGAGACCAATCACCAGTATCGTCCAGGGTTCCATAACCTACTCCCAAAGGTTGAAGTGAAAAATTAGTTAGCGGCCGGTGGGAGCTGCACCTGCCGGCTGGTGATGATCTCCCGCCATGGACCTTCCGGAACTTCGTCGGCTTCCACGAACTGCCAATTGACACGGTCCGATGCTCCGTTCAGATCAGCGAAACCCAGGCAGCCGTTGAGGGCCGGTGAGACATCAAGCCCGGCTCCGTTGTAAAGGGAATTCGCTGGACGCCGGTCGTCCTCACCGAATACGTAGTCGGCGTCGTCGTACACGGATGGGCCGGCATCCTGAATCTGGCCGTAGCATTCGCGGCCATCCTTGATGAGGCGGACCCAGCGGTTCTTCATATAGCTGAAGGACTTGTCTGTTTCCCGGCCGGCGTATCCCGGATCGTCGGCCCAGGGAATGACGTCGCCGCGCATGGCGAACGCCGCAGGGTTATTAACGTCGTCGAACGGCAGGTCCAGGTAAAAGGGATTCTCCAGCGGCGTCAGCTCCGTTGGAAAATAGCCGTTATCCGCCGTCCGCCGCTGCGTTTCGCAGCTGCCGTCCACCACGAGCCCGTCGCAGCCGCCGTAACTCTCCATCCAGAACAGGTCATAGGCGGACCGCACCTGGCTGCCGTCTGCAGCCTCGGAATCATGGATTTCCCCGACCCAGAATGTGGTTGAGACTATGTCCGTGTGCCACGGGTATTCACCAGCACTGGGACTTGCTTCCTCCGGCAGCGCTGCCGCGCACCCGGCCCCAATCAGGCCGGTGACGGCGGCTCCGGACATGATCCTTATCCGTCCCCTCATCGGGTTTGGCCCGCGGCGAGTCCTGCCAGGTCGCCGTCGCCGGGCAGCAGCATGGTGGCAGCCTCCGAAAGAGGCGGGGCGCCGTCTGCCCTGTACATCCCGTAGTCATCTGTGACCACATACCCTTCGGTGGTCAGAGACAGGCCAAAGCTGAGCGCGGTGGCATCGGCCGGCACCGCCGGGGTTGTCCATTCCGCTTCCCTGAAGGTATCGCTGGGTGCCAGGGTGGGGCTCGGCAGCCAATAGGTCCATCTGCCGAAGCCATCCCGGTAGTACACGCTGAACTGGGTGGGTACATCGGAGGTGTACCAAAGTCGAAGCGAGTAGCGTTCACCTGCCCGCACGGACGGGGCGCAGGCGCCCAGATCGTGGGTCGGCAGTAGTTTTGCATCGCCGTCATCCAGCCGGTGCATCGTCACACCGGCGCCGTTGCTTCCGTTTCTGCCCGTCGCCTTGCCGAAGGTAGCCTCATTCGATCCAAAGCTGGCGTTACCCCAGCAGGTGGGTGCATCCCCGGACCATTGTTCCAAGTCGGCATTCTGGAGCCCATTCACCCCCGGCGGTGCCGGAGCCGGGACGGATGCGGGTACGGCCGGGTTCTTCGGGCCGCCGATCACCTGCTGCACAGTTCGTACTGTGGTGGTGCCGCCCGCCGTGCGGCTTGAAAGCCATTCGGTAAAGTCCAGAAACACGTCTTCGTCGATATCGATGGAATCGCACTCATACGGGCAGAGACCATGGAAGGTCAGAATGACCCAGCCGCCGGTGGCCTCGGCGGCCTGCACTTTATTCTGCAAGTCCGCCAGCGACCAGTCCCATTCCACCTGGGACGGGGCTTTGAGGAGCTGGGGTTCCGCGGGGCGGAGGGATTCGGTGGTGGGGCAGCCTTCACACCCGGGGCCCACGGTGCCGCCGAGTCCGCGCGCGCTGTTATAGCCGCAGGCCTCGACCACCGAAGTCACTCCTGCACTGCTGGCGAAGGGGTACGCAAAGTTCGTGACCTCGAATCCGAGGTCGAGCAGGTTTTGCCGGTCCTGGCAGATTTCACGCTGCGCCTCATCCACCCCGATGGTCCCCACATCCGGGTGGGAGAAGGTATGTCCGCCTATCTCATGACCGGCCAGCGCCATTTCCTTGGCCTGCCGGACCGTCAAGGACCCGGTCTCACCCAACAGGCCGGAATTGAGGTAAAACGTCCCCTGGAACTCAAACTCCGCCAGGATCTCCGCGGCACGCGCCGCGCCGCTGAAACCGTCGTCGAAGGTCAGGCTGACTACCGTCTGGCCCGGCGTCACCTCAAGGGGCTCGGCTGGAACATAGTCCGGAACGTCAATGGCCGCCGCAGCGGCGAACTCGGCCGCAGCCTTTTCGGCGGCGGACGGCGAGGCCGCTAGAGACGGGCCGTCCGTCTCTGCTGCGGATGACATAGTGGAGGCCCGGTTCTCGGCGGGCCCCAGCCCCATGCCCGCCAGCCAGACACTGCCAAAAACCAGAAAGGACGCGGGCAGCGCCAGGACAAGCAGTGCCGTAAACAGCTGCAAGGACCGCTTGTGGTTTCGGGTGGCCAGATGCGGCGGTGTGTCCCGCCCCCGGCCGGAATCAGTACGACGCGTGGTACCCATGATCAACTCTCCTCGGGAAGCTCGGCAGTCCTGTCCTCAGGCTGCCTGCCTATGCCCCGGCCAGTTCCGAAGAGGCCGGAAGGTACGCGGGCAGCTGCCGGCCGGCCACTGCCACATTGGCGATAATCTCGTCAATCGAGGTGGTGGGATTGAACCCGACCACGTCGCGGGCCTTGGTGTTGTCGGGGACCCTGCGCCGCATATCCTCGTATCCGGGGGCGTACGCCTGTTCGTAGGGGATGAGGCTAATGCTGCTCGGGCTCTCCAGCAGTTCCACGACGCGATGGGCGAAGTCGAGGATTGACACTTCCTGGGTCCCGCCCAGGTTGAATGCCTGCCCGTAGGCCGCAGGGATTTCGGCAATGCGGACCAGCGCCGGCACCACATCCCCGACGTAGGAGAAGCAGCGGGTCTGCCGGCCGTCGCCGAACACGGTGAGCGGCTCGCCTCTGAGCGCCTGGCCCACCAAATTGGGCACGACCATGCCATACCGGCCGGTCTGCCGCGGGCCGACCGTGTTGAACAGGCGGACAATCGCAGCTCGAAGGCCGTACTCCTTCCAATAGGCATATGCGAAGGCCTCGTCGATGCCTTTCGCCGCGGCATAGGTCCACCTGGACTTCAGCGGCGACCCGAGGACACGGTCGGATTCCTCCGTAAGGGCATCGGAGGTGTTCTTGCCGTAAACCTCTGAGGTGGAGGCGAGGAGGAGGACGGCGCCTGCGGCCAGCGTGGCATCCAACACCACCTCGGTGCCGTGAATATTGGTGCGCAGGCTGGTCAGCGGATCTTCGATAATGAGTTTCACCCCGACTGCGGCTGCGAGATGGAACACGCGGTCTGAACCGGCGACGACACTGTCGACAGCGGCCCGGTCAAGGATGTCCCCCTCGACGAACCGGAATCGTGGATTGTCCAAGACTCCGTGGAGGTTGTCCATGGACCCGGTGGACAGGTTATCCAGTACGGCGACTTCGTCGCCGGCTGCGAGCAGGTACTCCGTGAGGTGGCTGCCGATGAACCCGGCGCCCCCGGTGATAGCGGTCTTCATAAGATGGTTTCCTTTGGCTTAATGCGTCGGGCGCGGGCTAGAGCTGGATGGTGTTTGCGGCGGCGGGCAGTCTGTAGGTCGTGTCCAAAACGACCGGGACCGTGGAAAGCCAGTCCAGATTGAACTCCGTGTGCGCGGTGTGCATGATGACAAGATCCGCTCCGAAGGTTTCCGGATCGCTAATTGCTTCCAGGCTGGCTCCGTTGACACGGATGCCGCCGATCAGCGGATCAACGTAACCGACCGTCGCGCCCTCCGCTTCCAGCCCCGCAAGGATTTCCAGGGCGGGGGATTCGCGGACATCCTCCACATCCGGTTTATAGGCAACACCGGCGAGCAGCACCCGGGTGCCGGCAAGCCCCCGGAACTTGTCGGACAGAATCTTGCGGGCACGGTCCACCACCTGGCGCGGACGGGCAGCGATGTTCTGCATGGCCTGTTCGATAACGGGTGCGGTCACCCTGTTGCCGCGCAGCTGCCACAGCAGGTAGTGCGGATCGCAGGGGATGCAGTGGCCGCCGACGCCGGGCCCGGGCACGAAGCGCATGAAGCCAAAGGGCTTGGTTGCCGCAGCATCGATGACATCCATGACCGGTATGCCGAGCGTGGTGCAGATCGTGGAAAACTCGTTCGCGAGGGCGATATTCACGGCCCGGAAGGTGTTCTCCAGCAGTTTGGTCATTTCCGCAGCCTCGGCCGTGGGAACGGCGTGAACCTTGGGCACGTATTTACCGAGCAGGGCTTCGGCACGGTGGCCGCAGGCCTCGGTAACGCCGCCGACGACGCGGGGGACCTCTTCCTGGCTGAAGTCATCGACGCCGGGGTTGATCCGCTCGGGACTAAAGGCGACGTAAACATCCGTTCCGGGCTCAAGTCCGCGTGCCCGCAGGGGCCCGGCCAGCATGTCGCGGGTACTGCCCACATACGTGGTTGAGGTGAGGATCAGCAGCTGACCGGCGACGGCGTGTTCCACCACGGTCCGGCAGGCACCGCGCAGGATGTTCAGCTCCGGGACGAGATGTTCATCCACCGGTGTGGGTACGGCGATGATTACAGCCGAGGCCTGAGCCAAAAGGGTGGAATCGGAGGTGAGCGCGAAGTCCGGGTCAGCCAGGGCCCGGGACAGACGGCCACGGTCGCCGGCAAGCAGGTCTGCGCGCAGCTCACGGATGGTTTGCAGCCGCTGTTCGCTGGCGTCCACGCCCAGCACCCGGTAACCGGCCTCGCGGAGGGCGAGGGAGGTTGGCAGGCCCACGTAGCCCATGCCAACTACGGCTACATCGAATTGAAACGTGGATTGCACCTGCCTCGGTGGCAGTGCTGTGCCCGCCGGGCTGATTGGTCGGGCATTCTGGTGGGTTTCACGCAGAAGAGAGTTTTGCAGAGTCATGGCTGGACCCCCCTGTCGGATTGTGTAGTTCTTCACCGACGGCCCCGAGCTGGATCTGCCCCGGCCAGGTCGGAAGGAATGGATGCTTCCGGCTTCGGCTGGTTCAGGCTAATGACACCGGGGTCCGGAAACATACGTAACTACTACGGCTTTCCAGGGGGAATCTACGTGGAGAAATCGGGGGCTCTACTCAGCTCAGAGGCGGGTACTTAGAGCATCCGCGTGCTTGCCGCGGGCACCGACAAGACCGGAGCCGGGCGGATGGCCACGTGGATCAGGCTGCGCCGCTTCTTGCCCTTGAGCATGAGCCAGCTGGGCACAGGGCATCGACTTCATCATGGGCAGCGACCCGGCGCTGGTTCTGGAGGCCGCTTCGCGCAGCGGTATGTCCTCGCAATGCCCGACGCCGAAACCGCGGCCCATACCTGCTGGCTTCCGGGATGAATTCTGCTGGCCGCTGGTTGGAGATCGCCGCCGTCTGGCGGTTTCTGCGCGTTGCGCCCTCCAGCCGTGGATAGTGTGACAGGCATGGAACCAGTCTTGAACCATGCGCGGTGTTGGGGTGCCCCGGCGGCGGCCGTGCTCTTCTTCGTCCTGTGGTGCGTCGCGGAAGCGGGCCGGATGGGACCCTTTGCTGGCGTGATCATTATGCAGTGGCCCGGTACCGTTCCGCTCCTGCTGATGACGGCGGCCATCGCCGTCGCTGCCAGGTGGCCGATGCTGTCGCTGGCACTGACCGGTCTTCTGCTGCTCGGTCAGCTCACCCGCATGGTTGCGCCCATGTACTCGAACAATTGGGCCATCTATTTGGGCTCCTTTATCGCGCTGGGATTTATCGCCTGGACCGGGACAGCCCGGATGCGGATTATTGCCGCGGCGGCCAACACCGTGTTCGCCGCCGTGATGGCTGTAATGATGCTCTCCTGGCGCTACAGCGCCGGCCTGGGCTGGTTCCCCAAGCTCTACAGCGGAGACTGGTACACGTTCCGAACGTATGGACCGCAGCTGTTCGCACTCCTGTTGATGATCGGCGCGGGCATTTTCCTCGTTGGGTTGCTGCTTTCCCTGTACCAGGAACGCGGCAGCCTTTTCCACGCCCGGGAACTGGCGCAGAACACGCTCAAAGACACGGAAATCGACCTGATCGTGGAACAGGAGCGGACCAGGATCTCCCGGGATCTGCACGACGTCCTGGCACACTCCCTGGCGGTGATTGCAGCCCAGGCCGACGGCGCCCGGTACCTGGTCAAGGACCAGCCACAGCCCGTACTAAAGGCCTTGGAGACCATCGCCGGTTCAGCCCGGAGCGCACTCGTCGATGCCCAGCGCGTGATCGAGGGGGTCAGCGAGGACGGAATGACCGCTCCACAACCGCAGATGAAGGACATCACGGACATGGTCGATGGGATGCGGAGCAACCTGGCCATCCGCGACAGCACCTCCGGCCAGCCGGTTGAACTCTCCAGTGGGCAGCAGCTGGCGGTTTTCCGAATTGTGCAGGAGTGCCTGACCAATGCCCTCAAACACGGGGGCCGCGGTGCCGAGGTCCGCCTGCACTTCGACTGGAGCGGACCGGGGCTGACCCTTCACGCAGCTTCCGCACTGGCCCAAGAGCCCGCAACAGCTGAAGAACCCGGCCGGCCGGGCCGCGGGCTGGCCGGTATGCGTGAACGGGCTCATCTGGCGGGCGGCTGGCTCACAGCCGGGCCCGACGGCGAACACTTCCGGGTCACGGTCTTCATCCCGTACGGACATCCCGGCGACAGGGACAGGGACGGGGCCGGCGCGGGAGATCGAGCCGGGGCCGGGGAAAGAGCCGGGATCGAGCAGCCAGAACGGGACCGCGAGCACCGGCAACCGGCACTGACGGGACCCGCGCCTGCCGGAACGGCTCCCGGCACGACCGGAGAGGAAACCGAAAATGCCTGAATCCGGCACCCGCATCTCCGTTGCACTTGTTGATGACCAGCCGCTGTTCCTGGCCGGGATCCGCATGCTCATCGACAGCCAGACCGACATGCAGTTCTGCTGGCAGGCCGGCGACGGGCAGCAGGCCGTTGGCCTGGCCGCCGAGCAGCGGCCCGACGTGATGCTCATGGATCTGCGGATGCCCGTGATGGATGGTGTTGCCGCGACCCGCCGGATCATCGGGGACGCGGACGCAGCCGGAACCGAACATCCGAGGATCATCGCGCTGACCACGTTCAACCGGGACCAGGCGGTGGTGCAGGCGGTCCAGGCCGGAGCCAGCGGTTACCTGTTGAAAAGCGCGGAGCCCGAATTTCTCCTGGCCGCCATCCGGACCGTCCACTCGGGTTACTCCGTGATCGCCCCGGGCTCAATCCACTCGCTTTTCGACCACGCCGCCCGCAATGCTCCGGCGGCGCAGCCGGACCTGTCTGTCCTGGAGGTGTTGTCGGCCCGGGAGCGGGACGTGTTCCTGCTGGCCGCGAAAGGACTCAGCAACGGGGAAATGGCGCAGAGCCTGTTCGTTTCCGAAGCCACTATCAAGACGCATCTGCGCAGCGTCCTGGACAAACTGGAGCTCCGTACCCGGATTCAGCTGGTGAGCTTTGCCCATGAGCGCCACCTGCTGGGCGGCTGAGCTGTGGTACCTGCGCGGCCGCTGAATCCCGCGGGATATCCGGCGGAGGAAGGAGCCCGCCGGGGCTCCGGCGGGCACCTCGGCGTGGCGGCGGCGGTTGTCCACCTGCTCTCCTGGTGCGGCGTCGGAGTCTTGGCCAGTGTGGCACCCGGCCATGCTGACGGGAAATACGCCACCTGGGCTGACGTCGGGTGGATCACAGCGCTGGTGTTCCTGCTCGCCTCCGCAGTCCTGTTCCTGGGCGTGGTCCTGGGCGTGGTCCGGTTCCGGCCTCGCAGCGGACCGCAGGCGGCTACTACCCGACAAGCAGGTGCGTCAGCACCAGTGCCAGGCCATAGAGCACGCTGAACCCGAGGTTGATCAGGCCGGTCTGCTTCAGCACCGGGATCAGGCTGCGCCGCTTCTTGCCCTTGAGCATGAGCCAGCTGGGCATCAGGCAGGCCGGGAGCAGCAGGAGGACCAGCAGCACCCACGGGTAGTCGCCAACCAGCAGCAGGGGCAGCAGCAGCGCCAGGGCCAGCATCATGACGTAGGTGATCCGGGCGGCGTCGTCTCCCAGCCGGACCGCGAGCGTCCGTTTCCCGGATTCGCGGTCTGTCGGGATGTCCCGCACGTTGTTGGCCATCAGCAGTGCCGTGGCGAAGAGACCCGTGGAGACCGCGCCGATCAGGGCTGCCGCATTGACCTGGCCGGCCTGCGTATAGGTGGTGCCCAGCGTGGCGACGAGACCGAAGAACACAAACACGAAGACGTCGCCCAGGCCCAGGTAGCCGTACGGGTTGCGTCCGCCGGTGTAGCCCCACGCGGCGGCGATGCAGCCAACACCCACCAGCAGCAGGAACCAGGCCTGCGACAGCAGAACCAGGGCCAGTCCGGCCGCCATCGCAGCACCGAAGCAGGCGAACGCTGCGTACTTGACGTGCTTCGCCGCGGCTGCGCCGGACCCGGTCAGGCGCAGTGGGCCGACCCGGTTGTCATCGGTTCCCCGCACACCGTCGGAGTAGTCGTTGGCGTAATTCACGCCCACCTGCAGCAGGATCGCCACGACGGCGGCCAGCAGGGCATTGAGCCAGCGGAAGGAACCCAGATCGAATGCCGCCGCCGTACCGATGATGACCGGGGCCACCGCCATCGGCAGTGTCCGGGGGCGTGCTCCTTCGAACCATTGCGCCGCTGTGGCCACAGTATCTTCCTTCTTTACATGCTCAGTCAGGTTGTGCGGATTACCCGGCGGTGCAGTGCCGGGCACTCATATTCTCCCGCACCTCGCAGCGCAGGGCGAAAACAGGCAGAAGGGTGCTGTTCCTAGGAACGGGCGGGCACTTCCTAGGAACGGGCGGGCACTTCCTAGGAACGGGCGGCACTGAGCAGGCTGCGGACAGCCAGCCGGTCGGTTTTCCCGTTGGGCAGCAGGGGAATGCGTTCCAGCACCACCACGGTCTTGGGGGCCGCCGGTGCGCCGAGCGCCGCGCGGATCGTCCCGCGCAGGCGTTCCAGATTGACCGGGCCGACGACGGCGAGCCCCACCACGGAGCCCCATTCGGCGTCGGGCAGGCCCACGGCCACGGCCCGGTGCACCTCCGGCAGCTGTTCGGCGGCGGCAGCCACGGCAGCGCCGGAGACTTTGACCCCGCCGGTGACAATAACGTCGTCGAGCCTTCCGGAAACCGACACCGTCCCGTCCGCAGCAACGGAGCCGGTGTCGTCGGTGCGGAACCAGCGTTTGCCGGAGTGGAACGCGAACCGGTCCGCGGTCAGCTCCGGCGCGCCCAGATAACCGTCGGCCAGCATGTCCCCGGCGATCCAGAGCCGGCCCTGATATTCCTGGATGTCCGCGCCGGGCAGCGGAACACCGTCGTACACGCAGCCGCCGGCGGTTTCACTCATGCCGTAGGTGGTCACCACGTTCAGTCCCAGCCCGCGGGCTTCGGCCAGCAGCGCCGGGCCGGCGGCCGCACCGCCGAGCAGGATCGCGTCGAACCGGCGCAGGACCTTCAGGGTATCCGCTGCCGGTTCGGCGAGCAGCCGGTGCAGCTGGGTGGGTACCAGTGAGGTCAGCCGGGTCTTATCGGTCATCTCCAGGGCCGCAGTGGTGAACGCTCCCGGATCAAAGGGCTTTGCGGTGTCCAGCAGGACCGGTTCCGTTCCCGCAAAGAGGGACCGGATGAGCACCTGGACCCCGGCGATGTAGTGCACCGGCAGCGCCAGCAGCCACTGTCCGTCCTTTTTGAGGGACAGGGCGGTGGCCATCGAGGACGCAGCCAGCGCGTCGATGCTGAGCATGGTCTGCTTCGGCGTGCCGGTGGAACCGGAGGTGCTGATCACCAGGGCAATGTCATCGTTGGGCAGGTCCCCGGAGAAGGTTTGGGCCGGGTCGGCATGGGGTGCCACCGCCGGGCCTTCACCGGCCAGCGCCGCCGCGAGCGGGGCCAGCAGGTCCCCGGCGTTGTAGCCGGCGGGCGTGTGGACGGGGAGCAGTTCCATCGTGTCCTAGAAGTAGTAGGGGAAGTTGGACCAGTCCGGGTCCCGTTTGGCCAGGAACGCTTCTTTGCCCTCCACCGCTTCGTCAGTCATGTAGGCCAGGCGGGTCGCTTCGCCGGCGAAGACCTGCTGGCCGGCCAGGCCGTCGTCGGCCAGGTTGAACGCGAACTTCAGCATCCGGATGGCCTGCGGGGACTGCTTGGCGATGTCCGCGGCGTATTCCAGGGCCACCTTCTCCAGGTCCGCGTGGTCCACGGCCTCGTTGACCGCACCCATGGCGACCATGTCCTCGGCGGAGTATTCACGGGCCAGGAAGAAGATCTCCCGGGCGCGCTTCTGCCCGATCTGCCGGGCCAGCAGCGCCGACCCGTAGCCGGCGTCGAAGCTGCCAACGGTTGCGTCGGTCTGCTTGAACTTGCCGTGCTGGCGGGAAGCGATGGTCAGGTCCGAGACCACGTGCAGGCTGTGCCCGCCGCCGGCAGCCCAGCCGTTGACGACGGCGATGACCACCTTGGGCATGGTCCGCATCAGGCGCTGGACCTCGAGGATGTGCAGCCGGCCGGCGCGGGCCGGATCAATGGTTTCCTGGGTCTCCCCGTCGGCGTACCGGTACCCGTCCCGGCCGCGGATCCGCTGGTCGCCGCCGGAACAGAACGAATGCCCGCCGTCCTTGGGGGAGGGGCCGTTGCCGGTGAGCAGCACGGTGGCGACATCCGGGGTCATCCGCGCGTGGTCCATGGCCCGGTAGAGTTCGTCCACCGTGCCGGGCCGGAACGCGTTGCGCACCTCCGGGCGGTTGAAGGCGATCCGCACCGTGGGGAGGTCGCGCAGGACGGCGCCGTCGCCGTCGCGCTCCACCTGGCGGTGGTAGGTCATGTCCGAGAAGTCTTCGAAACCGCCAACCACCCTCCACTGCCGGGGATCGAAAATGTCAGAGACCTGCGCGGGAAGTTGAGTGCTCACGGTGTTGAGTTTATCGCGGCGGAAAGGATAACCCTCGGAGCCTCCGGGCAGCAGCAGACTGGACGGTCCGGGACCCGGTTTGGGGAATGTCCCTGTTGACGCTTTCCGCCCGGGCGTAGCTTGTAGGAATGGCTAGCAGCTCCGTTACGGGGACAGACGGCCCCGCATCCGATGCACTACTCAAACTGGGCAGGTTCTTCACGCGCTGGGACGAGACGGCCGATGGCCGTGCGGTCTTCCGTGAGGGCGGCCGGAAGGGTGACGCCTTCTACCGGAACCGGTGGAGCCACGACAAGGTGGTGCGGTCCACGCACGGGGTGAACTGCACGGGATCGTGCTCCTGGAAGGTCTACGTCAAGGACGGGATCATCACGTGGGAGGCACAGGAAACCGACTATCCCACGGTTGGCCCGGACCGCCCGGAGTATGAACCCCGCGGCTGCCCCCGCGGAGCCGCCTTTTCCTGGTATACCTACTCGCCCACCCGGGTCCGTTACCCCTATATCCGCGGGGTGCTGCTGGATCTCTACCGGGAAGCCAAACGCGGAGCGGGCGGAGACCCGGTGCTGGCGTGGGAATCCCTGGTCGCGGATCCGGAGAAACGGCGGACCTGGCAGCAGGCGCGCGGTAAGGGCGGCCTGGTGCGCTCCAGCTGGCAGGAAGCCCTGGAAATGACGGCTGCCGCGCACGTCTCCACGATCAAGAACTACGGGCCGGACCACTGCACCGGCTTCTCCCCGATCCCGGCCATGTCCATGGTGTCCCACGCGGCCGGTGCCCGGTTTATCAACCTGGTTGGTGGGGTGATGAACAGTTTCTATGACTGGTACGCGGACCTGCCGGTGGCCAGCCCGCAGGTGTTCGGGGACCAAACGGATGTCCCGGAATCCGGGGACTGGTGGGACGCCACCTACCTGATGATGTGGGGTTCGAACATCCCGGTCACCCGCACGCCGGACGCGCATTGGATGGTGGAGGGCCGCTACCGGGGGACGAAGGTGGTCTCGGTCAGCCCCGACTATGCGGACAACACCAAGTTCGCCGATGAGTGGCTGCCTGCCCAGGCCGGTTCCGATGCCGCGCTGGCCATGGCCATGGGGCACGTGATCCTCAAGGAGAACTTCGTGGACCGGCGGGTTCCGTTCTTCGAGGATTACGTAGTGCAGTACACCGACCTCCCGTTTTTGGTGACCCTGGTGGACGGACCGGGCGGCACCACAGTCCCGGGCAAGTTCCTCAACGCAGCGGACCTTGACCCGGCCACGGAGGCAGCGGACGCGGCGTTCAAGACGGTGCTCCTGGACCGGGACACCGGCCAGCCGGTGGTTCCCAACGGTTCGCTGGGCTTCCGCTACAACGACGATGACGCGGGCAAGTGGAACCTGGACCTGCAGGGCGTGCGCCCGGCCCTGTCCCTGGCCGACGCCGCTTCCTGGGCCCGGGAGACCGGCACCGTGGACCTGCCCGTCTTCGAGGATCCCTCCGGCACCGGCAGCGTGGTCCACCGCGGTGTGCCGGTGATGGAAGTGGCCGGGAAGCGGGTCACCACGGTCTTCGACCTGATGCTGGCCCAGTACGGGGTGGGCCGGGACGGCCTGCCGGGGGACTGGGCCGCCGGTTACGACGACGCCGGCACCGCCTACACTCCGGCCTGGCAGGAGGAGCTGACCTCGATCAAGCCGTCGGCGGTGATCCGCACGGCCCGGGAATTCGCGGCCAACGCGGAAAAGTCCAAGGGCCGGTCGATGATCATCCTCGGCGCCGGGATCTGCCAGTGGTACCACGGGGACGTGACCTACCGGTCGATCCTCGCCATGCTGATGCTCACCGGCTGCGAGGGCCGCAACGGCGGCGGCTGGGCGCACTACGTCGGCCAGGAAAAATGCCGGCCCATCACCGGCTGGGCCACCATGGCCTCCGCCGGGGATTGGAACCGGCCGCCGCGGTTCATGATCGGCACGGCGTTCTGGTACATGCATACGGACCAGTTCCGCTCCGACGGCTATTCCGCCGACGCGATCCAGTCGCCGCTGGCCGAGGGGCACCTGCGCGGAATGCACTCCGCGGACGTGGTGGCCAAGTCCACCCGGATGGGCTGGATGCCGTTCTTTCCGCAGTTCGACGCTAAAAACTCCCTGGACGTCGCCGACGAAGCCGCTGCCGGCGTCGCCCGCGGCGAGGCCCGGACCGAAGCCCGCTGGGTGGCGGACCGGCTCAAGGAAGGCAGCATGCGCTTCGCGGTGGAGGACGTTGATGCGCCGGAGAACTGGCCGCGGACCCTGGTGCTGTGGCGGTCCAACCTGCTCGGATCCTCCGCGAAGGGGGAGGAGTACTTCCAGAAGCATCTGCTGGGCACATTGAACAACGTGATGGGCGAAGACCACAGTGACTCCCGGCCCAAGGACGTGGTGTGGAGGGAAAACGCACCGCAGGGGAAGCTGGACCTGCTGGTCTCCGCGGACTTCCGGATGACCAGCTCCACCCTGCTCTCCGACGTCGTGTTCCCTGCCGCCACCTGGTACGAAAAGTACGATCTCTCTTCCACCGACATGCACCCCTACGTGCATGCGTTCACCCCGGCGATCTCGCCGCCCTGGGAGGCGAAGTCGGACTTTGAGTTGTTCCGGCTGCTCGCCGAGGAACTCTCCCGCCAGGCCGGAAAGCACCTCGGCGTCCGCACGGACGTGGTGGCCACCGCGCTGACCCACGACACTCCCGGCGAAATCGCCCAGCCCGGCGGGCACGCCCCGGACTGGAAAGGCACTGACATCCCGGCGATACCCGGGAAGAACATGCCATCCTTCGCCTTTGTGGAACGGGACTACACCGCGATTGGCGAGAAGTTCGTGGCCCTGGGCCCGCTGGCCGACAAGCTGGGACTGACCACCAAATACGTCAAGTTCGACGTGACGAAGCAGGTGCGGCAGCTCGCAGCCAAACACGGGGTCTTCGACTCCGGAGCGGCACGCGGGCGGCCCGCCATCGACACCGATTCCAGGATGGCCGAGGCCATCCTGCTGTTCTCCGGGACCACCAACGGCGAACTGGCCGTCCAGGGTTTCAAGACCCTGGAGAAACGCACCGGCACGCGGCTGGCGGACCTCGCCGAGGGCATGGAAGAGAAACTGATTACTTTCCGCGACACCCAGGACCGGCCGACGCCGGTGATCACCTCCCCGGAGTGGTCCGGTTCCGAGTCGGGCGGCCGGCGCTACGCCCCCTTCACCATCAACATCGAGCGGCTCAAGCCCTTCCACACGTTGACCGGGCGGATGCACTTCTTCCTGGACCACGACTGGATCCGGGACATGGGGGAGGCCCTGCCGATTTTCCGCCCGCCGCTGGACATGCACCGGCTGTTCGGGGAACCCCAGCTCGGCACCCGGGGCGAACTGTCCGTGGCCGTGCGCTACCTGACCCCGCACAACAAATGGTCCATCCACTCCGAATACCAGGACAACCTGTTTATGCTCTCGCTGTCCCGCGGCGGAACCGCCGTGTGGATGAGTCCGCAGGACGCGGCCCTGATCGAAGTGGCGGATAACGACTGGGTGGAATGCGTGAACACCAACGGCGTGCTGGTGGGCCGGGCGATCGTCAGCAGCCGGATGCCCGCCGGCGTCGTCTACGTCCACCACGCCCAGGAGCGGATCATCGATACCCCCAAGTCGGAGGCCACCGGCCGCCGGGGCGGCATCCATAACTCGGTCACCCGGATCCTGGTGAAACCCACCCACATGATCGGCGGATACGCCCAGCTCTCATGGGCCTTTAACTATCTCGGTCCTACCGGGAACCAGCGGGACATCGTTTCGGTGGTCCGCAAGCGCTCGCAGGAGGTGAGCTACTGATGAGGATCATGGCCCAGGTGGCGATGGTAATGGCGCTGGACAAGTGCATCGGCTGCCACACCTGTTCGGTGACCTGCAAGCAGGCGTGGACCAACCGCGCCGGCACCGAATACGTGTGGTTCAACAACGTGGAAACCCGTCCGGGCCAGGGCTACCCCCGGCGTTACGAAGACCAGGAGAAGTGGAAGGGCGGGTGGGAGCTCAATAGCCGAGGAAACCTGAAACTGAAGTCCGGCGGCCGCATGGCGAAGCTGATGGGACTTTTTGCCAGCCCGGTCCAGCCTGAACTCAACGACTATTACGAGCCCTGGACCTACGACTACGAGAACCTGATCCAGGCCCCCGCGGGCAAGGATTTCCCGGTTGCCCGGCCCAAGTCCCTGATCACCGGGGACAACATGAAGATCGAATGGTCCGCCAACTGGGATGACAGCCTGGGCGGGGCACCGGAGCTCGCGCAGCGGGACCCCATAGTGGAGAAGCTGCGCCGGGATGCCGAGGACAAGGTCAAGTTCGAATTCGACCAGACGTTTATGTTCTACCTGCCGCGGATCTGCGAGCACTGCCTGAACCCGTCCTGCATGGCCTCCTGCCCGTCCGGGGCAATCTACAAGCGCGAGGAAGACGGCATTGTGCTGGTGGACCAGGACAGGTGCCGCGGCTGGCGGCAGTGCGTCACCGGCTGCCCGTACAAGAAAATCTACTTCAATCACCGCTCCGGCAAGGCGGAGAAGTGCACGTTCTGCTATCCCCGCATCGAGGTGGGCATCCCCACCGTGTGCGCGGAAACCTGCGTGGGCCGGCTGCGGTACATCGGCATCTTCCTGTACGACGCCGACCGGGTCACCGAGGCGGCGGCCACCCCCAATGAACAGGACCTGTACGAAGCCCAGCTGGACCTGATGATGGATCCGAACGATCCCGAGGTCATTGCCGCGGCCCGGGCTGAAGGGATTCCGGAGGACTGGCTGGACGCTGCCCGTCGGTCCCCGGTGTACGCCCTGGCCAAGGAACTGCGGGTGGCATTGCCGCTGCACCCGGAATACCGGACCATGCCCATGGTTTGGTATGTGCCGCCGCTCTCCCCGATCGTTGACGTCCTGAAGGAAACGGGACACGACGGCGAGGATGCCGGCAACCTGTTCGGCGCGATCGATTCGCTGCGGATTCCGGTGGAGTACCTCGCCGAGCTGTTCACGGCGGGGGACGCGGATCTGGTCACCTCGGTACTGCGGAAGCTCGCCGCGATGCGCGCTTACATGCGTAACATCACCCTGGGCGACCCACCGGATGAGTCGATCGCCGAGAGCGCGGGGATGACCGGGGAAGCGATCGTGCGGATGTACCGGCTGATGGCCGTGGCGAAGTACGAGGAACGCTACGTGATTCCGAATGCGCACCTTGAGGATGCACACAACCTGGAGGAAATCGGCTGTTCCCTGGATACGGAGGGCGGCCCGGGCATGGGACAGACCGGAGTGTTCGGGGAAGCCTCCGGCCGCCCGATGCCGGTGGCGGTGGAGAACTTCAACGCCCTGGAAGCCCGCCAGCGCGGTGATGACCCGGCCGGGAACCGGGACATGACCGGACGGGTGAACCTGCTGAACTGGGACGGCCGCGGATCCCCGCAGGGACTGTTCCCGCCGGACCAGGGCGACGGAGGCGAACGGACATGAGCCTGCTGGAGAAACTGCTGGGCAAACCCGGCAAGGGCACCTTGGCTCCGGAGGCCTACGCGGACAGGTCTCCGCGGCGCAGCGCCGTGATCCGGCAGGCGGCTGCGCTGCTGCTGGAGTATCCCGACGAAGAGCTGGTGGCAGCCCTGCCGACCCTGCGGGAAAGCCTGGCCGAAGTCGGGGCGGCGGATTCCGGTATGCAGGAATTCCTGGACTGGTTCACCGACCGGCCGCTGCCCCAGGTGCAGGCGGACTACGTCCAGGAATTCGACCTTTCCAAACGTCACAGCCTCCACCTGACCTACTGGACGGACGGTGACACCCGCCGCCGCGGTGAAGCGCTGGCGGCGTTCAAAGAGATCTACCGGGAGCACGGGATGCTGCCCGAGGGAACGGAGCTCCCCGACTACCTGCCCCTGGTGCTGGAGTTCGCTGCGAAGGTCTCCGCCAAGGACGGCTATGAACTGCTGCAGCGTTACCGGCCGTCGCTGGAACTGCTGCGCCTGGCTCTGAAGGACGCTGACCTGCCCTATCAGCATGTGCTGGCCATGGTCTGCTCCACCCTGCCCGGGGTTTCACCCGAGGACGCCCAGGCCGTGATGCGCACGGCCGGCTACGGACCGCCCACCGAGACCGTGGGGCTGGAGCCCTACAGTTCGCGGCTGCTGCCCTTGACGGAGAGGAAAACACCATGAGCTCCGTAATTGCCGGGTTACCCCTGGAAAAGCCTCCGCCGGAAAATGTGGAGGTCACCCTCGGGGACGTGATGCTCTGGGGTGTCCTGCCCTACGTGGTGATAGCTGTCCTTGTCCTCGGCTCCGTGTGGCGGTACCGGTACGACCAGTTCGGCTGGACCACCCGCTCCTCCCAGCTGTACGAGGCCCGCATCCTGCGGATCGCCTCTCCGCTGTTCCACTTCGGGATCCTGGCGGTCATCGTCGGGCACGTCGTCGGGCTGCTCATCCCCCGGTCCTGGACCGAGGGGGTGGGGATCTCGGACAGCGCCTACCATGCCATGGCCCTGAGTATCGGGATCATCGCGGGCATCGGCACCCTGGTGGGCATCGTGCTGCTCATCTACCGCCGGCGGACCACCGGACCGGTGTTTATGGCCACCACCAAGAACGACAAACTGATGTACGTGGTGCTGCTCGGAGCTCTGCTGGCCGGCCTCGCCACCACTATGATCTCGGTCTTCGACGAGAACGTCACCGCCTACCGGGAGACGGTCTCCCCGTGGTTCCGTTCGATCTTCATTTTCCAGCCCGATATTGTCGCGATGACCGCGGCGAGCCTGTCCTTCAAGATCCACACCCTCTGGGGCCTGGCACTGTTCGCCATTTGGCCTTTCACCCGGCTGGTGCATGCCTTCACCGCGCCCCTGCATTATCTCTTCCGTCCTTACATCGTTTACCGCTCACGCGGGAAGCGGCCGGTTCCCGGAGCCCAGCCGGCGCGTCCCGGGTGGGCGCCGGTGGGCACCCCGGACCGGGACCGCCGGGGTCTTCCCCGGCAGTGAGGAACCACAGATAGGAAAGCCATGGCAGCGTCATCCGCTCCCTCCGCTGCACCGGATCTGAAGTCCGGGCAGCTGCTGAACCTCATCACCGCCACAACGGCCTCGACCGTCGGCTTCTGGGCCTGGACCATCATCGGACCGCTCTCTGCCCGCTACACGGCGGAAATGGACCTCACCCCCACCCAGGCATCTGTCCTGGTGGCGATGCCCATCCTTGTCGGATCCATCGCTCGGATCCCGGTCGGCGCCTGGACTGACCGTTACGGCGGGCGGCGGATGTTCACCATCGTCCTGGGCGTCACGGCACCGCTGGTCCTGTTGACGGCCGTGGCCGGAGAAACGGGCAGCTACGCGCTGATCGTCGTCGTCGCGTTCTTCCTGGGCATAGCGGGTACGGTCTTTGCGATCGGTATACCGTTCTGCTCGGCCTGGTATGACCGCACGCGCAAAGGCTTCGCCACCGGCATTTTCGGAGCCGGGATGGTCGGCACCGCGGTCTCGGCGTTCTTCACACCGCGGCTGGTCGCCGGGGTGGGCTACTTCAATACCCACCTCATCATCGCCGGCATCGTGGCCGCCATGGCAGTGGTGTGCTGGCTGGTGCTGCGCGAATCCCCTGCGTGGAGCCGGCCGACGGAACCTATCCTGCCGAAGATCCGGCATGCCTTCACCCTCAAGGTGACGTGGCAGCTCTGCTTCCTTTACGGCGTGGTCTTCGGCGCGTTCGTGGCGTTCTCCAACTACCTGCCGACGTATCTGGGCAATGTCTACGACTACGATGCGACGGCTGCCGGAACCCGGACGGCCGGCTTCGCTGTCGCCGCGGTGATCGCCCGGCCGATCGGCGGAACCATCGCGGACAAGCTCGGGCCGAAGATCGTCACGCTCACCTCCTTGGCCGGAACCGTGGTCCTGGCCATGGTGGTGGCGTTCCAGCCCGGCCAGGAACGCGTCTACGGAACGGCTTTCCTGCTGATGGCCCTGTTCCTCGGCTTCGGCACCGGCGGGGTCTTCGCCTGGGTAGGACGGGCGGCACCGGTGAAGGAGGTGGGCACGGTGGGCGGCATCATCGCGGCAGCAGGCGGCCTGGGCGGTTACTTCCCGCCGCTGGTCATGGGCGCAACGTACGACGCCGAGCGTTCCAGCTACTTCGTGGGCCTGACCCTGCTGGCGGTCTTCGCCGCCCTGGCACTGCTGCTGACCTTCACAGTGCGCAACGGCGGAAAAACCGATGAGCGGGCCCGCTCCGAGACCTAGCCCCTTGGCCCCGTGGCGGCCGCGGGTAGAGTCGGACGAATGGGTGCTGTTGAACTAATCCTCATCCGCCACGGTGAAAGCGCGGGCAATGTCGCTGCCACTCACGCGCAGCTCACCGGGGCGGAGGTAATCGACGTCGACCTGCGGGACCCGGACGTACCGCTCAGCGAAGCCGGGGTGCAGCAGGCCCAGGCACTGGGGAAATGGCTGGCCGGACTGCCGCCGGAGGAGCGGCCGGAATCTGTCTGGTGCTCGCCGTATCTCCGCGCGCGGCAGACCGCCGATTTGGCCGGGCTGGCGCCGTACCGGGTCGATGAACGCCTGCGCGACCGGGAACTGGGGATCCTGGACCTGCTCACTTCCGCCGGCGTAGCCGCCCGCTATCCGCTCGAAGCGCAGCGGAAGCAGTGGCTGGGTAAATTCGCCTACCGTCCGCCGGGAGGGGAGTCCTGGGCCGACGTCGCCCTGAGGCTGCGCTCGCTGCTGCGCGATCTCGATGACGCCGACGACGGGCGGCGGGTGGCAGTGATCTGCCACGACGCCGTAATCCTGCTGCTGCGCTACGTCTGCGAGGGCCTGCTGGAAGCGGAGCTGCTGGGCATCGCGGCGGCCAGCAGTGTCCGGAACGGATCACTCACCCGGCTGGTCCGGCCCACCGGTGCCGGAAGCTGGGAGGCTGCGGCCTTCAACGTTGTGGACCACTTGGCCGGTGCGGGCGCACCGGTCACCGAACACGCAGGAGATGACGATGTCCACCCGCGGTGAACTGATCACGCCCGCGCTGCTGCGCACGTGGCAGGTTTCCCGGGACGCCCAGGGTAAGGACGACCGCGGCACAGTCCTGGTTATCGGCGGTGCCCGCCGCACGCCCGGGGCGGCGCTCCTGGCCGGCCGGACCGCGCTCCGCGTCGGGGCGGGCCGCCTGACTCTGGCGGTGGCTGAGTCAGCGGCCGTCGCCTCCGCCGTCGCGCTGCCGGAAAGCGGCGCCGTCGGCCTCCCGGAGAGTGGCGGCCGGATCGATGGCGCAGCGGCCCCGGCCGTGCTGGCGGCTGACCTGGCCGCTGCCGACGTGGTGTTGCTGGGTCCCGGGCTGGACAATGCCGGGGACACCGCCGAACTGCTGCGGGGGCTCGTTCCGGAAATTCCCCGGGACGCCGCTGTGGTGCTGGACGCCTACGCGCTCGGGGTGTTCCGGGACCTGACCGGGATTCATGAGCCGCTGTCCGGACGGCTTGTCCTGACCCCCAACCGTACGGAGGCAGCGCTGCTGCTCGGCCGGGAGGAAGTGGACGACGCCGCGGCCGCCGCAGCGGACATCGCACGGACCTACGGCGCCGTGGTTACAAGCCAGGGACGGATCACCGCGCCGGACGGGCGCGCCTGGGAGGTGCCCGCCGGGAATCCGGGCCTGGCGACCTCGGGCAGCGGCGATGTCCTCGCCGGGGCGGTGGCAGGGTTCCTGGCGCGCGGCGCTGCTCCGGATCAGGGCGCCTGCTGGGGAACCTACCTGCACGCCTCGGCCGGTGACCGGCTGTCCTCGTCGAAGGGTCCGCTCAGCTTCCTGGCCAGCGAACTGCTTGAGGCGATGCCGCAGATTATGGCCGAACTGACCGTGTGATTCCCTGGAGGTCCCGCTCCGGCGGGCGGGTGATGCCTGCCGGATGCGGGACCGATACTGTGGTTTGATGGCAACCCCCGAATTCCCGGCCCGTCCCGCAGACCGGCGCCGTGCGGTCCTGCAGGAGCCTCCGCTGAACTACCGGTTCACCCGGGCGGACGGTGTGGCGCTGGCGTTCTACGCCGGGGCGCTGCTGCTGCTGAGCCTGACGCCGGCGGCGCTCGCGGTGACCGCGTTTGTGCCGGATCCGTTGACGGCGTCCTACGCGGTGAACTTCACCTTCTACCTCATCGCGGGCATCCTGGCGTTCACGGCAGCCCGTGCCTACGTAGTGCGGGAAACCCGCATCCTTGCCACCCGGCCCTGGCTCACCCTCGGCGTTATACCGCTCGCAGTGATCGCGATGCTGGTCGCCACCATGGTCCTGGTGCTGTTCACCGGCCCGCCGCAGACGGCGGTGAACCAGGAGGCGGCCCAGGGTTTACTGGTCTCCATGTCCCCCTGGGTGATCGTTCCGTTGTTCGTGGTGCTGGCACCGTTTGTGGAGGAGTACATCTTCCGGCACCTGCTGATCGGCAAGCTGTCCCGGCGGTGGAATCTCTGGGTGTGCTGCCTGCTCTCGCTCCTGCTGTTTTCCGGAATCCACGTTGTCCAGGAAACCGAATTCTCCCTGGCAGTCCTGACCCCGTACCTGGCCATGGGTGCGGTCCTGGTGGGCGTATACGTCTGGGCCGGGAACAACTTCATGCTCTCCTACGCCGTGCATGCCGCCAAGAACCTGCTTGCCGTGGTGATCACCTACGCCGTGCCGGTGGAGCTGCTGCAGCAGTAGTGTCCTGACCGGCCCGTTGGGTACGTCACCCAACGCCGTGCCTCAGCGCAGCTCCGACACAATGACCGCCGATGTGCCCGGGCTTTGGGCATCGAAGACGTGCGGGGCGTCGCCTCGGTAGACCAGATAATCGCCCGGGTGCAGACGAACGGCAGCCTCCTCCGGGCCGACGTCGGCGGATCCGGTGACCAGGACAACGTGCTCCACGGTGCCTGGCTGGTGCGGTGCGGACCGGTGGGCCTCCCCGGGTTCTGCCCGCACCAGATAGATATCCCGGCGGGCGCCGGGCGGGCAGGCGGAAAGCAGGGACGCACTGTAGTTCGCACCGGCGGCCGGAACGTCCTGGACGCTGCCGGCGCGGACCAGCACGGGTCCGTCCGGACCGGGGTCGACCAGAGTGGAGAACGGTATTCCCAGGGCATCGCTGAGTGCCCACAGAGTCTCAACGGTCGGATTGCCCGCTCCCGCTTCCAGCTGGGAGAGGTTTCCCTTCGAAACACCTGCCCGCCGGGCCAACTCGGCTGCGCTCCAGCCATGGTGAAGCCGCTCCCTGCGGACTGCTTCACTGATGCGCTGTCGAAGTTCGGGATCTGTCATTCGTTCACTATACGAAACTGGGTTGACGAACCGGCCTCACGCGTTCAATATATCGAACATGAGTTCATTCAAGATGGGGGTTTCGGCGCAGAATGTCCTGGAAGTGGTCTCGATCGCGGCCGCCGTGATGCTTATTGGTGTCTCCTACGGTGCCCTCGCCGTCCAGGCGGGTTTTCCGGCATGGCTGACGCTCGCACTGGCGGTCACCGTGTTGGCTGCCTCGGCCGAGCTGTTGTTCGTGGGCGGCCTGCTGGCGGAGGCCGCACCCCTGGCCGCCGCATTGGGGGCAGTGCTGGTCAACCTGCGCAACGGAGTGTACGGATTGGCTGCCTCCCGGTTCCTCGAGCCGGGGTGGACGCGCCTGGCGGGTGCCCACCTGGTAAATGATGAGACGGTGGCCTATGCCTCGCGGGCGGCTGGTCCGGCAGCGCAGCGGAAGGCTTTCTGGGGGCTCGGCGGGGCGGTCCTGTGCGCCTGGCCGCTGGGTACCGGCCTGGGGACGGTTCTTGGGCAGGTGGTCACCGACCCAGCCATGCTGGGACTGGATGCCGTTTTTCCCACCGTCCTGCTGGTCATGCTGCTCGGGAAGCTGCGGGACCGGCGGACAGCGCTGACGGTAACCGGCGGGGCAGTGATCGCCGCCGCGGCGGCGCCGTTGGTTCCCGGTGGCGTGGCGCCCATGCTGGCCCTGACAGCCCTGGCCCTCATGCTCCCCGTGCAGGGGGCGTCATAATGGACGCTGAACTGCTGGTTGCCTGTGTGGTGCTGGCTGGCGCCACCTACCTGGTGCGGCTGGCCGGGGTGACCATGGGGCAGCAGGATAACTTCCCTGAGTCTGCCGACCGGACGGTTGATGCAGCCATCGCGGTGCTGCTGGCCGCCGTCGCCGCCACGTCAACCCTGTACGACGGCCAGCAGCTCGCTGATTGGCCCAGGATGGCCGGCGTACTCGCGGGCGCGCTGGCAGCGGTGCTCCGGCTGCCGCTGATTGCAGTTCTCCTGGCGGCGGGAGGCACTGCGGGAGCACTGCGGCTGCTCAGCTGATGCAGAATTCGTTGCCCTCCGGATCTGCCATCGTGTACCAGGCATGCGGACCCTCATAGGCCTCCCAGAGGAACTTCGCACCCCGCGCCTCGAGGTCCGCGCGGATAGCGTCCCTGTCAGCTCCGGCCAGCCGGATGTCCAGGTGGATCCGGTCCTTGACGGTTTTCGGTTCCGGAACCGGCTGGAACAGGATGCGCATGGGTGTCACAGGCGAAGCGTCCGGAACCGGCTGCAGGATGGCGGAACCACCGCGCCACATCCGGACACCGTTGTGCTCGATCAGGTCAGCCGGGGAGGCATAGCCTTTTGCGAGCATGTCATCTATGAAGCCCTGGTTGGTTTCCTCCACTGGCCAGCCAAGGGTTGTGGCCCACCAGTCAGCCTGGGCGTGGGCGTTTTCGCAGTCGATGCAGATCTGGATGTCGTAGGCCATGGCCTAAACCTAGGGCACGCTGAAGTCCGGGTGGGCGGCGTTCAGGACGATTTGTGTCCGCATGAAGATAATTCAGTTGTGCCGGACCGGACGGCACCGGGATAGAGGGGAAAACATGCTGGAGTTCCACGATGACGTAATGCTGCGCCTAATGGGCAGGCAGCCGAACTGGATCGCTCCCGCGGTCATTCCCGCCGGGCTGGATCCCCTGGTGCGGTGGCCGGACCTTTTCGAGGGCCTCTCGGCGCGGCAGGTAAGGGCTGTCCGGGAAGCCTGCTCAGCAATCTGGCAGGCAGGCTGGACTGCCCCCAGCCGGACGGATGTCGCTGACCTGACCGCGGAACTCCGGCAGGACTGACCTGGCTTCGCACCGGACCCGGGTACGTTACCCAAACTATCCGGAGGATCCGTCACTGTTTGACCGTCCCGGCCCTGTCTGCAATTGTTTATAGAACGTTTGGTCGGTAAATCCGGCAGCCGCGGGCAGCGAAGCCCGGCGGCAGACTGGCAACTCTTTGGGAGCAGACATGGCTGAGGCTTTTCTCGTAGGCGGAGTTCGGACCCCGGTGGGCCGCTACGGGGGCGCGCTCTCCAGCGTCCGCCCGGACGACCTCGCGGCCCTGACGCTGCAGGAACTGGTGGCCCGCGAAGGCCTGGATCCCGCCGTCGTTGACGAAGTCATCCTCGGCAACGCCAACGGTGCCGGCGAAGAGAACCGCAACGTCGCCCGCATGGCCGCGCTGCTCGCAGGGTTCCCGGACACCGTCCCCGGCATCACCGTGAACCGGCTCTGCGCTTCGGGGCTGTCTGCCATCATCATGGCTTCGCACATGATCAAGGCCGGCGCCGCGGACATTGTCATTGCCGGCGGCACCGAGTCCATGAGCCGCGCGCCGTGGGTCACCGAAAAACCCACCAAGGCCTTCGCCAAACCCGGCGACACCTTCGACACCTCGATCGGCTGGCGCTTCGCCAACGAACGCTTCGCCTCCGGGGATCTCTCCCGCGATGGCAAGATGACCTACTCAATGCCGGAAACCGCGGAGGAACTGGCCGCCACGGACAGCATCTCCCGGGAAGACGCCGATGCGTTCGCCGTCCGCTCACACGAAAAGGCGCTGGCCGCCATCGCTGCGGGACGCTTTAAGGACGAAATCGTCCCGGTCACGGTTCCGGGCCGCAAGGGCGACACCGTCGTGGACACCGACGAAGGCCCCCGCGAGGGCACCACCCTGGAGGTCCTCGGCAAGCTGCGCCCGGTGGTCAAGCCCGGCGGAATTGTCACCGCCGGCAACGCCAGCTCCCTGAACGACGGCGCCTCCGCGATCATCGTTGCCTCCGAGCGCGCCATCAAGGAGTACGGGCTCACCGCCCGCGCCCGGATTGTCGACGGCGCCTCCGCCGGTGTGCCGCCGGAAATCATGGGCATCGGCCCGGTTCCGGCGACGCAGAAGGTGCTGCAGCGCAGCGGCGTCCGCCTCGATCAGATCGGCGCCGTCGAACTCAACGAAGCCTTCGCCACCCAGTCCCTGGCCTGCATCCGCCGCCTGGGCCTGGATGAGGGAATCGTGAACAACGACGGCGGCGCGATCGCCCTGGGCCACCCGCTGGGCTCCTCCGGCTCACGCATCGCCATCACCTTGCTGGGCCGCATGGAACGCGAAGGCGCTTCCCGCGGCATTGCGACCATGTGCGTGGGCGTTGGGCAGGGAACCGCGATGCTGATTGAGGCGCTCTAAATGGCGGGCTTCGAGCACTTCACCACGCTGCAGGTCACCGTTGGCGGGGACCGGATTTCCGCCGTCCTCAACCGGCCCGAGGTCCGCAATGCCATTGACCAGGCCATGGTCGATGAGCTGCACGAACTCTGCGCAGCGCTGGAAAGCGACCCGAAGATCCTGATCCTCTCCGGCACCAACGGCGTTTTTGCCTCCGGTGCGGACATCGCCCAGCTGCGCGAACGCCGCCGGGAAGACGCCCTGCGCGGCATCAACTCCTCGATCTTCCACCGGATCGCCAAACTGCCCATGCCGGTCATCGCCGCGCTGGACGGCTATGCGCTGGGCGGGGGAGCGGAGCTGGCCTTCGCCGCCGACTTCCGCCTCGCCACGCCGTCGGTGAAGATCGGCAATCCGGAAACATCGCTGGGCATCATGGCCGCCGCTGGTGCCACCTGGCGGCTGAAGGAACTCGTTGGGGAGCCGCTGGCCAAGGAGATTCTCCTGGCGGGCCGGATCCTGAACGCTGAGGAAGCTCTGGCAGCCCGCCTGGTCACAGAAGTCCATGACGCAGGGAACCTGCTGGACGCAGCGAACGCCCTGGCCGACCGCATTGCCAAACAGGACCCCCTGGCCGTGCGCATCACCAAATCCGTGTTCCATGCCCCCGCTGAGGCGCACCCGGTGATCGACACCCTCGCCCAGGGCATCCTCTTTGAATCCGAGGCGAAGTTCGACCGCATGCAGGCTTTCCTGGAAAGGAAGAAAAACAAATGACAGTTCCTCCCAAGGTCGGTGTCCTCGGCGGTGGCCGCATGGGCGCAGGCATTGCCCACGCCTTCTGCACGGCCGGCGCCGCCGTCGTTGTGGTGGAACGTGACGACGCCGCCGCCCAGGCAGCCTACGAACGCGTGGCCGGGAATCTGGCCAGGAGTGTCGAGCGCGGCACTGCGTCTGAACCGCTGGAGGCCCTCACCACGCGGCTGAGCGTGTCCACCGACTACGCCGACTTCGCCGGATCCGGTTTGGTGGTCGAAGCGGTGCCGGAGGACTTCAGCCTGAAGGCGACGGCGCTGGTGGCGGTCGAGGAACAGCTGGACCACGATGCCTGGCTGGCATCCAACACCTCCTCGCTCTCCGTCTCCGAACTGGCGGAGAAACTGCAGCGCCCGGACCGGTTCTGCGGCCTGCACTTCTTCAACCCGGTTCCGGCATCGACCCTGATCGAGGTGGTGCTCGGTAAACGAACCTCCGCGGAACTGGCCGCTGAAGCCCGCACATGGGTTGCCGACCTGGGCAAAACACCCGTGGTCGTCAACGATGCCCCCGGCTTCGCCAGCTCGCGGCTGGGCGTGGCGATCGCCCTGGAAGCCATGCGGATGGTCGAGGAAGGCGTGGCCTCGGCGGAGGACATCGACGCCGCCATGGTGCTGGGCTACAAGCATCCGACCGGTCCGCTGAAGACCACCGACATTGTGGGCCTGGATGTCCGGCTCGGCATCGCCGAGTACCTGGCCTCCACCCTTGGTCCGCGCTTCGAGCCGCCGCAGATCCTGCGGGACAAGGTGGCCCGCGGCGAGCTCGGCCGGAAGTCCGGCAAGGGCTTTTTCGACTGGAGCTGACCCGGCGCTGAGCTCATGAGGGGCAGCCCATCCTGCCTTGCCGGCGCAGCACCGCCAGCTGTGGGCACGGTTCCGCCCACCCCCTACGCTGGAGCCATGGACAGCGGCAGCAACCGAGCAGTGGACTGGGAAGGTGCAGTGAACGCCCGGGACCTCGGAGGCATCCCCGTGGCCGGTGGCGGAAGCATTCAGCCGGGCCGGATTTACCGGATGGGACGGTCCGAATGGCTCACTGCCCGTGGCTGGCAGCAGGCATACGACGCCGGTGTCCGCACCGTGGTGGACCTGCGGAACGAGGGCGAAATCGGCCGGCGGGACACCGATCCGGCAGTGCCGCCGTCGGCCGTCCAGCACATAGCGGTGCTGAACCGGCCCACCCAGGAAGCCGCTGATCCCGAGTTCACCGTGCTCACCGGACCATATATGAACTCACCGCGCTTTTACCTGGACAACCTTGCGCGCTGGCCGGAGAAATTCGCTGCGATAGCCCGGACTATCGCCGAAGCCCCTGCCGGCGGCGTCGTGATTCACTGCTCCGCCGGACGGGACCGCACGGGGCTGGTCACCTTGCTCCTGCTGCAGCTCGCAGGTGCGGCACCGGAGGCGATCGCCGCGGACTATGCGGCTGCCTTCGCCGGAATCAATGAGTGGCACCGGCTCCAGAAGCAGCCGCGGGAGCGTCCGCTGGATGACCACGGACTTGCCGGGCGCAGCGCTGCCGCACAGCAGGAACTTCTGGCCGTGGCCGGGAGCCTGGACAGCTGGAATTTCCTGCTCCGGGCTGGGGCGGACAGGCAGACGCTGGATCGGCTTCGGGCACGGCTGCTGGATAAAGCCTGCTGACGCGCTGCCGGGGAGCCGCTACGGGCGTGAAGCCGGTTGCGGGACGGAATGCGGGACCTCAGCCGGGACTGTGTTCTCCGGGCACCGGTGCGCGCGCTCCGTGGCGGCCAAGCAGAAAAAAGAGCTGCCGGCGGGGCCGTTGAAGCCGCCGGGGACCAGCAGGATGGAGTGCAGCGCGCACCACTGTGGATTTCCGGCAGCGGAGGCCAGGGCCAGCGCCACCCGGGCCGTGTCCTGGTGCCACATCAGCTGCTGGGTGCCGTCAATTACCAGGGCTACAACGTCCAGCCCGGGGTCGGCATGGACTTCCACGTCGACCCAGTCGTCGTAGCCGCCCAGGGGACCGGACGGGGCCGGCGCGTGCTCCGGGCGCACGGAAGCGATACTGCGGATGGGGGAGTCACTGGAATAAGCCACAGTGTTTGTCCTTCGGAGGAGTTGTCCTTGCCCGCTCCGGCTGGAGGCGGACCGCTTCGTCATCCGAACCACCCGCCGAACAATGGGGTTGGTGTGAGGCCAGTCGGAGCTTTTCCGTTACCCGGGGTCCCGGGCCTGGGAGGCCACATCTCGTGAAGCACTGCAAACACTAGCGCAACCGGCCCCCGGGGCGGAAGCCCCGTTAGCCGCCAGGCCATGTAGATGTAAAGGCATATATGGTGGAGGTGGCGGGTAAACTCCGCCGCACCGATTCAAAGAAGAAGGCATTATGCGTGCAGTTGTATTTGAGAAGTGGCAGACATTCCCGTCCCTGACAGAGGTCGAAAAGCCGAAGCCGGGCCCGGGCGAGGTCCTGCTGAAGGTGGCAGGCGCCGGTGCCTGCCACTCCGACGTCGCACTCTACAAGGACTTCGCCGAAGGCGCGCCGGGCTCGATTCCGCCCGCCTTCATCCTGGGCCATGAAAACTCCGGCTGGGTCGAAGAGCTCGGCGAAGGCGTCAGTGGCGTGGAGATCGGCGGCGCCTACCTGGTCTACGGCCCGGTGGGCTGCGGGCACTGCAAGGCCTGCTCCCGCGGGCAGGACACCTACTGCGAGAACGCCGCCGAGATGCCCTACCTGGGCATGGGGCTGGGCCGCGACGGCGGCATGGCCGAATACCTGGTGGTCCCGGTCCGGAACCTGGTCCCGCTGGGTGACGCCGATCCCGTCGCCGCGGCGCCGCTTTCCGACGCGGCACTGACGCCGTACCACGCCATCAAGAACTCGCTGCCGAACCTGGCCGGGGGCGGCAAATACGCCCTGGTGATCGGCCTTGGCGGGCTGGGCCAGATGGCCGTGCAGATCCTCAAGGCGCTCACCGGCGCCACCGTGATCGCCACCGATATGAAGGAAGAGGCCATGCAGAAGGCCGAAGCTGCCGGGGCCATCGTGGTTCCCGGCGGTGAGGGCCAGGTGGAACGCATCCGGGAGATCACCGGCGGCCGCGGTGTGGATGCCGCGTTCGACTTCGTCGGGGTGGGTCCGACCATCAAGACCGCGGCCGCTTCGATGGCCCCGCAGTCGCGGTTTACCGTTGTTGGCATTGCCGGCGGATCGTACGAGTGGAGCTTCTTCACCACGCCGTACGAGTCCACCATGACCAACACCTACTGGGGCACCATCGAGGACCTGCACGAAGTGGTGGCCATGTACCGCGCCGGGCAGATCAAGCCGGAAGTTGAGCTCTACAGCATGGACAACGCGCTGGAGGCTTACCGGAAGCTGGAGGCGGGGGAGCTCAGCGGCCGCGCCGTCGTTGTTCCGCACATGAAGTAACACTTCCCAACCACAGTTCGACGGCGGTGCCCGCGTATGGCGGGCACCGCCGTCGTGCTTTGGGCCCTCGTGCGGCTGGCGCTAACTCCTGCCGCGGCAGCCGCCGTGCCATGAGGGCAGATCGACGTCGGCCGTGATCGCGGCCAGATAACCGTCCTGGTAACCGGTGGCGTTCGGGTGGAGGTCAAACGGCCCGCCGTCGAAGATGATCCACGGATCGGCCGACCCCACGCCGTGTCCGGCGAACTCGTCCACCACGTCCACAAAGGTCGAGCCCCGGCCCAGCTGCGCGGCCAGGACCGCGTTGAGCTTATCGGTGCCTTCGTTGAAGAGGGCCTGGGCTGGAGGGCTCAGCGGCCCGGGTGCACCTTCCTCGAACAGGTGCGGATAGCCGGTCAGGACAAGCTCGGCCCGGGGTGCCAGCGAACGCAGCCGGGCCAGCGATACCTGCAGCTGGGCGGCGAGCGTGGTTTCGGCGTAGGCCTGCGCGGCCTCAAGCGCCGGGGCGCAGGTGGCCGGCAGCTCCGGACCGGCGCAGGCCGCAACCACGTCGCCGAACCGGACATCGTTACCGCCAATCGTCAACGTGACCAGATCGGTGCCGCGGCCGATCAGCCCGCCGGCCGCCAGCGCCTCGATCTGTTCCGGCAGGTCCACCGGGCCCTCGGGGGGTCCCGGAGGAGTGCTGAGCGCCGTCGCACCGGCACAGGACTGGTTCGACACCAGTGCGACGCCGTCGAGCCCGTCCAGCAGTGCCGGATATCCCTCCGCCGTCCGGCCGCACGCATCCAGCAGCGCACCCCCGCCGTAGCCTGCGGCATAGGAGTCGCCTAGCGCGGCGTAGTCGAAACTGCGGTCCCGACCGTGATTCTGCCCGTGATCCCGGCCCTGGTTCCGGCCTTGATGCCACCCCCGGTGTGTGCCCTTGCCGTGCCCGCTGCTGTGCCAGGCGTGGTGACCGGCGTTGGGCCCTTTACCCTGGACAGCTCCAGGCCCCGCGGCGGACGCCGGGGCGGCAATCCCGCCGGCAACCAATCCGCTTCCCACGGCCAGCAGCAGTGCTGCCCGGCTCCAGCCGCTCATCCGGTTCCGGCGCATCACGGGACTCCTTCATCAGGGGACGGGGAGCACTCAAGCTAACGCCCGGACACCCGATGCGGAACGCGCAACCGCCAAAACGCCGCCCGGCAGGGCAAACCCGATTCCGGGGCGCCCCGTGGTGGTGTGCTCCAGCGCACTCTCATGTAGGCTGGATTTATTACCGACCGTCCGGTCAGTTATCCATGGGTGCGCCCCGCCGGGATGCCCCGCTGGTTCACCCCGGACCGGACAACGAACGTCCAGAATCGAAAGGGTCCGTCAAAGATGACCTCAACCGCCATAGACGTGCAAGTCGTCCCCAGCTTCGTCCAGGACGAATGGTGGACCCCGGAGCGCGGCAGCCTCGCCGCCGCGAACCCGGCCGAAGTCCGCGATGCCAGCACCGGCGAACTCCTGGCCCTGGTCAGCACCGACGGACTGGACCTGGCCGCCGCGGTCGAGCATGGACGGACCGTGGGCCACCGCGGCCTGGCCGGACTCACCTTCCACCAGCGCGCACTGAAGCTCAAGGAACTGGCGCAGTACCTCAACGGCCGCCGCCCGGAACTCTACGAAATCAGCGCCCGCACCGGCGCCACCAAAATCGACTCCCTCGTGGACATCGACGGCGGCATCGGCGTGCTCTTTACCTTCGGGTCCAAGGGCCGCCGCGAACTGCCGAACGCCACCGTGGTCATCGACGGCACTGCGGAAGTCCTCTCCAAGGACGGCTCCTTCATCGGCGAACACATCTACACGTCCATTCCCGGCGTCGCCGTGCAGATCAACGCGTTCAACTTCCCCGTCTGGGGCATGCTGGAGAAGTTCGCCCCCGCTTTCCTGGCCGGTGTGCCGACGATCGTCAAGCCCGCCACCCCCACCGGGTACCTCACCGAAGCCGCCGTGCGCATGATGATCGAATCCGGCATCCTGCCCGCCGGGTCCCTGCAGCTGATCTCCGGTTCCGCCCGGGACCTGCTGGACCACCTGGACTACCGGGACATGGTCTCCTTCACCGGATCGGCGTCGACCGCCAACAAACTGAAGAACCATCCCAACGTCATCGAAGGCGGGGTGCGCTTCACCAGTGAAACCGACTCCCTGAACGCCTCGATCCTGGGACCCGACGCCGTTCCGGGCACCCCGGAGTTCGACGCCTTCGTGAAGTCCCTCGTCACCGAAATGACGGTTAAGGCCGGCCAGAAGTGCACCAGCATCCGCCGCGCGATCGTGCCAAACGCCCTGGTGGACGACGTCGTTGCTGCCGCCGCCAAACGGATCGAAGAACGCGTTGTCCTGGGCGACCCGCGCGCTGAGGGCGTCACCATGGGCGCCCTGGCTTCCACCGAGCAGCGCGACGGCGTCCGGGAATCAGTGCAGGCACTGCTCGACGCCGGTGCCGCCATCGCTTACGGCAGCCTTGACGCTCCGGAAACTGTGCAGGCCGACGGATCCCGCGGCGTGGCCGAGGACGGTGCGTTTATGGCTCCGGTCCTGCTGACCTGGGAAAATTCCGAGGCGCAGGCGCTGCACTCGGTTGAAGCCTTCGGGCCCGTCGCCTCGGTGATCGGCTACGAGGACACTGACGACGCCGTCAGGCTGGCAGCGCTTGGCGGCGGCTCGCTCGTCGCCACGGTCTGCAGCAACGATCCGCAGACCGTCCGCGAACTGGTGACCGGCATCGCCGGCCACCACGGCCGCGTGCACGTGCTCAACCGTGAGGATGCGCGGTCATCGACCGGCCACGGCTCACCCGTGCCGCACCTGGTCCACGGCGGCCCGGGACGCGCCGGCGGCGGCGAGGAACTGGGCGGCATCCGCGCAGTTAAGCACCACATGCAGCGCACCGCCATCCAGGGCTCGCCCAACATGCTGACGGCCATCACCGGCGTCTGGCACACCGGAGCAGACCGGAACTTCGATGAAACCCATCCGTTCCGCAAGGACCTGGCCACGCTGAAGGTCGGCGACGCCATGGCCTCGGAACTGCGTGAGGTCACGCTCGAGGACATTACGGCTTTCGCGAACAGCACCGGTGACACCTTCTACGCCCACACCAACCAGGAAGCTGCCGAGGCGAACCCGTTCTTCCCCGGCATCGTGGCCCACGGTTACCTGCTGCTGTCCTGGGGTGCCGGGCTGTTCGTCGAACCGGCGCCGGGACCTGTGCTGGCGAACTACGGCCTGGAGAATCTGCGGTTCATCACTCCGGTGGCCGCGGGTGATTCGATCCGGGTCACGCTGACCGCCAAGCGCATCACCCCGCGGGAAACGGATGAGTACGGCGAGGTGGCGTGGGACGCCGTCCTGCATAACCAGAACAACGAGATCGTGGCGACCTACGACGTCCTGACCCTCGTGGAGAAGGAACGCGCCTAGCTTTCCGGAGATACAGTAAAGCCCGCCTGGGAAGTCAGGCGGGCTTTACTGCGTCACAAAGTAGTCCCTGAGGCGGGAACGTCCAGCGGCGGAGGGGTTTGGTCAGGCCTTTTTATGGAGGCCGTCGAACACCATGGAAATAACGTCGTCGGCGAGTTTGTCCGCGCCGATCGGCCCGCCGGGCTTGTACCATTCCACGATCGAGTTAATGGTGCCGAACAGCAGCCGGGTGGTGGTGCGCGGGTCAATATCGCCGCGCAGGGAACCCTCGGACCGCGCTGCGTCGACCAGCTGGGCTACCCGGTGATCGAATTCGCGGCGCCGGGCCAGGGCATCCCGCTCAATGTCGGTGTTGCCGCGCAGGCGCAGCAGGAGTGTCACGAACGGCAGGCGGTCCGTCAGGACCCGGATGGTTCCGCGCAGGACGAATTCCAGCCGCGCATCGGCAGGTCCGGTGGAAGCCCGCGGATCATCCAGGACACCTTCCAATCCGCCCAGCGCATTGTCCAGGGCCAAGCGCAGCAGGTCGCCCTTCGAAGGCACATGGTGGTAGATGGCGGACTTCGTGATGCCCAGGTTCTCCGCGAGGATGCCCATGGAGGTTGCCTCGTAGCCGTGGCGGTTAAAGACGTCGACGGCGATGTTCAGCACGGTCTGCTGGTCATAACCCGGCCGGCCCCGGCGGGTGCCGTTGGCGGCAGCGGGCGGGGAAGCAGGGGAGGTCGGAGTCTTAGCCATCTGGATATTTTCCCATGAACGTTCGGTTGGCCGGACCAGGCCGGCCAACCGAAAGCGGAGTTAGGCCTGGGCTTCCGTCTTCTTGCGGAGATCGTAGATCCGGCGCAGTTTGCCGCTGGAACGGGCCAGGGAACCCGGCTCCACCACGTTGATGGTGCAGGAGGAGCCCACGTGGATCTTAATCTGGGATTTGAGTTCGGCTGCGGCTCGGAGGCAGTCCTCCGAGCTGGATTCCGTGCGGCGCTCGATCTTGACCGTGAGCTCGTCCATGCGGTCCGGCCGGGTGATTTCCAGCTGGAAGTGCGGGCTCAGGGCGGGAATGCGCAGGGCGATTTCCTCGATCTGGCTGGGGAACAGGTTCACGCCGCGCAGGATGATCATGTCATCGTTGCGTCCGGTGATCCGGCCCATCCGCCGCATGCCCGGACGGGCCGTGCCCGGCAGCAGCCGGGTGAGGTCGTGGGTGCGGTAGCGGATGATCGGCAGGGCTTCCTTGGTGAGCGAGGTGAAGACCAGCTCGCCGTGTTCACCGTCTTCCAGGACGCGGGTGTCATCAAACGGGTCGATGATCTCGGGGCGGAAATGATCCTCCCAGATGTGCGCACCGTCCTTGGTCTCGACGCATTCGCCGGCCACACCCGGGCCCATCACCTCGGACAGGCCGTAGATGTCGCACGCATCGAGGTCCAGCAGGACTTCGAGTTCGTGGCGCATTTCCTCGGTCCAGGGCTCGGCGCCCAGCACGGCGTTCTTCAGCGACGTGGAACGCGGATCGATGCCGGCCTTCTTCATGGCATCGGCAATCGTCAGCAGGTAGGTCGGAGTGCAGAGGATGGTATCCGGCTCGAAGTCCTGGATCATCTGGATCTGCCGCTCGGTCTGGCCGCCGGACATCGGAATCACCGTGCAGCCCAGCTTCTCGGCACCGAAATGCGCGCCCAGACCACCGGTGAACAAGCCGTAGCCGTACGCATTGTGCACCTTGTAGTTCGACTTCACGCCGGAGGCGCGCAGCGACCGGGCCACCAGGGTTCCCCAGCGGTCAAGGTCGCCCTTGGTGTAGCCAACAACCGTTGGCCGGCCGGTGGTGCCGGAGGACGCATGAATCCGGGCCACCTGCTCCATGGGGACGGCAAACATCCCGAACGGATAGCTCTGCCGCAGGTCTTCCTTGGTGGTGAACGGGAACTTGGCGAGGTCCGCCAGCTCCTTGAGATCGTCCGGGTGGACACCGGCGTCGTCGAACTTCTTCGTGTACAGCGGTACCCGCTCATAGGCGTACCGCACCGTTTCCTGCAGGCGGGTCAGCTGGAGGGCTTCGATTTCCGCCCGGCTCATCAGCTCCTCGGGATCGAGGGTGGCGGGGTCGGCTGCGGTGGCCTTGATGGTGGAGACGGTATTCATGCGCTGGAAACCTTCGGGGAGGGGGTGGTGGGGCTGATTCTGCAGGGCGTGCGGCGGAAGGGGAAGTGTTTTGGCATATCTGCCCGGCGGTGCAGCTCCGCCGGGCGGGGAGCAGTTGGTGCGGGCTAGGACTGGCGGGCGGGATTCGGGATGGTGCGGGATCGTCCGCGGAATTCCGCGATGACCCGGCTGCTCCCATCCGGCGCTTCGGCGGTGACCTCGATGTCGTAGACGCCGCTGCGGCCCGCGCCTGCACGCCGGGCTGCTTCTGCCCGAAGCTTTTCCCCGGCCCGGGCTGAGGAAATGAAGTTGATGTCAGCGCCGGATGCCACCGTTATGGTCTCCATCCCGGCAAGGGAATCTGCGGTGGAGGGGTTGCAGGCCAGAGCGAAGGCAGTGTCTGCAAAGGCGAAGACCATGCCGCCGTGCGCAATGGAGAAACCGTTGAGCATCTCCGGCCGCAGCTCCATGGTGATGACAGCCTCGCCATTACCAAGGCGGACGACGTCGATGCCCAGCCAGTCGGAGGTGGCATCATTTTCGAGGATGGGGTGGGCCGGACGCAGTTCGCGGTCCGGGGTGGTGACACCGTAGTCAGCCATGGGGCCCTCACTTTTCTTTACCGAATGTTCATTAGGTAATCCTGTGAGCGCTGTCACTGTCAAATTTGTTGAGGGTGCGCAGGGTGTGTGACCGGGAGAATTCCGCGGTCAGCGGTGCTCCCAGGCGGCTGTACGGGGCATGGCATACCCTGTGAAAGTGACCTTTCCCTTGGCAGTGCCGGGAGCGCTGCAGCCTGTTATGTCCTCCCTGCTGCCGGAATGGCTGGATCCGCAGGTGTTTCTCGCCGACCCTGCAATCGGACCCTGGGTGGTCCTGCTGGTCTGCGGAATCGTCTTTGTGGAAACCGGCCTGCTGATCGGGTTTTTCCTCCCGGGCGACTCCCTGCTCTTTACGGCCGGCCTCCTGGTGGCCACCGGGGCGATCCAGATAAACATCTGGCTGCTGATCCTGTTCATTGCCCTCTGCGCCTTCGCCGGTGACCAGCTTGGCTATTTCATCGGACGGAAGGCCGGGCCGGTGGTCTTCAACCGGCCGGATTCCCGGCTGTTCCGGCAGGAGAACGTCACCCGTGCGGAAACGTTTTTCGCCCGTCACGGCGGCAAAGCGGTAGTGCTGGCACGGTTCATTCCGGTCATCCGCACCTTCACGCCCGTGGTGGCTGGAGTCGGGCGGATGCATTACGCGACGTTCATCGCCTACAACGCCATCGGCGCCGCCGTCTGGGCCCTGAGCGTCACCCTGCTGGGTTTCCTGCTGGGAGACCGGGTGCCTTTTGTCCGGGACAACCTGGACCTGATCTTCCTTGGTGTCATCGCGCTGACTCTGGTCTTTGTGGTGGCCGGGCTTATCCGGCCAGGCCGCCGTCCAGGCCACAACCGGTCAGGTCGCCGTTCGCCGCCAGACCAGCCGGCCCCGCATCCCCGGCCCCGCCCACAGGCTCCGGAGGCCGGCAACGCTGACTAAGGCGGCCCGCGCGGGTGCGCGGGAAAGGAGCGCCGGAGGATCGTTTTACCGGTAGGGCTTTCTCACTACCCCGAACACGGCTTAAACACAGCGGCGGGAGTCGGATGCAACGCACCCGGCTCCCGCCGCTGGCTGTATTACCTGCTCGTTTGCACCGGTGAACCGGCGGCCGGCAGCAGGTCCCGGGCGTCCAGGGCATCCAGGACAAAGGCATAGTCCCAGGCGCGGTCCTTCCACGCCTCGTACCGTCCGGACGCTCCGCCGTGGCCGCCTTCCATCTCGATCTTCAGCACAATCGGTTCGGAGCCGGTGGTGACTTCGCGGAGTTTGGCGACCCACTTGGCCGGCTCCACGTACAGCACCCGGGTGTCATTGAAGCTGGTGACCGCCGCGATCCGGGGGTAGTCCACGGCGCGGATGTTCTCATACGGGGTGTACTCGCTCATGTAGCGGTAGACCTCGGGATCAGTGATGGGGTTGCCCCATTCCTCCCACTCCAGGGCTGAGAGCGGCAGATCCGGATCCAGGATCGAGGTCAGGGCGTCCACGAACGGCACCTGCGCCACAACCGCCTTATATTTCTCCGGGGCCAGGTTCGCTACGGCGCCCATCAGCAGTCCGCCGGCGGAGCCTCCCATCGCAGCGATCCGGGCCGGGTCCACCCAGCCGGAGGCGGCCACATGATCGGTGGCGGCAACGAAGTCGGTGAAGCTGTTCTTCTTGTGCAGTTTCTTGCCCTGGTCATACCAGGCGCGGCCCATTTCTCCGCCGCCGCGGATGTGCGCGACGACGAAGATGACTCCGCGGTCCAGCAGCGACAGCCGGGCGATATTGAACGCCGGATCCATGGAAATTTCGTAGCTGCCGTAAGCGTAAACCAGTGCCGGGTTGGAGCCGTCCCGCTGTACCTCAGTGCGGCGCAGCACCGAAAGCGGCACCCGGGTGCCATCCGGCGCCGTCGCCCAATCCCGTTCCGCAACGTAGTCGGCGGGGTTATAGCCGCCGCGGACCGGGGTTTCCTTGCGAAGTTCCAATTCGCCGCTGGCCAGGATGTAGTCATAGACCCGCGGCGGAGTCAGGTAGGACGTGTAGCTCAGCCGGATGATCGGGGAATCGTACTCGGCGTTGGTCAGGCCCGCCGTGTACAGCTCTTCGTCAAAGGCGGGTTCGGTGGGGCTGGGCTGGGCAGGGGTGCCGAGGCCCTCCAGCGGCAGGACCTGCACCCGCTCGGTGGTGTCCTTGCGGACCGAAACGAGGACGTGCGTGCGGGTGACCGATGCCCCGTTGACCCGGACGGCGTCGTCGTGCGCCACGACGGTGTGCCAGTCCTGTTCGGTCAACGGTTTGGTGAATTCGGTTTCCGCGACCAGGGAGACCATGGAGTTCAGCGCATCCCGGTTGTGCGTGATGAGGTACTGGCGCACCCCGCCGCGGGTGAACGGCTCGGCTTCGTAGAGGATGCGTTCGCTGCGCGGAATAAGGGTGCGGACGGTTCCGGTGGGATCGTCGAAGTCCAGCACCCGGTATTCGCTGTACTCGGAGGTGCTGATGCCGATCAGCAGCTGCGTCCGGTCGGCGGAGAGATCGAAGCCGGTCCACATGGCGACGTCGTCTTCCTGGTAGATAACGGCGTCGTCCTCCACCGGGGTGCCCAGGGTGTGGGACTTGATCTGGTACGGGCGCCAGGAATCATCGACCACGGTGTAGAAGACGCAGGTGCCGTCGGGGGAGAAGGCCAGGGAGTAGAAAACGTTGCTGACCACGTCCGGCAGCAGTTCCCCGGTGCGGAGGTCCTTGATGCGCAGCGTGAAGCGCTCGTCCCCGGCATTGTCTTCTGAGTACGCCAGCAGGTTGCCGTCCTCCGTGACGGCGAGGCCGCCGAGGGAGAAGAAGGGTTTGCCCTCGGCTTCGGCGTTGCCGTCGATCAGGATCTGTTCGCCGGGCACCGGAACCCCGGGTTCGACGACGGGCGGGGTCCAGTCGGCATGCAGGTCTCCGGTGTCCTGCGCCGCGGTGCGGCAGTGGATGCCGTACTGCTGGCCCTCTTCGGTCCGGGTGTAATACCACCAGCCGCGTTTCCGGGCCGGGACCGAGAGATCGGTTTCCACCGTCCGGGCCTTGATCTCGTCGAAGATCCTTTGCCGCAGTTCCTCCTGGTTTGCCGTCACGGACTCGGTGTAGGCGTTCTCGGCCTCAAGGTGCGCGATCACCTCGGGGTTTTCCTTCTCGCGCAGCCACTCGTAATCGTCAACGAACGTCTGGCCGTGGTGGATGCGCTCGGTGGGTACCTTCTTGGCGACGGGAGGCTGCGTAGTAGTCATCCTCCGAATATATCCAGCCTGGCCCGCGGCGGAAGGCGGTCCGGGGCGGTTATGCCGCGGGCGAAGGCTCAGCGGCCGAGCAGGAACCAGGCGCTGAACATACCTGCGGCGGCAAAAAACACCCAGTTGACCGTTACCAGCACCAGCGTGTGCGTGAACGGGCGGGCATCCTCCGGCATGGCGGGGCCGATGACCGGCTCGGCGGCCGGGCCGTGGTGGAACTGGGACCACAGTGATGTGAGCAGGAGCAGCCCGCCCCCGGCCAGTGCCACTGGGACAGCGGACACCGTCATCAGGACCGATCTTCCGATCGTCGCGAAAAGCAGCAGATGGAAGGCCGCCACAGTGGCCAGAACGCCCAGTGGCTTGTACCAGGTCCCGGCCAGCAGGAAGGGAACGTAAAAGGGTGCAGCTCCCGCGGCCAGCAGCAGGGTAACGACGACGGCGAGTCCGGTCACGGTGATACCCAGGACTCCGCCCGTGGAGGCGACGGCTGCGGCAACGGCGCAGAATCCCAGCAGTCCCAGCAGTGCGGGAACCAGCAGCTGCGCCGCCAGGGCCGGGGAGACCCGGTCCTTGATCCGCGCGCGAAGCCTGGTGCGCTCCGTCTGCCCGCTGTTCACCATGGTGCTTCCTCCGCCGCTGATCTGTGCCATTCCCAAGGTAGCTGCTGGGTGTGCATATCCAAGGATATGACTGGCCCGAGGCAGCTTCGCAGCCGGCCGGCGGCACCGAACCGGTGCCGCCTTGACGTGCCGCCGCTCACACCCATATCCTGAACGAACGGTCGGTAATTATTGGCCGGGATACTTCCGTGGTCCGGACCGCGGCCATGTGGAAAACAGTGAGGTGACTTTTATGGCTACGCAGACCGACGCGCAGCGGGACCTGCACGCCGTCCCGGCCTTCAGTGCCGAGGACCAGGCCGGGCAGGCCGCTTTCGACGCGATCATCGCCGAGGATTCCCGGATTGAGCCGCGGGACTGGATGCCGGAGGGCTACCGGAAGACCCTGGTCCGCCAGATCTCCCAGCACGCGCATTCAGAGATTGTCGGAATGCAGCCGGAAGCCAACTGGATCACCCGTGCGCCCTCGCTCAAGCGCAAGGCCATCCTGATGGCCAAGGTCCAGGATGAAGCCGGACACGGCCTCTACCTCTACTCCGCAGCCGAGACCCTGGGCACCCCGCGCGAGAAGATGACCGAGGATCTGATTGCCGGCAAGGCCCGCTACTCCAGCATCTTCAACTACCCGACCCGCAGCTGGGCGGACATGGGGGCCATCGGCTGGCTGGTTGACGGCGCTGCCATCTGCAACCAGGTGCCGCTGTGCCGTGCCTCATATGGCCCCTACGGCCGGGCCATGGTGCGGGTCTGCAAGGAAGAGTCCTTCCACCAGCGGCAGGGATTCGAGATCCTGCTGGAACTGGCCAACGGCACTGAAGCCCAGAGGCAGATGGCGCAGGACGCGATCAACCGCTGGTACGCCCCATCCCTGATGATGTTCGGCCCGCCGGATGACAATTCACCGAATTCCCAGCAGTCCATGAAGTGGAACATCAAGCGTTTCTCCAATGATGAACTGCGGCAGCGGTTCGTCGGGATGATCTTCGAGCAGGTCAAGGTCCTGGGCCTGACCCTCCCCGATGACCAGATCCGGTTCAACGAAGAAACCGGTAAGTGGGAATACGGGCCCCTCGACTGGAATGAGTTCAAGGAAGTCCTCGCCGGCCGCGGCCCGTGCAATGCCCAGCGTCTGGCACGGCGCCGGGAAGCACATGAGAACGGCGCCTGGGTGCGCGAAGCAGCGGCGGCCTACGCCGCAAAACAGGCACGAAAGACTGAGGTGGCATAAGCATGGTTTCCGGTTCCACAACGGGTGACGACGGCGCTAAGCCGGTAGGTACCGATTCCTCTGCCCAGCCCGGATCAGGCGTCAGCGCGGCCTGGCCGCTCTGGGAAGTTTTTGTCCGTTCCTCCCGCGGGCTTTCCCACGTGCATGCCGGGTCACTGCATGCACCGGACGCGGATATGGCCCTCCGCAACGCGCGTGACCTCTACACCCGGCGCAACGAAGGCGTTTCGCTTTGGGTCGTCCCCGCGGAAGCCATCATCTCCAGCGATCCGGATGCCAAGGGGCAGTTCTTCGAGTCCCCGCAGGGCAAGGACTACCGGCACGCCACGTACTACCGCAAGTCTGAAGGGGTGAAGCACCTGTGAGCTCGGACAGCGCCACCCGCATTACCCCGGGCAATGCCCTCCGCCCGGAGGACATTGCCGCCTCGGATGCCAAGGCACCCGCCGACACCGCTGAATACGCCCTGCGCCTGGGGGACGACTCACTCATCCTGGCCCAGCGCCTGGGCTGGTGGATCTCCCGTGCTCCTGAGCTGGAAGAGGACATTGCCCTTTCCAACATCGCACTGGACCTGCTTGGCCACGCCCGTTCCTTCCTGACCTATGCCGGCACCGCCTGGGGCAAATCAGAAGATGACCTGGCGTACTGGCGCGGTGAGGGGGACTACCGCTCCGCCCACATCGTGGAGCAGGAAAACGGTGATTTTGCCCGGACCATCGCGCGCCAGCTGGTGGTGTCGTTCTACCAATTCGAGCTCTACACCGCCATGCTCACCTCCAAGGACGAGACTCTGGCTGCCATCGCAGCCAAGGCCGTCAAGGAAGTTGACTACCACCGGGACCACAGCGCCCAGTGGGTGCTGCGCCTGGGTCAGGGCACCGAGGAATCACGCACCCGCATGATCCGCGCCCTGGAACTGATCTGGCCGTACGTCGGCGAACTGTTCGAGGATGACGAGCTGGTCCGCTCCCTCGAGGGAACCGCCGTCCTGCCCTCCACACTGCGGGCAGCCTTCGACGAAAAGGTCGGCGCCGTACTGGCCGAGGCTGAACTCCAAGTCCCCGAAGTCCAGCCCGCTCCCGGCGGCGGACGCCAGGGGCTGCACAGTGAGTACCTTGGCCCGCTCCTGGCTGAAATGCAGGTCCTGGCCCGCGAACATCCCGGCGCGTCCTGGTAACAGCCATGAACCAGACAGACATGGCCAGAGACAACCTCCCGGATTCCAGGACGGACCCGGATTCCAGCACGGCGCTCCGCCCGGTTCACCCCGCCGCCGCTGCCGCCTGGGATGTGGCTGCCACAGTCTGCGACCCGGAAATCCCCGTCCTCACCATTGAGGACCTGGGGGTGCTGCGGGCCGTGGAACTCATGGACGGAAACCAGGTCCGGGTGGCCATTACCCCCACCTATTCCGGCTGCCCGGCCATGGACGCGATCCGTGAGGACGTCACCGCCGCGCTGGTGGCGGCAGGTTATGCCGGAGTCCGGGTGGACCTGGTGCTCGCGCCGGCCTGGACCACCGACTGGATGAGCGAAGCCGGTAAGACCAAGCTCAATGCGTACGGCATCGCGCCGCCCACCGGGCGGGCCGCCGCGGGTCCCATCCGGCTGGGACTGAGCGTCAAATGCCCGCAGTGCTCCTCACTCAATACCCGTGAAATGACCCGCTTTGGCTCCACCTCCTGCAAGGCGCTCTACGTCTGCGGCGACTGCCAGGAACCCTTCGACTACTTCAAGGTGCTCTAACTATGACAACCTCCACCACCGAGGCCGCCGGTGCGGCCCCGGCATCCCGTCGTACGGCTTTCCACCCGCTGACGGTCAGTGCAGTCCGCCGGCTCACGGAAGACGCCATCGAAGTTACGTTCGCGGTGCCCACGGACCTGGCAGGGTCCTTCGACTACCTGCCGGGACAATACGTTGCCCTGCGCACCACGCTGGACGGGCAGGAGGTACGCCGCAGCTATTCGATCTGCGCCGAGCCGACACCGGGGGAGATCCGCGTCGCCATCAAGCGGGGCCTGGGCGGACGGTTCTCCACCTGGGCCAACGAATCGCTGAAAGCCGGTGACGTCCTGGACGTCATGAGCCCCACCGGCGGGTTCATTTCCAAGCATCCGATGAACGCCATGAACCATCCGGAGGACATCGACGTCACCGAGGAGAACGTCTTCGTCGCCGTCGCGGCGGGCTCCGGCATCACGCCGGTAATCTCGATCGCCCGCACAGTGCTGGCGGCGTCGGAGAACGTTCGCTTCGACCTGGTGTACGCCAACAAGGCCGCCATGGACGTGATGTTCCTGGAGGAACTCGCCGATCTGAAGGACAAGTACCCCGCCCGCTTCGCGCTGCACCACGTGCTCTCCCGCGAACAGCGCATCTCCCCGCTGCTCTCCGGCCGGATCGATTCGGAGAAGCTGACCACCCTGATCGAATCGGTCCTGCCGACCCGGGACGTGGATGAGTGGTTCCTGTGCGGTCCCTTTGAACTCGTACAGATGTGCCGCGACGCCCTCGCCGAACGCGGCGTGGAAGCCGAAAAAGTGCGCTTCGAACTCTTCACCACCGGCCAGCCAGGCCGGCCGGAAGGCCAGATTGGCCGTCCGGTCAAGGTGGACCCCTCCGCGGACAACTTCGAAATCAGCTTCCGGCTTGACGGGCTGCAGGGCAAGGTCGCCAGCCCCACCCACGCCCGCGAGTCCATCCTCAACGCCGCACTGCGGGTCCGCCCGGACGTACCCTTCGCCTGCGCCGGCGGTGTCTGCGGCACCTGCCGCGCCAAGGTGGTCACCGGCACGGTGGAGATGGAAGAGAACTACGCGCTGGAACCGGACGAGATTGAGAAGGGCTACATCCTCACCTGCCAGAGCCGTCCCACCAGTCCCGAAGTGACCGTCGACTACGACGCCTAGGAGCCCAGATCCCCATGAGTGAGCAGACCCCCGCATCCACCGGCTCCATGGTCGAGCTGAGCATCCGTGACGGCATAGCCGAAGTGGTGCTGAACGCGCCGAAGAAGCTCAACTCCCTGGACGAACAGGGGCTGGCGGACCTGTCCAGGGCTTATGACGACGCCGCGGCCGCCGGGGTGCGGGCGCTGCTGCTGCGTGGTGAGGGCCGGGCGTTCTGCGCCGGACGGGACATCTCCGCCGTCGACCCGGCCAACGACGACGCCTATGGCTACCTGGGGGACCTGGTCACCCCGCTGCTGAAGAAAATGGCGGCCTTTCCGGCACCCACGTTCGCCGCCGCCCAGGGTGCCTGCCTCGGCGTCGGGCTTGGCCTGCTGGTGGCCACCGACGTGGTCTACGTGGCAGACAGTGCCAAGATCGGCTCGCCGTTCGCCAACCTCGGCGCGACCCTGGACTCGGGCGGGCACTGGCTGTTCACCGAGCGCCTCGGCGCGCACCGCACGCTTGACCTGATTTACACCGCGGACCTGATGAGTGGTTCCGAGGCTGTGGCTGCCGGACTATTCAGCCGCGTGTTCCCGGCCGATGACCTGCTGGAGGCCACGCGCGCCACGGTTGCCCGCGTCGCAACCGGCGCCACCGGTGCGTTCCGTGCTTCGAAGGAACTGGTCGCCCAGATCCGCGACCAGCGCCTGGGCCTGTGGGAATCCGTGGAGGACGAAAACAAGGCCCAGGGCGTGCTCTGCGGCACCGAGGACTACGCGGAAGGGTTTGCAGCTTTTGTGGATAAACGGAAGCCGCACTTCAAGGGTTAACTAGCCCCGGTGCCGGCCGGAAGGGGTGCCGGGCCGCCCAGCCTGGCCGGCTGTCACCGCGGTGCCGTCCCATTCGACAGCACCGCCAAACTCCGGGAGAATGACAGGGCCGGAGCACCACCCTGCCCGGCATCCGGTGCCCGAGGAGGACTCATGACTGTGCGTGCCGCACGCCTGGTGCGTGGCTGGGCCGCAGCATTTGCGGCCACGGCTGTCGCCTCCGCGTCGCATGTGCTTGGCGGAGGTTCCACACCGGAGCCCGCCATCGTCCTGTTCTCCCTGGCACTGTCCGGAATGTTCAGCTGCCTTCTCGCTGGACGCTCGCTCTCACTGCTGCGGCTCTCCGCGGCGGTGGTCTTCAGCCAGGGACTTTTCCACTTCCTGTTCAGCCTGGGGTCCGCGCCGGCAACGGTCGGGACCCAGGCAGGACATGCCGGCCACACCGCCTTCTTTACCGGCGTGGCCGAACGTTCCCTCGCGGCCGAGCCTGCCCAGGCGGCCGCCGCCGCGGGACTCCTCATGTGGTTCAGCCACGCCCTCGCGGCAGCCGCGACGGTGTGGCTGCTGGCCTGCGGCGAGAAAACGGCCCGCAGGCTCAGCGAAGCCCTGGGGCTGCGGCCCGGCGCCCTGCTCCCGCTGTTCCAGCCGGAGCACCTTCCCCGCCCGGTGGCCCGGGTGCTCGCCTACCGTCCAAGGGGCCTGCGTAATCTGGGCATACCTCTGCTGACTTTCCGCCATCGTGGCCCGCCGGCTGCATTCGTGTCCGCCTAAGCGCCCTGAGCGCATCCACACGAACCGCAGTTCCGCCACGGAACGGAAAGCAGTAATGACAACCTCCCTTTTCCAGCACGCCCGTACGCGCGCCGTCCTTCTCGCCACCGCACTGTTCGGTGCCCTTGCCCTCTTCCTGGTAGCCGCTCCGCCTGCCCTGGCCCACGATGAACTTGTTTCTGCCACACCGGCCGACGGTACGGTGCTGGACGAGGCGCCTGCCGAAATTGAACTCGTGTTCAGTGCCGAACTGATGGACCTGGGCAACCAGGTGATCGTCGCTGATGCCTCCGGGACCAACCTGGTCGAGTCCGAACCGGTCCTGAACCGGGAAACCCTGGTCCAGAAGCTTCCCGCCCTTACCGACGGTGAGTACCAGGTCACCTGGCGGGCCGTCTCGAGCGACGGACACCCGATCACCGGTGCGTTCAGCTTCACCGTGGGTGCACCTGTCTCCAGCGGCGCGGCCACCGATCAGGCTGAAACGGGCACAGCGGCTGCAACTCCGACTGCCGAAGCCACAACTCCGGCTCCCGAAGAATCCGCCACCACAGCTTCGGGTGAAAACACCAGCACTTTCGGTCCCATGGGTTGGGTCCTGACGGCCCTGGGCGGAGCCCTCATCGGAGTGATCATCTACGTCATCGTCGTCGTCGTGAACAAGCGCCGCCGCGGCGGCAACGCCTAGCTTCACCTCTTCCGCGCCGGGCCTGACGGCCCGGCGCGAGCCCTTTCCTGCGGTGCCGGTGCGGCGCCGCAGGACTCCCACACCCTTTTCCGGCCCCTTGTGCGTGCCCGGACACTTACCCCTTTGGAGTACCTTCCCCATGAAAAAAATCCCCCTTGCAGCAGCAGTCCTCGCCCTGTCCGCCGTCGGGCTGGCCGGCTGTGGAGCGGACGCCCCGGCTTCCGGTACCGCGTCGTCAGCCGCGGCTGAACAGGCGCACTCCCTGACCATCACCGGCGCCTGGGCCAAGGCCGCGGACGCCGGCGGCATGACCGGAGTCTTCGGAACCCTGAAAAACAGCGGCGCTGACGACCTCACCGTGGTCGCCGCCAACTCTCCGGCAGCCGCCTCCGTTGAACTGCATGAAACGGCAGCCGGAGCTGACGGCGCCATGACCATGCAGGAGATCGACGGCGGGTTCATCATTCCGGCAGGTGGCGAATACCTGCTGGGACCCGGCGCCAGCCATCTGATGCTGATGGGCCTGGAGGACGGCCTGCTTGCGGGAGACACGCTGCCGATCACCCTGGAACTGGCTGACGGCAGCACCACCGGCATCGAGGTCATCGCCAAGGACTTTGCCGGAGCCAATGAAAACTACGGCGGCGGCGCCGACGCCGACGCAGACCACGAGCACAGCCACGGCACTGATGACACCCACGGCACTGAAGACACCCACGGCACTGTGGACCACTGATGAGCCCGGAATCAGCTCCACCCCGCAACGGGGGAGTCGCCCGCCGGCACCTGCTCTTCGGCGGGGCAGCAGCCGGCCTGGGTGCGGTTGCCGCAGCCGGCGCGCAGCTGGCCGCCGGCCGGGCCGGATCCGCTGCCCCGGACCTGGTCCGGACCGGGCTGGACGAGGCCGGCGCCAACGGCAGCCAGATTGTCCCGTTCTTCGGTCTTCATCAGGCAGGCATTGAAACCCCGCCGCCGGCCCACGCGTCCTTTGTGGCGCTGGACCTGCGCGACGGCGTGGGCAGGGACCGCATCCGGTCCCTGCTGCGCCTGCTCAGCGACGACGCCGCTGCCCTGACCCAGGGGCAGCCCGCCCTTGCTGACACAGAGGCCGAGCTGGCCGTTCTGCCGGCCCGGCTGACCGTGACGTTCGGGTTCGGGCCGCGGCTCGTGGCCGCCGTCGCCCCGCACCTGGCACCGGCCTGGCTGGCTCCGCTGCCCGCCTTTGGCATCGACGCCCTGCAGGAGCGCTGGAACGGTGGCGACCTGCTGCTGCAGCTCTGTGCCGATGATCCGCTGACGCTCGCCCATGCCCAGCGCATGCTGCTCAAGGACAGCCGGTCCTTCGCCGTCGTGCGCTGGATCCAGTCCGGATTCCGCCGCGCCTATGGCAGCGAACAGGCCGGCACCACCGCACGGAACCTCTTCGGGCAGGTGGACGGATCGGCGAATCCTGTGCCGGGGACGGCCGAGTTCGACCGCGTGGTCTGGGGCGATACCGAGATTCCGGCCTGGCTGGAAGGCGGAACGTCCGTCGTCGTGCGCCGGATAGCTATGAACCTGGACACCTGGGATGAACTGGACCGGCGCGGACGGGAGGAATCGGTCGGACGGACGCTGGCCAACGGCGCACCGCTGACCGGCTCCGCTGAACACGACGAGCCGGATTTCGAGGCCGTCACCTCCCTGGGGTTCCCGGTGATTCCGGACTACGCGCACATGCGCCGCGCCCGGCCGGATAATCCGCGGCAGCGCATCCTGCGGCGTTCCTACAATTACGACGCCGCGCCGGAACCCGGGGGAGCCGTCTCCGATGCCGGCCAGGTCTTTGTCTCCTACCAGGCAGATGTCACGGCCCAGTTTGTGCCCATCCAGGAGCGCCTGGACAAGCTGGACCTGCTCAATGAATGGACGACGCCGATTGGTTCGGCGGTGTTCGCTGTCCCGCCGGGCGCGCGGGAGGGCGGATTCGTGGGGGAGAGCCTCTTCGAGTAGCAGATTGCTCCCGCGGCGTGGCCCCGCTAGGTTGGATTCATCAGCATGCTGATCGATTTCCCGTTCCCCTGGCGGGGCCCGACCGAAAGGCGACGATGACACAGAGCTATGACCCGAACAACGATCCGGCGAATCCAGACAAGCCCAAGGACGCCGAAGCGGCCGCGGCGCAGAAGGGTCCCGGGACCGGTGAGGGCACCGGCAACCACGCCGGAAGCGGAGAGAAGGGCAGCCGCGCCAACCCCGATCCCGCAGAAGGCAACATCACGGGACTGGAACCCGGCGGCGGAGTGCCTCCGGGCGAGACTCCGCCGGCAGAAAACCAGATGAGCATGGACCAGGGGCACGACGAAGACTAGTTCCCCTGACGCTGGCAGCAGGCGTTCCTGCCCCCGCGTGCCCAACGGCCGCCGCAGTTCCGGGTTCGCACCCGTACTGCGGCGGCCGTTGGGGTTAATCCGCTGGAGCTGAATCCAGTCTCAGCGGATATCGAGGTCTTCGAAGACCAGGAACGTCTGGGTGTCCAGGACTCCGGGCATGGACTGCAGGTGGTCGAAGATGACCTGGCGCAGGTGCAGGTTGTCCTCCGCCCGGACCAGCAGGATCACGTCAAAGGAGCCACCCACCAGGGCAACGTGGTGCACCTCCGGGATCTTGCGCAGCGCGTCCTTCAGTTCACGCCAGGAATGCTGGCGGACTTTGAGCGTGACGTAGGCACTGGACCGCAGCCCGGCCTTCACCGGATCCACCACGGCGGTGAAGCGGGTCAGCACGCCGGAGCTGGTCAGCTTGGAAATCCGCGAATAGGCATGGGCGCGCGAGATATGGACCGCCTCGGCCACAGCGCTCACTGAGGCGCGCCCGTCGCGGGTCAGCTCCTCCAGGATGGACTTGTCGATCTCATCCAGTGCTGCGGCCGGAGTCTCCGCCATAGTGTCTACATCCTTCAAAGTAATCCAGCTCACTTTTACAACTTGTCCACCAGCGTACGGTTTTCACACCCAAAAATCTAGGATTTCCGGCAAAGCTGGATGCGAATCGTAGGTCTATCCATACTGGGCTTACAGAAATTCCACCCGTGTGGCTGGGCTTGCAGGGGCAGATTGCTGCTGTCAGATTGCTGATATGCAGTGAGCCGCTTCGAGGCCTGTCCGCATCCGCCGCTGATGACGGAGGCTTCCATGACTATTCCCACCGGCCACACACATCCCGGGTCCGCGCAGAGTCAGCGTCCGGAGGATAACGAGGACCGCACCGACACCATGCTGCCCTCCGCGTCCCCGGTCCAGCTGATCACCGCGGACGGCACCCACCGCCACAATGACAAGTACCCGCTCCCCGACGGAGACGCCCTCCGGTCCGCCTACGAAGGGCTCGTGACCGGACGGCGGATCAATGACCAGGCCAATGCCCTGGTCCGGCAGGGCCGCCTGGCGGTCTACCCGTCATCCCACGGCCAGGAAGCCTGCCAGATCGCCGCCGCAGCCGTACTGTCCGACGGCGACTGGATGTTCCCGACCTACCGCGACACGGTCGCCGTCGTCCACCGCGGCGTCGACCCGCTGCAGGTGCTGACCCTGCTCAAGGGGGACTGGCACGCCGGCTACGACCCGTACGAACACCACGTCGCACCGCAGGCCACTCCGCTGGCCACCCAGCTGCTGCACGCCGTCGGCGTGGCCCACGCGGCGAAGCTGCGCGGCGAGAACACCGTTGTCCTGGCCATGTGCGGCGACGGAGCCACCAGCGAAGGCGACTTCCATGAAGCCCTGAACTTTGCCGCCGTGTTCCACGTCCCGGTGGTCTTCTTCGTCCAGAACAACGAATATGCCATCTCCGTGCCGCTGAAGAACCAGAGCGTGGCACCGTCCCTGGCGCACAAGGCCATCGGCTACGGGATGCCCGGCGAGCGGGTGGACGGCAACGACGCCGCTGCGCTCCTGGCCGTCCTGGGCACCGCCGTCGAACGGGCCCGCGAAGGCGGCGGCCCGGCCCTTGTGGAAGCCCACACCTACCGCATGCAGGCCCACACCAACGCCGACGACGCCACCCGGTACCGTTCCGAGGCTGACGTCGCCGAGTGGGTGCCGAAGGATCCGCTGACGCGGCTGCGCACCTACCTGCGCGATCTGGGGCTGCTCGACGACGCCGCGGAGGAAGCCATGGCCGCAGATGCCGAGACGGTCGCGTCCCGCATCCGCGACGGGCTGAACACCGACACTGAGCCCGAGCCAATGGACCTTTTCAACTTCGTTTATGAGCGGCGGACTCCCCAGCTGGCCGAGCAGGCCGCCCTGCTGCAGGACGAACTCTCCCGGACCCAGGCCTAAGAGGGACACGAACCACCATGACAGTCACAGACCACGCACCGGCGCCCGTTTCCACGAAGGTGTCCCTGACGTTCGCCAAGGCCCTGAACACGGCCCTGGCCGATGAACTGGAAGCAGATCCAAACGTTGTTATCTTCGGCGAAGATGTTGGCCCGCTCGGCGGTGTTTTCCGGATCACCGACGGCCTGACGGCCCGCTTCGGCGAGGACCGCTGCTTCGACACCCCGCTGGCCGAGTCCGGCATCATGGGCATGGCCGTGGGCATGGCCATGAACGGGATGCGCCCGGTCGTGGAGATGCAGTTCGACGCGTTCGCCTACCCCGCCTTCGAGCAGGTGGTCAGCCACGTGGCCAAGATGTCCAACCGCACCCGCGGGAAGGTCAAGCTGCCCCTGGTCATCCGCATCCCGTACGCCGGCGGAATCGGGGGAGTGGAGCACCACTGCGATTCCTCGGAGTCCTACTACGCGCACACGCCCGGTCTGACCGTGCTGGCTCCGGCCACCGTGGCCGACGCCTACACCCTGCTGCGCGAAGCCATCCGCTACCCGGACCCGGTGGTCTTCCTGGAGCCCAAGAAACTGTACTGGACCAAGGAAGAGGTGGACCTGGCCGGGCTGCGCGCCGAGGCCGACGCATCCCGCGGTGCAGCCAATGACACCCAGCCCGGAACCGGGATCGGTTCAGCCGCCGTCGCCCGGCAGGGAACCGACGCAACCCTGATCGCTTACGGACCGTCCGTCTCCACCGCCCTGGCCGCTGCGGAAGCCGCCGCCGCCGAGGGCCGCAGCCTGGAAGTCATCGACGTCCGCAGCATTGTGCCGTTCGACGACGAAACCGTCTGCGCGTCCGTGCGCAGGACCGGCCGCGCCGTGGTCATTTCAGAAGCACCCGGTTTCGCGTCCGTGGCCTCCGAAATCGTTGCCCGCATCCAGGAACGCTGCTTCCATTCCCTCGCGGCCCCCGTGCTCCGGGTCACAGGCTTCGACATTCCCTATCCGGCGCCGAAGCTGGAGCACTTCTTCCTGCCCGGCGTGGACCGGATCCTGGACACCGTTGACGAACTGCAGTGGGAGGACAAGTGAGCGTGCGTACCTTCCTGCTCCCTGACCTGGGTGAAGGCCTGACCGATGCCGAGCTGGTGAACTGGCTGGTCGCCGAGGGGGACACGATCGCCGTGGACCAGCCGGTGGCCGAGGTGGAAACCGCGAAATCCCTGGTGGAGGTTCCCTCGCCGTTTGCCGGGATCGTGGAGGCACTGCACGGCGCCGCCGGTGAGAGCATCGACGTCGGCAAGCCGCTGATTTCGGTACGCACGACGGCGGCTGCCGGGCTCCCGGAACCAGCTGCCACACCCGCAGGCGATACCGCAGCGGTGCCGGCACCCGCAGGTGCGCCCGACGCCGCCGGGGAAGCCTACAGGCAGGAGGAACGTGCCGGATCCGGCAACGTGCTGATCGGTTACGGGACCCCGGGCAACCACGGAACCAACCGCCGGACCCGCGCGCCGCGTCCGGGCCGCGCGGGCGGGTCAGCGCTCCCGCCGGCTGCTGCTGCGTCCGCCGTTGTTCCGGCGGCTGTGCAGGCCGTGGCAGTTCACGCCGCCACCGCGGCGCTCGAGGCTCCGCGCTGCATTTCCCCGCTCGTGCGGCGGCTGGCCCGCGAAGCCGGACTGTCACTGACCGCCCTGTCCGGCAGCGGTGCGGACGGGCTGATCCTGCGCCGCGACGTCGAGCAGGCCATTGCCGGCGCCAGCACCCACCCGCCCATGCCCTCCCGCACACCCGCCCCGGCCCCCGCTTCCGGCGCCGCCGTTGACACCGCGCCCGGCACGGATCCGCGTTCCGGGCTGGGCATCACCAGCCGCACCTCGGTCAAGGGTCTGCGCCGCACGGTCGCCGCCAACCTCAGCGCCAGCCGCACCGAAATCCCCGAAGCGACGGTCTGGGTGGACGTGGACGCCACTGCGCTGCTGGAACTGCGCGCCGGCCTGAAGCGCCGGGATCCGGACAATACCCCGGGACTGATGGCGTTCCTGGCCCGGTTCGTCCTGGCTGGCCTGCGTCGTTTCCCGGAGCTGAATACCCGCTATGTCCGCAACGGGACCGGTGAAGCGGAGCTTCTGGCGTTCGACGGCGTGAACCTCGGCTTCGCGGCGCAGACCGAGCGGGGCCTCATGGTTCCCTCGATCCGGCACGCTGAAAAGCTAAGCGCCCGGGAGCTCGACGCCGAGATCCGCCGGCTCACGGCTGCGGCCCGGTCCGGGGCAGCCACACCCGCCGAGCTCACCTCCGGAACATTTACCCTGAACAACTACGGGGTCTTCGGGGTGGACGGCAGCGCGGCCATCATCAACTATCCCGAATCAGCAATCCTGGGCATTGGCCGCATCATCGACAAGCCGTGGGTCGTGGACGGAGAACTGGCTGTCCGTAAGCTCACCGAACTGACCCTGGTTTTCGACCACCGGGTCTGCGACGGCGGGACCGCAGGAGGTTTCCTGCGTTACGTCGCCGACGCAATAGAGAACCCCGGGAGCGTGCTGGCAGACCTGTGATGTCCGATACGCGGTAGGTTTGGTTCCGGACAGACCCGAAGGACGGACACCATGACGCAGGCAGGCCAGCAGATTCCGAATGACTGGCTGGAGGTTGCGCCGCGCATTTACGTGCGGACCAACCCCGGCTGGGGAATGAACACCGGACTGGTCATCGGTGATGAGCGCGCCCTGCTGATCGACACCGGCGCCGGTCCGGCCCAGGCCAAAACCATCCTCGACGGCGTCCGGCAGCTCACGGACCTGCCGGTCACCGCCGTCAATACCCACGCGCATTTCGACCACTTCTACGGCAACAGCTACGTGCTGGCCCACGGCGTGGAGGAGATCTGGGCTACCAGCGCCTGCGCCGCGGTGATCGCGGAAGACGGGGAAAAGCAGCGGGCCGCGGTAGCCGCCGTCGAACCCGCCATGGCCTCGGGCACCGGCGGCTACACCGGCATTGCCGTGCCGAACCGGCTGGTGGACGGCAGCCCCGCAGACCTGGACCTCGGCGGAATCTCCGTGACCCTGTTCCACCTGGGCCGCGGCCACACGAACCACGATCTCCTGGTGGGGGCGGGAGACGTCCTGTTTGCCGGCGACCTGGTTGAAGAAGGGGCCGATCCGAACTTCGGCGACTCCTTCCCGAAGGAGTGGATCCGGACCCTGGGCAAAATCACCGCCCTCGAAGACCTTTACGCCACCGTGGTGCCCGGCCACGGCAAACCGGTGACCATGGACTTCGTGACCACGCAGATGAACAAGATGCGCACCGCCGTCGCCGTGACGCGCAGTGCCATGGAACAGGCCTCCACGGATGTGACCAAGGCCGTGCCGATCCTGCCCTACGGACCGGAACAGTCACGTGCGCTGCTCACCCGGCTGCGGACCCTCGCCCGGTGGAAATGGCTGAAGCAATAGACACGTTCAGCCTGCGCAGCATTGCCGTCCCGGCCTTCGGGCCGACCGTCCTGTACGGAACCGCCATAGGGGCTATCCTGCCCGTCGTCGCCCTCACCGCCAGCGATCTGGGGGCAACCGTTGCCCTGGCTGCCCTCATCGTCACCCTGACCGGCATCGGGTCGCTCGTCGCCAACGTTCCCGCCACCCTCATCACCACCCGGTTTGGGGAGAAATGGGCGCTGGTAGGGGCGGCGGCCTGGTGCGCGGCCGCCATGGTCCTGGCCGCGGTCGTCCCGGTGCTGTGGGTTTTTGCGGTTGCCGTCTTTATGGTCGGTATGGCTGGTGCCGTTTTCGGGCTGGCACGGCAGAGCTACGTGACCGAAGCGGTGCCGCTGCACTACCGTGCCCGGGCGCTCTCCACACTGGGCGGATCCAACCGGATCGGTGTGTTCCTGGGCCCCTTCGCGGCCGCGGCAGCCATGCACTTCGCCGGTACACCAGGGGCGTATTGGGTGGGGGCCGGGGCCGCCCTGGCCGCCGGCGTGCTCAGCCTGACCGTGCCGGAGCCCACGGTCCGTGTTCAGCGGACGGGCCGGCGCCGGCGAAACGGACAACGCGCGGAAGCCGTAAACGCGGCTGCCCCGCCGACCATCAGATCCATCCTGACCAGCCACTCCCGGGTTTTCCGCACGGTTGGAATCGGGGTGCTGCTGATTGCTGCCGTCCGGGCCACCCGGCAGGCCGTGATCCCGCTCTGGGCGCAGCACCTGGGCATCGACCCCACCCAGACAGCAATCATTTACGGGATCTCCGCGGGCATCGACATGCTGATTTTTTACCCGGCCGGGCGGGTGATGGACCTGCGCGGACGGCGTGCCGTAGCGGTGCCCTGCATGCTCCTGATGGCCTTGGGGCTGGCCCTGCTGCCGCTGACGTCCAGCCCGCTTGGACTGCTGGCCGCCGCGCTGCTCATCGGCTTCGGGAACGGCATCGGATCGGGGATCGTGATGACCCTGGGGGCGGACTTTTCCCCGCAGCCCGGACGCCCGCAGTTCCTCGGTATCTGGCGGCTGCTCTCCGACATCGGCACCCTAGGCGGTCCTGGCCTCCTCGCCGGGGTCACGGCGGTGCTCTCGCTCTCCGCGGGGATCGGGGCGACGGCGCTGCTGGGGGTGGCGGGTGCGGTGGTCCTGTGGCGCTGGGTGCCCAAGGGCCGGCCCCCGGTTGGTGCGGCTAGCGGTCGCCCGCCTGCTGGCTGAACAGCAGCGAGCCCAGCGCGGCCAGGCTGTAACCGACTCCCACAATCAGTGCTAGGCCGCTCCAGAAGTACAGCGGGCTGCCGTCCAGGGCGGCGATACCGGTCCCCCAGCGCGCATATGCGTACACCGCGGCGGCGATTGTCAGTGCAAGGGCTCCCGCTATGATGCAGGCGCCGGTCCAGAACCTGGTTCCGGCGCTCCGCCCGCCCGCGGGCCAGGAGTTCCAGTCCGGATTTGTCCTCAGCATCACCAAGCCGCCTATCAGCGTGCAGGTGGACACCACAAAGAACGCCGCGACGACGTCGGCCGGGCGGTGCCAGAGGTTGAAGAAAGTTGCCGCTCCGGCCAGCACTGCGTAGGTGCCGCCCAGGGCAGCGGCGGCGGGCCTCCAGCGAGGGGAAGCGACCAGGAAAATGGCGGCCATGGCGGAGGCCGCCAGGGTGGTGTGCCCTGATGGCAGGGAATTGAAGTCCAGGGTAATTACGCCGCGGTCCGGACGGTCCAGCAGCAGGTTTTTCAGCAGCTGGGTCGCCAGATTGGCCGCGGCCATGGCAGCGACGGCGATGATGGCCGGGGATAGACGCTTCCGGGCGATGGTGACGGCCACGATGACGGCAAGGGCGATGAAGACCGAGAGCAGCGGCAGGTTATCCAGGATCTCGAGGGCGGGGACATGCGTGGCCGGTGCCACCACTTCTGCCTCGCGCCACGCCGATTCATCGGCCAGCTGCCCGGTGGTGGTGCGCACAAAACCGAAGTAGGTCAGGGCAGCACCCGCCGCGGCCAGCAGTGCGGCGAAGAGGAACAGGGCAGGGTTATGCCCGGCCCGGCGGCGGGCCGGTGTCCGTTTGCTCAGGAGATTGCGCGTATCCATTCCCTCCAGCGTGCCACAGGTCCATGACGGTTTCCTGTGCGCCGTCCACCGCGCCGCACACCTGCTCCTCAATATCGTCCGGCTGCCGCCAGTATGACTGCGGCACGGCGGTCCTCCCGGCTGCAGCGGCGGCCCACCTCGGCACGCGGTCTGCCGGCGGCGTCCCGCGGGTAGGCTGGCTGGGTGGATTCGAATACCCTTCCCGGCCTCAGTACCCTTCGCGGACAGGCGCACGTCGTCTCGATTCCCATGCGGGTGAAATTCCGCGGAATCCTGCACCGTGAGGCGCTGCTCCTGCGCGGTCCGGCGGGCTGGGGCGAGTTCGCGCCGTTTCCCGAATATGACGACGCCGAGGCTGCTCCGTGGCTCGCCGCGGCCGTGGAAGCGGCCTGGCAGGGATATCCGGATCCGCTCCGCCGCTCGGTGCCGGTCAACGGGACCGTACCCGCAGTTCCGGTGGAGCAGGTGGAAGGTGTCCTGGCCCGGTTCGGTGACGTGAGCGCAGTAAAGGTGAAAGTTGCCGAACGCGGCCAGTCCGTGGCGGAGGACCTGGCCCGGGTGGCTGAGGTCCGCCGGCTTCTTCCAACTGCCGGCATCCGGGTGGACGCCAATGGCGGCTGGGACGTGCCCACCGCAGTCGGAGCCCTGGAAGCCCTGGCCGAAGCCGGGCTGGAGTACGCCGAACAGCCTGTGCCGAAGATCGCAGGGCTGCGCGAGGTGCGGCTGGAACTGCATCGCCGAGGCGTTCCCGTGCTGATCGCCGCCGATGAAAGTGTGCGCAAGGAAACCGATCCGCTGCGGGTGGCACGCGAAGATGCCGCAGACCTGATTGTGGTTAAGGTGGCGCCGCTGGGCGGGGTGCGCCGCGCCCTGGACATCGTGGCGGCTGCCGGGCTTCCCGCCGTCGTCAGTTCCGCGCTGGATACCTCGGTGGGGATCCGCGCCGGAGTGGCGCTGGCAGCTTCCCTGCCCCAGCTGCCGTACGCCTGCGGACTTGGCACGCTGTCGCTGATGGCAGGGGATATCACGGAGGATTCCCTGGTGCCCGACGGCGGCGGGCTGGCTGTGCGGGAGGTGCCGGTGTCCGAGGAGCTGCTGGAACGCTTTGCTGCCTCCGCGGATCGCCGGCAGTGGTGGCTGGACCGGCTGGAGCGGGTCCACGGCAGGCTGGGCGCAGCAGCGCACGGATAGGCTCCGGCGGCGGCCCGGCTGAACAGCGGCCCTCCCTTCCTCCGCGGTTTCGCAGGGCCTATTGTCTATTTATCCAATGCCTCAACCGCAGCTGTCCGGCTGAGACACTACCGGGGTGCGGACCGTGCGGCCGCACTCCCAGTGGCGAGGACACAGAGAATGGACCAGACCCAGCTGCCGGAAAGTGTCAGCGTACTGCGGCGGGTCCTTTTCGAGGGTTTTGCCCTCGGGGACACTTCGATCGTGGACGAGCTTTTCTCACCGGACCTCATCGAGCACCAGTTCGGCCTCGACGGAAGCGGCGCAGAAGCCATCGAACACGTCAAGGAAGCCATCCGCCAGGTGCACGAGGCTATGCCGGACATTAGCTATGAACTGCAGGACTGGGCCACCCGCGGTGACACGGGGTGGGCGCGGTTTTACGGCATGGGTACCAACACAGGTCCGTTCTTCGGGCCGCCCAGCGGAAAGCACGTCGAGCTCACCGTCATAGACGTCGCCACGGTGGTTGACGGCAGGATCACTGAGCACTGGGGCGTGCCGGACCGCTTCTCCCTGCTTCAGCAGACAGGTGTGCTCCGGCGCCTGAGGCCTCCGGACCCGCTGGAATGGCCTCCGGGAGAGTTTAGGGGCAGGCCCGGAGGGCACGGTCCCTGACCATGAACCCTAGGATGGAGAGGTGACCGGATCTTCGAAGTCCCCCCGCCAGTTTTCCTCCACCGGCGCTGCCGAGCCGGCAGCGGCAAAGAGCCTCAGTTCCCTGCAGGCAGCCCGCTCGGCCGTCTCCGCCCTCGCGGCAGCCGGCGTGCGGGACGTGGTCCTGGCCCCCGGGTCGCGCAGCGCTCCGCTTGCCTATGCCCTGGCGGAGGCGCAGGTGCAGGGACTGGTCCAGGTCCATGTCCGCATCGACGAGCGGGTTGCCGGATTCACGGCGCTGGGCCTCTCCCGCGGCGGGCAGCGGCCAGCCGCCGTGGTCACAACCTCGGGCACGGCCGTCGGGGAGTTGCTCCCGGCCGTGATGGAGGCCCACCATGCCGGCATCCCGCTGGTCGTCCTCTCCGCGGACCGTCCTTCCGAGCTGCACGGCAGCGGTGCCAACCAGACCACCGTGCAGCACGGGATCTTCGGCCGGTTCCCGGCCGCACATGCTTCCGTGGAGGCTGGGGAGGACCCGGCGGAGGCAATCTCCGAGGCCTTCGGCCGGGTCGGCGGGACGTCGCCCGCAGGGCCTGTCCACATCAACCTGCACTTCCGTGACCCGCTGGTCCCCACCGCCGCCGACGCCCTGGTGCCGGCAGCCGGTGGCGGAGGCGGGATACTGTTTCCCGAACCGGCCGAACGGGAACCCGGAACCCTGGCGGAGCTGGCCGGAGCGCACCACACCGTGGTGGTGGCCGGCGACGGCGCCGGGGAAGTGGCGGCGATGTTCGCCCAGCGGGCCGGCCTGCCGCTGTTCGCGGAGCCCTCGTCGAATGCCCGGTTCGGCCCCAACGCCATTCCGGCCTACCGGCTGCTGCTCGGGGAGCTTGGCGGGCAGATTGAACGCGTGGTGGTCTTTGGCCGTCCCACCCTGTCCCGGCCGGTTGCTGCCCTCCTGGCCCGGCCTGAGGTGCGGAAGGCGCTCTATGTGCCCCGCCCGGTGAACTGGTTTGAGCCGGGCAAACGGCCGGAGACGGTCATCTCGGATCTGGGGGCGCTGCTCGCCTTTGCCGGCAGCGGAGCACCGGGCTGGCTGGAATCCTGGCAGCGGGCCTCCGGTGTGGCGGAAGCTTCCATCCAGTCGCTGCTCGCGTCCGAGGCTGAACTCACCGGACTGCACGTGGCCGGCATGGTGTGGGAATCGTCCGACGGCAACCTGGTGCTGGGGTCCTCCAACACGATCCGGGACGTGGACCTGGTGGCGTCCACTCACTGGCACCCGCTGGACGTGTACGCCAACCGTGGCCTGGCCGGAATCGACGGCACCATCTCCACGGCGGCCGGTATTGCGCTGGCCCAGGGCATCCCGACCCGCCTGCTGCTGGGAGACCTGACCTTCCTGCACGACGCCGGCGGCCTGTTGCTGGGAGACGGCGAAACGGAACCGGACCTGCAGCTGGTGGTGCTCAATGACTCCGGCGGGGGAATCTTCAGCCTGCTTGAACACGGGGAGCTGGGGGAGCGGGAAGAATACCGCGGCGTCGTCGAACGTTTCTTCGGCACCCCGCACCGGGCGGACATCGGCGGACTGGCCGCCGGCTACGGAGTGCCCCACCAGACAGCCCGGACAACGGAGGAACTGACGGCGGCACTGGAAGCGCCGATCCGCGGCCGGGCGGTAATCGAGGTACCGGTGCAGCGCACCGGGCTGCGCTCCCTGCACCGCCGGGTGCAGGCGGCCGTGAAGGAGTCCCTGGCAGCGGGGGTTTAGCCAGAAGGCGTGGTTTGGGATTCTGCTGCCGGTTTGGGATTTCGCTCCGCCGCGGAACGGCAGCGATCTCCCAAACCGGCAGCGGACGGGCCCTTAGAGGACCTTGGAAAGGAATGAGCGGGTGCGCTCGTGCCGGGGGTTGCCCAGGACATCCACGGGGTTGCCCTGCTCCACGACGACGCCGCCGTCCATAAAGACCACCCGGTCGCCCACCTCGCGGGCAAAGCCCATCTCATGGGTAACAACCATCATGGTCATGCCTTCCTCGGCAAGCTGGCGCATTACTTCGAGGACGTCGCCGACCAGCTCCGGGTCGAGGGCGCTGGTGGGCTCGTCGAAGAGCATCATGTCCGGATCCATGGACAGGGCGCGGGCGATCGCCACACGCTGCTGCTGGCCGCCGGAGAGCTGGGCGGGGAACGCCTTCGCGCGGTCGGCCAGGCCCACCTTGGCCAGGTTCTTCATGGCGGTTTCCTCCGCCTCAGCCTTGCCGCGCTTCTTGGCCCGGCGCTGGGCCAGGGTCAGGTTCTGCAGCACATTCAGGTGCGGGAAGAGGTTGAACTGCTGGAAGACCATGCCAATGCGGGTGCGGACGGCGTCCAGATCTGTTTCCGGATCGGTGATGTCGACGCCTTCGACCCGGATGAGGCCGCTGGTCGGTTCCTCCAGCCGGTTTACGCAGCGCAGCAGGGTGGACTTGCCGCTGCCGGACGGGCCGATCACGCAGACAACCTCGCCCTGGTTAACGTGGAAATCGATGCCCTTGAGGACCTCATTGTCGCCGAAGGACTTATGCAGGTCGCGGACTTCAATGGCGGGCTGGTTTGCGGATGGGACAGATGCAGCTGTGCTCACGCTGGGCTACCGGCCTCTCTGGTTGTGGCGTTCGAGTTTGGCGACCAATTGGGTCAGCGGCAGGGTGATGATCAGGTACATCACGGCCGCCAGGACCAGCGGGGTGGCGTTGGCGGACTGAGAGACGGAGTCCCGGGCAAAAGTCGTCAGTTCCCGGTCCTGCAGTGCCATGCCGGCAATGAACAGCAGCGAGGTGTCCTTAATCAGGATCACCAGCTCGTTGGTCAGCGGCGGGGTGATGATCCGGAACGCCTGGGGCAGGGTCACCGAGATCATGGTCCAGGCCGGGCCCATGCCAAGCGAACGGGCAGCCTCAACCTGTCCGGGCGGGACTGCCTGGATTCCGGCGCGGATGGTCTCGGCGATGTAGGCACCGGACACCAGGATCAGGGCGATGAGGCCCGCACCTGCGCTGCCGCCCGGGGGACGCCAGGCGAAGGCGATCGGTACGGCAAAGGCCATCGCGAAAATGACCAGCAGTGCGGGCAGGCCCCGGAAGATCTCGATGTAGATCGTGGCCGCCCAGCGGTACGGACCGACGGGAGAGAGCTTCATCAGTGCCAGGATCAGGCCCAGGACCAGACCGCCGATGAAAGCGATCACGGTGTAAATGATGGTGTTCTTTACAGCCACCGTGATGATGTCCGGGAAGGCCTTGCGGGCCACCTCGGGGTCAAAGAAGTTGACTCCGATCGCTTTCCAGTCTGCGAGCAGGACAACGGCGAGGACTGCCAGGACGAAGATGGCATACAGGATGCCCCGGGTGAGGCGTCTACGGGTGGACGGTTTCAAGTAAGGGGCCTTCCGCGGAAGTGATGGCGCCGTCCCGGGCGGGGTGTGCCCGGGACGGCGATGGGTAAGTCGGTGTTACTCGGTGAAGTACTTGTCGTAGATTTCCTGGTACTTGCCGTTGTCCCGCAGCGCAGCGAGCTGCTCATTAACCGCGGAAACCAGTTCTTCGCTGCCGGTCTTCGACATCGCGAACCCGTAGGACTCGTCAGTCTCAAACTTGGCGGCGATCGTGAATTCGCCGTCCCGGGTGTGTTCCAGGTTCACCGGGAGGTCCTGCAGGACGGCTTCGACCTGGCCCGACTGCAGGGCCGGGAAGAGCTCGCCGTCGCTCTGGAAGGAACTGATTTTCGCGTCCGGTGCCTGCTCCCGTGCGTAGGCTTCGCCGGTGGTGCCCTGCTGGACACCGAGGTTCCTGCCGGCCAGGTCTTCGATCCCGGTGATGTCCGAACCCTCGGGAACGAGGATGGACTGCAGCGAGTCGTAGTACGGGTCGGAGAAGGCCATCCGCTCCTGGCGTTCCTCAGTGATGGTCATGGCGCTGGCAATCAGGTCGCACTGGCCGGCAGCCAGGACCGTGCCGCTTTGCAGGCCGTCGAACCCGGAATCCTTCACCTCGAGGTTAAGGTCCATCCCGGACGCGATTTCCTTGATGAGGTCCATATCGAACCCGACGTACTCACCGTTCTCTTCATACTCAAACGGAACGTAGGGAATGTCGGAGCAGACCGTGAGGGTGCCCTCGGAAACGAGGTTCATCCCGGAGTCAGAGGCAGAATCATCGCCCTCTCCACCACAGGCGGAGAGTACCAGTGCAGACAACGCCGCAGCGGCCAGGACGGAGGATCGTGCTTTGTACGGCATTAGTGGCTACCTTCTCTATGACGAGCTGGACAGTGCTGGGCAGGGACCAAGGTCACCTGTTCGTATGGCAAGCAGTCTAGATTGTACGCATGCTGTTTTTGTCCAAGTGCCGTGTGCCTGTTTGTCCTGTCCGGCGCGCCGCTGCGGGCAGTCCTACTCGCTGAAGTAGCGGTCGTAGATTTCCTGGTACTTGCCGTTCGCACGGAGTTCAGCCAGCTCGGCGTTGATGGCAGCAACAAGGTCCTCGCTGCCCTGCTTCTTCATGGCGAAACCGTAGGCTTCATCCGTCTCGTAGGTTGCAACGATCGTGAACGCCCCGCCGTCCGTGTGGTCGAGGTTCACCGGCAGATCCTGCAGTACAGCGTCAACGGCGCCGGCCTGCAGCGCTGGGAACAACTCGGCGTCGGTCTGGAATGAAACAACTTCGACGCCGTCGGCGTTCGCCCGGGCGTATGACTCGCCGGTGGTGCCCTGCTGGACGCCCACTTTCTTGCCGCGGAGGTCCTCGAGGGAGGTGACCGCAGAATCAGCGGGAACCAGCAGCGACTGCAGCGAGTCGTAGTAAGGCTCGGAGAAGGCCAGCTTTTCGGTGCGTTCGGGCGTGATCGACATCGCCGCGGCGATGAGGTCGCACTGGCTCGCTGCCAGGACGGTGCCGCTCTGCAGTCCGTCAAAGCTGACGTTCTGGACGGTCCAGTCCAGGCCCATGCCGGCGGCGATCTCACGGGTCAGGTCCATGTCGAAACCCGTGTATTCACCTTTGTCGTTGACATACTCAAAGGGCTGGAAGGGGACATTGGAGCAAACTGTCAGAGTGCCTGCCCTCACCAGGTCAAGCCCCGAATCATCGGCTGAATCCGAACCTGAGCTGCAGGCCGACAGGCTGAGGGCGCCGATTGCCAGGACGGCGGCAACGGCTTTGCGTGCTTTGTGGTGCATGGAGTTAGAACCTTAAATCGTTGCGGAGCGGTGGCTCCGGTGGGGGTAGGGCGGGGCGTCCGCGGCGGCGCTCCGGCTACCTAAATTGTACCGCCGGCCCGCGGTGCCCTGCCGTTTCAGGAAACCTGGCCCGAGAGCACGCGGGTCCGGTCCAGTCCCAGCGCCTCAAGCATTGGCCGGAACTTGCTCCACGTCTCTTCCAGCTCTGCAGCAGGGTTGGAACCGGAAACGATGCCGCAGCCTGCATAGAGGCGAACCGCCGTCGGCTCTTCAATGACGGCTCCGCGCAGCGCAATGCCCCACTCGCCGTTACCGGCAGCGTCCAGCCAGCCCACCGGTCCCGCATAGGGGCCGCGGTCCATGTGCTCCAGTTCGCTGATCAGCTCCCCGGCCACGCTGGTGGGGAAGCCGCAGACGGCGGCAGTGGGGTGCACGGCCTCGACCAGGTCCAGGGGAGTGGGCAGGGCGCCGTCCACGGTGCGAAGGTCAGCGGTGACATCAGAGGCCAGGTGCCAGACGTTCGGCAGTTCCAGGACGAACGGTTCGCTGTGGCTGGTCATGGACGAAGTGAACGGCTCCAGCTGGCGGGTCAGGGAGTCAATAGCGATTGCGTGCTCGTGCTGCTGCTTTTCGGAGCCCGCCAGGACCCGCTTGGCATAGCCGGGGTCATCCAGCGGTGCGGTCGCGCGGTCAAGGGTGCCCGCAAGCACCCGGGCCTGTGCCTTGCCGTCTTCCACCTTGATCAGCATTTCGGGGGTGGAACCGATCAGGCCGTCCACGGCGTACGTCCAGCAGCTCTCATAGCGCAGTGCCAGTTCCCGAAGCACCTGCGCAGTGGCAATGGGGGAGGAGAGGGAAGCGACGATGTCCCGGGCCAGCACGATCTTGCTGAGGTCTCCGGCAGCAATGTGGGCTACGGAACGGGCGACGGCGTTCTTCCACTCGGACTCGGAGAGGACCCCTGGGCGGATCTGGTCACCGTCTTCGGGCAGCTGCTCGCCGGAGATATCGTCCATATAACCTGCCAGTGCGGTGTAGACGCTCTCGCCGTCCAGGACGAGGTCAGGGTCGGCAGTGGTCTGCGTGACCCAGGCGGTTCCGTTGCGGGAACCAACAATAATTTCCGGGACCACCAGGCGGGAGGCGAACGGTGAGCGCTTGGAGAAAGCGAACGAGCCAAAGGCTGTCAGCCCGGACCCTGGAACGGCCACCTGGTCCTCGACGACGGCGGAAGCGGCGATATCCGCCCACCAGTTCCGGGCAGCAGCGAACCGGCCAGGTCCGGTGGAGGTGTAGCGCAGGGTTTCGCCGAAACCCACCAGGCCTTCGCCGCGGCGGATCCAGCAGAGCTGGTCGTCGCGGACCAGGTACTCCAGTAATCCGATGGCGGCTGACGGCACGCCCAGGGGAACGGTAAGGGAACGCAGGGTGGTCATAGTGCCTCCAACCCTACTCCGACTGCGGGTGCGGCCTGCATTCCGGGCACCAAGATGGCGCTTGGTCTCACACCGGTGTGTGACGAACCGTAAACGGGTAGTCCGCCGGTTCGGCGGCCTCACTATTGTTTGAGACAATGGGCGGGTGAAGCGCGCAACTTTGGAAAAACGCCCTGATGAAGTCGCTGCCATGTTTGATGAGGTGGCCCCCAAATACGACATCGTCAATGACGTGCTGTCCATGGGGCAGACGCGCCGCTGGCGCCGGCTTGTGGTGGACGCAGTGGGCGCCCGTCCGGGACAGCGTGTCCTGGACCTGGCCGCAGGAACCGGAACCTCCAGCGAGCCGTACGCCGACGCGGGTGTCTCCGTAGTTGCGTGCGACTTCTCCCTGGGCATGCTGAAGGTCGGCAAGCGCCGCCGCCCGGACATCGACTTCGTTGCCGGCGACGCCACCAACCTGCCGTTCGCCGACGAGTCCTTCGATGCAGCCACCATCTCTTTTGGCCTGCGCAACGTGAACGAGCCGCAGAAGGCACTCGAAGAGATGTACCGCGTCACCAAGCCGGGAGGCACGCTGGTCATCGCCGAGTTCTCCTCCCCGGTGGTCCCGGTGTGGCGGACCATGTACACCGAATACCTGATGCGCGCCCTTCCGGCGATCGCCAGCAAGGTGGCCTCCAACCCCACTGCCTACGTGTACCTCGCTGAGTCCATCCGCGCCTGGCCGGACCAGGACGGTCTGGCTGCCTGGATTTCCGCTGCCGGATGGCAGAACGTGGCCTACCGGAACCTCTCCGGCGGGATTGTGGCCATCCACCGTGCGGTCAAACCTGCGGAGACCGCTGTTTAAGTGAACGTCCTGATTGTTGGAGCCGGACCCGCCGGTTCCACCGCCGCTTATTACCTGGCTTCGGCCGGGATCGACGTGACCGTGCTGGAAAAGACCTCCTTCCCACGGGAAAAGGTCTGCGGCGACGGCCTGACGCCGCGGGCCGTGCGGGAAATCCAGCTCCTTGGCCTGCCTCATCAGGAAGCTGACGGCTGGCGCCGCAACAAGGGCCTGCGCCTGATCGCTTCCGGACGAACAATCGAAATTCCCTGGCCGGACCTGTCCGATTTCCCTTCTTATGGCCTGATCCGCACCCGGCTGGGCTTCGACGAGGAACTGGCCCGGCATGCCCAGGCTGCCGGTGCCCGCATCCTGGAACGGCACAGCGTGACCGCCGCGCTGCGCGATGATTCTGGCCGGGTCCGCGGCGTGAGCGCAAACATCCTGGACGAAAACGGGCGGCGCACGGGAGAAACACGCGAGTTCACCGCGGACGTGGTCCTTGCGGCGGACGGCAACTCCAGCCGCACCGCCCTGAGCCTGGGACTGGAGAAACGCGATGACCGTCCCCTCGGCGTGGCCGTCCGCACCTACTTCACGTCCCCGCGCACCAATGACGACTGGATGGAAGGCTGGCTGGAACTCCCGGATGCCGCCGGTAATCCGCTGCCCGGCTATGGCTGGGTCTTCGGCGTAGGCGACGGAACCTCCAACGTTGGCCTGGGAATCCTGAACTCCTCCAAGGAGTTCGGCCGGCTGGATTACCGTAAGGTGCTGCGGGACTGGACCGCCGGCATGCCTGAAGAGTGGGGTTTCACGCCGGAGAACCAGGTGGGAGAGATCCGGGGCGCGGCCCTTCCGATGGGCTTCAACCGGACCCCGCACTACTCTCCCGGGCTGCTGCTGCTCGGCGACGCCGGGGGGATGGTCAGTCCGTTCAACGGCGAAGGTATTTCCTACGCCATGGAATCTGCGCGGTTCGCAGCGGATTACATTGTTTCCGCCACTCAGGCGGCCGGCACACCCGGCCAGCTGGCGGCACAGGCAGCGTACGACGGCGTGCTGGCCGGCTATGCGGACCGTGTCCGCTCCGAGTGGGGCAGCCATTTCACCATCGGCCGGATATTCGCCGGGATGATCGGTAAGCCTGCTGTCATGAAACTCGCACTGCGCACCGGCATGCCGGTTCCGGTCCTTATGAAGTTTGTTGTCCGCATGCTGGCCAACCTTGTGGACGCGTCCCCCAGGGGGATCGAGGATAGAGTGATTGCATTGATGGAAATGCTTGTCCCGGCCGCTTCCAACCAGGACACCGTTCCGCAGCCCGCCAGGGCCACGGGTGCCACCGGCGGTGCCAGCAATGCCTAATCCTGCCAACCCGTCCCGACGAGAAGTTAGCCTTGAACAGTGACTGAATCCACCAATGCCAGCCCGGCCGCAGCCGGGGACACCGAGATGGTGCTTCCTCCCGGATTCGCCCCCCTCGCCCAGGACCCCGTCCTGGGTCCGGCCATCGTTGCCGGTTTGGACAAAGTGGAAACGCAGCTGCGCGAGGCCATCGCGAATGCCGATCCCTTCGCGGATGCCACATCCCGGCACCTGCTTGAAGCCGGCGGCAAGCGCGTCCGTCCGCTGCTGGTCCTCCTGGCATCCCACCTCGGCACCGACCCGGGCAATGAGGACGTCCGCACGGCCGCCGTCGTCGTTGAACTCACACACCTTGCCACGCTGTACCACGATGACGTGATGGACTCGGCCACGGTCCGCCGCGGAGCTCCGACCGCCCACGAAGTCTGGGGAAACTCCGTTGCCGTGCTGACCGGCGACCTGATCTTCGCCCGCGCTTCGTCCCTGGTCTCAGTCCTGGGCGGCGAGGCACTGGGCATCCAGGCCCGGACCTTCGAGCGGCTGGTCCTGGGTCAGCTGAACGAAACGGTGGGTCCGGCCGACGGCGAGGATCCCATTGAGCACTACCTCTCCGTGATTGCCGGCAAGACCGGATCGCTGATCGCGGCCTCCGGCCAGCTGGGGGCACTGTTTGGCGGCGCTGACGCGCAGACCGTGGAAATCATGGTGGAGTACGGCGAGAAGGTGGGTGTAGCCTTCCAGCTCGCTGACGACGTGATCGACGTTGCCGGCCTCAAGGACAAATCCGGCAAGACCCCGGGAACCGACCTGCGCGAAGGGGTTCCGACCCTGCCGGTCCTGCTGCTGCGCCGCAATGCCGCAGAAGGAGATGCCGAAGCCGCTGCCGTCCTGAAACTGGTGGATGGCGACCTCACCTCTGACGAGGCGCTGGCCACCGCGGTGGAAGCCGTCCGTGGCAACCGGGCGACCGCCCAGGCGTGGGAAGTAGCCCGCAGCTGGGCCGCCGACGCCGTCGCGGCGCTGGACCCGATGCCGGATTCAGTGGTGAAGGCCTCGCTGGCTGCATTCGCCGAAGCCGTGGTGGAGCGCGACGCCTAAGCACCTCCGGTGATCCGCGGGTGCGCAAGCGCACCCGCGGAAACCAGGCGGGGGCTTAGGTCTCTAGTCTTCGTCTTCCTCGAAAACCCACTCGAACATGTCGAAGGTGTATTCGCTGAAGGTGCCCTCTTCGCTCTGCCAGTCGCCGCGGGCATTGTTGCGGCGCCAGACGATGGGGTCCGGAACATCCAGCTGGTCGGCGCGGAAGCCCCAGGTGAACTTCTCTTCCTCGTCTTCGAGGAACAGCAGGTAGCCGTCCTCGACCTCCAGCTCATCGGGATCCCAGAAGAAGTGGAAGGCTTCCATGAGGTCTTCGCAGCCGCCGAGCGCCAGATAGAACTCGCGCAGCACCAGCGGAATCGAAAAGTCGTGTTCCTCCAGCAGCTCGTCCAGTTCCGCGGCAGGAATGCCGTCTTCGGGGCGCCACTGGTCTTCCAGATACTTCGGGACCAGGGCGCGGAACTTTTCCAGGAACATTTCACTCATTGCGGGGGTTCTCCAAAGTTGCAGAAGGGCGTACTTCAATCCTAGCCGCGAGCGGCAGTGCCCGGTTCCAGGCCTAGCCGGTCCGCCGGGCGAGGCCGGGATAATCCAGGACCGCACCATCGGCGTCGACCGTAAGTTCCGCGGTGAAACCGCGCGTCGCGGAGGAGTAGAGGACGATCGCGCTGCCGCGTTCGGCGCGGTAAGGGGAGACCTGTGAATAGACCTGCTCGCTGGCCAGCACCCGCAGGCTGGGCATCTCCACCCAAGCCATGGTGAGCCGGGTTTCGTCCGGCGGCGCGGCATTGTTGAGCAGGTCCAGCCGGAGGATCGGCATGGTGTTGGTCAGCGGGCACAGGCCCAGGTCACAGTCCTGGGCGTTGTTCAGCGCCAGTGCATCTTCGATCCCGGGTTCGGGCAGATCAGGGTCGCCGCTGGTCTCCACCTGGGCATCCCAGCGTCCGTCCACCGACCGCGTCAGGTCCAGGGACCGGGTCCAGCCCTCGCCAGTGACGTGCACCTGCAGGCGGCGGGTGACCCAGCCCGGAGAGGTGTTCAGGGTCCATGCCGCTGAATACTCAGCGCAGGTGGAGGTGCCGCTGGCAGCCAGCTCTCCGGCACGGAAGGACACGACGGCGGAGTCCCGGCGTTCAGGGTCGTCAATGCCCGCCCAGTGAAGGGTCCTGGCGGGCTGCGCGGGCATGTCCATTCCTACAGCGTAAAGTCCGGCCCAAAGGGGCACAAAACCGCGGACCCGCTGCCGCAGGGCAATCCGGAGCCGGAGGTTCAGCCGGCGAGCCGGCGGACGCTCAGGGCCAGGTAAAGATGCACGCGGTCAGCCGTGAGCGCGGGGTCGTACCCGGACAGGTCAGCGATCTGCGAGAGCCGGTACCGCACGGTGTTGCGGTGCAGGCCGAGGGTATGGGCTACTTTAGCGACCGATCCGTTGAGTGCCAGGTAAGTTTCCAGCGTGGCCACCAGATCGGCGTCGTGCGCTGCGTCGAAGGCGAGGAGCGGATCCAGCGCTTCTGCCGCGAGGTCCGCCAGCGGTACATCACGGCTGGCCATCAGCAGCGACGCCAGGCTCAGCCGGTCCGGCTGGTTGACCGCAGCTCCACGGAGGAGGCCTTCCTTGGCCTCGTAATAGCCCCAGCGCAGGCCTGCCGGTTCCGCGTACGCCCCGCCGACGCCGACCTTGGCCGTCATCCCGGCGTTCCGGAGGTAGCTGCTGAGCGCTGCGGCCAGCTCCGCGGCATTTCCGTCCGGGAACAGGATCACGAGCCTGTCTTCGAGGATCGCCGTCACAGCTGGATCGAAGCCCGGCGGCAGCGGCAGGGAGGGCAGTGACCGGGCCTGTGAGGGGGCTGCCTCCACCAGGAGGGTCAGCTGCCTCCGGCCGGTGCTCACCCCGGAGGAGCTCAGCCGGTGCACTGCATCCGGGCCGCTGAGCTTGCCGTCAACAATGTCCGCCAGCAGCTGGCCGTTGACTGCCCGGTCCCGTACCCGGCGCCTGGCCTGGTTATTCAGTTCCACGCTGATCAGGCTCTGCGCGTAGGCAATGAGGTCCGGGGCACGGAACGGTTCGGCCACGGCGAGGGTGCAGCGGTCGCGCAGTCCGGTGGCGATCGGCGTGGTGTGCCAGGTTGTCTCCGGGAGGGATGCCTCGCCGGCGGAGTAGATGAGCGCACCATATTGGTGCAGCGCCACCTTGGTGCCGAGGATCTGCGCCAGCTCGCGCAGCAGTCCTTCCAGCCCCTGGCCGGAGAGCAGTGCTTTAGCCAGGATTTGGTGGCCGGAGAGCAGATTGTGGAGCTGCCCCACATGATCGGCTGAGAGTGCGTCCGCCACCAGCTTCCCCACCGCCATAAAGGGGGTCTTGTAGGGAACCTCGAAGACCGGAAGCCCCAGCCGGTTGGCCTCCTCCACCAGCGGTCCCGGAACCCGGTCCAGGCTGAGCCCGGTGCCGAAGCCAATGGCCAGGGCACCCGCCCGGTGCACGCTTTCCACGAACCGGCGCTGCGCTGCTCCCGTCCGCTGCCGCATGCCGGTGGTGAGGACAACCTCTCCTCCGCCCAGGAAAGGGGAAGGGTCTTCCAGTTCCGTTACGGCAACCCACTGCACCGGCTCCGGACTGACCGCAGCAGTACCGCGCACCTCCAGGCCCAGGCCCTCGGCAGCGAGCAGATCAGAAAGTGAGATAGGCACCGAACAACTATATGCTGGCTGGATTGGGCGTTTGCACGTCAAGTGAATGCAGCCATTGTGCGGGTGGCTGTCCCCAGCGGGTTCTCCGGCGCGTAAGTTGGGGATCATTGCGGACTGACGCCGCCCCACACTTTGTTCCCGAAAGGCAGAACCATGAGCACATCAGCCATCGAACCGACTTACCGGCTGGAGCAGAAGCGGAATATCACCGGGGCCTTCCCCGGCCCGAAGTCCGCTGCGCTGAGCGAACGCCGTGCGGCGGTCGTTGCCAAGGGTGTCGCTTCCAGTGTTCCGGTTTACGTCCAGGACGCCGACGGCGGCATCATCCAGGACGTTGACGGCAACTCCTTCATCGACCTGGGCTCCGGCATTGCCGTGACCAGCGTGGGTGCCTCCGATCCGGCCGTGGTCGCTGCAGCCCAGGAGCAGGTTGCCCGGTTCACGCACACCTGCTTTATGGTCACCCCGTACGAAGGCTACGTCGAGGTCGCCGAAAAGCTGGCCGAACTGACCCCCGGTGACCACGAAAAGCGCACCGTGCTGTTCAACTCCGGTGCTGAAGCCGTGGAGAACGCCGTCAAGATCGCCCGCTCAGCCACCGGACGCCAGGCCGTTGTCGCCTTCGACCACGCCTACCATGGCCGCACCAACCTCACCATGGGCCTGACTGCCAAGGCCATGCCCTACAAGACCGGCTTTGGCCCGTTCGCCTCCGAGATCTACCGGATGCCGATGAGCTACCCGTTCCGCGAAGAAAACCCGGAGATCACCGGCGTTGAAGCCGCAAACCGCGCTATCCTCGCCATCGAAAAGCAGATCGGCGCAGACCAGCTCGCCGCGCTGCTCATCGAACCGATCCAGGGCGAAGGCGGCTTCATCGTCCCGACTGAGGGCTTCCTGCCCCGCCTGGCCGAGTGGGCCAAGGAAAACGGCATCGTTTTCATCGCCGACGAAGTCCAGTCCGGTTTCTGCCGCACCGGCGAGTGGTTCGCCGTCAACCATGAAGGTGTTGTCCCGGACATCCTGACCATGGCCAAGGGCATTGCCGGCGGCATGCCGCTCTCCGCCGTCACCGGCCGCGCCGAGCTGCTCGACGCCGTCCACCCCGGCGGCCTGGGCGGCACCTATGGCGGCAACCCGGTGGCCTGCGCCTCGGCGCTGGCTGCCATCGAGACCATGAAGTCCCAGGATCTGGCCGGCCGCGCCCGCCACATCGAGGAAATCACGGTTCCCCGCATGCGCAAGGTCGCCGAGGAAACCGGCGTGATCGGCGAGGTGCGCGGCCGCGGTGCCATGCTGGCGCTGGAGCTCGTCAAGCCGGGTACCAAGACCCCGAACGCTGACGCAGCCAAGGCCATCGCCGCTGCCTGCCTGCAGGAGGGTGTCATCATCCTGACCTGCGGCACCTACGGCAACGTCATCCGCCTGCTGCCCCCGCTCGTGATCAGCGACGAGCTGCTCTCCGACGGTCTCGACGTCCTGGAAGCGGCTATCCGCGCCCAGGCCTAAGGCTGGCGGCGCGCAGCGCCGTCGAGCGTCAAGACGTCCTAAAAAAGGGGCGGTGTCCGGATGAACCGGATGCCGCCCCTTTTTGTGACTGCAGCTGCGGCCAGGCTAGCTGTGCTGTTCTTCCTGCCGGGGCACCTGCTTCTGCCGGGGCATCGAGAACCCGCGGACCAGGGCCTCCAATCCGGCCTCAAACGCTTCATCCGCTCCCTGGCCGCCAACTCTCGAAGCCGCAGCGGCCACGGCGGAGCTGAACCGGGGGCTTTCGTCGGTCAACGGGCCGGTTTCGAAGATATCCTCCGGCGCAACGGCATCGAACGCTGATCCGAAAATGAAGGATTCCAGTGCAATAATTGCCGGGATAATGCGTGCTTCCTGCCAGCCCGCCCGCAGGAATCCGGCCGTTACCGCCTCATACATGGCCAGGGTGCGGGGCGCACCGCTGACCTGGAGCACTGCGATCACGGGAATCAGCGGGGTGTGGCGGACAAACACATCACGGTAGGAACGGGCCCAGGTGCGCACGGCGTCCTCCCAGGGGCCGGCGGTAAACCCGGTGACGTCCACTTTGGCCATCAGATCGTCCTGGATCCAGCGCAGGACCTCCTGCTTCGAGGACGCATGGTTGTACAGGGCAGAGGGGGCAACCTGGAGTTTTCCGGCCAGCGAGGACATGGTGAAGCCGCCGTAGCCGCTGGTGCCGATCACCGCCAGAGCCGCCTCGGTGATGTTCTCCCTGGTCAGGACGCGCTGGTGCGGACGCCCTGCCGTCCGCTTGGTGCGTGCTGCCGGCATCCATTTCCTCCGATGGTCTGGCGGGCACTTCGGCACCCGGAATTAATATTCGCACAAAGTCTCCCCACGGCGCCGGGTGTCGGCTAGAGTGTCGATACAAAATGAACGCTATTCATTTATTGAGTTCTTGATGGTGGTTCATTTGCGCGGCCGGCGGTCGGCCGCAGGAGAGAGGAAATACAGTGCAGAACCTGGAACGCGACGTAGTCATCATCGGCGCAGGCCCGTCCGGCCTGACAACCGCCCGGAAGCTGAAAGCCGCCGGCCTGAGCGTCACCGTGCTGGAAGCCCGGGACAGGGTAGGCGGCCGCACCTGGTCGGACACCATCGACGGTGCTTTCCTTGAAATCGGCGGACAGTGGATCTCCCCGGACCAGGAAGTCCTGAGCGAGCTGGTGGAGGAACTGGGCCTGGAGACCTTCCAGCGCTACCGGGACGGCGAGTCCGTCTACATCGGCGCGGACCACCGCGCCGTCCGCTACACGGGGGAGATGTTCCCGGTCGCCGAAGAGACGGCCAGGGAAATGGAACGCCTCATCAACCTGCTGGATGAGCTCACGGCCAAGACCGATCCGGCCGCGCCGTGGACGCACCCGGACGCCCGCGAACTGGACACCATCTCCTTCCACCACTGGCTGCGCAGCCAGTCCGACGACGAGGAAGCCTGCAACAACATCGGCCTGTTCGTGGCCGGCGGCATGCTGACCAAGCCGGCACATTCCTTCTCGACCCTGCAGGCCCTGCTGATGTCGGCCTCCGCAGGCTCCTTCTCCAACCTTGTGGACGAGGACTTCATCCTCGACCGCCGCGTTGCCGGCGGCATGCAGCAGGTTTCCGAACGCATGGCAGCGGAACTCGGTGACGACGTCGTCCTGAACGCTCCCGTCCGCACGCTGCGCTGGTCGGAAGGCGCCGAAGGCACCTCCGTCACCGCCATTGCCGACGGCGTCAGCGTCACCGCACGCTACGCGGTCATGGCAGTGCCGCCGAACCTCTACTCCCGGGTCTCCTTCGACCCGCCGCTGCCGCGCCGCCAGCACCAGATGCACCAGCACCAGTCCCTGGGCCTGGTCATCAAGGTCCACGCCGTGTACGCAACACCGTTCTGGCGCGAATCCGGGCTGTCCGGCACCTGCTTCGGCGCGCACGAGCTGGTCCAGGAGGTCTACGACAACACCAACCACGGCGACCCCCGCGGCACCCTGGTGGGCTTCGTGTCTGACGAAAAGGCAGACGCGATGTTCGAACTTAGCGCCGAAGAGCGCAAGCAGGCCATCCTCAAATCCATCGCCGGCTACCTGGGCGAAGAAGCGCTGACTCCCGAGGTCTACTACGAATCCGACTGGGGTTCGGAGGAGTGGACCCGCGGCGCCTACGCTGCCAGCTACGATCTGGGCGGCCTGCACCGCTACGGCCCGGACCAGCTGGTTCCGGTTGGCCCCATCTACTGGTCCAGCTCCGACCTGGCAGCCGAGGGCTACCAGCACGTCGACGGCGCCGTGCGGATGGGCGCGCAGACGGCGGACCGGATCCTGTCACGGTTCAAGGGCTAATCTCCAGTGCGCTACGTAGTCGGCTACGCCGCGACGGAGCGGGGCAGGGATGCCCTGAACCTGGCCTGTGCGCTTGCGCGCAGCCAGGGGGCGTCCCTGGACCTGGTGATGATCGACCCCGAACAGTCGCCCTATGCGGCGGTTTATCCCCCGGAACGGTCCTACGCCACGCTGCTGGCTGAACAGCTCGGGGCCTGGCTGGACGAGGCCCTGGCCATGGTGCCGGAAGACATCGAGGCGCGGGGCCACATCCGGGCAGCCGACTCCGATGCGCGCGGACTCATTGACGCCGCTGCCGAGTTCGGCGCCGGACTCATTGTGGTCGGCGCCGGCAGCAACGGCCTGTTCAAGCGCTACACGGTGGGCAGCGTGGCCAACGCCCTGCTCCACGCCGCCCACGTTCCCGTGGCCCTGGCCCCGTACGGCTACAGCCGGACCGATCCGATTACCCGTGTCACCTGTGCCGTCGGGGAACGGCGCGGGGCCGAGGACGTCCTGGAAGTCGGAGCCGCGTCTGCCGCCCAGCGCGGCCTGCCGCTGCGCCTGCTCTCGCTCGTGGCGCTGGCTTCATCGGAGAGTGCGGCCCTGGATGAAGCCAGGCTGCATGTTGCCGACCGCGTCGCCAAGGCTGAAACGCTCACCCGCGGCCGGTGCCAGGTCACCGGCGAGGTCGCTCAGGGACGCACCATCGAAAACGCCGTCGACAACCTGGACTTCGAGGATGGGGAGATCTTCATCATCGGGTCCAGCCGCCTCGCCCTGCACAACCAGCTGTTCCTGGGGACCACGGCCTCGAAAGTACTGCGCAGCCTCCCGGTCCCGATGGTCGTGGTGCCCCGCGGCTACATGGGCACCCCGAGTACGGCCGGTACTGCAGAGCGGCCGGCTGCACCCGCACCGCAGACAGGAGAACCGCAATGAGCGCCAACTCAAAAGCAGCGCGCCCGGGCGCGGAAGGAAGCGGGCTCTCCAGCAAGGGACTGAAGGGCGGGCAGGTTGGCCTGATCGGCGCCGTCGTCATCGGCATCTCCTGCATCGCCCCGGCTTACACCCTCACCTCGGGGCTCGGCCCCACCGTTTCCGAGGTGGGGGTCCAGCTCCCGGCGATCTTCCTGGTCGGCTTCATCCCGATGATCCTGGTAGCGATCGGGTACCGCGAACTGAACACCGCGATGCCGGACTCCGGGACGTCGTTCACCTGGGCGACCCGGGCTTTTGGGCCCTGGGTCGGCTGGATGGGCGGCTGGGGGCTGATTGCCGCCACCATCATCGTGCTCTCGAACCTCGCCGCCGTCGCGGTGGACTTCTTTTACCTCATGCTGGCACAGGTGACGGGCAATGACGCCCTGGCAGACCTGACCCTGAACCTTCCCCTGAACATAGCAACGACGCTGGTGTTCATTGCCGTGGCCTGCTGGATTTCCTACCGCGGCGTCGAAACCACCAAAACCGTGCAGTACGTCCTCGTAGCCTTCCAGCTGGTGGTGCTCACCTGGTTCTCCGTGGCCGCGTTCGTCCATGTAGCTAACGGGACGGCCTTTGACCCCACCCAGATCAGTGCCGAATGGTTCAACCCGTTCGCCGTTGAATCCTTCTCAGCGTTCGCCGCCGGTGTGTCCCTCTCCATCTTCGTGTACTGGGGCTGGGACGTTACCCTCACCATGAACGAGGAAACCAAGGACCCGGACAAAACCCCGGGCCGCGCGGCCACGGCCACCGTGTTCGTGATCGTGCTGATCTACATGATGATCGCCCTCGCCGTGATCTCCTACGCCGGTGTGGGAGACGGGGAACTGGGTGCCGGGAACCCGGAAAACCAGGAGAGCATCTTTGCTGTGCTGGCCGGTCCCGTGATGGGCCCGTTCGCCATCCTGATGTCCCTGTCCATCCTGAGCAGTTCCGCTGCCTCGCTGCAGTCGACCTTCGTCTCTCCGGCGCGCACGCTGCTGGCCATGGGACACTACCGTGCCCTGCCCCGCAGCTTCAGCAGGATCAGCCCCGCGCACAAGTCCCCGGGCTATGCCACCGTGGCGGCTGCCGTGGCCGCGGCAGGGTTCTACGTCATCACCCGGCTGTTGTCCGAGAACGCGCTCTGGGACACCATTACCGCCCTGGGCCTGATGATCTGCTTCTACTATGGGCTGACCGCCCTGGCCTGCGTCTGGTACTTCCGGCGGGAAGCCTTCAGCGGAATGCGCAACTTCCTGCTGAAGTTCCTGGCTCCGGCCCTTGGCGGCATCATCCTGTGGGTGATGTTCCTGAAGACGGCCATCGATTCCATGGATCCCGCGTACGGTTCCGGTTCCTCCGTGGGCGGTGTTGGCCTGGTCTTCGTGCTGGGGATGGGCGTCATCGCCCTTGGTGCCGTGCTGATGCTCCTGATGTACCGGCGTCATCCGGGGTTCTTCCGGGGTGAGACGCTGCGGGTCGGACACTCCGGCAGCGCCCCGGATGAGTCCCCCGGCAAGGAGGACGTGCCGTCGATCTAGCCGGCAAAGCCTGCAGGGAAGCCCGCGGACACCCCCGCTGTTGAGGGGAGTGCCGCGGGTTTCCCGTTTCGGCCGACGGACAGGTCAGGACGACGCCGGGTGTTCCGAAGGCGCAGCGGGGGAGCGGGGGGCCAGGCCCGCCAGGCGGGGAACCCTGTCCTGCATCCAGGCTCCGAGGGCGGTGGCCAGCCCGCCAAGCTCGGCGGCAGCATAGTGGTCGGATTCCCAGCCCGCGTAGAGGCCAATGCTGAGGCGCCTGCCCCGGTGGATCAGGAACGCGCTCTTCAAGCCGAAGCCTGCCGGTTCAATGGTGACCGCGTTTCCATGGCCGGCTGCCGCCATGGCCTGCGCCATGGTGCCGTTGCTCGTGGTCCGGGCCAGGGCCAGGTCGATTCGGCCGGCGAGGGCGGTGTCCCTGACGGTTTTCCCGATTGCACTGCCATGGCCCGGAAGCAGGACAGGCTCGCGGGCAACGTCGGCGAGCTCCACCTCGGCGCCGGCAGCGGCCAGCCGGTCACCGGACCGGAAGTGGACAAAGACCGGTGCCGAGGCCAGATGGTGCCCGCGCAGATGGGACGGCGGCGCAGAGGTATTAACCGCCATGTCCGCCCCGGTGGACAACCGGGCATAAACCTCACCGGGATGAGCAGGTTGGATGTCTGCGATCGGGGCGCCCCCGGCAATGAACGGGGCGATGAAGAAGTTCGCGGTTGTTTCCGGGCAGGCGACGGTAAAGGACTGGTGTCCCCGGCGCATAGCCTCCAGCACCCCGTCCGCCCTGTCCTGCCGGTTCTGCAGGTCCTGCGCCAGTTCGCGCACGCGTTCCCCGGCCGGTGTGAGCTTCATTCCTGAGGCTGTCCGCCGAAAGAGACGCACCCCCAGCTTCCGTTCCAATCCGGCAATCCGGCGGGAAACAGCCGGCTGGGAAACGTAGACAGCGGCTGCGGCGGCGCTCACGGTGCCGTGGTTGGCCACGGCCAGAAAATACTGCAATTCACGCTGGTCCATCATGTCAATAGGTTATGGCACAGTGCGGAAAATTCATTAGACAGTTATGTCATACCTGCTGCAGTGTAGATCCTGCGCTGGAGTCCGCCCGGCGCCCCCGCAGGTCTCCCGGCGCTGGAACCCGTTCCCCCACATGTTCCGGCGCCGGGCCTAAAGCTAGGAAGCCCAATTGCGCATAGATGCCATCTTTACCAACGGACGGTTCCGCACCATGGATCCGGACTATCCCCTGGCCAGCCGCGTCGGCGTCTTCGGTGGGCGGATTGCCGGACTTGACGCCGAACTTGATGGGGTTCAGGCAGCGGAGGTAATCGACCTGCGCGGAGCAGCGGTGTTCCCGGGCTTCCATGACGCGCACTTTCATTTGTCACTGACCGGTGCCCGGCTTGCGGCCCTGGACCTGCGGCCGGGCAAAGTGCGCAGCCTCGCAGACATCTACGCCGCCGTAGCCGAACATGCCCGGACCCTGCCGGCCGGCGGCTGGGTCCGGGGATCCGGCTATGACCAGAACTTCCTCGAGTCTCATCCCGATGCCGAGGCCCTGCACCAGGCAGCCGGCGGGCGTCCGGTATTTCTGGAACACGTCTCCGGGCATATGGGCACGGCCAGCACCCGCGCCTTTGAGCTGGCCGGCTATCCCGGCCGGCTGGGGGTCCCGGACTTCGCGGGAGGCCACGTGGACCGGGACGGCGAAGGCCGCGCCAGCGGGCTGCTTCAGGAGCGCGCCATGGTGCTGATCTACGATCTGGTCCGGCCCATGGACCTGGGCGAGGTGCAGCGGAACCTCGGCCTGGCCGGCCGTCAGACACTGCGGTACGGCCTCACATCGGTGACGGAACCCGGCGTCGGCGATCACCGCATGGTCGGCAACACGCCCCTGGATTTCCACTCCTACCAGCAGGCAGTGGAGGAGGGGACCCTGCGCACGCGCGTGACCCTGATGCCCTACTGCACCACTTTGCACGCAGTGGAAGGTATGAAGGGCCGAAACCTGTTCGGGCTCGATCTGGGGATCCGCACCGGGCTGGGGGATGACCGGCTGCGTGTTGGTCCGGTCAAGATCGTCGCCGATGGTTCATTCATCGGACGGTCCGCTGCGATGCACCACTGTTACCACGGTGAACCGCACAACCACGGTGTGATGCAGTATGACGCGGAGGAGCTCCGGGCCATGATTACCGGAGCGCACGCAGCCGGCTGGACTGTAGCCACCCACGCCATCGGTGACGCGGCCATCGACCATGTGATGGATGCAGTCGAGGAAGCCCAGCGCATCCTTCCGCGGCCGGGGGCGCGGCACCGGATTGAGCACTTCGCGCTGGCCTCGGATGCCCAGGTGGCCCGGGCAGCCGCCCTTGGACTCACGGCAGTTCCCCAGGGCACCTTCATCTCCGACTTCGGCGACGGAATGATGGATGCTGTCGAACCCGCCCTGGCACCATTGATCTACCGGATGAAGTCGCTGCTGAACGCAGGTATGGTCCTCCCCGGATCCACCGACTCGCCTGTCTCTGACGGAAATCCGCTGGTCTCCATCCACGACATGGTCAACCGGCGCACGGCTTCCGGGCGGATCCTGGGAGCCGGGGAACGGCTCACCGTCGCCGAAGCCGTCCGCGCCTACACCTTCGGTTCGGCTTACGCCGTCGGCCAGGAACAGGACAAGGGGGCGCTGCGGCACGGAATGCTCGCTGATTTCACGGTCCTCTCTGAGGACCTGTTCCAGGTTGACCCTTCCCGCATCCGTGAAACGGAGGTGGTGGCCACCGTCGTCGGAGGAGAGATGCTCTACGACGCCGCGGGCTTCCTCGGGTAGGCGCGTTTCCGGAGGCAGCGGTTGACCGGCGTGCCTCTCCCCGGGCGCATCCTTGGTTCTCCTGTTACCAGTGGTGTTAATGGGATTGTTGTGAATCTGTGAGGTCTGCGTTAGATTGCTTGTCAAGCACCGCACGCATGCGGTGTGTCGCGTTCGCTGGGGATGGACGCGCAGCAAAGGCCTCCACGGTGGATAACCGCGGGTCTCGAGGCATAAGGATTTACACAATGCGAATGAGGAAACTCGCAGGGGCGTTTGCTGCCCTGATGCTGGCTCTGGGGGCCACCGCTGTGGCGCTGCCCGCGGCGTCGGCCACATCATTGGACGGCGTGGCGGCCAGCAGGCTTCACACCCTGATCAACGACTACCGTGCGCAGCAGGCACTCAAGCCACTGGCCTGGAACAGCGGAATAGCCGCCGTGGCCCAGGACTGGACCATGCGGTCCGCGCAGACCGCCAACGTCCACGGTGCCGGCACGTTCCTGCACAACCCGGACTATGCCGCCCAGTACCCGGCGGGCGCCCTGGGATACTCCGAAAACATCGCCTGGAACATGAGCGTTGACCAGGCCTTCCAGTGGTGGGTCAATTCTGAGCTGCACCGCGGGAACATGCTTGGTGCTGCGGATACGGACATCGGCATCGGCGTCGTCCAGCTGACGGAAGGGCCGAACAAGGGTGTGTACCTGGCCACCGTCAACTTCGGTCAGTATGCCAACACCGCCGTACCTGCCCCGCCGGCTGAGACCCTGCCCGCAGAAACCACCCCCGCGCAGACGCCGGCCCCCGAGCCGGAGTCCACAGTGCTCCCCGAGCCTGAACCGACCCGCCCGCCTGCGGAAACGGTCCCGGCAGTGGAACCATCGGCAGAACCGTCGGCTCCTGCTCCGGAGCCCGCGCCGGGCAACCCGTCTGCGGACGTGGAGCCGGAGCCGGTGCCGACCGAGGCGCCGGCCGAGCCTGCCAACCCGGCTCAGCCCGCTGCTCCCAGCGAAACCCCGGAGGCACCGGTTACGGATCCACCGGCCCCGGTTGAATCGCCCGCTCCTGCTCCGGAGGAGCCGTCGCAGGCACCTGCCCCGGTGGAGACCCCGGCCCCGGAAACTCCGGAACCTGTTGCAACCGAAGAAACTGAGCCAACCGCGGAACCTGCTGCTACCGAAATCCCGGCTGAGCCTGCAGGAAACCAGCCGGCAGCGTCCACCGCAGGCGAGCGGGTTGAGCTGCAGACCAGTGACCCTGCCGTGCTGACCCCCGAGGCGCGCGGCAGCTTCGAAACCAGAACCAGCGGCAGCGCCCTTACGGTTTCCGGCCTCACCCCGGGCCACGAATACCAGGTCTTCCTGCACTCGACGCCCGTGAAGGCAGGAGTCTTCACCGTTGATGCGAACGGCATACTGCGGATCGACATCCCGGCCGGCCTGGAAGCCGGGGACCACCGGGTAGCCCTGTATGAACCGAACGGGGCCCTGGCAGGATGGCAGGCCTTCACGGTGCAGGCCGAGGTGAACGTGCTCGGTGTAGCCACTGCTGCAGGTCCCGGTGCACCTGCAGAGCTGGCCGCGACCGGTTTTTCCACGGGCCAGGCGGTGTTCGCTGGAACAGGTGTGGCTATGATCCTGGCCGGCGCAGCTGCTCTGATGGTCCTGCGGGGCCGCAGGGCAGAAACGGCTTAGCAGCCAGGAGGCAGGCGGGAAAGCGCAGGACCATCCGGTCCTGCGCTTTCGCCGTTTGTACGCCTTCTACGCCGTTGCGGTTCGAAGGGGCCGGCCGGGACAGCCTGCGGCCTGCTACACCGTGCTTGCCGCCGTCCGGCGGATCCGGGCGCGGCGCGGGGAGCCCATCATGTCGATGCTGAGCAGGCCCAGTGCCAGCCAGACGAGCCCAAATCCCGCCCAGCGTTCGGGCGGCATGGCCTCCTGGAAGACAACAAGGGCCATGATGAACTGCAGGACCGGCGCCAGATACTGAAGCATTCCGACCATGGTAAGCGGCAGCCGGCTGGCCGCCGCGCCGAAGAAGATCAGGGGAACGGCAGTGGCTATCCCCGAGGCCGCCAGCAGCCAGAAATGCGCAGGCCCGAAGCTGAACAGCGTCCCGGAGCCGTTGGCAGCCATCACTGCCAGGACGACGACGGCGAGCGGCGTCAGCACCGCCGTTTCAATTGACAGGCTGGAAACGGCATCGACCTTTCCGCCTACACCCTTCTTGACCAGGCCGTAGAAGCCGAAACTGAACGCCAGGGTCAACGCCACCCAGGGAACGCTGCCGTAGGCGAATGCCAGGACCAGGACGGCGATGAATCCCGCCGAGATGGCGGCCCACTGAAGCGGCCGGAGCCGTTCCTTCAACAGGAACACGCCCAGCAGTACCGATACCAGCGGATTGATGAAGTAGCCAAGCGCGGCCTCAAGGGCATGGCCGTTGAGCACGGCCCAGGAGAAGACCAGCCAGTTCACCGCAATGAGGACAGCGGCCAGGGACAGGGTGCCCAGCATGCGCAGATCCCGCACCGCGGTCAGTGCCCGGCGCCAGGAGCGCATCACTGTCAGCAGGAAGGCGCAGAACACCAGGGAGAAGACGACGCGTGAAGCGACGATCTCCACCGGCCCAGCGGGTTCCAGCAGCAGGAAGTACAGCGGCAGGAATCCCCAGATGCCATAGGCGCCAATACCAAAGAGCAGGCCGGATCCACTGATCCTGCCGTCCCTTTCCGGCCCGGGACCCGCAGCCGGGGTGCTGCCATCCGGTCCGTCCGGGGCTGCGGCAGATGCTTCTGCAGCGGTGCCCTGCGGCGGAGCTCCCGGTGGAACCGGAGCGGCGGCACTTGAGGCGGCGTAGGCAGGGGTGCTGCCGGGAGGTTGCTCATTGGGCATGTGCGGTGCAACGCACTACGCCCTGCGCATATTCCATGGGCCTGCACCCGAACCGTTTAGACGCTGTGCTGCGGGGCAATTAGAATAGGAAACTGTGCGCCATTTGCGTCCGTAAGCTGCTCAGTGACTTGCTCCCTGAGATGCAGAGAACTCCAGAGAAGAAGGACTATACGTGTCTAACTCAGCCCCGGACAGCTCGCAGCGTCCCATGCGGGTGGCAATTATCGGTGCTGGTCCGGCCGGCGTTTATGCGGCAGACATCCTGACCAAAGCCGACCGTGACTTCGACGTCAGCATTGACCTCTTCGACCAGTACCCCACCCCGTACGGCCTGATCCGCTACGGCGTCGCGCCCGACCACCCCCGCATCAAGGGAATCGTCAAGGCACTGGAGAAGGTTCTGGACCGCGGGGACATCCGTTTCCTCGGGAACGTGAACTACGGCCGCGACCTCACGCTCAGCGATTTCCGGCACTTCTATGACGCCGTCATCTTTGCCACGGGCGCCCTCAAGGATGCCCCGCTGAACATTCCCGGCGTCGAGCTTGCTGGCTCCTTCGGCGGAGCCGACTTTGTTTCCTGGTATGACGGAAATCCGGACGTGCCGCGTGACTGGCCCCTGGATGCCAAGGAAATCGCGGTGATTGGCAACGGAAACGTGGCCCTCGACGTCGCGCGCATCCTTTCCAAACACGCCGATGACCTGCTCACCACGGAAATTCCGTCCAACGTCTATGAGGGGCTCAAGAAGTCCCCGGTCACTGACGTCCACGTGTTCGGGCGCCGCGGGCCGGCCCAGGTGAAGTTCACTCCGCTGGAACTGCGTGAACTCTCACACTCCCGCGACGTGGACATCGTCCTGTACCCGGAGGACTTCGAATTCGATGAAGCCTCCGATGAGCAGATCCGCACGAACAACCAGACCAAGACCATGGTCAACACCCTGACCAACTGGCTGGTTGAGGAACAGGACACCGGTGCTTCGCGCCGCCTGCACCTGCACTTCCTGCATTCCCCGGTGGAAATCCACGACGATCCCGCCACTCCGGGCAAGGTTGCCGGCATCAAGATGGAGCGCACTGAGCTCGACGGCACCGGCAACGCGCGCGGCACCGGCGAATACGTGGATTACCCCGTCCAGGCCGTTTACCGGGCAGTGGGTTATTTCGGCTCCGAACTGCCCGAGGTAGGCTACGACGCCCGCCGCGGAGTGATCCCGAACGAAGGTGGCCGGGTGGTGGATGCTGACGGGCAGCCTGTCCCCGGTATCTACGCGACCGGCTGGATCAAGCGCGGACCGGTGGGGCTGATCGGGCACACCAAGGGCGATGCCCTGGAAACCATCGGCTACCTGCTGGAAGACCGCCGGACACTTCCCGCGGCAGAAGAGCCGGAACCCGACGCGATCATCCGCCTCCTCGAAGAGCGCGGCGTCGAGTACACCACCTGGCAGGGGTGGAAGCAGCTCGATGCGCACGAGATGTCGCTGGGTGCCAGCTACGTGCACGGCGATCCCGGAGTCGGCGACCTGGTCCGCGAACGCGTGAAGGTTGTGGACCGCGAAGAAATGATCCGGGTCAGCCGGCAGGGCGCGCGGTAGCGTCCAACCGGCAGCAAAACCCGGAAGCAGAGTCAAACGGCCGAAGCCAGGCGCCGCCCAGCGGCCCTGGCTTCGGCCGTTTCCGGCTGCACTCCAGCTGCCGGCCAGGGATACCCCGCCGAAGCGGCCCGTGGGGATTTGCTCTGGAACCTGGCGGTTTCCCGTGTCACCATGGACACGCAGCCACAGGCTGTCCGGAACCGGGCCGGCAGTATGCCGGGTTCGCCAGGTTCCGGCGCAGGCGGTCTCCTTATCAGCGCGGATAGGCAGGACGGTGCAGCACAGTCGAAGTGGCGTGCGGGAGCGTGGACCCCGGACGGCGGAATCCCTCCAGCGGGAGGCGTGGCGGGCGCATGAAAGTATGCGGGCGCAGGGCGCAGTCCTGGATACCCTCCGTCCCGGCGTCAAAGAGTCCTGGCAGCGGTCCCTGCAGCACCATCCAAATCCCGACGATGCCCGGCCCGCCCTGGTGTTCGGCGACGGAGATCTCCAGGCCTACCGTGCCTCTCACCCCCTGGCCTCGATCATGCCCGTAATCCAGCGCCTGCTGGTGGAACCCGGGAGGGAAAGCGGTCTGCTGGTTGCCGTGGGGGACCAGCTGGGCAGGCTGCTCTGGGTCGACGGGGACCCGGAGCTGCGCCGCCGGGCAGAGGGCATGATGTTCCTGCCGGGAGCCGACTGGTCGGAGAACTCGATCGGCACCAGCGCGCCGGGCACGGCCCTGGTGACCGGACGGAGCGTGCAGATCGCGGGAGCTGAACATTTCAGCGTTCAGGTGCATCCCTGGTCCTGCACGGCTGTACCCGTGCACGATCCGGATTCCGGGGCAGTCCTGGGCGTTGTGGACATCACGGGCAAGGAGGAGGCCGTTGCCGTGCATACCCTTGCCCTGGTGCAGGCAACGGTGGCGGCGGCGCAGGCGCAGCTGCATGTTGAACGCCTCCAGGTCCGGGCTCCCCGCCGGCCCCGCGCACCTGCCGCCAGCCCCCGGCCAAGCCTTTACCAGGACAGCCTGCAGATCCTGGGCACGGATTCCGCCGTCCTGTGCGTGGGCGGATCCCGCCAGCAGCTGAGCCCCCGGCACTCGGAGCTGATGGCACTGCTGGCCCTGCACCCCCGCGGACTGACCGCCGAGGAACTGGCGGTCCTGGCCTATCCGGAACAGTCCTCGGTGGGCACGGTCCGCGCCGAGATGCTGCGGCTGCGCAAGCTGCTGGCCCGGGAAACTCCGGCAGGTGCTGACATGGTGCCGCAGTCCCGCCCGTACCGGCTGCCCCGTGAACTGATGGTCGACGCCGGCCAGGTCCGCTCCTGCCTGGAACGCGGCGCCCACCGGCTCGCCCTCAACATTTACCGCGGGGAAGTCCTCCCGCACTCCCAGGCGCCCGGAATAACGGAGCTGCGGCGCAGCCTCAGCTCCGTCCTCCGGGAAGCAGTGCTCGCAGACGCGGGCATCGAGACGCTGCTGCAGTACCTGCGCCTCCCGGAAGCAGCAGACGACGGCGAAGCCTGGCGCCTGGCCCTGCAGCTGCTGCCTGCCCGCTCACCCCGCCGGGCGGGAGTTGTGGCCGGACTGCAGCGGATTGAGCAGGACCTGGCCTAGGCCATCGGTTCCGGCCGGTCCGCCACCGGGGCCGAATCCTTCGCTGCACCCTGTCCCGTGCCCCGTAGTGTGCCCTGCATTGCGGCACGGGGTTCCGGGGCCCCGCCGTCCGCCGGCCCAAAGGACTGGGCGTCGGCGACCGCTTCGGTGACCGGCTTGATGCGCAGGCTGGTCAGGAGACCGATCAGCAGGGCAGCGGCGGCAATCCAGCCGGCCAGCGCAGCGCCGTTCGTCATCGCTTCCCGGGCGGCGTCAGCTATGAACGCGGTCTGCGGGTCGGCGGCCAGGGTTGAGATGCTGCCGCCGGACGTGGCGTTGACCGAGTCCAGTGCCCCGTTCAGCTGCGGTGCGTTGGCGAGGGCGCCGGCGACTTGGTCCTCGGTCCCGGTGCGGAGCGTGGTGAAGAAGGCGGTCCCCAGCACAGCGATGCCCAGGGCCGAGCCGGTCTGGCGGGCGGTGCTCTGGGTGGCCGAGCCCTGGCCGCTCTTGGCCAGGGGGACCTCGGCAAGGATGACGGAGGTCAGCTGCGCAGTGGCCAGCCCCACGCCCATCCCGTAGATCAGCAGGATGGGAGACGTCAGCCAGGCCGTGCTGTCCGGCCGGATCAGCAGGGCCAGGGCGGCAATACTGAGGATCTCCAGCGCCAGGCCCGTCCGCACCACAAAGATGGGGCTGAATTTCCGGGCCAGGGCCGCAACCCCGCCGCTGGCGAGGAAGGAGCCGATTGCCAGCGGCAGCAGGGCCAGTCCGGCTTCAAAGGCGCTGAAGCCCAGGACATTCTGAAACCACAGGGGCAGGGAGAGAATCAGTCCGAACTCGCCGAAGCTCACGATCAGTGCCGTGACGTTGCCGTTGGCGAAGGACGGGATGCGGAACAGGGACAGGTCCAGGATCACACCCTTGCCCGCAGCGGTCCGTGCACGCTGGAGCAGTACGAAACACACCAGGGCCACCGCGGCCAGCAGGAAGGCCAGCGGAACGGGGGACAGGGGCCCGGCCTGGAACGGTGCCTCCTCCGTGGCCTCCCACCAGCCGTAGGTGCGGCCCTCAATCAGGCCGAAGACCAGCGCGCCGAAACCGAGGATGGACAGGGCCGCGCCGCCGAGGTCCAGGCGCTGCGGGGCACCGGTATCCGCGGATTCCGCAACGAAGAGCAGCAGGCCCGCCACGATCAGCAGCCCAACCGGGACGTTGATGCCGAAGGCCCAGCGCCAGCTGGCATTTTCGGTGAGCCACCCGCCAAGCAGCGGGCCAATGGCAGCCATGCCGCCGATGGTGGATCCCCAGACCGCGAAGGCAATACCGCGCTCGCGGCCGTGGAAGTTCGCGTTCAGCAGGGCCAGGGTTGTCGGCAGGATCATGGACCCGCCCAGGCCCTGGAGGGCCCGGCCAAGAATCAGCAGGCCACCGGATTCGGCCAAGGCACACAGCACGCTGGCCGCGACGAACAGTATGACGCCGATCAGCATCACCCGCCGCCGTCCCACCCGGTCCGCGATCCGGCCCCAGGTAAGGAGCAGTGCGGCGAAGAGCAGGGTATAGATCTCCTGGACCCACTGAATCTGGGTGCTGGAGATGCCCAGGTCAGCGACGATTGAGGGCACCGCTACCGAGACGATGGTGGCGTCCATGATGATCATGGCAACGCCGAGGCTGATGGCCAGCAGGCCCCACCAGCGGTAACGGAGATAGCGGCTGGGGCGCTGAGCGTCCCGGCCGGCTGCGGGTTCGGAAGCCATATGCCGTCCTTGTGAGATGGGTCCGGAGGGCAGATTCGGAATGATTCAAAAGCTTGCCCATGGCAACAATAATCCCGCCGGGTCCGTCATGGCCACACCGTCCTGGAGCGGTTTCCCGGCTGCTACGTAGATGCAACGTAGGCACGCGTACGGTTCACTGCACCGACGGAAACGACACCGGCGTCGTTGAAGAAAAGGAGCGAACCAGTCATGACCGTATACGCGCAGCCCGGGCAGAGCGATGCCCTCGTCTCATTCAAGCCCCGCTACGAAAACTGGATCGGCGGAGAATGGGTGGCCCCGGTAAAGGGCGGCTACTTTGAGAACGTTTCTCCCGTGACCGGGAAGGTCTTCTGCGAGGTGGCACGCGGCACCTCGGAGGACATTGATCTGGCCCTTGACGCCGCCCACAAGGCAGCGCCGTCCTGGGGCAAGACCTCAGTGGCGGAGCGTGCCAACATCCTCAACCGGATCGCTGACCGCATTGAGGACAATCTGGAGCTGCTGGCTGTCGCAGAGACCTGGGACAACGGGAAGCCGGTCCGGGAAACCCTCGCGGCGGACATGCCCCTGGCCGTTGACCACTTCCGCTACTTCGCCGGCGCCATCCGCGCACAGGAGGGGAGCCTCTCCCAGCTCGATGACAACACCACCGCCTACCACTATCACGAGCCGCTCGGCGTGGTGGGCCAGATCATCCCCTGGAACTTCCCGATCCTCATGGCGACCTGGAAGCTGGCACCGGCGCTCGCGGCCGGCAACGCCGTCGTGCTCAAGCCGGCGGAGCAGACGCCGGCCTCGATCCTGGTGCTGATGGAATTGATTGCCGACCTGCTTCCCGCAGGTGTGCTGAACGTCGTGAACGGCTTCGGCGTGGAGGCCGGCAAGCCGCTGGCGTCCTCGAAGCGGATCCGCAAGATCGCTTTCACCGGCGAGACCACCACCGGCCGGCTGATCATGCAGTACGCCAGCCAGAACCTCATCCCGGTAACGCTGGAACTGGGCGGCAAGAGCCCGAACATCTTCTTCGCCGACGTCGCGGCCCGCGATGACGCCTTCTATGACAAGGCGCTTGAAGGCTTCAACATGTTCGCGCTGAACCAGGGCGAAGTCTGCACCTGTCCGTCCCGTGCCCTGGTCCAGGAATCGATCTACGACAGCTTTATGTCAGACGCCCTGGCCCGCACGGCGCAGATGGTCCAGGGCAACCCGCTGGACACCAACACCATGGTGGGCGCCCAGGCATCCAATGACCAGCTGGAGAAAATCCTTTCCTACATGGATATCGCTGGGCAGGAGGGTGCGAAGGTCCTGGCCGGCGGACAGCGCAACGTCCTTGGCGGTGACCTCGCCGGAGGCTACTACGTTGAGCCGACCGTCTTCGAGGGCACCAACAACATGCGCATTTTTCAGGAAGAGATCTTCGGCCCGGTGGTTTCGGTGACGCGGTTTTCCGACTACGGGGAGGCCCTGACGATTGCCAATGACACCCTCTACGGCCTCGGTGCAGGCGTTTGGTCCAGGGACGGCAACACCGCCTACCGGGCAGGACGGGATATCCAGGCGGGCAGGGTTTGGGTGAATAACTACCACGCGTACCCTGCACACTCGGCGTTCGGCGGCTACAAATCCTCCGGAATCGGGCGCGAGAACCACGCAATGATGCTGGACCACTACCAGCAGACCAAAAACCTCCTGGTCAGCTACGCCGAATCCAAGCAGGGCTTCTTCTAGACCCTCAACAACACCGCCAGCCCCTCGAACAGAACAGGAAAGCAATGGAAACCATGCAGGCAGCAGTAGTCAACGGCCTAGGTAAGCCCCTTGACGTCCAGGAGACAGCTATCCCTGCCCCCGGACCGGGGCAGGCCCTGGTCAAACTGATCACCACCGGCGTTTGCCACACCGACCTCCACGCGGCCCACGGCGACTGGCCGGTAAAACCCACCCCGCCGTTCATCCCCGGCCACGAGGGAGTTGGCGAAGTTGTTTCGGTGGGTGAGGGCGTCACCGACATCAAGGTGGGAGACGTGGTTGGCAACGCCTGGCTCTGGTCCGCCTGCGGGGTCTGTGAATACTGCCGCACCGGTTGGGAAACGCTCTGCGAGCAGCAGCAGAACGGCGGGTACTCCGTCAACGGCTCGTTCGGACAATACATGCTGGTGGACGCACGCTTTGCAGCACGTATCCCCGAGGGCGCCGATCCCGTGGAGATCGCACCCATACTCTGCGCCGGAGTCACCGTATACAAGGGGCTCAAGGAAACCGAGGCCCGGCCGGGCCAATGGGTGGCTATCTCCGGAATCGGCGGTCTGGGGCACATCGCCGTGCAGTACGCCAGGGCCATGGGGCTGCGGGTCGCAGCAATCGATATTGCCGAGGAAAAGCTGGCTCTGGCCCGCGAATTCGGTGCAGAAGTGACGGTCAATGCACGCGAGGAAGATCCAGCTGTGGTGCTGCAGGAAAAAATCGGCGGCGCACACGGGGTTCTCGTCACCGCTGTCCATCACACTGCGTTCGGGCAGGCCATCGCCATCGCACGGCGCGGCGGGACCATCGTGTTCAACGGCCTCCCGCCGGGGGACTTTCCGGCGCCGATCTTCGACATTGTCCTGAAGGGACTGACCATCCGGGGTTCGATCGTGGGCACCCGGCAGGACATGATCGAAGCGATCGACTTCTACGACCGCGGACTCATCAAGCCGAAGGTGAGCACCCGCCGGCTGGAGGAAATCAACACGGTGCTGGAAGAGCTTGAAGCCGGAAAGGTGGATGGACGCGTGGTCGTCCAGTACTGATGGACACACACCAGGAAGCAGTATCGGTCCTGGATGCCGCGCCGGCCCTGCCCGGGGAGAGGTCCTCCCGGGTAGGGCTGACGGCGGCGGCCAGGGATCTGCTGCGGACGCTGAAGCTGCAGCACGGTGCGCTGATGTTCCATCAGTCCGGAGGCTGCTGCGACGGGTCCTCGCCCATGTGCTATCCGGACGGCGACTTCATTACCTCAGAGGCTGATGTGCTGCTGGGCACCTTTGACCTGGACGGGGAAGGAATCGGATTCTGGATGTCAGCGGAACAGTTTGAGTACTGGAAACACACGCACCTGACAGTCGACGTCGTGACCGGCCGGGGGAGTGGGTTCTCCCTCGAGGCACCGGAAGGGAAACGCTTCCTGATCCGCTCCCGCCTGCTGGTTGTGCCGGGGTAGCCGTCAAGTAGTAAGGTTGCTGTTTAATTCCCTTGCGGCTCCGAGCTGCGGGACTGACGGTACATCATGATGCCTCTAACAGGGCGGGAATGAGGAACACCATGGTTAAGAAGATGACATTTCTGGCGGGGATCGGCGTTGGCTACCTGCTCGGTTCCAAGGCAGGCCGGGAGAAAATCAAGTCCCTGTGGAACGACCCCAAGGTTCAGGACACCGTAAACCAGGGCACCGAGTGGGCCAAGCAGAAGGCCCCCGGGATCCAGGAGAAGGTAACCGAAGTGGCCAAGGATGCCGCTGGCTCAGCCAAGGATGCTGCGTCGCAGGCGAAGGACAGTGTGTCCGGTGGCGGCAGCAAGGGTGGCAGCAGCGGCGCCTCCTCCGTTGCAGGAACCGCGAACCCGGCAGACCGTTCGCACACCTCGGGCGGGGAACACACCATGGACCCGGCTCATCCCCAGCCGGAAGGCCGCCCGTAGCCTGAACCGCTGACGCTCTCCTGAACTGCAAGCCGCAGATGCCCGCCGGTGCGATCCGGCGGGCATCTGCGTGCCCGGATAATTCGGTCCAATATTTCGCTCATGTTGCGCATTCGCGGCACTGTGGGGTGGTGGAGCAGTTACCATCGGGGAGCTGGATCGACCCGCCGATCAACATTGGAGAGTGAGCCTGTAGATGGCTACGGATTATGACGCGCCGCGAAAAGCGGAAGAGGACACCGGAACGGCTTCCATTGAGGAGCTGCAGGCCCGGCGCACTGACAAGCAGTCCGCGGTTGTGGACGTTGACGAGTCTGAAGCGGCCGAAGCGTTCGAGTTGCCCGGAGCTGACCTTTCCGGGGAGGAACTGCTGGTTCGGGTGGTGCCGGCCCAGGAGGATGAGTTCACCTGTGGTTCCTGTTTCCTGGTGCGCCACCGTTCCCAGTTCGCCGTGGAGAAGAACGGCACCAAGTACTGCAAGGACTGCGAGGGCTAAGTCCTCTGCCCACCTGCCGGCTGCCGCCGGTAATCCGCCGCCGCCCCGGATGCTCCGGGCGCGGCGGTTGTGGTTAACGCAGCGGTGTGATTTTGTCACTTGCATGGTAAATGCCGTCCTCCTGGCAGCGGGAGCCGGGGCCAGGCTGGGCCTGGGCCCGAAGGCACTGCTGCCCTTTAACGGCCGTCCCCTGATTGAACATCTGGCCGCCGCGCTGCGCGATGGCGGCTGCTCGCGCGTGATCGTTGTCCTGGGCGCGGAATCCCGGCGCGTGAAGTCGGTGGCGGACCTCTCCGGCACCCTTCCGCTCACCAACCCTGACTGGGAATCCGGGATGGGCTCGTCGTTCCGGGCCGGCGTGGCAGAAGCACTGCGCCTGGCGCCGCAGGATCCCGTCCTGGTGGCGCTGGCCGATCAGCCCGGCCTCACGGCGGCTACTGTGGCCCGGCTGCTGGCGCATGCGGCTCCGGCCCGCGTCTCCTGCGCCGGCTACCGTCTGCCCGGCGGTGGGATGCGGCGGGGGCACCCGGTGCTTTTTGCCCCGCAGCTCGCCCGCGCCGCTGCCGCCACCGCCCTGGGCGACGCCGGTGCGCGCGCTTTCCTGGCAGCGCACCCCGGCCTCGTGGACCTGGTGGACTGCGGCTCCGAGCTGGATGGACGCGATATCGATACACCGGCGGATCTGGCGCTGCTGGAACCGGGCGGAAACGAAGAGGGAGCCTAAGCCGTGCAGCGCCAGGGTGGCCTGGTTCATCGGGTAGAGTGGAGCGTTCGTAGGGGAGTATCCTTCCACGCTGTATCTCGTCAACACGTAGGGCACCGATGCCCGGCCGGGGACAGTGGGTGGCCGCAGGTCACCGGAGAGACTTACGGTTCCTTGGCGTACCCTACGAAAGCAGACACTCCATGACTGTTTCCCCCTTGGTCTGGGGCGTGACGATTGTCGTCATCCTCGGCCTGCTGGCCTTCGATTATTTCTTCCATATCCGCAAGGCGCATATCCCCACGCTCAAAGAGGCGGCCATCTGGTCAGCCATCTACGTGGGCCTGGCAATCATCTTCGGCATCCTGGTGCTGGTCTTCGGGGGCGGCACCGCCGGAACCGAGTACTTTGCCGGCTACATCACGGAAAAAGCCCTCTCAGTCGACAACCTCTTTGTCTTCCTGATCATCATGGCCAGCTTCCGGGTGCCGCGTGAGGACCAGCAGAAGGTGCTGCTCTTCGGCATTGTCTTCGCGCTGATCGCCCGCACCGGTTTCATCTTCCTGGGCGCAGCCCTGATCAACTCCTTCTCCTGGATCTTCTACATCTTCGGCCTGATCCTGCTGATCACCGCCGGAAACCTGCTCAAGCCCGAGGGCGAGCACGATGAGGCGAACAACTTCATCATCCGGATCGCCAAGCGCGTGCTGCCGACCACCGACCACTACGACGGCGACAAGCTGTTCACCGTGGAAAACGGCAAAAAGGTCCTGACCCCGATGCTGCTGGTGATGGTGGCAATCGGCGGCACGGACATCCTCTTTGCGCTTGACTCCATCCCGGCAATCTTCGGCCTGACACAGAGCACTTTCATCGTCTTCACCGCCACAGCCTTCTCCCTGATGGGCCTGCGCCAGCTTTACTTCCTGATCGACGGACTGCTGGACCGGCTCATCTACCTCTCCTTCGGCCTCGCGGCGATTCTCGCGTTCATCGGCGTGAAGCTGGTCCTCCACGCCCTGCATGAGAACACTCTGTGGTTCATCAACGACGGCGAGCACGTCGAGGTTGTGGAAATCAGCACAGGGCTCTCCCTGAGCGTCATTATCGGCATCCTGGTGGTCACGATCATTGCGTCCCTGGTGAGCCCGGCCGGCAAGGCCCTGACCGCCGTCAACAATGCCCGCCGCCACGCGAACGCCTATCTGGACCTTTCCTACACCGCTGATGAGGGTGAGCGGGAGCGGATTTACACGGCTCTCTGCGAGGAAGAGCGCCAGATCGAGCAGATGGATATGAAATACCGGAACAAGGTCAAGGACATTGAGGACATCCGTTCCGAGGTAGCCCGGGCACATGAGGAACACGCCCGCTACACGAGCAACTAACGCCTAGAGGCATGGGGCCGGCCGCAGCTTTCCAGCTGCGGCCGGCCCTTTTTTACCTGCCGAAACACCCGTTTACAGCAACGTAACGCACCTGGCCGGCCACAGAAACAATCCGTTTCTAGGCTCGGGCTGACCACGTCCGCACCTATGGGAAGTCCAGGTAGCCATGAGCCGCACACCACGATTGACGAAGCCTTCCACACCCCTCCGGTTCCTTGCCGCGACTCTGGCCGCGTCCAGCCTGCTGCTGGTTACCGCCTGCGGAGGATCTGGGGCAGAAGCCGGAACCGAGGCCGCCGACTACGGCACGCTGGACCTGAACCTGTCCTGGATCAAGAACGCAGAATTCGCGGGCGAGTATTTTGCCGACGCGAACGGGTATTACGCCGAGGCAGGCTTTTCCGATGTAAACCTCATTGCCGGCGGCCCCGGCGGAACATCCTCCGAAACCATGGTCCTCTCCGGGGGTGCCCTCGTTGGCACCTCCAGCCCAATGGGGGTGGCTCCTGTCATTGTGGAGGAAGAGGCGCCGCTGAAGATCATCGGCACCACGTATCAGAAAAATCCCTTCGTGATCGTCTCTCTCACCGGGGCTCCCATCACCACGCCCGCAGACCTTGCGGGCAAGCGGATCGGTGTGCAGGCGGGCGTCAACGAAACGCTCTTCGACGCGCTGCTTGAGGTCAACGGCATCGATCCGGGCTCCTTGGAGAAGGTTCCGGTGCAGTACGACCCGCAGCCGCTCGTCAACGGCGATGTGGACGGGTTCTTTGGGTATCTCACCAATGAGGTCCTGACCCTGGAACTGGCCGGCCACAAGACGGCGGTGCTGCCGTTTGCTGACAACGGGCTGCCGTTCATCGCGGAGAGTTTCGTGGCCACGGATGAGAGCATTGAGACCCGCCGGGAGGAGCTCAAGGCGTTCCTGGTGGCCACGCTGCGGGGCTGGAAAGATGCAGTTGCGGACGCGGAGGAATCGGCACGGCTCGCCGTCGAGGTTTATGGTGCGGACCTGAACCTGGACCCGGCGAAGGAGAAGATGCAGGCCGAGGAACAGAACACCAAGCTGGTGGTTTCTCCCGAAACCGATGCCAACGGTCTGTTCACCATCAGCGAGTCGCTGATCGAGGACAACCTGGCCATCCTGAAACTGGCCGGATACGATCTGGCGGCCGAGGACATTTTCGATCTCAGCCTGCTGGCAGAGGTCTACGAAGAAAACCCGGAGCTCAAGTAGATGGCCGGCAACCCCTCAGCCACCGCGGCCTCTGCCGGCACCCAGCTGCCGCCGGTGGCCAGCGGGGGCACCGGCATCCGGCTGCGGAACCTGGGCAAGACGTTCCGTTCCGGCAGGAGTACTGTCACGGCTTTGGAAGAGACCAACCTCAGCACCGGCCGCGGATCATTCCTGTCCCTGCTGGGCCCCTCGGGATGCGGTAAATCCACCGTTTTGCGCATCCTGGCCGGACTGGAGACTCCCACCACCGGGGATGTCCTGGTCGACGGCAAAACCCCCGGGGACCTGCGCCGCGGCAATGAACTCGGAATTGCGTTCCAGGACTCGGCGCTGCTGCCCTGGCGCAGTGTCCATGCCAACATCCGCCTGCCGTTGGAAGTTTCCGGCCGGCCGGCGGACGAGGCCTACATCCGGGAACTGATCAGGCTGGTGGGCCTGGACGGATTCGAAAAGGCACGGCCGGCCGAGCTCTCCGGCGGCATGCGGCAGCGCGTCTCGATTGCCCGGGCCCTTGTCCTCAAACCCTCCGTACTCCTGCTGGATGAACCGTTCGGGGCGCTGGATGACATGACCCGGCAGCGGCTGAACCTCGAACTGCTGCGGATCTGGACGGAGAAACCCGCCACTACCCTGATGGTTACCCACGGGATCTCCGAGGCGATTTTCCTGTCCGACACCGTGGCCGTGATGAGCCCGCGTCCGGGCCGGGTGAAAGAGGTCATTTCCGTTGACCTGCCGCGGCCGCGGACTCCGGACATGATGCGCACCCCGGAATTCCATGCCCTGCATGACCATGCTTCGGACCTGCTTTTCGGTTCCGGCGGGCAGCGGCCATGACGCGGGTCAACCTGCCGCCCTGGGCCGTGGGACTGCTGGGCACAGCTGCCGCCATTGCCCTGTGGTGGATTGGGGCAGCCACGTTCCTGCGCGGTATCGGCTCACCGGGTGCGGGGGCGCCGGGAGCCATCCCGACGCCGGGGCAGATCCTGTCCCAGATGGGGGAGGACGGCTGGGGGTTCTATTGGCGCAACGCCTCGGTGACACTGGCGGAGGCAGGCGCAGGATATGCCTGGGGGAACGCCCTGGCGCTGGCATTGGCTTTCCTGGTGCTGCTGGTCCCGCGTGTGGAACGCCTCGCCACCCAGCTGGCGGTGGTCAGCTACTGCCTGCCTGTCGTCGCAGTCGGACCGGTGATCTTTATCGTCCTGGGGCCGCCGCGCTCGGGCGAGCCGTCAGGGACCGCCGTTGCCCTGGCGGCCCTGTCCGTCTTCTTCACCACCATGGTCAGCGCACTGGCCGGGCTGAAAGCCGCTGACCGCGCCAGCCTGGATGTGGTGGCGGTCTTCGGCGGACGGCGGATCCATCAGCTGGTTAAAGTGCGGATCATTGCCGCGGTTCCGGCGGTCCTTGCGGCACTGAAAATTGCCGCACCGGCGGCCCTCCTGGGTGCGATTCTGGGGGAATATGTCGGGGGAGTGGACCGTGGGCTGGGGCCCGCGATGGTTAACGCGCAGCAGACGCTCGAGGTGGCGCGGGTATGGGGCGTCGCCTTCGCCTGCGCAGCCCTGGCCGGCGGGGTATATGCCGCGCTCGGCATGCTTTCACGGCTGGCTGCGCCGTGGGCCTTCCGGGCGGGAGGCATCTGATGGGCGGGGTGCTGCGCTCCGGTGTCCGGCGGCTGGCCGGCCTGGCGCTTTCCCTGGCCGCTGCCGGCCTCCTGTGGATCGGGCTGCTGAAGGTTTTCGACGTGTCCAGCTATGTCGGCAAGGGGCCGTTGGATGTCTGGAGCTATTTGTTCCTGGATGGCGATGCTTCGGGGAACCGTGCGCTGATCATGGGGCAGCTGGGACAGACCCTGCTCGACGCCGGCCTCGGGTTCACCGCAGGCATGCTTGCCGCCGTCGCCGGTGCCTGCATCTTCACGCTGTTCCGCGGCGTCGAGCAGGCCCTGATGCCGATGGCCATGCTGCTGCGCTCCGTGCCCCTGGTAGCCCTGGCGCCCATGATCATCCTGATTTTCGGACGGCAGGAAGCCACTGTCGCAGCCATGGGCGGGATCGTGGTGCTCTTCCCGGCGCTGGTCACCATCATGCTGGGCCTGCGGTCGGCGTCGCCGGCAATGCTGGAAGTGGTGCAGGTGTACGGCGGCTCCCGTTTGGATGCATTCCGCAAGGTTGCCCTGCCCTCCTCCGCGCCGGCGTTCTTCACTGCCCTTCGGGTGTCGATTCCGGGGGCACTCACAGGGGCGCTGCTGGCGGAATGGCTCGCAACCGGCCAGGGCATCGGGTACGGAATTGTCTCGGCCGTGTCCCGGGCGCGCTACGACCAGGTCTGGGCCGGCGTCGTCGTTGTTACGCTGGCATCGATCCTGCTGTACACGCTGGTCTCAGCACTGGAAGCGGCGGTGCAGCGGCGCAGCGGCACCTGAGGCAGGTGCTGCGTCCTCCGGGGACCGGCGGAGTATCCGCTCCAGCAGGTACCCGGAGGCCGCCGCGCCCAGGCCGCCGGCGGCGAGGTCCCCCATGGTGTCCTGGTATCCGACGTTGATGGTGTCATCCACAAAGGTATGCCCCCACCATTCAGCGAACTCCCAGAGCACGCTGAGCGCCAGGCCCAGGGCGGTGACGACGGCGGTGACCGTGAAGAAGGGCAGCCGCCGGCCGCTGGGCCGGGCAGTGACCGCGCCGAAGGCAGCCAGCAGGTACCAGGCCATCACGGCGATGGCACCGGTCGCCGTGAAGTGCACGGCGAGGTCCCACCAGCTGATCCGGGCATAGAGGTCCAGCACGCTGCTCCAGGCGGCAGCCAGCAGCGTCAGCCCGTACAGCAAGGAGAACAGAGGGGCGGCAGGCAGGCACCGGGACACCAGCAGTCCCAAGGCGACCAGGGCAAACAGCGCTGCTTCCACCGGTCCGTACCAGAGCATGGCTGCAAGCAGGCTGACCGCTCCCAGGGCGCGGACCCCGTCCGAGGCCAGCTCCGCGCTCGAGGCTGGGCGGCGGAGGAGGGAATCGATCATGCGTTTACGGTATCCGAGCCCGTACCCGCAGGCACAGTATCCGTTCTCCGCAGCGGCCTGCACGGCTCCCAGCGGATTCCCCGTAAAATCTCGTGCATGCCTTCCCCTCAGCACCCCGGCGTCAGCGTTGTCATTCCCTGCCTGAATGACGCCGTGGCCCTGGAGGCCTGCCTGGCGTCCCTCGCGGCGCAGTCGCAGCAGCCGGCGGAAATTGTGGTGGTGGACAACAACAGCACCGACAACAGTGCCGAAGTGGCCGCGCGTTTCGGCGCCCGGGTGGTCCGCGAAATGGGCCCGGGCATCCCGGTGGCCGCGGCAGCGGGTTATGACGCGGCTGAGGCGGAGATTATTGCGCGCTGTGACGCCGACTGCGTCCTGCCCCCCGATTGGGTGGAACGCATCGCCGCACGTTTCGCGGAGGAACCGGAGCTGGCGGTGCTCAGTGGGCCGGGCCGGTTCTACGGGTTCCCTGGCTGGATTGGCCCGGTGATCACCTGGCTGTACCTGGGTTCCTATTATCAGGCGATGCGCCTGGCACTGGCACACCGTCCGCTCTTCGGCTCGAACCTGGCGCTGCGGGCCGCGGTGTGGAAAGCCGTCCGTGACGCAGTCCACACGGAGGACGCGGAACAGCACGACGACGTCTGCCTGAGTGCACACGTCGGCCTGGACTACCGGTGCGGCTGGGAACGGTCCCTGGTGGTGGGCATGGCTCCCCGGGCGGTGCTCGGCGGGGCGAACCTGCGCCGCCGGTTCGCCCGGGCGTTCCATACCCTGGCCGTGCACTGGCGCCAGGAAGCGCCGTGGGAGCGCTGGGTCAGGCGTTTTCGGGGTACAGCAGCGGAAGCTGCAGCACCAGCCACGGACTGAATGCCCACGGTGTCAGCCGCACCGACTGCACCAGCTCGGCCGGATCCGTCCAGGTCCAGTCCATGACCTCATCGGCTGCCGGCACCGGATCCTTCTCGGCCACCGCTGTGAAGACCGGGCAGATCTCGTTTTCGACGATGCCGGAGGCATCCACGGCGCGGTAGCGGAAATCCGGAAGCGCGACGGCGATGTCCCGCAGCTGCAGGCCCAGCTCACGCTCAGCGCGGCGAACCACGGCGTCCTCGTTGGTTTCACCCGGGCCCGGGTGGCCGCAGAACGAATTGGTCCAGACTCCGGGCCAGGTCAGTTTCCCCAGTGCCCGGCGCGTGACGAGAATGCGTCCGTCCGGTGAGTAGACGTGCGTGGAGAAGGCCAGGTGGAGCGGAGTCTCCGTTGTATGTACCGAAAATTTGTCCTCAGTACCTACCCTTCGGCCCTCGTTATCGACGAGAATGACTTCCTCCCGGCGTTGCGGCATTTCTTCCCCTAACGATCAGAGTGTTTACTTTATGCATGGATACAGAACACTTGCTTGACGAGATAACTGCGCATCAGCAGGCGGAACGTGTCCTGGACGGGTTTTTTGCCGCGGCCAAGGAGCGCGCGGGACGTATCAGTCCCAGCTACCTTAGCCTTTGGGAGACGCTCGAAAAATCCACTGCCGGCGGCAAACGCCTGCGCCCGAGGATCGTGATGACCGCCTACACGCACCTGGGCGGACAGGACATCACTGCCGCGGCGCGGGTGGGCGCAGCCTTCGAACTGCTGCACACGGCACTTCTGGTGCATGACGACGTAATCGACCTCGACTTCGTCCGCCGCGGACAGGAAAACGTACCCGGGGTGTACCGCAGGCGTGCAGAAGCCTTCGGAGAAGCGCCGGAGGCTGCCCGGCACCGCGGGCTCTCCGTGGGAATCATTGCCGGAGACCTTGCCCTGAGCGGTGCGTTCCGGATGCTGGACTCCGTCACCACCGATCCCTTCACCCGGGACACGCTGGCGGGCATCTTGGATGACGCAGTCTTCGCTTCGGCGGCCGGTGAACTGATCGACGTCGACTTCTCCTTTGAGCCGGGCGCTCCGCCGGTGGGCGACATCCTGGACATGGAACGGCTGAAGACGGCCGTGTACTCCTTCGAGGCTCCGCTGCGGGCCGGTGCAGTGCTGGCCGGAGCCGGGGCCGACGCCGTCGCCGCCCTGGGCCGGTTCGGCCGGGATACCGGAATCGCCTACCAGGTGGTGGATGACCTGCTGGGAGTCTTCGGCAATGAAAGCGCCACCGGCAAGTCCAGCATGGGGGATCTGAGGGAAGGCAAGCGCACCGTGCTGATCGCCTATGCCGCCCAGTCACCCAGCTGGACCGAGCTGTCCGGCATCATCGGCCGCCCGGATATGGGAGCAGCCGAGGCCGAGCGGGCCAGGGAAATCCTCGTGGACTGCGGAGCCCGGGACTACGCCCAAAACCTCGCGGCGGACTATGCCGCCAGCGCACGCAGCCACTTGGACTGTGCGGAAGTGCCGGCGGGGCTCGCCGCGATGCTCGACGACGTCGTCTCCTCCTCCGTAAACCGGAGCCGATAAGCATGGCGCACGAGTCCGGGCTGCGGCTGTACAACCGGGCGGCGGCAGAAACCGCCGCCGTGATGATCAAGGCCTACTCGACGTCGTTTGGGCTGGCTTCGCGGCTGCTTAGCCCACAGACCCGCCGGCAGATCGAAACGATCTACGCGCTGGTCCGTCTGGCCGATGAGATTGTGGACGGCGTCGCGTCCGCCGCCGATATCCCGCCGGACCAGATCCGGGGCCTGCTGGACGGACTGGAAGCGGAGACCGCAGCGGCCCTGCGGTCCGGCTACAGCGTGAACCTGGTGGTTCATGCCTTTGCCCTGACCGCACGCCAAACGGGGATCGGCACGGACCTGACCGAACCGTTCTTCCGCTCGATGCGGGCAGACCTGGACCGGGTGGAGCACACCCAGGCAACCTTCGAAGACTATGTGTATGGGTCCGCCGAAGTGGTGGGCCTCATGTGCCTGAGGTGCTTCCTGGACGGCCGGGAGGTACCCGCCGACCAGGAGAAGCGCCTCAACGCGGGTGCTCAGCGGCTGGGGGCTGCCTTCCAGAAGGTGAACTTCCTCCGCGACCTTGCAGAGGACTTCGAAGCCCTGGGCCGCAGCTACTTTCCGGGAATCACCGTGGCCGCATTCACCGAAGCTGACAAGCACCGGCTCCTGGATGATATCGAAGCGGACCTGCTGGTCTCCGGGGCGGCAATTGCTGAACTGCCCCGGGAATGCCGTGCCGCCGTCGCCCTGGCGCAGGAACTTTTCGCGGAGCTGGCCCGCCGGCTGCGCCGCACCCCGGCTGCAGCACTGCGCACCACCAGGATCCGGGTGCCCAACCCCGTAAAAGTGCGCCTGGCAGCTGAAGCAGTGCTTGCCCATGGTCTGCGCCGCATTACCCCGGCCCCATCCGCACCCGACGCCGAAAGGGCGCCATGATCCGCACCGCAACATCCCGCCGCAGCTCCCCTAACCGGACCAGGCACCGCGGAGCCCAGCCCCGCACCGCCGTCGTGATTGGAGCCGGTATCACCGGCATCGCCACCGCCGCGCTGCTGGCCCGAGAAGGCCTGGACGTGACCGTGCTGGAGAAGAACGGGAGCATCGGCGGCCGGACCGGCAGCTGGGAGGCGGACGGTTTCCGGTTCGACACCGGCCCCTCCTGGTATCTGATGCCCGAGGTTTTTGACCATTTCTTCCGCCTGCTGGGTACCAGTGCGGCAGAGCAGCTGGACCTGGTGCAGCTGGACCCGGGCTACCGCGTTTACTTCGAAGGGGACCGGAACCCGGTGGACATCCAGGCCACGCGGGAAAAGAACCTCGCACTGTTTGAGTCACTGGAACCTGGCGCAGGAGCCAAGCTGGCCGCCTACCTGGACTCAGCGTCCGAGGTTTACGGGCTGGCCAAGAAGCGCTTCCTCTACAGCACCTTCGCGTCCTTTACCCCCTTGCTTCGCCGGGATGTGCTGGCCCGCGGCCCCCGGCTGGCACGCCTGCTGCTGCAGCCGCTGAGTGCCTTCGTGGCGAAACGCTTCACCGACCCGCGCCTGCGGCAGATCCTCGGCTACCCCGCGGTGTTCCTGGGCTCCTCGCCGTTCATCACGCCGAGCATGTACCACCTGATGAGCCACTTGGATCTCGCCGACGGAGTGCTCTATCCGCAGGGCGGCTTCTCCCGGATCATCACCGCGATGTCCGGCCTGGCGGAAGCGCAGGGCGTGAAGGTGCTGCTGAACGCCAACGCCACCTCAATCCGCACCGCTCCGGGCCCCGGGAAACCCCGGGCCACGGGAGTCCAGTACACCGATGCCTCCGGCTCCAGCGTGCTGCTGGAGGCAGACCTGGTTGTTTCCGCCGCCGACCTGCACCACACCGAGACGGCGATGCTGTCGGCCGAACTGCAGACCTATCCGGAGAAGTACTGGGAACGCAGGGTTCCGGGCCCTGGAGGCATCCTGCTGCACCTGGGCGTGAAGGGAGAACTGCCGCAGCTGCTGCACCACACGCTGCTGTTCACCCAGGACTGGGAGGCGAACTTCGAGAAGATTTTCGGAGCGGACACCCAGGTTCCGGACCCGGCTTCGCTCTATATCTGCAAACCGAGCGCCACCGACGAAAGCGCAGCACCCGATGGACACGAAAACCTGTTTGTCCTGGTGCCCGTTCCTTCGGACCCCGCCCTCGGCACCGGTGGAATCGACGGCTCCGGAGACGCCGGTCTTGAGGCGCTGGCCGACTCCGTGATTGAACAGATCGCCGCCTGGGCGGACATCCCGGACCTCGCTGAACGCATCACGGTGCGGCGCACGGTTGGCCCGGGTGATTTCACCAACGACTTCAACTCGTGGCGGGGGACCCTCCTGGGCCCTGCACATGTGCTCAAACAGAGCGCATTCTTCCGCGGATCCAACGCCAGCCGGAAGGTGGACGGGCTTCTCTACGCCGGCGGATCCACCCTCCCCGGCATCGGACTCCCGATGTGCCTGATCAGCGCCGAACTGGTGCTGAAACGGCTGCGCGGTGAGACCGGCACGGAAGCACTTCCCGAACCGGTTTCCGGTGCCCGCACTACGGCCGCCGTGGATGGTGCAGCCTAGTGGGTGCGCTTTACCTGTTGTGTCTGTTGGCCTCGATTGGCTGCATGATGCTGCTCGACCACCGCTTTCGGCTGTTCTTTTTCGCCGCCCCCTGGCGTGCCGCCCTGGTGCTGGGCACCGGCCTGGTGTTTTTCCTGGTCTGGGACCTCTTCGGGATTGGCCTGGATATTTTCTACCGGGGTGAAACCAGGTTCATGCTCGGTGTGGAACTGGCGCCTCACCTCCCGCTCGAGGAAGCGTTTTTCCTCGCCTTCCTCTGCTATCTGACCATGGTGCTGTTCGGCCTGATCCGGGTCCTGGCTGTGCACCTGGCCGGCCGGTCCCGCAGCGGCAGGCTGCGCCGCTCGAGCGAGGTGCAGCGGTGACGTACTGGCTTTTGAACCTGTGCTTCCTGGTCCCGGCCGCGCTGGTGCTGACCGCCGCGCTGATCCGCCGGCGCAGGAGGAACCGCGCCAACCCGGCTTTCCTCGCGGCGCTGGCCGGAACTGCCGGCATCCTGCTGCTGCTGACGGCCGTCTTCGACAACCTGATGATTGCCGCCGGACTCTTTGGCTACAATCCGGACCGGATCTCCGGAGCCTTCCTGGGGCTCGCTCCGCTGGAGGACTTTGCTTATCCGCTGGCCGCGGTGCTGCTGCTGCCGGCCCTGTGGGAACTGCTGGGGTCCCGTAAACCCCTTCGGGAGGAAAAATCATGAGTGCACCAGCCACCAGGGCGCCCGGGTCCACGCTGCGGATGCTGCTGCTTTCCTCCCGGCCGCTGTCCTGGGTCAACACGGCTTATCCGTTTGCTGCCGCGTACCTGCTGACGGCCGGACAAATCGACCTGGCCTGGATCGTCGGCACACTGTATTTCCTGGTGCCGTACAACTTGGCCATGTACGGCATCAACGATGTGTTCGATTACGAGTCGGACCTGCGCAATCCCCGCAAGGGCGGGGTGGAGGGAGCACTGCTTGACCGGCGCTTCCACCGGATCACGCTGCTGGCCGCAGTTGTGTCCAATGTGCCGTTCCTCGCGGCGCTGGTCCTGCTGGGCTCCCCGCTGTCCTGGCTGGTGCTGGCGGTGAGCGTGTTCGCCGTCGTTGCCTACAGTGCGCCCGGGCTCCGGTTCAAGGAACGGCCCTTCCTGGATTCGATGACCTCCAGTACGCACTTCGTCTCCCCGGCGCTTTACGCGCTGGTGCTGGCGGGAGCGGAATTCACCCCCGGGCTGTGGGCGGTGCTTGGTGCTTTCTTCCTGTGGGGGATGGCCAGTCAGGCCTTCGGAGCCGTGCAGGATGTGCTGCCGGACCGGGAAGGCGGGATCTCCTCTATCGCGACCGTCCTGGGGGCGAGGACCGTGGTCTGGTTCGCTGCCGCCGCCTATCTGGCTGCCGGGCTGCTGATGCTCCTGGCGCCGTGGCCGGCACTGCTGGGTGCGCTGCTGGCGGTGCCGTATCTGCTGAACCTGCTGCCGTTCCTGGCGATCACCGATGAACGCTCGGAAACGGCCAACACCGGCTGGAAGCGGTTCCTGAAGCTGAATTTCCTCACCGGGTTCCTCGTGACCATGCTGCTGATCTGGTACTGGCCCTCCCGGTAACAAGGACAAAGCGGCCGGCCCCCGAAGGGACCGGCCGCTTTCGCGTCAGGCGCGCAGATTACTCCGCGACGCCTACGTACTCGGCCTGCTCGTTGGCCGTCGTCTCGCCGGCTGCGAGGCTGGCACGCAGCTTCGCACCGAGATCGGCGTCCACATTGGTCCAGTACTGGATGGCAGCTTCGCGGATGTGCGGGCGCTGCACACCGGAGACGGCACCGGTGATGGTCTCCAGGAAACGCTCCTTGGCGGCGTCGTCGTAGACCTCGCGGTACAGCGTTCCGGCCTGGCCGAAGTCGCTGTCCTCGGGGTGCAGGGTAGCGGCGGAACGCACCAGCGCGCCGTCGCTTTCCCAGCCGCCTTCGCCGGCAAGAGCCGGATCAGCCACGGGGCCGCCCAGGGTGTTGGGTGCGTAAACCGGAGTCTCGGGGGAGTTGAAGAAGTGGCGCTGGGCGCCGTCCTGAGAGTAGTTGTGCACCGGAGCCTTCGGTGCGTTCACCGGCAGCTGGTTGTAGTTGGCACCCATGCGGTAACGCTGGGCATCCGGGTAGGAGAAGATGCGGGCCATCAGCATCTTGTCCGGGCTGGCGTCGATGCCGGGGACCAGGTTCGCGGGAGACAGGGCAACCTGCTCGATCTGCGCGAAGAAGTTCTCCGGGTTGCGGTTCAGCGTGTGGGTGCCCACCTTGATCAGCGGGTAGTCCGCGTGCGGCCAGACCTTGGTCAGGTCGAACGGGTTGAACCGGTAGGTCTTCGCGTCTTCGTACGGCATGACCTGGACGTGCAGGTCCCAGGACGGGAAGTTGCCGTTGGCAATGTTCTCGTACAGGTCGCGGCGGTAGTAATCAGCATCCGCGCCGGCGATCTTTTCAGCCTCGGCACCCGTGATTTCGTGGTTGCCCTGGTTGGAGACGAAGTGGTACTTCACCCAGAAGCGCTCACCTGCAGCGTTGATCCACTGGTAGGTGTGCGAACCGAAGCCGGGCATTTCACGCCAGGAGCGCGGGATGCCGCGGTCGCCCATCAGGTAGGTCACCTGGTGTGCGGACTCGGGGGAGTTGGTCCAGAAATCCCACTGCATGTCGGCGTCACGCAGGCCGGAACCCGGGAGGCGCTTCTGCGAGTGGATGAAGTCGGGGAACTTGATGCCGTCGCGGATGAAGAACACCGGGGTGTTGTTTCCGACGATGTCGTAGTTGCCCTCGGAGGTGTAGAACCGCAGAGCGAAGCCGCGCACATCGCGCCAGGTGTCCGGGGAGCCCATTTCACCGGCAACCGAGGAGAACCGCTGCACGGTCTCGGTGGTGGTGCCGGGCTGGAAGACAGCCGCACGGGTGTACTTGGAAACGTCTTCGGTGACGGTGAATTCGCCGAACGCGCCGCCGCCCTTGGCGTGCACGATGCGCTCCGGGATGCGCTCCCGGTTGAACTGGGCCAGCTTCTCGACCAGGTAGCGGTCGTGGAGTGCGATCGCGCCGTCGGCACCGTTGCTCAGCGAGTGTGCGTCACTGGCAACCGGAGTGCCGGTCTGGGTAGTGGTGAAGTTCGACATTCTCTCTCTTTCTTGTGGATGAACTGGTAAGTCGATAGGTCAGGAAGTCTTGGCTGCGGTGTCCGCGCCGGCCTTCGCGGCGCAGTCCGCGCAGAGGCCCTGGTACAGGACGTCGGCAATTTGGATGGTCATGCCGTGGGTGTCGCTGGGGGTCAGGCACGGTGCGTGCCCGACGGCGCAGTCCACATCCTCGATCCGGCCGCAGCCGGTGCAGATCGCGTGATGGTGGTTGTCATCCACTCGGGTTTCGTAGCGCGCCGGCGAGTGCGGCGGCTCGATCCTGCGGAGGAGTCCGGTGTCGGTGAGGTCGGCCAGGACTACGTAGACGGACTGCAGGCTGATGTCCGGAAGGGTGGCCCGGACAGCGGCCGCGACGTCGTCAGCTCCGGCATGCGGAGCGGAGTCGACGGCCTCCAGCACTGCCAGGCGCTGTTTGGTGACCCGGCGTCCGTGTGCACGCAACTCGGCCGACCACTTGTCAGTGGCCGCCGCTGAGGCTGCTGTGGAAGTCATGACTAGAGCATACGCCCTTATTCTGACTAATTCATAATAAGGTCAGCCTAAGCTGGCGCTAGGGTGGTGGTGTTGGCGGCACCGGCTGCCGTCCGGAAGGAGTAGGAATGCCCGGAGCGGGGTCAGAAACACAGGGCCAGACACGGGTGCAGCGCCTGCGGGTGGGGGAGTGCGACGTCGGCCTGCGCACCTCCGGGGCCGCCGGCCCGGAGGTGGTCCTGATCCATGGGATCGGTGCATCGGCACGGTATTTTGAGCGGCTGGCCCACGAGCTGTCTGCCGATCACCGGGTGCACTGCGTGGAGCTGCCCGGGCATGGCGGGCTGCCGCGCCCGTCGGAGGCGCTGACGATGGCGGGCTACGCCGACGTCGTGATCCAGGCCCTGCGGAGGGCCGGGATTGCCCGGGCCCGGTTGGTGGGGCACTCCATGGGCTGCCAGGTCACGGTGGAGGCTGCCCTCCTGGCGCCGGACCTGGTGTCGTCAGTGCTGCTCCTGGCTCCCACCGTCAACCGGGCCGAGCGCAATGCTGCTCTCCAGGCCCTTCGGCTGGCGCAGGACACGCTGCATGAAACCCTGGACGTCAACCGGATTGTGTTCACTGACTATCTCCGCGCCGGGCCGCGCTGGTACCTGGCCACGCTGCGCCGGATGATGGAGCACCGGCTGGAGGAACGCCTTGCCATGGTGCAGGCTCCCGTTGGCGTGGTGCGCGGGGCCAAAGATCCCATTGTTCCGCCGTCCTGGCTGGCCCGGCTGGAAGGGGCCCGGCCCGGAACGCTGCTGGGCGAAATTCCGGACTCGCCGCACGTGCTGATGTGGAACCGTCCGGCGGAAGCCGCGGCGTGGGTGCGCAGGGTGGGGGAGGCTGGGGATTGAGTCCGCAGGCTGAGGAGGTGCAACGCCCGCCGGCCGTGGGTGCGGGGGTCCGCCGCCGGCTGCTGCTGGCGGCGGCCTGGGCCGCTGACTACGCGTACGTGGTCCGTTGGCAGATCCAGGGGTTCATCTTCCAGTCGGATCCAGCCGTCTTCCTGCAGCCCGCTGCCGGAGTGGATCCGCGGGAACCGGTTCTGCTGATCCCCGGGGTCTATGAGAACTGGCAGTTCCTGCGCCCGCTGGCACAGTATCTGGCCGGCCGCGGGCATCCCGTGCACGCGGTCCGGTCCCTGGGCTACAACCGGGGGACTGTGGAGGAGATGGCCCGGCGGGTGGAGGCGTATCTGCGGCATCGGGGTATCGAACACGCTGCCATCGTGGCGCACAGCAAGGGCGGGCTCATCGGAAAGAAGCTGCTGCTGGGACCCGAGGGGAACCGGATCAGCCACCTGGTGGCCATCAACACCCCCTTTGCCGGTTCGCCGTATGCCCGGCTTTTTCCGCTCCGCTCCATCCGTGCCTTTTCTCCGCGGGACTTTCATCTGCGCAGGCTGCAGGCGAACCTTGAGACCAACTCACGTATCACCTCGGTCTATGCGTCCTTTGACCCGCACATACCGGGCGGCAGTCAGCTGGAGGGGGCGCGCAACATCGTCCTGGAGGCCATGGGCCATTTCCGTCCGGTGGGGGATCCTGTGCTGCACCGGATTGTCGCCGAGGAGCTGGAGCGGGGAGCCGCTTAGGGCTGCGGGACCGAAGCGGCTTCGGGCTGCTGCGGGCCTGGACTGTTGCGGACGCCGGGCCGCTACGACGCCCCGCGGGCCAGTGCCTGCTCGACGGCGGCCTGCGCTCCCCCGGTCCACGGGTCGCCGTGGCCGGTCAGGAGGGTCTTGGCGCCGGTATCTGCGAGGGCCTGCAGTGAAGCAAGCGCGACGCCGCTGTCCGCCGTCGCAGCACCGGAAACAATCTGCGGTCCGCGGTGCCCGGTGTACGGGTTGAAGGTCACGATGGAATCACCGCAGATCAAGGCATCGCGCTCGGGGAAGTGCAGGGCGACGTGCCCGGCAGTATGCCCCGGAGTGTGCAGGAGGTTCGGGGTGCCGGGGAGGGCGGTTCCACTCTCCGGACCAAGATCCTGAACATCGGCAACACCCCGGACCAGCAGGGCTCCTGCCAGCGTCATGGCTCCAAGTGAGCGCAGCGAGGCAGGGAAGCGCAGCGGGTACGTCCAGCGGCTGCGCTCGTGGGCGTACCGGTAGGGGTGGGCGGCAATGTAGTGGTCCGCGGGATGGGCCAGGATCGGGGCCCGGAACTCGGCACGCAGCTTCGCAGCGGTGCCCGTGTGGTCAAAGTGCCCGTGGGTTAGCACAATGGCGCTGACTGATCCCGGCCCATAGCCCAGTGACCTGACGGCGCTGGAAACCGCGTGCTGGGCGGCAGGCAGGCCGCTGTCCACGATCATGAGGCTGCGCTCATCTTCAACCAAATAAACATTCGTGAAGGCGTGCTCAACCAGGTGGATGCCATCGGCGACATTGCGGGTCAGCAAGCGGTGCCTCCTTCGGTGGGTGATCAGATCCCAAGGCTACCGTAAGTATGCTTGGTATTTCGTTCGAACGGTCCGGGATAGCATCGAGAAACGAATTCACGTCAACCGGGGGACACACATGATGGCAATGCAGGGAATCGGCGCTTTTTTCTTTCTTCTCTACATCTTGGGAATTGTGGCCCTGTTCGTTCTACTGGTGTGGGCCCTGGTGCTGTCGATTATCTTCCTGCGGTTGCGTATCGCGGAGCTGCGGCGCCTGCGGCCGGCCACGGCGAAGGAAGGCAGCGACAACGCCGGGGGCGCCTCCGGGCTCTAAAGACGCGCCGCGCCGGATACCGGCGGCTCCACCGGACGTAACCCGGCGGGGATGCGGCCCCAGCTCACCTAGACTGCTCTGGTGCCAAGACTGCTAGCTGACCTGACCCCGCTGCGCGAAAGCCCGGAATTCCGCCGGCTGTGGACGGGAACGGCGCTTTCGGCCGTGGGCACCCAGCTGACCCTGGTCGCCGTGAGCCTGGAAGTCTACGACCTGACCCAGTCCAGCCTCTACGTCGGCATGCTCGGCGTCGTTGGACTGCTGCCCCTGGTCCTGGCCGGCCTGTATGGCGGGTCAGTCGTGGACGCCTACGACCGGCGCAAGGTGGCGCTCTTCTCCGCGGTGATCCTGTGGGCCACCACCATCGGCATCGCCGCGCAGGCCTGGCTCGGCCTGGGGAACGTGTGGCTGCTGTTCGCGCTGATAGCGGTCAACTCCGGTGCCGCCGGCCTGAACCATCCCGCCCGCAGCGCCATTATTCCGCGCCTGGTCCGCCCGGAACTTCTGCCGGCAGCCAACGCGCTGAACATGATCACGTTTGGGCTGGCCATGGCCGCCGGACCGCTCCTCGCCGGCGTGCTGGTAGGGCAGGTGGGCTACGGCTGGACCTACACGATCGACGTCGTCACCTTTACCGCTGCCATGTGGGCGCTGTACCGGCTTGCTCCCATGCCGCCGGAGGGGCAGGTGCAGAAGGCCGGCCTGAAGTCGGTTTTGGAGGGTTTTACGTTCCTGGGTACCCGCCCCAACATCCGGATGACGTTCATTGTGGACCTGGCCGCGATGGTGCTGGCCCAGCCGCGGGCCCTGCTGCCGGCGATCGGGGCGCTGATGCTCGGCGGCGGTGCGGAAACCGTCGGCATCCTCCTCGCATCCGTGGCTGCCGGGTCCTTCCTTGCCGGGCTTTTTTCCGGGCCGCTGGGACTGGTCCGGCGGCAGGGTCTGGCGGTGATGTGGTCAGTGGTTGCCTGGGGACTTTCCGTGGCAGCGTTCGGTGCCGTTGTGGTGATGGCTGGGGAGAACGACGGCGGTGGCGTCTCCCCCTGGCTGCTCCCGGCAGCGCTCGCGATGGGGGTGGCCGGCGTTGCCGACTCGATCAGCGGCGTCTTCCGCTCCACCATCCTGCAATCCGCGACCCCGGATGCCATGCGCGGACGCCTGCAGGGCGTTTTCGTCGTCGTTGTTGCCGGTGGCCCGCGGCTGGGGGGCCTGGTGTCCGGCCTGGACGCCTCTTTCCTGGGTGAAGGCTGGGCAGCGGTTGCCGGGGGACTGGCCTGCGTGGCCGCCGTCGCCGTCCTGGCCAAGGTGCAGCCGGGGTTCGCCCGTTACGACGCCCGCAACCCGGCTCCGTAGGCACGGCATCCCTGTGGCGGCGCGGAACAGTGTGGCACGCTTGAGCGTTAAAGCCCTACAGAAACGTACTGAAACGTAACGCGGAAGGTCTTGGACCGGCTGGCCTGAGGGGCAGCGGGGCCTTCCGCCCAGGAAGGATCGTGTACACGTGCACCAACATTTCAACGGTTTGAAGACTGCAGCCCTTTTTGGGGTGCTCTTCGCCGTGCTGCTGGTCATCGGCGGCCTGCTTTCCAGCGGCACGGGCAACTCGTCGTTTATCTGGATTTTCCTGGCTATCGGCCTCGCCACCACGGCCTACAGCTACTGGAACAGCGACAAGCTGGCCATCCGGGCCATGCACGCCGTACCCGTCACCGAGGCGCAGGCACCGGAAATGTACCGGATTGTCCGCGAGCTTTCAGCGAAGGCCAACCAGCCGATGCCGCGGCTCTACATTTCGCCCACGATGGCACCCAACGCCTTCGCCACCGGACGCAACCCGAAGAACGCTGCGGTCTGCTGCACGCAGGGCATCCTCCAGCTCCTGAATGAACGGGAACTGCGCGGTGTCCTGGGCCACGAGCTCATGCACGTCTACAACCGGGACATCCTCACCTCCTCGGTTGCCGCAGCGATTGCCGGCGTGATTACCTCGCTTGGCCAGTTCCTGCTCCTCTTCGGCGGCGGCGACCGCCGCAACCAGAACCCGCTGGCCATGATCGCCATGGCAATCCTGGCCCCGCTGGCCGCAACGCTGATCCAGACGGCGATCGGCCGTACCCGGGAGTACGACGCCGATGAAGACGGCGCGACCCTGACCGATGACCCGCTGGCGCTGGCTTCGGCCCTGCGGAAGCTGGAGACCGGAACCCAGCAGGCTCCGCTGCCCAACACGGACCAGAAACTGGTCAACACCTCCCACCTGATGATTGCCAACCCGTTCCGCAACGGCGTGAGGGGCCTGCTGGCCACCCACCCGCCGATGGCGGACCGGATCCGCCGGCTGGAGAACATGGCCGGCCGCCCGCTGGGTTCCTAAGCAGCAAGCAGCAAAGTAGGGGAGGTAAACCGGTGCGCTTGATCCTCGTGCGGCACGGCCAGACGCCGTCCAACATTGAACGGCTCCTGGACACGGAGGCACCCGGCCCAGGTCTCACCGAACTGGGACTGGCCCAGGCGGCGGCGCTGCCGCAGGCACTGGGACACGAGCAGGTGAGCGCGGTGTACGCGTCCAACCTCATCCGGACGCAGCTCACGGCGGAGCCACTGGCGAACGCACTGGCCCAGCCGATTGAAGTTCGGGACGGGCTGCGGGAGATCTCCGCCGGAGACCTGGAAATGCGCGGGGACCCGGAGTCCATCCGCTCCTACCTGCAGACCGTTTATGCCTGGGTGAACGGGGACCTCTCGGTTTCCATGCCCGGCGGCCCGGACGGTGCAGAAACCCTGGGCCGCTTCGACGAGGTGGTGGCGGAACTGCACCGCTCCGGCCACCAGGTGCCGGTTATTTTCAGCCACGGGGCGATCATCCGGGCCTGGGCTACCTCCCGGGCACACAACGTGGCACCGGACTTCATCATCCACAACGCCCTGAGCAATACGGGCATCGTGGTGCTCGAATCCCGTCCCCGGCCGGAGGCACACGGCCATTCCTGGGAGCTGCTGACCTGGATGGGGCAGGCTGTCGGCGGTGCGGAGCTCCAGGATGCGGGCACCGACGGACCCGCCGCGGACGACGTCGAACTGGCGCCCTAACGCGCCCGCTAATCAAACAAAGGCGGCGCTCCCGAGGCTTCAAACCAATCGGGGAGCGCCGCCGTCGTTATTCCGGTGGAAGGCCTAGCGGAAGTTGATGAACTGAAGGTCGACGTCGAGGTCCGCGCCCTTGAGCAGTGCCATGGTGGCCTGCAGGTCATCGCGGGACTTGGAGCTGACGCGGAGCTCATCGCCCTGGATCTGGGACTTGACGCCCTTGGGGCCCTCGTCGCGGATCAGCTTGTTGATCTTCTTGGCCTGGTCCTGGGCGATGCCTTCCTTCATGGTGCCTTCGATCCGGTACTCCTTGCCGGACGCGTACGGCTCGCCGTCGTCGAAGGACTTCAGCGAAATGCCCCGCTTGACGAGCTTGGACTGGAAGACGTCCAGCACGGCCTTGACCCGGTCTTCGGAGTTGGCCTTCATCAGGATCTTCTCGCCGCTGAAATCGATCTCCGCGCCGACGCCCTTGAAGTCGTAGCGCTGGGCGATTTCCTTCTGCGCCTGGTTCAGGGCGTTGGCGACTTCCTGCTTGTCGATCTTGCTGACGACGTCGAATGTCGACTCACTGGCCATGGTGGCTCCTTGGTAGTTCGGTTGTTCCTGCCCACCAGCCTAATAGGTGGGCTGCGCCCGCGGGCAGTCCTGCGTTCACAGCGCGCGTCCAGCCGACATGCACCGCTCTCACATTCGGCCGGGAAAAGGTGAAGACATGAACAAGGAGAACACCGATCCCACCCAGCCTGTGCCAACTCCTGCAACTTCATCCTGGTTCAACGGTGTCCGTTTCCGCACCGCTGCGGCGTCCTCCGTCCTCGCCGCGGTTTCCGTCACGGGAATTGGCGCGTCAGCCGCCCAGGCCAGCACCCTGCAGGCGGGTGCCATTTCCGCTCCTGCCGGCAACCAGGGTGACTCGGCAGCACACACCGACACAGCTGCAGCCGTGCGTGCCGTGCAGGTTCCGGGCAGTGAGGAGCGCCTGGCCGGGGTGCGGCGGGACCTTGCGAACGCCGTTGCCTGGGGCAGTGTCACTGCCGATCAGGCGGAGCGTTTTTACGCCCAGATCAGCGCCCGGATTGCCCGCGGACTCTGACTCCGGAGGCCCGATTCGTATCTGGGGAGAATTTTCTGTAAAGTTGTCTTGCCCGCGGTTACCGCGGACAAAGTCTTCGCAAGAAGGCCTTCGGCAGATTACCCGAGCGGCCAAAGGGGGCTGACTGTAAATCAGCTGGCAATGCCTACGGGGGTTCGAATCCCTCATCTGCCACCGAAGAAAACCCGTTCCAGCCACTGGCTGGGACGGGTTTTTCGCTGTCCGGAAACTTTCTGCGGGCTGATTCCGTCCAGGTTAAAAAGTTGACGGAAAAGTTGCCCGTCCGGGCACGTCCCGGCGCCGCAATTGGCTAGACGGTCTAGTCTTCTTAAGCATGAACGAGGACACGGCGCTGGATCCCCTGGCCGAAGAATTCCGCGAAGCACTGCGTGAAGCCGTGTTCCTTGTGCGCCACATGGACACCGAGTTTGGCCTCACCAGCAACCAGCTGGTCACTCTGCGGATGGTTTCGGGAGACGGCATGCGGGTCAGCGACATTGCCCGCAACCTCGGCGTCAAGGTACCCAGTGCCACCGAGCAGATCATCCGGCTGGAACATGCCGGACTGGTCCGGCGCACCCAGGATCCGGACGATTCCAGGGGAGTCCGGGTGACCCTCACCCCCGACGGCGGTCAAAAACTGCTGGTGGAAACCGCCAGGCGCGCTTCCCTGATGGCCGGACTGCTGGCCCAGCTGGCGGAATCGGAACGGGATAAGCTGCGCCAGGCCCTGCCGGTCATCGCAAAAGTGACCCGCCTGGGCTTTTCATCCGTGGGCTAGCAAGGCGCTTCACCGCTGAGCGAACAATTGCAGACATCCCCGCGGGGGACCGATAGCGTTGAAGCTATGGCAACTATTGACATCACCGAGGCAACGTTCCCTGAGACCATCGAAGACAACGACATCGTGTTCGTTGACTTCTGGGCTGATTGGTGCGGTCCGTGCAAGCAGTTCGCACCGGTTTACGACGCCGTCTCGCAGCAGCATGAGGACATCACCTTCGCGAAGGTGGACACCGAAGCCGAGCAGGGCCTCGCCGCTGCCGCCGGAATCACCTCGATCCCCACGCTGATGGCCTTCCGCGAAAAGGTCCTGGTCTTCTCCCAGCCCGGCGCCCTCAACGCCAACCAGTTCAGCGAACTGGTAGAGGCTGTCAAGGGCCTGGACATGAAGGCCGTTCACGAGCAGATCGCCGCCCAGGAAAAGGGCCAGGCTGCGGCCGGCCAGGATGGTCAGGTCAACTAACCAGGCCTCTCAACCCGGTCTTTTGACGGCGGGGAGCCCCTCCACTTTGGAGGGCTCCCCGTTTTTGCGTTAAGCCAGTCCGATCTGGGCGGCTCCGACGGCCGCCGTTCCCGCTGAATGATGCTCCTGTTGCTGGCGGGTTATCTTCGGTCACTCCCGTAACTCTGGGTGGGAACATCGGGCGTGGGCCGACACGCGTTCCCACTCTGTGTTGTGTCCTGTGGCAGATGAGGTCACTCCAGCCACACCAGGTGACAAAGAGTGGGAACCCGTGTCGTGTCGGCCGGTAGCCAACAGCGGAACACCGCCCCTGGAACAAATCCCACGAAAAACCCGACGGAACGCCGCCCACGGAACAGATCCCAAAAACCCCACGGAACGCCGGGCGGCGGGGATGCCCGGAATTTTCACTCCTAGCCGTGGTGCAGCTTCCGCTGTAGGCTCTGAGCTCCCGGGGGAGCAGGTGGCCTCCGGCTGCCTGCCCGGACGTAACCAGTCAATGAAGACCCAGGTAACAAGGCGAGGAAGATACATGAGCGGCAATCGAGCAATTGCATATATCGAACCCGGCGTCGTGGAAGTTCAGGACATCGACTATCCCACTTTTGAACTCAAGGACGGTCCGGGGGTGAATCCGGCCAACGTGGGCCGGAAACTTCCCCACGCTGCCATCCTGAAAGTAGTAACCACCAACATCTGCGGATCGGACCAGCACATGGTCCGCGGCCGGACCACCGCGCCGCCTAACCTGATTCTGGGCCACGAGATCACCGGGGAGGTCGTCGAGACCGGGCCAGGGGTGGAGTTCATCAAGGTCGGCGATCTGGTCTCCGTGCCCTTCAACATTTCCTGCGGCCGGTGCAAAAACTGCAAGGAGCGCAAGACCGGGGTCTGCCTGAACGTGAATCCGGACCGGCCCGGCAGCGCCTATGGCTACGTGGACATGGGCGGATGGGTCGGAGGACAGGCCGAGTACGCGCTGGTGCCGTACGCGGACTGGAACCTGCTGAAGTTCCCGGACAAGGACCAGGCCATGGATAAGATCATGGACCTGACCATGCTCTCCGACATTTTCCCCACGGGCTATCACGGTGCCATCACTGCCGGTGTACGCACCGGTTCCACGGTTTACATCGCCGGCGCCGGTCCCGTTGGACTGGCAGCGGCGGCCGGGGCCCAGCTGCTCGGCGCCGCCGTCGTTATTGTCGGCGACCTCAACGAGGACCGGCTCGCGCAGGCCCGCAGCTTCGGCTGCGAGACGGTGGACATCTCCAAGGGCGATCCCAAGGACCAGATCGAGCAGCTCCTGGGGGTTCCCGAGGTGGACTGCGGTGTGGACGCTGTGGGCTTCGAAGCCCGCGGCCATGGGCACGGCTCGGGGACGGAAGCTCCGGCTACCGTGCTCAACTCGCTCATGGACGTCACCGCGGCCGGCGGTGCCCTGGGTATCCCCGGCCTGTACGTCACGGGAGATCCCGGTGGGGTGGACGAAGCAGCCAAGGTCGGATCTCTCTCGCTGAGCCTTGGCACCGGCTGGGCGAAGTCCCTGTCCTTCACCACCGGACAGTGTCCGGTCATGAAGTACAACCGGGACCTGATGATGGCCATCCTCAATGACAAGGTGCAGATCGCCAAGGCCGTCAACGCCACTGCCATCAACCTGGACGCGGCACCGGAAGCGTACCGGGAGTTCGATTCAGGTGCAGCCCGCAAGTACGTGATCGACCCGCACGGGGTGACGGGCGCGAACGCCAACTAGCGGCAGCCGTCGCCAGGGCAAATCGGGGCATCGGAGGCTGGCACTGAACCGTGTCGGCCTCCGGTGCCCCGGTTGTGTCCTTTTGCCTTCTATTGCCCGGTGCCGCGCACGTAAACTCGTTTAGCCGGGATACCCCGACAGGTCTATGGGATCCGGCGGCCCACCACTCATGCGGTACGAGTTGGAAGCGGGGACCAGATGCGCGCACCCCTGGCAGGCGGCAGTAGCCTTCCGAAGAACTTCCCAAAAATAGTTCAGGCAGCGGTCTCCGGATATAACACCGGAACGGAAGCAGTGCACTCCACCGTGCGTAGTCCGGCCGGCCGGGGTAGGGGAGGCCCGCGGTGAACGCGGCGGATACCGCGTGGGTTCTGGTCTGCGCCGGCCTGGTGCTCTTTATGACACCCGGGCTGGCGCTCTTCTACGGCGGCATGGTTCCGGTGCGGAACGTGCTGACCATGATGATGCAGAACATCATCCCGCTCGGCGTCATCACGCTCACCTGGGTCCTGGTGGGATACACACTCGCCTTCAGCAACAAGGGCACCTCGGTGTTCGGTGAGTTCGACGCCTGGGCGCTGATCAACGTGGACACACCTCAGTTCCACACTGTGGCGGCCGGAGTCACCATTCCCGCGCTCGCCTTCGTGGCCTATCAGATGATGTTCGCGATCATCACGCCGGCCCTGATCACGGGCGCGACGGCGGGACGCCTGCGGTTTGCGGGCTGGACGCTGTTCCTGACGGCCTTTTCGATCCTGGTGTATCCGCAGGTGGCCCGCTGGCTCTGGCATCCAAAAGGCTGGCTGGTCCAGCTCGGTGCCCAGGACTGGGCCGGAGGCATGGTGGTGCATGCGTCCGCGGGGGCTGCCGCCGTCGCCGTCCTGCTTGTGGTGGGCCGGCGCCGCGGCTGGCCGCAGCTGAAGACCTCGCCCAACAATCTGCCGCTGATGCTGGTGGGAGCGGGAATCCTGTGGTTCGGCTGGTTCGGATTCAACGCCGGGGACGGGCTGCAGGCGAACGCCATAGCCGCGCAGGCGCTGGTGAACACACATGTTGCCGGCGGAGCGGCGATGCTGACATGGCTGCTCGTGGAACGGTTGACCAGCGGGTACTCCACCCTGGTCGGTGCCGTGTCCGGGGCGGTCGCCGGGCTGGCCACCATCACGCCCTGTGCAGGATTCGTCAACACGGGGTCGGCACTGATCATCGGGCTGATCGCCGGGTGTGTGTGCTGCTTCGCCGTTCGGCTCAAGCACCTGCTGCACTATGACGATGCGCTGGACGTCATTGCCGTGCACTTTGTGGGCGGGGTGACCGGGTCCTTTTTGCTCGGTTTCTTTGCCGACAGTGCGGTCAACCCGGTCAGCGACGATGGATTGTTCGCCGGCGGGGGCGGGTATCTTCTTTGGCATCAGATCGTGGCGATCGTGTGCGTGGTCCTGTTTTCCTTCGTGGTCAGCTGGCTCATCGCGGCGCTGATCAGCCGGGCCATCGGACTGCGCGAACCCGGTCCGGAGCAGGATTCGCTGGACCGGGTGCAGCAGGGGCAGGCTGGGTATTCGCTGGGCGGGATTACGGCCCGTCCCACGACCAGCGGCCGGGGTGCGGGGCCGGGACGCCAGCCCGCCGGGGCGGTTCCGCCGCCGCGGCACCTGGTCAGCGCAATTGTGAACACCGACCGGATCGATGGTCTGCGCGATGCCCTGCTCATGGCGGGCGCCCGCTCACTGGAACTGATGGAGACGACGGTTTACACCGGTCGGGTCCGCACAGAGGTGTTCCGTTCCGATGTGCGGAAGCTGGACTTCGAGGACCGGCTGCGGGTCTACGCAGCCGTGGACGACGAGCATGAGGAAGCGGTGGCCGCGGTGCTCCGCCGGTTTGGTGCGGAACCTGACTCCATCCACCGGCTGGAGATCAGCCCGTAGCGGCATCTCCCCGGAAGGGTTTCCCGCCTTCCGGGGAGGGTCAAGCTAGCCGCGCGTGAGGGCAACCGGCTCAGCGAGCAGTGCACTCAGGGATTCATCCAGGTCCTGCTTGGCAGCACCCTTGGCATGGCGGGCGAGGTCCTCCTCGGAGGCCCACTGTTCGGTCAGGACAATCCGGTCCTCGGATTCTTCAGTGATTTCGTAGCGAAGGCAGCCGGGCTCGGAAAGAACTTGTTCAATCGCGATTTCCAGAGCCAGCTTCACGCGGAAGAACTCTCCGGGATTGGGGATGAAAACGGCGGTCAGGTCAACAGGTGCAGTCATAGGGACAACTTTAGATGCCCTTGGCTGCCAGTTCCTCACGCAGGGCAGCTACATGACCTGCAGCGTCGACCTGGTACTGGGCAAGGGCGACGCGGCCCTCGGCATCGATAACAACAGTGGAGCGCAGCACGCCCACGAGTTCCTGTCCGTTGATGACCTTGGGTCCCCAGGCCCCGTAGGCACGGGCAACGGAATGGTCCTCGTCCGAAAGAAGCGGGAAGGTGAGGCTGAGGTCTTCAGCAAAGTCAGCCAGAGCCTGCAGCGGGTCGGGGGAGATGCCCAGGACCTCGTAGCCGGCACCCTGCAGCGAGGCCAGGTTGTCGCGGAAGTCGCACGCTTCAGTGGTGCACCCCGGCGTCGCGGCCTTGGGATAGAAATAGACGATGACGTTCCTGCCCCGGTAATCGGCAAGGGACACCTGCCTGCCGGCGGCGTCAGGCAGTGTGAAACCGGGGGCTTCGCTGCCGGGGGAGAGGCGGAGCGGGGACTGGGACTGTGTCGTGGCCATGAGGATCCTTTGGTTGGGGTCGGTAGGTAGTTCGGGAACGGTGCTGTCAGCGGGTTTTGGCTGGTTCCGGCCGGGATCCACCCGTAAAAGGTCCGCCAATAAGCTGTCCGGCGATGGCGGACCCCACCTGTTCCAGGAGCGGTCCGGCGCCGGCCATGCATTTATCCGTGTCGGGTTCCAGATCGGTCAGGGCATAGGCGCGGTCGAATCCGGCCGCCCGGAGCTGCTGATCGAGCAGGGTGCTGCGTCCGCAGACCGCGATGGCCGGCACGCCCGCCGCGGCAGCTGCCCGGGCAACCCCCAGGGGGGTCTTGCCGAGCAGGCTCTGCTCATCGAGGCTGCCTTCGCCGGTAATAACCAGGTCCGCACCGGACAACCGGTCTGCCAGTCCGGTGAATTCCAGGACGACGTCGATGCCTGGCCTCCGGTCAGCGGCGAGGACCGCGAGTGCCGCGTAGCCGACTCCCCCGGCGGCTCCTGCCCCGGGAGCGTTGGCGGCATCCAGGGCCCGCGGTCCGAAGTGGGAACCGAGAACCTGCACGAAGTTCGCCAGGGCGGCATCGAGCAGTTGGACGTCTTCCGCGCAAGCGCCCTTCTGCGGACCAAAAACCACCGCGGCGCCGTCCGGTCCCAACAGCGGATTGTCCACGTCGCTGGCCAGGACAAAGCGTGCTTCCCGCACCCGGGGGTCCAAGGCAGAGGAGTCGATGCCTGCGAGCCGGGCCAGGGCTGCTCCGCCGCCGGGGAGTTCCCGGCCGTCCGCGTCCAGCAGACGGGCACCGAGTCCCTGCAGGATCCCCGCCCCGCCATCGGTGTTGGCACTGCCTCCGACGCCAAGAATGATCCGGGTGCAGCCGGAGTCCAGGGCGGCCCGGATCAGCTCTCCGGTTCCCCGGGAACTGGACCGCAGTGCGTCCTTGACGCCCCCGGGAAGGACGGCGAGCCCGGAAGCGGTGGCCATCTCAATGACTGCTTCTCCGCCGCGGACCGCGAACTCCGCGGTCAGGGGTTCCCCGGTCGGCCCGCTGACCAGGGCGCTGCGGCGGGTAAAGCCGGTCGCGACGGCGGCATCCAAGGTGCCTTCACCGCCGTCGGCAACGGGAATGCCGTCGATTTCCCAGGTTTGTCCCACCGGCAGCGGCACTGAGCGGAGGCCGGCGGCCAGGTGCGCGACCACGTCCGGAGCGGTCAGCGAACCCTTGAACTTGTCCGGTGCTATGACCACGCGCATGCCGGTACTTCCTTTCAAAAAGTCAGGTGTCCCGGGGCAGCCCCGCAGGGCCGCCCCGGGACGGGAGCTGCTAGTCCAGCAGTGCCACGATCGCAGTCGGGGCGTCCTGGGAGCGTTCGGCCAGATCCTCGAACTCGTTCACGTTGTCCAGCTCGGTGCCCATGGAGATGTTGGTGACCTTCTCGAGGATCACTTCCACCACCACCGGAACCCGGAACTCACCCATCAGCGCCTTCGCCTTCTCGAACGCTGCCGGCAGATCGTCCGGGTTCTTCACCCGGATAGCCTTGCAGCCCAGACCCTCGGCGACCTTGAGGTGGTCCACTCCGTAGCCATCCGTTTCCGGCGAGTTGATGTTCTCAAACGCCAGGGACACGTTCTGCTCCATCTTGAACCCGCGCTGGGCCTGCCGGATCAGCCCCAGATAGGAGTTGTTCACCACCACGTGGATGTACGGCAGGTTGAACTGCGCTCCGACCGCCAGCTCCTCGATCATGAACTGGAAGTCGTAGTCGCCGGAGAGGGCGACCACTGTCTCGTCCGGCTTCCCCCGGACCACGCCGAGGGCAGCCGGACCGGTCCAGCCAAGCGGGCCGGCCTGTCCGGCGTTGATCCAGCGGCGCGGTCCGTAGACGTGCAGCATCTGGGCGCCGGCGATCTGGGAGAGCCCGATGGTTGTCACGTAGGTGGTGTCCCGGCCGAAGGACCGGTTCATTTCCTGGTAGACGCGCTGGGGTTTGATGGGGACGTTCTCGAAGTGCGTCTTGCGCTGCAGTGAGCCCTTGCGCTGCGCGCATTCGGCGACCCAGGACGTGTAATCCGGCAGCTTCCCGTCCCGCTGCCGTTCCCGGGCCAGCTCCAGCAGCCCGTCCAGGGCAGCGCCGGCATCCGAGGTAATGCCCAGGTCCGGAGAGAAAACCCGGCCAATCTGGGTGGGCTCAATGTCAACGTGCACGAAGGTGCGCCCGGCAGTGTACTTCTCGAGGCCGCCGGTGTGGCGGTTGGCCCAGCGGTTGCCGATGCCGATCACAAAGTCTGAGGCCAGCAGGGTCTCATTGCCGTAGCGGTGCGACGTCTGCAGCCCCACCATGCCGGCCATCAGGGGATGGTCATCCGGAATGGAGCCCCAGCCCATCAGGGTCGGAATCACCGGGATGTTGAGCAGCTCCGCGAGTTCCACCAGCTGCTCGGAGGCCCGGGCATTGATGACGCCGCCCCCGGCCACGATCAGCGGCCGGCTCGACGCGGTGAGCAGGTTCAGGGCCTTCTCCAGCTGGGTGCGGGAAGCCTTCGGCTTCTCGACGGGCAGCGGCTCATAGGCATCAATGTCGAACTCGATTTCCGCCATCTGCACGTCGAACGGCAGATCCAGCAGCACCGGCCCGGGCCGGCCGGAGCGCATCAGCGCGAAGGCCTTCTGGAAAGCGCCCGGCACCTGGCCCGGTTCCAGGACGGTCATGGCCATCTTGGTGACGGGCTTGGCGATGGATTCGATGTCCACGGCCTGGAAGTCTTCCTTGTGCAGCTTGGCCACGGGTGCCTGGCCGGTGATGCAGAGCATCGGGATGGAATCCGCCCAGGCGGCGTAGAGTCCGGTGATCATATCGGTGCCGGCCGGGCCGGAGGTGCCGATGCAGATGCCGATGTTGCCGTCCTGTGCGCGGGAATAGCCGTCCGCCATATGGGAGGCGCCTTCCACATGGCGCGCCAGGGTGTGGCGGATGCCGCCGTGTTCCCGCATGGCGGCATAGAAGGGGTTGATGGCTGCCCCTGGCAGGCCGAACGCCTCGGTGGCACCCTCCTTGGCCAGGATGGCGACAGCCGCGTCTACGGTGCGCATCTTAGTCATGCTGTTCTCCTTGAAAGTCTGCTTGGGTGCTGGTGTGCCGGGCAGGAAGGCCCGGGGCAGCCGGTGGGAGGGCGGGGACGCCGGGGATTATTCGCGGCCGCTGAGCTTGAGGGTCTGCTTGAACAGGCCGGAGTGGTCCAGGCCGCCGTCGCCCTGGTTGACCGTGGCGGCCACGAGCTGGGCGGCGATTGCGCCGAGCGGCAGTGCGACGTTGGCCTCGCGGGCGGCGGAGGTCACGATGCCCAGGTCCTTGTGGTGCAGGGCGAGCCGGAAACCGGGTTCGAAGTTGCGGTCCAGCATTTTCTGTCCCTTCTGGTCCAGGACCTTGGAACCGGCGAGACCGCCGCCGAGGACCTTGAGGGCGGCGTCGGTGTCCACGCCATAGGCCTCCAGGAAGGCGATGGCTTCGCCGAGGACCTCGATGTTGACGGCGACGATCAGCTGGTTGGCAGCCTTGACGGTCTGGCCGGAGCCGGCCGGGCCCACATGGACGATGGTTTTCCCGACCGCGTTCAGCACGTCCTGGGCGGCTTCGAAGTCAGCGGCTTCTCCGCCGACCATGATGGACAGGGCCGCATCAATTGCACCCTGCTCGCCGCCGGAGACCGGTGCGTCGAGCGCCCGGATACCCGCGGCCTTTGCCTCATCGGCAAGCCGCTTGGCGACGTCCGGGCGGATGCTGCTGGCATCGATCCACAGGGTGCCCTGCTTGGCGTTGGCGAAAACGCCGTCCGGCCCGGAAACAACACCCTCGACGTCGGGGGAGTCCGGCACCATGGTGATGACGACGTCGGCGTCCTTCACGGCCTCGGCAATACTGCCGGCGCCCTTGCCGCCTTCGGCGACGAGCTTGTCGATCTTGTCCTGGCTGCGGTTGAACCCGGTGACCGAGTGACCGGCCTTGACGAGGTTGATGGCCATGGGCAGGCCCATGATTCCGAGTCCGATGACTGCAACGTTGCTCATGAGGTTTCCTTTGCTGAAGTGTGTGGGTGCCGGAAGGCAGGGGTTAGTTGGAGACCGGCTGGCGGATGGTCCAGCTGAAGGCGGTCTGTGCCGGCTCCTTGTACTCCAGGCCGATCGGGCCGGTGTAGCCGAGTTCGCGGCTGCGGGCGATCCATTCGCCGAGGGGCAGCGCGCCGGTTCCGGGAGCGCCGCGGCCGGGGCTGTCCGCGATCTGGATGTGCCCGAAGTCCTTGGCGTGGTTTTCGATGACGGCGGCAACATCGTCGCCGTTGACCGCCAGGTGGTAGAAGTCCGCGAGAAGCTTGATGTTCTCCGCGCCGGTTTCCTCCTTGACCCGGGCGATGACCGCAAGCGCGTCCGCTGCCGTCAGGAGCGGATAGCGGGCGGCGCCGCTGACCGGCTCCAACAGGACCGTGCCGCCAATGCGGGCGACGCCCTGTGCAGCCGCGGCCAGGTTCTTCACGGCCAGCGTGTCCTGCTCCTCCGGAGTGAATTCCTCCTGGCGGTTGCCGTAGAGCGCGTTGAAGGAGGTGCAGCCCAGGCGCTCGCCGATGCCCGCGACGACGTCGATGTTGTCCTTGAATTCGGAGCAGCGGCCCTTCCAGGACACCAGTCCGCGGTCTCCGGCAGGCATGTCGCCGGCGTTGAAGTTCAGGCCCGTGAGCTGGACGCCGGCGTCGGTGATGGCGTTCTCGAACTCCGTGACCTGGGAGTCGGCGGGCACCGAGGTGTCGAAGGGCCACCAGAACTCGACGGCGTCGAAACCTGCGGCCTTGGCGGCGGCGGGGCGTTCGAGCAGCGGCAGTTCGGTCAGAAGGATTGAGCAGTTCACGGAATACGTCATTGGGTTCCTTCAGGAGGGAGGGGCGTACCCCCGGTGTCTATTTCATAGTTTTCATATTATGGAAACAATATCTTGCTATGTGAAAAGCCTAGGATGGAGCGGCGGTGGAGTCAACCCCTGCACCGGTGCTTAAAACAGCTGCACCCCGGCCGCGGCGGCCGGGGTGCAGAAGTAAGGCACAGAGCGGTTAGGTCAGGCGGATCTGCCGGTTGACGTCCTTGTAGAGCAGGTAGCGGAAGTTCCCCGGGCCACCCGCGTAACAGGCCTGCGGGCAGAAGGCACGCAGCCACATAAAGTCCCCGGCCTCCACCTCGACCCAGTCGTCGTTGAGGCGGTAGACGGCCTTCCCCTCCAGGACAAAGAGGCCGTGCTCCATCACGTGGGTTTCAGCGAACGGTATGGAGGCACCGGGTCGGAACGTGACGATATTGACGTGCATGTCATGGGCCAGGTCGTTGGGGTCCGCGAAGCGGGTGGTGGCCCAGGCACCGTCGGTGCCCGGCATAGCGGTGGGTTCCACCGCCTGGTCACTGGTCACGAAGGACTTCGCGGTGAAACCTTCCAGGGGCTCGTAGGCCTTGCGGATCCACTGGAAGCTGGCGATTTCATCTGAGGAGTTGTGCAGGCTCCAGTCTGCTCCGGCCGCGAGATAGGCGTAGCCGCCTGCTTCCAGCTCGTGGGTCTCGCCGTCGAGCACCAGCGTCAGCCGGCCCTGGGTGAGGAAAACAACGCCCTCCACGCCGGCTTCGGGTTCCGGCTTGTCCGACCCTCCGCCGGGGCCCACCTCAACGATGAGCTGGCTGAAGGTGGTGGCGAAGCCGGCGATGGGACGGGCGAGGATCCAGGACCGGGTGTTCTCCCATCCCGGGAGGTTGGAGGTGACAATGTCGCGCAGCACACCCTTGGGGATGACGGTGTAGGCCTCCTTGACCACGGCGCGGTCGGTCAGGAGCTGGGTCTGGGGCGGCAGGCCGCCCTGCGGGTAGAAATAATTGCTCATCAAGGTGCTCCTCTTAATTGACGGCCGGGCTGGCAAGCCGTGGATGGGCCAGCGTGGTGAGCTGGGACAGCCCGACGCCGGCCTGGGACAGGACTTCTTCGGCGCTCACGGCACCGCACTGGACGCCCCGGAGAATGAATCCGGCCAGGGCACGTGCCGTGGCAGGTTCATCCATCACACCGCTTCCGGTCTGCTCAACGTAGTTGCGCAGGCGGAGTGCGGCCGCGGGCAGGCCCTCGCGGTAGAAGGCATAAGTGGCAGTGAACCGGCTCGGCAGCTGGGCTGCGTGCAGGTCCCAGCCCTGGTAGTAACCCCGTTCCAGTGACCTGCGCACCAGCCTGCCGTGCAGTTTCCAGGCGTTCTCCGTGTTGTCGCCGACGGGGATAACGTTCGTGGATCCATCGGAGAGCCGGATGCCCGTGCCGGCCACTGCCAGCTGCATGATCTCCTTGGCGAGGTCCGCCACGGGATGTTCCATCGACTGGTATTCCGCGGCGACCTGCAGCGAGGCCGAGTAGTCATACGTGCCGTAGTGCAGCGCACTGATCCGCCCCGGGACAGCGTGCGGGAGCTGGGCGACCGGCGAGGTGCCGTCCGCACCGAGGATCAGCTGCGGTGTTTCCACCTGGACCTCGAACTTCAGCCGGCCCGAGGGCAGGGAATGAATTTTCTCCAGGCGGGAGACGGCGTCTTCCATGGCCTTGACCTGGTCCACAGTGGTGACCTTGGGCAGCGTGAGGACCAGCCCGGCCGGGAGCTCCCCGGCGCGGGCCAGGGTGGAAACGAACAGATCGAGGGTCCGCAGCCCGCGGGCGCGGGTGGGTGCTTCGAAGCACTTGAACCGGATGCCGATGAAGGGCGGTGCCGTCCCGGCCTGCACCGCTGCGGCCACCGCCGTGGCGGCCGCGACCGTGTCCTCGTCCTCGGCATCGTCGCCGCGGTCGCCGTAGCCGTCCTCGAAGTCCAGGCGGAGGTCCTCGATGGGCTCCTCGGCCAGTTTCCGGGCAACCCGGGAGGCCACGGCGGTTCCGAGTTCCGGTTCCAGGCCCAGCAGTCCACCGAGCCGTTCCAGGCCGCCGCGGTCTTCCACCGCGGCCGCGGCCTGGGCTCCCCAGTCAGCAGCGAACGACGGCGTGAACCGGTCCGCGGGTACGTAGACGGTGTGGATCGGCTGGCGGGTGCCGTCGTCGCCCGGGTAGTTCTGTTCCAGGAAGCGGTCCGTGCCCTCGAGGGACGCATTGATCCGGTCTAGGTCCTGGGGGGTCAGGGAAGCGAGGTGTTTTGCCATGCCTCAGCCGACCAGTTCTTCAGCGGCGGTGCGGGCAGAGTGGGCTGCACCGGCGACGGCGGCGGCGACGTCGGCTGCGACGTGGGGGTCGAAAACGCTCGGAATGATGTAGCTGGCGTTGAGCTCGTCATCGGCCACCCGGTCGGCGATCGCCTGGGCGGCGGCCACCAGCATCTCCGGAGTGATGTCGGAAACTCCGGCGTCCAGCAGGCCGCGGAAGAATCCGGGGAAGGCCAGGACATTATTGATCTGGTTCGGGAAGTCGCTGCGTCCGGTGGCGACGACGGCGGCGTGCCGGGCGGCGACGGCGGGGTCGATCTCCGGGGTGGGGTTGGCCATGGCGAAAACGATGGCCTTGTCCGCCATGGCGGCGACCTGCTCTTCGCCGATGACGTGGGGTGCGCTCACGCCAATGAAGACGTCTGCGCCGGTCAGGGCCTCGTGCAGGGTGCCGGAGAACCCTTCCTCATTGGTGTTCGCGGCGATCCAGGCCCGGTGATCGTCGTCGTAGCTGACGCCGGAGTGAATGGCCCCTGAGCGGCCCGCGGCAATGATGTGCTGTGCACCCTGGGCTTTGAGCAGCGCAATGATGGCTGATCCCGCCGCGCCGACGCCGGAGACGACAATCCGGACTTCGGAGAGCTCCTTGCCAACCACCCGCAGCGCATTGACCAGGGCGGCCAGCGTGACGATGGCGGTTCCGTGCTGATCGTCATGGAAGACGGGAATGTCCAGTTCCTCGCGGAGCCGGTTTTCGATTTCGAAGCAGCGCGGCGCCGCGATGTCCTCCAGGTTCACACCGCCGTAAACGGGTGCCAGCGCCTTGACGATCCGGATGATCTCCTCGGTGTCCTGCGTATCCAGGCACACCGGCCAGGCGTCCACATTGGCGAACTGCTTGAACAGGGCGGCCTTGCCTTCCATGACCGGCAGTGCCGCGGCCGGCCCGATGTTGCCCAGGCCCAGGACGGCGGACCCATCGGTGACGACGGCGATGGTGTTGCGCTTTATGGTCAGGTTGCGGGCGGCGTCGGGATTTTCCGCGATGGCCAGGCAGACCCGGGCAACGCCGGGCGTGTAGGCACGGGAAAGATCATCGCGGTTGTTCAGTGTGACCTTCGGTGTTACCTGGAGCTTGCCGCCGAGGTGCATCAGGAACGTCCGGTCCGAAACGTTGCGGACGGTGACACCTTCCAGGCGGTTGAGGGCGTCCTCCACCTGGCGGGCGTGCTCATCGCCGGTGGTGTCGCACGTGACGTCGACGACGATGGTTTCGTGGCGGGACTCGGTGACGTCCAGGGCGGTGACGGCAGCGCCGGCGGCAGCAGCGGCAGCCGCCAGTTCGCTGGTGGCGGTGAAGCCGGAGGGTGCCTCCACCCGCAGGGTGATCGAGTTGCCGGGGCCGGGATTTGCCATTGGGATTCCTCCATGTGTGAGCCCTCGATGAGGGCTTGGTCTGCTCGGGATCTCTGGGTTATTTCGTATTATGGACATTATTATCTACTCTGTGGAAATACAACCCACTTGGGAAGTAAGTTCACAGGAAACCTGCGCTACGCAGGGAAGCTCGATAGAGTAATTTCACGATGTGGATAAGCGTCGAAAAACTTAACTGGTAGGAGTTCTGCGTTATGGGCGAAAAAGCCCCGGGCGGCGTGCAGTCTGTTGAACGCGTATTCGAGCTGCTGGAGCTCATCACCGATGCCGGGGGAGACGTAACCCTCAGCGAACTTTCAGCCTCCACTGACCTGCCCCTCCCCACGATCCACCGGCTGCTGCGCACCCTGGTCACGCTTGGCTACATCCGGCAGCTGCCGAACCGCCGCTACGCCCTGGGGCCCCGCCTGATCCGGCTGGGCGAAGGAGCGAACAAACAGCTCGGCGCCCTGGCCCGGCCCCAGCTGAAGTCCCTGGTGGACCAGCTGGGGGAGACCGCCAACATGGCAGTCCTGGACTCCGACATGGTCCTCTACGTGGCCCAGGTCCCCTCGCTGCACTCCATGCGGATGTTCACCGAGGTGGGCCGGCGCGGGTACATGCATGCAACCGGAATGGGCAAGGCCATCCTGGCCGAGCTCGACGACGACACAGTGCGCGGGATCGCTGCGCGCAAGGGCCTGCCCACCCCGACCCCGAAGAGCATCGGCGATGTCGAGTCACTGCTCGCGGATCTGAATCTGATCCGCGAACGCGGTTACTCCGTTGATGAGGAGGAACAGGAGATCGGTGTCCGGTGTTTCGCGATGGCAATCCCCGGCGCCCCGACTCCTGCCGCGATTTCCGTGTCCGGTCCGGTCTCCCGCGTTGACGAAGCCTTCGCCAAGCGGGCCGTTCCCCTGCTGCGGGAGGCTGCGCAGGCCATTTCCGCGGAACTGAACCAGCACTGAGCACCAGGCACTGAGCCGCGGAGGCGGTGCAGTGGAGTTGAGGCCCTGATCGATACGGTCAGGGCCTCAACTGGTTCGTGGGCAGTTTTCGCGGGACGGACTTACGTCCCGGCGGTCCCGGCTGGTTTGGGTGCCTCCGGATCGACAGGGACGACGTTGCCGTTGCAGTCGATCAGCTGGCCGTTCTCATAGCGGTCTCCTTCGGCCAGGCACCGCAGGTCCTCCTCGCGGATGACCCTGCCGGTGCCGGCAGCGAAGACCGAGGAGTTTTCCGAGTTCCCTGCCTTGAGGTGGTTGAAGAGCAGATTCAGGGCGATCGCCATGAGCGCCGATGAGCTGATGCCGGAGTGGAAGATCGTGCCGAACCAGGCAGGGAAGGCATCGTAGAAGGTCGGTGCGGCAATCGGGAGCATGCCGAACCCGATGGAGGTGGCCACGATGATCAGGTTCATGTTGTTCTTGTACTCGACCTTGGCCAGGGTGCGGATTCCGCTGGCTGCGACCGTTCCGAACAGGACGATTCCGGCCCCGCCCAGTACAGCGGTGGGGACGGCGGCGATGAGGCGGCCCATGATGGGCAGCAGTCCCAGCAGGACCAGGATGACGCCGCCGGCAGCCACCACGTAGCGGCTCTTGATTTTGGTGACTGCCACCAGCCCCACGTTCTGGGCGAAGGCGCTCTGGGTGAAGGAACCAAAAACCGGGGCCACCAGGCTGGAGGCCATGTCCGCCCGCAGCCCTGCGGCGATCCGCTTGGAGTCCGTCTTGGTCTCCACGATCTCGCCGACAGCCAGGATGTCCGCCATGGTTTCGGTGAGGATCACCAGGACCACGATCAGCATCGAGATAATGGCGGCGATTTCAAACGTAGGCGCTCCCAGGTGGAACGGCGTCGGAAAAGCCACAATCGGGCCCTCACCGACCTTGGAGAAGTCTGCGACACCGGCGGCGACGGCAATGAGGGTGCCGATCACCATCGCCAGCAGGATGGACAGCCGGGAGATCGTGGCGCTGCCGACCTTGCTGAGCAGCAGGACCAGGACAAGAGTGACGGCGGCGAGGCCGATGTTGGACACGCTTCCGTAGTCTTCGGCCGTCTTGTTCCCACCCATGGCCCAGTTTGCGGCGACGGGCATAAGTGTCAGCCCGATGGTGGTGATGACAGTTCCGGTGACCACCGGCGGGAAGAACCGGACGATCCGGGAGAACACCGGTGCGATCAGGAGACCGATCGCGGCGGAGACGATCACGGCGCCGAAGACGGCCGGGAGGCCGCCACCGCCGGACACAATGGCGACCATGGTGGCCACGCTGGCGAAGGATACCCCTTGTACCAGGGGCAGCTGCGAGCCGAAGAAGGGGAGGCCGAGCGTCTGCAGCAGGGTTGCCAGTCCGCCCATAAAGAGCGCGGCAGCGATCAGGATTCCAATGTCAGCGGAGGAGAGCCCCGCGGCCTGGCCGATGATGAGCGGAACGGCGATAATCCCGCCGTACATGGTGAGGACATGCTGGAGGCCGTAGGCGAAGGTATTTCCGAGGGGGAGCCGTTCGTCTTCAGGACGGCTGGAGTGCTGATGGCTGCGGCGCTGCAGCGTTTCGCCGTTGCGGCGGATTTTCATGGTCATAGCAGACTTCCTTGGTTCATGGCAGACGTCTTCGTCTCTTCTGAAGTGGTCTGGCTAACAAAATGAGGCTGCAGGGTGCACCGCCGTTGCCGGCGGTGCACCCTTCCGGAGTGGGTGCGGAGTGACTGTGCCCTCCGGCACTGTTTATTGCGTGTACTGCCTGTACTGCTTTTACTGCCGTGGAATGGCTTGAGCTGCCTGGCGGGTGTCCGGCGTCAGCAGAATCCAGCGATGCCGGACCATGCGTTTTCCGCGCCGGCAGCGTCTTCGCGCTTGACGGTGGCTTCGATCAGCCCGTAGGGGCGGTCCGCAGCGAAGAAAACCTCGTTGGGGTTATCCAGGCCGAACGGGGAGAGGTCCACCAGGAAGTGGTGCTTGTTGGGCATGGAGAACTTGATCTCGTCGATGTCGGAGTGCGCCTCGAGGACCTTGGTTCCCATGTCGAACAGGGTCTGCTGCAGGGCGTGGGAGTATTTCTCGGTGAAACCCTCCAACAGCAGCGCCCGGACGTCGTTGTAGCTCTTATTGAAATCGACCTTGCTGAAATCCGTTCCGGTCTTGAAGCGCCAGCGGGCGGCGATGTCCGTGGCGAGGATGCGGTCGGTGGTTTCCTGCAGGGTGGTGTACCGGTCCTTCGGATAACCGGTGAAGCCCGATTCCGTCGACTTCAGGACGGTGAGGTCCCGCAGTCCGGCGATGAGGTGGTTGGTCTCGCCGTCGCGGACCAGGACCGCGGTACGGACCTCCTGGCCGTTGCGCACGAAGGAGTGGTCGTGCCCCGTTCCATGGGCCTGGATCCGGTCCCAGCTGTACGCTTCCGCTTCCCACCGGCCGCCGGTGACCCAGTCGAAGCTGGAGGTGAAGTGGTCACCCAGGCGCAGGAGCAGTGATTCCGGGGCGCCAATGCCCTCACGGGCGAAGGCATAGATGGTGTTCTTCTGCGTGTCGGTGGGCACGACGTGGGCGTTGTCGCCCTCCAGATGAGCTGCGGAAAAATCCCCCCGCAGCTGGGAGGTCACGTTCAGGTCTTCGATTTCGTGCCGGGCGGTATCCCTCGAAATCTTGACGACCCGCACTTCGGCCTTGCCGAACTGGTTGTCTCCCAAGATGATTTTGCTGCTCATGACCTTCTCCAAACTTCCGCTATATGGAAATAAGTTTTCATACTGAAAATGAGTGTGAAGCGCTTTAGCTACACACTGTTTGGATCGGCTCATAAAAAATGAGCCGACATCGGGTGATGTCAGCTCATTACAACCCTGCCTGCTGCTCCCAGGTTACGTGACCTGGGTCACGAAGTAGCCTTCACAGTACCCGAGGCACCTTGCAACGTAAATCCCCCTGCAGGTTTTTCTGGCCAGTCTTCCGGAATCGATCCCAGGGGCTGGCACCTCTTGACCGCCCGAAGTCACGGGGATTACTGTTTTTCGTATAACAAGAATCTTTTTCCACTTTATGGAAGGAAGTGAGTCAAGATGTCCCCTGAAACGGAGAAGACAGTGAAACCGCTGGAACGGAAGTCCGTGGCGGCACAGGAGTTTTACTTCCCGGCAGGAGGGGGCGCTGATCCGGACTTTTTCCTGCCGGCCAGGCGGAAGAGTGAGCGTTTCCACTGGCTGAAGTGGCGCCCTTTCGGCCGCCGAAACGAGGCCAAGTAGTTCCTGCAGTCATTACGACGGAGAGTAATACGACGGAGAGCCCTTAGTCTCCGCCGCCACTGGAATCAGAGGCGGCGGAGACCAAGGGCCTTTCGGGTTTACGCGTCCCCGCCGGCACCGCCGGTGGTCCCGGCATTTACGTCCAGGAGTTTGTAGCGGTCCATAGCGTACGCGGGGACATCGGATCCCACCGATCCGCGGACGGCGAGCAGCTGCAGGGCGCGGACCACCATGGAGTGGGTGTCGTTCTTGAAGTATCGGCGGGCTGCGGCACGGGTATCCGAAAAGCCGAACCCATCGGCCCCAAGCGTGGCGAACTCGTTCGGCACGAACTGCCGGATCTGGTCCGGAACGGCCTTCATGTAGTCGGTGACGGCTATGACGGGGCCTTCAGCGCCGGCAAGCTGCTGCGTCACGAACGGCACGCGCGGCTGGGCATCCGGGTTCAGGAAGGCTTCTTCCTCGGCGGCCAGGCCGTCGCGGCGCAGCTCGGTCCAGGACGTCACCGACCAGACGTCTGCCGAAACTCCCCAGTCCTCAGCGAGCAGCTTCTGGGCTTCCAGTGCCCAGGGAACGGAGACACCGGACGCCAGAAGCTGGCACTTTGGCCCCTCTGCCGGCGATTCGGATACCCGGTAAATCCCCCGGAGCAGTCCGTCCACGTCCAGGTTCTCCGGCTCGGCCGGCTGGATAATGGGTTCGTTGTAGACCGTTAGGTAGTACATCAGGTTCCGGTCCGCGGATCCCTCGCCATACATCTCCTCGAGGCCGTGGCGCATGATGTGCCCGATCTCGTAGCCGTAGGCCGGGTCGTAGGTCTTCACCGCGGGGTTGGTGGAGGCCAGGATCGGGGAATGCCCGTCCGCATGCTGCAGGCCTTCACCGGTCAGGGTGGTGCGGCCGGCGGTGGCCCCGATGACAAATCCCCGGGTCAGCTGGTCGGCAGCCGCCCAGAAGGAGTCGCCCGTGCGCTGGAAGCCGAACATCGAGTAGAACACGTAGACCGGAACCAGCGGCTCGCCGTGGGTGGCGTAGGAGGTGCCGGCAGCGGTGAACGCCGCCACGGCACCAGCCTCGTTGATTCCGGGGTGGATCAGCTTTCCGGCGGGAGATTCCTTGTAGGCCAGCATCAGGTCGCGGTCAACGGAGAGATAGTTCTGGCCGTCAGGGTTGTAGATCTTCGCGCTCGGGAAGAAGGCATCCATGCCGAAGGTGCGCGATTCGTCCGGCACGATGGGGACCAGCCGGTCACCGAAGTCCTTGTCCCGCATGAGGTCCTTGAGCAGCCGGACGAAGGCCATGGTGGTGGCCGCCATCTGCTTGCCGGAACCCTTCTTGGCGACGGCGTAGGAGTCTGCCGAGGGCAGTTTCACCGGGGCGTGCTTCTCGCGGCGCTCCGGAACGTTGCCGCCGAGCTCGCGGCGGCGCTCGAGCAGGTACTTGATCTCCGGCGAATCAGCACCGGGGTGGAAGTACGGCGGGGCGTACGGATCGGCTTCGAGCTGCTCATCCGTAATCGGGATCCGCAGGTGGTCACGGAACGCCTTGAGATCCGCCAAGGTCAGCTTCTTCATCTGGTGCGTCGCGTTCCGGCCCTCGAAATGCGTGCCCAGGCCGTAGCCCTTGACCGTGTGCGCCAGGATCACCGTGGGCTTGCCCTTGAACTCAGTGGCAGCCTTGTACGCGGCGTAAACCTTGCGGTAATCATGCCCGCCGCGCTTGAGGTTCCAAATGTCCTGGTCGGAAAGGTCAGCGACCATGTCCTTGGTCTGCGGGGTCTTGCCGAAGAAGTGCTCCCGCACGAACCCGCCGGACTCGGCCTTGTACGTCTGGTAATCGCCGTCGAGGGTGGAGTTCATGATGTCCACCAGCGCGCCGTCGTTGTCCTTCTCCAGCAGGGAATCCCACTCCCGGCCCCAGACAACCTTGATCACGTTCCAGCCGGCACCGCGGAAGAACGCTTCGAGTTCCTGCATGATCTTGCCGTTGCCGCGCACCGG
>NZ_JACSQC010000004.1 GCF_014836875.1 Arthrobacter pullicola | reverse complement strand
CTGCGGTGTTTCATAATTCTATTTCATCTTTCCGGTTTTTGCAATTCGGCGGATTTCCGTGGAAATCGTTCCGAACCATTCAAACCGGCTGTCCGAGCCACACAAAAGCACCGGATTTCTCCGCGGTTTTGTGTGGGTTTGGTTTCCGTTCCGACCAGTCCTGGTCGGCGGCAACTCGTTTATCTTGCCACACTCCGGACGGTTCCTGCAACTCGGCGGGACTGTGATGCCCCGCACCGTGCAAACCGCCTTCGGTGCGTGCCCTTCCCGTTCCGGAACCAGCCCGGCTCCGGTGAGGAGCACAGATCCATTGTAGGGAGAGAGGGGTCTCCGGGCGCAAGCCGAACCCCCGTGCCAGTGCTCACACCGGCCGGATTCAGCTGGTGACGCGCAGGTATTCCAGCTGCGCGGCAACTGAGAGCTCGGCAGCAGCGCGAACCGATGCCGGCACATCTGCGTAGACGGCGTCGGTTACCTCCTGAACGGTGGCCCCCTCCCCCAGCTGTTCCAGTGCCGCCCTGATCTGCGCGAGCCGTTCGTCCCGGTGGTCCCGGTACGTCAGCACCACTGATTCCAGGTTTTCAAGATCCGGGCCGTGGGCCGGCAGCACCGTCGCCGGGCCCAGCTTGCCGAGTTTGTCCAGGCTGGCCATAAAGTCCACCAGAGTTCCGTCCGGGTAATCGAGCACCGTGGTGCCCCTGCCCAGAATGGTGTCCCCGGTAAGGACCGATCCGTTAGTGCCATCGCCGGGGAGGTAGAAGCAAACCGAGTCAGCGGTGTGCCCCGGGGTCGCAAGCACCTGGATCTTGGTGCCGCCGGCATCAATGACTTCGCCGTCCGCCAGTTTCACCCCGCCGAAACAGAACGCGGGATCGGCCGCGCGGACAGGCGCGCCGGTGAGCTGGTGCAGCCGTTCCGCACCTTCGGTATGGTCCGGATGCCGGTGGGTGATCAGGATCAGCGTGATCTCCCCCGTGGCGGCCAGCGCCGCGAGGTGGTCTTCCTGGGCAGGCCCCGGATCAACCACCACCGAAGGACCGCCGTCGACGGCGGCAATGATGTAGCTTTTGGTGCCTTCCAGGCTCATGGGCCCGGGGTTATCGGCCAGCCGGTACCGGGTGAGCGGGGAACTGCGCACCAGCGATCCCGGTGCCGGCTGTGCCGATTCAGTCATCTTCGGTTACGCCAGCCGGGTCAGCCAGCCGCGGGTGTCCTCCACGGCTCCGGTCTGGATTCCCAGAAGTTCCTGGCGGATGGACATGGTGACTTCCCCTGCCGCGGCTTCCGGGGAACCGATGGTCTCGGTCTCCGACTTCAGCTCACCAACCGGGGTGATCACCGCAGCAGTGCCGCAGGCGAAAACTTCGGTGATGTCGCCGGAGGCAACGCCGTCGCGCCATTCATCCAGGGTGATCTTGCGTTCTTCGACTGACAGCCCGCGGTCGCGGCCCAGCTGCAATACGGAATTGCGCGTCACGCCGTGCAGGATGGTGCCGGACAGTGCCGGCGTGACGAGCCGTCCGTCCTTGAAGACGAAGAACACGTTCATACCGCCAAGTTCTTCCACAGCGTTGTCGTTGAACTCGTCCAGGAAGAGCACCTGCTTGCAGCCGTTGGCTTCGCCTTCCATCTGCGCAATCAGCGACGCCGCGTAGTTGCCGCCGCACTTGGCTTCACCGGTACCGCCTCGGCCTGCCCTGGCGTACTTGGTGGAAAGCCAGATGGACACGGGCTTCAGTTCGCCGCCGAAGTAGTTGCCGGCGGGCGAGGCGATGACGCGGTAGGACACCTCGCGGGCCGGACGGACACCGAGGAACGGTTCGGTGGCAATCATGAAGGGGCGCAGGTACAGCGACTCTCCGTCGCCGGTGGGCACCCAGTCACTGTCGACGGCGACGAGCTGGCGAAGGGATTCAAGGAACAGTTCTTCGGGCAGTTCCGGCAGCGCAAGGCGGCGGGCCGAGGTGTTGAGCCGGGCTGCGTTCGCCTCCGGGCGGAAGGTCCAGATGGAACCGTCCTGGTGGCGGTAGGCCTTGAGGCCTTCGAAGATTTCCTGGCCGTAGTGCAGGACGGCGGCAGCCGGGTCCATGGCGATCGGGCCGTAAGGCTCGATACGTGCGTCCTGCCACTGGCCTTCGCCGTTTTCCGCGGCGCGGTAATCAATGACGGCGGTGTGGTCCGTGAAGTGGTTTCCGAATCCCGGATCCGCGAGAATCCTTGCGCGCTCCTCCTCGGACTTGCGCTGGGCGGATAGCTTCTGGGTGAATTCCAGAGCGCTGACAGACATTATTCCTCCACGGTGAACGGGGAAGCCGTTCTCTTTCCGATTGATTGGGTCACTGTTGAGCTTATGACACAGCCGCGGCGATCGCATCGCCGATTTCCGCCGTTTTGCGTGCCTGGCCGCTGCGGCCTGCGACGTCGGCTTCCACAGCCTGTTCCACGCGTTCGGCTTCGGCGTGGAAACCCAGGTGGTGCAGCAGCAGCGCGGCCGAGAGGATTGCCGCCGTCGGATCGGCCTTCTGCTGGCCGGCAATGTCCGGGGCTGAGCCGTGGACCGGTTCGAACATCGACGGGAAGGTGCCTTCCATGTTGATGTTGCCGGAGGCTGCCAGGCCGATTCCGCCGGTGACCGCGGCCGCGAGGTCGGTGAGGATGTCGCCGAACAGGTTGTCGGTGACGATGACGTCGAACCGGGACGGGTCCGTGGTCAGGAAGATCGTTGCCGCGTCCACGTGCAGGTAGTCCACCGAGACGTCCGGGAACTCTAGGGCAACCTCCTCCACGATGCGCTTCCACAGCTTGCCGGCGTACACCAGGACGTTGTGCTTGTGCACCAGGGTCAGTTTCCTGCGCGGCCGGTCATTGGCCCGGCGGAAGGCGTCCCGCACCACGCGTTCGACGCCGTAGGCCGTGTTCAGTGAAACCTCGGTGGCAATTTCATGCGGGGTCCCGGTGCGCAGTGAACCGCCGTTGCCGACGTAGGGGCCTTCCGTGCCTTCGCGGATGACAATGAAGTCGATGTCTCCGGGGTTGGCCAGCGGGCTGGCGACGCCGGGGAAGAGCTTCGAGGGCCGCAGGTTCACGAAGTGGTCCAGGCTGAAGCGCAGCTTGAGCAGCAGTTCGCGCTCGATCAGGCCCGACGGCATGGTGGTGTCCCCCGGAGCCGCACCGACGGCGCCGAAGAGAATCGCGTCGTGGCCCTTGAGCGCCTCAAGGGTTTCATCCGGCAGGGTTTCACCGGTCCGGAGCCAGTGCTCTGCGCCGAGGGAGTATTCGGTGAGATCGAAGCGGGTGGCGCTGCCCTTGGTCACCGTCGTCAGTACCTTGACCGCCTCCGCGGTTACTTCGGGACCGATCCCGTCGCCGGGGATGACGGCCAGGGAGATGACTTTCGACGCTGCTTCGCTCATGGGCCAATTCTAGGAAGAGTGTCCATATAGCGGTCAACACGTATCACATAGTGAGACGACGGCGGCGAGGTGTCAGGATAACCCCGATAGCGGGTGCCTCCCCGGTCCTTCCCCTGCCACCTCCGTGCCCACAAGCTCAGCCCACGGCATGACGCGCCCATCTGTCACCGGGCCCTAGAGTTGTTGTCCATGCTGCTGCACCAACGCCTCTATGCCTGGACACAGGCCAACCCGTTCAAGGTTGACCTCGCCGGTGCCCTGCTGGCCGCACTGTTCTTCGCGTTTCCTTTTCTGCTCAGCGGGCCCGGAACCGCCATCGAGTTTCTGCTCTCTGCCGCAATCTGCCTGCCGCTGGCCTGGCGGCGTACCCGGCCGGTTCCGGCTGCGGCCGTGATGGCGGCAGCCTGCCTGATCCAGCTCCCCCTGGCTCCGGTGACGGGGCTGCCGGCGGATCTCTTCGTCCTCGTGATGGTGCATGCGCTGGCCGCCTACGCCCCGCGCTGGGCCAGCTTGGGCGGACTGGCACTGGCCTTGGTTGGCGGCGTTCTGGTGATCTTCCAGTATCTGGCCCTTCCCGCCCTCCAGACCTTCGCCCAAAACCCGCCGACGGGGATGATCGGCTTCTGGCTCATCGCACTCGTCGCTGTTGAAGCCGTGGTCCTTGTCTGCTGGACCTTCGGCGACCTGGCCCGGACCCGCCGCCTGGCCATGGAATCCCTCCGCGACCGGGCCCGCCGGCTCGAAGTGGAGCGCCAGCAGGAACGGGACCTAGCCGCGGCGGATGAACGCACGCACATCGCCCGGGAAATGCACGACATCGTTGCCCATTCACTGTCTGTGATCATCACCCAGGCGGACGGCGCAAGGTATGCGAGCGCCCAGGACCCGGAAATCGCGACGGCGACGCTCGGCACCATTGCCGAGACCGGCCGCGGATCGCTGCGGGAAATGCGGCGCCTTCTCGGCGTCCTGCGCGGTGACGACGGCGCGTCCACCCGTCCGCTGCCCTCGCTTGCGGACATTGGCGATCTGGTGGAGGGCGTCAAACGGGCCGGCCTGGACGTCCAGGTGATCACCACCGGGACGATGCGGCGTGCCCTGCCAGCCGGCGCCGAGCTCACGGCCTACCGGGTAGTGCAGGAAGCCCTCACGAATGTGCTCAAGCACGCCGGTCCGCTGGCGCGCGCCACAGTGGACCTCAACTGGACGCCGGGCGGACTGGCAATCCAGGTGCACGACGACGGGCGGGGAGCCGCTGCGGATGAAGCGGCGCCTGGCGGTTCCGGAAACCCGGGGGCCATCCAGGGCCAGGGCATCAGGGGCATGGCCGAGCGCGTGGCCCTTTACGATGGAAGCTTTGAAGCTGCATCCGCGGCAGGCGGCGGATTCCGCGTGGCCGCGTTCATTCCCTATACGGAGGCCTGAGCATGACCGCCACCCTGTCCCCCCAGCCCGCCGGCCCCGAAGCCGGCCAGGAACCGATCCGCGTAGCCCTGGTCGATGACCAGCAGCTGGTCCGCGGCGGCTTCAAGATGCTCATCAACTCCCAGCCGGACCTGCTCGTCGTAGCAGAGGCCGGCAACGGCGTCGAGGCTGTCCGGGTCCTCTCTTCGGTGCGTGCCGACGTCGTCCTGATGGATGTGCGGATGCCGGGCATGGACGGTATCGAGGCCACCGCCAGGATCCTGGAACGGGCCGCGGCACAGCCGGAGGCGGAGGCCGGGATACGGGTGGTCGTCCTGACCACCTTTGACCTGGACGAATATGTGCTCTCCGCTATCCGCGCCGGGGCCAGCGGCTTCCTGCTCAAGGATGCCCCGCCCGAGGAACTGCTCGACGCGATCCGCACGGTCCACCGCGGGGATGCCGTGATCGCTCCGTCGACCACCCGCCGGCTGCTGGACCACGTTGCTCCCCTGCTGCGTGAGCCCACCCCAGAGGTGAGCCGGCATGCAGCCAGCGTGGACACCCTGACACCCCGCGAGCGCGAGGTGTTTACGCTGATTGCCGGCGGGCTCTCCAACCCGGAGATTGCAGCCAGGCTGTTCCTGTCCGAGGCCACCGTCAAAACCCACGTTGGCCACATCCTTGCCAAGCTCGGCGCCCGTGACCGGGTCCAGGCCGTTGTCATCGCCTATGAAACGGGTATCGTCGCCCCATAACACTCAGCTGCCCGGCCGGGAGGCTCCGCCATGTCCACGCAAGCCGATGTTCGTTCCCTCTGCCTGGCACTCCCGGGCGTCACCGAACGCCTGAGCTGGCAGCAGCCCGCCTGGTTCGCCCGCACGCTGATGGCCAGAATGTGGGAAGACGGGATCCTGACCGTGAAATCGGAGGAACGCGAGGCCCTCGCCGGCACGGATCCGCAGAAGTTCTTCTGGACACCCCACCACGACCGCTCTCCCCTGCTGGTGCTGGTCCGGCTGGAGGCGGTGGAGGAGACGGAACTGCAGGAGCTGCTGCTCGAGTCCTACCGGCTGGCCGGTCCGGTTCCACCCACGGTATGAGAGGACAGTGCGGGATCCCCGCCCACCCTCCGATGTGCCGGCAGGGGGCACCGAAATAGCGTTGGGGGTATGACAACCCTTACTGAGCAAAACGCTGTGCCCGGCCGAGGCAGCACCACGGCTGCCGCGGCGGCACAGGCACTGAACAAGACCTACGGAAAAGGCGACACCGCCGTCCATGCGCTGCGCGATGTGGATGTCCGGTTCGAGTCCGGCACCTTCACCGCGATCATGGGTCCGTCCGGCTCCGGCAAGTCCACCCTGATGCACTGCCTGGCCGGCCTGGATACCGCCGACTCCGGCAGTATCTGGATCGGCGGCACGGAGATCACCAGCCTTAAGGACGCGGAAATCACGAAGCTTCGCCGGGACAGTGTCGGGTTCGTGTTCCAGTCCTTCAACCTGGTTCCCACTCTGACCGCCGAGCAGAACATCACCCTCCCGGTGTCCCTCGCCAATGGCAAAGTGGACAACGCCTGGCTGCAGGAAATCACCCGCACCCTTGGGCTGGAAGGCCGACTGAGCCACCGGCCTCACGAACTTTCCGGCGGCCAGCAGCAGCGCGTCGCCGTCGCACGTGCCCTGCTGACCCGCCCGCACGTCATATTCGGCGACGAGCCCACAGGCAACCTCGACTCCCGCTCCGGCACCGAAGTCCTCTCGCTGCTGCGGCGCTCCTCCCGCGAGATGGGCCAGAGCATCATCATGGTCACCCATGACCCCGTGGCCGCGTCCTATGCAGACCGCGTGGTCCTGATGAACGACGGCGCCCTGGTGGGCGAGCTCGCCAGCCCCACTCCGGAGAGCGTGCTGGCAGCCCTGACGAAGCTGGGGGCGTAGCGGTGCTGCAGGTAGCCCTGGCGCAGGTGCGCCTGAACGCCCGCCGCTTCATCGCCGTCGGAGTGGCCGTGATGATCGCTGTCGGGTTCCTCACTGCCACCCTGGTCATCAACGCTTCCTCGAAGGCCTCGCTCACCGAGAGCGTGGGGCAGAGCTTCCGGAACGCCGACCTGGTGGTTTCCGCGGGCTACGACGAAGAGGCAGAGTCCTTCGCCGTCCTCGACGAGCGGACCGCTGACCTTGCCCGCGGCATGGACGGCGTCGCAGACACCTACACCGTGTTCGGCGGGTCCGTTGCGGTGCGCGACGGACGCGGCACGTCCTATGCGATGCTGACCAACATTCCGGCGGATGAATCGCTGCTGCCCGTGGACGTGGTCAAGGGCACCCTTCCGGCCGCCGGCCGCGACGTCGCCATCGACAAACAGACCGCCGAGCGCCGCGGCATTGACATTGGCTCAGTGCTCCCCGTGGTCTCCTCGGAAGAACTGGAGGGACCCGAAACTTCCCTCACCGTGACTGCAATCGTTGAAGCTTCCTCGAATCCGAGCATGATGGGCAACGCCCAGCTGTACGCAACCGACGAGACAGCCGCTCCCTTCGCCAACACCATCTACGGCTTTGACTCGATCCAGCTTGCCCTGGCAGACGGAGTGTCTGTGGACGCCGTCCAGGCTGAGCTGACTGAGGCAATTGCCGGTGCAGGCATCCGGGCAGTGACGGTACGCACAGTGGCGGAGGAAACCACTGAACTCATGGCCGGCTTCACTGGTGGTCAGGACAGCCTGACCGTAATTCTGCTCGCCTTCGCAGCAGTCGCGCTGCTGGTCTGTGCCCTGGTGGTCTCCAACACCTTCTCCGTGCTGGTGGCCCAGCGCACCCGCGAGCTGGCCCTGCTGCGGTGCATCGGTGCCGGCCGCTCGCAGATCCGCCGTTCCGTGCTCGCCGAAGCACTGCTGGTTGGCATCGTTTCCTCCATTGTCGGCGTGCTCGCGGCAGTGGGCCTGGTGGCCGGAATCATTGCCTACCTCCAGACCCTTCCGGAAAGTGGTTTCGCTACCCTCGATGTTCCGCCGCTGGCGGTTACTGCTGGCATGGCTGCCGGCGTCGTCCTCACTGTCCTTGCTGCACTGGTGCCCGCCCGCGCGGCCACTGCCGTAGCACCGCTGGCTGCCCTGCGCCCGGCTGAGGAAGTCCGCGCCGGTACCCGCAAGGGACGTGTCCGGCTGGTCTCGGGACTGGTGCTGGTTGCAGGCGGTGCTGGACTGCTGGCCTTCGGCGCCTACGACGGGGACCTGCTCATCGCCCTTCCGGGCGGGATCCTCAGCTTCGTCGGCATCCTGATGTGCTCCACGCTCTTCATTCCGCCCCTGGTCCGCGCTGTAGGTTTCCTCGCCTCACCGCTGGGCGTTCCGGGCAGGCTGGCGGCTGTCAACGCAGTGCGGAACCCGCAGCGGACGTCGGCGACCTCCTCGGCCCTGCTGATCGGCGTAACCCTCGTCGTCATGATGATGACGGGTGCGGCCACTGCCAGGAGTGCCTTCAACGACACACTTGCCGGTGAGTTCCCGGTGGACGTGACCGTCCGTGGATCCATTCCCGTCGAGTCGCCGTTCACAGGGAAGGACGCCGCTGCCGCTGCGGCCGTGGAGAACGTGGACCGGGCGGCTTTCCTGCCACTGGCCGGGCTGGTGGGCGATGAGGATGAAACGCCGGTCTACTCCCTCGATGCCGCAGACAGCTCCGTCCTGCAGGATGCCTCCATGGTCCCGGTGGACGGCACCATCATGATGCCGCAGGGAACCAAGGCAGAAACCGTCACGGTACGGGGAGCTGCCGGGGACATGGAACTGGACGTGGTGACTTCCGAAAGCAGGTCTTTCCCTCCCCTGGTCTCCGCCGGGACAGCCAGGACGCTGGGCGGGGTTCCGGAACAGCAGGCACCGGCACAGTTCCAGGCACAGCCGCTGCTGTGGCTTGCCGTCGCCGAGGGCCTGAACACCTCGGAGATCCTGGAACTCCAGTCGGCCTTGGCGGAGAAGCTGAACATTGAGGATTACCAGATCATGGGTTCCGTCATTGAGCGGGCCGCCTTCGAACAGGTGATCGATGTCCTGCTGATGGTGGTCACCGGACTGCTCGGAGTCGCCGTCGTGATTGCCCTGGTGGGCGTAGCGAACACGCTCTCGCTTTCTGTCCTGGAACGCACCCGGGAATCCTCCCTGCTGCGGGCTCTCGGGCTGACCAAACGCCAGCTGCGCGGCATGCTGGCGCTGGAAGCAGTCCTGATTGCGGGCGTTGCCGCACTATTCGGGATCGCGCTCGGTGCGGTGTACGGGTGGCTGGGCGCCCAGTCCGCACTCGGTTCCTTCGCAGACGTGGTCCCGGCCCTGCCGTGGGCGCAGCTGGCCGGAGTGCTGGCCGTGGCCCTGGTGGCCGGACTGGGCGCCTCGCTGCTTCCGGCCCGCCGGGCAGCCCGCCTTTCCCCCGTGGCTGGGCTGGCAGCAGACTGATTCGGGACTGCTCCGCGACGCGCGAGGTATCCGCTGCAGGGCGGATACCTCGCGCTTGTGTTTGGCGATCTGCGAAGATACAAAGCAGACTGAGCTTATGCGGCGGGTTTTACCTGCCGCCCGGAACGAAGAAGGAGCCCCAATGCCCCCGACAGGATCCGGCCGGACCCCGCGCCACGAGTCCCTGGCCGCCTACTTGGATGACCATCTGCTGGGTGCAGAGTCCGGCGTGCGGCTCTTCAAGGCAGCGCGCCGGACCTGGGAAGGCACCGAGCATGAGGGCGTCTTCGCCCGTCTCACGGAACAGATCTCGGATGAGCGTGACGAACTTGAAACGCTGATCCTGGCCCTCGGCTACCAGCGCAGCAGGATCAAAACCGCCCTGGCGTGGATGGGGGCCCTGGTAGGGCGGGCCGGGCCTGTCAATCCCCTAAGCACCGGCTCGGGCACCACCGGCCAGCTCGAACTCGAAACACTGCAGTCCATTGTGCGGGCGAAGGAGTGCCTGTGGCGCACGCTGCTGGTCCTCTCCACCCACGACCACCGCTTCCATGCCCCGCGGATCCGTGAGCTGCTGCACATGGCCCAGGAGCAGCAGAACGCCGTCGCCAAGGTTATGGAAGACACCGCGCCGGCGCGTTTCCTCACCTAGGTGCAACTCTCACCTAGGCCGTCCTTCCGCAGGTGCCCGAACAAACGAAAAGCAGAAGGTGGCCGGTTATCCGGCCACCTTCTGCTTTGTGGGCTTCCGCCGCCCGGTGGGGACGGAAACTACTCCGCCGGTTCCTCGTACCTGGGGAAGATCGGCGCCGGAGCCGGCAGCGCGGTGCCGGGAACCAGCGGGGTGCCGAGGGCGGCGAATGTCCGGGCCGCGCCGTCGGGCTGGCCAAGGACATCGAGCAGTTTCCCGGCGCTGGTGGGCATCACCGGCTGCGCCAGGATGGCAACGATCCGCAGAACTTCGAGCGTCACGTAGAGCACGGTGTTCATGCGTTCGACGTCGGTCTTCCGCAGCACCCAAGGAGCCTGCTCGGCGAAGTAGGCGTTGGTGTCCCCCAGGACCTTCCACGTGGCTTCGAGCCCACCGTGGAAATCCTGCACATCGTAGGCTTCGCGGGAAACCTGCAGCAGTCCGCGGGCCGCGGCGAGCAAGGCCTCGTCCTCCGGGCTGAACTCCCCCGGCTGCGGAACGGCTGCACCGCAGTTCTTCGCGACCATGGACAGCGACCGCTGCGCCAGGTTGCCCAGGTTGTTCGCCAGATCCGCGTTCATGCGCCCCACGATGGCTTCATGGCTGTAGGAGCCGTCACCGCCAAACGGCACTTCGCGCAGCAGGAAGAACCGCACGGCGTCGAGCCCGTACTGCTCCACCCATGCCGCTGGCGTCACCACGTTGCCCAGCGACTTGGACATTTTCACGCCCTTGTTGTGCAGGAATCCATGGATCATCACGCGCTTGGGCAGTTCCAGGCCGGCGGACATCAGGAACGCAGGCCAGAAGATCGCGTGGAAGCGGGAGATGTCCTTGCCGATCACGTGGACATCCGCAGGCCAGTACTTCTTGAAAGACTCCGATTCGGTGTCCGGGAAGCCGACGCCGGTCAGGTAGTTGGTCAGTGCATCCACCCACACGTACATGACGTGGTCCGGGTTGCCCGGAACCGGAATTCCCCAGTCGAAGGTGGTGCGGGAAATCGAGAGGTCTTCGAGTCCGCCCTTAACGAAGCTGATCACTTCGTTGAAACGCGAACGCGGTGCCGCGAAGTCCGGCTGCTCCTCGTACAGCGCCAGGAGCTTGTCCTGGTAGTTGGAGAGCCGGAAGAAGTAACTTTCCTCTTCGGTCCAGGTCAGTTCGGTGTCCGTCTCCTTGGAGTAGCGGATTCCGTCTTCGCGCAGCTCGGTTTCGTCTTCGCCGTAGTAGGCCTCGTCACGTACGGAGTACCAGCCGGCGTACTTGGAGAGGTAGATGTCTCCGTTGTTCTCCATCCGCTTCCAGATGGCCTGCGCTGCAGCTTTATGGTCGGCGTCCGTGGTGCGCATAAACCGGTTGTAGGACGTACCCAGATCATCGTTCATCTGCCGGAAGGCAGCGGAGTTGCGGTCCGCCAGTTCCTTGACCGGGATGCCTTCGCGGTCCGCTGACTGCTGCATCTTCAGCCCGTGCTCGTCGGTGCCGGTCATAAAGAAAACGTCGTACCCGTCCAGGCGCTTGAAGCGGGCCATCGCGTCGGTGGCGATCGCTTCCCAGGCGTGCCCAATGTGGGGCGTGCCGTTGGGATAGGAGATTGCCGTGGTGATGTAGAACGGGGTCTTGGAGTCGGTTGAAGTCACACTAGAAAATTACCCTGTTTCGGAGCGGCTTGTCGCTTCGGGTCAGTGCTCTGCCCCAACCCGAGGCAGCGTGCGTCAGTGCGCGTCCCGCTCCAGCACCGATGTAAGCACCGGGGAGGTGGCTGCCAGCCCGGCACGCACCAGCGCAATACCCACCGCAACGGAGGCTGCCAGGAATCCCATGGCCACCGGGTTGAAGACGAAGGCGGCACCGACAACTGGGAAGATCAGGGCCGCAGAGACGGCAGCGGACGCGGCGCTCACCAGCACCACCGGCTGCATCACTGCGCCGGTGCGCGCCCCATCAATAACCTCACGGGGCATCCCCATCCGGTGCAGGCTGCGGTAGAGTTCAGCCCGGTCCAGGACCGTCGCTGCCTGGTTGATGCCGGCTGAGCAGGCCACCATCAGGAATCCGGCGATGACGGTGATGAAGACTCCGGTCATGATGTCCTGGAGGAGGAAGTCTTCCGGTCCCTCGGCCTGCGCGGTCTGCAGCAGGGCAGCGCCGGCACCGGCAACGACGGCGGTGAAACAGACCATCGAAAGTGCGCTGACCTGGCGCCAGGCTGCCTTCGGTGCATCCAGTACGATCCGGGCGGCGAGCAGTGCCTGCGGTGTTGCCGCCCGCCGCAGGCGCAGTTTCGCTGAAAGAGCCACCAGCCACGGTCCCACCAGGTTCAGGACGGCGAGTCCTCCCGCAAAGGCGCCGAAGAGGATGACCAGGGCAAGCGCCGCCACGCCGACCGGAGTCAGCAGCGCCGCCACGCAGAACACCACAATGAGCACCGCGATGCCTGCCCGGGACCAGTGGACTTTCTGCGCATCGGCGCGGGTTCGCACGCCCAGCGGTGAAATGACTACGCGGCGAAGGCTGATGACCGAGCTGGTCACCGCAAGGGCCACGACGGCGGCAACACCCGCCGCGGCGGCGGCCGGATGCAGCCAGTAGGCGCTGCCCAGCGCAGCGCCACGGAAGTGGATGAGCTGCACGAACGGTGCGAACGCGACGTAGCCCAGTACACCGGCGAGGGCTCCGGCGAGGGCCTGCGCAGCAGCTTCCAGGATGGTTACCTGCCGGACTGTCCGGGCGGAGGCGCCGAGCAGCCGGAGGGTGGAGAGGTGTTCATCCCGGCGGCGGGCTGACAGGCGGGCAGCTGAACCGCCCAGTGTCAGGAGTGGAAGGACCAGCAGGATGAGGGCAAAGGCTGCGAGCAGCAGGTACAGGGATCCTTCGTCGTCTCCCCACTGGGTGAAGGACAGGGCTCCGGCGAGCACGGTGAGCAGCAGCGTAGTGACGACGGCGAAGGACGCTGCGGGCAGCAGTGCCGCAGCAGACCCGGAGGTGCCGGGCCGGTTCAGCAGCCAGGTGAGCCGCAGCGGAACGGCCCACGGGGATGAGTCCACGGCACGGGTCAGGACGGAGGACGCACTCATCGGGCTACACCGGCGGTGTCGGCGATGATCTGTCCGTCGGCCAGGGTCACAACCCGGCTGCACCAGCGGGCAACCTCGGGATCATGGGTGACCACCACCAGTGCGCGTCCGGTTCCGGCGACGGACTGCAGTAGCAGTGCCATCACATCTGCGGAGGTGCGTGAGTCCAGGGCCCCGGTGGGTTCGTCGGCGAACAACACCCGCGCTCCGTTCACCTGTGCCCGGGCAATTGCCACCCGCTGGGCCTGTCCGCCGGAGAGTTCACCGATCCGGCGCCCTTCCATCCCGGTCAGCCCCAGCGAGGCAAGGGCGGTGGCAGCCTGCTGCTCGGCAGCGTGGCGCGGGGCTCCATTGAGCATGAGGGCCAAGGCTACGTTTTCTCCGGCTGTCAGTTCGGGGATCAGCAGTCCCTGCTGGAAGACGAACCCAAACTCAGTGCGGCGCAGCGCCGAGCGGGCCTCGTCATCCAGCGAGGTGATTTCCGCCGGTGCTGCCCCGGCCCCGGCGTAACGAACGCCCCCTTCATCCGGGAGCACGATGCCGGCCAGGCAGTGCAACAGGGTGGTCTTGCCTGAACCGGAAGCACCCATTACTGCGGTGGCCTCTCCGGGCCGTACCTCGAGGCTGACACCGGTCAGTGCTGTCGAATTTCCGTAGTACTTAGTCAGGTTGGCGGCCGCAAGCAGGGGCCGGCCGGGCAGGGATACACTCATGACTCCATCGTGTCCCGGAGTCAGCCTGCCGCACATCGCCTTCCGGCCTGAACCAGGGAAGCGACGGCGTCGTACTGCAGGTGGAGATCAGGCCGCCCGAAGTGCTCCCCCGGACGCAGGAAAGGCCGGCTCCGTGTGACTGAACTGCTCAGTACGGAACCGGCCTTTCCTCAAAGCAGGGCGAATTAGTCCTGCAGGTCCACCTCGCGCGCCACGGAGGCACCGATGGCGTCGCGCAGTGCTTCCAGCACTTCCTGCGGCACGGAGGAATCCACGGTCAGCAGGGACAGCGCCTGGCCGCCCTCGGAGTTCCGGGCCACCTGCATACCGGCGATGTTGATCTCCTTTTCGCCCAGGATCCGGCCGAGGGAGCCGATCACGCCGGGGCGGTCCTGGTAGATCAGCACCAGGAGGTGTTCGCTGATGGGGATTTCCAGATCGTAGCCGTTGACGCCCACGAGCTTCTGGATCTGCTTCGGTCCGGTCAGGGTGCCGGCGACCTCCAGCTGGGTGCCGTCGGAGAGGGCGCCGCGGATGGTCAGCAGGTTGCGGTAGTCATCCACGTCGGGAGTGGTGATCAGCCGCACGGCAATGCCGCGCTGCTCGGCGAGCACCGGTGCGTTCACGTAGGACACCTGCTCGGAGACAATGTCGGTGAAGATCCCCTTCAGCGCGGCCAGTTCCAGTGCCTTGACGTCCAGGGACGCGATCTCGCCGGCCACCTCGATGTCGATGGCGGTCAAGGAATCGTGGGCCAGGGCGGTGAAGATCCGGCCCAGCTTTTCGATCAGCGGGATGCCCGGGCGGACGTCCTCGGCGATGACGCCGCCGGCAACGTTCACGGCGTCGGGCACCAGTTCGCCGGCCAGCGCCAGGCGCACGGACTTGGCGACCGAGATGCCGGCCTTTTCCTGCGCCTCGTCGGTGGACGCACCGAGGTGCGGCGTGACGATGACGTTGTCCAGGGACATGAACGGCAGGTCGGTGCTCGGCTCCTTGACAAAGACGTCAACACCGGCGCCGGCGATCTTGCCTTCGGTGAGCGCCGTGTAGAGGGCTTCTTCATCCACGAGGCCGCCGCGGGCCACGTTCACAACGTAGGCGGTTTCCTTCATCTTCTCGAACGCTTCGGCGCCGAGCATGCCCAGGGTTTCCGGGGTCTTAGGCATGTGGATGGTGACGAAGTCCGACTGCTCCAGGAGTTCGTCCAGGGTGACCAGCTTGACGTTCAGCTGGGCAGCGCGGGCGGAGGTGATGTACGGGTCATACGCCAGGACCTCGGTGCCGAAACCCTGCACGCGGGCGGCCACCAGGGCGCCGATGCGGCCCAGGCCGATGATGCCGATCTTCTTCTCGAAGAGCTCGGTGCCCGTGTACTTGGAACGCTTCCACTCCCCGCCCTTGAGGGCTGCGGAAGCCTGCGGAATGTGGCGGGCCAGCGAAAGGATATGACCAACTGTCAGCTCCGCAGCGGAGATGATGTTCGACGTCGGGGCGTTGACCACCATTACGCCCGCCTGGGTCGCTGAGCGGATGTCCACGTTGTCCAGGCCTACGCCTGCGCGGGCAATAACCTTCAGATTCTTGGCGGCGGCAATGGCCTCGGCGTCGACCTGCGTAGCGGAGCGCACCAGGATGGCGTCAACGTCTTTGATGGCGGACAGCAGCTGGGTACGGTCTGCTCCGTCGGTCTGGCGAATCTCGAAATCGGGGCCGAGGGCCTCAACCGTGGCAGGAGAAAGTTCCTCCGCGAGGAGTACTACTGGTTTGGTGGCAGTCACCGATGACCTCTTTAGCTGTGTGTCGATGTGGTTTGGGTATTCACGCCGGAGGCCGGACCCGCTTACGGGCCCGGCCTCCTTACCGAAACGGCTTGCTTTTTCAGCCTAGCGTGCCGCTTATTGACACGGGGAATCCGCGTCTTTGTTACTCAGGCGACTAGCGCGCGACGGAACCTTCGGTGTAATCGTCATCGGACTTGATCCAGGAGAAGAGCTTGCGCAGCTCGCGGCCGGTGGCCTCGATCGGGTGGTCTTCACCCTTCTGGCGCAGTTCCTTGAACTCCGGAGCGCCGGCATCCTGGTCATCGATGAAGCGCTTGGCGAAGGCACCGTTCTGGATGTCGGCGAGTACAGCCTTCATGTTTTCCTTCACCTCGGGGGTGATGACGCGCGGGCCGGAGACGTAGTCGCCGTACTCAGCCGTGTCGGAAACGCTCCAGCGCTGCTTGGCAATGCCGCCCTCGACCATCAGGTCAACGATCAGCTTGAGCTCGTGCAGGACCTCGAAGTACGCGACCTCCGGCTTGTAGCCGGCTTCGGTCAGGGTCTCGAAGCCATACTGGATCAGCTGCGAAGCGCCGCCGCAGAGAACAGCCTGCTCGCCGAAGAGGTCGGTTTCGGTCTCTTCGGTGAAGGTGGTCTCGATGACGCCCGCACGGGTACCGCCGATGGCCTTGGCGTAGGAAAGTGCCAGGTCCTTGGCCTTGCCCGTTGCGTCCTGCTCCACGGCGATCAGGTCGGGAACACCGCGGCCGGCTTCGAATTCGCGGCGGACGATGTGGCCCGGGCCCTTCGGTGCCACGAGGGCAACGTCGACGTCGGCCGGCGGCTGGATGTAGCCGTAGCGGATGTTGAAGCCGTGGCCGAAGAACAGTGCGTCGCCGGACTTGATGTTCGGGGCGATTTCCTCCGCGTAAACGAAGCGCTGGACCTGGTCCGGGGTGAGCACCATGATCAGGTCGGCTTCGGCTACGGCCTCGGCGACGCTGAGGACCCGCAGGCCTTCGGCCTCGGCCTTGGCGCGGGACTTGGAGCCTTCCTTGAGGCCAACGCGGACATCAACACCGGAATCGCGCAGGCTGAGGGCGTGTGCGTGGCCCTGGCTGCCGTAGCCGATGACGGCGACTTTGCGTCCCTGGATGATCGACAGGTCGGCGTCGTCGTCGTAATACATGTCAGTCACTGAAATATCTCCTGTTTGGGTTCTTGGATAAAGGTTTGGGGTGGAACCTAGGCGCTGCGCAGCGCGCGGTCGCTCATGGACTTCGCGCCGCGGCCAACGGCCAGGGTTCCGGATTGAACAATTTCGCGGATGCCAAAGGGCTCCAGCACTGAAAGCAGTGCATTGAGCTTATCGGCGGTGCCAGTTGCTTCAACGATCAGGGAGTCGGTGGACACATCTACCACTGAAGCACGGAACAGCTCGGCTGCCTGGGTTACCTGCAGCCGGGTTGCGGCATCCGCGCGAACCTTGACCAAGATGTGGTCGCGTTGCACGGAGGAATCGGGAACCAGCTCGACGATTTTGATGACGTTGACGAGCTTGTTCAGTTGCTTGGTGACCTGCTCGAGCAGATCACCCTCGGCCTCGACGACCACGGTGATGCGGGACAGCCCGGCAACCTCCGATGGTCCGACAGCCAAAGAATTGATGTTGAAGGCCCGGCGGGCAAACAGGGACGCAACCCGGGTCAGGACACCCGGGACGTCTTCGACCAGCACGGAAAGGGTGTGGCGTGCCATGTCCCTACTCCTCCTCTTCCCAGGTGGGCGTCATATTGCGGGCAATCTGGATGAGGTCGTTGCTGACCCCGGTCGGAACCATCGGCCAGACCATGGAGTCGCGGCTGACCACGAAGTCGATCACCACGGGACGGTCGTTGATTTCCAGTGCCTGCTTGATGGTGGCGTCGATGTCCTCTTCGCGTTCGCAGCGCAGGCCCACGCAGCCGTAGGCGTCAGCCAGCTTGACGAAGTCGGGCACCCGGACGGTGTCATGGCCGGTGTTCAGGTCGGTGTTGGAGTAGCGGGACTCATAGAAGAGCGTCTGCCACTGGCGCACCATCCCCAGCGAGGAGTTGTTGATGATCGCGACCTTGATCGGGATGTTGTTGATCAGGCAGGTCGCCAGTTCCTGGTTCGTCATCTGGAAGCAGCCGTCGCCGTCGATCGCCCAGACCACACGGTCCGGGCTGCCGACCTTGGCGCCCATGGCGGCAGGCACCGAGTAGCCCATGGTGCCCAGGCCGCCGGAGTTCAGCCAGGCACGGGGACGTTCGTACTTGATGAACTGTGCGGTCCACATCTGGTGCTGACCCACACCTGCCACGTACACACCCTCGGGTCCGGTGAGTTCACCGATCCGCGAGATGACCTGCTGAGGGGCGATGTGCCCGTCTTCCGGCTCAGTCCAGCCGGTGGGGTAGGTGTCGCGAAGCCGGGAAATGACGGACCACCACGGAGTGATGTCCGGTGTACCGGAAGCCTCGAACTGGGCGCGGACCGCCTCCGTCAGTTCGGGGATGATCTCCTTGACCGAGCCGACGATCGGAACATCCGCGGTCCGGTTCTTGGAAATCTCTGCAGGGTCGATATCGGCGTGAATCACCTTGGCGTTCGGAGCGAAGGTGCTCAGGACTCCGGTAACACGGTCATCGAAGCGGGCGCCGAGCGTAATGAGCAGGTCGGACTGCTGCAGCGCCGTGACGGCGGAGACAGAACCGTGCATACCGGGCATGCCGACGTGCTGCGGGTGGGAGTCGGGGAAGACGCCGCGGGCCATCAGGGTGGTCACCACGGGGGCGCCGACGGTCTCTGCCAGTTCCAGCAGTTCCGGCGAGGCGTTGGCCTTCAGGACACCGCCGCCGACGTAGAACACCGGCCGCTGGGCGGCGGCGATCAGCCGGGAAGCCTCCCGCACCTGCTTGGAGTGTCCGCGCACCACGGTGCGGTAGCCCGGCAGGTCGATCTTCGGGGGCCAGGAGAAGGTTGTCTTTCCCTGCTGGGCGTCCTTGGTGATATCCACCAGCACGGGGCCGGGGCGTCCGCTGGTGGCAATGTGGAAAGCCTCTGCCAGCACACGGGGAATGTCATCCGCGTTGGTCACCAGGTAGGAGTGCTTGGTGATCGGCATGGTGATGCCGACGATGTCCGCTTCCTGGAAGGCATCCGAGCCGATGACCGCACTCGAGACCTGCCCGGTAATGGCAACCATGGGCACGGAATCCATGTGCGCGTCGGCAATGGCGGTGACCAGGTTGGTGGCCCCGGGACCCGAGGTTGCGATGCAGACACCGGCGCGGCCGGTGACCATGGCATAGCCTTCGGCTGCGTGGCCGGCGCCCTGCTCGTGCCGGACCAGGATGTGCCGCAGCTTCTTGGAATCCATCAGCGGATCATAGGTCGGCAGGATGGCGCCGCCGGGAAGGCCGAAGACGTCGTCGACTCCGAGCTCTTCCAGCGAACGGACAATGGCCTGCGAACCGGTCATTTCAGTTGGGGGCACTACGTTGTTCGGACCCTGGACCCGGGTGTCCGTGGCTTCAGCCGAGGCCGCTACAGGGAATGCTGCATCTTGTTTCTTGGCATGCACGGACCGTGCCGGGCCTGCCTTCTGTGCCATCAGCGACGGGCTGATTGGCGATCCCTTACTCATCGGAAACTTCCTTTGCGGATACATATCCATGTTGTTCTGATGCGGCGGCTGCCCGGGCGGTCGGTCCGGTGCGGCCTTTGTACTTTCTGAAGCCAATAAAAAAACCCCTCGTGCCTGTTGGCTCCGTAGGGGTTCGCGCGTGACGTCTTAGACAAGTCGGGCTGTTACGCCACGCGCTTGGTAAGGACGACGGTTACGATCTGCATAGTGATCAGTCTTCCCCTCCCCCGGCAACAGTGTCAACCGGAGGCTCTACGGTCTCATTATATGGACACCCATCCCACCTTCTGGACACCCGACCCGTCCACCAAAGGCGGCAGGGCTCCCACTCCGCGCTAGCGGGGTTTTGCCCTGCCCACCAGAGGCGGCAGGGCTTAATAAGGTTGAAACCCCTTAGGGGCCCCAAGCGGAACGCGCTCCAGCGCGTTCCGCTTGGGGAGGGGTTTCAACCGCAGTAAGCACCCGTCGAGGCCGAGTTGACCATCTTGGCGTACTTGGCCAGGACACCCTTGGTGAACTTGGCCGGCAGCGGCTCCCAGCCGATCCTGCGGGCTTCGAGTTCTTCGGGTTCCACCAGCAGGTCGAAGCTGCGGGCTGCGATGTCCACGCGGATCCGGTCCCCGTCCTTCACGAAGGCAATGGGGCCGCCGTCGACGGCTTCCGGCGCAACGTGGCCGATGCACAGGCCGGTGGTGCCTCCGGAGAACCGGCCGTCGGTGAGCAGCAGGACGTCCTTGCCCAGCCCGGCGCCCTTGATGGCACCGGTGATGGCGAGCATTTCGCGCATGCCCGGTCCGCCCTTGGGGCCTTCGTAGCGGATGACGACGACGTCGCCGGCGTGGATCTCTCCGGCGTCGAGCGCGTCCAGGGCGCCCTGCTCGCGTTCGAACACGCGGGCGGTGCCTTCGAAGACATCGGCGTCGAAGCCTGCGCTCTTCACCACGGCGCCTTCCGGTGCCATGGAACCGTGCAGGATGGTGATTCCGCCGGTCTTGTGGATGGGGTTGTCCAGGGCGCGCAGTACCTTGCCGTCCGGGTCCGGCGGGTTGATCGCTTCGAGGTTCTCCGCAACGGTCTTGCCGGTGACGGTGAGGCAGTCGCCGTGGAGCAGGCCGGCATCGAGCAGTGCCTTCATGATGACCGGCACACCGCCGATCTTGTCGACGTCGAACATCACGTAGCGGCCGAACGGCTTCAGGTCGCCCAGGTGCGGGATTTTGTCGCCGATGCGGTTGAAGTCCTCCAGCGTCAGGTCGACTTCGGCCTCGCGGGCGATGGCCAGCAGGTGCAGGACGGCGTTGGTGGAACCGCCGAAGGCCATGGTGACGGCAATGGCGTTTTCGAAGGCCTTCTTGGTCATGATGTCGCGGGCGGTGATGCCCTTGCGCAGCAGGTTGACGACGGCTTCGCCGGATTTGCGGGCGAATTCGTCGCGCCGGCGGTCGGCCGAGGGCGGGGCGGCGGAGCCGGGCAGGGACATACCCAGTGCCTCGCCGATGCAGGCCATGGTGTTGGCGGTGTACATACCGCCGCAGGCACCTTCACCCGGGCAGATGGCCCGTTCAATGGTGTCCAGGTCCTTGAGGCTCATTTTGCCGGCGGCGCAGGCACCCACGGCTTCGAAGGCGTCAATGAGGGTGACTTCCTTCTCGGTTCCGTCTTCGAGCTTGGCGAAGCCGGGCATGATCGAGCCGGCGTACAGGAAGACGCTGGAGAGGTCCAGGCGGGCCGCGGCCATCAGCATGCCCGGGAGGGACTTGTCGCAGCCGGCCAGCAGGACGGAGCCGTCGAGGCGCTCAGCCATCATGACGGTCTCGACCGAGTCGGCGATGACTTCGCGGGAGACCAGCGAGAAGTGCATGCCCTCGTGGCCCATCGAGATGCCGTCCGAGACGGAAATGGTGCCGAACTGCATCGGGAACCCGCCGCCCGCGTGGACGCCTTCCTTGGCGCCCTGGGCCAGCCGGTTCAGCGACAGGTTGCACGGGGTAATTTCGTTCCAGGAACTGGCGATGCCAATCTGCGGCTTGGCGAAGTCGTCGTCCCCCATTCCGACAGCACGGAACATGCCGCGCGCAGGCGCCGCGTGGATACCGTCGGTTACTACTCGGCTGCGGGGTTTGATGTCAGGGGTGTTCTCCATGCTCATACCAGAAATCCTATTCCCAAGCCGGCCCGGCAGGCGCATCCACCGCCCCGCGCCGCTGCTTGTTACGTCCGGGTTACGCAGCCTCAACGGCCGGATGAAGACAGCCTGCGGGACGGCTGTGCTTCCCCCGATGGGAGTGCCTGTCCATACACTGGGGACCATGACTCCGGAACCCGGCTCAACCGATGTCCAGTCCAGCGAAGCCCTGAAGGCCCTGCTCCGCAGGATCTTCGACTCGCAGATCCCCAACTATGGTGACTACAACCTGGTCTGTGCCACGCCGGTCCCCGGGTCCTCCGCCTACTACGTGGTGGGTTACCGCTGGCGGCCGGCGGAACTCGTTTTCGCTCCGTTCTCCCCCGGGTCCTTCGAGAGCATTGAACCTCCGACGGCGGTGAACACCACCAACCTCTCGCACGCCGACGAGGTTGCTCCAGGCAGTTATGAAGTGGGCACCTCCACCGGACGGATCTTCCGTTTCGGGGTCGAACCCCAGGCTCAGCTGTCCTCCGGCGGCGGAGGACAGCTGCTGGTACTCCAGGAAGAGGACCAGGAAGACTTCAATTCCTTCCTGGATACTTTCCTGGAGCTCGCCTAGTGCCTGCGCACTCCCCGTGAAGGGGGTTAGGCCCAGGGTCCGCGCTGGACCAGGTTGAGCGGTTCGCGCCCTTCGGCCAGCCTGTGCACCTGGCGGCGCAGGAAGGCCTGGATCCTGGGAGTGAAGGCATCCGAGTTCCCGCCTACGTGAGGCGTCAGGAGAGCGTTGCGTGCTTTCCACAGCGGATGGTCAGCGGGCAGCGGCTCAGGGTCGACGACGTCGAGGGCGGCCTTGAGCCGTCCGGACACCACCTCTTCGGTCAGTGCATCGGTGTCGATGACGGCCCCGCGGGCCACGTTCACCACCAGCGCGCCGTCGGGCAGCGCGGCCAGCACCTCCCGGCCCACCAGGTGCCGGGTCTGGTCATTCAACGGGGTAATCAGCACCAGCACATCGGTGCCGGACGCGAGCTCCACCAGTTCATCCGTTCCGTGAATGTGCCCGAACTCGTCTTCCCTGGCCCGGCTTCCCACCCGGGTGAGCTCCACTTCGAACGGTGCCAGCCGGGCCGCAATCTCCTGGCCGATGCCCCCTACGCCGACCAGCAGGACGCGCCTGTCGGCCAGCCCGGGCCAGCGCTGCGGATTCCAGCTGGCATCCAGCTGGTCACGGACCGCCGCATCAATGCCCCGGAGGGAGGCGAGCATCAAACCGACGGCAAGTTCCGCCGTCGCAGCGGCATGGACGCCGGCCGCACTGGCAACCGCCGTACCGCTGCCCACCAGTTCCGGAAGCCCGTCGTGTCCGGTGGTCTGGGCCTGGAGCAGCTGCAGGTTCGGAACCCGGGCGACGCCGGAGCGCCAATCAGTGGCACTCGCGTAGGGGGTGACAACGGCGTCGATCTCCGGATAGTCCAGACCGCGGGGCTCACCAACAAGGTCCCAGACTCCGGCCCGCATGCCGACTGGCAGGGGCCCAAGAGAATCGAGAAGTTCTTCTGTCGGAACGGTGATGTTTTTTACTGCGCGTGATTCTGGTGACATGCGACATAAGCCTAGCGGGCTGGCAGCCGGCCCCCGGCAAAGAAAAACACCCCGGTCCGAAGACCGGGGTGTTACCTGTGCCGCGACTCATCCGGAAACGATGTCCCGGCTCATCCCTTTGGTGCGCGAGGAGGGACTTGAACCCACACGTCCGAAGACACTGGAACCTAAATCCAGCGCGTCTGCCAATTCCGCCACTCGCGCGCGGCCCACCGGATATCCGGCAAAGGCCAGCACTCAGTGTACCTGAGGTTCAGTCGAGACCGAGATCACGCCGAAGTTTGGCAACATGCCCGGTGGCCCGGACGTTGTACTGGGCGAGGGTAATCCTGCCCTCGGGATCCACCACCACGGTGGACCGGATGAGCCCCTCGTACACCTTGCCGTAGTTCTTCTTTTCGCCCCAGGCACCGTATGCCTCAGCAACGGCGTGGTCCGGGTCGGACAGCAGCGGAAAGGTCAGGGCCTCGTCCGCCGAGAATTTGGCCAGCTTCTCCACCTTGTCCGGGGAGATGCCCAGAACGGCATATCCGGAAGCGGTCAGGGAGTTCAGGTTGTCCCGGAAGTCGCAGGCTTCCTTGGTGCAACCCGGGGTAGCGGCCGCAGGATAGAAGTAGACAATAACGCTGCGGCCACGCAGGTCCGCGAGCGATACGACGGAGGAATCGGACGCCGTCAGGGTGAAATCCGGTGCGATGTCACCAACGGTTAGTCTGGGCATTAAAAGGTGCTCCTTCGGTATCGATTGCGCATCGGCTGTGTCACAGGAGGACAGCAGGCTTTCGGATGGATATCCTAGACACTGGATTTGTAGGCTATCCGATTGGCCTGGTGAATCCGTACTCGAAAGGAAGAGTTCAGTTTTATGCCGGATATGGAGCATTGGCCCACCGGTCGCCTCTTATCGACAGCCGCCCGCCTGGTGGAGCATGCCTGGAATGAGCGACTTGTCCGTATAGGGGTGACCCACGCGGGCGTCATCGCACTTGGTGTCCTGGATTCCCAGGGGCCTATGACCCAGGCCCACCTCGCCCAGCTGGTCCGGGTGCAGGCACAGACCATGGGCAAGACGCTGGCCCGGCTGGAGTCGCACGGCCACGTGACGCGTGTCCGAAACGACCTGGACAAGCGAAGCCACATGGTTTCAATCACCCCCGCAGGCGTCGAGGCACTGCGCGAGGCACACGACATTGAGCGGACGCTGCTCGACGGCGAAGAACTGCTTTCCGAGGACCTGCGCAGCCAGCTGCGGAGCGTCATCCGCGAACTTGGCAACCCGCGCTGGCACATGGCCGTTGACGTTCCCGGCCTGCCCGTTCCGCTGGAGACTCCCCTGGCGGCACCCCTGAACCCGGAGCAGCAAACCGCTTAACGGCACCCGGCCCGCCGTCCCAAGGACCGCCGGCAGCCGAATTTCCAGTGTGCGCGCTCACTTCTGAGCGTGCACACTGTCGTTTAAGCCGCTGTTCAAGCAGGCACCCTAAGCGCACCGCCACCGGAGCCCTGGCTGGCCTGCTGAACGGGAACTTTCACACGCTCCGGCCCCCGCCGCCCGAACGAACCGCGGGCGGAAGACACGGCCGCGCAGGCTTCCCAACCCGGCCCGGACACAAAAAAGCCCCGCTTGGAAGGACGAACCTTCCAAACGGGGCCCAGCTGTGCACCCCCCGGGACTTGAACCCGGAACCCATTGATTAAGAGTCAATTGCTCTGCCAATTGAGCTAGAGGTGCTTGGCGGTGATGCTGTGCTGCTTTCTTCCCCAGACTGAATTACAGTCCTGGGCGATGAGCAACGACAAGTTACTCTACCAGCTTTTCCGCACGGCACCGAACCGGTGCGACGAGGAACCGGCAGGCTGGCAGCCGGAATGAGCAACCCCGCCCCATCTGGTCATTTGACCGGACGACGCGGGGATTTCCACTCTGTGCACCCCCCGGGACTTGAACCCGGAACCCATTGATTAAGAGTCAATTGCTCTGCCAATTGAGCTAGAGGTGCTGGCAGTTATGGGGGTTGAATCTGCTGGAAAATTCCGCAGTTCCTCCTCCGCAACGACATGAAACTCTACCAGTACTGATTCGCAAAAGCGAAATCGGCGGCCGCCGAGAGGCCGGCTCACCGTCCGGCAGCCCTCCCGCCCTGCCGCGGGCCCGGCCGTGGAACCATCAACTCCCCCGGCTCCCCCTCCCATTCAGGGCCGCCCCGCACCACCCATGTACGGGGCGGGAGTGCGGACGGAGCATCCAAGGGGGTGACCTCCACCGCCTCGACCGGCCCCTCGCGTACAGCTGGAAATACCTCTTTCCAGCCAGGCAGGGACTCACCCGCATCCTTGACGGCCGTCACCGGCGGCGGATTGCCAAGACCAGGCTCATCGTCAGCACTCAGCGGTTCCGCTTTCGGAACCGCTGAGGTTATGGCCGGATGCCGGAGCATTCTGCGAAGCACCGCGGCGGCTGCCGCTGCCGCCAGGCCTGCAGCGGCTCCGGCGGCCAGAGCCGCGAGCGCTGGTGCGCCGGCGGGCGAAGGTGCAGCAGATGAACTGGATCTCACCCTTCGAAGCTACGGCGGCAGGCCGGCAGAGTCCACAGATAAGCCGCGAAGGCAGCCCGCCGGGGCCGGGTGGGCTTAACCGAATTGTGACCGCGCCGGACCTGCTTAGCGTCCCAAACCACCAGCACGGTGCCATTAGGCTCTGACATTACGTTTGTGTTCTACGCCACACCACACCCGCCGGCCAGCACGCTGACCGGATTCACCGCCCCAGAGGAGATAACAATGACCCTTGCTGGCAGATTCACTCTCAGCAGGTCCACCCGGAAACGGGCAGCTGCCCTGACCGCAGGACTGGCCATGAGCGCACTCGTGCTCTCCGGTTGCGCCCAAAGCAACCGTGAGGCCGCAGATGACGGCGCCACCGCCTCGGAAGTTGACGGCACGTTCGTCTTCGCCGCGTCCTCGGATCCCAAAACCCTGGATCCTGCCTTCGCCTCCGACGGCGAGTCCTTCCGCGTCAGCCGCCAGATCTTCGAGGGCCTGGTGGGTGTAGAGCCTGGCACCGCCGACCCGGCCCCGCTGCTGGCCAAGTCGTGGGAAACCTCGGAGGACGCGCTGACGTACACCTTCGCCCTCGAGGAGGGCGTTACGTTCCACGACGGCACGCCCTTCAACGGGGAAGCTGTCTGCGCCAACTTCGACCGCTGGTACAACTTCACCGGTATCCAGCAGGCCGAGAGCCTCGCCTACTACTACGGCAAGCTCTTCAAGGGATTCGCTGACACTCCGGAGACCGCCACCTATGAGTCCTGTGAAGCCACCGCTGAAAACGAGGCCGTAGTTACGCTGGCCAAGCCGTTCGCCGGGTTCATCGCAGCCCTCTCCCTGCCCGCGTTCTCCATGCAGAGCCCGTCCGCCATGGAGGAATTCGGAGCCGATGAGGCCTCCGGCACTGCCGAGGCTCCCACCCTGACCACCTACGCCAAGGAACACCCCACCGGCACCGGCCCCTTCACGTTCGAGGGCTGGGAAGTCGGCAACCAGATCAAGCTTGCCGCCAATGAGGACTACTGGGGCGAGCAGGGACAGGTCACGGACATCATTTTCCGGGTGATCGATGATCCGAACTCCCGCCGCCAGTCCCTGCAGTCGGGCGACATTGACGGCTACGACCTGGTGGCGCCGGCCGACACCCAGGCGCTGGCTGACGCCGGTTTCAAGGTCATCCCGCGTGACCCCTTCACCATCCTGTACCTGGGCATGAACCAGAAGGTCGAGCAGCTCGCCGATCCGCTGGTCCGGCAGGCAATCGCGCACGCGATCGACAAGGAAGCGCTGGTCAACCAGACCCTTCCCGAAGGCACCAAGGTCGCCACGCAGTTCATTCCCGACGTCGTCAACGGGTACAACGAGGATGTCACCACGTACGACTACGACCCGGCGAAGGCCAAGGAACTGCTGGCGGAAGCGGGCTACCCTGAGGGCTTCACCGTGGACTTCAATTACCCCACCGGTGTTTCCCGCCCGTACATGCCGACCCCTGAGCAGGTGTTCTCTAACATCTCCGCCCAGCTGGAGGAAGTTGGCATCAAGGTCAACCCGCAGCCGAGCAAGTGGTCCCCGGACTACCTTGACCGGGTACAGGCCACCGAGGACCACGGCATCCACCTGCTGGGCTGGACCGGCGACTACAACGACACGGATAACTTCGTGGGCGTCTTCTTCGGCCAGGAGAAGCCGGAATTCGGTTTCACCAACCAGGAGATCTTCGACCAGCTCGAGGCCGCCCGCCAGGTAAGCAGCCTGGAGGAGCAGACCCCGATGTACGAGAAGATCAACGACGACATCGCCAAGTATGTCCCCGCTGTACCGCTGGCCCACCCGGCGCCGTCGCTGGCTTTCTCGGAGCGTGTGGATTCCTATCCCGCCTCCCCCGTCAACGACGAAGTGTTCAACCAGATCAAGCTCAACAAGTAGCGGCGAACCGGGCCGGGATCCAGCATGCTGGGTCCCGGTCCGTTCTGTCCTTACCTCTTCCCCAGCCTGACAACCGGCTGAGAAAGGACACGCGTGCTGCAAGTCATCGGCAAGCGCCTGTTAATGCTGATCCCGACCCTGATCGGCTTGTCCATCCTCCTGTTCATCTGGGTCCGCAGTCTTCCCGGCGGCCCAGCAACCGCTCTCCTGGGTGACAAGGCCACGCCCGAGGCCATCGCCAGGATCAACGAAGCCTACGGCTTCGACCGCCCGCTCATTGAGCAGTACTTCACCTACGTCGGAAAGCTCCTCCAGGGCGATTTCGGCACGTCAACAGTCACCGGGCGGCCCGTCCTGGAAGAGTTCGCCACCCGTTTCCCGGCCACACTGGAACTCGCCGCCGTCGCCCTCATCTTCGCGATCGGCATCGGCATCCCGCTGGGCTACCTGGCAGCCAGGCACTACGGCCGGTTCTGGGACCACTCCTCGGTGGTGCTGTCCCTGATCGGCATCACTGTGCCGGTCTTCTTCCTGGCCTTTATCCTCAAATGGCTCCTGGCCATCCAGATCCCCCTCTTCCCCACGGACGGCCGGCAGGATCCGCGAATCAACGCTACTCACGTGACGGACTTCTACGTCCTGGACGGGTTACTGACCCGGGAATGGGACGCATCCTGGGATGCCCTGATGCACCTGATCCTTCCCGGCATCGCCCTGGGCACCATTCCGCTGGCCATCATCGTGCGCATCACGCGCGCCTCGGTCCTTGAAGTGCAGGGCGCAGACTACGTCCGCACGGCCCGGGCCAAGGGCCTGATGGAGCGGACCATCCGCAACCGGTTTGTGCTGCGCAATGCCATGCTCCCCGTCACGACGACAATCGGCCTGCAGACCGGTCTCCTCATTTCAGGGGCGGTGCTGACCGAAACTGTCTTCGCGTTCAGCGGAGTGGGCAGATTCCTGCGGGATGCCATCTTCAACCTGGACTACCCCGTGCTGCAGGGCTTCATCATTTTCATCGCCGTAGCGTATTCACTGATCAATCTGCTGGTTGACGTGTCCTACGGCTTCATCGACCCGAGGGTGAGGGTGCAATGAGTACGGTTCTTCCCCCTCCTTCCGGCGGGGCCGTTCGTCCGGATGATGCCACAGCCCCGGACACCCGCGGCAGCGGGATGTGGCAGGACGCCTTCCGGCGGCTGCGCCGCAACCCTGCGGCCGTCGCCGGCGCCGTGATCGTAGGTCTGTTCATCCTGGTCGCCATCTTCGCTCCGATTCTTGCGCCTTACGGCGGCGAGGAACTCCCGGGCCGCACCGAGATCACGCCGACGTCGATTCCCGGCCCCGGTGACATCGAGGGCTATCCCCTCGGCCTGGACAGGTTTGGCGGCGATGTCCTGTCCAAGCTCATCTGGGGAGCACGCGCGTCCCTGCTGATCGGTGTCGTCTCCACGGCCCTCGGCCTGTTGGGCGGCATGCTGCTCGGTGTAATCGCCGGCGGTGTCGGCGGCTGGGTGGACAGCGTCATCATGCGCTTCGTAGACATCCTGCTCTCGGTTCCGAATCTGCTGCTGGCCGTGAGTATCGCAGCCGTGCTGGGACAGACGCCGTCGGCAGTAATGATTGCCATCGGCGTTTCCCAGGTGCCCATCTTCGCGAGGCTCCTGCGTTCCTCCATGATCAGCCAGCGCGGCGCGGACTATGTCCTCTCGGCGCAGGCACTGGGGCTGAGCACCCGGACCATCACCATGAGCCATCTGCTGCCCAACAGCGTCGGTCCCGTGATTGTCCAGGCCACCTTGACCCTGGCGACCGCCGTGATCGACGCAGCGGCCCTGTCCTTCCTGGGACTGGGCGGCGGGCGCCCGGAGAGCGCCGAGTGGGGCCGGATGCTGACCTACGCGCAGAACGAACTGGCGGTGGCGCCGCAGCTGGCCTTCCTGCCCGGTATCTGCATCGCCGTCACCGCACTTGGTTTCACCCTGCTGGGCGAAGCGCTGCGTGAAGCGCTGGACCCCAAGACCCGGAGCAAATAGCCCGGCTCCGGAACAGCGAAAAGGGTCCGCCTCCTCTGTGAGTAAACGGGCCCTTTTCGCTGTACCGGCCGCCGGGGCTGCCTGTGCCGGCGCTAGGACGCCATTTCGTCCTGGATGTTCAGCTCATTGCCCGGGATCGAAGCCAGGAGCTTGCGGGTATAGGGATGCCGCGGGTTCTGGAAGACTTCCTCCGACGTCGCCGCCTCGACGAGTTCGCCGTCCTTCATCACGCAGACATAGTCCGAGATCAGCCGGACCACAGCCAGGTCGTGGGAGATGAAGAGGTAGCTCAGTCCCAGGTCCCGCTGCAGATCCCCCAGCAGTTTCAGGATCTGTGCCTGCACCAGCACATCAAGGGCAGACACCGGTTCGTCGCACACGATCAATTCCGGGTTCAAGGCGAGCGCCCGGGCAATGGCCACACGCTGGCGCTGACCGCCGGACAGCTCAGCCGGATACCGCCGCAGCATCGACGCCGGCAGCGCCACCTGCTCCATGAGCTCCCGGACACGGGCTGCCCGTTCGGCCCGGTCCCCGCGCTTGAAGGTCTTGAGCGGTTCCTCCAGGATCCGCTCAATCGTGAACATCGGGTCCAGGGACGAATACGGATCCTGGAAAATGGGCTGGACCCGCTGGCGGAAACTGCGCAGCGGCTTCTTCTCCAGCGATGCGATGTCGACGCCGTCGAACGTCATGGTGCCGCTGGTCGGCGTGATCAGTTTCAGGAGCATCCGGGCGGTGGTGGTCTTACCGGAACCCGACTCACCGACGATCGCCACGGTCCGGCCGCGCGGGATTTCCAGGCTGACGTTGCGCACCGCGTGGAACTCGCCGGCCTTGCCGCGGATCTTGTAGACCTTATTCAGGTCCCGGATTTCCACAATGTTCGGTGTCTTCGCGTAAGCCCCGTCCGCCGGATCCACCGCAGGCCCGGAGGCCGCAGCTGAAGCTAAGCCGGCCGGTCCGGCGCCGCTGCCGGAGGCAACCCCCGAGTCCGCCAGGTGCAGGCGCTGTGATGCCGGGGCCGCAAACGCGCCGGGGCTCAGCCGGACTGCCGCGACGCTCGGAGCTGCCCGGACAAGTGACTGGGTGTAGGGATGCTGCGGGTCCTCCAGCAGCTGCCGGGCCGGACCGGTCTCCACGACCTCGCCCCGGTGCATCACCACCAGCTCCGAGGCACGCTCCGCCGCCAGCCCAAGGTCGTGGGTGATCAGCAGGACACTCGTGCCCAGTTCATCGGTCATGCGGCCGATCTGGTCCAGGATGGTCCGCTGGACCGTGACGTCCAGCGCACTGGTGGGTTCATCGGCGATCAGCAGCCTGGGCCGGCACGCCAGGCCGATTGCGATGAGCGCACGCTGGCGCATGCCGCCGGAGAATTCGTGCGGATACTGTTTGGCGCGTTCAGCGGCGTCCGGCAGCCCTGCAGCGGTCAGGACCTCCACGACTTTCCGGTCGACGTCCTTGGACGTGGCCATACCATGCACCAGCAGCGTCTCGGCGACCTGGGTGCCGATCTTCGTCACCGGGTTCAGGTTGGACATCGGGTCCTGCGGCACCAGCCCAATGGAACGGCCGCGGATGGCACGCATCTTCGACTCGGCCAGTCCCACGAGTTCCTGCCCGTCGAAACGGATGCTCCCAGCCGTTACCTTGCCGTTGCCCGGCAGCAGGCCGATCACCGCCATGGCGGTGGTGGACTTTCCGGATCCGGATTCCCCAACGATCGCCAGGGTCTGTCCGGCTCCGAGGCTGAATCCTGCCGTGCGGACCGCCGGCACATGGCCGTCCATAGTCTGGAAGCCGACAGCGAGATCGGTCACTTCGAGCAGCGGAGATTCAAGGCTGGTTTCAGTCATTTCCATATCCTGCCTTACCAAAGGGCGCTTGTGAGCCAACTCTCACCCGCCTTTACCGGTTTTTAATCATTTAGACTAAGGAATTCACCCAGCCGGCAGGGATGGTGCGTCCCGGAGGAGAACCAAACAGCTGTGACCCAATCCGCCACACGTCGCTCCGTGATCAAGGCCGGAGCCATCGCCGCAGCCCTGGCGCTGGCAGGCTGCACGGCCGCCCGCCCTGATGAGGACACCACCAGCACTTCTCCTTCGCCGTCGTCCTCCGCTGAACCCACTGCGTCGTTCACCTTTGCGACGGCTGCCCGCCCTGCGGGGCTGGATCCCTTCCTGGCCGTGGACACGGAGTCCCACCGGGTCACCCGCCAGGTCCTGGAGACCCTGGTGGGCGTGGACCCCGTGACATCTGCACCCGTACCTCTGCTGGCGGAGTCCTGGTCCGAGTCCGAGGACGGCCGGATCCATGACTTCACACTCCGCCGCGGCGTGACCTTCCACGACGGCGAACCGCTGAACGCGGCAGCCGTCTGCGCAAACTTTGAACGCTGGTACAACCTGCCGGCATCCGTCCGCGGCCCCGAGGTGCTCACGTTCCGCTCCGTCTTCAAGGGCTTCGCTGACACGCCGGAGCTCTCCGCTTACAAGTCCTGCACAGCCGTGGACGAGTACACCGTCCGGCTGGAACTCAACACCCGGCTCACGGGACTCATTCCTGCACTGGCTTCACCTGAGTTCGGCATCTCCTCTCCCCGTGCCCTGGCCGAAGGACGGGCCGACACCCTTTCCGAGGACCGCAACGGAACCCGGATCTCCGCGTACGCGCAGCACCCGGTCGGCACCGGACCGTTCGCCTTCACGAGCTGGACGGAAGACGAACTGCTGCTGACATCGAATCCGCAGTACTGGGGCGACCGGGGTGAGATCCGCGAACTGGTCTTCCGGACCATCACCAGCCCGGAGAGCCGGCTGCGCGCGCTGAAGAACGGTGAAGTGGACGGTTACGACCTGGTGACGGTCTCCGACGTGGGAGAACTGGCACGGGCCGGCATGCAGATCCTGCAGCGCGACCCCTACTCAATCCTGTACCTGGGCATCAACCAGAATTTCCCCGGCCTGGACGAACCGAAAATGCGCCAGGCCATTGCCCACGCCGTGGACAAACCGGCCCTGCTTGAGGACCTGTTCCTTAGCGGCACAAAGTCCGCCAACCAGTTCATCCCCGAAAAACTCGGTGTCAGGTCGGACAACGTGACCAACTACGGGCACAACACCGAGCGGGCCAAGGAGCTCCTGGAGGAGGCCGGATATACCGGAGAAGAGCTGCCCTTCTATTACCCCCGCCGGGTGACGCGCGCCTACCTGCCCAATCCGGAGAAGGTCTACGCCGAGCTGAGCCGGCAGCTCACCGCGGCGGGACTGAACATCCGTCCTGTTCCTGTCGAATGGTCCGAGGGGTATCTGGAACAAATCTCCCGGAAGGGAGACCGCGCCCTGCACCTCTCCGGACTCAGCGGCAGCTACATGGACCCGGATAACTTTGTGGGCACCCTGTTCGGGGGCTACAGCGACGAGTTCGGCTACGAGGATCCGCAGTTGTTCACCAAGATCGACCGGGCCCGCACGCTTCCGGCAGGCGAGGACCGTTCCGACGCCTACCGCTCGATCTCGGACCGGATCTCTACCCGTGTGCCGGCCGTCCCGTTGGCCTATCCCATCTCGACGCTGACGGTTTCGCCGCGGGTCACCCAGTATCCAACCTCGCCGGTGCTCAACGAAGTCTTTAACAAGGTCCGGCTCGCCAACTAGGCTGAGGCACCCGTGACGGCCTGTCCGGGCAAACAGAGGGCACGGAATTTTAGTAAGGGCGCTACGGGGGATACGCTTCTTAGGCTAGCGTCCACGTGACTGGAGATATGAAGTTGACTGCTGATAGCCCGGCGGAGAAGTCCGCAACAAAAACCGACGTACTGCTGATCGGCGGCGGCGTCATGAGCGCGACTCTCGGAGCGTTCCTGAAGCAGCTGGCTCCGGACTGGAGCATTTCCCTCTTCGAGCGGATGGACCGTGCCGGCACCGAAAGCTCCGACCCGTGGAACAACGCGGGCACCGGCCACGCCGCACTGTGCGAACTCAACTACAGCCCGGCCGGACCCGACGGAACCGTTGACCCGGCCAAGGCAGTCGGCATCAATGAGCAGTTCCAGGTCTCCCGCCAGTTCTGGTCCCACATGGTCGCCCAGGGCCACATCTCCGGCGGCTTCATCAACCCGCTCCCCCACATGAGCTTTGTCTGGGGCGACGCGCACTCCGAATACCTGCGCAAACGCTACGAATCGCTCAGCGCCCAGCCGCTGTTCAAGACCATGGAATTCACCGAGGACCACGGCAAGATCGCCGAGTGGGCTCCCCTGCTGATGCAGGGCCGGGAATCCGGGCAGCGGGTTGCAGCTTCCCGCGTCGCGGGCGGCACGGACGTGGACTTCGGCGCGCTCACCCGCGAACTGATCAATTACCTGGGCGCCAACGGTGCCGACCTGCACTTCGGGCATGAGGTCACCAACGTCACGCGCGCCTCCAACGGCGGCTGGGATGTCACCGTCCGCAACCGCGCCACCAAAACAACCCGCATGGTTTCCGCCAAATTCGTCTTCATCGGCGGCGGCGGCGGCGCCCTGCACCTGCTTCAGCGCTCCGGCATTCCCGAGGGCAAGGGCTTCGGCGGCTTCCCGGTGTCCGGCCAGTTCCTGCGCTCCACGGATGAAAAGATCATCGCGCAGCACAATGCCAAGGTCTACGGTCAGGCCTCGGTCGGTGCTCCGCCCATGTCGGTTCCGCACCTGGATACCCGCTTTGTGGACGGCAAGAAGTCCCTGCTCTTCGGTCCGTACGGCGGCTTCTCGCCCAAGTTCCTCAAGGGCGGTTCCTTCCTGGACCTGCCGCTGTCCGTGCGCCCGCACAACCTGGTGCCCATGCTGGCCGTCGCCAAGGACAACATGTCCCTGGTGAAGTACCTCGTCACCGAGGTGCTGAAATCCCGCGAAGGCAAAACCAAGGCCCTGCGCGAGTTCTACCCTGAGGCCCTCACTGAAGGCTGGGACCTCATTACCGCCGGCCAGCGCGTCCAGGTCATCAAGAAGGACCCGAAGAGCGGCGGCGTGCTGCAGTTCGGCACCGAACTCATCACCTCGGCGGACGGCTCCATCGGGGCCCTCCTAGGTGCCTCCCCCGGCGCCTCCACGGCGACCCCCATCATGATCAACCTCATGAAGCGCTGCTTCCCCGCCGAATTTGCCGGCTGGGAGCCGAAGATCAAGGAAATGATCCCGGGCTATGGCGTGAAGCTGAACGAAAACGAGTCGCTCGCCGAAGAGATCGACGCCGAGACCAACAGGGTCCTGAACCTGGGTTAGCCGGCCTCACAAACAAAGCTGTGCCCCGGACCGTTTCAACGGTCCGGGGCACAGCGCGTTAAGGCTACGGGTTACCCCCGTCCGCCGCCTGAGGTGCAGGATCGCGGACGGGCGCTGTCCGCAGCGCACGTATGATGAATCCGTCTACGTCAAAAGGCAGGTTCATGGATCGTCTGGCCAAACTTTCGCTCTCCAACCGGGCACTCATTGCCCTCATCACCGTTTTCGTGGCGGTCTTCGGCGTCATCTCGCTGAACTCGCTTAAACAGGAACTCATCCCGGCACTGGAATTCCCCCAGATCAGTGTGATTACGGCGTTGCCCGGAGCATCCCCCGAAGTCGTGGACAAGCAGGTGAGCGAACCGCTGGAGGCCGCGCTCACCGCCGTCGAAGGGCTGGAGTCTTCCTCCGCGACCTCCCGGAACTCGATTTCCGCGATCACCCTGACCTTCGCGTACGGCACCGACCTGGACCGGGCACGCGGCCAGGTGGACCGCGCCATTTCCAACGCGAGGCAGTCCCTGCCGGAGGACAGCAACCCCCAGTCCCTGGCCGGCAGCATCAGCGACTTCCCCATCGTGTACCTGGCTGTCTCCAGCGACCAGCCGCTGAGCGAACTCAGTGCAGACCTGGAGCGGCTGACCGTGCCGCGGCTGCAGAAGATCGAGGGGGTCCGCACGGCGGAGGTCACCGGCGGTTCCGAACGGCATATCGCCGTCCTGCCCGACGACGCCGCGCTGGCGGCGCTGGGCGCCTCGCCGTCAGACATCTCCGCGGCACTGGAAAACAGCGGTGCGCTCATCCCCGCCGGAACAGTCCAGGAAGACAGCCGCACCCTCTCAATCCAGGTGGGCAGCCCGCTGGATTCGATCGAGAAGATCTCCGCCCTCCCGCTGAAAACCGAAAATACGTCACCGGGCGCAGAACCGCCCACCATCGGCGACGTCGCCACTGTGGAAATCACCGATAACGAACAGACCTCGATCACCCGCACGAACGGCGAAGCCACGCTGGCCATCTCGATTACCAAAACCCCTGCCGGCGACACCGTTGGAATTTCCCACGAAGTGATGGACCTGCTGCCCTCCCTCCAGGACGAGCTGGGCAACGGCGCAAAGTTCACGGTGATCTTTGACCAGGCCCCCTTCATCGAAAAATCCATCTCCGACCTCACCACCGAAGGCCTGCTGGGCCTGGGCTTTGCCGTCCTGGTCATCCTGGTGTTCCTGCTTTCCGTCCGGTCCACCCTGGTCACTGCGGTGTCCATCCCGCTGTCACTGCTGGTCACGTTTATTGGTCTGCTGGCGTTCGGTTACTCGCTGAACATCCTGACCCTGGGTGCGCTGACCATCGCGATCGGCCGGGTGGTGGACGACTCGATCGTCGTGATCGAGAACATTAAGCGCCACCTGGGCTACGGCGAGGAGAAACGCACGGCCATCCTCACCGCCATCCGGGAAGTCGCCGGGGCAGTCACGGCCTCGACACTGACGACGGTGGCCGTCTTCGCGCCCATCGCCCTGGTCGGCGGACTGGCCGGAGAGCTCTTCCGGCCCTTTGCCATCACCACGTCGCTGGCACTGCTGGCCTCGCTGCTGGTGTCCCTGACGATTGTTCCCGTGCTGGCTTACTGGTTCCTGAAGTCGCCCAAGCCGGTCAGCGATCCGGAGGCGTACCGTGCCGAGGCCGAACGCCGTGAGCAATCCACCTTCCTGCAGCGCGGCTACCTGCCGATCCTGCGCGGCACCCAGCGCCATCCGGTGTACACCCTGTTGGCGGGTGCCCTGGTCCTGGCTGGAACCGTGGCCATGACGCCGCTGCTGCAGACGAACCTGCTTGGCGACACCGGCCAGAACACCTTCAGCGTCCGGCAGGAGCTCCCGCCGGGCAGCTCCCTGGAAACCACCTCGGAAGCCGCGGCCGCGGTGGAAGACATCCTCGCCGGCACCGACGGGGTGAAGGACGTCCAGGTCACCATGGGAACCTCCACCTCCGGTATTGCCGCGTTCAGCGCCGGCGGGGCGTCGGTTGCCAACTTCACCGTGATCACCGATCAGGGGGTGGATCAGGTTGAGCTCCGGGAAACCGTGCGCCGGGAACTCGACGGGCTTGGCGAAGAAGCCGGAACCGTTTCCCTGGGCACCCAGGGCGGCGGGTTCGGCACGTCCAACACAGTGGACATCGAGATTTCAGCCGGGGATCCGGCGGAGCTCCAGCCTGCGTCGGACGCCCTCGTTGAGGCCATGTCCGTGCTGCCGGGCGTCTCCGAAGCCGCGTCGAACCTGGCCTCCTCGGAACCGGTGGTCCAGGTAACCATCGACCGGGCGAAGGCCGTGGCCGCAGGGTTGGACGAGCAGCAGGTGGCGGGGATCCTCGCCTCCACCCTGAGCCCCCTGCCGGCCGGAACCGTCCGGCTGGGCACCGACGATTTTCCGGTCCTCATCGGCGAAGGCACGCTGGTGACCACCACAGAGCAGCTCGCCGGAATTACGGTGCCAACGGCAGCCGGGCCGGTGCCGCTGAGCGATCTCGCCGTCGTCGAGGAAACCAGCGTCCCCACCACCGTTTCCTCCTCCGGAGGCGAACGCACCGCCGTCGTCTCGGTGACCCCGGCCGGTGACAACCTCGGCGGTGCGATTGCCGAGGTTCAGGCCGAGCTGGCCAACGTGGAGCTGCCGCCCACCGTCACCGCGACGCTGAGCGGCGCCGCCACCCAGCAGAACGAGTCCTTCACGCAGCTGGGCTGGGCGCTGCTGGCCGCCATCGCGATCGTTTACGTGATTATGGTGGCAACGTTCAAATCACTGGTGCAGCCGCTGATCCTGCTGGTCTCCGTTCCATTCGCCGCGACCGGCGCAATTCTGCTCCTGCTGATCGCCAATGTGCCGCTGGGCCTTCCTTCGCTCGTGGGGATGCTGATGCTGGTGGGCATCGTCGTCACGAATGCCATTGTGCTGATGGACCTGATCAACCAGTACCGCAGGCCCCGAGGCGGTGAACCGGGCATGAGCGTGCGGGACGCGATCCTGCGGGGAGCCCGGCAGCGGCTGCGTCCGATCCTGATGACGGCGCTGGCCACGATCTTTGCACTGACGCCGATGGCCCTGGGTGTCACCGGAGAAGGCGGATTCATTTCCCGTCCGCTGGCAATCGTCGTCGTCGGCGGCCTGGTGAGCTCCACTTTGCTCACGCTGATCCTGGTCCCGGTCCTGTACCAGCTGGTGGAAGGACCCAGGGAACGCCGTGCCCAGGCGAAGGAGGAATCAGCCCGCCAAGCTGCTGCAGAAGCAGGCTGACCCGCTGCAGCCAAGGGCTGTTTGGGCATGGTTCCGAGGCCCGTGCGGACAATGTTTGCGGGGAGGAATGATTCGAAGCGTTGCCCTGTTGTATCCTGTCAGTAGATGCAAATGCATATACCTCCCTCCCGGCCACCGGGCGGGGCACAGATGGGCAACAGGAGGCCACCATGCAGATCGGCGTATTCAGCGTCAGCGACATCACCCGGGACCCTGTCACGGGACGGATGCCGACCGAGGGCGAACGGATCCAGGCCGCCGTCGCGATAGCGAAAAAGGTCGAAGAGATCGGCATGGATGTCTACGCCACCGGCGAGCACCACAATCCGCCGTTCTACGCATCCTCCCCCACTACGCTGCTGGGCTACATTGCGGCTCAGACCGAGCGCATCATCCTCTCCACGACCACCACCCTGATCACCACCAACGATCCGGTGAAGATCGCCGAGGACTTTGCCATGCTGCAGCACCTCTCCGGCGGCCGCACCGACCTGGTCCTGGGCCGCGGCAACACCGCCCCGGTCTACCCCTGGTTCGGGAAGAACATCCAGGACTCGGTTGACCTGACCGTGGAGAACTACAACCTGCTGCGCCAGCTCTGGGACAACGAAACCGTCAACTGGGAGGGCAAGTTCCGCACGCCGCTGCGCAACTTCACTTCCACGCCCCGGCCTCTCGACGGCGTCGCACCCTTCGTCTGGCACGGCGCGATCCGCACGCCGCAGGTTGCCGAGATTGCCGCCTACTTCGGTGACGGCTTCTTTGCCAACAACATCTTCTGGCCGAAGGAGCACTACATGCAGCTCATCGGACTGTACCGCGAGCGTTACGAGCACTACGGCCACGGCTCCGCGGACCAGGCAATCGTTGGCCTCGGCGGACAGTTCTTTATGCGGAAAAACTCCCAGGACGCCGTGAACGAGTTCCGGCCGTACTTCGACAACGCCCCGGTCTACGGCCACGGCCCGTCGATGGAGGACTTCACCGCGCAGACCCCGCTGACCGTCGGCAGCCCGCAGGAAGTGCTGGAAAAGACCTTGACCTTCCAGGAGTACTTCGGCGACTACCAGCGTCAGCTCTTCCTGATCGATCATGCCGGCCTGCCGCTCAAGACCGTCCTGGAGCAGCTGGACCTCTTTGGCGAGTACGTCCTGCCGGAGCTCCGCCGCGAGCTTGATTCCCGCCGCCCGGCGCACGTTCCCGATGGCCCGACCCACGCAGGCCGGGTCTCCGCACGCGCCGGCTCCACCTCCGGCACACAGAGCGCGTCTTCTTCAGTAGGCTAAAGGGATGAGTTCGGAGAACAGCGGGTCAACTCCCGTCAAACAGACAGCCGAAACCTGGGAATCGCTTTTCCGGGCCCAGGTCGGCGTAATGCGGAGGCTCCAGCGTGACCGGGAGTTCAAGGAACTCACTATGCGCGAGTACGACGTGCTGTTCAATCTCAGCCGGTGTCCCGGCGGATGGACCCGGCTGAACGAGCTCAACGAACACCTCCTCATTAGCCAGCCAAGCCTGAGCAGGATGATGGACCGGCTGGAGAACAAGGGTTTGGTCTGCCGCCGCCCGGCCCAGAATGACCAGCGGGGCGTGGAGCTGTCCCTGACGGAGGAAGGCCGGGCTGTGCAGAAGCGCCTTGGCCGGATCCACGTCCGCGGCATCCACGATCTGCTGGCCCCGGCATTGACCCCCGAGGAGCTCAGCGACCTGAAGTCCCTGACCGACAAACTGCTCGACAGCCTCAACTCGGACGGCAAGTCCGGCCCGGCCTGATCCCACCGCCGCCGTACCCTGTGGCTCCCGCCCAGCGGGAGCTCCAGGACGCTGGTAAGCCCCCCGACGGCGCCGTTGCGCGCCGGGTGGTTCAGGCTGGCGGAAAGGCGTCTGACTGCAGCTCAGGCCCGGTGTAGCGGTACAGCCGGGGCGGCCGGTGCCGGCCGCCCTGGAGGAAGGAATCCGTCCGTTCAATATCCTGGGTCGCCTGCAGCTGGCGGCGGAAATTGGCCGGGTCCAGTTCCCGCCCCAGCACGGCTTCGTACACCTCACGGACCTGCGCGAGCGTGAACGTAGCGCCCAGGAAGGCGTACGCGATGGAGCCATACTCCATCTTGTTTCGCAGCCGCCAGAGGGCATAGTCGATTATCCGGTTGTGGTCGAAGGCGAGCGTACCGACGGCGTCAGCGCGGAACCAGTCGACATTCTCGTCCTGGCGGGCGAGGGCGGCTTCGTCCGGCTGAACGAGCGCCCAGTACACAATCGAGACCACCCGCGGCGTGGGCGAACGGTCCGGCCCGCCGAAGGCATAGAGCTGCTCAAGATAACGCGGGGACAGCCCGGTGGTGTCCTGCAGGTTCCGGGCCGCGGCGTCCTGGAGCGACTCACTGGGCCGCAGCGGACCTCCGGGCAAGGCCCAGAGTTCCCGGTACGGCTGACGGATCCGCCGGACCAAAGGCAGCCACAGACTGAGCCTGCCGGTTTCCGGATCGGGGCGCAGTGCGAAAATCACGGTCGAAATGGCCAGCGACGGCGGCTCCTGCTCCCGCTCAGAGACATTGGCGTATTTCGGAGTCATCCCCGCAGGCCCTTCCTAGGACGTCAGTAACAGTTAGCGCAGCTTGACCCAACGTTACGCGCTTTGGCCGGAACCCTCCTGCGCACCGATGCCGGCCGCAGCGCGCAGCAGCGGGAGCATGCGCCCTTCAAAATGCGTGTTGAGCACGATCACGGAGGAGGATCGAAGGACCGTTCCGGTGGCGACCATGGAGTCGATGACGCGCTGCAGATCCGAGTTGGAGCGGGCGGCCACCCGAGCGATCAGGTCGCTTTCCCCGGAGACCGTATGGGCCTCCTGAATCTCCGGGATCTCTGACAGCGCGGCGACCACGGCGTCGTGGCCCATATCCTGCCTGATGGTGAGAGAACAGTAGGCGACGACGTCATACCCCAGCGCCGCGGGATCAACCCGGGGGCCCCAGCCGGCTATTACTCCGCTTCGCTGCATCCGGTCCAGCCGTGCCTGCACGGTTGCCCGGGCGACCTTCAGTATTCGTGATGCCTCGAGCACCGACATGCGGGGGTCGTCAGTAAAAAGGGAGACGATCCTGGCATCGAGTTGATCCGTCGCCATGGCAACCTTTCCGTGGAAGCGCAACCGGTAGCCCGCACAGATCCGGGCCGGAGAGCTCAGGTGCGCTGGCCCTCTTGCGGAACTCTATCTGCAGAACCGGCGCGGCGCTCAGCACGCCACGGCAAACGCCCCCACCGGAAAACCAGTGGGGGCGGCTGTTTTTTAGATTATTTTTTTCAGGGATAAAAACGTAAAAGGGTCCCTGCGGGCACCGCCGCATTTTGCAAAACGGCCCGCTGGCAGGAAAAGGCATAAAACTGGAAAACAGGCCGCCTGCTTTCGACGGCTTTTTATTTTCCAGAGAAACACGGCTTCCCATCCGGGCCGCTAGCCGGCCGGCCGGCCGCCCCTGGGCTGCCGGCACCCCCTGTGCGCTACTGTCCCTTACGCTTCCTGGGCACGAGCTCGGTGTCGGCGGCTGACTTGGCCCGTTTCTCGGCCCGCTTCTCCTTGATCGACTTGCCGGGTTTTTTGGCGTCGGATCCTTGCGGTGATTTTCCAGACAATTTACACTCCTGTGTCACTCAACCATTGGATACTTTCAGACCATACCGGGAAATAAAATAAATGCCAGTCCGGGTCGCGAAATTCATCCGGCAACCTCCGTTTTCGGGGCAAACGAAGGGAGGCCCAGCGGTGGCGCCGACCCACCCGCGCAGCACTGGCCGGCTGCGCCCTCTGAATAGTTGTTCATCGAATCGCTTGGCAATTTGTCCAGGTATTTACCGTTTCGGGCAAGCAACATGCACAGTCTGCTCACCCCCGTCATTGCTGATTGCCATGGTCATGTGACAGCGGTTACTTTTCAGCACATGGACCTAGACATCAAGAGCACTCCCGAGCTCACGCATGAGGAACTGCGCCGGCTTTATTCGCTGGTGAGCGCCACCCGGGAACTGGATCTGGCCGCCGTAGCGTGGCAGCGCCAGGGCATCATTCCCGGCTACGCCCCTGAGCTGGGACAGGAAGCGGCCCAGGTCGGCAGCGCCTTTGCCATGGATCCCGCCCGGGATTTCCTGTTCCCGACCTACCGCGAAATGGGAGTCGCACTCGCCCTGGGCGTGGACATGGTTCAGTACATGTCCACCCACAAAGCCAGCTGGCACGGCGGGCTGTACAACCCCGTCGAGACCCGGCTTGCCCCGATCCAGGCTGTGGTCGGCGGATCGGTGCTGCACGCAGTCGGCTGGGCCCACGGTTCCAGGCTTTCCGCTAAGCCCGGAACGGAACTTCCCGTCGCGATCACCTATTTTGGCGACGGCGCCAGTTCACAGGGCGACATCCACGAGGCGATGAACTTCGCCGGGGTCCTGAAAGCCCCGGTGATCTTCTTCGTGCAGAACAACGGCTGGGCGATCTCCCTGCCAACCGAAGAACAGGTTGCGGGCGGCAGAGTGGCCGCCCGTGCCGCCGGGTACGGGATGGCGTCCGTCACGGTGGACGGCAACGATGCCGCCGCCGTCGTGCGTGCCACCCGCTGCGCCGCCGCACATGCCCGCGCAGGCAACGGGCCGGTGCTGATCGAAGCCATGACCTACCGGCGGGGACCACACTCCACCAGCGACGATCCCGGCCGCTACCGTACCCTCGACGAGGAACGCCGCGACGCCGGCACCGATCCTGTCTCCCGGCTGGCTGAGCTCATCCTGACAAGCGGTGCGGCCACCAGGGAGTTCCTGGACGCTGCGGCTGCCGAAGCGAAGGCGCACGCCGAGGCCGTCCGCGAAGGGGTCCAGGCACTCAAGTCCCGGCCCGGCCGGGAAATGTTCGACTTTGTCTTTGCAGAACCCACTGAAGCACTGAAGGCCCAGGCACGGGCCTGGCGGGAGGAATCCGAACATGTCTAGCCAACTCACAGAAGGAATCCGCCCCGCGGGCGCCGCAGAGTCCCCGGCCGTCGAGACGATCTCCATGCAGGCGGCACTGAACCGTGCGCTGGCAGAAATCCTGGCCGGAGACGACAAGGCCGTGGTGCTCGGCGAAGACGTTGGCCGGCTCGGCGGCGTCTTCCGCATCACGGACGGACTCCAGAAGCGTTTCGGCCCGGACCGTGTCTTTGACACTCCGCTGGCCGAATCCGGAATCCTGGGCATGTCCGTGGGCCTGGCGATGGCCGGCTTCCACCCCATTCCCGAGGTCCAGTTCGACGGTTTCACCTACCCCGCCGTTAACCAGATCATTACGCAGCTGGCCCGCATGAACTACCGCAGCCGCGGCACGCTACCCATGCCGGTAACCCTGCGTGTTCCCAGCTTCGGCGGCATCCGTGCGCCCGAACACCACGGGGAGTCACTCGAAGCCCTGTTCGCCCATGTTCCGGGACTGCTGGTCGTCTCACCCTCCAGCCCGCACGAGGCCTACCACCTGCTCAAGTACTCCGCTTCGCGGCCGGACCCGGTGGTCTTCATGGAACCGAAGTCCCGCTATTGGCAGAAGGGTTCCGTGGACTTCACGGACGCCGGTTCGCCGCTGGGGTCCAAGGTGGTCCGGCCCGGCGCGCACCTGACCCTGGTCGCATGGGGTGCCATGGTCGCGCGCTGCCTGCAGGTAGCCGAACTCGCCGCCGAGGACGGGATCGAAATCGAAGTCCTGGACCTGCGCTGGCTCAAGCCGATCGACGCCGAGGGGCTGGCAGCCTCGGTGAGCCGGACCCGGCGCGCCGTCGTCGTCCACGAAGCTCCGCTGACCGCGGGACTGGGCGCGGAAGTAGCCGCCCTCATCACGCAGCAGTGCTTTGATACCCTGCGCGCTCCGGTGGAACGCGTCACCGGATTCGACGTACCGTATCCCTCAGGTGACCTCGAAGACGAATACATCCCGAACATTGACCGCATCCTCTTTGGGATCCAGCGAGTATTGGAGTACCGGCGTGGCTGAAATATCTTTTCCCCTGCCCGACCTCGGCGAAGGCCTGATTGAAGCAACCATCCTCGAATGGCTGGTGGCCCCCGGTGACCAGGTGGAGCGCAACCAGCCGCTGGTTGAGGTGGAAACCTCCAAATCCGCCGTCGAGCTTCCCTCACCGCAGGCAGGCGTCGTGGCCCGCATCCACGGCGGACCGGGCGACAAGATCAACGTCGGCGAACCCCTGGTGGTGTTCGAGGTTCCGGACAACACCGCCGGCATCGTCGGCACCGTTCCCGAGGAAGCTCCGGCGCGCCGCCGGGTCCGGCTTTCCGCGGTCCTGGACGAAGACTGATGACGGCGGGCACCCTCAACGGCACAGGGGCAGCGCTGCACGTCGAGATTCACGAACCAGCCCCGCGAACAGATGCCGGCCTGCGGCCCATCCTCCTGCTGCACGGTTTTGCCTCCTCAACGGAAATGAACTGGCAGTCCACCGGCTGGATCCCGGCCCTCACCGAGGCCGGACGGCGGGTCATCGCCGCCGATCTGCCGGGCCACGGGCGCAGCCCTGCCCCGGCAGATCGGGACAGCTGCCGGCCCAGCAGCATCCGGGCCGGACTGCTGCAGCTGCTCATCGCAAACGGGGTCCGTCCGCTGGTGGACGGCGATGAGTCCTCCGGCGTCGACGTGGCCGGTTACTCGCTGGGTTCCCGCCTGGCGTGGGAACTTGGTGCCGAAGCGCCCGGCTACGTCCACAGAATGGTTCTGGGCGGCCCGGGTACCGGAGATCCGCTGGCGGACTTCGACCTGGCTGCTGCCCGCGAGTCGCTGGCCGGAGGTGCACCCCTTCCCGATCCGGTCAGCGCTGACCTGCTCCGGATGGCCACCCTGGTCCCGTCCAATGACCTTGAGGCACTGTTCACACTGATTGAGGCCATCAAACAGGAACCGTTCCAGCCCGCAGCAGCAGTTCCTGCCATGCCGCTGCTGCTGGTCGCCGGAGACAAGGACACCCTGGCCGTCACCGCCCCGCGGCTGGCAGAACTCAGCGGCCGGGCGGACCTGCTGCTTCTACCGGGCAGAAGCCATGCGAACGCCGTGACCTCGCGGGCATTCAAGACAGCCGCGGTGGAGTTCCTCGGACCGGACAGCGCGGAGTCCACCTAAGGCACGCCAGGTCAAGAATTGGTCACGACCTGCCGCAAATGCGGGATGCAGGGTACAGGTACAGGCTAGGATCGAATCGTCAGTACACTTAAAGAATTACTAAGCGTGCTGACGATTACTGCCTGCACCTTTCCCCCTGCATTTTATGCCGCAGCCTTCCGCTGCAGTTCAACCAATAAGTGAGGACGCCGTTGGACCTATTCCTGGGGCAGCGCTACCGCATTACCGAGCTCATCGGCACCGGCGGCGCTGCATCCGTACACCGCGCGACGGATGAGAACCTGGGACGCGAAGTTGCCGTGAAGCTGTTTCGACCCACCGTGCAGGAAGACGACAACTACCGCCGGCAGCATACTGAAACACTGCTGCTGGCGACTCTGAACCACCCGGGACTCGTAACGCTCCTGGATGCCGGCCTGCACCACGAAGAGGACGGCCGGGTGCTGAGCTACCTGGTAATGGAACTGGTTGACGGACCGGACCTGCGCCGCACCCTGAAATCGGGTCCGCTGCCCCCGGTCGCGGTCGCGTCGCTCGGCGCCGACCTGGCAGATGCCCTCGCCTATGTGCACTCACAGGGGGTCATCCACCGCGACGTGAAGCCGGCCAACATCCTGCTCTTCCCGCAGGAACATGATTCCCGGCTGTACCCCAAGCTCACGGATTTCGGCATTGCCCGCTTGGTGGAAGCCACTGTGGCGACCGCACACGGCGCGACCATCGGTACCGCGAATTACCTCAGCCCGGAACAGGCCCAGGGCGGCGCAGTCCAGCCCTCGACGGATGTGTATTCGCTGGGCCTGGTGCTCCTTGAGTCACTGACCGGGGAAAAAGCCTTCCCCGGTCCCATCGTGGAAGCTGCAGTGGCGCGCCTGCTGCGGGATCCCGAGGTTCCCGCTGCCCTCGGCGAGGACTGGGTGGAACTCCTCCGGGCCATGACGGCACGCCTTCCCGATGTCCGCCCGGCAGCGCATGAAGCGGCCGCGGCACTGCGCCTGCTGGCCGCGGAACCCGATACCGGGCCGGAGGTGGGCAGCTTGCCCCCGGCTGAGGACGACGAAGTCAGCACTGGCGGAATCACCACCGGCAATATCTACATCCCGCTGCCGCCGGACCACGCGCCCAGCCTGGGCTAAGCAGGTTCAGGACCCGCCGTCCCCGGCAGAGTCAGTGTCCTCTTCCGGTTCAAAGTTTGAGGCCTCGTCCGCGCTTCCGGCCGCAACGCCGTCCGCCGAAGCTGGAATGGTCCCTTCGGGCCCAGCTCCACCCTTCGCCTCGGGGCGGTCCGCCTGCTCTTTCCCATGCTGCTCTTCCGGCTGCTTGCCTGATTCAGCCATGACTTTCTCCTTCGGCTGGTACCTCGGCCGCGCTGCCTGCCGTGGCCGCTGACTTCCGATACTAGGCCACCATCCTTTAAGTGGACAGGGACCTGGCCTCCCCCGCCGAAGCGGGCGAACCCAGGTCCCTTCGCGGTTCCGGGCGGCTGCCCGGAACCGTTCCCTCACCGGCTAGGAAACGTCTACTCCGCTAACCGGAGGAAGACCCTCCACGGCCGCCGCGGCATGCGGCACTGTGACCCGCGGGTCCACCGGAGCGGGGTTGGCAACTCCCTTGTTCTTCTTCGCGATCTGGATCTGCTCGTATACGTGGTTGCGCAGTTCCACGAAACGCGGCAGTGAACGCGTGGTCAGCTGGTCGCGCTTCTCCGGCAGATCGATAATGATGTCTTCCTGGACAACGGTCGGCGAGCTCGAAAGCACCACCACCCGCTCCCCCAGGTAGACGGACTCATCGATGTCGTGCGTGACGAACAGGATGGTCACGCCGAGCTTTTCCCAAACGCTGCGGACCAGGTCCTCGAGATCCGCCCGGGTCTGGGCGTCGACGGCGGCAAACGGCTCATCCATCAGCAGCACCTTGGGCTGGTAGGCAACGGCGCGGGCGATGGCCACGCGCTGCTGCATACCGCCGGACAGCTGCCACGGGTAGCTGGTGGGAACGTGGGCCAGGCCCACAGCCTCCAGGGCATCGTCCACCAACTTGTTACGCTCGCCCTTCGCGATTCCGGCGTTCTTCAGCGGAAGCTCGACGTTGCCCCGGACTGTCATCCATGGAAACAGGCTGCGTCCGTACTCCTGGAAGACCACGGCCATGTCCTTCGGCGGCTCGGTGACCTTCTTGCCAGCCAGGACCACTTCGCCCGACGTCGGAGCCATCAGGCCCGCGATAATCTTCAGCAGGGTCGTTTTGCCGCTGCCGGAGGGGCCTACCAGGCAGACCAGTTCCCCCGGACGCAGGTCGAAGGTCAGGTTCCGGACGGCTTCGATTTCGCCGGCGTCAACCTTGTAGATCTTCTGGATGCCCCTGACCGAAAGCAGCGGCTGGCCCGGGCCGTCCGTGGGGTTACTCTGCATGTTCTACCTCTCTCAAACCGTGGTACCAGCCGAGAATGCGGCGTTCGGCCCACTGGAACATAAATGACATGGCCACACCGATCAGTCCAAGGACCACGATGCCGCTCCACATCTCCGGAATAGCGAAGGAGCGCTGGAACTGGACGATGGTGAAACCAAGGCCCTCCGAGGATGCGAACATCTCCGAAATCACCATCAGGATCAGTCCGATGGACAGGCACTGCCGCACGCCGGCCATAATCTGCGGGCTGGCGCTGGGCAGGACCAAGTAGCGCAGACGGGCGAACCCGCTGATCCGGAAGGTGCGGGCGGAGTCGCTGAGCACGCCGTCGACGGCGCGGACGCCTTCAATGGTGTTCAGCAGCACCGGCCAGATGCAGCCCGAAACGATGACCGCGATCTTCATCTGGTCATTGACCCCGATGAGCAGCATCAGGACCGGGATGAGCACCGGTGGCGGGATGGCCCGGAAGAACTCCAGAACCGGTTCCAGCAGGTTCCGGAGCCAGCGCGTGGTGCCGACCAGGATGCCGAGTCCGGTGCCCAGGACAATTGCGAGCAGGATGCCGATAATCAGCCGGGTGAGGCTGGGCAGCACGTCCCCGACCAGCCGCTCCCCCGTCCAAACCGTCACCAGCTTGTCCACGAGCATGCCTGGCTTGGGAACGAAGAAGTTGGTGCTCCCCAGCGTGCTGACCCACCAGATGAAGATCAGCAGGACGGGCAGTGCGACCAGGTAGCCGGCTTTCTTGAGCGTGTTCATACCACGACCTCCCCGCGGACCGAGCTGTGCCAGGACAGGGTGCGGCGTTCAACGAATCGCATGCCCATGTTGATGAGGATGCCCAGCACACCGGTGGTCAGTACAAGCGCGTACATCTGGGAAATCGCGCCGCCGGACTGGGCGTTGGCAATCTCCTTGCCCAGACCGGGTGAGCCGATGATCAGGCTGGCGGTGATCGCCAGGATCAGGGCTACGGCCGCAGCCAGCCGGATGCCGGTCATCAGGTAAGGCAGCGTGGTGGGCCACACGACGTACCGGATCCGGGCCAGCGGGCCAAGGCCAAAGCTCTTGGCGGTGTTGCTGGCCACCGGATCCACGTCCGCCACCCCATACAGGACCTGGATCAGGACCTGCCAGAAGGAGGCGTAAATCACCAGCAGAAGGGTCGATTCGAGCTTGAGACCGAACAGCAGCACAGCCAGCGGAATCAGTGCGACCGAGGGAATCGGCCGCAGGAATTCGATGGTGGAGTTGGTGGCCTTCCGCAGGAAATCGCTGGAGCCGATCACCAGTCCCAGGACAATGGCGGCAACGGTGGCGATGAGCAGGCCCAGGAACCAGCCGGTCATGGTGTCCAGGACGGCGTTCCAGAAGGCTCCCAGGCCCAGGTTGCTGAAGAAGACTCCCAGCACCTCGCTGGCGGGAGGGAGGAAACGGGGGTTGACCACGCCCAGCCGGGGAATCAGTTCCCAGGTCAGCAGGAATCCGAGGATTCCCGCCAAACCCAGCAACGGCCCCGTGGGGAGTCGTTTGGAGGTGTTCATATGGTCTCGTTCTGTTATCCGGACGGATGTCCGGTGCTAGTCCTGTGCGGGCAGCATAGCGGCCAGGTCCGGTGCCTTGGAAAGCGTTCCGTAGCTTGCGGCAGCCTCGCCCAAAACGGTCAGGCCGTCGCGGTCGAATTCTGCCCGGAAGGTCGGCAGGATCATCTTGGCGCGCATCTCGGCGTCAATCTTGGTGTAGGTGCCGACGATTTCCCGGACCTCATCCGGGTTCTCCTGGGCATACTCCAGCGACTTCTTCATCGCCGCAGTGAACTTCTCCACCAGTTCAGGGTTCTCCTCGACGTAGGCGGAGGTGGTGAAGTATCCACTGATGTCCAGGTTCGGGTGCGTTTCGGCGAAGTTGTAGGCGATGACCCGGGCACCGTTTTCGACGGTCTGGGTGAGGAACGGGTCCAGGATCCAGGCGGCATCGACCTGCCCGGATTCGACCGCCGCAGGTGCGTCGGGGAACGGGATCTCCACGAACTTGATGCTCTCCTGGTCACCGCCGGCGTTCTCCACGAGTTTCCGGATTGTGGTGTCACCGATATTGGAGAGGTTGTTGACCGAAATCGTCTTGCCGGCAAGGTCGGCGGCGCTCTGGATGTCGGATCCGGCAGGAACGACGACGGCGCCGAAGTCCGAGGATGTGTCTCCGGTGGTCGAGTTGCCGTTGGAAACCAGCTCGATGTCCAGGCCCTTGTCATTAGCCACCATGACGGACACGACGTTGCCAAAGGCAAAATCGAAATCTCCGCTGACCACGCCGGGCACGGCCGCGGCCCCGCCGGTGGTGGTCTGGATGTCCAGGTCCAGGCCCTCGGCTTCAAAGAAACCCTGTTCCTTGCCCAGCCAGATGGGGGCGGTGTCAACGATGGGCATGATGCCCACGGAGAGGGTGGTCAGTCCGGAGGTGCCCTCTGCAGCAGAGGTGTCCTCGCCACCGGAGAGAGATCCGCCTCCACAGCCACTGAGAGTCAGGGCCAGCGCGGCAGTCAGGAGGAGGGGGGTATTGCGTTTCACTAAAGCGCTCCTTGTACGGGGGAAACCCCGCGAAGACGGTCGCGGGATCCAGACCTCAGTTCAACAACAACGGAACGGCGCAGAAACAACCAGCCACAAAAATCGTTGAGGTTTGCATCTTGTTCGCATGTTGAACATAAGTTCTACAGGTAAACGCTATGAAATAGGTCACCCTCCGTCAAGGAAAAAACGTGATTGGAGCCACATTTGATACCGGCACGTAATCTACCCGCGCTGCCCGCAAAGAATGCGCGCAATGCGTGCGTGCTCGGTTAGGCTTGAGGCTTTTTTAGCCGCCGTACGGCAACTGCCGATGCCACGCCCAGGACCAGGAGGGCACCGGCTGCCCCGGAGCTGACCCAGAACGCTGCCGAGTGCCCGTACTCCTGCGCCAGCGGACCGGCGAGGGCCGAACCCACTGCAGTTCCGGCCACCGTCCCGCTGGCCAGGAGGGTCATCACGGTACCCATCAGGTTTTGGGGCGCCAGCTGGGCGCCGATGCCGAAAATACTGACCATGGTTGGTCCCACGGGGATGCCCAGGACAAACAGAACCACCAGCATCTCCGGAATCCCGGCCGGAAGCAGCAGCATCAGGGCGGCACCCGTCATTGCCAGTGCGGAGAGGACCCACCGCACGGACTGGCTCAGACGTTCCGGCCAGAACGCAACCGACAGCGCCGCCACAGCGGAGCTGATCCCCATCACGGCGTAGAGCAGCCCGGCCGCGTCGGCGATGCCGAAGGTCCCGCCAAATGCGGTGAGGCTGGCCTGGGTGGCACCGAAGAATGTCCCCATGGCCACCATCCCCAGGATCGGCAGCGCCAGCACCGCCCAGGTGCGCCAGATACCGGCCGGTGACGGCCGGTCTGCGCCGGCGGCACGGGCTTTGGCCCGGTTCCGATCCGTGCGGCGGCGCCCGGCAGGCACTACTGTCTCAGCGGAGCGGTGCAATGCGAAGGCCGTCACCATGGTCCCGGAGATCACTGCAGCCAGCACCAGCGGAAGCCACGGCGCCACCGCTGCGGCGAGCAGGCCAACCAGGGCCGGGCCCAGGACAAAACTGAGTTCATCGGCCATGCTCTCGTAGGACAGCGCGGTGCCCAGTTCCCGGCCGCTGCGGTCCCGGCTGGTCATGGCCATCCACCGCACGCGCGCCAGCGGGCCTACCTGGGCGCCGGTAGCTCCCATCGCGAAGGCCGCTGCGAGCACAGCGGGCAGCGGGCCGCCCGCAGGCAGCTGAGCTGCCGTGAACAGGACGGTCAGGATCATCAGCGGATTGACGACGGCGGCCCCGAGCAGCAGCGGGCGCTGGCCCACACGGTCCGCCAGGTACCCGAGGAGCGGGCCTCCCACTGCGGACCCCAAGCCGACGGCACCGGCGGCGAACCCGCCCTGGGCATAGGAGCCGGTGATGCTGGTGATGAGGGTCAGTGCGCCGATCGTGAGCATTGCCAGGGGAAGCCTCGCCAGGAAGGCAACGGGGAAAAATGCCTTCCCCGCAATCTCGAAGATCCGCCCGTATCGGCCCTGGGACAACGGCGGGGGCGCGGATGCGGGGCTGGCCAGGGGTTCTGGCGGGGCTGTTGCTTCCGGCTGCGCTGTGGGCACGTTTGGCCGGACGCTGGAGATGTCGGGTTGAGTCCCGGAGGCGGCCGGTGAGCGCTGTTCGGGTTCGTAGTCTCGGGTCATTTCCTGGCTCTGTTCACGCGAAAACCGCGCATCGTCCCTCCTCCCGATGCGCCCGACCCGGTTACACCGCGATTCTACTACTCTCCCCTGCTCCTGTGCAGGTCAGGCAGGTAAAGCGTCCGCGGCCCGGAACCGGATGCTGGACCCGTTACGGCCCCGGGTGATCTGCAGTTGAGCTCCGATCCGCTGCTTCATCTCCGCCACGTGGCTGACCAGTCCCACCACCCGGCCTCCGTCCCGGAGCCCTTCCAGAGCATCCATCACCTGTTCCAGGGCTTCCTCGTCCAGGCTGCCGAAGCCTTCGTCTACGAAAAGCGTCTCCATGCTGGTGCCGCCCGATTCCTGCTGCACAACATCGGCCAGCCCCAGTGCCAGCGCAAGCGATGCCATGAATGATTCCCCGCCGGAAAGCGTGGAAGTATCCCGGCGGACTCCGGTCCAGGCATCGATGACGTGGAGCCCGAGTCCGGCCTTGCGGTTCCCGGACCGGGAATCGTCGTGCACCAGTGAGTACCGCCCGGCAGTCATGGCCGCCAGCCGTTCGGTCGCTGCGGCTGCGACCTGTTCCAGGCGGGCAGCCAGTACGTAGGTGCTCAGCGCCATCCGATAGTTGTTGTCACCGTTGCCCCGGGCCGTGTCGGTCACCGACTGCAGCAGTTCGAACCGGCGGTGCAGGGGACGTACCGCTTCAGTTGCATCGGCAAGCTTCCCGGCCAGTTCCTGGAGCGTTGCGGCGGACCCCTCCAACAGGCCGGTCTGGATGCCTCCGTCGGAGACCGCTTTGCGGGCGGCGTCTGCCGCTTCGGCGGCTTCAGCGAGGTCCTCTTCGTCGGGCATCTGCGCCGGATCGCCGCCGCTGTCCAGGGAAGCGGCTGCATCTTCGCTTTCGCGCCGCATGGCCACGCGTGCTGCGTCTGCGTCGAGGGCGTCGAGGGCGCTGCGGAGGCGCTCGGCCTCGGCAGCCGGGAGCAGCGCGGCCCGGGCGGAGTCCGCGTCCGGAAACCCGGTGCCGTCCAGGGCATCGTCAAGCGCCTGCCGGCTGGTCTGATGGGAATTTTCCGCGTAAGCCACGGCCTGCAGGGCGGAGCGGGCCGCACCGCAGAGCCGGCGGACCGCGCGGAGGGAATCGACCCGCTCCTGCAGGGACGCGGCCCCCTTGGTCAGGTCTGCACTGCGGCTGCGCAGCGCCGCGGCTTCCGCGGTGGCCGCGCGCAGGCGGGCCTGGGCCAATGCTGCCTCCTGCAGCAGGTTGGATTCTGCTCCGGACAGGCTGTCGAGCTCAACCTCCAGTGCCTGCAGCCGCGCCTCGATGGCAGCCTGTTCTGCGGCGGCTGCTTCGGCCCTTGCCAGCTGCGCCGCGGCGGTTTCGCGCGCCTGCAGGGCGTCTGCGGGATCACCGTCTCCGCCCTGCACCTGGAGGGCTGCCGCGGCCGCGGCGTCCGCAGCTGCCGCTGCCCGTGCATCCTCCCAGAATTTCTCGGCCGCTTCGCTGCTGGTCCGGGCCGCGGTTTCCTCTTCCCGTCCCACAAACTTCCCGTTGTGGGGCAGCGGCGCAGGTGCCGGGTGTTCGCAGCTGCCGCAGACAGGGCAGGCGCCTCCCGGCTCGAGTGAGGCAGCGAGCTCGGCGGCAGCCTGGTCAAGCCGGAGCTGCAGCAGGTCCTGCCACGCCCCGCGCCGGTCCTGGTAGTCCTGACGGGCAGTGGCAGCGGCTTCTGCGGAAGTGGCTGCCGCCGTCTGCGCCTTGGCGTACTCGGCGATCACGCTTATCAGCTGTTCTGCCTGCTCCACCCGGTTCCGGGCGGATTCCGTTCCGGCGGCCCTCGCCCGCAGGTCCGGGAGGGCGGCACGCAGGCCTGCCTGTTCGGTGCGAAGCTGCGCTGCCGCCGCGTGGTGCTGTGCCGCTTTGTCACGGAGCTCGACTTCGAGGGCGCGGTCCTTCTCCAGCTCACGCTCCAGCCCCGCGAGGCGGTCTGCGTCTGCCAGCGCGGCTTCGGCGGCGCTAAGGTCCGACGCGGTGGCCGTTTCCAGGCCTTCCAGTTCCCCGGGGCCCGGCCACGGCAAGGCTCCCGGTTCCGTGCCGCTGCCAGGGACCAGCGATCCCAGGCCTGCCGCGCCGGCTGCCTCAGCGAGGCCGGCAAGCGCGGACCCGGCGTCGGCCGCTGCCTTCTCCATGGCCCGTCCGGCGGAATCGCAGGCGGCCAGATACCCGGCCAGGCCTTCTGCCCGCGTATGTGCAGCGAGGGCCTCCCGCTGCGGCGCGCTGGCGGCCTGCCGGGCGGCGAGCTCCCGCTCTTCAGCTTCCAGCTGCAGCAGCGCAAGGCCCCTGGCCCGGCGGGCCTGGAGTTTGTGCACCGTGGCTTCGGCCAGGGAAAGTTCGTTCTTCCGGTGTTCCTGCCCGGTGCGGACCGTGGTGAGCCTGTCCCCCACAGCAGTCCGGATGGCAGCCAGCCAGGCCGCCGGGTCTTCATCCGGTTCTGCAGGGAACGCAGGATCGGAGACCTCAGTGGAAGCCTCGTCCCCGGTTCCGGACTGCGCCCCGCCGGTCAGGAGCCTGATGCACCTGGCTGCTTCGCTTTGCACCTGCGCCACAATCAGTTCCGCGGAGGACTGCGCCTGGGCCAGCTCGGTTTGCGCGTCGGCCGTTTGTTCCTTCAGCTGCCGCTCAATCTCCTCGAAGCGCCAGGTGCCGAACAAACGCTGGAGCAGGTCGGCCCGAGAGGTGGCGTCCGCCCTCAGGAAGGCCGCGAAATCTCCCTGCGGAAGCATAACGACGCGGGTGAACTGTTCGCTGCTCATCCCCAGGAGGTCCTGGATTTCTGTTGCTGCTTCGTCGTTGCGGGTGGTTTTCTGCACCCATTCGCCGTGGACCAGCTCGCGCAGGAGGGTGCGGGCCTGTTCGGTTACCGTCCCCTTGGTGCTGCCGGCACGTTTAGCCGGCCGCTCCCACTGCGGGCTGCGCACCACTTCGAAGCGGCGCGGGCCGGCGCTGAAGTCCAGCACCACCTCCGGCGCGGTGCCGGGAGCAGCGTGGTCGCTGCGGAGCTTGCGGGCGGCCTGCCGGGCTCCGGGAACGGATCCGTAGAGCGCGAAGCAGATCGCATCGAGGACACTGGTTTTCCCCGCGCCCGTGGGACCGTTGAGCAGGAAGAGCCCCTGTGCACCGAGCTCATCGAAGTCGACTACCTGGCGTTCCGCGAACGGACCGAACGCCTGGATTTCCAGCCGGTGGATCCTCATTTGGCAACCTCCGCGGCATTGACCTTCGCCAGGACTTCCACAAAAAGGTCCTTCTCCTCGGGTGCCGCTTCGCGCGAGCGCACGTGGTCCAGGAACCCGCAGCAGATATCCAGGTCGTCGGTGGCCCTGGCGAGGCGCCGGCTGTAGCTTTCGTTAACGCCGCGGTTCCCTGACGCCGGCTCGAACACCAAAACGAGGGTGCCCGGAAAACGGGACCGGATGCGTTCCATCGCCTTCGCCGGGCGGTCATCGTCGGTCAGTGTGACCTGGCACCAGGCGTCTTCGGCCGCGGTCAGGGAAGGGTCGGCCAGGAGCCCGTCCAGGGTTCCGCGGAGCACCTCGAGGCGCTTGGGCGCTTCCCACGGCACCGGTGTGACGTCTGCCAGGCCTCCGGGTCCGATCTCCACCAGCAGTCCACCCTTGGACTGGCGGGCTTCGGAGAACGAGTAGGGCAGCGGCGATCCGCTGTACCAGACGTTGGGGGCCAGCTCCTGCCGGCCGTGAAGATGGCCCAGGGCTGCGTAGGTGAACCCGGTAAACAAATCCAGGGGCACGGCACCTACCCCGCCGATGGACAGGTCGCGTTCACTGTCCGCGGTGATCCCGCCGCTGGCAAAGGTATGCGCCATAACCACGGGAAGGACAGGTGTGCCCTCCGCTGCCCGGCGGGCAGCATCCTCCCGGATCCGCCGGAGCGCCTCGCCCAGGACTCCCGCATGGTTCGGCGGGATGTCCACGCCGAGTTCGGGAGCCGCCAGCCGGGGCTCAAGATAGGGAATGCCGTAGACAGCCACGGTGGCTGGGCCGTCCGGCAGGAGCACCGGCGAGGTGATCGATTCGATCGCGGTGCGAAGATGCACCCCGCCCTGCTCGAAGATCCTGCCGCCGAACCCCAGCCGGGCGGCTGAATCGTGGTTGCCGCTGGTCAGGATCACACGGGCGCCGGCGGCGGTGATGCCCGCCAGTGCCTCGTCCAGGAGCCGGACGACGTCGACGCCGGGAAGGGCACGGTCGTACACATCGCCGGAAATCAGGACAGCGTCCACCCGGGAGGACCTGACGGTGTCCAGCAGCTGGCTGAGGAACCCGCGCTGGGCCTCCAGCATGCCGACGCCGTGGAAGGAACGGCCAAGGTGCCAGTCAGAGGTGTGCAGGATTCGCATACCTTCAAACTACCGTCCGCCGGTGACACTTCCGTTCAGCAGGTGTGCCTGCGGAACGGAAGTGTCACCGGGAACGAAGGGCTGGCCGCAGGTTACGGCTGCTTTGGTCCGGTGGTTCCGCCGGGGGTTTCCCCGTCTTCCGGACCGTCTGTGGTTCCGGTCTCCGGCTTGGTGCCGGATACCGTGTCAGAGTCCGTGCCGGCTTCATCCCGGGCAAAGAAGCCACGGGCATCCGCCTGCTCCTGCCTGCGGGCGTCCTCGGCGTCCGTTACCGATCCGGCTTCCGGTGCCGCGGCCGTTGCCCCGGCACCGGCTGCCGGGCCTGCAGCGGGTTCGTCGGCAACCGCAACCTCGTCGAGGTACTCCTCCTCAGTGATTTCCGCTGCCGTGCTGCCTGCAAGATCCAGGCTGCGGTAGATCAGGCCGGTGATGGCAGCACCGAGAAGGGGCGCCAGCCAGAACATCCAGAGCTGGCCCACGGCCCAGCTTTCGGCGAAGATCGCCGTCGCCGTCGAACGTGCGGGGTTGATGGATCCGCCGGTGATGGGAACCAGGAAGGTGAGCAGCGCGGCATACGTAACGCCGACGGCGAAAGCCCCGGCAGCTGCGGACAGCCGGCTTCCGGACCCAAGGAAGACAGCCGTGAGCAGGGCAGCGGCAATAACCTCGGTCAGCAGTGCCCCGGCCAGCGGGAACTGCGTGCTGGAGTTTTCAGCGAAACCGTTGGCTACGGCGGAGAAGAACGGCTGTGTGTCCGGGATCTGGGGGTGCCCGGTCATGGACACCCAGAGGATCACCGCAGCGAGAACCGCGCCAACTACCTGCGCGGCGATGTAGGGAAGGACGGACTTCCAGTCCGTGCGCCCTGCCATGGCACTGGCAAAGGTGATGGTGGGAATGAAGTGTCCACCGGAAATGTAGCCGAAGGCGACCATCGCCGCGGCGAGGACCAGGCCGAAGGCCAAGGGTGCGGACAGGCCGCCGGAGGGGTTGAAGAACGCGACGCCCAGGCCCACCATCACCAGCAGGAAGGAGCCGACCGCTTCAGCAACGCTGCGGCCAACGAGCCCATACCCTCGAAGGTGCGTAAGGGATACGCTCTCGGTTTCGACCCCGGCGCGGGCACCGGCCGGGAAGTGTGGCTCTGCAGTCATGGAGGGGGTGTTCCTAACGGTTGGAAACAAGTGATCGCCGCGGACGGCGGGTGGCGCCCGGCCGGAACCGGCCGGCGCCGTGCAAACCACCCAAGACTTCCATCGCTACCTGAGAGTCTGCTGGGTGCGCACTGAGCATACACTCGCGGAGTTCCGGGCGGCAGCGCCCCGGCGGACACCTATGCTTGAGATGTGAAAGAATCCCCCGAATCCAGCCCCGGTTCCAAGGCCGAAGCGTCCGTTGACGCCGCTCACTTCCGGAACAAAGTCCACGGCTGCCTGCTCGGCGGAGCTCTCGGTGATGCCCTCGGCTACCCGGTGGAATTCGACTCGTTGGAAGGCATCCGGGGCCGCTTCGGCGGCAGCGGGCTGACGGACTTCGGCCAGTTGGACTCACCGGCTCCCGTTTCGGACGACACGCAGATGACCCTGTACACCGTGGACGGACTCGTCGACGTGCTGCAGTGGGCCAACGACGGTGTGGGTGCGGATGAGACCGCTTGCCTGTGGCTCGCCTACCTGCGCTGGATGAAGACGCAGGGACTGCAGCTGCCCAGCAACGCGCCGTACCAGCCGGACCGCTGGATCGACGGCCAGGAAGTGCTCCATCACCGCAGGGACCCCGCCAACGCCTGCCTCTCCGCTTTGCTCACCGGGGAGATGGGAACCCGGTCCCGTCCGATCAACCCGGACTCCAAGGAAAGCGGCACCGTAACGCGCTCAGCCCCCTTCGGCCTGCTGCCCTACGTCGAGGGCGGGGTCCTCTACCGGTTCAGCACCGATGGCGCAGCCTTGACCCACGGCCACCCTTCGGCCCATCACAGCGCAGCAGTCTTCAGCACGCTGATCCACGACCTGCTGCCCGAAGGCGCGACGCTGCAGGCGGCCGCTGCGCAGGCTGTGGAGGGTGCCGCTGCCAGCGGTGTTCCCGAGCTGTCAGCCCGGCTGGAGGCCGCCGTCGCCCTCGCCGCTGAGCAGGAGGTGCCGGCCGAGCGCATGACCGAGGTCCTTGGTGAAGGCTGGGTCGCCGAAGAAGCCCTGGCCATCGGACTGTACGCAGCCCTGTCCGCGGAGGGCGCCGGTGCGCCGCAGGCGCAGTTCCGCAAAGCCATAGCGGTGGCGGTTAATCACGACGGCGACAGTGACGCCACGGCGTCGGTGGCCGGGAGCATCCTCGGGACGCTGCACGGGCGCGATGCCCTGCCTCCGGAGTGGGTGCAGGCAATCGACGCCGGCGAGACCGTGGAAAAGATGGGACAGGCGCTCATCCGCGTCACTGTCGGCTGATCCCCGCCCCGCCCCGAGCGGACGGTCCCGTGCTGGAGGCAGCCTGGCCTACTGGCTGCCCAGCGGCCAGGTCCCGCCGATCATCTGCAGGAATTCCGCCTCGGAGAGGACTTCAATCCGCTGTCCGCGTTCATGCAGGTCCAGCACCCGGCGGGCCTTTCCCGTCACACGCCCGTTGCGCAGGTCACCGGGCTCAAACCCGTCGCCGACCACCAGCACTGTGGTCGCGCGTGTCACCGTACTTGCGGGCCGCGCCCCCAGTTCCGCGGCACGGTCCTTGGCCTGCTGGCGGGGCATCCCCAGGTTCCCGGTGAACACGACGGTCTGGCCGTACAGCGGATGGTCCGGCGCGGCGGCAGGATTCGGCGCAGGGTTGACCCCTTCCGAGGGCCAGCCGCCCCAGCTTCCGGCTGGGGAAGGGGCTCCGGTGCCGCGTTCCAGTGCGTCCCTGGTTGCTTTGGAGAGTGCGTCGATGCCGGGGCGGTAAGCCGGGGCATGGTTCGGCTTCATCTTCTGGAGGTGGAAGAACTCCGCCAGTTCCGTGGCTCCGGAGCGGCGGACGACGTCGATCATGATCCCGGCGCAGGCCCTGGCATCAGCGGTGGCGTCGTGGTGGTTTTCCAGCGGCACCCCGGCTGCCTCGGCCACGAACGGCAGGGAGTGGGAGGGCAGTGAGTACGTCCGCCGGGACAGCATAACGGTGCAGGCATAGTCATAGGCCGGCCCGGGGAGATCCGAGACCTCCAGGGCGGAGCGGATGACCCCCAGGTCGAAGGCCGCGTTGTGGGCCACCAGCAGGTCCTGGCCAATGAAGGCACCGATTTCAGGGAACAGGTCACCGAACCGCGGCTTGCCGGCCACCATCCAGTCCTCGATGCCGTGGATGCCGGTGTTACGCCGGTCAAAGAAATCGTGGCCCTCCGGGGGACGCATCAGCCAGGATGCCTCTTCAACGATCCTGCCGCCGCGGACCTTGCTCAGTCCCACTGAGCAGGGCGACCCCCGGAAGCCGTTCGCAGTTTCAAAGTCGATGGAGGTGAAATCCAAGCCCACGTCAGGACTCTTCGGCCGTGCGCTGGGCCTTCCTCCGGCGGTAGGAACGGATTTTGACGGTGAGATACCAGATGCCGGCCACCAGGACGGCAACGATCACAATCTTCTGGAAGACTCCGGCGTATTCCTCGACGATGTGCCAGCTCTCGCCCAGGTAGTACCCGGAGAAAACGAAAATGCTGTTCCAGATGAGGCTGCCTGCCGTGGTCAGTCCCGCGAACTTGAGCAGCGGCATCTTCTCGATGCCGGCAGGAATGGAAATGAGGGAACGGAAGATGGGAATCATCCGGCCAAAGAACACGGCTTTGTAGCCGTGCCGTTCGAACCAGGCCTCCACCTTGTCCACGTCCTCCAGGTCCACGAGCGGAACCTTGGCAACGATGGCGCGCATCCGGTCCCGGCCGAGCCAGGCACCCAGGCCGTAGAGGGCCAGGGCACCAACCACGGAGCCCAGAGTCGTCCAGACCAGCGCTGCGACGAGCGAGAAGTTGCCCTGGCTGGCGGCGAAACCGGCCAGCGGGAGGATCACTTCGCTGGGAAGCGGGGGGAAGAGGTTTTCCAGGGCGATGGCCAGGCCGGCACCAGGAGCACCGATGGCCTCCATAATGTCCACGGCCCATTCGGCGACCCCTCCCAGGGCCGATCCGGAACTGGAGGGGTCAACTGAGGCGCTGGTCAGGATACTCATATCGGAACCAATTGTGCCCTACTCCCCTGCCGGCCCAGAACGCGGCAGCGTGTCGCGGGTGCGGCCACCCGCAGATCACCCTGCCGCGGCGGTGACGGGAATCACCTTCCCGGGAGGGCCCCGTCCCGGAGGATCCGGACTATCGAGGGCAGCAGCGCGCGGAACGCCTGGCCGCGGTGACTGATGGCGTTCTTCTCTTCACCGGTCAGTTCAGCGCAGCTGCGCTCCTCGCCCAGCGGCTGCAGGACCGGATCGTAACCGAACCCGCCGGCACCGCGCGGGGAAGCCAGCAGGGTGCCGCGCAGCTCTCCGCGCTCCACGGCGTCTCCCCCGCCGGGAACGGCCAGGGCAGCCGCACAGATAAAAGCCGCGCCGCGGTGCTCGGGGCCGATGTCCGCCAGCTGAGCCAGCAGCAGCTCCAGGTTGGCGGCGTCGTCTCCGTGGGCACCTGCCCAGCGTGCGGAGAAAATCCCCGGCGCTCCGCCCAGGACATCGACGGCCAGCCCGGAATCATCGGCGATGGCCGGCAGGCCCGTCGCCTCGGCTACGGCCCGTGCCTTCAGCAGGGAGTTCTCCTCGAACGTCACGCCCGTCTCCGGTACGTCCGGGGCTCCGGCGGCCGCTGCGTCGATCACCTGGGTGTCGACGTCGAGCCCTTCGATCTTCCCGCGCAGCAGTTCGCGCAGTTCCCGCAGTTTTCCCTGATTCCGGGTGGCGAGCACCAGCCGGGGTTCGACGGCGCTCACTGGCCGGCGAGGGTGCGGCGCTGGATTTCGGCAAGCTGGGAGGTGCCGTGCAGGGCCAGGTCCAGCAGGGCGTCGAGTTCGTCGCGGTCAAAAGGGGCGCCTTCGGCGGTGCCCTGGACTTCCACGAACTTGCCGCTGCCCGTCACCACCACGTTCATGTCGGTCTCCGCCCGGACGTCTTCGACGTAGGGCAGATCCAGCATGGGGACGCCGTCGATGATGCCGACGCTGACCGCGGCCACGGTGTCCAGCAGGGGCTCGGCGCTGCGGGCAATCAGCTTATTGTCCTTGGCCCAGGTCAGTGCGTCCGCCAGTGCCACGTAGGCTCCGGTGATTGCCGCGGTCCGGGTGCCGCCGTCGGCCTGGAGGACATCGCAGTCCAGGACAATCGTGTTCTCGCCGAGCGCCTTGGTGTCGATGATCGAGCGGAGCGACCGGCCGATCAGCCGGGAGATTTCATGCGTCCTGCCGCCAAGCTTGCCCTTGACCGACTCGCGGGCGTTACGGGTGTTGGTGGCGCGGGGCAGCATCGCGTACTCAGCGGTGACCCAGCCCTTGCCTTCGCCCTTCAGCCAGCGCGGCACGCCGGCGGTCAGAGAAGCGGTGCAGAGCACCTTGGTGCCGCCGAATTCGATCAGTGCCGATCCTTCGGCCTGGGTGGACCAGCCGCGCGTAATGGTGATGCTGCGGAGCTCGTCGGGGGCACGGCCGTCAGCGCGCAGCGGGGAGGCAGCGGGCAGGGAGGAATTCGGGGCTGTAGTCATGTGCCCAGTCTATCGCCGTGCAGATCCCCGGCCCCGCCTGGCAGTCCGCCCCGCGGAGGCCGTCGTCAGAGCGGCTGGGTCCGTTCCGCGGCCAGCGGCGGCGTAAAGGCAGTGCCGACGTCGTAGGACACACCCGCGACGGCGACGGCGAGGTCCCCTTCGTAGGTCTCGCGCGCTTCCCGGACAGCCGTGCTCACATCGTTCCAGACGGGAAGGTGGGTCAGCAGCAGGCGGCGGGCTCCGGCAGCAGTTGCTGCTGCGCCCGCGCGCTTGCCGGTCAGGTGCACTCCGGCAATGGCGTCGTCGCGCCCTTCCTGGAACGCAGCTTCGCACAGGAATACGTCGCTGAACCGGGCAGCTTCTTCCAGTCCGGGACAGCTGTCCGTATCCCCGGAGTACGCCAGCGACCGGATGACTTCGGTCCCGTCCTCCGTTGCCACGGAGGCTTCCACCCGCAGGGCGTACGCCTCCTCGGCTGGATGGCTGACCGGGTACGGAGTCACTGTGAACGGACCAATCTGCACCGGTGCACCTGCCGTCCAGGTGTGGAACTCGAAGTCCTCGTGCATGCCGGGATCGGGGTCGAGGCCGTAGGCCACCGCGATCCGGTCCGCCGTGGCGGACGGTCCGAAAACCTTCACCCGGTCCCGGTTCCAGCCGTTCGGGTCCCAGTGCACCGCCACGTGCAGTCCGCACAGGTCCATGAAATGGTCCGGGTGCAGGTGCGTGATCAGCACCGCGTCGATGTCCCGCAAATCCATGTAGCGCTGGAGCGTGCCCAGCGAGCCGTTGCCCAGGTCCAGCAGGATGCGCCAGGTGCGCTCTCCGTCGTCTGCGGTCACCAGGTAGCAGGATGCCGGGGAGGCCGGACCTGGAAAGGAGCCGGAGCAGCCCACGATTGTCAGTTTCATCGCGTTCCGTTCCGCGAAGTGCCTGGCACTGCGCGTTTCTGGGCCTGTTCACGTGCGGCGGCAATCATTTCCGGCGTAATCCGGGCCAGGACACCGGTGGGATACCGGGCGGCCACGGAATCGGCATGCTCGACGCGCAGGACTTCGGGGCCAAGGAAACGCCGGGCGAGGAGTTCAAAGGATGCTGCGTCCCCGGTGGCAACGAACCGGTGGTTTGGAGGCGCGGCCGACTCACGCGCCAGGCCGTGCGTGAGCAGGGACCGGTAAACGTCCTTGGCGGTTTCCTCGGCACTGGAAACCAAGGTGACGCCGTCGCCCATCACGTAGGAAATGACACCGGTCAGCAGCGGGTAGTGCGTGCAGCCCAGGACCAGCGTATCGACGCCGCGTTCCTTCAGCGGGGCCAGGTACTCTTCAGCCACTTCGAGCAGTTCCGGCCCGGCTGTCACCCCTGCTTCGACATATTCCACGAAGGCGGGGCAGGCGACGGAGGACACTTCGAGGTGCGGTGCCGCGGCGAACGTGTCGTCATAGGCACGCGATCCCACGGTGGCTGCGGTACCGATGACGCCGATGCGTCCGGTGCGGGTAGCTGCGACCGCGCGGCGGACTGCCGGCTGGATTACCTCGATCACGGGGATGCCGTAGCGGCCGGTGTAGCGTTCGCGGGCGTCGCGCAGGACGGCGGCGGAGGCGGAGTTGCAGGCGATCACCAGCAGCTTCACGCCGGCGTCCACCAGTTCGTCCATCACACCCAGCGCGAAAGCGCGGACATCGGCGATGGGCAGCGGGCCGTAGGGGCCGTTCGCGGTGTCCCCGACGTACAGGATGGATTCGTTCGGCAGCTGGTCAATGACCGCGCGGGCCACGGTGAGACCGCCGACACCGGAATCGAAAATGCCGATCGGCGCGTCAGTGGTCTTCGGCAGGGCGTCCAGCAGCTGCGGGCTGCCCGGGTGGTCAGAGCTCATGATGTATCGACAATAGTCCCCGGCTGCGGCCGGGCGCACCAGGAGGCCCGTGGCCTTTGTCACACTCACTCGGCGGGCAGGGTCTCCAGCAGCGCCTTCATCAGGGTTTCCTGCAGCCAGGTGGCGAAATTGTAGACCAGGGCCAGATATTCGTCGACGTCCCGGGCGTCGGCGGGCTCCGTAATAGAGTGCAGGGCCTCGGCATCCTCATCCGTGGCCAGGCCCAGCCGGGTGCCGAGCACCAGCCGGACGTCATTCAGCGCGCGGGCAAAGTGCCTGGCCTGCTCGGCGTCCAGATGCACCGGGTTCGATTCCAGCGCCATGGACGCGGCGCGCAGGGCGCCGATCTTTCCCTCACGCAGCGAGCGCTCGGTCAGCCGGCGGAACTCCAGGGCGTCGTCGTCGTTGCCCTGGACACCGTCCGGCAGGAGCCGCAGCAGCGCCGGGTCCCCCGGCACCTCGGCGCTGGCGTCCAGTCCCACCAGTGCGGCGAGCGGGTCTTCGTGCGAGGGGGTTTCGGGCTCAAGCATGCCGGCCACGTCGGCGAACAGGCCGCGGAGCAGGTCCCGCTCCCCGGGTTCCAGCGTGGCGGTGATGCCCTTGCGGGTGAGCTTGAATCCGGTTGTCAAAAGGGAAATCTCCTGTGAATTGGCTGCCCGGCTAGGGCTGGTCGGCTTTCTGGAACGTGGCCCAGAGACCATAGGAGTGCAGGGCCAGCGTGTGGCGTTCAGCTTCTTCCCGTGAACCGGTGGCGACCACTGATTTGCCGTCATTGTGCACCTGCAGCATCAGCTTGTTGGCTTTGGCTTCCGAATACCCGAAGTAACTCTGGAAAACGTAGCTCACGTAGCTCATGAGATTCACCGGGTCGTTCCAGACAATCACCACCCAGGGAACATCGCTATAGGTCAGTTCCTCGGTCCGGGAGTCCGTTTGTGTCCCGGTACCCGGGAGGGTGGCAACGCTCATGATGCCAATTGTAGTTTGGTGCACGCACGCCAGCGCGACGGCGGCGGCCCGGGCGGTCCCGATGCGGCCGGCCAGGAGCGGCGGGTTAGAGTTTTGGATGTGAACAGTCCCATCGCGTGGCAGCACCCCAATACTGCCCTCTATACCGACCATTACGAGCTGACGATGCTCCAGGCCGCGCTCCACGCCGGCACCGCCGACCGCCGGTCGGTCTTCGAAGCCTTTGCCCGCAAGCTTCCCGACGGGCGCCGCTACGGCATCGTTGCCGGAACCGGCCGGCTGCTGGAAGCGCTGCCCCACTTCCGTTTCGAAGCGGCTCAGCTGGAGTTCCTTGGTTCAACGGGTGTTGTCGATGACCGGACCCTGGCCTGGCTGGCGGACTTCCGGTTCACCGGCAGCATCCACGGTTACGCCGAGGGTGAGGCCTATTTCCCCGGCTCCCCGATCCTGCAGGTGGAAGCCAGCTTCGGTGAAGCCTGCATCCTGGAAACCCTGATCCTCTCCATCCTCAACCATGACAGCGCCATTGCGTCCGCCGCGTCACGGATGAGCCGTGCGGCCCGCGGACGGCCGTGCATTGAGATGGGCTCCCGCCGCACGCATGAGGAATCCGCCGTCGCCGCTGCCCGTGCCGCAGTGATCGCCGGCTTCGACAGCAGCTCCAATCTGGAGGCAGGCCGGCGCTACGGGTTGAAGACGGTTGGCACCGCCGCGCATTCCTTCACCCTGCTGCACGACTCCGAGGTCGCCGCCTTTGAGGCCCAGACGGCTTCCCTGGGGCTCGGAACCTCCCTGCTCGTGGACACCTACGACGTCGAACAGGGTGTCCGTAACGCCGTCGCCGTGGCGGGAAACAAGCTGGGCGGTGTCCGGCTGGACTCCGGTGACCTGGTCACCCAGGCCCAGTGGGTCCGTGAGCTCCTGGATGACCTGGGCAATACCTCGACCCGGATCATGGTGACGTCGGACCTGGATGAGTACGCCATTGCGGCGCTGGCTTCCGCACCAGTGGATGCCTATGGGGTGGGTACCTCCCTGGTTACCGGCTCCGGCGCACCGACGGCGGGCCTGGTCTACAAGCTCGTCAGCCGTGAAGGCACGGACGGGAACTTCGTTTCCGTGGCCAAGGCGGCCAAGAACAAGGCCTCGCTGGGCGGACGAAAGTTTGCCCTGCGCCGGCTGGATGCCCGCGGGCGCGCCACCGCCGAGGTGGTGGGCGTCGGTGCCAAGCCAGCCGATGACGGCAACGACCGCGAACTGCTGACCACGTTCGTTTCCGGCGGTACTATCCAGGAAAGCTGGACCGGCCCCGCCGCCGTCGTCCGTGCCCGGCAGCGCCATGATGCCTCGCTCGCGGAACTGCCGCCGTCCGCTCACCGGCTGCAGCGCGGGGAGCCCGTAATCCCGACCGAATTTGAGGAGGAAACCCGATGACCCGTGCACTGATAGTGGTTGACGTCCAAAACGATTTCTGCGAAGGCGGCAGCCTCGCCGTTCCCGGTGGAACGGATGCCGCCGGGGAAATCAGCGACTACATCGAGTCCTCCCGGGACCGGTACAGCGCTGTCGTTGCCACCCAGGACTGGCACATCGAGCCGGGCAGCCACTTCTCCGACAACCCAAACTTCCGCGATTCGTGGCCGGTGCACTGTGTGGCGGGAACCCACGGTGCGGCGTTGAACCCGGACCTGGACACGGAATTCATCGATGCCTACTTCCGCAAGGGTCAGTATGAGGCTGCCTATTCGGGGTTCGAAGGCGTCCTGGCCCCGGACGTGGAGGTCCCGCTGGGGGAACCCGACGCCGAACCGGCCAGGGACGCCGACTCCGTCAGCCTCGATGACTGGCTGCGGGACAACGGCATTGACGAAGTCGTGATCGTGGGCCTGGCCACCGATTACTGCGTCAAGGCAACCGCGCTCGACGCGATCGCTGCCGGCTACGACACCGCCGTCATTCCCGACCTGTGCCGCGGCCTGGACCGGGTTGACGTGCGTGCCGCCCTCGACGAACTCGAGGACGCCGGCGTCGAACTCCTGGACCTGTAACCCGCCCGGCCGCCCTGGCTGCCGGACGCAATCTCCCGGAACGCACAGAGTGCCCGTTTGAGGAATCAAACGGGCACTCTGTTTTTTCGGACGGTGTGCGTCCCGGAGGGCTATTTACGGCCGATAAACCAGTCCTGAAGCTTCTCCAGGCGCTTCTGCAGCTGTTCCTCATTGGCCTGGGCCACCGCGGGTCCGCCGCAGATCCGCCGCAGTTCGCTGTGCACCATGCCGTGCGGCATGCCGGAGCGGGCCGACCAGGCTGACACGTTCTTCGCCAGCTGGCCGCGCAGCTCGGTAAGCTGCCGGTGGTCGACCACTGAGGGAAGTTCCTCCGGCACCGTTTCCTCAGGCTTGCGCCGGCCGCGCCGGGAAAGCTGTTCATGCTGGCGCTGGCGCAGCAGCGTGGTCACCTGGTCCGGATCCAGCAGGCCGGGAATACCCAGGAAGTCCTGCTCCTCCTCGCTGCCCAGCTCGCCGCCGGTCCCGAACTCGCCGCCGTCGAACAGCACCCGGTCGAACGACGCCTGGGATTCCAGGGCCTCGAACTTCTGCTTCTGCAGCTCCCCGGAGGCCTTTTCCTCCCGGTTCGCGGCTTCCATCAACGAATCGTCGAGCCCAAAGCCTTCCTCCTCGAGGTGGTTTTCCGGCCGGTCCAGGGCGTGGTCCCGGGCCACTTCCATCTCATTGGCCAGGATCATCAGGGTGGGCACCGACGGCAGGAACACCGATGCGGTCTCGCCCCGCTTGCGGGCACGCACAAAGCGTCCCACAGCCTGGGCGAAGAACAGGGGTGTCGCCGTCGACGTGGCATAAACGCCGACGGCGAGGCGCGGCACGTCCACTCCTTCGGACACCATGCGCACCGCCACCATCCAGCGCTGGGTTCCGGCGGAGAACTCGTCGATCTTGTCCGAGGCCTTGGCATCGTCGGAGAGGATCACCGTGGGTGATTCCCCGGTGATCTTCTTCAGCTGGCCGGCGTAGGCCCGGGCGTCCTCATGGTCGGTGGCGATCACCATCGCCCCGGCGTCCGGAACGGTCCGCCGGACTTCGCTAAGCCGCCGGTCCGCTGCCGCCAGCACGGCCGGGATCCATTCCCCGGCCGGGTTGAGCGCGGTACGCCAGGCGTGGGCGGTGATGTCCTTGGTGACGGCTGCTTCGCCGAGCGATGCCGCCATCTCTTCGCCGGCGCTGGTCCGCCAGCGCATCTGTCCGGAATACGCCATGAACATCACGGGCCGGACCACATGATCCTTCAGGGCCTGGCCGTAACCGTAGGTGTAGTCGGCCTTGGAGCGGCGGATGCCGGCGCCGTCCTCCTGGTACTCGACGAAGGGAATCGGAGCGGTGTCGGAGCGGAACGGGGTTCCCGTCAGCGAGAGCCGTTTGGTAGCCGGCTCAAAGGCTTCGCGGATGCCGTCGCCCCAGGACAGGGCGTCGCCGCCGTGGTGGATTTCATCCAGGATCACCAGGGTGCGGGCGGCCTCGGTCTTGGCGCGGTGCAGCATGGGCTTGCTGGCCACCTGGGCGTAGGTCACCGCCACGCCAATGAAGCCGTGGCCGTGCCGGCCGTCGGCATTCTTGAAGTTGGGGTCCAGCGCCAGGCCCACCCGGGCGGCCGCGTCGGCCCACTGCCGCTTGAGGTGGTCGGTGGGCGCAACGACGGTGATCCGGTTGACGATTCCGCGGTCCACGAGCTCCGTGGCCACGCGCAGCGCGAAGGTCGTCTTACCGGCGCCGGGGGTGGCGACGGCAAGGAAATCACTGTCATTTTTCGCGAAGAATTTTTCCAGTGCTTCGGCCTGCCACTGCCGCAGCTTCGGGGCCGTCCCCCAGGCCGCCCGTTCTGGGTAGGCAGGGGGCAGGGCTGTTCCGCCGCCGAAAAGGGTATCGGGACTCACTCTTGGGAAGGCACCTTTCCGGTACTTGGTCGAACAATTGCACTGCGGAGCCCGGCTGCCGTTCCAATGACGGCAAAGCCGGCCAGGAACAGCCACATCACGGCGAAGGATGTTCCTTCCTGGGACGTTCCAGGCTGGGCCAGGACGGCGAACAGGGCGCCGCCCACGGTGGTTCCGGCTACGGCACCAACCTGGTCCGACAGCTGCAGGGAGGCGGAGTTCCTGCCGCGGTCCGCAGCAGAGGAGGCGTCCAGGACCATCACTGATGTGCTGGACAGGGCCGCACCCATCGCCACCCCGGCCAGCGACCAGACCAGCACCAGGAGCCAGAACGGCGCCTGGGCTCCGGCCAGCAGGCCGGTACCGCCGACGGCGGCGGCCAGGAGGCCGGCTCCACCGGCCAGCAGCCGGTAACGCCGCTGGGTGACCCTCGCCTGCACGAAGGCTCCAATGGCCCAGCCTACCGCGCCGACCGTCAGCGCGATTCCAGCCGTGGCCGGGCTCACGCCGTAAACGGCCAGCAGCATTACGGGCATAAAGGCCTCTGCGGCCACAAACGCCGCGTTGATCAGCCCGCGTGTCGCGATCACGGAGGGCAGTCCGCGCCGCAGCCACAGGGTGCCCTGTGGCAGCAGCGCCACAAGGGCCGTTACCGCGACAGCGATTCCGGCTGCGGTGACGACGGCGGCCAGCAGGGACCCGGTTGCGGCTGCGGCGTTTCCTGCCCACTGCGCAGCGAAGACTCCAGCGGCAAGGAAGATGCCCCAGAGCCCGCGCCGCCGTCCAAGTCCGCGGTCCAGGGCAGGGTTATCAGGTGCGCCGAGGTGCCGCACCCGCGGCCAGACCAGCGCCGCAGCCACCAGCACGATCGGAATCGCCACCGCAAAGACCCAGCGCCAGCTCAGGTACTGCGCCAGCAGCCCCGCCGCCAGCGGACCGATCATGGACGGAAGGATCCAGGCTGCGGAGACCCAGCCGAAGACCACCGGCTGCAGTTTCGAGGGGTACACCTCGCCGATGATGACGTAGAGCGCCACCACCATTGCTCCACTGCCCAGCCCGGAGACCGCCCGGCCCGCGGTGACCTGCCAGAACTCGGCGGCCACTGAAGACATGATCAGTCCCGCAATCAGCAGTGCCATGCCGGCCACCAGCGGGCGGCGCGGACCCTCGGCGTCGCACCTGGATCCGGCCAGCACCGAGCCCAGCAGGGACGCGGTGAGGAACATGGAGAAGGCCAGCCCGTAACCTGCTCCGGCGCTCAGCTCCTCGGCGACCACAGGCATCGCCGTCGTGACAGCCATGGCTTCGAAGGCCGCGCACGTCACGATCGCGATTACGCCCAGGGTCAGCGGACGGTACGCGGAGGACATGGCACCCGCGGGCCGGCCCTCGGGCAGGGGTTCACTCATGGAGGCATCGGGACTTACTGCCGTCGCTCAGGTCCGACGGCGACGAGGGGCTTCGGTGGGAAGGCTGCGGCTATTTGTCGCCGGAGTCCTTTCCGGGACGAAGGCCTTCGTAGATTTCCTTGCATTCCGGGCAGACCGGGAACTTCTTAGGATCGCGTCCCGGGGTCCAGACCTTGCCGCAGAGGGCGATCACGGGCTCACCTGAAAGGGCGGACTCCATGATCTTTTCCTTGCGGACGTAGTGCGAGAACCGTTCGGCGTCGCCGGGTTCAACGAGTTCGCGCTGCTCTTCACGTTCAATGACGGCGGTGGAGGAGCCGCTGTCCGCCCGGCGCATTGGATCGGATTCGAAAGGATCAGGAGGCAGAGTCATGGAACCCATCTTAGTACCCGGCATACCGGCTACTTGTTGACCGAAACAGCCAAAAGCACTTCCGGACCGCGCCGGTCCAGCCAGCGTCCGCCCACGCGGATTCCCATCACCAGCACGAAGGATCCCAAGGCAATTCCCACGGCCAGCGTGACCCAGCCCCACACGGGACCCGCACCAAACGCATAGGCGAGGGCCGGGGCCAGAAGCGGCAGTGCCAGCACCAGCTGGGCCAGCAGCCACAGCCCCTGGGCGAGCATGGTGCGTCCGGCGGAACCGGGCGGCGTCTTGAAGGCGCTCTCCCCCGGCAGCGGAACGTTGTAGGTGTAGCGGGCAGAGAAGACGCTCGAGAGGCCCAGGCCGCACAGCAGCAGCCCGACGGAAAGCCCCAGCAGCACCGGAATGGTCTCCGGCTGCCCGATCACCACCGGAGGCAGCACGGCTGCCAGGATGGTCGCTGGAAGGGCGAACACGGCGCAGGCAATGGCCCGGCCGGCCCGGTCCGCTGCCCCCGTGACCCCCGCCGAGAGATGGAGCGCGAAGGCGGTGTTGTCATAGGAGATGTCAGCGGAGATGCCGAAGGCCAGGAGGAAGGCCACCAGCGGGCCGAGGATCAGCACCATAGGCGGCAGGTCCTCTCCGGTCTGGACGGCGAAGATCAGCACTGCCGCCATCACCGGAACAATGATCAGGGAAATGCTGTAGCGCGGATCCCGTATCCAGTACGTCAGCGCACGGGCCGCAACGGCGCCGGTGGGGGTTGCCGGGAACCGGCTGAACAGGCCCAGCTTGCCGGCGCCGCGGCGGGCAGCGGCGCTGTGTGCCGGGGTCACCAGTGCGCGCTGCAGCAGCGCCTGCCACGCCCAGGCCGCGACGGCCAGGAACAGGACGGAGATGGCGAAGCGTGCGGCAGCCGTTCCGGGGCTGCCCTGGGCGATATCTCCCGGTATGGCCCAGGCCGCACCCAGCGGGGTCCACGCGAGAACTTCCGCAAGCCTGCCCAGGAAATCACCTGACTCCGTGATCCCGGTGGCAACGAACCCGAAGATGGGTCCAAGCAGGATCAGGGGAATGATCGCCACCATGCCGGAAATGTCCTTGAACCGGCGGGAACTCGCCAGGGACGTGGTCGCAGCCACCGCAAGCCGGGCGAGCACCACGCAGGTCAGGACGGCGACGACGGCGGCCGGGATACCGGCCAGGACAGCAGCCGGGTGCTGCCACCAGGAAGCAGCCTGCACCAGCGCGGCCAGCAGTGTGACGATGCCGGGGATGCCGATCAGCGAACCGAGCGCCAGTCCAATGATCATTTGCCGCATGGGAATGGCGAACGTGACGAACCGGGCCGGGTCCAGCGTCATATCGACGCCGGTTGCCACCACCGGAATGATCATCCAGCCGAGCACGGCTGCGGATCCGCCCAGGATCACCAGCGTGCGTGCCAGCTCCGGGTCGGTGAAGTTCAGGTAGAACAGGCCGCCCATCAGCAGGGTCAGCATGCCAAGGCCGTAAAGGGCACCGAAAATGATGCCGACCAGCTGCCAGGGGCTGCGGCGGAGGGAGTTGCGCAGCAGGACGAGCTTGAGCCTTAGGAGGTGCGCAACCATGCCAGGCCTTCCGAGGTGCTGCGGCCGCCCACCAGCTCGACGAAGGTTTCTTCCAGGCTGCGCCCGGCGCGCACCTCGTCAACCGTTCCGGCAGCGAGGACGTTCCCGCCTGCCACCACGGCCACGTGGTCGCACATCCGCTGGACCAGGTCCATGACATGGCTGGAAACGATGACGGTGCCGCCGGAGGAAACGTAGCTGGAGAGGATGTCCCGGATATTCGCGGCGGAGACCGGGTCCACGGCTTCGAACGGTTCATCGAGGACCAGCAGCCGCGGCGCATGAATGAGCGCGGAGGCCAGGGAAATCTTCTTCGTCATGCCGGCGGAGTAGTCCACCACCAGGGTGCCCGCATCGGCGGTCAGATCCAGTGCAGCCAGCAGGTCGGCGACCCGGGCTGCAACCGTCTCCCGGTCCATCCCGCGCAGCAGGCCTGCGTAGGTGACCAGCTGCTCACCCGTCAGCCGGTCGAAAAGCCGGACCCCGTCCGGCAGGACCCCCATGATCCGCTTGGCTTCAAGCGGCCGGGCCCAGACATCCACGCCGTGCACCCAGACCTGGCCGTAGTCCGGCCGCATCAATCCGGTGGCCATGGACAGCGCGGTGGTTTTACCCGCTCCGTTGGGCCCGACGAGTCCGTAGAAGGATCCCGCGGGGACGTCGAGGTTGATTCCGTTCACCGCGATTTTTTCGCCGAAACGCTTGGCCAGTCCGCGGATGGCCAGCGCAGGGGCCTGCGTCGGTGCCGGGTCGGCTCCGGGGGCGCCCGGGGCCGCCTGCGGCGGTGCCGCTGCGGCCTGCACCGGCAGGCTGGCCGGGCCGTTCTGGGGGGTGGGACGCTCGGGTGTCTCGCTCATAGCTGTAACGCTAGCAACTCTGACCCCGCGCGCCCTCCGCCTTGTGAACTAAATTCCCGGCCGCCGCCGCGCGCCGCACCCGTCGTGCGGACTAGGCCCGTCCGGTGTTCTGTGGTCCGGCGGATTCCGGAGCGCAGAAGGGGCAGCGAGCGAAGGTTTAGAAGAGGGCGCGTGCCAGCGCGGACCGCGCCTTCGTGACCCGGGGGTCGGAGCTGCCGACAATCTCGAAGAGATCCAGCAGGCGCAGGCGTACCCGTTCCCGGTCCTCCCCCGCGGTGCGGGCAATGAGCCGGATCAGCCGATTGAAGGCATCCTCGACGTGCCCGCCGGAAAGATCCAGGTCCGCTACCTGGAGCTGGGCGTCCACATTCTCCGGCTGGTCTGCCGCTGCGGTGCGGACGGCGTCGGCGTCAGCACCCCTGAGCCGCTGCATCAGCTCCACCTGGGCCAGGCCGGCCTTGGCTTCCGCATCCGCGGGCTGCTCGGCCAGCGCCTGCCGGTAGGCGGCAGCAGCGGCGTCGTAATCTCCCGCAACGATCGCGTCGTAGGCCTCCTGGTGCAGCGGAGGCAGCGGCGCCTCTTCCTGCGCCTCGCCGGAGCCATCGGCCAGAGAGCCGCTGACGCCGTTAGCCTCCGCCACCTGCATCAGTTCGTTCAGGAGAGCGCGGATCTGCTCGGCCGGGACGGCCCGGTCCAGGAGGGGAACGGGCTGCCCCTTTACGACGGCGGCGACGGTCGGCACGGACACTGCCTGGAAGGCCTGGGCAATCTGCGGATACGCATCGGCGTCGACGTTCGCCACCAGCAGCTTCCCGCCGCGGGCTGCCGCTTCCTGTTCCAGGACCGCGGTCACCTCAGCCGATTCCGGGCTGCGGGCGGAATACAGGTTCACGATGACCGGGACGGTGGCTGAAAGCTGCACAACCTGGGGGAAGGACTGTTCGCTCACCTCGATCACGAACGCGGCAGCGTCACCGGAACCGGAAGCCGCTGCGGGCGGCGGAGCGCTGGCCTTGGCTTTGAGAGCGGAGAGGTCCACGGCTCCCCGAAGGTTCATGGACGGTGACGGCGCGGAACGGTGGTTCGGTGTGCTCATGGCCTCAACCCTAGTACGGTGACGCCTCCCCGGGGCAAGTGCACCCCAATACGGCCAGCGGTGCGGCGGCAGAAGCGGCCGCGGCACCGCTGTTGGTCCTGCCGGATGGTTACTTGAGTGTGGCCGAGAGCAGTTCCTGCGCTGCGCCTACCACCTCAGCCTGGTCCGGGCTGCCGGCCGGCGGGATGTAGAGCATCACGGCTTCACCGTGGGTGACATCGATACCGGCCTCAGTGTTCTTTTCGCCGGTGAGGGTCTCGTAGATGGTGCCCTCAAGGTTGATCGAGTCGCCCGCCTCGCGCGGCACGCTCGAGTAGCTGTGGGACATGTAGCCGAAAACTATCGCCCCGCCGTCCGCCGTCCGCAGCGCCCGCGTGTCCGAGGGGACCGGCGTGTGCTGGAAGGTGATGGCAGCAAATTCGTTGTCCGGGTTGGCTGTGACGCTCGCCTGGAACGTGGTGACCGCTTCCGCGAAGCTGTTGGCGGCGAACGTTTCCTTGTTGACGCCGTCCGGGTAGGTCAGCGCGTCTGCCAGGGCATCCACGGCGCCCTGCGGGGACATGGTCAGGCCCTCGGAGGAATCCGCGGCGACGGCGGAGACACCGGTCCCGTTGGCCGGCGGCTGCGGGAAGGTGGTGCCCGGCAGCATCTGGATCGCGGAGACCAGCTTGTAGTTCTCCCGCGGAGAAGCCTGAACCAGCATCAGGGCCTGCGGCACGGTGTTGTCCTGGCCCTGGGTAACGGCGACGACGGTCCGCGGGAACCCGGTCCCCGAGGAAACCATGTCCGTCAGGAGCGGGGACGCGGCGACGGCGGCGGGAGCCTTGGTGTCCGGTGCCTTGGCGGCAGCCGCGTAGTTCGCTTCGCGCAGGGACAGCGCCGTGGAAGCAGCACGGTCCTTGAGCAGGGACGCGTCCCGGGCGGCGTCGGCTTTCTGCACCGTTCCTGCCACGGACCCCAGGATGCGCGTCAGCTGGCTGTCCAGGACCACGGGGCGGGAATCCTCCCCGGATTCCGTGGCCGAGGCCGCCGCCGGAACCACTGCCAGGGCCAGGCCGCCGGCAAGTGCTGCGGCCAGCACTCCGGCCATACCCTGGCGGATGGTGGCTGCTCCCGGCGTGCTGAACTTCACTGCACCGGCGCTCTGGCCGCGCCCGGCGACCGTCTTCTGTGCGGCCGTATCCGAATCACGGACGGCGCGGCGGCTTCCGGGAGCAGGCGGTGTCCTCCCGCCGGTGCGGGCAATGAAGGCAAGGGCGAGGCCCAGCACAGCGACAAGGGCTCCAGCGATGATCAGCGGAACAGCCAGCGGTGTGCCTTCGTCATTGGCCCAGCTGACGGTGATGTCCGTGGGGGCAGGGGCTGTGCCGTCAGAGGCGATCAGTACCGACCACTCCCCCTCGGCGGGCTCGGCCCAGGAGTAGGAAAGCTCGCCCTGCGCGGTTTCCTCGGTGACCCAAAGATCCGACCCGGAAGGGTTAGGCACAGTGGCTTCGCCCTCGGTGGTCTCGGCGGAGAGGGCATCGTCCGGGGCACTGCTGATGCGCGTCGCCGCAGCATCACCGATCCAGGCATCTACATCCGCAGCCCGTCCGACAGCCAGGAAAACCCCATCCTCAGAGCGGATGGTGACCTCTGCGCCGTCGGGATGGGAGGCCAGCAGGGCCGCATCGAGCACTGCCACCGGGGCCGCGCCGGAGCCAGCGGGAGCCTGGGCCGTTACGGTCTCAGGGGGTGCCCAGAATGTCCGCTGGCCGATTCCGACCAGCATCATCAGCACTCCGAGCACGATCAGCGGAACTGCAATTTTGTTTCGCACAACTTACCTATCGTCGTTCACGGTCCTCCGCGCGCCTGTAGGCAGCGGTGACGGGGACTCCGGGCCCCATGGATACCGGCATGGCGGTGGTTTATAACCCTATGGTAACGAAATCCGTTTAAAGAACACATTTCAGTCCTCAGGCCCCAGCCAGCCTACGGCAGCGGGCCGCCGCGCTTCCCCGGCCTATGACTGATAATCTGGCGCCGCAGCACAGTCACGGAACCAGACCCAACCAGCCACACAATGCAGGGAGAAAGACACTGATGAGCGAGGACGACCGGGATCTGCCCGTCGACGAGCCACTCCCCGCCCCCGGCAAAGACGCCGAGAAGCCGGGCCGTGCCAGGGAGCCCGGCTCCCTGTTCAGGCAGCTGCTTTCCCACGTGCCCGGCGCACGTCCGCGCCCTCGCTTCGATGTCCCGCCGGAGGATGGAGACCAGGGGCGCATACCGGCACCCGCGGTGGATGAGGACGCGGAGCTCTCCGACGAACGGCGCCGGTTCGGCGGCGCTCCGGCGCCTTTTACCGGTGGCCGCGGCCCGGAGGGGCATCCGATCCGGTTCGGATTTATGTTTACTGTCGGTGTTGGCTTCGCGCTGCTGCTGTTCTTCATCGTCACCAATGTCGGTGAGCTGCTGGTCTGGATCGGGGCGGCGCTTTTCATCGCACTGGGCCTTGATCCCGTGGTCCGCTGGCTCAGTGCCCGCGGCGTGCCGCGGGCAGCCGGAATTGCCATCACCGTCCTGCTGGTGGCCGGTGCCGTTGCCGGGTTCTTCGCCACCCTGATCCCCACGATCGTCAGCCAGACCACGGAGATCGTCAATGCTGCTCCCGGCTATGTGGACCGGTTCCTCTCCTCGGATTTCTTTGTGTCCGTGGAGCGCCAGTTCCAGATCCGGGAACGCGTCGATGAGGAAGTGCAGAAGTTCTTCTCCAACGCAGACGCCGTTGGCGGGATATTCGGCGGGGTACTCAGCGTCGGCTCGGTGATTGCCAATGGTCTCTTTGGTGCGCTGATCATCCTGGTCCTGACCCTGTATTTCCTTGCCTCACTGCCGTCCATGAAGAAGTGGGCCTACCGGCTCGCGCCGCGCAGCCGGCGCCGGCGGGTGGAAGCACTCTCGGAGGAAATTACCGGGAGCGTTGGCAACTACGTCATAGGACAGGGCTTTGTAGCGCTCCTCGATGCGCTGTACGCCTTTGTCATCATGACGATTACCGGGGTGCCGTTCTCAGTGCTGCTGGCCTTCGTCGTAGCACTGCTGGCGTTCATTCCGCTGGTCGGCCCGCCGATCGCCCTGGTCCTGGTCTCCCTCGTGGCGCTGACGGCGAGCTGGCAGACGGCTGTGGTCTTCGCCATCCTCTACATGGCCTATCTGCAGTTCGAGGCCTACTTCGTCTCCCCCCGGGTGATGCAGCGTGCGGTGGCGGTCCCCGGAGCAGTAGCTGTCATCGCCGTCATCGCCGGTGGGACGCTGCTGGGCGTCCTCGGTGCCCTGATTGCCATTCCGACGGCAGCAGCAGTGCTGCTGCTGATGAAGGAAGTTGTCATCGCCCAGCAGGACAGGCGCTAGACGGCCCGGCCGGCTTAGCGCCGGCGGCCGGAGCCCGGCCGGGTCTGCCAGCAGCGGGCGTGCCAGTGCCGGCGGTCTTCCACCGCTGTCTGCCGCCCCAGGAGCGAATCCTCCTGCCACACCACCAGGTGCTCAACCCCGGGCGGAATGACCTGCCCGCATCCGGGACAGCGGTAGTCCTTCGCAGCGTTGCGGGCGGTGATGCGGCGCACCGACCACTCGCCGTCGGCCGCACTCTCACGTTCCGGCAGCCCGACCCGTGCCCGGTCAAGGTCAATGTCCGGGGCGGGGGCAGCCCATTTGCGGCGGGCGTTGCGGCCGGCAGCCGTCGCAGAGGCGGGCAGCCGGCGCCGGGGCTGGTTGGAACGGGGCATAAATCCATCTTGCCGCAGCGGAGCCGGTAAAGTGCAACTGTGCGTTTAGTGATAGCCCGCTGCTCTGTTGACTACATCGGCCGCCTCCGTGCCCATCTGCCCCTGGCTACCCGCCTTCTCATGGTGAAGGCGGACGGCTCCGTCCTGATTCATTCCGACGGCGGCTCCTACAAGCCGCTGAACTGGATGAGTCCGCCGGCGACCCTGCGCATCACCGAACCGGGCGCCGACGATGCCGAGGCCGGCGTCGTCGAGGTCTGGAACGTCCAAAGCGCCAAAACGGACGACAAGCTGGTGATCAGCGTGTATGAGCACCTCTCTGACGTTGCCCATGACCTGGGGACGGATCCTGGGCTGATCAAGGACGGTGTGGAGGCGGACCTCCAGCGGCTGCTCGCTGAGCAGATCACGAAGCTTGGCGAGGGCTACACACTGATCCGCCGGGAGTACATGACCGCGATCGGTCCGGTGGACATCCTGGCCCGCGACGCCGCCGGTGCCACCGTGGCGGTCGAACTGAAGCGCCGCGGCGACATTGATGGCGTGGAACAGCTGACCCGTTACCTGGAACTGCTGAACCGGGATCCGCTGCTGGCACCCGTGCGCGGCGTGTTTGCGGCCCAGCAGATCAAGCCCCAGGCGAAGGTCCTGGCTGCCGACCGCGGCATTGACTGCCTCACCCTGGACTATGACGAAATGCGCGGCGTGGATGACAGCGCCTCGCGCCTGTTCTGACTGATCTGACTGTTTAGACAGTTCTGCCTGATCGCTCCCTGCGGCTGTTACCGGCGCTTTCCCTGCCGATTGATCCGGCCGAATACGGGCCGGCAACCCGGAATATAAACGGCCAAAAGATTCTGCAGATTTTTCGCCGAATCCGTTGACGGGTGTATGGCCGTATGTAACGCTATAGGCAGTCTTTGTGTAGGTGTATTTTCATGCTCGCAAGACGGTTGCGAGCGTGAAGCTCCTGTAGGAACTGCCGTCCGGCAGGGAACCTGGACTTCCCGCTTCGGTAACAACCACAGGCACGCGGTGTGCCGGTTCAGTTCCAGCAATAAAGGAGACAGGCAAATGGCACAGGGAACCGTAAAATGGTTTAACGCCGAAAAGGGTTTCGGCTTCATTACCCCGGATGATTCCGACGGTGACGTTTTCGTCCACTACTCGGAAATCCAGTCGAACGGCTTCAAGACCCTCGACGAGAACCAGCGCGTTGAATTCGAGATCGGCCAGGGCGCCAAGGGCCCCCAGGCCACCGGCGTCACCGCCGTCTAGTCTCTTCGCACAACAAAGGCGGAGACCAATTGGTCTCCGCCTTTGTTGTGTCACATCATCATCGGTTCCGCGGGCCTCCGGGCACAACAGCCTCCGCGCACAACAGCCGCCGTAACGGCACGCTCAGCGGGCCAACCGCCCCGCCGGACCGCGGTGTCCCCCGCCCGCGGAGTTAGCTCCGGCGCCGCATCACGTTGGCCCCGAGGCCGCGCAGGCTTTCCATAAAGCGTTCATATCCGCGGTCAATGTGGTCGACGCCGCGTACCTCCGTGGTCCCTTCAGCCGCCAGGCCCGCAATCACCAGGGCAGCGCCGGCGCGGATGTCGTTGGCTTCGACCGGAGCGCCGGAAAGCAGAGGAACCCCCTGGATCAGGGCGTGGTGTCCATCGAGCCGGACCACTGCGCCCAGCCGCGCCAGCTCCGAGGTGAAACCCCAGCGGGCTTCGAAAACATTCTCAGTCACCATCCCGGAGCCCGTGGACACAGCGTTGAGCGCCACAACGAAGGGTTGCAGATCCGTGGGGAAACCGGGGTACGGCAGGGTCGAGACATTGATCGGTTCCGGGCGGGACGGTCCCTTCACGGTAAACCCGTCCTCGGAGAGCTCCACCGCGCAGCCTGCCTGCACCAGCTTGTCCAGGACAACGGTCAGTGCCTGCGGATCCGCGCGGCGGACTTCGATGCTGCCGCCCGTGATAGCTGCGGCGAAGGCCCACGTCCCGGCGACGATCCGGTCGGGCACCACCCGGTGTTCCACCGGCGTCAGCTTCTCCACGCCCTCAATCTGCAGCGTATTGGTGCCCACGCCGCTGATCCTGGCACCCATTGAATTGAGCATTTCAGCGATGTCGGTGATTTCCGGTTCCCGTGCAGCATTGTCGATCACGGTGGTGCCGTTGGCCAGGGTGGCAGCCATCATAATATTCTCCGTCGCCCCCACGGAGGGAAAGTCCAGGATGTGGCGGGCCCCCTGCAGCCCCTGGGGCACCGAGGCCACCAGATAGCCGTGGTCGATGGTGATCGTGGTGCCCATGGCTTCGAGCCCGGCACGGTGCATGTCCAGCCCGCGCGACCCGATGGCGTCGCCTCCCGGGAGCGCGACTTCGGCACGCCTGCACCGGGCCACCAGGGGCCCCAGCACCGATATGGACGCGCGCATGGCACGGACCAGGTCGTAGTCCGCCTGATGGCCCGGAACGGCGGGCACATCAATCCGCACCTCGCCGGCATCGGCGTCGTAGTCCACAGCGCAGCCCAGCCGCCGGAGCAGTTCCGCCATGATCCAGACATCCTGGATATTGGGCACATTCGTGATGGTGGAGCGGCCTTCGGCCAGCAGCGTAGCCGCCATGAGTTTGAGGACGCTGTTCTTCGCTCCGGGGACCGTCACCGAGCCGTTGAGCGTGCAGGGACCGGTGGCAACAATGACGTCTTCCATCCCTCCATACTAGGACGCAGCCGCCCACGCCTAAGTACACAGGGAGGATACAGCGAAGGCGCAGGGAACATTTTCCCTGCGCCTTCATGCATTCCGGATTCGACGGCTAACGCCAGGTCCCGATACCGATCACCGGTCCGGCCTCCAGCCAGGAGGACAGGCCGGTGTAGACGTCGTACTTCATGGCGATGAGCAGTTCACGCCCTTCGTACTCAAGCGTTACCACCAGAGCTCCCGGCTGGATCCGGGCCCGCTCAGCCTCGGTGGGCTGGCGCCACCCCTTAATCTCCAGGGAGCTTCGGAGGAAACGGTACGGCGGGCGCGGGCTCAGCGAAAGCAGGCGGAGCCATTCCAGATGGGTGTCCGTATAACGGCAAACCCCCATCCGCCACCCGCCGGGCGGGAGGCAAATGGAGGCGTCAAAGGTACCCAGGGTACGCCGCAGCTGTGTGCGGCGTACCCAGAAAAGTGCCGTTGCCAGGACCAGCAGCGCGAAGAGCGCTGCCAGTGCAAGGAACACGTAGGTACTGTCCATTGGTTAGGGTCAGCGGGTCCCAGCGTTGGCTGCGTCGTTCAACTGCGCGTTATCCGCGACAATGACCACGCGGTTGCTGTCAACGGAGAAGAAACCGCCGTCGACCCCAACCGTGATCCGGCTGCCGGACACCGGCTCGATGGCCAGCTCGCCTTCGGCCAGGATCGCCAGCACCGGAGAGTGGCCGGGAAGGATCCCGATTTCGCCGTCCGCGGTGCGTGCCTTGACCATCTTCGCCGCACCGGACCACACAAAGTGGTCTGCCGCGACAATTTCGACTTCGAGTTCAGCAGTTTCAGCCATGGGGCTTACTTCCCGGTCTGCTCTTGGATCTTCGCCCACTGACGCTCGACATCATCCATGCCGCCGACGTTGAAGAACGCCTGCTCGGCGATGTGGTCAACGTCGCCGTCGCAGATGGCCTTGAAGCCTTCGATGGTGTCCTTGATGGAAACCGTCGAGCCTTCGACGCCGGTGAACTGCTTGGCGGTGTAGGTGTTCTGCGACAGGAACTGCTGGATACGGCGGGCACGGGCGACGACGATCTTGTCTTCTTCACCCAGTTCGTCAATGCCGAGGATGGCAATGATGTCCTGCAGTTCCTTGTTCTTCTGGAGGATCTGCTTGACGCGGACAGCCGTGTCGTAGTGCAGCTGGCCGACGTACTGCGGGTCGAGGATACGCGACGTTGAGGTCAGCGGATCCACGGCCGGGTACAGGCCACGGGATGCGATTTCACGGGAAAGTTCCGTGGTGGCATCCAGGTGCGCGAACGTGGTGGCCGGGGCCGGGTCGGTGTAGTCATCAGCCGGAACGTAGATGGCCTGCATCGACGTAATGGAGTGACCCTTGGTCGAGGTGATGCGCTCCTGGAGGAGGCCCATCTCATCGGCCAGGTTCGGCTGGTAACCCACGGCGGAAGGCATGCGGCCCAGCAGGGTCGACACCTCGGAACCGGCCTGGGTGAAGCGGAAGATGTTGTCGATGAAGAGCAGCACGTCCTGGTTCTGCACATCGCGGAAGTACTCCGCCATGGTCAGTGCGGACAGGGCCACGCGCAGACGCGTTCCCGGCGGCTCATCCATCTGGCCGAATACAAGGGCCGTGTCCTTGAGGACGTTGGCTTCTTCCATTTCGACCCAGAGGTCGTTGCCCTCACGGGTACGCTCGCCGACACCGGCGAACACGGACGTACCACCGAAGTTGCGGGCAACACGGGTGATCATTTCCTGGATCAGAACGGTCTTGCCAACACCGGCACCACCGAACAGACCAATCTTTCCGCCCTTGATGTACGGGGTCAGAAGGTCGATGACCTTGATGCCGGTCTCCAGCATTTCGGTCGAGCCCTCAAGGTCCGCGAAGTTCGGGGCCTTGCGGTGGATCGGCCAGCGCTCGGTGATTTCCAGCTGCTCTTCGGGAACGTCCAGGGGCTCACCCAGGACGTTGAAGATGTGGCCCTTGACGCCGTCGCCAACCGGCACGGAGATCGGAGCACCGGTGTCGGTAACGGCGGCACCGCGGACCAGGCCGTCGGTGGCCTGCAGGGAGATGGCGCGTACGAGGTTGTCGCCCAGGTGCTGCGAGGTCTCGAACGTGATGGTCTTGGTCTCACCGTTGAGCGTCAGCTCGGTGGTGAGAGCGTTGTAGATGGTGGGGATTGCGTCCGCCGGGAATTCGACGTCGACAACCGGGCCAATGACACGGGCGATACGGCCTGTGGCGCCCGGTGCTACGGAGGTTGCTCCGTGCTCGGCAGTTTGGGCAGTCATCTCTCTCACTTCACTCAGTTAGATGGCGTGTGGGCTAAGTTTTTACTGGTGGACCTCTTGGTCCGGGACCTGCAGGTTAGGAGGCGCTGAGCGCGTCCGCACCTGCCACGATCTCGGAGAGCTCCTGGGTGATTTCGGCCTGACGGGCGTTATTGCGAAGTCGCGTGTACTTCTTAATAAGGTCGGAGGCGTTGTCCCCTGCGGACTTCATGGCACGCTGGCGGGCTGCGAGCTCGGAAGCGGCGGCCTGGAGCATTGCTGCGAAGATGCGCGACTCGATGTAGCGCGGCAGCAGGGCATCAAGGACCTTCTCCGGCTCGGGCTCGTATTCGTAGAGGGGCAGGAGCTCGGTTTCAGCGCCTGCTTCTTCTTCGACAACTTCCAGCGGCAGGAGCCGGATGACTCCGGGTTCCTGGACAACCATGGACTTGAAGCGCGTGAACACGATGTGGATTTCATCCACGCCGCCGTCTTCGTAGGCCGTATTGAAGTCATCGAGGAGTGCTTTGCCGATTTCCCGGGCAGTCTCAAACTCGGGCGCATCTGTACCGCCGGTCCACACGCGCTCATAAGCACGGTCACGGAAGTCGTAGTACGCCTGGGCCTTGCGTCCCACCAGGTAGGTCTTGATTTCTTTGCCCTCTTCACGGAGCAATTCATTCAGTGATTCGCTCTGCTTCAGGACGCCTGCGGAGTACGACCCGGCAAGACCACGGTCGGAAGTCATAACGACCACTGCCGCCCGGCGGATCTGCTCCGGTTCGGTCGTCAGCGGGTGATCGATCTCCGACTGGGACGCCACAGCAGAAACGGCACGGGTGATCGCGTTGGAATAAGGCAGCGCCGCGGCTACGCGGGTGCGGGCCTTTCCAATGCGAGAGGCAGCAATCAGCTCCATCGCCTTGAAGATCTTCTGCATCGACGTGGTCGAGGCGATCTTCTGGCGGTAGACCCGAATTTGGGCTCCCATACTTTTCCTTTCGGTTCCTAGTGTTTTGAACTAGGGGCTAAGGCAAGGGGCAGAGGTTCCGCGGCCGGCGTGAACCGGCCGCGGAACCTGGAAGCCGCTAGCGCTTCTGCTTGACGATCTTTTCCTGGTCGACTGCATCCCCGTCCAGAGCCGCAGCTTCCTCGTGTCCGGCGGCAACCATGCGGTTGTCACCTTCGCCGAAGAAACCCTGCTTGAAGTCGGTGATAAGGGTCTTGAGTTCATCCACCGTGGAATCTTCGAGCTTGTTGGTCTCAGCCAGAACGGTGAGGACCTTCGAAGAGTGGCGGACGTGGTCAAGGAACTCGGCTTCGAAACGGCGGACATCTTCCACCGGAACGTCGTCGAGGTAACCGTTGGTGCCGGCCCAGATGGACACAACCTGGTCTTCGACCGGGAAGGGTGCGTACTGGCCCTGCTTCAGCAGTTCCATCAGGCGTGCGCCGCGGGTCAGCTGCTGGCGGGAAGCCGCATCCAGGTCAGAGGCGAACATGGCGAATGCCTGCATGTCGCGGTACTGGGCCAGTTCCAGCTTCAAGGTACCGGAAACCTTCTTCATGGCCTTCTGCTGGGCGGCACCGCCAACGCGGGACACCGAGATACCGACGTCCACTGCGGGGCGCTGGTTGGCGTTGAAGAGGTCCGACTGCAGGAAGATCTGGCCGTCGGTGATGGAGATGACGTTGGTCGGGATGTAGGCCGAGACGTCGTTTGCCTTGGTCTCGATGATCGGCAGGCCGGTCATCGAGCCTGCGCCGAGCTCGTCGGAGAGCTTTGCGCAACGCTCCAGCAGGCGGGAGTGCAAGTAGAAAACGTCGCCCGGGTAGGCTTCGCGTCCCGGCGGGCGGCGCAGCAGCAGCGACACTGCACGGTAGGCTTCAGCCTGCTTCGACAGATCATCAAAGATGATCAGAACGTGCTTGCCGCCGTACATCCAGTGCTGGCCGATGGCCGAGCCGGCGTACGGTGCCAGGTACTTGAAGCCTGCGGGGTCGGACGCCGGGGAGGCCACGATCGTGGTGTACTCCATGGCGCCGGCATCTTCGAGGGTCCGCTTGATCTCAGCGATCGTGGACGCCTTCTGGCCGATGGCCACGTAGATGCAGCGCACCTGCTTGTTGGTGTCGCCCGAGGCCCAGTTGGCCCGCTGGTTCAGGATGGTGTCGACGGCGAGGGCAGTCTTGCCCGTCTTGCGGTCACCAATGATCAGCTGGCGCTGGCCGCGGCCGACCGGGATCATCGCGTCGATGGCCTTCAGGCCGGTCTGAAGCGGTTCGTGAACCGACTTACGCTGGGTAACGCCCGGCGCCTGGAGTTCCAGTGCACGGCGGGCTTCAGCCTGGATCGGACCCATGTCATCCATGGGCTCGCCCAGCGGATCGACGACGCGGCCCAGGAAGGCATCCCCAACGGGGACGGACAGGACTTCACCGGTGCGGTGAACTTCCTGGCCTTCTTCGATGCCGCCAAAATCGCCAAGCACAACGACGCCGATTTCACGGGTGTCGAGGTTCTGGGCCAGGCCCAGCGTGCCGTCCTCAAACCGAAGCAGCTCGTTCGCCATTACGGAGGGCAGGCCCTCCACACGGGCAATGCCGTCGCTGGCGGTGGTTACGCGGCCAACTTCAACGCGCTCTGCGTTTCCGGGTTCGTAGGACGCCGCAAATTCATTCAACGCATTACGGACGTCGTCGGCGTTGATGGTCAATTCGGCCATCTGCAGTCCCTGCTCTCCTATGTTGTGATCATCGCTTGGTGCCGATGACCTTCGATTGGTTCTCAAATGTTTCTCATGGCCCGCTTCAGCCACGATGGGTGGCTAAACCGCGAGCTTCCGGCGCAGTTCCGACAACCGGGTCACCACAGTGGAATCGACGACTTCATCGCCCACCGTAACCCGGATACCACCGACGATCGAGGGGTCAACAGTGGCGTTGATCTTCAGTTCGCGGCGGTACAGGCTGTTCAAGGACGCCTGCAGCCGGGCGCGCTGCCCTTCTGTCATGGGGACGCTGGTACGTACTTCCGCGATCCAACGCTGCTGCCGTCCGGCAACCAGTTCCAGGAACCGGGTGACCAGGGCGGTGGGGCGAAGACCGCGGGGAGCTGTAACAGCCTGGCGGATCAATACCTGTGCTGCCTCGGACGCACCGGGCACCAGCTTCAGTGCCAGCGTGGTCTTCGCGTCCGCGCTTGACTGCGGATTGGACAGCGCACGCTGCACGTCATGGTTGGATGCCACGGTCTCGTTGAAACGGAAGAGGTCCCCCTCCAGTTCCTCGAGGCCGGCAGAACCCGGCCCCTTGTTTTCTGCGACCGCGGAGACAACCGTTGCAGCCAGGGTTTCCAGAGCGTCCCCGAGGTCGCGCGGTGCGCGCCAGCGGGATTCAACCAAAGAAGCAACAATCTGTTCGGCGTCGGCCGAAACCTTGCCGCCGACCAGTTTGGAGACCAGGGCTGCCTTCTCTTGTCCTTCACGAGCCGGATCAGTCAGGGCCCGAAGCAGGCCGGTCTGGCCGTCCAGCAGGCCCAGGATGCCAAAGAGTTCCTCAGCCAGACCAAGGGTCGCGTGCGGAAGGCGTGCTTCCAACTGACCCTGGGCTGCTGCCAGTGACTCGCTCGATATACCTGCCATTACTGAACCGCACCTGCGTTCTGCGAGGTTTCCAGCTCATCCAGGAAGCGGTCGACAACGCGGGCGGAGCGGGCATCGTCGGCAAGGGACTCGCCAACAATCTTTCCGGCCAGCTCGGTCGCCAGGGCGCCAACTTCGCTGCGGAGCGCGACAACTGCTGCCTGCCGCTCTGCCTCGATGGTGACCTGGGACTGTTCCAGGATGCGTGCTGACTCGCTGGCGGCCTTGGCCTTCAGGTCGGCGAGAATCTGAGCGCCTTCAGAGCGCGCTTCCTCACGGATCCGGTTGGCTTCGGTGCGTGCATCAATCAGCTGCTGCTTGTATTCGTCCAGGGCGGCACTGGCTTCAGCCTGTGCTGCCTCGGCCTTGGCAAGTCCGCCTTCGATGGCCTCGGTACGCTCTGCAAACGTCTTCTCGAACATCGGGACGACGAACTTGACGACGATGAACATCAGCACAGCGAAGCCAAGCAGTGTTACCAGGATCTCCCAGACGTTTGGGATCAGAGGATTAGCGCCTTCTTCAGCGGCGAGGATAAGTGCCTCGTTCATTTCTCATCCGTCCTATCTACTTGGTGGGGAAAAACGCGCTGAAGTTAGAGGACGAACGCGAAAACCAGACCAAGGATGGCAAGGGCTTCGGTCAGGGCCAGGCCCAGGAAGGCGATCGGCTGCAGCACACGCTGTGCCTCGGGCTGGCGTGCAACACCGTTGATGTAAGCAGCGAAGACCAGGCCCACACCAATGGCGCCGCCGATGGCGGAGAGGCCGTAGCCGATGAGGTTCAGGTTGCCGTCGATGGAGATTTCCATTATGGATGTTCCTTTCAAGATGCCCGCAGGCAGGTTGTTTGGTTCAGGGGTTTCCCCTGGGAAAGGGGAGGTTTAGTGTTCCGCAGCCGCGATGGAGCCTTGGATGTAGATCGCGGTCAGCAGGGTAAAGACGTAGGCCTGCAGGACCTGGATCAAAACTTCGAACAAGAACATGGCGACGCCGCCAACCAGGGTCAGCACGCCCAGGGGCTTCAGCAGACCTTCGGCTTCCAGCAGCAGGAACTCGGTGCCGGCTGCGGAGAGCATGATGATCAGGTGGCCCGAGAGCATGGTCGCGAAGAGTCGGAGACTGTGCGTGATCGGGCGGACCAGGAAGGTGGAGATGATTTCGATCAGGACAACCAGCGGCAGGATTGCCATGGGAACACCTGAAGGGACGGTCGCGTACTTGAAGTACTTGATGCCGTGCTTCTTGATGCCCAGGATGATCCAGGTGAAGTAAACGATGCCGGCCAGCGCGTAGGCAGTGCCAACGTGCGAGGTGGTCGGCAGCTGTGCAAGCGGAATGCTGCCCCACAGGTTATTGATCAGGATGAAGAAGAAGAGCGAGAACAGCAGCGGGGTGTACGGACGGAAGTCCTTCTCACCGATGATGTCGCGGCCGATCGAGTTGCGGACGAAGTTGTAGCTCGCCTCACCCAGGAACTGCAGCCGGCCCGGGACCATCTGTCCCTTGCGTGCTGCGACTATGAAGAACCATCCGATAATGATGACCGAGATGAGGATAAGCAGCATCTGCTTCCCAAACCCGTCTCCGTACGGTGCGCCCCAGGGAAGGATCTCAGGGAGGTGCATGTCTTCGAGGGTGGGAGCAACAAAACCCTCTTCATTGGCGGCGGGAAGCGCAAGCGCGATCAACGCGTTTCCTCTCTGCTGTGTCCATCGTTGGGCATTTCATTGGCGGGCACATAGCTCATGCACCCGTGTACTAAGTTTTGTGACATTGATGTCTCTAACCCTCATCCGGCCGTTTTCCACCCTTGGGCGGTAGTGGCTTGGTGGAAGTGAGCCCGTGGGCGGCAGCTGTGTAATAACCGCTGACACCACCCAGGGCGATACCTGCAAATAAAATCCAGCGGGTCCCCAGAAGACTGTCCAGCCCCCACCCTATCAAACCCAGGGCAAGGATTCCGGACAGGACATATTGGAGCACCGCGATCGGCTTTTTGACCGGAGTTTCAAAGGCTGCGGGAACATGCTGGGGGGCATTCTTTTTTGGCTTAGCTGCCACCTGGCGCACCTTTCACTGAATTGTCCGGGCCATTGGGCGCCTCGGAGAAAATAAGCTGCCGGGTGCGTGAATAAGCGAAAATCTCTGCAGCTTGCCACATAACGACGGCCCCCAGTGCAGTAAACGCGAACCAGGGCCGTTCGAGCCATTCAGGCACGCCGAAGATCAGGAGGATCGCCGCGAACCCGACAACTTTAATGGCATACGTTACGGCGAACATTCCGATGGCGCCTGATGGATTGCTCCGCCCGACTACGTGGCCAACCAGCAGGCTGATACCAAAGAACAGTGCGATCATTGCCCATCCCGCAGCAACACTGGCTGCCCCGGCGATACCCGGGCCCAGGAGGGAGAACACTGCAGCGGCGGCAGCTGGCAAAGCGGTCCAAAGAAGGCAAGTCTTCAGGATGTCCAGCCACGGCGCCGTTGTGGGGCCGGAAACACTGAGCCGCGAAGCGCGTGGGCCGTCTTCTGGGCTCATGGCTGGAGGATCATCCTTGTGCTTTGTGAGGAAATATAGCGTCGTCGCATAACGGATCGTGGCGACGTTTGAATTCTACAGCACATAGAACTGCTCCGTGACACAGTCCCTCCCCCGGGCCCGGATGTCAGGTCCGGGTCCGGGCACGCAGCCGGGCGACCAGCCGCGGAGAAGCCAGGTAGAAGGCTGCCACTGCGGCAACAAAAGCTGTTCCTGCTGCAGTAACTCCCCAGCTTGACCCTCCGGTAACGAGGCCGGTGGCGCCGACGGCTGCGGTGCACAACGTCACCAGCAGCGCCGACTGCACGTGGCTCAGCCCGGCATCGGTCAACCGCTGGTAGACATGCTGGCGGTGCGCGGCGTACCAGCGCTCCTGGCGCCAGATCCGGCGGACAAGGGTGGTGAACGTGTCCAGCACGTAGATCAGGATGGGAAAGAGCAGGTACTCGACGTAGACCCCGGCCAGGAATGCCGCGACGGCAGTTCCGGCAATGGCGGCACCCAGCAGGTAACTGCCGACGTCCCCCATAAACACCGACCCGCGGCCCAGGTTCCAGGGCAGGAACGCCGCGAAGGCAGCGGCGATCACCGTGCCGGCGGCTATCAGCCACACCTGATCGGCCAGCACGCCGCTGGCCGCGTAGAGAAGACCGACGGTCAGGCCATGAAGACCGGATATCCCGTTCACGCCGTCCATGAAATTGGCAACGTTGACATAACCGGCGATCACCAGCGTCCCCACGGGCACCCACCAGTAACTCTGGCCCAGGGCGGCTGCCAGTGCTGTGGTTCCGGCGGCACCGATGAGCAGCTGCATCCCGAAGCGGACCCGGATGGACAGCCCACGGAAGTCCTCGATCCAGCCCAGCAGCGAGGCGGCGGCAATCACTGCCATCAGGACCAGCAGCAGCGAACGGTCAACGGCCACGTAGCCCGTGAGCAGTGCCGCCGCCAAGCCCAGCAGGACCCCGGCGGCGATTGTGGCGCCCACTCCCCTGATCACCACCTTGGTGTGCGAGGAGCGCTCATTGGGTACATCCACGACACCCAGGCGGCGCAGCAGCGGGATCAGGGCAAAAGGCAGCAGGAGGCTAGCGAGGAAGGCTGCCGCAACAGGAACGGCGAGCTCCATCAGCCGGTCCGCCGATCCTCATGCCGCCCGGCAGCCGGAGAGCCCTTATGCAGATCGGCGTCGTGCAGATCGGCATTGCGCAGATCGGCATTGCGCAGATCGGCGTTATGCAGATCGGCCAGGCGAAGCGCGGCGGTGTCCGGCAGCGGGAAAAGCGCCGCGGCCGGGGCCCCGGGGCCGGCCCCGGTACCGCTGTCCGGGAACTCGCCCGGCCCGAACCCGCAGCGGCGCAGCCAGTCCTCGGCGTCGAGGTCCTGCGGCGCCAAAACAGCCACGGAGGTGTGCGAAATTTTCGGGTGCAGCGGACGGGAATCGTCCTCCCCCGTGCCGACCAGGATTTCGTGCAGCTTCTCGCCCTTCCGGAGACCGGTGAAGACGATTTCGATGTCCTTCCCGGACATCGCGATCATGCGGCGGGCGACGTCCAGAATCTTCACCGGCTCGCCCATGTCCAGGATCAGGACTTCTCCCCCGCGGCCGATGGCTCCGGCCTGGATCACCAGCTGGCAGGCCTCGGGAATGGTCATAAAGAACCGGGTGACCTCCGGATCCGTCACCGTCACAGGACCGCCCTGGCGGATCTGCTCAGTGAACAGGGGCAGCATGGAACCGCGGCTGCCGATCACGTTGCCGAACCGCACGGAGACAAACCGCCGCCCGCTGTGTCCGGCCATCCATGCCGTGAGCTTCTCGGCGACCCGCTTGGAGTGGCCCAGGACCGTGGTGGGGTTGGCGGCCTTGTCCGTGGAGATGTTCACGAAGTGGCTGACACCGGCCTTTTCGGCCGAACGCAGCACATTCGCCGTACCCAGCACGTTCGTCTTCCAGGCTTCCAGCGGATACTGCTCCAGCAGCGAGACGTGCTTCAGGGCGGCAGCGTGGAAAACGACGTCGGGGCGGCGTGCGGCGAACACCTCGTCCAATGCCCGGGCGTCCCGGATATCAGCGAGCACCGTGTCCTTGCCGTTGAGCAGTCCCTGGCCCGTGATGGAGAGCTGGGTGAGCTGCAGGCCGGTCTCGTCGCGGTCCACCATGATCAGTTCTTCCGGCTCGAAGGCCGTGATCTGGCGGCAGAGCTCCGAGCCGATGGAACCGCCGGCGCCGGTGACCAGCACCCGCTTGCCGGTAAGGTAGCCCGCAACCTCGTCCACATGGATGTCCACGGGACGGCGGCCAATCAGGTCCTCGACGGCGACTTCCCGGAAATCGGTCAGCCCGGCCCCGGATCCCTTCGAGAGCATGTCCCGCAGCGGCGGGAGCACCATCACGCGCAGGTCCAGTCCCTCCGCGCTGTCCGAAACCTGCCGCACCTGCGCGGCGTCGACGTCGGCGATCGCAATGATCAGAACGGTCGCACGGGTGCGCTGCACCAGTTCCCGCAGGTCTGTCAGCTTGCCGACCACGGGTACCGTGCCCAGGCGGAGGTGCTTCTTCGCAGGATCATCGTCGATCAGGCCCACCGGGAAATACGGGGAGTCAGGATCGTTCATCATCCGGGTCACCAGCGAGTTGCCCAGGAACCCGGCACCGTAGATCAATGTCCGCTGCGCCTCATCGCCGGGGCGGGTCTTGCTTTCGACGTACATCCGCTTCAGATAGCGGATTGCCGCCATAAACAGGCAGGCAAACGGGAAAGCCAGCACGCCGGTGCTGCGCGGAATGTCGATGGCCAGGCCGAACAGGGCGCTGACCAGGACCAGGATCGCCGAAACCACGATGGTAACCACGGCCAGCAGCCGCATTTCGTGGAAACTGCCGAAGCTGTAGCGGCCGCGGTAGAGGGCAAAGGAATAGCCCACCACGAGCTGCGTCACGACGGCCACGGCGCAGAACACCGCCAGCCCGGCTACGTTGATCTGGTCAACTGTGAGTTCGTAGCGCAGGACCAGTGCCAGGACGATGGCCACCACCCACGCCATGGAATCCAGCACGTATTGGGACCAGAGCCATAGCGCCGGCTTCTCGTCCCGCACCGGGGTGGTTGTGTCCCTGCTTGAATCGTTCATAGTCCTCAACGGGTTGGCACCCGGTTCGTATCTAGGCTGTTGGGGGTCCTGCCGTGCTGGCGGCACGGAAGTGCGGTGAATCCGGTGTAATAGACTGGAATCTATTCAGCATACTAACTGCACACCCCTTCCCGCCCGGCAAAGCCCGTGCGTCCGGGGAGCCTTGGAAAGGAACACCTTGCCGGATTCAGTGGCCGTGGCAGCTGTGACGTTTGACCGCCCGGATGACGTCAAGACGCTGCTGGGGGCGCTTTCGGCCCAGACGGCCGCCATCTCCTCCGTGGCCTTGGTTGACTCGGGAAAGAGCCCGGTCCGGGACATTGCGGAAGCCTCTGCGGCCAACGTCACCTATGTCCGCTCGGAAACCAACCTCGGCGGCGCCGGCGGATTCTCGCTGGCCATCCTCACGGCAATGGCCTCCGGTGCGGACTGGATCTGGATCATGGACGACGACGCCCATCCGGAAGATCCGGAGTGCCTCCAGGCCCTGATCGATGGTGCCAAGGAACGGAACCTGGACGTGATCCTTCCGCTGGTGGTGGCCCCCGGACGGCCGGACACCCTCTCCTTCCACTTCCGCATCGACGGGCGTCTCACCCACAACCGGGCCGAAGTCGCCAAGGCCGGGTTCCTTCCCGGCGTGGGGCACTTCTTCAATGGCGCGCTGATCCGCCGTGATGTCTTCTTCCGGGTGGGCCTTCCTGACCTGCGCCTGTTCATCCGCGGCGATGAGACTGACTTCATGATCCGCCTGCGCAAGGCCGGGATTCCGTTTGGCACCCTGACCTCCGTGGCCCTGAGCCACCCGGCTGCGTGGTCCGAGGTCAACGAAATCCTCGGCGGACGCCTCCATGTGCTGGTTCCGGACACAGACTTCAAGCGCTTTTACTTCTTCCGCAACCGCGGACACCTGATGTGGAAACACAAGCGCCTGCGGTCCCTGGCCGCGGATGCCGTCGGCTATCCCCTCCACTTCGCCCGGACCCGGGACTTCCGCGGGTTCCGCGCCTGGCTGCGCGCCTACGCAGGCGGGGCCAGGGGCACCCTCTTCGGCCCGCCATCGGATCTGGGCTATTAGCGTGAGCGGATCCGGCGCTGCCATCGAGGGCCTGGCCGTGGTGATAGTCACCTTCAACCGATCCGGCTATCTGCGTGGCCTGCTGGAGTCGGTTACTGCCCTGGACCCGGCTCCGGAGCGGGTAGTGGTGGTGGATAACGCCAGTACGGATGACACAGCCGCGGTGCTCACCGAGCTGCAGCCACGTTTTCCGATTCCGCTCAGCATTGAGCGCCTCGCTGAGAACACCGGCGGTTCCGGAGGGTTCGCGGCGGGGGTGGCCCGGGCCCTGGACACCGGTGCACAGTGGCTGTGGCTCATGGACGACGACGTCGAGGTCCTCCCGGGAGCGCTCGGCGCCCTGGCGAAGTGGACCGCGACGTACGACTGCATCCACGGCCGGCGGCTCGACGACGCCGGCAACCCGTTCTTCTGGCAGCACCGGTTTCTTCCCTTCCTGGGTATCCATGTTCCGGTCCGCGGCAATATCTTCGCCGACCGTCCGGTATTCGCCACCAATGTCGGCTGCTTCGAGGGCATGCTTGTCAGTGCCGCCGTCGTCCGGGACATAGGACTCCCCGATTCCCGTTTCTTCATTAACGGCGACGACGAGATTTACGGGTGGCTGGCTTCCCTGCACCACCGCGTCGTCTACGTCAACGAGTTCGTGCTGCGCAAGGTCCGCCCACAGAAGCAGATCGACCTGGGTATCCGGCACCTCAACGACTCCAGCGACCTCAGCAGGTTCTGCGCCATGCGGAACCGCGGGCATACGGCCGGGTATCTGCGGGCGCACGGCCGGTTCCATCCCGTGGGCTTCGCAGCCGGCACGGCACTGACCGCTGCCAAGGAACTTCTGCGGCTCATCGCCGTCGAGCATAACCTGCGGGGGGCCGGCAGCCTGTGGCGCGGCTGGCGGGAATCCCGCCGCATCCTGCATGACCGCGGCTGGAAACCCATGCCGGCGCTCGGAACCGGCGGCGCCACTGAGACCACTGCTCCAGCTCCTTCAAACCAGGACACGATGTGAACAGCACCCCTCCCCCCGCCGGATCTTCCCAGGACCAGGTCTGGGCGGTTCTCGGTGCCAGCGGTTTTATCGGCAGCGCCCTGGCCACGGCACTGGACCGCGCCGGCATTACTGTCCGCCATCTCAAGGCCCCCCGGATCAGCGCCCGGTCAACGGACGCAGCAGGCCTTCTGGCCGAAGCCGCGGAGCTCGCCGACCAGCTACGGGACCTAACAGGGGCGCTCACCGGCGCTGACGTCGTCGTCAACGCCGCCGGGCTGGCCACTCCCTCCGGCGCGGACTCCCCTGAGCTGCGCGGCGCCAACGCACTGCTGCCGGTGCTGGTGGCCAACGCTGCCGACGCCGCCGGGGTACGCCGCTTTGTCCACCTCAGCAGTGCCTCGGTGCAGGGTCACCGGCCGGTCCTGGACGAAAGCCTCCAGGTGGAACCGTTTTCGGCCTATTCGCGGTCGAAGGCGCTGGGCGAGCAGGCGCTGGGCGCCAGGGCTGGGGGCCGCTGTTCAGTAGTCATCATCCGGGCGACCTCAGTGCAGGGACCGGCACGGGCAACAACAGCGAACCTGATGAAAATCGCCGCTTCTCCCCTGGCGTCGGTGGCCGGGCGGGGCGATTCACCCAGCCCGGTCAGCTCGGTGGACGCATTGGCCAGCTTTGTGCTGACCGTCGGTGCACAGCCGGACGGCGTTCCGGCCCTCGTCCTGCAGCCGTGGGAAGGTGCGACTGCCGCCGGTGTCCTCGAGGCCGCCGGCGGCCGGCCGCCCCTGCGGCTGCCCGGCTGGTTTTGCCGCGGCTCGTTGAAAGCGGGATACGCCGTGTCTTCCCTGCTCGGCGAACGCCTCCACGGGTCGCTGCGGCGGGTCGAGATGATGTGGTTTGGGCAGCGCCAGGAGCCTGGTTGGGCCGAGGCCACCGGAAATGTTCCCGCACCGCGCGTTGAGGAAGTGCTGCGCGAGGCGCGCCGCCAGCGCGGCTAGGGGCAGACACAGGACCGCGCCGGAGCACGGTACGGCATGGAAGCCTAGCGGGCCTCGCCGTGGACGGACCCGTGGCCGGCGGCCGGAACAGCGTCGGCATCGGAATCGTCATCCGTCCCGGAGTCCGGAACGGACCCGCCGGCAGCGGGCTGCTCCGGTTCCTCGCCGAGGCCGAGCACGGACGGAACCACCGCACGCAGTTCCTCAAGCCCGACGGCGCCGGCCCGGACCACCCGCAGGGGCGACTGCGTCGCATCCACGATCGTCGAGGGAATCCCGTCGCTGCCTTCCTGCGGCCGGGGTCCGGCCTCCAGGTACACCTCGACGGACTCGCCCAGCTGTGCCTGGGCAACGGCCGCGGTCTGAGCTGCCGGATTGCCGGTCCGGTTCGCGGAAGACACCGCCATCGGTCCGGTGAGGGCCAGCAGGTCCAGGGCGATCTCGTCGTCGGGCATCCGCAGCGCGACGGTGCCCTTGGTATCGCCCAGGTCCCAGGTCAGGGACGGCTGCGCATGGAAAATCAGGGTCAGTCCGCCGGGCCAGAAAGCCTCCGCCAGCGCCCGTGCCTCCGGGCTGACGTCCACGGCCAGGCCGTCCATGGTCTGCAGGCGGGGTACCAGGACGGGCGGCGGCATGGACCGGCCCCGGCCTTTGGCGGCCAGCAGCGTGGCCACGGCCTGCGGAGAGAACGCGTCAGCGCCAATACCGTAGACCGTGTCGGTGGGCAGGACGATGCACTGCCGGTTGGCGATGGCCTGCTGGGCGCGGGCCAGGCCGGCGCTGCGGGCCTCGGGATCTGTGCAGTCAAAGCTGGTAGTCACGGGACTATTCTTTCATGCTGCTCTGCGAAGTGGCCGCCGCCGCGGAACGCACTGCGGAGGTGGCGCGGGGGCGGTCGTTGAGGTCGTTGTGTGAGGTTATTGCTTCCCAGGCCGGGTCAGCTGCCAGACGGGCGGCGATGGCCCTGGCCTGCACTTCGGCATGCTCCATGACAAAGTAACCGCCTGGGCGCAGCAGCCGGGCTGCAGTGCGCGCGGCAGCGCCGGGCAGTTCCAGCCCGTCCGCTCCCCCACCGTAAAGCGCCATCGCGGGGTCGTGGTCGGCCGCTTCGGGTTCGTTCGGGACTGCCCCTGCAGGAATGTAGGGCGGATTGGAGACGACGACGTCGAACGTTCCGTCCTGACCGGGCAGCGCCGTGCGCAGATCACCTTCCAGGACGGTGACACCCAGCGGGTCGAGGTTTTTCCTGGCCCAGGCCAGGGCCAGCGGGCTCAGTTCCACCGCATATACGTCCGAATCTGGAACCTCGGACGCGATGGACGCCGCCAGCGCTCCGGACCCGGTGCCCAGGTCCACGACCTTCGCGCCGCCAGGGACCAGCCGCGCCCGGTCAATGGCCAGCTGCGCAACGGTTTCAGTTTCCGGCCGCGGGACAAAAACGCCCGGCCCCACCGCAAGCTCCAGCCTGCGGAAATGCGCCTTGCCGGTGAGATGCTGCAACGGAATCCGGCGGGCGCGTTCGGCAACCAGGCCGGCATACCCCTCCGGTGCTGCGGCATCGGTGAAGGCCAGGGCCCGCACGCGGCCCACGGATTCTCCGAGGAGGTGGGCCGCCAGCAGTTCAGCATCAACACGCGGGCTCGGCACACCGGCGGCGGACAGTTCCGCCGCCGCCGCGCGCAGGGCCTGGTCAAGGGAGTGTGCCGGCATGAACGGAACTACGCCTCGTCGCCGATGGCGTCCAGGCGGGCCTGCTCATCCATTTCGATGGCAGCCTGGACCACTGCTTCCAGATCACCGTTCATGACGGTGTCCAGGTTGTAGGCCTTGTAGCCCGTGCGGTGATCCACAATCCGGTTTTCCGGGTAGTTGTAGGTGCGGATCCGTTCTGAACGGTCCATGGTGCGGATCTGGGACTTGCGGATGTCCGAATTCGCGGCGTCGATCTTTTCCTGCTCATGCGCGAGGATCCGCGAACGCAGCACGCGCATCGCCGCTTCACGGTTCTGCAGCTGGGACTTCTCGTTCTGCATCGCGACCACGATCCCGGTCGGAAGGTGGGTGATCCGGACGGCGGAGTCGGTCGTGTTCACGGACTGGCCGCCGGGACCGGAGGACCGGTAAACATCGATCTTCAGGTCGTTCTGGCTGATTTCGACCTCTTCCGGCTCATCAACTTCCGGCAGGACCAGCACGCCGGCTGCAGAAGTGTGGATCCGGCCCTGGGATTCGGTGACCGGGACGCGCTGCACCCGGTGCACACCGCCCTCGTACTTCAGCCTGGCGTAGACACCCTCGGCGGGGTCGTTGGAAGAACCCTTGATCGCCATGGACACGTCCTTGAAGCCGCCAAGGTCGGATTCCGTGGCCGAAATGATCTCGGTGCGCCAGCCGCGGGTTTCCGCGTAGCGCGTGTACATCCGCAGCAGGTCGCCGGCAAACAGTGCAGCCTCGTCGCCGCCTTCGCCGCCCTTGACCTCGATGATGACGTCGCGGCCGTCGTTGGGATCCCGCGGGATCAGCAGGCGGCGCAGTTTCTCCTGGGCCTCGCCCAGCTGATCCTTCAGCACCGGGACCTCGGCAGCGAATTCGGGATCCTCACCGGCCATCTCCTGGGCTGCGGCGAGATCGTCTTCCAGCCCGTGCCAGGTGTTGTAGGCATCCACGATCCGGCTCAGCTCGGCATAGCGGCGGCCCAGGCGGCGGGCCAGGCCCTGGTCCGCGTGCACAGCGGGATCTGAAAGCCGCATCTGGAGTTCAGCGTGCTCATCCAGCAGTCCCTGTATGGACTCAAACATTGTTTCCCATTCCTTCTTCGCACCGTGGGGCCCGCCTGCGGACCCCGAATCCCGTTGCTGTCTTGAACCATTCTCGCCCGGAGGACCACCTGCCGGTTAACCGCCAAGCCGCCCAGGCCCCTTCACCCTCCAAAGAGGGCCAAGGGGCATGAGCGGCTAGGTCAGGCAGCTAATCGTTCTTGTTGCCCAGGGTGGTCTTCTGGACCTGCATCAGGAACTCGACGTTGGACTGCGTTTCCTTGATCTTGTTGGTCAGCAGTTCCAGTGCCTGCTGCGTATCCAGGCCCGAAAGGACCCGGCGCAGCTTCCACATGATCTTGACCTCGTCCGGAGAGAGCAGGTTCTCTTCGCGGCGCGTGCCCGAAGCGTTGACGTCCACGGCCGGGAAGATGCGCTTGTCCGCAAGGTTGCGGGAAAGGCGCAGTTCCATGTTGCCGGTGCCCTTGAACTCCTCGAAGATGACCTCGTCCATCTTGGACCCGGTCTCGACGAGCGCAGTGGCCAGGATGGTCAGCGAGCCGCCGTTTTCGATGTTGCGGGCAGCACCGAAGAAACGCTTCGGCGGGTACAGGGCCGAGGAATCGACACCGCCGGAGAGGATACGGCCCGACGCCGGAGCGGCCAGGTTGTAGGCACGGCCCAGGCGGGTCATGGAGTCCAGGAGGACGACGACGTCGTTGCCCATTTCCACAAGGCGCTTTGCCCGCTCGATGGCGAGTTCGGCAACCGTGGTGTGGTCATCGGCGGGACGGTCGAAGGTGGAGGCAATGACCTCGCCCTTGACGGTGCGCTGCATGTCGGTGACTTCTTCGGGACGTTCGTCCACGAGGACCATCATCAGGTGCACTTCGGGGTTGTTGATGGTGATCGCGTTGGCGATCGCCTGCAGGATCAGCGTCTTGCCGGCCTTCGGCGGCGAAACGATCAGGCCGCGCTGGCCCTTGCCGATCGGGGCCACCAGGTCGATGACCCGGGGTCCGATGACCTTTGCGGAGGTCTCCAGGCGCAGGCGCTCGGAGGGGTAGAGCGGAACCAGCTTGGAGAACTCCACGCGGTCCTTGTTGTCCTCCGCCGGTTTGCCGTTGACCGAGGTCAGGCGGACCAGCGCATTGAACTTCTGGCGTGCGGTGTTGCCCTGGTTTTCGCCGTCACGCGGAGCGCGGATGGCACCAACGACGGCGTCGCCCTTGCGCAGGTTGTACTTCTTGACCTGGGCCAGGGAAACATAAACGTCGTTCGGGCCCGGCAGGTAACCGGAAGTGCGGACGAACGCGTAGTTCTCCAGCACGTCCAGGATGCCGGCGACGGGCAGCAGGACATCATCCTCGGTGACCTCGACGTCGTCGACATCGGGGCTGCGGTCGCGGTTGCGGCGGCGCTCGTTGCGGTCGCGGAACCGGTCATTGCGGTCATTGCGCTCGCTGCGGTCGTTCCGGTTGCGGTTGCGGCGGTTGCGTCCGCTGCGGCTGTTGTCATCGCCGTCGGAATCGCGGTTACCGTCGTTCCGGTTACCGTCACGGTCACTGCGGCTGTTCTCGCTGCGGTTGCCGTCACGGTCACTGCGGTTGTTCTCGCGGTCGCCGCGCTCATTGCGGTTGCCGTCACGGTCACCGCGGTTGTTCTCGCGGTCGCCGCGCTCATTGCGGTTGCGGCTGCGGCCCTGGCGCTCGGAGCGGTCTTCCTCGCGGGAGCCCTCCTGCTTTTCGGCCGGCTTTTCCGAAGCGGCTTCCTGGCCGTTGTTCGCGGTGTCGTCACCGCTGTTTTCGCCGTCGTTGCGGCGGTTGCGGCGGTTGCGGCCGCGCTCCCGCTGGCCCTCTTCCCGGCCGCTTTCAGCAGCGGCAGGGGCAGCGGCAGCTGCGGGTGCATCAGCCTGCGGAGCTTCTGCGGCGTCGCTGCCGGCAGGAGTAACCACGCCGTCGCTCGCAGCGCGGCGGTTGCGGTTGCGCGTGCGGGCCGGACGCTCGGTGGCCTGTTCGCTGCTGGCGGTGTCCTGGGCATCTGCCTTGGCCGCCGGCGCGGTTTCGGCCGGGGCCGATGCCTTAGCCGAATGCTCAGACCCGGCCTTCTCGCCCTGCGGGGCTTCAGACTTGGAGCCGCGGACCGGGCGGTCTGCGACGGAGCCGCCGCGCTGGTGGTTGGAGATGGCCGTAACCAGGTCTCCCTTGCGCATGCGCGATCCCCCGGTGATGCCCAGCTGGCCTGCCAGTGCCTGCAGCTGTGCAAGCTTCAGGCCGGCGAGCCCGGAGCTCTTGGAATTTGCTTCACCGTTGGAACCGGCGGATGCTGATGAGTCCACACCTGCAGTCAGGTCGGTGGTATCTGTCACGAAGGATCCTTCCCCCTCGTCGGGCGGTCCGGCGCAGTGCCGGCCGCGTTGAATGGCCCTGGAACCGTTGATTCGACATACGGTTCAGGGTTCACCTGCTGCAGGAAGTGTCCCGGCAACGGTGAATCTGCTGGTGCCTTGTTTGGAGAGTCCACGGGAGTTTCGGCAGCTGCGCTGTCGGAAAACGCGAGGATCATTTTGATCATTCGACTGACCGTTTCTTGGCAGTCTCCGGAAGGCTACACCGATGCTTGTGTTTCCGCGGACTGACTCCGCCCCGCCGTCCGAATCGTTATGATCGATGCTCAGTTACCAGCTTCTGAGCTGATATCCAGGCAAAACGGTCCACAATCCGGTCCAGGAAGAAGCCTTGGTGGTCCACAGAACGGACGACCTGCCGGTGGAAGCACAAATACGGTTATTACCGCTGGTGCACTACCACTCTAGCACCATCTCGGTCTACGCCAAGCCGCAGCACACGCCAATTCTCCAACGCCTGCGCGGCCAGGTGACGCACAATCAGGGCCTCCGCAGCGGCTGCCTGATCGGTGCCCGCGGCCAGAACCATAACGGTCGGCCCCGCTCCGGAGACAACGGCGGCGAAACCCGCCGCGCGCAGGGTCTCGATGAGGGCGGCGCTGGGCTGCATCGCAGGGGCCCGGTAGGACTGGTGCAGGAAATCCTCGGTCCCCGCGAGCAGCAGGGACGGATCGGTAACCATGGCATGCATCAGCAGGGCGGCACGGCCGGAGTTGGCGGCCGCGTCACGGTGCGGGACGTTCTGCGGCAGGAGTCCGCGCGCACTTTCCGTGGACAATTCGGTTGCCGGCACTGCCACTACAGGAATGACGTCCGGATGGACCTGGGCCGTGACGGAACGGAAACGGCCTTCGTCCTCCCACGACACCGCAAGGCCGCCGCTGAGCGCCGGAGCCACATTGTCCGGATGGCCCTCCAGCACGGAACAGGCGTGCAGCAGCCCGGCCTCGTCCAGCTGCGCTGCAGCAGGAAGCAGCGCGTTGCCTGCCAGCACTCCGGAGACGATAGCCGACGCCGAGGATCCGAGACCACGGCCGTGGGGTATAACGTTCTCGCAGATGAGCTCGAAGCCGCCAACGCCGTATCCGGCGTTCCGGATGGTGTCCACAATGGTCCGCGCCACCAGGTGTGTTCCATCGGTGGGGAGCGTGTCTGCTCCCTCTCCGCTGACCCGCACGCTGATGCCGCCCGAGTCCCGGGTGCGGACCCGCACCGAGTCGAACAGTCCAACGGCCATTCCCAGGCTGTCGAAGCCCGGACCCAGGTTCGCACTCGTCGCCGGCACACGAACGGTGATGTCCTGCCCGGCGGCAACCTGCGCGGCGGATGCCGTGCCCTGTGCACCCTGGCTGACCTGGTCTACCTGTTTCACCTGCATCGGCTTCGCTTAGCTGGCTGCCGCAGGAGCGGCCTCTTCGAGGCCCAGCGCTGCGGCGACGCTGACGACGTCGAACTCCACCTTGGTCGGTTCAACATCCGAGCCGTCGGCGGTGCGAAGCGCCCACTGCGGGTCCTTGAGGCCGTGTCCGGTGACGGTGATGACAATCTTCTTGCCCGTGGGGGCACCACCTGCGGCGTGCTTCTTCAGCAGACCCGCGACGCCGGCCGCGGAAGCCGGTTCCACAAAGACTCCCTCGCGGGAGGACAGCCAGCGGTGGGCTTCGAGGATTTCGGTGTCGGTCACCGCTTCGATCAGACCGCCGGACTCGTCGCGGGCGGCGATCGCCTGGTCCCAGGACGCGGGGTTGCCGATCCGGATGGCGGTGGCAATGGTGTCTGGCTCAGTCACCGGATGTCCCTTGACCAGCGGGGAGGCGCCTTCGGCCTGGAAGCCCCACATGACCGGGGTCTTGGTGGCGACCGGGGGAAGTTCCGTGCCGGCGTTATTGGTCCAGGGCTGGGCGTACTCCTGGTAGCCGCGCCAGTAGGCCGTGATGTTGCCTGCGTTGCCGACGGGCAGCAGATGGTAATCAGGGGCGTCGCCGAGGAAGTCCACAACCTCGAAGGAAGCGGTCTTCTGGCCTTCGATGCGTGCGGGGTTCACGGAGTTGACCAGGAACACCGGGTACGCCTCGGCCAGCTTGCGCGCCACCTCGAGACAGTTGTCGAAGTTGCCGTTGACCTGAAGCAGCTGCGCGCCGTGGGCAATAGCCTGGCTCAGCTTGCCCATGGAGATCTTGCCGTCCGGAACCAGAACGGCACAGGTGATCCCGGCCTGGGTGGCATAGGCAGCGGCGGAAGCGCTGGTATTGCCGGTGGAAGCACACACAACGGCCTTCGCTCCCGCTTCCACAGCGGCGGTCATGGCCATGGTCATCCCGCGGTCCTTGAAGGACCCGGTGGGGTTCATGCCTTCGACCTTGAGATAGACATCGTTGCCGGTCAGCTCGGAGAGGGCCTTTGCGTAAACCAGCGGTGTGCCGCCCTCACCGAGAGTGATGACCTCGGTGCTGTCGGTAACCGGCAGACGGTCGGCGTACTCGCGGATAACGCCGCGCCATTGATGAGCCACGGTTCTAGACTCCTTCTACCCGCAGGACGGATGTGACGGAATTGATGACGTCCAGGCCCTTGATGGCCTCGACGGTGGCCGCCAGGGCGGCCTCGGGTGCGCGGTGCGTGACAAAACGCAGTTCAGCCGACGCGTTCGCCGCGTCGGTGTGGCTTGTCTGCCGCATGGTTTCGATCGAGACCCCATGGTCAGCGAAGACCTGCGCGACGGCGGACAGCACGCCCGGGGCGTCGGCGACGTCCAACCCGATGCTGTAGCTGGTGGTGACCTTCTCCAGCGGCAGGGCCGGAACATGCCCGGAGGCAGCTTCTACGCCCATGTGTCCGCCCAGGACCAGGCGGCGGGCGACGGTAACGACGTCGCCCATCACGGCGGAGGCGGTGGGGGTTCCGCCGGCACCCTGGCCGTAGAACATCAGCTCGCCGGCGTTCTCGGCTTCGACGAAGACGGCGTTGAAGGCGCCGTGCACGGCGGCCAGCGGGTGGGTGCGCGGGAGCAGCGTGGGATGCACGCGGACGCTGACGCCCTCGGCGCCCTCGGACTCAAACTTTTCGGCGATCGCGAGCAGCTTGATGACAAACCCGGCATCCTTCGCTGCGGCAATGTCCTGGGCGGTGATAGCGGAGATGCCCTCGCAGGAAACGTTCTCCATCTCGAAGGTGGTGTGGAAGGCCAGGGAAGCAAGGATTGCCCCCTTGGCGGCGGCGTCGTGGCCCTCAACATCGGCCGTCGGGTCAGCCTCGGCGTAGCCCAGGCGCTGGGCCTCGGCCAGTGCGTCAGCGAACTGCGCACCGGTCGTGTCCATCTGGTCCAGGATGTAGTTGGTGGTGCCGTTGACAATGCCGAGCACCCGGGTGATCCGGTCGCCGGAAAGGCTGTGGCGGATCGGCCCTAGGATCGGAATGGCACCGGCCACTGCGGCTTCATAGGCCAGCCGGACGCCCGCGGCATCGGCCTTCCCGTAGAGCGAGGCACCGTCAGCGGCCAGCAGCGCCTTGTTGCCGGTGACGACGGAAGCGCCGTGGCCGATGGCGTGCAGGATCAGCGACCGGGCCGGTTCGATCCCGCCCATCAGTTCGATGACTACGTCCGCGGACTCCACCAGTTTCTCGGCATCGGTCGTGAACAGGTCCCGGGGCAGGTCCGCGTCGCGCGGAGCGTCCGGGTTACGCACCGCAATGCCGGTCAGTTGCAGGCGGGCACCCGTGCGAGCAGTCAGGTCAGCGGCATCATCAAGGAGGATTCGTGCCACCTGGGATCCCACATTGCCGCATCCCAACAGGGCTACTTTGAGGGTCTTCATTTCGTGCCTTCTCCTATGCCGGTTCTGAGACGTCCCGCGCCAGCAGGTCGTCTTCGGTTTCGCCGCGGATGATCAGCCGCGCAGCACCATCGCGGACAGCGACGACGGGCGGGCGGGCAATGTAGTTGTAGTTGCTGGAGAGCGCCCAGCAGTAGGCACCCGTACCGGGAACGGCCAGCAGGTCCCCGTGGTCTACATCCGAGGGCAGGTAAACATCCCTGACTACTATGTCCCCGCTCTCGCAGTGTTTGCCAACCACGCGCGACATAACCGCGTCATGATTCGAGGCGCGTGAGGCCAGCACGGCGGAGTAGTCGGCGTCGTACAGGACCGGCCGGGCATTGTCGCTCATCCCGCCGTCGACTGAAACGTAGCGGCGCGGGGCGCTGCCGCCGCCGGGGGTGTCAACGCGGACGGTTTTGATGGTTCCCGTCCTGTAGAGCGTGAAGGTGGTCGGACCGACGATGGCACGGCCGGGTTCGATGGAGATCCGCGGGACCGCCAGCTCCAGTTCGGCGCAGGTGGCTCCGACCACGGCAGCCATGGCCCGGGCGATTTCCGCCGCGGGACGCGGGCTGTCGGCTTCGGTGTAGGCGATGCCGTAGCCGCCGCCCAGGTCAAGCTCGGGAAGTTCGACGCCGTGCGCCTGCTTGATCTCCGCCATAAAGGCCAGCAGGCGGCGGGCGGCCAGTTCAAAGCCGGCCGGATCGAAGATCTGCGAGCCGATGTGGCTGTGCAGTCCGAGCAGCTGGATTCCCGGGTTCGCCAGCGCCGCGGCGACAGCGGCTGCTGCGGGCGAGGTTCCGGTTTCCGGGTCCGGTGCCATGGACAGACCGAATTTCTGGTCCTCATGCGCCGTGGCAATGAACTCGTGGGTGTGCGCATGGACACCGGGAGTCAGGCGGAGCATCACGTTGGCACGGACGCCGCGGTCCTGGGCGATGGCACCCAGCCGGTCCAGTTCCGGAAGTGAGTCGACGACGATCCGGCCCAGTTCCATCTCCAGGGCGCGGTTCAGTTCGGCATCCGACTTGTTGTTCCCGTGCAGGCCCAGATGGGCGCCGGGAATGCCCGCCCGCTTCGCCACGGCCAGTTCCCCGCCGGAACAGGTGTCCAGGCGCAGGCCCTCGTCCGCTACCCAGCGGGCAATTTCGGTGCAGAGGAAGGACTTGCCTGCGTAATAGACGTCCACTCCCCCGCACAATTCGGCGAATGCCTCGTCAAAGGAGTCCTTGAAGTCCCGGGCACGGGCGCGGAAGTCGGCCTCGGAAACCACGAACAGCGGCGTACCGAATTCCTCGGCCAGGGCCGAGACCGGAATACCGGAAATTTCCAGTTCCCCGTTGGCACTGCGGCTCACATCGCGCGCCCAGATGTCTTCGGACAGTGCGTTCGCGTCCCCGGGGAAGCTCAGCCACGCGGGTGCCAGCTTAGATGCGGTCATGGCTGCCTACATCCGTTCCGGAGCGGAGACACCGAGCAGGTCCAGCCCATTGGCCAGGACCTGGCGTGCCGCAGTGTTCAGCCACAGCCGGGTGCGGTTGACATCGGTGATCTCCTCGCCGTGCTGCGGGGCGATCCGGCAGGCGTCATACCAGCGGTGGTAGGTGCCGGCGATGACTTCCAGGTGGCGGGCCACACGGTGGGGTTCGCGGAAGGTGCTGGCCTGGGCCACCACCCCCGGGTACTGGCCGAGAGCTGCCAGCAGCGCACTTTCAGTGGGGTGCGTAAGCAGCGCGGCATCAAACGCGGAGTCGTCCACTCCGGCGGCTTCGGCGTTGCGGGCCAGGGCGTAGGTCCGGGCGTGGGCGTACTGGACGTAGAACACCGGGTTCTCGTTGCTGCGCTTGGTCAGCAGGTCCAGGTCGACGTCGATGTTCGAGTCGGCGGAGAAGCGGGCCAGCGTGTAGCGGGCGGCGTCCACACCAACGGCGTCGACCAGGTCCTCGAGCGTGACCACGGTGCCGGCGCGCTTGGACATCCGGACCGGCTTGCCGTCCTTGACCAGGTTCACCATCTGGCCAATGAGTACTTCGACGCACTCCGGGTCATGCCCCAAGGCTGCGGCGGCGGCCTTCAGGCGCGCAACGTAACCGTGGTGGTCCGCTCCCAGCATGTAGATGTTCAGGTCGAAGCCGCGCTCGCGCTTGTTCTGGATGTAGGCGATGTCGCCGGCAATGTAGGCGGCGTTGCCGTCGGACTTGATGACCACGCGGTCCTTGTCGTCCCCGAACTCCGTGGAGTTCAGCCACCAGGCTCCGTCCTTCTCGTACAGGTTCTTGGAGCCCTTGAGCTGCTCCAGCAGCTTCTCCACATGGCCGTCCTCATGGAGGGAATCCTCGTGGAAGTAGACGTCGAAGTCGACCCCGAAGTTGTGCAGCGATTCCTTGATGTCACCGAACATAAGATCCACGCCGATGGCCCGGAAACGCTCCTGGGCCTCTGCCTCAGGAAGTTCCATGATGTTCGGCTCCGCCGCGAGGACGCGTGCGGCGATGTCCTCGATGTAGGCACCGGCGTAACCGTCTTCCGGGGCGGGTTCGCCCTTGGCGGAGGCGAGCAGGGACCGGGCAAAACGGTCGATCTGCGCTCCGTGGTCATTGAAGTAGTACTCCCGGGTGACGTCCGCTCCCTGGGATTCGAAGATCCGGGCCAGCGCGTCGCCGACGGCGGCCCAGCGGGTACCGCCGAGGTGAATCGGACCGGTGGGGTTCGCAGAAACGAACTCGAGGTTGATCCGGGTGCCGGACAGCGCATCGGAGCGGCCGTAGGCGGGGCCTGATTCCACGATCGCCTTCGCCAGTTCACCGGCAGCAGCGGCGTCGAGAGTGATGTTCAGGAACCCGGGACCGGCAATATCGACCTTGGCCACACCATCGATTTTCTCCAGCCGGGAGGACAGAATTTCCGCGAACTGGCGGGGGTTCATGCCGGCCTGCTTCGAAAGCTGGAGGGCAATATTTGTGGCCCAGTCGCCGTGCTCCCGGTTCTTCGGCCGCTCCACGCGGACCTCGGAGGGCAGCTCAATGCTGAAATCACCCTCATCGATGGCGTCTTTGAGGCAGGCAGTTACGGCGGAGGAGAGTTCTTCAGGAGTCACTGGTTAAGCATAGCGGGGACAGGCACCGCGCCTTTATTCCTCCCGTTTGGCTCCGCCGCAGGGTCTTGTCCTGCCGGGGGGCTCCCGGTGCCCGGAGGAAACCTGCAGGGTTCATGCGCTGTAATAAAGAGGGAGCTCATTTTCCGTCCCGCGTGGCCGACCGGCCGCCGCCGCGGCCGGATGCGCCCAGGACGTTCCGCCAAAGACCAAGGAGAAACCCGTGAAACCGCAGGCCAAGAAGCCCATCCTGACCGTCGTTGCAGGGCTGACACTCCTGGGGACAGCGGGCTGCGGGTCTGATGGAGCCGCCGACAACCCGGCCGGCACGCCCTCCTCCACTCCGGCCTCCTCCCCCGCATCGGCCCCGCTGGAGTCCGGAGCGGCTGCAGGAACCGGCACCTACGCGGACGGCGAGTACACGGGAACCGGAACCTATATCCCGCCGTCGAACCAGCAGGAGGAAGTCACTGTGAAGGTGACGCTCTCCGGCGGCACCGTGACCGCCCTGGAGGTAACGCCGTCGGGCAACAACCCGACGTCGAAGCGCTATCAGGCGGAGTTCACCGACGGTATCCAGGAGCAGGTCGTCGGCAAGCCGCTGGACAGTCTGGATGTCGGCAAGGTGGCCGGCTCCTCCCTCACCAGCCAGGGCTTCAACAAGGCCCTGGAGATGGTCAAGGGCGAGGCGGCCAGCTAGGGGATCCGCGGCAATGGAGTCCTTCGCGTTCGAGGCGATCGGCACGCAATGGCACATCACCACCGAGGTGCCGCTGGACGCTGCTGCCCGCAGTGAGGTCCGCGCGCTCGTGGATCAGTATGACGCCGCGCTGTCCCGCTTTCGCCCGGACTCCGTGGTGTCCGCGCTCGGCCACACCGGCGGCACCGGCCTCCTCCCGGGTTACACGGCACCCCTGTTCAGCCTGTTCGACAGCTTGGAAAAGCTGACGCAGGGCAGGCTGAACCCGCTGGTCGGCGGATCACTGGAGCAGCTGGGCTACGGACCCGGCTACCCGCTGCGTCCCCAGGGTCCTCCGGCTGCGGCGCCGGACTGGACGTCCACCGCTTCATGGCAGCGCCAGGGACCGCCGGATGCCGTGGCCCTGACCCTGGCACAGCCCGCCACCGTGGATGTGGGTGCCGCCGGAAAGGGCCAGCTGGTGGACCTCGTCTGGGAGCTGCTCACCGCACGCGGATATGCTGCCGTAGTGGTTGACGCCGGTTCCGACATGCGGCATTCCGGGCCCCGGAGCCTCCGGGTTGCTCTGGAACACCCCTTCGACCCCGCCGCCGCGGTCGGCGTTCTTGACCTTCAGGACCGCGCACTCTGCGCCTCCGCAGCCAACCGCCGGAACTGGGGCGAAGGCCTGCACCACGTCCTCGACGCGTCCACCGGCCGCCCGGTGGACGCCGTAGCCGCCACCTGGGTCCTCGCCGCCGACGCGATGACCGCCGATGGCCTGGCAACCGCACTGTTCATCACCGATCCCGCCCTGCTCGCTGCCGAGTTCAGCTTCGAGTACATCCGGATGTTCTCCGACGGCAGGGCACAGTTTTCCAACGCTATGGCTGGAGTCCTCTTTTCATGACCGTATCCCTGAGTCCCCCCACCGCACGGCTGCAGCGCCTGCTCGGCAAAACGAGCATGTACCGGATGCTCGTGGTGCTGCTGCTGGCCATGGCGGCCTGGTCATTCGTGCTTTCCCTGACCGGCGCACTTTTCTATACACCGGCAGAACTGGGTGCAACTCTTGCCACCGCCATCATTTCAACGCTGGTTGCCAGCCGCGTCATGGGGCTGCTCTTCCGCACCTTCCCGCAGACCGACTCGGCGCTGATCACTGGGCTGCTGCTGTTTTTCCTCTTCTGGCCGACCACCAGCGGTCCCGAGCTCGGCACTATTGCCCTGGCTGCGTTCGCGGCCACGGCATCGAAGTACCTCCTCGTCTGGCGCCGCCGGCACATCTTTAATCCGGCGGCTCTCGGCGCCGTCGTGATTGGCCTGACCGGGCTCAACACGCCGGTCTGGTGGGCCGCCGCTCCCCTGATGCTCATCGTGGTGCTGCCCGCCGCGTTCCTGGTGCTCTACCGGAGCCGGCTGCTGCCGATGGCCGGAGTATTTGTCCTCGTCACAGTCGGGATTGTGGTTCTCCGCTTCACCGTTTCGGGCGAGCCGGCCCTGGAAGGGCTGGCCACCGCCTTTACTTCCTACCCCATCATCTTCTTCGCCGGCTTCATGCTGTCGGAGCCGCTGACCCTGCCGCCCCTGCGCTGGCAGCGGCTCGCTGAGGCCGCCGTCGTCGGAGTCCTGTTCACCACCCCACTCTCCGTGGGACCGGTCTTTATGTCCCCCGAGCTGGCGCTGCTGATCGGAAACCTGCTGGCCTTCGCAGCCGGCCAGCGCGGCGGCATCAGCCTGCGCCTGCGCGAAACCCGTGAACTGACCCCGACGTCGCGGGAACTGGTGTTCGTTCCGGAACGTCCCCTGCGTTACCGGGCCGGTCAGTATCTGGAACTAAGCCTGCCCCATCCGAACCCGGATGGACGGGGCCTGCGGCGGATCTTCAGCATCACCTCGGACCCGGCGGATGCGGGCACGGTGTCCGTGGCCATGCGGGTTGCCTCACCCGGAAGCTCCTTCAAGACAAAGCTGCTGGGCGCGAAGCCGGGGACCCGGATCACTGCCACGACAGTGGGCGGCGATTTTCAGCTCCCCCGCGATGTGTCCCGGAAAATCCTGATGGTGGCCTCGGGAATCGGGATCACGCCCTTCGCCGGCCAGCTGCGGTCCCTCGGCACCAACCACACCGGAGGGATGCACGGCCGGGACATCGTGCTGATCTACGCCGCCTCCTCGCCGCAGGAGCTGGCCTACGCACACGAACTGGCGGATCTGGGCGTGCAGCTCTTCGCATGCACGCCAGCCGACCCCCAGCTGCCGGGATGGACCTGGCTCGGCCCCGGCCTCCCGGACGCGGCGCGGCTGCTGGAGGCCGTGCCGGATGCAGCCGAGCGGTCGGCGTTCGTGGCCGGATCACCGTCGGCGGTCTCCTTCACCCGGCGGGAAGCCCGCAGGGCGGGCATCCGGCGTATCCATACCGACCCGTTCCTGGGCTATTAAGCGCATGCCTCCGTCCGGGTTTCCGGGCACCGCCCCGGACCTGCTAAGCTTCTTTAGTCCCTGCAGGACATACCGGTTCGATGCGATCAACAATCAATCGAGATTTTGATCATTCTCACCGGTGTCCCGCCCTCGTAGCTCAGGGGATAGAGCGGTTGCCTCCGGAGCAACAGGCCGTAGGTTCGAATCCTATCGAGGGCACGCATGTGAAACGGCCAGGCCGTGACTTCCCCCAGGGGGAAGTCAGGGCCTGGCTTTTTTGTGGGCTTTTCAGTGCAGGCCTTTTTCAGCGCAGATTCCGCGGCACCGTGGCTGCTGCCTTCCACTTCCCTCCGGTGTTACGGAGAATGTAGTTCCGGCGTACGGTTCCTGCAGCGCCGCGCCCAGCTGAAATCCGCGGTTCCCCAGGAGGCACCCATGTCCGGCAGCCGACTCGCCCTTACCGTCATTTTCGCCGCTGCCGCCCTCTCGGCAGCGGCCTGCAGCGGGAGCGAGACCCCCGCGGAGAACACCCAGTCGGCCTGCGACGCCTACGCAGAGTTTTCCGGCGCTGTCTCCGATGCCCGCGCCTCGATCGACTCGTCCTCCACCATCGAGGAGATCCAGGCCGAGCGCGACACCATCGAAAACGCTTACCAGGACCTGGGGCCTGCCCTGGAATCGGTGGCCGAGGACCGCCGGACCGCCCTCGACGATGCCTGGACGAACTTCGACGACGCCGTCGCGAACATCGATGAGTCCATGACAGTGCCCCAGGCAGCGGCCTCGCTGTCCGACGATATCGAGCAGATCCGCAACGCCCGGGACGGCCTGGAATCCGAACTCGGGTGCTAGGGCCGTGTCCGGCTAGTAGCGGATGGCGTCAATGACCTTCACGCGGACGGCAACGAGTGCCGGAATCAGTCCGGCGAGCGTGCCGACGGCGGTTGCCGCCCCCAGTCCGAGCAGGGCCGCTTCGATGGGGAACGGCGGCAGTTCGGCCACACCCGAGGCGATCTGCTGCTGCACAATCGGCAGTTTGACCAGGGCGATAGCGGCCATGACTCCCACCACGCCGGCGGCGAAGGTTGCGACCACGGATTCCAGCATCACGCCAAAGAAAATCCTGCCGGACGTTGCGCCGAAACTGCGCCGGATACCGATCTCCCGTACCCGGTACTTCACAGTCACCATGGAGATGTTGAGCAGACCAACGGCTCCCAGGACCATCACCATGGCCGCGATTCCGCCGACAACAAGTTCCATCACCGCGTACGGGTCACCCCACGCGGCGTAGTCGCTCCGGTAAACGTTGGCGTGGAAGTTTGGGAACTGCGCCGTGAGGTCAGCGGTAATGGCTTCCTGCAGCGGAAGCGCAATCTCCTCCGGGACCCACAGTTCCAGCATCGGCGAAGCGCCCATGCCCCCTCCTGTCAGGCCGAGCCTGTCGTACGCCGCGGTCAGCAGGTAGACAGCGGGCATTTCCTGCTCCCAGGTGTTGGCCCGGACCCCGGTGATGACAGCGTCCACCGGAGCGCCGTTCCAGATTTCCACCACGGGATCCAATGCCAGGTCCGGGGAACCCATCCTGGCGTAGAACGCCTCATTGACGATCACTGCCGGTGCCATGCGCTGGGTGTCCGCCTCCGTAAACCAGGTTCCAGTCTGCAGATTAACGCGGCGCATGGTGCCGAAGTCAGCATCCACAACAAGGGCGTCGGTCTGCGCTACGCCGTCGGGGAACTGGAAGGGAATCTGGGTGGGCAGGAACAAGGACGAGTGTTCAACGGAGTAGCGTTCCGCAACATTTACATAGGCGTCCCTTAGCCCGGCGGCGTCAGTTTCGGATCCGTCCATGGAATAGGCGGAAACATTCAAGGTTGCCGGGCGTCCGCCCTGCGACTCGGACCCCTGGGCCATGGCCGCCCTGGCCATATCCGCCAGCCCCACCACAGCGGTCAAGGCCGCCACGGAGAGGGCCACACCCACCAGGGCCAACAGGATCCTGGCCTTGTGGATCCGCAGTTCGGTCCAGGCCTCCACCAGGGTGGCCGTAATTCCTGAAAGGCTCATGCCGCGGGCTCCGCCCCGGGACGAAGGTGCCCGCCGTCCAGCAGGTAATGCCGGTCAGCGAGCGCAGCCACGCCCGGATCGTGGGTAATCGTGACCAGCGCGGCACCGGATTCGGCCACAACATCGGCCAGGAGCGCCATGACTGCCTGCCCGGTGGTGATGTCCAGCGCCCCGGTGGGTTCATCGGCCAGGATCAGCGCCGGCCTGCGCACCAGTGCCCGGGCAATTGCCACCCGCTGCTGCTCACCGCCGGAGAGCTTTTGCGGCTTGTCGCTAAGCCGGTTGCCCAGGCCAACCTTCTCCAGCATGTCCGCGGCAATCCTCTCCCGCTGCCAGAAGGAGCGTCCCTTGGCATAAAGCAGCGGTGTCATCACATTTTCCAGCGCGGTACGTTCGGCCAGCAGATTGAACTGCTGGAAAATGAACCCCACCGAGCTCCCCCGTTTTACTGCCCGGGCATTTCCGCTCATGGACTCGACGGGAATCCCGTCGAAGTCCATCCTGCCAGTGGTGGGCAGGTCCAGCATGCCCAGGATATTCAGCAGCGTGGACTTGCCCGAACCGGAACGGCCGACGACGGACACGTGGTCACCGCGGTGGACCCGGAGGTCGACGCCGTCCAGAATCGTCAACAGGGCACCATCCGGCAGCTGCACGCTGCGGGTGACTGCTTCCATGGAGACGAGCGCCCCGGCTTCCGGCACCCGTTGTCCTGCCCACCCGGTGTCCGCGCGCCGTTCGGAGCGGGGCAGCGTTACCCCGCTCATCCGCCCATCACTCCGGGGCCGTACACGACCTGGGATCCGTCCTGCGGCGCTTCCGCACCCGGAACAAACAACAGGATCTCCTCCCCCTCGCTCAGCCCTTCGGAGATTTCCACGGACTGGCCGTCCGTCAGGCCCAGGACGACGGCCCGTTCCTCCGAGGCACCCGCAGCCGTGACAACCCAGACGACGCCGTTCTGCACCGCGCCCTGCACCGCCGTGGTTGGCACCGTCACCGCATCCAGTGACTGGCCCGCCGTAATGGTGATGGCGGCTCCGAGGCCAGCGAAGACCGAGACATCCGCCGGGACGGAGCAGCTCACGGTACCCGGGCCCTGCCCGGCAGCCGGCTGCCCGACGGCGGGCTGGGCCTGGGACTGGGCCTGGGTGGAGATGCCATCAGCTGCCGGAGTGGTCTTGCCCATGGTGACGTCGCTGCAGGCGAACGGCGCGGGACCGCCGTTGATGGTTACCTCTGCCGTGTTTGGCCGGTCCAGGATGCGGAACTGCTGGTCAGTGGTCAGCCCGCCCTGGACGGAGAAGGTGCCAGGGTCGATCGACGCGATTTCCGTACCCACGCTCACCTGCTGGTTGAGCAGCACCGGAAAGCTGGCCAGGGTTCCGGATGCCGCCGCAGTGACATCGACATATGTGTAGCGCGGGGCCGCCGGGACCGGCGCAGAGTCCTCCTCCGCGGCCGGCTGCGGTGCCGGCTGCTCTTCCAGGGGCTTGCGCACCTGGAAGAGCCTTTCCCCCTTTTCAATCCGCTGACCCTGCTCAGCATCGATGTAAACGACCAACCCGTCGCTGGTGCTCCGGACAGGTACAGCCGGATCCGACACCACGGATCCCTGGACATCCACGGTGTTGGTGATGCTCCCCCGGACTGCCTGCACCGTTGCGGTCTGCAGCGCGGCGGAGGGAACCTGGGTTTCAGCCTGGGCACTAAGCCCATCGAGGAACGCCAATTTGAACAGAGCTGCGGCAATGACGGCGAAGACCACCAGCCAAAGAACAGGGAAAACAATGCGCCTGGCAACACCCATAGGGGCTCTCCAATTGTGGATAGAGACCGCTGCCGGGTGGGGCCAGCCGCGTACTTTGTCCGAGAACCCACTCCGCACACCGTGCAGGCGTGCCGTGGTCCCGGTTTGACTGGGATGGACGCTACCAGCTTCCCCGGGCACTTCAGCGATGAAACGGCGCAGGACGGCGTTTCCCCTCCCCGGGGTTGAGCGCTTTCATCCTTTGGGCTGAGCCGCGCCGGACGGGCGGACTTGGAGGGCGCTGCGGCGGTGCGTAGCATGAAAGTCCGGTCGGCAGCATGCTTTCTTTTCGAACGGCTGCGGTGCTGGCCGGAGTTTTTCCTTATTCCGCCTACATCACCCACCGGGTGCCAGCCGGAGAACTGGGCCCCGGTAGCCGGGAGCGCCTCATGGCCAAGCAGCTTGCCACCCAACTGATCGATCAACTTCGCGCCGCCGGAGTTCAGCGCATCTACGGCATTGTCGGGGACAGCCTGAACCCGATCGTGGATGCCGTCCGCCGCACCGGAGGCTCCAAGCGCGGCGGGATCGACTGGATCCACGTCCGGCATGAGGAAGCCGCCGCCCTGGCCGCCTCCGCCGAGGCCCAGCTGACCGGGAAGCTGGCCGTCTGCGCCGGTTCCTGCGGCCCGGGGAACCTGCACCTGATCAACGGCCTGTACGACGCGAACCGCAGCGGCGCCCCGGTCCTGGCCATTGCCTCGCATATTCCCAGCTCCCAGATTGGCAGCGGCTTTTTCCAAGAGACTCACCCGGACCGGCTGTTTACCGAATGTTCGGTGTATTCGGAGCTGGTCAGCACCTCCGACCAGGCCCCGCGCGTCCTGCACAGCGCCATCCAGCATGCGGTTGCCCTGCGCGGGGTATCGGTAGTCACGCTTCCCGGCGACATTGCCGGCCAGGAGGCAACGGCCCCGACCCCTTCACCCGCCGATTTCCTCCCCGCCTCCGTGGTGCCCGCAGCCGAGAGTGTTCGAAAGCTGGCCGCGGCCGTCAACGAGGCCCGGAAAGTGGCGGTCTTCGTCGGGATTGGCGTCGAGGGTGCACACGATGCGGTGGTGGAATTCGCGGCCAAGGTCAACGCGCCGGTCGGCCACTCGCTCCGGGGAAAAGACTTCATCCAATATGAGAATCCCTTCGACGTCGGCATGACGGGACTGCTGGGCTATGGGGCTGCCGCCGAGGGGATCAAAGACGCCGATCTGCTGGTCCTGCTGGGCACCGACTTCCCGTACAACCAGTTCCTTCCGGACACCAAGACAGCCCAGGTGGACCGTGCCGCCGAGCACCTGGGCCGGCGCACCGACGTGGACATAGCCGTCCACGGCGACATCCTGCCCACCTTGGAAGCACTGTTGCCCCTGGTCGAGGAGAAACAGGACCACAGGTTCCTGGATGAGATGCTGAAAAAGCATGACCGGTTGATGAACAAGGCGGTGGGCGCCTACACGCAGAAGGCGGAGAAGCTGCGTCCCATCCATCCGGAATACGCCGCCTCGCTCCTCGACGAAGCCGCGTCCAGGGACGCGATCTTCACAGCCGACACCGGCATGTGCAATGTCTGGACCGCCAGGTACATCAACCCGCTCGGGACCCGCCGGCTCCTGGGTTCCTACCTGCACGGCAGCATGGCCAATGCGCTCTCCCATGCCCTGGGCGCCCAGTTCTCGCATCCGGACCGGCAGGTAGTGGCCGTCTGCGGCGACGGCGGACTGTCCATGCTGCTGGGAGAGCTCATCACCGCCCGCATGTACAACCTCCCCCTGAACGTGGTGCTGTTCAACAACTCCACCCTGGGCATGGTCAAGCTGGAAATGCTGGTGGACGGACTGCCCGACTACGCGGTGGACGTCCCGGACACCAACTATGCGGAGATTGCCGCCGCCATCGGTATCCATTCAGTGCGGGTCAGCGACCCCGCTGAGATCATGAACGCCTACCGGGCGGCGTTCGAACATCCGGGCCCGTCCCTGGTGGAGCTGATTACCGATCCGAATGCCCTGTCCATACCGCCCAAGATCACCACGGATCAGGTGCTGGGATTTGCCACGGCAATGTCAAAGGTCGTACTGAACAAGGGAGCCGGCCAGGCTGTCAGCATGGCGCGGAGCAATCTGCGCAACATCCCCCGGTCCTGACCGTATTTCCCGGCATTACGCGGATTGGACGCGGGCACCGGCCGCGGCCGCGCCCCGGAACGCCCGGCGGTACGCGGCCGGGCTGATGCCAACGTCGCGGTTGAAGTGGTGCCGCAGCAGGACGGCCTGCCCGAATCCGACGGCCCGGGCCACTTCCTCTACGGACAGCTCGGATTCCTCCAGGAGTTCCTGGGCCCGGAGCACCCGCTGCGCATTGATCCAGGCGGACGGCGTGGTTCCGGTCTCGGATTTGAACCGTCGGGCAAAGGTCCGCTCGGACATATGCGCCCGGTCGGCGAGCGCGGTCACCGAATGCTCCTCTTCCAGGGTGGAGTTGACCCAGACGAGCACCTCCTCCAAGGTGTCGCATCCGGTGATCGACATCGGACGGTCGACGTACTGCGCCTGGCCTCCGTCCCGGTGAGGGGGCACCACCATGTCCCGAGCGATGGCGGCAGCCGTTTTGGCACCGAGTTCCTGGCGGATCAGGTGCAGGGCAGCATCAATTCCAGCGGCTGTTCCAGCACTCGTGATCACATTGCCGTCCTGAACGTAGAGCACATTCTCATCGACGATGACTTCGGGATAGGCCGCCGCCAGCTCGTCCGAATACCTCCAGTGGGTGGTTGCTTTGCGGCCGTCCAGGATGCCGGCTTCGGCCAGCGCGAAGGCACCAGTGCAAACGGACATCACCCAGGCGCCGCGCTGCAGGGATTCGCGCAGCAGGTCCAGTACGGCATCCGGCATCTTATGGGCTTCTGTGCTGCCAAACGGTGCCATGACCACCAGGTCGGCATCCCTGGCAGCGTCCAGACCATGGGCGACGTCGATGCTGAACCCTGCCGCGGTCCGCACCGGGCCGGGCTCCGGGGTCACCACGGTGAGTTCAAAACGGGGAATCCCGGTTCCGCGGTCGGAGCGGTCGATTCCGAAGACCTCCCCCAGCAGGCCAAGTTCGAAGATTCCAACGGTATCCAATGTGATGACTGCCACAGATTTGAGCATGCCTAAAGTATGGCAGTTTTTTGTCGGTCATGGTCATTTCTGCCACTTTTTTTTCCGGCGTCCAGGACGAACCTTGAGGTATGGAAATCTTTCTGATCAGCCTCCTAGCCGCTCTCCTTCTCGCCAGCATCGCCGCAGTCGTCCACAGCATCCGCAATGACGGACGCGGCCATCTTCCGCCGGTCCATTCCGGCCGTCCCTGGCATGGCAACGCACTCTGGGACGTCAATGACCCGCGGGACCTTTACCTCGATCAGCCGTACCAGCCGCGGCTGCGGTAATGCTCCGCTCCCGCTCCGCCACGGCACCTGCGGCCAATCGCCGGGGTGCCGCGCTCATCCCCCGCGCCGCCGCTTCCGGAATCCGCCTTTTTCCAATTCAGGACAGCTACTGTCCGCATATCGGAGTAGCTTGAGTGCATGCTCGAAACATCCGCCCGGCTGCTTCACCTGCTCTCCCTGCTCCAGCTGCGCCGCGAGTGGACCGGCGCGGCGCTCGCGGACCGCATGGCCGTCACCGAACGGACGGTACGCCGCGACATAGGCAAGCTGCGCACCCTGGGCTACCCCATTTCGGCTTCCCCCGGAATTGCCGGGGGCTATCAGCTGGGCGCCGGCGCGCAGCTGCCTCCGCTCCTGCTTGACGATGAGGAAGCCCTGGCCGTCGCCCTGGGCCTCACCGCCGTCGCATCCGGTCCGGTCTCCGGCATCGGCGAGGCATCCATCCGGGCGCTGGTGAAGCTTGAACAGGTCCTGCCCGGCCGGCTGCGGCCGAAGTTCTCCGCACTGCGCCAGTCGGTCAGTGTGCTCGCCGGTCCCGCGGCCACCGTCTCTGCGGTCAATCCGGACATCCTCACCGCGTTCTCCACGGCGATTTCGGAGCGGCGGGTCTCCGCCTTCCGCTACCAGGCCTTCGAGTCCGCCGAGGGCCGCCGGAATGTGGAGCCCTACAAACTGGTCAGCACCGGCCGGCGGTGGTATCTGGTCGCCTGGGATTTGGAGCGCCATGACTGGCGGACCTTCCGGGTGGACCGGTGCCAGTCCATCCCGGTGCCCCGCGAACGGTTTGTGCCGCGGCCGCTGCCGGCCAGGGACCTCGCCGCCTACGTCCAGGACGCCATTACGCGCAGCCCCTACCGGTACGACGTCGTGCTGCGGATCGCGGCTCCCCTGGGCACGGTTTCCGAACAGGTGCCGGCGGAGGTGGCGGTCCTGACAGCCGACGGCCCCGGCCACACGATGCTGCGCAGCGGCTGGGATTCCCTGGACCTTCCATTGATCCGCATGGCTGCGCTGGGGATCGAGTTCGAGATCCTCGAACCGGAGGAGATGCGCCAGCGTGCCCGGGACGCCGCAGGGCGCCTGGCCAGGGCCGCCGGTCAGGCACCGCCAACCCACTAGACTGGTGCCAACTATGGCACTGACAATCTCCTACCCCGAACAGCTTCCCGTCTCGGAACGCCGCGAAGACATCATGGCGGCCATCGCGGCCAACCAGGTGACCGTGATCGCCGGCGCCACCGGCTCCGGCAAGACCACCCAGATTCCCAAGATGTGCCTGGAACTGGGGCTCGGCGAGAACGGGATGATCGGCCACACCCAGCCGCGCCGGCTCGCGGCCCGCACCGTTGCTGAACGGATCGCCGAGGAGCTCGACGTCGAGATCGGCGCCGAGGTGGGCTTCCAGGTCCGGTTCACCGGGCAGGTCAGCCGCGGCACCAAGGTCAAGGTCATGACCGACGGCATCCTGCTCGCCGAAATCCAGCATGACCGGAAGCTGAAGAAGTACAGCACGATCATCATTGACGAGGCCCATGAGCGCAGCCTCAACATCGACTTCATCCTGGGCTACCTCAAGCGGCTGCTGCCGGAACGTCCCGACCTGAAGATCATCATCACCTCCGCGACCATCGACCCGGAGCGCTTCGCCCGGCATTTCGCGGCACCGGACGGCACCCCGGCTCCCGTCATCGAGGTCTCCGGACGCACGTTCCCGGTGGAGATCCGCTACCGGCCGCTGAACCAGCCCGCCCTCGGCGCCCTGGAGGATGATGAGGATGAACTCGAGGAGGACCGCGATCCCCTCGACGCGGTCTGCGACGCCGTTGACGAGCTCTCCCGGGAGGCACCCGGCGACATCCTGATCTTCTTCTCCGGCGAACGGGAAATCCGCGACGCCGCCGACGCCCTGCGCGGCACACTGCAGCGCAATCCGAGGCTGGCGAACGCCGAAATCCTGCCGCTGTTTGCCCGCCTGTCCCTGGCCGAGCAGCACCGGGTCTTCTCCCCCGGCAAACAGCGCCGGATCGTGCTGGCCACCAACGTTGCCGAAACCTCCCTCACCGTTCCCGGCATCAAGTACGTCATTGACACCGGCACGGCACGGATCTCCCGGTACTCCCACCGCACCAAGGTCCAGCGCCTGCCGATCGAACGGATCTCCCAGGCCTCGGCCAACCAGCGCTCCGGACGCTGCGGCCGGGTTTCGGACGGCATCGCCATCCGCCTGTATTCGGAGGAGGACTTCGAGTCACGGCCCGAGTTCACCGACCCGGAAATCCTGCGGACCAATCTGGCTGCCGTCATCCTGCAGATGGCCGCCATGGGTGTGGCGCAGGGCCCCAAGGACGTGGCGGACTTCCCGTTCGTCCAGCCTCCGGATCCCAAGGCCGTGAACGACGGCGCCCTGCTGCTGCGAGAACTGGGTGCCCTGGAACCCAAGGGCGGGATCACCGCCGTCGGACGCAAGCTGGCCCAGCTGCCCGTTGATCCGAGGCTCGGCCGCATGATCGTGGAAGCCGGCCAGCGCGGCTGCGTCCGCGAGGTCATGGTCCTGGCGGCCGCCCTCACCATTCAGGATCCGCGGGAACGCCCGTCCAAGGACGACCCCGCCCGGGCCCAAAAAGCGGCCGAACTCCACAAGCGGTTCGTGGATGAAAACTCGGACTTCACGGGCTTCCTCAACCTCTGGCGCTACATCCAGGAAAAGCAGCAGGAGCTCTCCTCCTCCCAGTTCCGGAAACTGTGCAAAAACGAGTTCCTGAACTTCCTGCGCATCCGCGAGTGGCAGGATCTGTTCGCCCAGCTCCGGCAGCTGGCCAAGCCGCTGGGCATCACGCTTACCCCCGGTGAAGTTGATCCGGTGGGCCGCGAAAAAGACGTGCACATTTCCCTGCTCGCTGGACTGCTGAGCCACATTGGCCTCTACGACCAGCGCAAGCGTGAGTACGCCGGCGCCCGCGGCACCCGGTTCGCCGTCTTCCCCGGCTCTGCATTGTTCAAGAAGTCCCCGGACTGGGTCATGGCTGCCGAACTGGTGGAAACCTCCCGGCTCTGGGCGCGGATCGCCGCCAAATTTGACCCGCTCTGGGTGGAGGAAGTAGCTCCGCACCTGATCAAGCGCACCTACAGCGAGCCGCACTGGTCCAAGCGCAACGGCTCCGTCATGGCATACGAGAAGGTCACGCTCTACGGTGTTCCGGTCATTCCGCGCCGCAGCGTGAACTACGGCCGCATTGACCCTGTGCTGTCCCGCGAAATGTTCATCCGGCATGCCCTGGTGGAGGGTGACTGGCGCACGCACCACAAGTTCTTCCACCGCAACCGTGCCCTGCTGGAAGAGCTGGAGGAACTCGAAACCCGGGTCCGCCGCCGCGGCCTGCGGGTTGATGATGAGACCCTCTTCGAGTTCTACGACGAACGGGTAGGGTCCGACGTGGTTTCGGAACGCCACTTCGACAAGTGGTGGAAGCACGCCCGCCACGAGAATCCGGGGCTGCTGGATTTTGATCCCGATGCCCTGCGCACGGACGATGCCGCGGACCTGGATGAGAACGATTTCCCGAAGGCCTTCCGGTTCGCTGACTTTGACCTGCCGCTGTCCTACGAGTTCACGCCCGGTGTTCCGGGAGCGAACGACGGCGTGACTGTCCAGGTTCCGGTGCTGTTCCTGAACCAGCTGGATCCCGAACCGTTCCGCTGGCAGATCCCGGGCCTGCGCGCCGAACTCATTACCGCCCTGATCAAGTCACTGCCCAAGGCCGTGCGGAAGAACTTCATACCGGCACCGGACGTGGCACGCGCGGCAGCGGCCGCCCTGGCCGCCGACTTCGACCCGGCCTCTGATCCCCTGGAACCGTCCCTGGAGCTGGCGCTGCGCCGGCTCAAGGGGCACATCATTCCGCCGGGTTCCTGGAACTGGGATGCGGTGCCTGAACACCTGCGGATGAGTTTCTCCGTTGTCGATTCCGCCGGACGGATCCTGGACGAGGGCAAGGACCTGGCGGCTCTGCAGGAATCCCTGGCACCGGCCAACCGCCGTGCCATCGCCGAATCGCTGGGCGCCACGCCGGGTACCGTCAAGCGGGACAAACCGGCACGCGGAAAGCCGGGCAGGGGCTCCGGCGGGGGCGCGGCCCTTCCTGCGTCCCCTAACGGCGGGCCGCCGTCGTTCCGGGAACAAACCGGTCTGACCGAATGGAGCTTCGGCACCATCGAGCGGCAGGTCGCCCGGGAGGTGGCAGGGCACACCGTCACCGGTTATCCCGCCCTGGTTGATGAGGGCGCCAGCGTGGGCCTGCGGGTGTTCCAGAATGTCCCCGAGCAGGAGGCCGCCATGCGCGCCGGCGTCATCCGCCTCCTCGCACTGCGGGTGCCCAGCCCGGCGAAATACGTCCTTGAGCACCTGAGCAATGCGGAGAAGCTGACGTTCAGCCAAAACCCGCACGGGAGCGTGGCTGCCCTGATCCAGGACTGCACGCTCGCGGCGATCGACAAGCTGACGCCGGAAAAACTGCCCTGGTCGCGCTTGGAGTTCGATGCGCTCTACGAGAGCGTGCGGGCAGAGCTGATAGACACCGTGTTCACCGTGACGGCCATCGTGGAGAAGGTGCTTTCCAGCACGCGGCGCATCCAGAAGCAGCTTAAGGGCACCACGTCCCTGGCCCTGATCTCGGCCCTGAACGACATCCGGGCGCAGCTGGAGCAGCTGGTCTACCCCGGTTTTGTGGCCCGCACCGGCTACGCCCAGCTGGCCCAGCTGCCGCGCTACCTTGCCGGAATTGAGCGGCGGCTGGAGAAGCTGCCCACCAACATCCAGCGCGATTCCCTCAACATGGCAGTGGTCCAGGGGCTGGAAGATGATTACGACGACGCCGTCGCGGCCCTGCTGCCCGGGGCCGGCACTCCCCCGGCCCTCAGGGAGGTCCGCTGGATGATCGAGGAGCTCAGGATCAGTTTCTTCGCCCAGGAACTGGGAACGGCCCGGTCCGTTTCGGAGAAACGGATCCGGACCGCACTTAACCAGGCGCTGGCCCCGGCATAGCTGCCGGGGCCGGCGAAGAGCCTGGGGACCTGGCTACGCGCCGGGCACGAACTCCGCGTGCCCGGCGGCCCGCATCCCGTCGCGCAGTTTCTCCGCGTTGGCTGCCAGCCGGTCCTGGTCGGGGTTCGTGTCGGCACGGCTGAAGTCGAAGTCCTGGAGGGAGTTCACCGGCCACACGTGGAGATGCAGGTGGTCGATCTCGAAGCCGGCAATGGTCAGCCCGGCCCGCTCCGAACCAAACACTTCCACCTGGACCTTGCCGATCTCCTGCGCGACGGCGGTCAGCTTCGCCAGCAGGTCAGCCGGGGCGTCCGTCCACTTATCCACTTCCCGGCGCGGAACGACCAGGGTATGCCCGTCGGCGAGGGGCCCGATGCTGAGGAAGGCAACGACGTCGTCATCCTTCCAGACAAAGCGGCCGGGAATCTCACCCTCGATGATCTTGGTGAATAGCGTGCTCATTCGTTCTCCTCGGTGAAAGCTGCTGGCGTCATGGCCGCTGCGCTGCACGTGCAGCGGCGGCGGAACGGGACGGCCGGTAAACATGGCTTTGACGCTACCCGTCACCGGCGCCGGTTGCCACCGGCGCTCCGGGGGTGGACGACCACTCGGACCACGAGCCCGGGTACAGGGCGGCGTCGAAGCCGGCAACAGCCAGGGCAGCCACTGCCGCGGCGGCGTACACTCCGGAGCCGCAGTAGGCGGCAACCGGCTTGGTCCCGTCGACGCCGGCCGCCTCAAACCGGGAGCGGAGCACGCCTGCATCGGCGAACCGGCCGTTGGCCTCCAGGTTTCCGGCTGCGGGGATGTTGACGGCTCCGGGGATATGCCCGGCCCGGGGGTCGATGGGTTCGTGCTCGCCGCGGAACCGTTCCGGAGCCCGGGCATCGATCAGGACCCCCGAGGATGCCAGTTCGCCGGCAGTTTCCATGTCAGCCACCGGCAGGTGTCCCCAGGAAAGGACGGCAGTGCCCGGGACGGGAACCTCGTTGCCCTCGGCAAGCCTGCCACCGGCTTCCTGCCAGGCGGGCAGGCCGCCGTCCAGCAGCCGGACCTCCGGGAAGGCGGCGTGGCGCAGCAGCCACCAGGCGCGTGCAGCGGCGGCTCCTCCGGCGGCGTCGTACGCAACCACCAGGTCGCCGTCGTTGATTCCCCAGCCACGGGCAGCAGTGTGGAAGTCCTCCGGCACCGGCAGCGGGTGCCGCCCACCGGGTCCGGGCGGAGCGGAGAGCTCCGTATCCAGATCCACGAAGACCGCGCCCGGCAGATGGCCGGCAAGGTACTGGCTGTGCCCGTCAGTGCGGCCCAGTTCCCACCGCACGTCCAGCAGGCGCACGGGCCGGTTCCCTGCGAGGAGCTCCTGCAGCTCCCCCGCGCTGATCAGCACGCCGTTCACACGTCCACCACGTCGCCGGAGGCAAGCGACACATACCGCGTGCCGTACATTCCACCGAACCGTTCCAGGTGCTTCTCCACGATCTTCCGGCCGTTGCCGTTCAGGAGTGCGTCATGGATGGGGTAGGCCGTTTCGGCACCGCAGCTGATCAGGAAGTCGATCACTTCGCCGACCTTCGACCAGGGTGCGTGGATCGGCAGCAGGAGCGTTGTGGCCTTGAGGCCGTTCGGAACAATGAAGGAGTCGCCCGGATGGTAGATACCGCCTTCAATCAGGTAGGCCAGATTCCGGACCATCGGGATCAGCGGATGAATCAGGGCGTGCTGCCCGCCGAAGGAACGAATCCCGATGCCGGCAATCTCAAACGCGGAGTCGGGCTGGACATCAAGGATACGGCCGCGGACCTCTTCCTCCACGGCTTCGCGCAGGGACGCGGCCAGCGGCGCCGGAGCGTACAGCCGCAGGTCCTCCCGCTCCGAGAGGATCGGAAGCACCCGTTCCTGGTCTATGTGGTCAGCGTGTTCATGCGTCACCAGGATCGCGTCGGCGCCTTCCAGCGCCTCCTCCACCTCGGAGAAGTTCCCGGGGTCAAGGACCAGGACGGCGCCGGCCTTTTCGAATCGGACACACGAGTGGCTGTACTTCGTCATCTTCATACGGTCACGATACTCCGGCAGGCCACGGAGGCGGCGGGACCGGGAAGGCGCATCGCTGATAATCTGGGGGCAGCCCATCTACCCGAAGCCGCAGGAGGCTCCCATGTCAGCGCAGCCATCGCCATCAAGGCGGACGGCCGAGCCACGGGTCACCCGTCAGCGTCTCGCGGTGGGCCGCACCTTGGACTCGCTGGAAGACTTCGTAAGCACCCAGGAACTCCACCGCCTGCTGCAGGACCGCGGTGAACCGGTGTCCCTGGCCACCACCTACCGGATCCTGCAGTCCATGGCGGATGAGGAGCAGGTGGATGTGCTGCGGGGCGCCGACGGCGAGGTCCTGTACCGCCGCTGCGAGGCCGCCCACCACCACCATCACCTGGTCTGCCGGAACTGCGGAAAAGCAGTGGAAGTCGAAGCTCCTGCTGTCGAAAGCTGGGCTGCACGGCTCGGCAGGGAACACGGTTTTACGGACGTTGCACACACGGTGGAAGTCTTCGGACTCTGCCCCGACTGCTCACGTTAGCCGCAGCCGGTCTCCTGGAGCATTCCGGCAACCGGGTTTAGCGGGCTGACACCGTGGAGGTGTCCGCGCTGAACCTCCGGCTGCGCCCGCGCACTTTCATAATCACGCGGCAGACAACGTAGATGGCGAAGGAAATCGTGGTCACGTAGGGGCTGATCGGAATTCGTCCGCCCAGCGCCAGCAGGATCCCACCCACAGCCGAAACCAGGGCGAAGACCACGCTTAGCGCCACCACCAGCCTCGGCGAAGAGGTGACCAGCAGTGCGGCGGCTGCCGGAGTGATCAGCAGCGAGAGCACGAGAAGCGCGCCAACCACCTGGATGGACAGTGCCACGGAGAGTCCCAGCAGGAACATAAAGACGATCGACAGGGCACCCACGGGAACTCCGCGGGCCTCCGCCAGGTCCGGATCCGCGCTGGCGAAGGTGAGCGGCCGCCAGACCACCACAAGGCCGATGACCACCACTGCCGCGCAGATGGCGAGCAGGTTCAGCTGGACGCTGTCCACGGCAACGATCTGTCCGGTCAGGAGGCCGAATTTGTTGGCCGAGCGTCCCTCGTAAAGGGCCAGGAAGAGGATGCCCAGGCCAAGCCCGAAGGGCATGATGACGCCGGTGATGGAGTTCCGGTCCCGGGCACGCAGGCCAAGCACGGCCAGCAGCAGCGCCGCCGTAATGGAGCCGACCAGCGATCCCAGGACAACATTGGCGCCGATGAGCAGCGCCAGCGCTGCGCCGGCAAAGGACAGTTCAGCAATGCCGTGCACGGCGAAGGCCAGGTCCCGCATCATCACGAAGATGCCGATCAGCCCGCCGACCAGACCCAGGATGGCTGCAGCCCACAGGGAGTTGGTCACCAGCGGCAGCAGCTGCCCGTAGTCGCTGAAGTCGAAGACGGAGGAGAAGAAATCAGAAAGGTCCAAGGTCGTCTTCACTTTCACCGTGGTGGTGGGTTGTCGCATCGGGGACGCCCAGCACCACGATCCGGCCGTGGCTGCGCAGTACCTCTACATGGGAGCCGTACATGTCCGAGAGGACCTCGGAGCGCAGGACCTCGGACGGCGTGCCGGTCCGGAACTGACCGCCTGCCAGGTAGAGGACGCGGTCAACGTAGTCGATGATGGGGTTGATTTCGTGGGTCACGAACACGACGGCGGAGTCCTGGACGTGGCAGCGCTCATCGATGAGCGCGCTGATGGCTTTCTGGTGATGCAGGTCCAAGGAGAGCAGGGGCTCGTCACAGAGCAGCAGGTCCGGATCCGTTGCCAGCGCCTGGGCGGCCCGCAGCCGCTGGAGTTCACCGCCGGAGAGCTTGCCGACCGGCTCGTCCGCGTAGCCGGTGGCACCGACCTGGGTCAGCAGTTCGTCCACACGCCGGCGGACCGGTGCCCGCCGCAGCCGCAGCCCCCACTTGTCGCCGTCGACACCCATGCCAACCAGGTCCCGGGCGCGCAGCGGCGTGCCCGGGCTGAAGGACTTTTGCTGGGGGATGTATCCGATGTCGCTGCTTCCGCGCTCGATCTTCCGGCCGTTGACAGTGACGGACCCGGCGCTCAGCGGCTGCAGGCCCAGAAGCACCTTCAACAGGGTGGTCTTGCCGGTGCCGTTGGGGCCCAGGACGGCCAGGAACTCGCCGGCATGGATGTCGAGGTCAAGTCCCTGCCACAGTGTCCGGTCACCGAACGCCATCGAGGCGCCGCGGAGCTGGACAACCGGGCGGTTCACTGCAGGACGCCCTCAATGGCATCGATGTTGAGTCCCATCCAGCCGAGGTAGTCCTCACCTTCCGGAAGGGTTTCGGAGAAGTCCACCACGGGGATGCCGGCGGATTCCGCGGTGTTCCGGACAGCCTCAGTCTGTGAGGTGGAAGTCTGCTCGTTGTAGGCCAGGAAGGCGATGTCCGCAGAGGACATCAGGTCCTGCATTTCCTTGAGTACCGCGGGCGGCACGTCCGAGCCTTCCTCCACCGCCTGGGTGAAGTCCTCGGGAGTGTCATTGTGCAGCCCGGCATCCTCGAGGAGGTAGGCCGGAACGGGTTCAGTCATCGCGACGCCGCGCCCGTCGGCTGCGGGACGAAGGGCTTCCAGCCTGGTCTCCAATTCGCTGATCCCGGCACGGAAATCTGCTGCGTTGTCCCGGAAGGACGCTTCGTTGGCCGGATCCAGTTCGGCCAGGCGCTGCGCGGCCGCTTCGGCCAGCTGGCCCATGGCTGCCGGGTCATACCAGACGTGCTCATTGAATTCACCGTGCGAGTGTCCGGCGTGGTCATGGGCCTCGTCCGCCCCGGATTCCTCATCGGAGTGCGTGTGGCCGGATTCCTCACCGAGACCGGAAATCTCCACGGCGTTCAGCACGTCCTCGGCAGGCAGTCCTTCATCCTTGACCAGGCTTTCCATGAAGCTGTCGTACCCGCCGCCGTTGAGCACCACAAGGCTTGCCTCGGAGACGGCGAGCTTGTCCCGGGCGGTGGCTTCGTAGGAATGCGGGTCCTGGGACGGCCGGTTGATGATCGACTCCACGCTCACGTGCTCTCCGCCTACGGATTCGAGGATGCTGCCGTAAACGTCGGTCGAGGCCACGACACGGATGGTGCCGTCTCCGGTGCCCGTGCCTGCACCGTTCCCCCCGCTGTCCGAAGAGCACGCGGTGAGTGCCAGTCCGGCGGCGATGAGGTAACCGGTGAGTCGAATGGGCAGACGGCGCATAGAGTCAAAATCCCCGTTTCAGGTGTCAATGGAAGTTCCGGAAAGCCGGAGATCCCCAGCATAACGCAAACGCGAATCATTCGCATATGCGTTTCGTCCGGGGTTTTGCGGCTACCCGGCGAAGCTCTCCCCGGAGCGGCGGAACCCCTGGGCCTGCGTGGCATCCCGGATCTCTCCGATGAGCTGTTCAATGATGTCCTCAAGGAAGAGGACTCCGCGGGTCTGCGAATCCGGACCAAGGACACGGGCTACGTGGGAGCCCGTGCGCTGCATGACTGCCAGCGCGTCCTCGATGCCGTCCTGAAGCCGCAGATTCGCGAGCGTGCGCACCTTGTTCTCGGTGATCGGCCGCTCGAAAGCCTCCTCCGGAATCGCCATGACATCCTTCAGGTGCATGTAGCCCGTGAAGTTCCCGTCGTCATCCATCAGCACAAACCGGGAAAAACCTGTCCGGCCAACGGCCTTCTCGAACTCCGCGGGAGTGCAGTCGGTGCGGAGCGTGACCAGCTCATCCAGCGGAATCATCACCTCACCGGCGGTCTGGCCGGAGAACTCCAGAGCCCCGGAGATGACGCCGGAGTCGTCCGCCACCAGTCCGTGCCGCGTGGACTCCTGCACGATCGACTGCACTTCCTCCAGCGTGAAGGAGGACGTGACCTCATCCTTTGGGGTAATCCCAACCATCCGCAGGGCATGGTTGGCGACCCAGTTCAGGCTTGCGGTGACCGGACGCACCACACGCGAAATCATCACCAGCGGCGGAGCCAGCACCAGGGCGGCGCGGTCGGCCACTGACACCGAGATGTTCTTGGGCACCATTTCGCCGATCGTTACGTGCAGGAAAGTCACAAACAGCAGCGCCACCAGGAACCCGGCCAAATCAGCCACTTCCACCGGCACGCCGACCGCCGTGAGCGGTGCAGCCAGCAGATGGTGGATTGCCGGTTCCGCGACGTACAGGATCAGCAGTGAGCACACGGTGATGCCCAGCTGGGCGCACGCCAGCATGAGGGAGACATGCTCCATCGCCCAGAGCGTGGTCTTCGCCCGCTTGGAACCGGCGTCGGCAAGGGGCTCAATCTGGCTGCGCCGGGCGGACATCACGGCGAACTCGGCGCCAACAAAGAACGCATTGCCCATCAGCAGGACCACAAGCCAGAAAATCCCTGCGAGGTCATTCATCGGGCACCTTCTTTCCGCAGCGGTGCCGCCGTCGAACCGTGGACCGGCTGGCCGGTGGGCGCAGACGGCTTTGGCTCCCGGGCCGTGGACACGGGAGCGGACGGTTTCCGGTCCGCACCTTCGCCGGCGTCCCGCCCAGCTGCCGGCTCTTCATCTCCGTCAGGGACAAAACAGACACGGTCGATCCGGCGTCCATCCATCCGTTCCACTTCCAGCGTTCCACCCGGCACCGGCACGGTATCCCCCACTTCGGCGATCCGGCCCAGCCCGGCCATGATGTAGCCGCCAACTGTTTCGTAGCCGGAATCGTCCGGCACCTGCAGCGACGGGACCAGCTCACTGACCTCATCCGGCCGCATGATGCCCGGGAAGTACCAGTAGCCGGAAGCGCTCTGCAGAACTCCGGGCTTCAGTTTGTCGTGCTCATCGGACACCTCGCCGACAATTTCCTCGACCAGGTCCTCCAGCGTGGCGACGCCCGCTGTTCCGCCGTACTCGTCAAGCACCACGGCGAGCTGCAGGTTTGCCCCGCGCAGTTCCGAGAGCAGGGAGTCCAGATGCACCGTTTCCGGCACACGCAGGACTTCGCTCATGATGGCCGCCACGGGCAGTCCGCTGCGTTTGTGCCGCGGAACGGCCACGGCCTTCTTGACGTGCACCACTCCCCGAATATCGTCCGGGGAATCGCCCAGGACGGGGAACCGGGAGTACCCGGTCCGGCGGGCTGCCTCGATCACATCGGAGACGGGCTGCTCAGAGTCCATGGTTTCCAGGCGGATGCGGGGAGTCATAACATCCGCGGCGGTCCGTTCGGAGAAGGAGAGGGTGCGGGCCAGGAAGTTCGCGGTTCCGCGGTCCAGGGTGCCCATCTCAGCCGAACGGCGCACCATCGACGAGAGCTCCGCCGGCGTCCGCGCCCCGGAGACCTCTTCCTTGGCTTCGAGGCCGAACAGGTTCAGGACCTTATTGGAAAACCCGTTGAGGAGCAGGATGGCCGGCTTGAAAACAAAGGTGAAGGCGAGCTGGGGACGGGCCAGAGCCCTGCCGACCCTAAAGGGAAGCGCAATCGACATGTTCTTCGGAATCAGCTCGCCCAGCAGCATCGAGAGCAGGGTCGCCAGCAGCATCGCGGCCACCACCGAAACCGAGAGGGCCGCCGCCGGGGGCAAGCCCAGGACCGCCAGGGGGCCCTGCAGCAGGCGGCCCACCGACGGCTCCATGACATACCCGGTGAGGAGGGTGGTTATGGTGATGCCGAGCTGGCAGCTGGAGAGCTGGGTGGACAGGGTGGTGAGGCAGCGCAGCAGGGGCACGGCCTTCTGGTCGCCATCTTCAACCGCACGGCGGACTGTGGGCTGGTCCAGGGCCACAAGGGCGAACTCGACGGCGACGAAGAACCCGGTTCCGCAGATGAGCAGCAAGCCTGCACAGAGGAATAACCACTCCATATCAGCAGGCCACCCCCTCAGCGGGGCTGGGCTTTAGGTTTCCGGGGAAGCGGGTAGGCGGATTAGCGCCTGGCGGAGGATGGTCGGCTGAGGCCGGACTGGAAGGCTCCGATGACTCTGCCGGAGAATGCGGGGAACGGGTGCGGGCGTTGCCGGCTCTGTGCGTCTTCGCCGCGGTAACCGCGGACGAGGAGGCAGGCCGGCGCCTAGAGTTGCTGTCCATAGAAGTTTCAGTTTACAGCTTTCGCTTCACTGCACCAGAGGAACATCCGGCACCCTGAAGTGGAACCGCGTCTCCCGGGGGGGGGTCCACCCTGGGGGGATGCCCGCAGCGCCCAATATGTGTCGCATCCCACAACCACACGGCGCCGAGATTGGCCACTTCCGTCCATCTGTAACTAGACTTGCAACCAAGTCTCGGTCACTGCGCACCGGGCCGCACCAGCCAGTCTTGAGGCGGAAGCGCCCAGATCATGGTGCCATCAGGGCAAACGGCAATTCATGGAAGAGGCGTATAACTAGTGCCAGACCAACCCAACCACCGCCTGCCGGAGGAATTCGGCGGCAACGAATGGCTTGTCGACGAATTGTACGAGCAGTTCCTCAAGGACAAGGATTCTGTCGACAAGAAGTGGTGGAGCATTTTCGAGTCTTTCAAGGCCGAGGACGCCAAGCACGCTTCCGGAAGCCCCGTTTCGGGCAACGGCTCCACTCCCCCGAGTGAGCTCGGCGCCAATCCCGCAACCCGGCAGCTGCCGGTCGTGAACGCGGAGACCCCGGCTCCCAAGGCCTCCGGCGAGTCCCCTGCAGCGTCGCAGGAGTCCGGAAAGCCGCCCGTAGCCAAGGAAGCAGCCTCAGCCAAGGACGAGCCAAAGTCCGCTGCCGCCGCTGCCAAGCAGCCCGCTGCCGACACCAAGCCGGAGACCAAGTCCGCGCCCATTCCGGCTCAGCTGCCCAAGACCAAGCCCAGTGCCGACACCGAAGACGACACGGTCACCGTGCTGCGCGGCCCGGCAAAGGCCATCGCCACGAACATGGACCTCAGCCTGAGCGTCCCGACGGCCACCACCGTCCGCGCGGTCCCGGCAAAGCTGCTGATCGACAACCGCATCGTTATTAACAGCCACCTCGAGCGTGCACGCGGCGGCAAGATTTCCTTTACCCACCTGCTCGGCTACGCCATCATCCGCGCCGCGGCCCAGTTCCCGTCGCAGAACGTCTACTACGACGAGGTGGATGGCAAGCCCGTTGCCGTCCAGCCTGCCCACGTGAACTTCGGCCTTGCCATCGACATGCCGAAGCCCGACGGCACGCGCCTGCTGGTGGTTCCGAACATCAAGAAGGCCGAAACGCTGAACTTCTCGGAGTTCTGGCACGCCTATGAAGACCTCGTCAAGCGCGCCCGCAACGGCAAGCTGACCGCGGACGACTACAAGGGCACCACCATCTCGCTGACCAACCCCGGCGGCATCGGCACGGTCCATTCGGTTCCCCGCCTGTCCAAGGGCCAGGCCTGCATCATCGGCGCCGGCGCCCTTGAATACCCGGCCGAGTTCCAGGGATCCAATGAGAAAATCCTGGCGCGCAATGCCATCTCCAAGGTCATCACCCTGACCTCCACCTATGACCACCGGGTCATCCAGGGCGCCGGCAGCGGCGAGTTCCTGCGCATCATCCACCAGCTGCTGCTGGGTGAGCAGAACTTCTACGACGACGTCTTCGAGTCGCTGCGCATCCCCTACGAGCCCGTGCGCTGGAGCCCCGACATCCAGGTCAACCCGGATGAGCAGATCAACAAGGTTGCCCGCATCCAGCAGCTGATCCACGCTTACCGGGTCCGCGGACACCTGATGGCGGACACCAACCCGCTGGAATACGTCCAGCGCCGCCACGCCGACCTTGACGTACTCACCCACGGCCTGACCCTCTGGGACCTGGACCGCGAATGGCCCACCGGCGGTTTCGGCGGCAAGCCGATGCTGAAGCTGCGCAAGATCCTCGGCGTGCTGCGTGATGCCTACTGCCGCACGGCCGGCATCGAATACATGCACATCCAGGATCCGGAAGAGCGCACCTGGTTCCAGGACCGCCTCGAGGCACCGTACAGCAAGCCCTCCCGCGAGGAGCAGCTGCGCATCCTGGGCAAGCTCAATGCGGCCGAAGCGTTTGAAACGTTCCTGCAGACCAAGTTCGTTGGCCAGAAGCGGTTCTCCCTTGAAGGCGGCGAATCCCTGATTCCGCTGCTGGACACCATCATTTCCGGTGCCGCGGATGACGGCATGGAAGAAGTCGGAATCGGCATGGCCCACCGCGGCCGCCTGAACGTGCTGACCAACATCGCCGGCAAGACCTACGCCCAGGTCTTCCGCGAATTTGAAGGCACGCAGGATCCGCGCTCCGTGCAGGGTTCAGGCGACGTGAAGTACCACCTCGGCACCGAGGGAACCTTCACGTCGGATAACGGCAACCAGACGAAGGTCTACCTGGCTGCCAACCCCTCCCACCTCGAAGCCGGGGATTCGGTCCTTGAGGGCATTGTCCGCGCCAAGCAGGACCGCCTGGACCGGGGCGATGAGTTCCCTGTCCTGCCGATCCTGATTCACGGCGACGCAGCCTTCGCCGGTCAGGGCGTGGTGGCGGAAACGCTCAACCTCTCCCAGCTGCGCGGCTACCGCACCGGCGGCACCATCCACGTGATCGTGAACAACCAGGTTGGTTTCACCACGGCGCCGTCCTCCTCGCGCTCCTCGGTGTACGCCACCGACGTCGCCAAGATGGTCCAGGCTCCGATCTTCCATGTGAACGGCGACGATCCGGAGCAGGTTGTCCGGATTGCCCAGCTGGCGTTCGACTACCGCCAGCGGTTCAACAAGGACGTCGTCATCGACATGGTCTGCTACCGCCGCCGCGGGCACAACGAGGGTGACGATCCCTCGATGACGCAGCCGATGATGTACTCGCTGATCGAGGCCAAGCGCTCCGTGCGCAAGCTTTACACCGAGTCCCTGATCGGACGCGGTGACATCAGCCAGGAAGAGGCTGAGCAGGCGCTGCGCGATTACCAGAGCCGGCTGGAGCGGGTCTTCGCCGAGACCCATGCCGCACAGACCTCACCGATCCCGGTCATTACCAAGGACTCGGAAGCTGTCTCCGACCTGGAGCGTCCGGTCGCGCAGCAGGAGGGCTCGACCGTCGTCGCGCCCGCCAGCACTGCCATCTCCCCGGACACGCTGGCCCGCATCGGCAAGGCCCACGTGGCTGTGCCGGAAGGCTTCACCGTGCACCCGAAGCTCAAGTCGCTGCTCGAAAAGCGTGAGCAGATGTCCCGCGAGGGCAACATCGACTGGGGCTTCGCGGAGATCGCGGCCTTCGGCTCCCTGTTGATGGAAGGTGTCCCGGTCCGCCTGGCAGGCCAGGACTCCCGGCGCGGCACGTTCACCCAGCGGCACGCCGTCTTCCATGACCGCGCCACCGGCGCCGAGTGGATGCCGCTTGGCGATCTGGACCCGAACCAGGCCAAGCTGTGGATCTACGATTCCCTGCTCTCTGAATTCGCGGCCCTCGGCTTCGAATACGGCTACTCCGTGGAACGCCCGGACGCACTCGTGCTCTGGGAAGCCCAGTTCGGCGACTTCGTCAACGGCGCGCAGACGATCATCGATGAATTCATTTCCTCGGCCGAGCAGAAGTGGGGCCAGCGTTCCTCGCTGGTCATGATGCTGCCGCACGGCTACGAGGGACAGGGTCCGGACCACTCGTCGGCGCGCATCGAGCGTTTCCTGCAGCTCTGCGCCGAGGACAACATGATCGTGGCGAACCCGACCACGGGTGCCTCCCACTTCCACCTGCTGCGCCGTCAGGCCTACAGCCGGCCGCGGAAGCCTCTGGTGATCTTCACACCCAAGCAGCTGCTGCGCCTGAAGGCAGCTGCCACCGGGGTGGAGGAATTCACCCAGGGTTCGTTCCAGCCCGTCATCGGCGAGCATGCGGAACTCGATGCCAACGCGGTCGAGAAGGTGCTGCTGGTTTCCGGCCGCCTCTACTACGATCTGCTGGCCAACCGCCAGAAAACCGGTGACGAGAAGACGGCGATCATCCGGGTGGAGCAGCTTTACCCGCTGCCCTCCAGGGAGATCAACGAAGCGGTTGCCAAGTACCCGAACGCCGAGCTGGTGTGGGCACAGGACGAACCGGCAAACCAGGGTCCTTGGCCGTTTATCGGACTGAACCTGCCGCCGGAGCTGGACCGCCCGCTCAAGCTGGTCTCGCGGCCGGCCTCGGCCTCGACCGCTACCGGTTCGGCCAAGCGCCACGCCGTTGAGCAGGACATCCTGGTCAAGAAGGCTTTCGAGCGCCGATAGTAGGCTAGGTTTGGGTGGGGCACCGTTGGTGCCCCACCCGGCTTTTAACGCACCCTTCATCTGGACTTTTCGGCTATTGGAAAAGGGAACTCGTGGAACAACGCAGAATCAGGCTTGCTGCGGTCGGTGACGAACTGCTCGCCGGCCACGGCGATCCCCGCGCTTTGGGCTGGCTGGGACGCGTGCTGGCACGAACGACGCCGGAACACGCGAAACTCGAGGCGTACAGCCTCGCTGCCCCGGGCGAAGGCACTGAAGCACTTGCCAACCGCTGGCTGATGGAAGCCGGCCGCAGGTTCGACGAAACCTGTGAGAACCGTCTGGTCATTGGACTTTCCGACCGGGACCTTGACCTGGAACTTTCCACTGCGCGCAGCCGGCTGAACCTGGCGAACATTTTGGACGGCGCGGCGCAGATGAGCATCAAGGTCCTTGTGGTGGGACCTCCCCCTGGCCTGGACCAGGAACGCAACCGGAAACTGGCCGACCTGTCAGCCGCTTTCGGGGATGTCACAACCCGGCGCAAGCATGTCTACGTGGACACGCTGACTCCGCTCCTTAACCACGAGCAGTGGCGCACGGACCTGGCTTCCAACGGCGGGGCCCCCGGCCAGGCCGGCTATGGGCTGATTGCCTGGCTGGTCCTGCACCGCGGCTGGTTCCGCTGGCTGGACCTGCCGGATATGAACTGACCGGTGGACAGCATTTCACCCGCTTGAAAAGGCGCCCGCACACTGCGGGCGCCTTTCGCGTCTCCACGGAGCCGGTGCGGGCCGAATCTCAGTGCCGGAAGACGATTTTGCCTGCTGCCGCGCCGTCGTGCATCCGGCGGAAGCCCTTGGCAGCGTCCTCCAGGGGCAGGACCGAGTCGATTTCGGGCCGTACCCCTGTGGCCAGCAGGAACTGAACCAGCCGCTGCAGCTCCGGCTTCGTTCCCATGGTGGAACCCAGCACCTTGAGCTGCAGGAAGAAGACACGGTTCAGGTCCGCGGGAGGATTCGGCCCGCTGGTGGCACCGCAGGTCACCAGGGCTCCGCCGGGCTTCAACGCCTTCAGGGAATGCGCCCACGTCGCTTCCCCCACTGAGTCAAAGACCGTGTCCACACGCTCAGGCAGCCGCGCACCGGCCTCGAACACCTCGTCCGCGCCCAACCGGCGGGCCTGCTCAAGTTTCTCCTGGCTGCGGCCGGTGACCCAGACGCGGAATCCGGCAGCCGAGGCCAGGGACACCAAGGCAGTGGCAACCCCTCCCCCTGCGCCCTGGACCAGGACGGTCGATCCCGGAGCCGCCGGCGAAACCGTGAAGATCATCCGGTACGCCGTGAGCCAGGCGGTGGGAAGGCAGGCGGCTTCCTCGAAGCTCAGCTGGGCAGGCTTGGGCACCAGGTTGCGCGCCGGCACCCACACCTCGTCCGCCATCGTCCCCGGGTAGCGTTCGGACAGCAGGGTACGGCGCGGATCCAGTGTCTCGTCCCCTTCCCAGCCCGGGCTGGAAATGACGGAATGGACAATGACGGCGTTGCCGTCGTCGTCAACGCCTGCTGCGTCGCAGCCCAGCACCATGGGGAGACTGCCGGCAGGGAGCCCAACACCCTGCAGGGACCACAGGTCGTGCCGGTTCAGCGCTGATGCACGGACCCGGACCCGGCGGAACCCCGGGACAGCTTCCGGGCGGTCGAGTTCACCGACCACCAGGCCGCTGAGCGGATCCTCCTGGGACTGGGACTGTGCGTACACCGCTCGCATGCGGAACTCCTTTGGTCGCTTGTTGGACCATCTTAGGGGACAGCCCCGGAAGACCGCCGGATCCGGCCTGCCCTCCACCTGCGGTGCAGGCCGCCCCATTTACGCCAATGGTGCAGTCTGTGGGAGACTGAAGGGCAAAACTTGTTGTCAAATAGAAGGAGGCAGCCATGAGCAAGCGAGCACGCAAGCGCAAGGACCGCAAGCGCGGTGGCGCAAACCACGGCAAGCGTCCCAACACCTAAGTCAGGACACTTGTGCGGTCAGGCCGCACCAAACAGAAACCCCCGCAGCCTCACGGCGGCGGGGGTTTCTGTGTACTCAGCTTGGTAACCGGTTTAGTGGTCCACGGCCTGGATCTGGCTGATCCTCGCCAGGATGCTGGCTTTCAGCGTCGCCGGAGCAGCCTCCGTGCAGGACCGCTTGACCACTGAGCGGATGACGCACTCCAGGTCGTGTTCCTCCGCGCACTCGGGACAGCCCCGCAGGTGGTCCTGAATCTCGACCAGATCGTCATGGGAGAGCGCGCCGTCGAGGTATTCGTACAACCTCTCGATGCGTGCGTCCTCGCAATCGCCCAGGCTCTGGCAATCGCTCATAGTGTGTTCCCCTGATTCTTCTTGTCACCGGCACCAGCTGCTGCCGGCCGTACCTTCGCTTTGATGCCCCGCTCATGGGCGTATTCGGCCAGCAGCTCGCGGAGCATCTTGCGTCCGCGGTGCAGCCTCGACATCACCGTGCCGATGGGCGTGTTCATGATTTCCGAGATTTCCTTGTAAGCGAAACCTTCGACGTCGGAGAAGTACACCGCCAGGCGGAACTCCTCCGGAATGGCCTGGAGCGCACTCTTGACGTCGGAATCGGGCAGGTGATCCAGCGCTTCGGCCTCTGCCGAACGCAGGCCGGAGGAGCTGTGTTCCGCCGCACGCGCCAGCTGCCAGTCCTCGACGCCTTCGGAATTGGACTGCAGCGGTTCCCGCTGCCGCTTCCGGTACAGGTTGATGTACGTGTTGGTCAGGATGCGGTAGAGCCAGGCCTTGAGGTTGGTCCCGGGCTTGTACTGGTGGAACGCCGAGAAGGCCTTCGTGTAGGCCTCCTGGACCAGGTCCTCCGCGTCAGCCGGGTTCCTGGCCATGCGCATGGCAGCCGAGTAGAGCTGGTCCACGTACTGCATTGCGTCCCGCTCGAACCTCAGCTTGCGGGCCTGCTCGGACTCTGCCGTGACGTCCAGGCCCGGATCTTCCACCTGTGGGCTGCCTTCCGGCACATCAGTTCTCATCAAGTTCAAGTCTAAGGGCCGCGTGCGTAGCAGCAAGCGGGGCTGGTCCGTGGGGGCCTGCGCCCCGGGGTCCAGCAGCATATTCGCCATTCCTTGCTTCCGCCCCTTCCCTGGTGGTGTCCCGGGCGGCACAGGTTGACGCCGCCGGTGCAAACCATAACCACTGCCGCCGTGCGGTTATTCCTCCCCCCGCGGCGGTGGACAGTGTATAAGGGTGCCAAAGGTGCCAGACTAGGGGATATCCGTTTGCTTACGGCACGCCTGGCGCCGCCGTATCATCCCAGTACTTCACGCCGGATTCCGGCGTACTCCAGGAGGAACGCATGACGATTGTCCGAACCCTAGCCCGCCCGCTCCTTGCCGCTGGCTTTGTCGCGGCCGGAGTGGAGAGGCTCCGGAACGCGGAGCAGACCGCTGAGCAGCTGTCCCCCACACTCGGGCGCCTCGGCTCAGCGGTTCCGTCGGCAGCCGGACTCGCGGACAATCCTGTCGCTGTCGCCCGTGTCCTGGGCGCAACCCAGCTTGGCGCCGCCGCCATGCTCGGACTCGGCAAGTTTTCCCGGCTCGCCGGCCTGGTCCTGGCTGCCACGGCAGGCGTGAACACCTTCGTGGAATACCGCAACGCTGACGCGGCCACGAAGGAAGGGCGGAAGGACCGGCGCACCCAGCTGCTGAAGAACCTCTCCCTGATCGGCGGGGTCCTGCTGGCAGCGGTGGACACCAACGGGCGTCCCGGACTCGCCTGGCGCGCCGAGCACTTCGTCTCCGACACCGGACGGAATGTGCGCGCCATGGGCAAGGACGCCGGCCGCCGGTCCCGGAAGGTCACCAAGCTGACCAAAAAGCAGCTGGCCAATGCGGACCGCGCCGTCCGCAGCGCAGCGACAGACATTGTGGGTTCCTAGGCACCATGACTTCTTCCTCTGCACTCCAGCCCATCACCGCGGGCTGGCCCGCTCCAACACCGGACCAGCCGGTGAACGCGGCAGTCCAGGTTCCCGGCTCCAAATCACTGACCAACAGGTACCTGGTCCTTGCAGCGCTGGCAGACGGGCCTTCCCGGCTCCGGGCACCGCTGCATTCGCGTGACTCCGCACTGATGATCGCAGCGCTGCGCTCCCTCGGCGCGCGGATCACCGAGGTACCGGGGTCCGGGCCTTTCGGTCCGGACCTGCTGGTGGAACCAATCGAGGCCGGTGCATCCGGAGAAGCAGACGTCGACTGTGGCCTGGCCGGAACGGTCATGCGCTTTGTCCCGCCGCTCGCAGCCCTGCGGGAAGGCAGCGTTTCCTTCGACGGCGATCCCCACGCCCGGCAGCGGCCCATGGGTCCGACCATTGAGGCCCTGCGCGGGCTGGGCGTCACTGTCGACGACGGCGGCAGCGGCTCGCTCCCGTTCCGGGTCACCGGGACCGGGGAGGTCCCGGGGGGCCGCCTCGAGATTGACGCGGGCGCATCCAGCCAGTTTGTCTCTGCGCTGCTGCTCACCGGCGCCCGGTTCGGAAACGGCCTGCACCTGGTGCACCGGGGCGAGTCCGTGCCGAGCCTGGATCACATTGCCATGACCGTCCAGGTCCTTCGGGAAACCGGTGTTGAGGTGGACGATTCCGTCCCGAACGAGTGGAAGGTCTCCCCCGGCACCATCCGCGCCTTCGACACTGCGATCGAACCCGATCTTTCCAACGCGGGTCCGTTCCTGGCGGCGGCACTGGCCACCGGCGGGACAGTGCGGATTCCGGGCTGGCCGGCAGCAACCACCCAGGTGGGCGACAAGTGGCGGGAAATCCTCCCGCAGATGGGCGCCGATGCGGAACTGGCGGACGGAGTCCTGACCATTACCGGCCGGGGACGGATCCGCGGCGGAGTCTTCGCTGACACCAGTGAGCTGGCGCCCACGGTCGCGGCCCTCTGCGCCCTGGCGGATTCGCCGTCGGTCCTTACCGGCATCGCCCATCTGCGCGGACACGAGACGGACCGGCTGGCCGCGCTCAGGACCGAAATCAACCGGCTGGGCGGTTCCGTCACCGAAACGGAGGACGGCCTGCGGATCGAACCGGCTCCGCTGCACGGCGGGGTTTTCGGAACCTATGCCGACCACCGCATGGCGACGGCCGGAGCGATCATCGGACTGGCTGTACCCGGCGTCGTTGTGGAGGACATTGGCGCCACCTCCAAAACCATGCCGGACTTCGCCCAAATGTGGACGGACCTGGCCACCTCCACCGGACAGTCCGCCGGCGCAGCGCAGGAAGGCTGACCGTGGGACGAGGCACCGGAGGCTGGGACGAATCCGATGTACGGGTCCGCCCCAATAAAAAGGGATCGCGTCCCCGGACCAAGGACCGGCCCGCGCATGAGGATGCCGTCACCGGCCGGATCATCACCGTGGACCGGGGCAGGTACACCGCAATCGTGGACGAAGACACCCCCAGCGAGCGCATCGTCACCGCCGCCCGGGCCCGCGAGCTGCGCCGTACCCCGGTTGTCGCCGGCGACCTGGTGGGACTTGTCGGCGATGTCAGCGGCGCCCCGGACACCCTGGCCCGCCTGGTCCGGGTGAATGAGCGCGCCACCCTCCTCCGCCGGTCCGCAGATGACACTGATCCGGTGGAGCGGGTGGTGGTGGCAAACGCAGACCAGCTGGTGATCGTTGTGGCGGCCGCCAACCCGGAGCCGCGCACCGGCTTCATCGACCGGGCGCTGGTGGCGGCGTACGACGCCGGGATCTCCCCGCTGCTCTGCGTCACCAAGGCGGACCTCAAGGATCCCGCGGAGCTGCTCGCCAACTACGAGCATCTTGACCTGGAAGTCATCATCAGCCGCACGGCGCAGGAAGAGGACTCCGGCATCGACTCGGAATCCGATGACGGATTGTCCGCCCGGCTGGCCGGCAACGCCGTCTCCGCGCTCCATGAGCATCTCCTGGGCCGGGTCAGCGTCCTGGTCGGCCACTCGGGCGTGGGCAAGTCCACCCTGGTGAACGCGCTGACCGGTTCCCGCCGCGCCACCGGAGGCGTCAACGCAGTCACCGGACGCGGCCGGCACACTTCCTCCTCGGCGCTGGCGCTGAAGGTGAACGATGCCCCGGCCGGCAGCTGGATCATCGACACTCCCGGCATCCGCTCCTTCGGGCTTGCCCATGTTGACCCTGACCGGATCCTCAGCGCCTTCCCCGATCTGGAGCCCGGCACCGAGGCCTGCGAACGCGGGTGCCGCCATGACGCCGAGGCGGTTAACTGCGGACTCGATGCCTGGGTGGAGTCGGGTCAGGCCGGCACCGCCGGGCCCGCCCGCCTGGCATCCCTGCGCCGGCTCCTCGGCTCCGGCATGCGCACGGAGAACCGCGCCCACGCCAAGGAGCTTGGCAGCCAGTAGGCCAGGTGGCGGACCGGCGGATCCTGCTGCTGCACGCGGCGCACCTGCGTAAACGTGGGCACTGGATGCGTAATAGCGATAAGTTGAGGTATGCCGTTCGCTCAGAACTACAACGATGATCTGCGTCTCGCCCATGTTATGGCCGACTCCGTGGACGACCAGACCATGTCCAGGTTCAAGGCCCAGGACCTCCGGGTCGAGACCAAACCGGACCTGACACCGGTCACCGACGCGGACAAAGCCGCAGAGGAAGCCATCCGCGGACAGCTTTCCCGCGCCCGTCCGCGCGACGCCGTGCTTGGTGAGGAATTCGGGTCCACCGGGTCCGGGCCGCGGCGCTGGATCATCGATCCGATCGACGGCACCAAGAACTTTGTCCGCGGCGTCCCGGTCTGGGCGACCCTGATCGCACTGGTTGACGACGGCGTTCCCGTGGTCGGCGTCGTCAGCGCACCCGCGCTGGGCAAGCGCTGGTGGGCTGCCACCGGAACCGGGGCCTATATGGGCCGCTCCCTGGCTGCCGCCACGCGGCTGCGGGTCTCGGATGTCTCCCGCCTGGAGGATGCCTCACTTTCCTACTCGAGCCTGACCGGCTGGAAGCAGCGTGGAAACCTCGACGGATTCCTTGGCCTTACCGAATCAGTCTGGCGCACCCGTGCCTACGGTGATTTCTGGTCCTACTGCATGGTGGCAGAGGGCGCCGTGGACATTGCCTGCGAACCCGAGCTGAACCTCTACGACATGGCGGCCCTGGTCCCCATCATCACCGAAGCCGGTGGACGCTTCAGCTCCCTCGACGGCGAAGACGGCCCGTTCGGCGGCAACGCGCTCGCCACGAACGGCGTGCTGCACAACGAAGTACTGCAGCGGCTGAACCCCGGCCTCGACGACCTCTTCTAGGCCCAAGGCAGAAACAGTGGCGTTCAGCGGGCCCCGGCTCCCCGGGCTGCGGCGGCAACAGCTTGCCCAGACTTACCGCAGCGGCGGAGAACACTATGACCGGGTCCGTCCGGGCTACCCGGACGATGCCGTCCGCTGGCTTTTTGATACACCCGGACTCGCTGCACGTGCTCCGGCATCGGTGACCGTGGCGGATATTGGTGCGGGCACGGGGAAGTACACCCGCACCCTGGTCTCCGCCGGCTTCACTGTCCACGCGGTGGACCCCTCCCAGGACATGCTGGACCAGCTGACCCGCGCTCTGCCGGCGGTACCGGCCACAGTTGGAACCGCTGAGCAGACAGGGCTGGAAGCGGAGTCCTGCGACGCCGTGACCGTCGCCCAGGCCTGGCACTGGTGCGACCCGGTGGCCTCCGCGTTCGAGTTCGACCGCATCCTCAAACCGGGCGGCATGGCCGGCCTGATCTGGAACCAGCTGGACGTGAGCGTTCCGTGGGTGCACCGGTTCGCCCGCATCATCCATGCCGGTGATGTCCTGCGGCCGGGTTTCCGGCCGGAGCTCGGGCCCCCCTTCCAGCTGGAGGCTTCCCACACCAGCGCCTGGACCCAGCCGATGACCCCGGCGGATCTGGTGGAACTGGCCAAGACCCGTGCTTACTGGCTCTCCGCGTCGGAGACCACCCGGGAAAAGGTCCTGGCCAACCTCGACTGGTACCTGCATGAACACCTGGGGCATATGGCGTCGGAAGTCCTGGACCTGCCCTATCTCACGCTGACATGGCGGGCCGTCCGGCAGTGAACAGCACAGGGCTCCGCGGAAGGACCCTGCCGGGGTGGCGGGTTTGGACAGCCGTGGCCGTTGGCGGTCTGGCCGGGTCCGAAGCACGCTACCTGCTGACCGCGCTGTTCCCCCCTGTGCCGGGTGCCTTCGACACCACCACCTTCACCATCAACATCGCTGCGAGTGCGGCACTGGGTTTCCTGACCTCCTGGTGGCTCTTCCGCCCCACGGTGCCCTTCTGGCTCCGGGCGGGGCTGGGACCTGGACTGCTGGGTTCCTTCAGCACCTTCTCCGCCCTGGCGCTCAGCATCGAAACGCTGCTCGTCTCCGGGCGGCATGGCACCTGGCTGCTGTACGCGGGACTGAGCACGGCCGTTGGGCTGGCCGCAGCGGGTGCCGGGCTGGCAGCGGGCAACCGGCTGCTGGGCCGCCCGGGACGCGGCAGGAAGGCAGTGCAGCCATGACGTTCCTGTTCGTTGCCCTGGGCGGAATGGCCGGAGCCCTGATCCGGTTCGGGCTGGACACCGCGTTTACCGGTTCACGGCGGGCCGGGCGCCCTCGTTTCCCCACGGCAACGCTGATCGTCAATGTCGCCGGGTCCTTGCTGATTGGTGCCGCCTTCGGGCTGCTGCAGCGCGGAGGCATCGACGGCGGCGTGTATGACGCTGCTGCTGCCGGGCTGGCCGGCGGCCTGACGACCTTCAGCTCCTGGAGTACCGCGACCGTACTCCTGTGGCTCGATGGCAGCCGGCGGCTGGCCGCCGCCAACGTCACCCTGAACCTGGTGCTGTCCGTGTGCGCGGTCGCGCTGGGCCACCTGGCTGCCACCGGCTAGCGCGGCGGGGACCACCTTGCGCAGAGCGGACTGACACTTCTTCCTTTCCCCCTGCCTTCAGCACCGGGCACTGACCTAAACTAATCCAACCGGTTAGGTCCTCCGCCAGCGCAGCGAACAGGGGAAATGCATGGTGACGTTCGGCATTGAGGAGGAATTCCTGCTCATCGATCCACTCAGCGGTATGCCCGCCGCGCGCGCGGCTGAACTTTCGGGGAAGCTGGCGGAAACATCCGCACTGGTGACAACGGCGAGCGCAGAATTCCTCGCCTCACAGCTGGAGACGTCCACCATTGTCTGCGAGTCCCTGGATCAGGCGGCTGAAGCGCTCCTGATTTCCCGTGCCCATATAGCCGAAGCGGCTTCCGCTTCCGGGGTTGGTGTTGCGCTGACGGGGGCAGCTCCCCTCATCCCGGAGCCGCCCGCGGAGATCACAGGATCGGGGCGGTACCTGCTCATGGGCGAGGTGACAGGCGCGGTGGCGGGAGAACACTACCTCAACGGTACGCATATCCATGTTGGGATTCCCGACCGGGAAGACCGGATAGCCGCCCTGAACCGCATCCGCCCCTGGCTCGCAACTCTGGCGGCTCTTTCCGCCAACTCTCCGTTCTGGCGGGGGCGCGATTCAAGTTTTTCCAGCTGGCGGCTTATTCACTACCGCCGCTGGTCGGTCCAGGGCTGCCCGCCGTACTTTGCTGATGCCGCCGATTACGACCGGCGGCTTGAGCACCTGCTCGCCACCGACGTCGTGCTGGACGCCGGCCACATCGGCTGGGCAGCCCGGCTTTCGCAGCAGTACCCCACCCTGGAAGTGCGGGTGGGCGACGCGCAGCTGGAGGCACAGGATTCGGTTCTCCTGGCGGCCCTGGTGCGCGGCTTGGTGACGACTGTCCTGCGGGAACCGGAACCCTCTCCCACCGACCCGGAGATGCACGACGCCGCGCTGTGGCAGGCCGCCCGCTATGGCCTCGACGCGCACCTGATGGGACTGGACGGCGTCTCCTCCCCTGCCCAGGTCCAGTTGAACACCCTCCTGGCATTCATCCGGCCCGCGCTGGAAGACGCCGGGGATCTTCCCTATGTTGTCCGCGGACTGGAGCGGTTGAAGCGGACCGGCACTGGAGCCGCCCGCCAGCGGGCCGCCGTGGCCGAAGCCGGCTGGTCCGGGCTCACTGACCTGTTCGGCCGGTCACTCACTGCCGCGTAGCCGACGTGAGAAAAACCTCAGGTTACTTCTTATTTGACGCTGACCAGAATTTTGGACCTAGGCTTTTAGACAGGCTCAGCGCTACCTGCGCCCATGGCCGTAACACGATCTTGGAGGGATGCATGGCGACACTGGGCATCGAGGAAGAGTACCTGCTGCTGGATCCGTCCACCGGGCTGCCGGTGCACAAGGCTGACGAGGTAGCCGGCTACCTGCACCAATCTCCGCGGGTGACCGAGGATGAAATCCAGCGCGAGCTGCTCAGCTGCCAGCTCGAAACTGCCACCCCGGTTTCTTCCACGCTGACGGAAGCGGAGGAGTATCTGCTCAACTTCCGTGCCCAGCTTGAGGCTGCTGCCAGGAAAGCTTCCGTTGTGGCGGCTGGAACGGCGTCCGCACCATTTATCGAAGACCATTACCCCGACCTCACAGACAAGGAACGGTACCGGGACCTGCGGGACAGCGCACCGGGAATCGTTGGCGACCAGTTCGTCAACGGGCTGCACGTGCACGTTTCGATTCCGGACCGGGAGTCCGGGGTACAAGCTTTGAACCGGATCCGGGAATGGCTGCCGGCGATCGTCGCCATGAGCACCAATTCACCCTACTGGCTGGGCCGGGACAGCGGCTTTGGCAGCTGGCGGGTGGTGCACTACCGCCGCTGGCCCGTCCAGGGCTGCCCTCCGGTCTTCCAGGACGCAGCGGATTACGAACGCCGGGTGAAGCAGCTCGTTGCCACCGGAGCGATCATCGACCGCGGGGTCCTGACCTGGATGGCCCGGCTCTCCGATTCCTATCCGACCCTGGAGGTCCGGGCCGGTGATGCCCAGCTCGAGGCACGGGATTCCGTGCTCCTGGCCGCCCTGATCCGGGGACTGGTCAACACCGCAGTGGAGGAGGCGGAGCGGGATCTGCACCGGCCCGTCCCGGAAGCCGAACTGCTGGACGCAGCCATGTGGCAGGCAGCCCGGGAGGGTTTGACCAGCACGCTGGTGGACCCCGTGAGCGCGGAGCTGGTCCCCGCCAAGGACCGGATCCGCGCCCTGCTCGAGTTCACCGGAGCGGCGCTGGAAGCGGAGAAGGACACGGAATGGGTCCAGGCAGGCCTCGCCGGCCTCTGGGAGAAGGGCACCGGAGCCGAACGGCAGCGCCGGGCCAGGGATTCGGGCGGCACCGCCGGCCTGCTGGAGCTTTACCGGTCCAGCCTCTCCGGTGACGGTGAGTCAGGCCGGTAGGAAACTGATCTGAGGCTGACCCGGCTCCGGGGCCCGGCTTTCCTTGATCTCGGTGTATTGCGCTGGCTAACGTGACGTCTACTCTGCCTGTTGCGCCCCTGGCGCAGCGGGCGGTGCCAGGATCACAACCGTTTGGAGTATCTGCCATGGCAACACTGACCGTCTGGAAATTCCCCGATGCGGATGCCGCAGAACGGGCAACGCAAACCCTCGCCAGCCTCCAGTCCCAGAACCTGATTAACGTGCAGGACGAGGCGATTATCACCTGGCCCCGCGACAAGAAGAAGCCCCGGACCATCCAGGAGCACAATCTGGTGGGCACCGGGGCCCTGGGCGGCGGTTTTTGGGGGCTGCTCTTTGGGCTGATCTTCTTTATTCCGCTGATCGGTGCCGCTGTTGGTGCTGCGGTAGGTGCCCTGTCGGCATCGATGGTTGATGTCGGCATTGACGATAACTTCATCAAACAGGTCCGGCAGGAAGTCACGCCGGGAACGTCGGCGCTCTTTGTGCTGTCATCGGATGCCGTTGAGGACCGGGTTCTGGATGCTTTCAAGGACGGCTTCCCGAATGCGACCCTGATCGCCACCAACCTCTCCAAGGAGCAGGAGGCGAACCTCCGGCAGGCCTTTGCCGAGGCGGACTGACCCGCCTCGAAACTGAAACAGGGCACGACGGCGGACAACCGCCGTCGTGCCCTGCCGTATTGTTGAAGGCGATGATTACCCGACGCCTTGCCGCACAGATCCTGGATATTCCGCTCGAAATGGCCACCCGCCACGGCATCCCGCCAAAGATGGAACGCTCTGAGCTCGATGAGCTCAACGCCAATCCGCCGCAGTGGCTTGCGCAGTCACGCGCCAACCGGACCGGCAAACGGCCGGTCTGGGTATCGCTGGAGTGCACGGTCTGCAGCTACCGCGAGATGGCACGTCCCAAGAAGTGGTGGCCGGAGTTCACGCACGTGGCATGTTTCGACCACAGCGCACGGGAACTTCCCCCGGTTCCGGAGGGCTGCGTCCGCAGTGAGTACGAAGGCATCGGCAGCCGCTTCACCGGAATCGTTGATGTTCCGGTGTCAGCCGGCTGATGCCCGGGCGGGCGCCTGGCCTGCCCGGGCCCGGCTTGTTCCCGGGTGCAGCTAGCGTCCGGTGGCAGCCAGTCCGGTCCGGGCCATGGCGTCCTTGTAAGCCAGCCGCATCTCTGCGAGCGACTCCTGCTGGCGTTCCTCCGTGGCGCCGAAGGAGCGTCCCTCCGCGGACCGGGCCTTGTAGATCTTAAAGCTGCGGCGGTAGATCATGCGGTTCTCGGTCTTCAGGAAAGCCGCACACAGCCGCTGGGCTTCCGTGCCGTGCGCAACGATCACCGAGGCACGCGGCACGAGTGCCAGGAAGCGCAGCAGGGGCCGCAGGCCCTCCTGGACCTCCTCCTTGGTTAGCTTCGTGTGCGGCTCTCCCGGCGTGTACCAGGGGTGTACGTTCCACGGCATAACAAATTCGGGCCGCAGGCCAACCTGCCAGTGGACCCCCAGCAGACGTGTCATCGCCTCGTCACTGCCAGCGGTGATGAAGCCGGACGGATGCGCCGGGCCGTTGTTGGAGAACAGACTGACGATCCTGGCTTCATCAACATCGTGCTGCGGGTCGACGTACGGCACCTCGCTGCCTGGCTTGAGTTCCATCAGGGAGTCGCAGAGCTGGTTAACTTCCGCGACGTTGGGTTCGTAGCGGCGGTTCCAGAGGGTTTCGGCGTGCGTTGCTTCGGGGGCGGACTGCATGGGGGTGGCGCTTCTCCTACGGTATTGCGGTTCTTCCCGCCGCCGGGCTTTGGGGCACGGCACAGCGCTCCGGTCGACACGGCCGTTGAGGGCCACGGCGCAGCGGAGCAGCAGGTCAGTGGTGGGTGCGGTGGAAAGGGGCGCCTCCGCGCCGGAGCCGGACACTGCAGAGCGCAGGACGGCGGGCGGAGGGCTTCAGACAAGCTTACCAAGGACAGGCAGGGCCCCTGTGCCAGCCCGCCGCGTTGTGCCGGTCCGGCTGGCCGCGCACGCCGATGGGTACTTCTGCCCATCGACGTCTGCTCGCCGCTGCAGCAGACTCGGACGTGACCGAATCGTCCGCGCATCCAGGGGGAAGCTTGCAGTACGAGATCCAGCCGGCGGCCATCCACGCCGTCGTGATTGACGTTGCGGCGGATGGCCAGGCCCTGCACCAGGCCGGGAACGCCGCTGCGGACACCGCCGCGGACCTCGCCGGCAGTTTCGGTAGTGCCGACGTCGTGGCGGGTGCTTTCGCCTCCTTCTGGACTCCCCGGCAGGACGTTGCCCAGCGGATCTCCAGCCTGGTTTTCCGCAAGACCACGGCCCTCACCGACGTGGCCCAGGCGCTGATCGACGCCGACGGCGAAATGAGCGCAGCAGCACAGTCCGCGCTCTCCACCCTTCCCACGGCCTACGCTCCCGCAGCTCCTCCCCGGACCGGGCGTTTGCGGTTCCAGGCGGAATGATGCATCTTTCGACGCTTCCAGATATTACCGGCGACTGGACCAGGCTCGATGCCCTGGCCCAGGACCTCCTGGTGCGCGCAGGAGTGGCGGAGGGCTATCTGTCCGACGCCACAACTGCTTGGCAGCGGGTCGGACCCGCCTACCGGGAACCCGCGACCCAGGACTTGGTGCACGCGGCCATGGATTCGCTGGCCGAGCCCATGGCACTGTGGCGGGCCTCCCTGGTCTCCGCCGCCGGGATCATCCAGGATTTCGCTGCCGCTGCCCTAACCCTGGCCGAGGAACTTCGACAGCTCACAGCTGAACAGCCCCGGGAGCTCGTAGAAGGCGACGACCCCGTGCAGCATGGGAAAGCCGTTGACAGCTTCAATACCCGGGCGGACGGGCTTACGGCACAGTGGAACACCCTGCAGCAGGACACCGCTGCCCGTCTGGCCTCGGTTTCCGGGGGCTCCGGGGAGGGTTTGCCCATGACTGCCTATCTTGGCAGCCAGACGCTGCCGCGAGTGAGCTGGGCATCGCTGACCAGCACGCTCGACGAACGGCTGGGTGCGGTGACTCCGGGCGCACTGCTCCTCTCCCTCCGGGGGTTGGATACGGCTGAGTTGAAGGCTTGGGCCGAAGCTAATCCTGAGGGCGCCGCTTTGCTGGCAGCCAACAAGCTGGTAGGTCCGTTCCCCTTGGGAAGTCCCGAGGCGGCCCTGTCGGGCGTGATGGACGACAGCCAGTCAAAAGAGGGCATTGCCGCAATCCGCGCAGCCTGGCTGGACCTTTCTGCCGCCGACCAGGAAAAGCTCCTGCTGCTCTATCCCGCGGTGTTCGGCGCCCTCAACGGAGTTCCGTTCGCGTCGCGGGCCCACGCCAACACGGTCACGGTGGCCGGCTACCGGCATACGGCCCGGCGGGACCTGGCGTCGCTCAAGGAACCTTCCCTCGCCGATTACAGCCAAAGCAGGGCTGGCGCCGCGCAGTGGGGACGGGATCACGGCGCGTGGAAAGCCGAGAAGGCCAGGCTGGAAACAGTCCTCAAGGGACTCGATTTCGCCACAGACCGCGCTTCCCAGGTCATCTTGGTCAGCTCTGCGGCTGATGGCCGGATCGTCACCATGCACGGCTCTCCGTCGGACGCCGTCGACCGAACCGCAGTCCTGGTACCAGGGACGGGCGCGGACCTGGGCACATTGGCAAGCTACACGGACCGCCTCGATGCCATCAATGGGGACTCCGCCCCGGAAAAACTCTCCTTCTATTGGCAGGGCACCGATCTTCCCAACGAACTGCACCACAACCTCACAAGCGCCTACAACGAGGACGGCGGCCCGCTGCTGGCTGCGTTCGATCATGCGTTGGACCTGGAGGTTCCGGCGAACACACGCAGTACCTACGTTGGCTACAGCGCCGGGGGTTCGCTACTCGGTACCGGAGAACGGGAGGGGCTGACAGCATCTAACATCCTCTACGTGGCCCCGGCCGGAATAGGCCATGAAGTTTCGAGTCCGAGCGATACAGGCAGCCCGGACGCAAACCGTTATTGGATCCAGACCCGCGACGATCCGATTACCGCTGCGCAGGTGGCAGGCGGCGGCTTCCACAGCGGTTCTTTCTGGAGCGGCGGGGTGCCCACGGCCCAAATGGATGCCGTTCGTCTGGAGTCAGGTTTCGTAAATCCGAAAAAACCGGATTCGCTGATGAAGGGTCACAGTGACTACTTCGTTAAGGGGTCAACGTCGGCAGCCAACATGCAGTCGGTCATCGAGGGAGGCCGCGTCAGCCTGTACGTTGATGAGGTATTGCACAACGGATTCGGATATTCGTATTGGGAAAGCCCCATCGAAGAACGGCCGGAAGACTACACGACGAGGAAGTTGCAGACCGTGACCACCGAAAGTCTCGAAAAGTGAATTTACGTCCCGCCGCAGCATTTGCAGGGGCCTTGATCCTGACCGCGTCCTTGGGAGGCTGTGCCTTGAACTCCGAACCATCCCCCGATGCTCCTGCCGCGGCGGGGACACCGGATCATCTGGTGCAGTTCGAAGAGCTCCTGCCTGCACTGGTGGAGCAAGCCGGGGCTGGCCTCCGTATTGCGGACCTGCGGGAGGAATCCTGCCTGCGCCCGGAGATTGAGGAGCAGCACCTTGAGACCAGATGGCTGGGTGTCGCTTCCAGCCAGGTAGCGGACGCCTCGATAGCCAATGAGGCGCTTGACCGGATGGGAGCCTGGCTCGATGACGAGGGTTGGGAACTCCTGGATGAGGTCTCCTACCCGCCGGAGGAACGAGGGGATGTGCGGGTTCTGATGTACCTCAGGGACGACATCGGCATAACTGTCACCTATCGCAATAGCCCGAGTCCATGGGTGGAAATTCTGCTCACGTCCGACTGCCGCGAAAACCCGGCAGGCCACCAGATGGAGCGGTCCGAGCTGGATCCGAATTATGGCTTATCAAGCCAGTACTACAAAGACGGTGCCTCCTAGCAGCCCAACACTCGAAGCTGACGCAGAAAAGCACCCCGGTCCGAAGACCGGGGTGCTTTTCGTGGTTGGTGGAGATGGGGGGAATTGAACCCCCGTCCGATGTCGTGTTGTCAGGGCTTCTCCGGGCGCAGTTCACGTCGGAGTTTCTCGGCCCCAGCCATCATGTGAACAAGTGGCTGATCCGGGCCCAGCCGTCTAAAAGTCCCGAGCACTCCAACGGCGAAAGTGCTCAGCAGTGGCCCTCTAAATGACGCCAGGATCCGGGACGAGAGCATTCCCGGTCTGACGGACTATGCCTGCTGCTTAGGCAGCGAGAGCGAAGTCAGTGCGCTTTGATTCGGCACTTATTGGTTTGCAAGGAGCGTTTACGAGATAACCCTGCATCCTCGGCCCGCTTCACCTGTCGCGACTAACATCGTCGAAACCTGTCATCCCCGTATTCAGTTACCAACTGAGGTGCTGTGCCGGTTCAGTACCACTTTCAGCACCGGCACACCTGTCCGGCTATAAACACACCGGACCGTTAACTATAGCGCATCCCGGCTAGAACGTCAGGCCGAACACTGTGAAGGGTGTCCCCCAAAGAACCAGGACCACCGCGGCAAGCAGCACGAACAGCACCGAGAGAATGGACAGGGCTGTCATGCCGGCGTACTTGCGGCGGAACGCCCAGACAAAAAGGACAGCGTTGGCGGCCAGGAGCACTGGCGAAATCCAGATCAGGACCTGGGCGAGATAAACGTAGAAGACCACGAAGAACGGCACCACGACCAGAATCACCACCGGCGCCACGGCCGCCACTATCAGCAGGTCCAGAAGCGTGACAGCCCAGGCCCACACTGGCTTGCGCGGGCCGCGCTGTTCCGGCAGCTCGGCCTGCGGCTCCCAGAAGGTGCCGCTCATCAGGCGCCGCGGTTCTTGGCGCGCATCTCCCTCAGGGCTTCCCGGTTGTCCTGCTTCTCCCTCAGCGTCTGGCGTTTGTCATAGTCACGCTTGCCGCGCGCCACCGCGATTTCGACCTTGGCGCGTCCGTCCAGGAAGTAGAGCTGCAGCGGAACGATCGTGAACCCGGACTCACGGGTTTTCTGCGCAATCTTTTCCAGCTGCTCGCGGTGCAGCAGCAGTTTCCTGCGCCGGCGTGCCGCGTGGTTGGTCCAGCTGCCGTTGAGGTACTCCGGAATGTAGACGGCTTCCAGCCACAATTCGTCGTTATAGAACGTCGCGAACCCGTCCACAAGGGAGGCCCGCCCTTCACGCAGCGACTTGACCTCGGTGCCCATCAGCACCATTCCAGCCTCGTAGGTATCGAGGATTTCGTAGTTGTGCCGGGCCTTGCGGTTGGTGGCCACAACTTTACGGCCACTTTCTTTGGGCACGGTTCAACTCCTTAGTGGAAGGTGGATCCTGGATGCGGAACACCCATTGTAGGCCTAGAGCAGCCCCGAGGGGTTAACGAGCTGGCCGTTGAGCATGGTCTCGAAGTGCAGGTGGCAGCCGGTCGAGTTACCGGTGGATCCCACATAGCCGATCAGCTGTCCGGCGTTGACCCACTGTCCTGCCGAGACGACCCGGCTGCTCATATGGTAGTAGTTCGTCGCCAGGGCGCTGGTTCCGATCACGCCGTGGTTCAGCACAATCCGGTTTCCGGTACCAATCATCTCGGTGCCGCCCATGTCCGATCGCCACACCTCACCGGCAGCCGCAGCATAGATCGGGGTTCCGCAGCGTGCACCGAAGTCGATGCCGGAGTGCAGGTATCCGCCTGTTCCGGAGAAATCGATGGTGCCTGCCGGCGTCGGGCGCCAGCCAAACCCGGAGGTCACCGGCGCGCTGACGGGGTACTGGAGTCCGAAAGCGGACGGGTTTGTGGGCACGACGGTCTGGGGCGGTGGTACAGGCTGGTTGTTTTGTGCCGCTTGTTCGGCCGCTACCCGGTTCGCTTCGGCAATCCGGGCTTCTTCCGCGCGGCGTGCTTCTTCCAGCATGATCCGCTGGCGCTCGGCGATCTCGGCCTGGACAGCTGCCTGCTCCGACTGAATGGAGGACAGCTTCGCCTGGACGACGGGCTTCTGCGCCTCGAGTTCGCTGTTTAGTGCCTCGGCGCTGGCGATCAGGTCATCGACCTTGGCCTTTTCCGCAGCCGCTTCGTCACGGGCGCTCTGTTCAGCCTTCAGCGCTTCTTCGGCCTGGGCCTTCAGCGTGGATATTTCTTCTTCAACCGCGGCCAGCCGCGCCTCAGAGTTCACGTTGGTGGCTGACTGCTGGGTCAGGCGCTCCACGGCTGCGTTCTGTCCGCGCAGTGCCTGCCCTGCCATCCCCATGGTGTCCGTCAGGCTGTCCGCCCCGTCAGCACCAAAAAGGAGCGTCAGGCTCGAGGGCACGCCTCCACTCTTGTAGGCCTGGCTGGCGATCTGTCCGATCACCTTCTGGGTCTCGTCGAGCGCTTTCTCATCCTCGGCGATCTGGGCGGCGATGGTATTGCGGGTTTCCTGTGCGAGGGCTACACGGTCAGTCAGCGCACCCACCTTGGCTGATGCGGACGTCACCCGGCCCTCGGCGTCGGCCAGCACTGTCTGGGCGGCGGGAAGCTCTTCGTTCTGGTAGATATTCAGCTGCGCCACGGTCTTGGCAATATCCTCGCCAAGGTACTCGTACTGTTCCTGCACCCGCTGCTGCTCGGCATCCAGAGCGGCCTTGCGGTCGCTGAGTTCATCAGCGCTGGCGGTGCTGGCACTGAGGGCAAGAACCAGGGCAAGCGCCATTGCGGAGACGACGGCGGCACCCCGTTTGGCAGGGCGCATCCATCGGGCGGCGTGCGGCGGCCGCGGAACCTGGCGGTCAATCATTGGCGAGACTTTCCATGGAACTTTTCAGCTTTCCTTTCCCAGTGCCCACACTCTAGACCTTGATGTACCGTCTGAGCGTCAGCAGCGAGGAGACGCCCGCCAGCAACGCGCCAAGAATCAGCAATACCGGACTCAGTATGAGTACTTCCTGTGCAGATATGAAGGCGGTGGCGGGATACTGGCGAGCCAGCATTCCGATGAAGAAGTGCGCCACGGCCCACAGCGTGCCGGAGGCCAGCACGGCTCCGATGAGTGCGGCGATCACGCCTTCGAGCACAAAGGGCAGCTGGATCACCGCCTTGGAAGCACCCACCAGGCGCATAATACCGGTCTCCCTGCGGCGGCTGAAGGCGGAGAGCCTGATTGTGGTGGCGATGAGCAGGATCGCACAGACCAGCATGAGGACAGCGATCAGCAGCGCCACCAGCGAGGCGATGTTCATAAAGGAGAAGACCTTTTCCAACAGTTCGCGCTGGTCGCTGACGGACTCGACACCTGGCATCGAGGAGAAGGCCTCATTGATGACTTCATACTTTTCCGGATCCACCAGGGATACCCGGAAGGTCTCCGGCAGCTGGTCGGCGGTCACGCTGTCCACGATCGGCGAGTTGGCGAACTGCTCACGGAAGTGGCCCAGCGCGGTCTGCTGATCTTCGAACTGCACGGTGTCGATGTACTGCTCGAACTCCGCGGAATTCAGCTTCGCTTCAATCGCACTTCGCTGCTGATCAGTCACCGCGCCTGAGGCGCAGGAGGGGGAAGTGTCATTGTCAACGCAGAGGAACACGGCTACCTGCACCCGGTCGTACCAGTAGCCCTTCATCTGGTTGATCTGCAGCTGGAGGAGGCCCGCAGCCCCCACGAAGGTCAGGGAAACGAAGGTCACCAGGATGACCGAAACAACCATCGAGAGGTTGCGGCGGATTCCGGAACCGATCTCGCCCATCACGAAGGCCATTCTCATTCTGCGGCCTCCGAACCAGCCAGGCCGTTGGGTTTCACGGCGTCAACGGTCTCAGGAGCACCGGCTGGGCCGGCACCTGTGCCGTCCGGCGCCGGGACCGGGCTGGTACCGGCTGCCGGAACCACGGGCTGCATCGCCGTCGCCAAGTAGATCCCTTCACGTTCGTCACGGACCACTTTGCCGTTGCGCAGTTCGATGACCCGTTTGCGCATGGCGTTCACAATGTCGTGGTCGTGTGTGGCCATCACGACGGTGGTCCCGTTCTGGTTAATCCGGTCCAGGACTTTCATGATTCCCAGGGAAGTGGTGGGGTCAAGGTTTCCAGTGGGCTCGTCAGCCAGCAGGATGCCGGGCTTGTTCACAATGGCGCGGGCGATGGCCACACGCTGCTGCTCGCCGCCGGAGAGTTCGTGCGGAAGCCGCTGGTCTTTGCCTTCCAGCCCCACCGTCTTCAGGACTTCGGGAACGGTCTCCCGGATGACGGCACGGCTGCGGCCAATCACCTGCATGGCGAAAGCCACGTTGGCGAAGACAGTCTTGTTGGGGAGCAGGCGGAAGTCCTGGAAGACGACGCCGATTCCGCGGCGGAGACGGGGTACGCGCCAGCTGGGAATTTTGGCCACATTGGAGCCGGCCACGTAAACGGTCCCGCGGGTTGCGTGCTCTTCCTTGAGCACCAGGCGGATGAGGGTGGATTTCCCGGAACCGGATGCTCCCACCAGGAAGACGAACTCACCGCGGTCGACGTCGAGGCTAACCGAGTTCAAGGCCGGCCTGGAATTGCGGTCATAAACCTTGGTGACGTTGTCGAAAGTGATCATCGCTGTTTCATGCCCTCGCGTAAGAACCGGAACGGCAAGGGCCTTGGGCTTGGGAGCAGGGAACCGGCCTTTCGACTATAGCCAGCGGAATGCCGCGGCGGGCAGAGCCTTCGCGGGTGTGTCGCCGGCGGGGATACGTTCCCGTCGATGGCTACTTCCGCGCGGACACGCTGCCGTTCGCACGCCAGCGGATGCCGGCGTCGATGAAATCGTCGATCTCGCCGTCGAACACTGCGGAGGTGTTGCCGACCTCGTGTTCAGTGCGGAGGTCCTTGACCATCTGGTACGGGTTCAGCACGTAGGAGCGCATCTGGTCCCCCCAGGAGGCCTTCACATCGCCGGCAAACGCCTTCTTCTCGGCGTCCTCCTGCTCCTTTTTGAGCAGCAGCAGCCGGGACTGCAGCACACGCATGGCCGCTGCACGGTTCTGCAGCTGGGACTTCTCGTTCTGCATGGAGACGACGGTGCCCGTGGGAATGTGGGTGAGCCGGACAGCCGAATCGGTCGTGTTCACGGACTGCCCGCCCGGACCCGAGGACCGGAAGACGTCAACCCGGATCTCGTTGTCCGGAATGTCGATGTGGTCCGTGGCTTCAATCAGCGGAATCACCTCGACGGCGGCGAACGAGGTCTGGCGGCGGCCCTGGTTGTCGAAGGGACTGATCCGCACCAGGCGGTGCGTGCCTGCTTCGACCACCAGTGTGCCGAAGGCGTAGGGTGCCTTCACCTCGAAGGTCGCGGATTTCAAGCCGGCTTCTTCGGCATAGGAGGTGTCAAGGACCTGTGTCGGGTAGCCATGGCGCTCAGCCCAGCGCAGGTACATGCGCAGGAGCATTTCGGCGAAGTCCGCTGCGTCCACCCCTCCCGCACCGGCCCGGATGGTGACCACGGCTTCGCGCTCGTCGTACTCGCCGGACAGCAGCGTGACGACCTCAAGTTCGGACAGCGCCTTGCGCAGCGATTCCAGCTCTGCAGCGGCCTCGGCCTTGCTGTCGGCGTCGGACTCGTCCTGGGCCAGCTCGACGAGGACTTCCAGGTCGTCGATGCGGGCCTCGAGCCTCTGCAGCCGTTCCAGGGCGCTCTGGCGGTGCGAGAGCTTGGAGGTGATCTTCTGCGCCGCGTCCGGATCATCCCAGAGGTTGGGCTCGCCGGCCATTTCGCTCAGCTCAGCTATGTCTTCTTTCATCGCTGCGACGTCGGACACGTCTTCGATGGAAGAGAACGTCGAGCGGAGCGCGCGGATTTCTGCGGGAAAATCTATTTCTGCCATGGTGATTACAGACTACGCCATGGCCCGGTTCGGGGACCGGGCGCCGCGGTCCGACGCACCCGGGATGAACCAGGGAAGGCCGGCGGCCGGGAGTACATTGGTGCTGTCCATAGGGATTAGGAACACCGCTGTTAATGAGCACCGCAGTTAGAGAAGCACACCGGAGTGAAAGGAGCACCGTCATTTCCATGAACCGGCAACCAGAATCCGCCTCCCCGGTCCACCACCCGGAGCCCGGCAGGGTGTACAGCCGCGGCGAGCTCGAAGACCTGGCCGGCCAGGGCGATCCCTGGGCGCTCGTCAAACTCGACGACTGGGATCAGTACACCGCGGCAGACTACGCGGGTTCACGTCTCGACCGCTGTCCGGACCCATCCTGCGACCTCTACGGCGAGCGGGTGACGCTGTGCTTCGGCGGCGACGGCGCGCTCCTGGAAATCGACCACGGCGGATGGAGCCACTATCCACCGCAGGAACAGGCCAAGGCCTCGTAGCGTCCCGTCCTCCAGCCGTTCGCCGCGCCGCCGGCTTCACCGCGTGAGCCGGGCCCGGGCATCGCTTTCGGCGGAGATGGGTATCCCGTCCGGCACCAGGAAGTTCACGATCGGCGGATGAACGACGCCGGAGAGCACCACCCTGGCTGTCCGGCCGTCCGTGGTTCCCGTCTCCGCAGCTATGCCCAGCGCACTGATCCGTTCTCCGGCCCCGCTGTCCGCCAAATAGCGCTCAACCGCTGCCGTCACTGCGCCCGAGTCCAGCACGGCAGCAGGTGCAGCACCGGTGCCGGCTGCTGCCCCCTGCACCTGCGAGAGCGAAAACGTGTCTGCTGCTGCGAGCGCCGCGCCGTCTGCTGCCGACAACAGCTTCTTATGCGCCAGGTAGACGGAGGAAGCTGCGGTCACAACGGTGATGACCAGCAGCGCCAGCAGGACGTAGCCGATAATCAGCACGCCTACCTGCCCGGCCTCGTCCTCCGATACCTTCTTTTTCGTCCTCATCCGAACCGTTCCACTGCCTGCATGGAGCTGGCATCGACCCGGACCGGGGCCAGGTCCAGACCGGGAATTGCGGCGGCAGCCGGCAGGGGAACATCGAAGGCCACGGTCACGGTGACCGTCGATCCGGGAGCATGGCACGCGGCTGAACATGACACAGCCAGCTCCAGACCCGGATCGTCGAAGCCGAAGTCGGAAAGTGCCAGTTCGGCTGCTGCGCGGGCCTGGGCTTCGGGGCTGCCGTCCGGCCCGGCGGCTGCGTAAACCTTCGCGGCATGGTCTGCCGCCCCCACCACCGCGTACGCCGCGCCCTGGACCTGGCCGGCGGCAACAATGAGATAGATCAGCGGAACCAGCAACAGGACGCCAAGGAAGACGAACTCCACCACGGCGCTCCCCCGCTCTTCGTCCTCGTCCGCAGCGGCGGCCTTAATCCGCTGTGTCAGGCCAGTAAGCATGCCCGGTCACCTCGATTCCGCCGCTGGGTCCCAGCAGTCCGATCACCGGCAGCGGGGCGGTTACCCGGATCTGAAGCAGGGCAGCCGCACCGTCCCCCATCCGGGTGTAGCTGACATCGTCAGCGAAACCCGGGGACAGCGTTCCGGAGATAAGGCTGCGGGTACGTTCCACGCCATCCTGCGGGCTGCGGTCCGCCAGCGTGCCGTACCGGGCCCCGGATGCCGCCGCGTCGATGAGCGTATTGCGAACGTGCAGCACCAGGGCCAGCTGAATCACCGCGACGACGATCACCGTCAGCAGGGCACCGATCAGCACGAAGTCCACGACGGCGGACCCCGCCTCATCTGGCCTCCCGGATCCGGTGGCTTCCCCGGCGTTCCGGCGCCGGCCGCCGGACGCAGCGGGCCCGCAGTTAGCGCCGTACCTGGTCAATGGCGGATCGGAAGAGCGTCAGGAGCTGTTCCTGGGCAACCGCGAGGATGGCCGCGACCAGGACGGCCGACATCAGCGTGATCATCACCCAGCCGGGAACATCCCCGCGTTCACGGTCGGGTTTGTCCGGTAGAAGTGCCGCCAGCAGTATGGAATGCAGGCTAGCGGCAAGCCGGACCGGAAAGGTGCGGATCTGGGATCGAGGTTGCATTGGAACCCTTTCTTTCTTTTCTTGGGCGGCGCATGGGCGGCGGCGGTTAGGCCGTTAGAGTCCGAGCTTCAGCAGGGCGAGGCCCGGGAAGATGGCGAACAGGACGGTGAGCGGAAGAACTCCAAAAACCAGCGGCACCATCATCGCGATTTCCTTCTTTCCGGCTTCTTCCATGAGTTCGCGTTTGGCGATGTCCCTGACGTCCTGTGCCTGGGCGCGCATGACGTCTGCGAGCGGGGTACCGCGTTCGATCGCGACTGAGATTCCGTCCACAAACCGGGCCAGCGGGGCCAGCTGCGTCCGCTTTGAGAGGTTGGCCAGGGCGGCCAGCAGCGGAGCCCCGGAGCGGGTTTCCGCCAGGACCCTTTCGAATTCACCGGCCAGTTCGCCGTGCGACGTCCTGGTGATCCTTTCCAACGCACCGCCGGCGCTTTCCCCGGCGCCTACGGCCAGAGCCAGCATCTCGGCAAGGCTGGGAAACTCTGCCAGCATCCGTGACTCACGCCGGGTGACCTCCCGGGTTAGGAGATAGTCGCGCAGCAGGTACCCCAGGATCCCTCCGGCTACCGTTAGGACCGCTGCCCCGGGCACCGAGACACGGCCGGTGAGGGCCAGCCATACGGCCCCCGTCCCGCCAATCATCAGGCCGGCTGCTGAATAGAGCAGCTGCTCAGAGCGGAACTCCAGGACGGTCAGCCGTTTTCCCGAACGCTCCAGCCGCTTGTGCAGCGCCGACGCAGCAGGGTTGAGGCGGTTCAGTTTCAGAACCAGGTCGCGGAGCACTGGACGGAAGATCCGTTCCAGCGGCCCGAAAGGAGTAACGTCAGCAGGCTGGAGCAGGCGTGAGCCATGGGCACCGGCGCGCAGCTGCGGGGCGATGCGGTCGGCGAAGGTCCGGGGCCGGAGGAAGGGCAGCCGAACAACCGTGAGCCATAGTCCGATCCCGAGTCCGGCTCCGGCAAGGAATGCCGCCGGCCACTCCGCGCTCACCGCAGGACCCTTTCATCGGGCGGCAGGGCACCGATGCGCAGCATGAGGCGGTAGCAGACCACCGAGATCACCATTCCAGAGACGAGGACGCCAGCGCCCGAGGGGGTGTTGTAGGCAGCCACGGCCTCGGGGCGGGTGGCCATGAGCATCAGGACGATCCACGGGGCCGCCACGGCAAGCCGGGCGGCGTTGATCGTCCAGGATTGGCGGGCAAGGAGCTCGCTTCGGGTCCTGGCGTTCTCGCGCAGAAACTCGGCAAGGGTTCCAAGGAGCCGGCCGAGGTCGGATCCGCCGACCTGCCTCGTAATCCGCAGCGCCTCCACAATCCGGTCACCAACCGGATCCGCCAGCCTCTCCTTGAGGTTGCCCAGGGCTTCGTCGAACTGGCCTCCCGCCCGGTAATCCGCCCCAAACTCACGAAACGGGGCGCGCAGTTCCTCCGGACCGTTCTCTCCTAGCTGGATCAGCGCTTCAGGCAGGGACAAGCCCGCGCGGATCGCCGAACGCAGGTGGTCCACTGCATCCGGCCACAGTTCAAGCAGCGACGCGGAGCGCCTGCGGGCCTGCCAGCGCACCGCGGTGACCGGAACGGCACAGGCGAATACACCGAAACAGGCGCCGATGACCAGCGACCCGGTCAGCAGCCACACCACCAGCAGGACCAGCGTTCCGAGGATGCCGCTGCTGGCAATGAGTCCTGCCGGGGATACCCGGGACACCCCCGAGGCAGCCAGCAGGTCCACCAGTTTTCCCGGGCGCCGCAGCTTTCCGGCACGGGGCGGCAGTGCCCAGCAGGACCACCAGATGAGGAACAGTCCGATGCCCAGTGTCAGTCCCGCAACGGTGCTCATGCGGCCGGCTCCAGCAGCTCTGTGAGGTTCATTCCTGCACGGGCGAATTTTTCCGGCGACGGAAGTGAAGTCAGGCTTGGAACCAGCCGGCCGTTCTCGCGCTGAAAGAGCAGGGAAGATTCGATGATTCCGTTTTCCACCCTCCGGCCGAGCGCCAGGATCTCTCCGACTTCCCGCCGCCCGGTGGAGCTGCGGACACAGTGCACCACCAGATCGATGCAGGATGCCACCGTGGGAACCACGAAGTTGCTGGAGATGTTGGCACCGGCAAGCAGCGGGAGGGTGGAGATTTTCGTGACGGCGTCGTGCGCACTGTTGGCATGGACTGTGCACATTCCCGGCAGGCCTGAATTCAAGGCGATCAGCATGTCCAGGCTCTCTGCCTCCCGTACCTCGCCCACGATCAGGCGGTCCGGCCGCATCCGCAGGGCTTCCTTCACCAGGCGGCGCAGCGGGATCTCGCCTGTTCCCTCCAGGTTCGCCTGACGGCACTGCAGGCCCACCACGTCCCGCAGGGGCAGCTGCAGTTCGAAGATCTCCTCCACCGTCACCACCCGCTCCCGGGCCCCGATCGCCGCGGCCAGGCAGTTGAGCAGGGTGGTTTTCCCGGCTTGGGTGGCTCCGGAGACCAGGATATTCAGGCCGCCCGAAACGGCGGCAGACAGGAACCGCGCTGCCTGTGGGGTGAGCGTCCCGAGCTCCACCAGGTGCTCCAGGCGGCTGGCCCGGACGATGAACTTGCGAATGTTGACCGCCCAGTGCCGGCGGGTGATATCCGGAATCACCACGTGCAGGCGGGACCCGTCGGGAAGGGCCGCGTCCACGAAGGGGGAAGACAGATCCAGACGGCGGCCCGAGGACTTCAGCATCCGCTCCACAAGGTCACGAACCTGTTCGGCCGTGAGGTTCAAGGCGGTCAGTTCCGAGCGCCCGTCCCGGGCCACATAGACCTCACCGGGGGAATTGATCCAGATCTCCTCCACCGTGGGATCGTCCAGCAGAGGCTGCAGGGCACCGTACCCGGCGACGGCGTCAAACACCCTCTTCCTCGCCTGGTCCAGCTGGCCAAGGGCCGGGAGCGACCCCAGGAGGGAGCGTTCGTCGTAGTCCTGGACAGCTGCCTCGACCAGCCGGCGGACCTCGGGAACCTGCCGCGCCGGATCCAGCCCGCGCACGCGGATGAGTTCGCGAACCTCATCCTCGACAATACGCACAGCATCCATGGCGCTCCCCCGGGCTCTCCGCAGCTGGAAGCTGCGGCAACGAGACTAATCTGACCGGCCATCTCAGCCGTTGGGGGCGAGAATAGGAGATTTAGTCCCGGCTGGCGAGAGTGAAGGGTGCCGGATGTGGAAAACTCCCCCGCCGGGCGGGCGGAAGGCGGCAGAAAACCACCGCTGCGGCGAAAAATACTGCTGCCACAGCAACAACTTTCGTCGAGCTCATCACATTAGCCACCTGAGCACCGATAGTCTCTAACTGATATCTCGGCGTCACAGACGCTCCGTTTCCTCTTGGAGGTCCAGTGGCAACACCAAAAAGCGCTCCCCTTCTCGCCTTCGGAGTTGCCCTTCTACTCCTGATCACGGCGGCGCCGGCCCCTGCGGTGGTGGAGTCTCCGTCCCCCGTGCCTGAAACGGCAGCCAGCTCCCCGGCTTCCCCCACGGTGGAGGAATCGCCACCGGCCGGTTCTCCGACTGAATCTCCGTCTTCCAGCATGGCTGTTGACGAGACCGGTGCCGGGACCGAACCCCGAGAAGCCGTTCCAACCGCCCCCAACGAACCCGGTGCACCCGGTGAACCCAGCGAATCCGGCGAACTCAGCGACTCGGAGACAGCGGAGCTGGCTGGCCCCTTGGGCGCGCGCATGGGCCAAGGCCTCGAACGGCTTCTGGCCACAGGTGACCCCCAGGTTGCCACGGCCGAAGAAGAACGTATGCGGCACGAAGCCGAAACGGATCCCGAGACCCCGCTGGAGGTCCCCGATTCCGGTGTCGCAGCCAAATTGAGTGACCTCGAGTCCGGCGCGGCCCTGGCCGCGCCCGGTGAACCGGCGCGGCCGTTCTCCGGTGACCCTGCGCGTGCGTTGGCAGCGTCCTGGATGCCGCCCGGGATCCAAGGGATCGATGTCAGCAGCCACCAGTCAAACGTCGATTGGCAGGGTGTCTGGAACCAAGGCGCCCGCTTCGCCTACGTCAAGGCAACCGAAGGCACCTACTACAAGAATCCGTTCTACAGCCAGCAATACAACGGCTCAAAGAACACGGGGATGGTTCGCGGCGCTTACCACTTCGCCATTCCCAGCCGCGGCTCGGCAGCAACTGAAGCAAATTACTTCGTGAACAACGGCGGCGGCTGGTCCGCCGACGGCAGCACGCTGCCTCCCCTGCTGGACATCGAATACAACCCGTATCCCCAGCTGGGGAATACCTGCTACGACATGACGGCCGGCCAGATGGTCTCCTGGATCCGGGAATTCTCCAACACCATCAAGGCCCGCACCGGCCGCACCCCCATGATCTACACCACCACCGATTGGTGGCGTACTTGTACCGGGAACAGCTCCGCTTTCGCTGACCATCCCCTGCACCTTGCCAATTACAGCCGCACTCCCGGCGCCATACCGGCAGGCTGGACAACCTACAACGTCTGGCAGTACAGCAGCACCGGACCGTTCGTCGGTGACTCGAACGTCTGGAACGGCACAGCTGCGAGCCTCTACGATTTCGCAGTCCGCCAGCCCTCCGCCCCCTCGATTACCTCGGCAGCCGATGTCCTGGCCATTGATCCGGCCGGCACCCTGCTCAACTACCGCGCGCGCGGCACGGGCCAGCTGAATCCTCCGCTGGCTATCGGCACCGGGTGGTCCGGGACAGTATCCATCCATGCCACGGATTGGAACGGTGACGGTGTCTTCGATCTGCTGGCCCAGAACGCGTCAGGAGACCTGAACCTGTACTACGGCCAGGGTTCCGGCGGCTTCTCCGGTCCCCGCACAGTGGGGACGGGCTGGGCGCAGCTGCGCATCACCGTCGGTACCTGGGACACGGCCTCCAAGCTTCCAGGAGTCATCGCATCGGATACCCGTGGCAGGGGTTGGTACTACGCCAACACTACCGGTGCCGTCATGGCTTCAGCTCCCGTCGCCTTGGGCACTGGATTCGAAGGAACCCTGGCCACCCTGATGGACTTCAACGGTGACGGTGTCCAGGAAATCATCCTCCGCCGGTCCAACGGGGATCTGGTCTCCCGGCCACGATCTGCCAACGGAACGGCCGGAAATGCCAAGACGATCGGCGTGGGATGGCAGGACGCGGCGGCGCTGAGGACGGTCACCGGATTCGCCGGCGCCGGCACCCTGGGGATCCTCGCGGAATTCGCGGGCGGCGACCTCCGTTATTATGGCGCCAGCAAAACGGGTTATTGGGTGTCTTCCCCCAAAGTTGGCCAGGGCTGGGGACCGTATCTCCTCGCCAATACCCAGAGCCTCAACACTCCGCCTGGGCCGTCCATTCCGTCCACCTCGGACATCGTCACGGTGTCCGGCGCGGGCGATCTGCTCCTCTACCGTGCGATGCTGGGCGGGGCACTTCGAGGACCGACGAGGATCGGTTCGGGGTTCTACGGTGTTGAGTCGTTCCACACAGTCGATTGGAACCGCGACGGCGTTGTCGACGTCGTTGTCCAATGGGCCAAGGGGACCGTCTCCGTCTACCACGGGCTCCGCCAGGGCGGCTTCGCCCCGGCCCGCACGATCGGAAGCGCGGGCTGGGACTCACTGACCGTCTATCCCGACCCCGTCGTCTCGCAGTCCGGCCTGCCCGGGATTCTCGCGCGGGATAGAGCGGGGAACCTCCGCCGCTACACCAATCCGGATGGTGCTTCGCTGATGCAGGGCGGCACAATCATTGGACAGGGCTGGAATGGCCTGCGGATCCTTAGCCTTGACTGGAACGGTGACGCCACCGCCGACATTCTGGCCCTGCGCCCCAATGGCGACATGGCGTACTACCGGCGCGATGCTTCCGGCGGCTTCGCTTCATCGGCGCCGGCCGTCATTGGCACAGGCTGGGACGCGTTCCCCACGGTTGCCGCTGGCAGCGATGTCATGGGCTACGGTGGTGCCAGCGTCCTGGCCGTTGACCGCCGGGGTAACCTGTATAATTACCAAGTCACAGGAACCGGTTGGTGGGCGGATAAGACGATTCTAGGTACCGGATGGAGTGGCCTCCTTTTAGGCGGTAGCTAGAACCCAGGCTTCTGGCCGGTCGTCCACCAACGCCAAAGAAGGTGGCGTGCGGGGCATGCCTGCGGGCAGCACACCACAGCACTGATCATATTGAGGGAATTCTTGACTTTCGAGAAAACGATGCCGGATTTGACTGTGGTTATTCCGGTCTACAACAGCGGCCGCGTACTGGCACCGGCTCTTCAGCAGTGGCGGAGCTATCTCAAGGATGGACTCACCGAGATCATTGTCGTGGAGAACGGGTCTACGGATGCCAGCTATCAGACTGCGCTGGACAACGCCGTTGACACACCTAACGTCCATTTTAAGGTTCTACAGAGCGAGAAGGGCATGGGCAACGCCCTGCGGTGCGGGATTGCTGCCAGCACCGGCCGGAGGCTCCTCCTCACCGCTGATGACCTCCCGTTCGGTTTCACTGACCTTGAATCGGCACACGCCCTTCCGGACCTGCCGGCCCTCGTCATCGGTTCCAAAGCACATCCTGACTCCCAGGCCGGCCGTGGCGCGCTGCGCAGCCTCAGCACCACAGGATTTAAGCTGGCCCGCCGGATCGTGCTCGGCTCACGCGTTGGAGACTCGCAGGGCACCATCAACGTTGATGGAGAATGGATCCGTCAGATGTACGAGAAGTTTGACGACCCGGGATTCTTGTTCAGCACGCAGATCGTCCTCGCCGCTGAAGTTCAGAAGCTGACGATAGTCGAGGTCCCCGTCACGCTGACAGTGGTACAGAGTGAAAAACAAACCAGCGTCCGGCCCAAGGACGTTCTTAAGATGGGGCTCGGCCTCGGACGGTTGCGTCGCCAGCGGCGGGACTTCTCCCAAATTTCCTATAAAGGAACGGCTGTACGGTGAGCCAGCAGGGTCCGCTCCCCGAAGCATCCGTGCCCGAACCCCAAACCAAGCGCCAGAAGATCACCGACTTCGCCCGGCGGGCGCTGCTGGTTATCGTGCTTGCGGCAGCCGTTTATGCAGTGGTCACCCAGTGGCCGGAAGTCAAGAGCACGGTCTACGGGATGACCTGGTGGCAGATCACGGCGTCGCTCCTCCTCCTGATCCCGGGCGTGCTCCTGGGCATGCTGATGTGGCGTGTGGTCCTTCTTGGGATTCTCGACAGCGACCACTCTGCCGTGAAGCACCGCAGCGTGCTTAACAACATCTATCTCATTGGGCAGCTGGGAAAGTATGTTCCCGGATCCGTATGGGCGTTTGTGCTTCAGATGGAACTCGGACGTAAGCACGGACTCGGCCGCGCACAAGTTTTTGTCGCTTCACTGATCAGCACTGGCATCACCGTTGGCGCATCCCTGGTGGTGGGTGCCCTAGCCCTGCCGGCACTAGCTAACCAAGAGCCGGCGCTCCAGTGGCTGTATATCCTGCTTCCCGTCGTGCTACTGGCGATGCATCCGCGGATCGTCACCTTTTTGGTTAACCTCGTCCTCAAAATCTTCCGCCGCCAGCCACTGACCACCCCCCTTCGTGCTTCGACGATGATCTTGTCGTTCGGCCTGGGCGTTGGAATGTACGCTTTCTTTGGTCTGCACCTGTGGCTGCTGTCCTCCCAGGAAGCGGGGCTGGGACTAGTCAACCTATTCTTCCTGACGGGCGCCTTGGCCCTCGGCATGACCACCGGGGTAATGGCCTTCCTTCTGCCAGCCGGCATCGGCGCCAGAGAAGCTATCGTAGGCCTGGCGCTGGCATCGATGACGACTGTCGGTGCCGCCACGGCATTGGCTTTGCTCTCACGTCTGCTTTTCACGGTTGCTGATCTGCTTTGTGTGGGTATCGCCTTCCTGGTAGTCAAAATCAAGCGCCCCGAGGTCGAGGGGTGAGTCAGACTGTCAGTCCTGAATTTTCGGACGGCCTCACCGCCTGAACAACTTCGTCCTGCACAAGTCCGGCACCTAGGCCGCACCCGCCGAATCGCTTAACAGCCCCTGAAACTTCGAGGAAGCCATGTCTCATTCCGTCCAGACCGCCGCAGCGAAAGCTGGGCGGTTCACACGAGTCAAGGACTGGCAGATCGTTCTGCTGGCGCCGGCGGTCACGGTCCTGCTCTGTTTCATCCCCCGGTTCTTCAACAACACATTTTTCTACTGGGATGACACCATGCAGTCCTTCCTCCCCGTGTGGCGGAGCCTCGGACAGGAACTGCTGAGCGGCAACTTCGAGATGATGGACCCCGGCGGATGGGTCGGGGGCAACTACATCGCAGAAGTCGGGTACGGCATCTGGAATCCCCTCAACCTCGTCAACTTCATGCTTGTGGCTGGCATGAATGATCTGGCCCTGGCCAGCGCAATCGTCGTTGTTGAGTTCATGGCGCTTCTTGCGCTGGGCGCCACCCTCTTGACCCGCAGCTACGGTGCGAATAGGTGGCTGGCCGCGGCAGCCGGAATTGCCATTCCCTTTAGCGGGTTCACGCTTTTTTACGAGGCAGCGCGTTGGCCCGGTGGCCTGATGGCTTTCGCATGGACCACACTGTTCTGGTGGGCCCTGCGCCGCTGGTTCCGCAGCAACCGCAGTCCGTTCGTCCCGTTCATTCTTGGTTTCCTCACCATGACTGCTGGCAACCCCTATGGTGCCCTCGGCGTCATTATCGTCTGCGGTGCAGTCAGCGTCGAAATGTTGCTGACCCGTCACGGTTCAAAGGTCATCCCGCTTTTCTTCCTAGCCTTGGCCGTGGGTCTCACAGCCGTCCTGGTATTCTTCCCGCTCCCCCTCTCTTCCGAGGTCACCGTTCGCACGGACTCCGTTATTGCGAACGACATGTTCCTAGTCCCGGGCATCGGCGACCTGACGGCGATGAGCACGCCGAACTTCCGGCCACCAACAGCCAATTTCTGGGGAAACATCGATGTAGTACCGTCTGCATATCTAGCGTGGTTTGTTCTCCCGTTAATGCCTTGGCTTAACTTCAGGTCAATTGCACGGCGAAGCCGGCAGATGTCCAGCCTCTATGTGGTTACAGCGACCTATTTCCTGCTGAGTTTCGCCCCTTCCAACGTGCTGCTGTTCCGTTGGCCCATCCGCCTCGTTGAGTATGCCTACCTCGGCTTCCTCATTCTCTTTATGGTTGTCCTTTCCGCCGGTCTCAGCCGTAAGAACATGGGGACCAGGCTCGTCGTCTCCGGAGCGATTATACTTTTTGGGCTGTACCGGGCTTGGGCGATCTATCCTGACGGGTTCCAGAGCCAGCTGGTGGGAAGCGCACTCATTGCACTCTTACTCGTCCTTGCCCTGTTCCTCTGGAAGCGTGCTGGATTCCCTGGCCTGGCCAGCGCCATGGTCCTCGGCACTGCCTTGGTCCTCACCTTCCAGAGCTATGCCTTTGTTGCCCACAACCCTGTGGCCGCGCTGGGCTCCCCGGTTGACGCAGATGTGCTGGAGGAATCCGCCAAGAGCTACAGTGGCAACACGCTCCAGATTTTCTCCACCGCAGAGTTGGACCCCGAGGCCTTTGTCGATGGTTCACTTTTGTATGGGAACCAGATCCTGAACGCGGGCGTGGAAGACAGCCTGAACCGTTACAGCGGGATCAGCTTTGTCACTTACGCCAACGCCCTGTGCATGAACTACCGGGGCGAAACCTGCCCATGGCTTTACGATGTGCTTTGGGAACCAGCCTCTGACGACGTCACTGAGCCGCTGGCTGACGCGTTGCGGCTGGAGACCATCGTTGTGCAGAAGTCAGCCCGGGACATCCAGGAGTCAGACGTTCCCGACGGCTGGGCCATCGTTGAATCCGACGAGTACCGCGTCGTGCTGGGGCGCCAGGAGCCCTTCGAGCTCCCTGGTTCCGTTTCCTGGGCTACCCCCGGGATTCACGTGGACGCCGCAGAGGAGAACGGCGATTCCGAGACTGTCCACATCAACGCCGAGAGCGACGGTACGCTTGGCTTCGCCCGGCTCGCCTGGCCCGGCTACACCGTGGCGGTCGACGGCGTCGAGCAGGAACTCGAGCAGGGACCGGCCGGACTCATCTCCGTCGATGTTCCAGCCGGCGCCACGGAAATAGACCTGGACTTCACTCCCCCGGGACTAACTCTTGGACTGGCCGCAATGGCCGCGGGCTGGACTCTGGCCCTGGGCCTGACTGTCCTGCACTACTGGCGTCGCCGACGGACACCCGTGCGGTCGAACGGCAAGTAGTTTTCTGGCCACGCATTGTCAGAAGGACTTCCCCGCGGGACACGATTTGATAGTCCAGCCGGGATCGAAGCTGCTTAGACTAGCTTGAAACTCTCACTGACGTGGTGAACGGGATGGGATCGCTTAAACAGACGAGGGTCTCCGGTTCGATATCTGGACCACATTAGTCGGCCTACGGGGACCCTCGTGCCCCACGCGAGAGCACCGCTCCCGCGGACCATCAGGCATGGAAGACCTTTCCCTACAGCCACTGCTCTGCCCGCACCAAACACCGCCCTGCATCGAGCGGTGGATCCTCGCGCTGCGCTTCACCGGCCGGTGGGGACCACACAGTGTGGCCCACCCCGTACGCGAAACCTTGCAAGAGCGACGAAGCCAGAATCGCTGATTACGATTCCTGGTTTCATCACTCCAATCATCACCAACCCCATACCGGGATCGAGAGCCTTATTCACCCATCGAACGCGTTCACAAACCTCAGTGAGAGTTACCCCTAGCCGGCCCACTGTCCCGTAAGGAACAGATGCGCCCACGCGATCATCAGGATCGTTGAGAATGCCAGATAGGCCCAAAAAGCTGTTGCGGATTTCCGCAGCAGGTAGGCAATGCCTATCCACAGGGGCCACCAAAGCAGGGCCGCGCGAGGTACCGAATAGAAGTGCGTTGAGGTGCCCAGCAGGAGCACATTCAGCGCCACAAACACCGCTTCGCCCCAGAGCCGCCGGGCAATCAGCACCGTGGTCACCACAACACCGCACACGACGGCGATGACCTCTATGACTCCCATCGGTCCAACTCCGCCAGTGGGCGGATACGACGCGAGGGTGGCGCTCCAAGCATCCCACGGCCATTCGAAGTGCCTGTTCCAATACTTCTGGGCACTCTGATAGGCCAGCAGATCGCCTGTTATAACGGCCAGGTAGGCCATCCAACCCAGTAAAACTGCCGCAGGAATGCCCAAAAAGAGGAAAGACTGGGTTCTTACCGGCGCTCGACGCAGGTTCTTGCTGCTGGCCCTTTGCGTCAGCCAAAGGACGAACAAGGCAACCAGAAGGAACGCGCCTGAGATTCTGACGGTGCAGGCGAACGCACATAGAACACTGGCGAACAGCCAGCTCCTCCGCATACCGAAGTACCAGGCTCCCAGGGCAAAGGCCAGGAACAGCGATTCGGTATACGGCGCATAGAGGAAAATCGCGGGGGGTGCTGTGACAAACACCGCTGCAGCTTTCAGCCCCAAGCCCTGCTGATACCCATCGGCAATCCGGCGAATCCAAATCGTGGCCATGGCTCCGGACAGGAACGAGACGATGAGTCCCGTTACCACCGAGGACAGGGTAAGGGCCATCCCGAGCCTCAGGAGCATCGGCATGGCAGGAAAAAAGGCGTAGAGCGGCGCAGCGGTCGACGCGGTACCCGGCTCGGGAAGGTAGCCAAGCCTCGCTATGTCATCAAAGTGGACGTAGTCGAACCGGGCGAACCGGGCAGTGAGCTCCTGCAGCGTGGGCCGGGCCGGGGCGGAGGACTCATATCCGAGGTACAACAGCCACGCAACAATAATCGCTGTGCCGGCCACCCAGATTCCGAGCGCGCGCACATCATCCTTGTAGCCGGATGAGTTACCGGTCGTCGTCGTTTGCAATGATCCAGGGGAGTTCATGCGGTCTTCTGCCTTCGGTCCGAAGTAGAGGCCCCTGGGTTGTACCGCCGCAGTGCGTCGGGACGGCTCAGAGGCCTCACTGGTTAGAGGGTGACAATGCTCCCGGTATTGGCCGATTCGAGGACGGCTTCAGCTACCCGAAGCGTCTCGAGGCCTTCACGGAGGGTGACCACGGAGTTCGATTTACCAAGGATCGCGTCGCGGAAAGTCTCATGCTCGACCCGAAGGGGCTCGCGCTTGGCCAGCGCAAACCGTGTGCTGGAGCCTTCCGCGACACCGCGGAAAGCGGCCATTGACTCCCATTCAGTTTGGAATGTGCCGTTCTCGATGAAAGTCAGGTCCGCGGAAATAGTGTCCGCAACGAAGGCTCCACGCTCTCCGAGAACCACAGTCGTACGTTCCTTGAACGGGGAAAGCCAGTTAACTGTGTGGTTGGTGATAATGCCGCCTGCGAGGTGACCGATGGCGGAGACCATGTCTTCGTGGTCCCTCCCGCTTCGGGACGTGGTCCGCGCATAGACGTCCACGTAAGCTGACTGGGTCAACCAGGCAGTCAGATCGATGTCATGAGTGGCCAGGTCCTTAACGACCCCGACGTCGGCGATGCGTGCCGGGAACGGCCCCTGGCGGCGAGTGGAGAGCTGGTACACGTCCCCAAGCTCACCTGCTTCGAGACGTTCACGCAGATTCTGCAGGGCAGGATTGAACCGCTCAATGTGCCCGACGGCGCCCACCAGGCCCTTTGCTTCAAAGGACTCAGCAATCCGGGTGCCCGAGGCGGAATCGTTCGCAATCGGTTTTTCGATGAGGGCATGCACACCCGCATCAGCGAGCTTAAGGGCGATCTCCTCATGCAGGATGGTCGGCACGGCGACCACCGCCATGTCCAAGCCCTGTTCCAGCAATTCCTCGACCTGCGAGCAGACTTTCAGCCCGTCCGCGACACCGTGCGGGTCGCCGAAGGCGTCTGAAACGCCAACTAGGTCGACGCCGTCGATTTCACGGATCACCCGTGCATGGTGTCGTCCCATCATTCCCAGGCCGATCAGGCCGGCCCGAAGATTCGCCATTAGGCACCTGCCTTTGCGACCTTGTTGACGGCCTCGACGATACGCTCCAGGTCGTTCGTGCTCAGTGAAGGGTGGACGGGAAGGGAAAGGACTTCCTTAGCCGCGGAAGCAGTCTGCGGCAGGTGCTCGGCGACTCGGTACGGAGCGAGCTCATGGTTCGGCACCGGATAATACACACCGGATCCCACGTTGTATTCTTCACGCAGCGCCCGGGCAAACCCGTCACGGTCCTCGGTAACCCGGATCGTGTACTGGTGGTAGACATGCTCATAGCCCGCAGCGACCTTCGGCGTCACAACGCCCTGCAGATTCGCGTCGAGGAAAGCAGCGTTCTGTTGCCGCTGCTTCGTCCAGCCCATCACCTTGGTGAGCTGCACACGCCCGATGGCGGCGTGGATGTTGGTCATCCGACAGTTGAAACCGACCAGCTCATTTTCGTACTGGCGTTCCATCCCCTGATTCCGCAGCAGCCGCAGACGGCGTTCAACTTCCGGGTCATTTGTGGTGACCATTCCGCCCTCGCCCGAAGTCATGTTCTTGGTGGGGTAAAGGCTGAAGGTTCCGAAGGTGCCAAAGGTCCCCACCCGGCGGCCGTTAACGGCTGCTCCGTGCGCCTGAGCCGCGTCCTCGAACAACTGCAGTCCGTGCTTTTGCGCAATTGCGGAGATGGAAGGGACGTCAAAGGGGTGCCCATAAAGGTGGACCGGCATGATTCCCTTAGTCCGGTCTGTAATGTGGGCCTCAACGGACTTCGGATCCAGCCCGTAGTAGTCAGGTTCAATATCGGCAAAAATCGGCGTCGCTCCGGTGAGAGCCACTGAGTTCGCCGTCGCTGCGAAGGTGAAGGACGGCACGATCACCTCGTCGCCCTGGCCGATACCTGCGGCAAGAAGGCCAAGGTGCAGTCCCGAGGTGCCGGAGTTGACTGCGACTGAAGGACGTCCGTCCAGGAGGACATCCGAGAACTCGCTTTCGAACGAGGCAACTTCTGTTCCCTGTGCCAGCTGTCCGGATGCCAAGACGGCGTCAACGGCCTCCCGCTCCTCCGTGCCGATAATCGGCTTGGCTGGGGGAATGAAATCCTGGTTCATACGTGTGCCTCTCGAAGAGTCTCGTTCTCTTGGATATATGCTTCGCCCGTTTCAGGGCATTTCCACAGCGCCCCGTCCTGCACCAGAGGGACACCGGCTTTTCCGACCCATCCCAGGCGCTTCGCCGGAACGCCGGCAACCAGAGCAAAGTCGGGAACATCTCTAACCACTACGGCTCCGGCGGCAACGGTTGCCCAGCGTCCGATCTTGACGGGTGCTACGCAGACCGCCCGGGCACCGATGGAAGCGCCGTCGCCGATGGATACTCCTACGGCTTCCCAATTGTCGGCACTCTTCAGGGTGCCGTCTGGATTGATCGCTCTCGGATACGTGTCATTGGTGAGGATGACGCCCGGCCCAATGAACACACCATTCCCCAGTGACGCAGGCTCATACACCAGCGCGTAATTCTGGATCTTGCAGTTCTGGCCTATTTGAACGCCTGAGCCGACGTAGACCCCGCGGCCGATGATGCCGCCGGCGCCGATAACAGCGCCTTCACGAATCTGTGCGAGGTGCCATACCTTGGTGTTTTCCCCCAAGACGGCGTCAGCTGAGACGTCTGCATTTTCAGCTATGCTGCTCGACAATTCCACTCCCCATCCGCACCCGTAAGCCAGGCGCCTGTGTATTCTATCGGATTGGTTTTCCTGGGCACTGCTCCCGGAAAAAGATCTACTGGCGCATTCTGTCCACCACGTCGCGCACGGGAGCATCCATGACGATTTGTCCGTGTTCCAGGAGCACGCCCCGCTCACAGATACGCGAAACCAGATCCAGGTCATGGCTCACGACCACGAGGGTCTTGCCTTCGCCCGCCAGTTCCTTGATCTTGTCGATGCATTTGCGCTGGAAGGGTTCGTCTCCGACAGCTAGGATTTCATCCACCAGGAACACCTCGGGATCGGTGTGAACCGCAACCGAGAACGCCAGCCTAAGATACATGCCCGATGAGTAGAACTTCACTTCGGTATCAATGAACTGCCCGATTTCCGAGAATTCAACGATCGAATCGAACTTCTCGTCGATCTCACTTTCGGTCATTCCCAGGATCGCGCCGTTCAGGTAGACGTTGTCACGCCCGCTGAGATCGTGGTGGAAACCGGCTCCCACCTCAATGAGCCCCGCGACCCGTCCGCGGGTTCCTACCGTTCCGCTGTCTGGACGCATCACACCTGAGATGTGTTTCAACAGGGTTGACTTTCCTGAGCCGTTCAGACCGAGCAGCGCTACCGTCTCGCCCTGCTCGATGTCCAGCGACACCCCTTTCAGGGCGTCGAATTTCTCATTCAGATCGCCCTTGCGCCCCTTGACCAGCCAGACAAAGGCTTCCTTCATCGAGCGGGTATGGCGCAGGACGAATCGCTTGTTGATATTGCGTACTTCAATGGCGTTTGCCACGGTTCAGAGCTCCTGCGCGAAACGGCCTTCAAGCCGACGGAAGACGAGTTGGCCAAGCAGTAGGATCCCTGCCGAAATTGCTAGGCCTACGGACAGCCAAAGGGAAAGCAGATGCGGTGGGATGGCTTCCGCGCCGTCGGTTGTGGGAAGCCAGAAAGCGAAGTGGAACGCTTCGACCCCAACAGTGATGGGGTTCAGCTGGTACAGGTTGAAAACCGTCTCACCAAGCTGTTCACGGACCATCACCCAGGAGTACAGCACCGGCGAGGCCCAGGTGGCGATCATCAGCAGCATATCGACAAGGTTCTCAGCGTCGCGGAAATAGACGTTTATGGCCCCGAAAAGCAGTCCCAGGCCGGTGGCCAGGAGGGCCACGATCAGGAACCCTGCCGCGGCTGCCGCCAGTTCCAGCAGTCCTGGCCGCCACCCGTTAAGGACGCACGCAACGATCAGAATCAGGATCTGGGGAACAAAGTGCACACCCGAGACCCAAACGGATGCCATGGGAAACAGCTGGCGCGGGAGGTAGATCTTCTTGATCAGGCCTCCGTTACCGACTATCGACCGGGAAGCATTTCCCAGGGCCTCCGTAAAGAAGTTGATCAGCACGATTCCGGAGAACAGATAGATCGCATAGTTGGGCAGTCCGTTGGGGTTGCGTGAGCTCTGTTCCAGCCCAAGAAAAACCCCAAGAGCTATGTAGAACACGATGAACTGCACGCCCGGCTTTACGTAGGACCAGAGCAGTCCAAGGACGGATCCCCGGTAGCGGACCTTAAGTTCTTTGGAGACCAGGAGCTTGAGCAGGAACCGGGAGCGGAACACGTCCGCCAACCCCGCTCCCCGGCCCGGGGTTTCCAGTGCGCCAGTGGACAAGCTTATTTACTCTCTTCCGAGTACTTGTCGAAGGTTTCCTTCCAGGCTTCCAGGGAGGTAATCACCGGAAGTGCCTGACGGTACTCTTCGCTGAGCCGCTGCCAGTCCTTGAGGATGACAGCATTGAGGCGCATACCCTCGACCAGCAGGTCACGCAGTTTCTCCGGATCCCGGTGGTACCAGGAAGCAGCGGTACCGTCGGCATTGGTAACGACGGCACTGTCGTACTGCGACATCCGCCACCACTTGTTGTCGATGTGCGCCACCCGTGCTTCAGGACGTTCGATACTCGTCTTTGAAACCGGCTTGGTGAGGTGCCGGACAATCGTTTTCGCAGCCCAGGGAACCAGGGTGATGTAGGACGGCGGCTGGAAACCGCGCCCGCGGCGGGGCGGCTTGCTGACACCCGGCGTGGGGAAAGCCTCGGGATCGGGCTCAAACTTCGCCTCCGAGTACGCGTGGCGCATCGACTGGATTTCAGGCAGCTTGTGGGCCAGGATCTCGTGAAGCTTCCCGGGGCCGGCCAGCAGGTCCTGCAGGGCCATAACGCGTGTCTGGGCAGTGAAGTACTGCATGGAAATCAAATGCTTGACGTCAATGAAGCTCCCCTCCCGGACCACGCGGCCGCCGTGCGGATACGGGCTGTGGAGCAGGGCCGTAATGATCCGGTTACGGCTGTGGAAATAAGCCTGCCAGTCAACGGCGTCATCCTTGTCGGCCCAGGTAATGTGCCAGACGGCGGAACCCGGGAGGGAGACGGTGTTGTAACCCGCGGCCTTGGCACGGACACCGTACTCGGCGTCGTCCCACTTGATAAACACCGGAAGGGACAGCCCGATGTCGCGGATGACCTTCGTCGGTATCAGGCACATCCACCAGCCGTTGTAGTCCACGTCCACCCGCCGGTGCATCCACGGCGTGGTGCGAAGGTTGGTCCGGGCGAAATCGTGCCCCAGTACCTGTTCCTTGATCGGGTGGTCCGGCTGGAAACGGTAGGGATTGACCGTCTCTCCGAACGTGTGCAGCACGGTGCGGTTGTAGAGATCGAACATGTGGCCGCCGACGATGGTCGGTTTGTTGCAGTGATCCGCAAAGGTCACCATCCGGACAATGCTCTCCGGCTCCACCACAACATCGTCGTCCAGGAGCAGGACGTAGTCGCTGTCATTCTGGACGGCTTCGTACATACCGCGGGCAAAACCTCCGGATCCGCCCAGGTTTCCCTGGTGGATCATCCGGAGCTTTCCGCCGAACCGTGCTTCGATCTCGGCGAAGCCGGGAGCGTCCTTGACCTTCTTGGTGCCCTGATCCACGATCAGGACTTCCTTGAGGTAGGCAAGCGCATCGGGGTTGTTCGCCAGGATACGGAGGTTGTTGAGGCAGAATTCGTTCTTGTTCAGGGTGGTGATTTCAAGGGTCACCGATCCGGGGGTGTGCTCCGCTCCCGGGGCCTGCCATTCCGCCGCGTTCAGCGTCAGTGGCGCCGAACCTGCCACCAAGTCAAACCAGTACCAGCCACCATCGCCAAAGGGCTTGAGCGGCAGTTCGAACGTGGAAACGGTGTCACCGGAGACCCTGCGCGTCTCCACGTGCTGAAGCGAACCCCTGGCGTTGGACCGGTAGATGCTGACGACGCCGCTGCCCGCGGTCGCTACCTGGAGCCGGATTTTCTCGACGTTCGTCCACCGGCGCCAATAGCTTGCTGCAAATGCATTGAAGTAAGTACCGAATGAGAGTCTTTGGCCCGCGCGGGCCAGACCCGAAGTGCGGGAGGTGAAATCGTCAACATGGACTTCTCCTTGGGAAGCCGCTGCCGACGCAACCGCCGAGGCCGGCGTGGTTTTCGACGCCGTGGTCATGGAGCCATCCATCGTGTTGAAGGCAGCCCCCATGGCTGTCCCCGTGTCCACGTACAGCAGAGCTGTGTCCATCTGGCTCTGGTCCGGGAAGATGACGCGCTGCACGGTATGCCACGCTGTATCCCCACCTGCTGCACTGCGGTTACCCGTCGCCTGCAGTTCGACAGTTGCGTCCACCTTGCTCACGCGTCCACTCCTCCGCTTTCCAGTTTGGCCCCACCGGTGAAGTGGGGCTTGATCTTATTGTCGTACATGGAAAGTGCGGAGCCGATCGCCATGTGCATGTCCAGATACTTGTATGTGCCGAGCCGTCCACCAAAGAGCACGGACTTCTCGCCCTTGGCGAGGTCCCGGTACGCAAGCAGCTTTGCCCGGTCTTCAGCCGTGTTAACGGGGTAGTAAGGCTCATCGCCCTTCTCGGCGAAGCGCGAGAACTCCCGCATGATCACGGTGGCATCCTTGGTGTAGTCACGCTCCGGGTGGAAGTGACGGAATTCATGGATCCGGGTGTAGGGGACGTCCTCATCCGGATAGTTCATCACGGAGGTTCCTTGGAAGTCCTCGATAGGAAGGACCTCCTCTTCGAGGTCGATGGTACGCCAGGACAGGTCTCCTTCAGCGAAGTCGAAGTAACGGTCGACGGGGCCGGTGTATACGACCGGAACCTGTCCCAGAGTGGTGTCCCGGGAGAATTCGTGGCCGTGGTCGAAGAAGTCCGTTTTCAGGTGGACCTGGATGTTCGGGTGGTCCGCCATCCGTTCGATCCACGCCGTGTAACCATCAACTGGGAGGCCCTCGTACTTATCGTTGAAGTACCGGTTGTCGTAGGTGTAGCGGACAGGCAGGCGGGAAATGATCTCGGCCGGAAGGTTCTTGGGATCCGTCTGCCACTGCTTGCCGGTGTAGTACTTGATGAACGCCTCGTAAAGCGGGCGGCCAATGAGCTGGATCCCCTTGTCATTGAGGTTCGCTGGATCTGTGCCTGCGAGTTCGCCAGCCTGCTCCTGGATGAGCGCTTTGGCTTCGGCCGGCCCCATGGAGGAACGGAAGAACTGGTTGATCGTCCCGAGGTTGATCGGCATGGGGTACACCTCGCCCTTATGGCTGGTGTAGACCTTGTGCACGTAGTTGGTGAACTGGGTGAACTCGTTGACGTAGTTCCAGACCCGCTCATTGGAGGTGTGGAAAAGGTGCGCTCCGTAGCGGTGGACCTCAATCCCCGTCTGCGGTTCGTTCTCGCTGTAGGCGTTTCCACCGATGTGGTGACGCCGGTCCAGGACTGCGACCTTCAGGCCTAGCTCCTTGGCAGCGCGTTCAGCTACGGTGAGGCCGAAGAAGCCAGACCCAACTACTACGAGGTCAACGTTCACTTAATTCTCCTGTTTATTCCGGTTCGGCCTATCCGAGCACGGATACGACGCTCTACATTATCCAATATGCGGGCGTGCACAGAGGGACCTGTTTCAGTCCAGTCCGTGGATTGCCTGGTCGAATCGTTCAGCGAACACATCCGTCATGGTCCGCAGGTAGCTTGCGGTGAGATGATTCGTGTCCAAATACACCATGACATTTCCTATGACCGGTTCGCAGAATCCCCCAGGGCAGAGCATGTCTGTGAAGTCCAGATGAGCCAGTCCGTGCACCGGCGGTGAGTCTTCTGCAGGGTTGACCCTGTTGAATACTACCTCTGACTCTATTCCGCAGAGGGAAGGGTTATCCGGGTTCCGGTCCACACACTCCGGAATAAACGACTCAAACCGAGGCGTATCCCGGATGGCTGCCACCTTGATTCCAGCTTCGGTGAACTTCTTCACAACGTCGTTCCAGGTATCGTCGACGTATTCGTTGCCGCCCACTACTGTACGCGAGGAAGTAGTCACCACGATGTCCGGGTGCGTCCGCAGAATTTCATCAACCAGCTCCTCGTTGAAATCCACGCAGTCCTGGGCCACTGTCCCTGTTTCAAGCGCCAGTGGACAATTTCCCTTCATCCACGCTGAGAGGTTCCAGCCGCGCTCTTCGGCCATAGAGATGAGCGGTGTCGCCCACACCTTCGCGTGTGAGCTGCCCACCAATGCCAAGGTGAAATCCGTCGTCCCTGCAATCTTGCAACGGCTCTCCAAAGCGCTCGGCTTCTCGAGGCAGCTAGAGCCGAAATCGGGCCACTCGTCCCCCACTAGCGGAAGAATACCGACGTCAGGGTCGGACTGGTCCTCGTAGCCAGGCACCAGCACTGCAGCTCCGGGGTAATTACGGTTTGCATCTGCGGTCAGCCGCTCTGCCTCCAATTTGAGGCCCTGTTGCCAGGCAGTAACTGGAGCTGCTACCACTGCGACGCACACTGCCACCACCAAACCGGTCCGCGCAGAGCTTTGGGTGGCCCAACTCATCGAGCGCATCGGACGCTCCACCAGTTTGGTCGTCAGGTAGGCGAGGACAAGAGATAGACCTATGATCGCTGTCCCGCCGACCGGCCCTACTTCTTCCCTGTCCCGCCAGATCAGATAGATGACGAGAATCGGCCAGTGCCACAGGTACAGCGCGTAGGAAATGTCCCCCAGCCGTGTCAGCGGCTTCCAAGACAGCAGACGGTCAGCGCCAACGCGGCTTTCGGTCTGGCCCGCAACGATCACCAGAGATGCTGCTGTGAGCGGCACCAGCGCAACGTAGCCAGGGAACTGCCCCTGGACGTCGAGGACGAACCCAACGCTGAGCATGATGACAACACCCAGCCAGCCCATCCCGACACGTATCCACCGGTGTGGTTTCAGATACGGCAGGGCCAGCGCCAGCAGGGTGCCGAAGGCAAACTCCCACAAGCGGGTCCGCGTATCGAAGTACGCATGCACCTGGTTCGTGTAGGTCTCGTGGATGGAGAAAGCCAAGGAACCCAGGAACAATGCGCCAAAGATCATCATGACGATGCGGCGGAAGCGCATCCCCGTGGCGCGTGCGATGAATGCCGCCAAGCCAAAGAGAAGTGGCCAGAGGACGAAGACCTGTCCCTGGATGGAGAGGGACCAGAAGTGCTGCAGCGGACTGGCGACACTCTGATCTGCCGCATAGTAATCTACCGAGTTTGAGGCAAGTGCCCAGTTCTGGAAGTAGAACAGGGACGACCATGTCTGGCTCAGGATTTCGCTCCACCGCGACCGGGGTACGAAGAGAGCGGTGGCGGTGAGGACGGCCAGGAGGACGACGACGACGGCGGGAAGCAGGCGCTTGAACATGTGGAGCCAGTAACGCCCCAGATCCAGCGCCTTACCGGCTTCAACCTTGCGGACAAAGGAAAGGGTCAGCAGGAAGGCCGAGATAAGGAGAAAGATGTCAACGCCGCCCGACACACGCCCGAACCAGACGTGATAGGTCACCACCATCAGTACGGCCAGCGCCCTCAGGCCTTGGACCTCAGGGCGGAAGGACGCGCGCTTGGGCGGAGGCGCTTGCTGCTCGCGGGTAGCAAGTATTTCCTGGGACACACAGACCTCTCAAAAAAGCTTCACAGACTCCCCCGATTGGAAGTCTACCCCGGCTGTTCCAACCCGGTTTGAGTCCGGCTTCCCTGGCAGCTGCCTTTATCCACAGAGTCCGCGAACCCGGCCGGGCACCGGCGAATGGCCGGTATCGTCTCCTCAAACGCAGCGATCAGCGCAAAGGAGGCATGTTGTGGAGATTCATGCTTCGGTCCTGTTGCCTTCATACCTCCGGCCGTTTCTCCCAGCTGACCGGTCCGAAACGATCCATCCGGTTGTGATTAACGCGACAGCACAGACCGCGGGCGCAGACCTTGCCGAGGCCTTGGAGCAGGCCTTCGGCCCGGGCCCTTACACAGCCGATGGCCAACCGCTGGCAGCACTGTCCGGGCCGGTCCTCGCCCTTCCCGACGGTGTCCTCCTGGCACCTCCGCGCCCTTCCCGGAGAACGCCCGCAGTGGATCCCCCGGCACTGGTTCTCGTGACCCACAGCGGTCCCGACGCCGGCAGGGTCATAGAGCTCCGCCGGGGCCGGTACCGGCTGGGCCGCCCGGGCCTGGCGCTTCCCGCCGGAAGCATTCCGATTGAGCTCAGGGACCCGGCGCTTTCGCGCCTGCATGCAGAACTGACTGTTGACGCGAGAGGTGTCCGGATCACCGACCTGGCATCGCAGAACGGCGTGTGGGTTGATGGAAGCCGCATCGGAACGGCGGAGCTCACCACGGAATCGCGGGTCTTTGCAGGAAACACAACGTTCCGGATCTGTGTCCCCGCCTCCGCCCGTCTCCCGGAGGCAGGCCCCGGCTCCTCCGGACCGCTTACGGTACCGGTGCCGCCACCCGGCGCGTACAACCCGGGGATGCTCGCAGCAGCGGTTATTGCCCTCGGGCTGGGCGTTGTGCTGGCGGTGACCACCGGCATGTGGATATTTCTCGCGTTCTCGGGCATCACCGCCCTCACAGCCTTCGCCGGTTTCGCGGGATTCACGCGCAGGAGGCGCAGGTTCCATGCTGCGGTGTCCCGGACGGCGGCGCAGGACGCAGCGCGGCGGCGGCTGGCCCACCCCACGCCCGGGGACCTGGCTGTGGCGGTACTTCAATCGGGCCTTCGCCACCGGAAGGCTGAGCCTACTCCGGCCAGCCAGCCGCCCCGCTCTTTCACCGAAGGCAACGCGGACATGCAGGCGGTTCCCGGGCTTCGCCTCGGGACCGGATCCCTGCCCGCCAACATTGTGCTGCAGGCATCCAGGGAAGCCTGGGCACCTCCGCGGCTGGACGATGTCCCGGTGACGCTGTCCCCCGCGTCCGGCGCCGGAATCCGGATTGTCGGCCCTGCCGCAGAGACCTTGGGAATGCTCTGCTCTGTGCTGCTTCAGTTGGCCTCGTCCCGGCCTGGAGGTGCCGGTCCAGTGATCGTTCTGTCCCGCGGAGACGACCGCTTCGTCCGCGATGCAAGGCTGCTGCCGGGAGTCCAGCTCCTGAGCGTGGCCGACTCCGCAGCCGCAGCCGCAGCCATCCAGGGGATCGCCGGCCAGAATTCCGACGCACCGTTGATTGTCCTCGCGCCTCCCTCAGCGGCTGCGGACACCTGTCTTCTCCGGGCGGGGCTGCCCGAGTCGATCCGGCGTGCCGTGGTTTTCCTCGTCGGCGTCGAAGCAGACGCTACCGGCGCTTCCCACGCTGACGGTGGCGGCGGTACTGCCTCCATCCTGCTCTCCGAAGACGGCGGCGTCCTCCGGGTGGACGGCACAGAGCAGGCTTTTCGTCCGGACCTCGTCGGCCCCCTGGCGTTCCACCGCACGGCGGCGCTGCTTGCCTCCGCACGGAACCGCACCGCGGGGCGGTCCGCACCCAATGGCCTCTTCCCTCTGTCCAGCGGTGACATTGCCGCTTCGTGGGCCCGCGGCGGGTCTCCCAAGGCCGCTCTCGGCCGCCACGGGGCGGCACCGGTGTCCCTGGACCTCCTGGCGGATGGACCCCACTTCCTCATCGCCGGGACGACCGGCTCGGGAAAGTCCGAGCTGCTGCGGACTCTCGTTGCCTCTTTAGCCGCTGCCGTCCCGCCAACCCGGTTGAACTTCCTCCTTATCGATTTCAAGGGCGGTTCCGGACTGGCTCCCCTGGCCCGCCTGCCCCACGCCGCGGGTTTCCTCACCGATCTGTCTGGCGAAAACGTCGCCCGAACGCTGGCGTCCCTCAGATCCGAGCTCAAGCGCCGGGAGTCGCTGCTGGCAGCCGCGGAGGCCAGTGATCTGGACGGCTTCAACAGGAGCGCCCCCGATTCAAAAACCGTTCCCCGGCTGGTCGTTGTTATCGATGAATTCAGGATGCTCGCGGACGCAGTGCCCACGGCCGTGACCGAGTTGATGCGGATAGCCGTCCTGGGCCGGTCGCTCGGCCTGCATCTGGTGCTGGCGACTCAGCGCCCGCAGGGTGCGGTCACTGCGGACATCCGCGCCAATATCTCCACCTCGGTCTGTCTCCGGGTCCAGTCCGCCACGGAGTCCCGGGACGTTGTGGGATGTGACGACGCCGCGGATATCCCGGCTTCCTCCCCTGGAATGGCTATTCTGCGCAAAGCAGGTGCCCCGCCGTTCCCGCTGAAGGTCAGTTCGACCGCTTCCAGCCCCGGCAGCCCTCCTCCGCTCCTCCAGACACTGGCCCAGTACCTCTCCACTCCCCTGGACCGGCGTGGAAGCACACCCGGCAGGAGCCTTGAAGAGCTGGTGGAAGCAGTAATTTCCGCAGCCGCCGACACCGGCCGCCCTACGGAGGCACAGCCCCCGGTCCAGCCGCCGCTGCCGAATGTGCTCCCCTACAGGTCCGGGCTGCCGGGAAGCGCAGGTCCGGGCCGCAGCATAATCCTGGGGTTGGCAGACCGGCCGGAACAGCAGTTCCAGGGCGTGCTCGGTTGGAACCCCCGCCGGGATTCCCATCTGGCCTTAGTGGGTCCGCCCGGTTCCGGCACAGAAACCACCGCAGCCCTCCTGGCAGCCGAGCACCTCGCTGCCCTGCCTGGCCGGCACCTCTATGTCCTTGATGGTGATGGGTCACTCGCGTGGACCGCAGGCCATGCGCAGACGGGGGCGTACGCCGCGCCGTATGAAACGCGCAGGGCGGCCCGGGTAGTAAGTGTCCTTGGCGGTATCGTCCTCCAACGCCTCGCTCACGGACAAAAAGGCCGCGGCTGTTCCAGTTCCGCGGGAATCACGCTCCTGGTATCGGGCTGGGGCAGGTGGCAGGATGCTTTCCGGTCCAGCCGGTTTACGGGCGCCGAAGATGAAGTGCTCGGCCTGGTCCGCGACGGCGAAGCAGCGGGTGTCTGCCTGGTAATCAACGGCAACAGGGAACTGCCGGCAGCACGGTTCTTCCAGCTGATCCCGAACCGGCTCTGGTTTCCTGCCGGCCTCCCGGATGACGCGCTTGTGGCCTGGCCCCGGATGCCGCCGATGGAACCCGTGCCGGGACGGGCCTTTATCCAGGGGCGAATCGGAGCTCCGGCGGGCGCGGTGGCGCAATGCGGTGAGCCGCCTGCGGACTTCGTCCGCACCCCGTTGCCGGAAGGGACAACAGCACCGCAGCGCGTGGAGGAGCTGCCTGCCTACGCAGCCGCGGAAGACCTCGCGACGGCCTCCGGCCCGGACCGGTTTCCCCTTGGACTGCACGGTGACGAGCTGGACACAGCCGAGGCATATCTGCCGTCCGGCACCGCGTTTCTGGTCCTTGGGCCACCCGGGTCAGGCAGGACGACCCTTCTGCGTCAGTTCGAGCGTGCCGCAGGCCGGAATATGGAGGTCCACCGCTTCGATTCGGGATGGTTTGAGCCCGCACCCAAAACGGCGGAGTCCGGCAACAGCGGACCAGAAGACGGCAGTCCAGGAGGCAGTGCACCAGGAGTAGGCGGCCCAGGAGCCGGCAACGTCCGCAACTGCCTGATCCTGGTCGACGACGCTGACCGGCTGCCCCTGGAGGCGCATGCCTTATTGATCCAGTTCCTCGACCGCGGGGCCCGGCTGGTTCTGGCGGCAGCTCCGGGTTTTGGACTTGCCTCCCGCCTGCCCGCTGCAGCACGGCTGCGGTCCGACCCCAGGGGCGCGGTTCTTGCTCCGGAGCAGCAGTCAGATGGCGAGTTTTTCGGGGTGCGGTTGAACCTCGATGCTTCGCCCCGGCCTGGCCGGGGATATCTCATTGCCGGGACGAAGGCCACGGAGACCCAGTTCGCCTGCCCGGCCTAGGGCCGCCGGTGTGGAATGGCCTAGGGCCGCCCGGTGTGGAGTGGCCCAGGGGCCGCCCGGTGTGGAGTGTCCCAGGGGCCGCCCGGTGTGGAGTGTCCCAGCGCCGACCGGCCTGGAATGGCCCAGGGACCGACCAATGGGGACGTGTCTCCACGGTGTCCCTGCTTCAACGAGGCTGGCGGACGTTCCTGCTGCACGGGCATTCCGCCCCGCACTCAGTAGGTCTTGGGCTCCGCATTGGTGCCGCTGGTCCATGCGATCACTGGTTTGGTGAAGATCAGCAGCAGGACCGTGGCAGCAGGAATAAGCAGCACAAGCCCGGCCAGGACTACTCCGCCTTGGAGAGTCGGCACGGCGATGACAATCACAAAGAGCTGCCACACCAGGGCCGCGGCCCGTGTCCAGCGCATGCCGCGGAAGAAGAAATGCCCCACCACCAGGAGCCAAACCGCGACGGCCACAATCAGAATGAGGCTGAAGACAGCCCCACCGAGGGAGGTTGCCGTGGCGGTCAGGAGGTTGTAGACATACCAGGCGGCGACGCCCAGAAGTCCAGCGGCTTCCAGGACAAGGACGATGGAAATGATGATGACTGCTGCCGGACGGGACGCGGGAGCCGTGGAATCTTGGGGTCTTGACACACTGGCACACTACCGGACATAGTCGAGGAGCGATGAGGCGGAACCCCCCAGCCAGCGGGCTTGATCCCTTCCAGACAGGCATCAGGGCAGGTGCACGGTCACTGTCCAGGTTTGTCAGTCATTGCCGAAGCCACGGACCCCTGTGACGCATCACTCATCATTTCCGGCAGATTAACAGCTTGTTAACCCTTGTTTGCGTTTCCCTGTCGTGACACCCTTGTAGAGGGGATCAGGGGCCGAAACCGGCCCCTTTAGTTTGTGGTTGCTCGTGAATGTTTTCACAAACAAACGGAGTCAACTTTTCAGAGGAGATAGTGATTAGCATGGATTGGCGGAGCCGCGCAGCGTGTCTGGACAAGGATCCGGAGCTGTTCTTCCCTGTGGGAAACACCGGCCCGGCACTTCTTCAGATTGAAGAGGCCAAGAGCGTATGCCGCCGGTGCCCGGTTATCGATACCTGCCTGCAGTGGGCCATCGAAACCGGTCAGGATGCCGGTGTCTGGGGTGGCATGAGTGAAGATGAGCGCCGTGCGCTGAAACGCCGTGCCGCAAGGGCACGCCGGGCTTCCTAGGAAGCCCAACAAGGACCACGAGGTTCTTGGTCCAACACAGAAGACTTCCTCAGGCGCCCCCGCCTGGGTATCCGAGGGGCCACTGCCTTAGCAGCGGCCCTTCGTTGTTCCCGGGATCGGTGTCCCGGGCTAAACCAGGGATGAGGATCCTTACCGGCGCCGGGCGCCGTCGAGCCCCATCTCAATCGTCACCTGTGTGCCTCCGCCGGGCCGCGGCGACCAGGCAATGGTTCCGGCGAGTTCGCTCTGGACCAGGGTCCGCACAATCTGCAGTCCGAGTCCCTCACTGCGCGGCTCTGCCGGAAGACCAACCCCGTCGTCCGAGATGGTCACCGCCAAGGTCTCCTCATTGTCCTCCGCCCGGCGCCGCTCGGCGCTGAGCCACACAGTTCCCCCTTCGCGCCCGGACAAACCGTGTTCGACGGCGTTGGTCACCAGCTCATTGATCACCAGCGCCAGCGGGGTGGCGAAATCGCTGGGCAGCTCCCCGAAGGTGCCCTGCCGTTCGGTCCGCACGCCCTGCGCCGGCGAGGCCACCTCGGCCGACAGCCGGAACTGCCGGTCGATGAGCTCGTCGAAATCCACGTTCTGGGTCAGGCCCTGCGACAGGGTTTCGTGCACCAGTGCGATGGTGGAGACCCGGCGCATGGCCTGGGCCAGGCCGAGCTTTCCCTCTTCGCTTTCCATCCGGCGGGACTGCATCCGCAAAAGCGCGGCAACTGTCTGGAGATTGTTCTTCACCCGGTGGTGGATTTCCCGGATGGTCGCGTCCTTCGAGACCAGCTCCATTTCCCGCCGCCGGAGCTCGGAAACATCCCGGCACAGGACCAGTGCACCAAAGCGCTCCTTTTCGTCGCGCAGAGGTATGGCCCGGAGTGACAGGCTGACACCCCTCGACTCGATTTCAGTCCGCCACGGCATCCGCCCAGTCACCACCAGGGGCAGCGTTTCGTCGACCATCCGGCGGTCCTTAAGCAGGGCCGTCGTGATTTCCGCCAGCGGCCGGCCCTCAAGCGACTCCATGTCACCCAGCCGGCGGAACGCCGAAACACCGTTCGGGCTGGCGTACTGCACCACTCCCTGGGCGTCCAGCCGGATCAGCCCGTCGCCGACGCGCGGTGCACCCCGGCGCGAACCGGTGGGCGTCGCGAAGTCAGGCCACAGTCCCAGGGTGCCCATCCGCAGCAGATCGTACGCGCACTGCCGGTAGGTCAGTTCCAGCCGTGAAGGCATCCGCGAACTGGAAAGATCCATGTGGGATGTCACGACGGCGAGCGTACGGCCGTTCCGGACGAAGGGGATGGCTTCAACCCGCATGGCCGTGTCGGTTGTCCAGTTTGTCTCGCTGGACCGCTCGATGGACTGGCTCTTCCACGCCGCGTCCACCAACGGCTGCAGGTCACCCCGGATCCGCTCCCCCACAAAGTCGCTGTGGAAAACGGTGTGCGACGTTGATGGCCTGGCGTGCGCCAGGGCAACGTAGCTGCCGTCGGGAAGCGGAAACCAGAGTGCCAGGTCGGCGAACGCGAGGTCCGCCACCAGCTGCCAGTCGCCCACCAGCAAGTGCAGCCATTCCGCGTCGCCGGGCCCGAAATCGGCGTGCTCTTTGATCGGATCAGTAAAGATAGCCATATTCCAAACTCCGTCAGCGCCTGACGATCGAGCGCAGCAGGCGCAGGGCAACCGACAGCGAAGCCATGTCATCCTGTTCCAGCTCGTTGACCTCGGCGAACATCTTCGTGGCCCGTTCCAGGTTCTCGGAGTTCTCACGCTCCCAGGCCTCCAGCCGTTCCACCGGATCGCCCTCGGCCAGGGACGGTGTGGCCTGCAGTGCTGCCACGGTCATGTCCGCGACAGTTGAATACAGGTCATCCCGAAGCGCGGCCCTGGCCAGTGCCTGCCAGCGGTCCCCCCGGGGCAGCTTCGTAATCCGCTCCAGCAGATCGTCGATCCCGTAGCGGTCGTACACCGCATAGTAGACAGCGGCGATGCTCTCCACCGGCTCCTCGACCTGGCGGCTTGCCAGGGCAACGTCGAGCAGTCCGTAGCTCTCGAATTGTTCTGCCCAGTAGGAGCCGAGCCCTTCCGGGAGGTCCCAGGCAGCGGCCTTTTCCATCGCGGCTTCCACGCGTTCGCGGTCCCCTCCGCGCATGAAGCGCATCAGGTCCTTGCGCAGCGGTTCCACGATCGGCTTGAACGCCGCGATGTCCTCATCAATGGAGCTGCCACTGCCAACGTGGTTCACGAACCAGCGCACGGCACGGTCCAGCAAACGCCGCATGTCGAGGTGGATGGTGGTCCAGGTTTCCGTGGGGAAGCTTGCCGGCAGCTCGCCCAGCGCAGCAACGACGTCGTCAATCGCGTAGATCTCCCGCAGCGCGCTGAAGGCGCGGGCCACTGTCGCCTCGCCGGCGGAGGTCTCCTCCATTACCCGGAAGGCGAAGGTGATGCCGCCGATGTTGATCATGTCGTTGGCCACGACCGTGGAGATGATCTCCCGGCGCAGCGGGTGGCTGTCCAATTGGTCGTCGAACCGTTCCACCAGCTGCTTGGGGAAGTACCTCCGCAGGGTACCGCGGAAGTACGGGTCATCGGCCAGGTCCGAGGCAGTCAGCGCCCTGGACAGTTCGATCTTGGCGTACGCTGCCAGGACGGCGAGCTCAGGAGCCGTGAGTCCGTGTCCGTCAGCCAGCCGGGCCCGCAGCTGCTCGTTGGTCGGGAGCGCTTCGAGTTGGCGGTCCAGCCCGGCACGCTCTTCAAGCCAGTCCATCAGCCGCTCGAAGCTGGGGCTCCACTCAACAACGTGCTGCCGGTCGTTCAGCAGCAGCATGTTCTGGTCGATGTTGTCCTGGAGCACCAGCCGGCCGACTTCGTCGGTCATGGAGTGCAGGAAGTCCGAGCGTTCCGCCGGATCGAGCCGTCCTGCTGCGACCATCCGGTCGACGAAAATCTTGATGTTCACTTCGTGGTCGGAGCAGTCCACCCCGGCGGAGTTGTCGATCGCGTCGGTGTTGAGGATGACACCGGACAGTGCAGCCTCGATGCGCCCGCGCTGGGTCATGCCGAGGTTGCCGCCCTCACCAATAACCTTGGCCCGCACGTCCCTGCCGTCGATGCGGATTCCGTCGTTGGCTTTGTCTCCGACTTCGGCATTCGTCTCGGCAGAGGACTTGATGTAGGTGCCGATGCCGCCGTTGTACAGCAGATCGACGGGCGCCTTGAGGATGGCCCGCAGCAGTTCCGGCGGGCTCAGCCGGGTCACTCCAGCGTCCAGCCCCAGGACTTCGCGCACCTGGGCGCTGACCGGAATGCTCTTGGCCTGGCGCGGGTAGACTCCGCCGCCTTCGCTGATGAGCGATTCATCGTAGTCAGCCCAGGAAGAACGCGGGAGTTCGAACAGCCTGCGCCGTTCAGCATGGGACCGCGCAGCATCCGGGTTGGGATCCAGGAAGACATGCCGGTGGTCAAACGCGGCCACGAGCCGGATGTGCTCCGAGAGCAGCATTCCGTTACCGAAGACGTCGCCGCTCATATCGCCCACGCCAGCAGTGGTGAAATCTTCGCTCTGGGTGTCGACACCAAGTTCGGAGAAGTGCCGCTTGACTGATTCCCACGCACCCCGCGCCGTGATGCCCATGGCCTTGTGGTCGTAACCGATTGAGCCGCCGGAGGCGAAGGCGTCGCCCAGCCAGAAGCCATATTCGGCGGAGAGCGCATTTGCGGTATCGGAGAAGGACGCCGTGCCCTTGTCGGCAGCGACGACCAGGTAGCTGTCGTCGCCGTCGTGCCGGACAACCCGCTGCGGCGGAACAATCTGCTCGCCGCCCTCCGTAACCACCACATTGTCAGTGATGTCCAGCAGGCCGCGGATGAAGGTGCGGTAGCTTTCCTTGCCCTCTTCCATCCAGGCGCCGCGGTCCTCGGCAGGATCAGGAAGCTGCTTGGCGTAGAAGCCGCCCTTGGCTCCGGTCGGGACAATTACGGCGTTCTTCACCGTCTGCGCCTTGACCAGGCCCAGGATTTCCGTGCGGAAGTCCTCCCGCCGGTCCGACCAGCGCAGCCCGCCGCGGGCCACCTCGCCGAAGCGCAGATGGACGCCTTCCACCCGGGGTGAGTAGACCCAGATTTCGTACTTGGGCCGGGGGAACGGGGCTCCGTCGATGGATTCGGTATCGAGTTTGCTGCTCACATAGGACTTGCCCTGGTAGAAGTTGGTCCGCAGGGTTGCCTCAATGAGGTTGGCGAACGTGCGCAGGACACGGTCGGCATCCAGGGTGGGGACCTGTTCCAGGCCTGCCTCGAGCTCGGCCCGGGCCGCTTCGAGTTCGCCGCCGCGCTGGGCGTCTGCGGTGTCCGGGTCGAACCGCGCCCTGAACAGCCGGACCAGTGCAGCAGTAACCCGCGGGTTGGCCATCAGGGTGTCGGACATAAATCCGTAGGAGTTCGTGTTGCCCATCTGCCGCATGTATTTGGCGTAGCTGCGGAAGATCACGACCTGCCGCCAGCCAAGGTTCTGGCCAAGGACGAGCCGGTCAAACTCATCCGATTCGCTGGCTCCCGAGCTGCCGGCCCGGAAGGCCTCCGCGAGCAGGTTGCCGGTCTTCAGGGGATCCACGCCTGCGGGATATTCCAGTCCGAAGTCGTAGAGGAAGAGTTCGGCGCCGTCCTGGCGGCGGATCTCGAAGGGCCGCTCATCAAGCACTTCGAGTCCGAGGTTGTGCAGGAAGGGCAGGATCTGGGTCAGGGACCGCGGCTCCAGCAGGTATAGCTTCAGGCGTGCATCGGCGCCGTCAGCGGAGCCTGCCGGGGTGTAGACAAACAGCTCCGGCGCGGTATCGGGGTTCTGCAGCCGGTCCTCGAACCGGGCGATGTCCTCGAGGGCATCCTCGACCTCATATGCCACCCGGTAATCCATGGGAAAGGCTTCGCCCCAGAGCGCCGAAAGCTGCTCCGACTGCTCACGGTCGAACTTGCCGCGGAGCACCTCATTGATGCCCTCGGGCCAGGAACGCGTCGCACTGACCAGCCGGCGTTCAAGTGCCGCGGCGTCGACGTCGGAAATTTCCACTCCCTTGGGCAGGCGAATGCGGAAGAAGAGCCTCGCGAGGGCCGACTCCGTCAGCCGTGCTTCGTAGTCGATTGATTCGGCATTGAACGTGGAGCGGAGTTCGTCCTGGATGCGCAGGCGGACTGAGGTGGTGTACCGGTCACGCGGCAGGAACACCAGTGCGGACATAAAGCGGCCGTAGACGTCAGGGCGGAGGAAAAGCCGGGTCCGGCGCCGTTCCTGCAGCCGCAGGATGCCCCGGGCTGTTTCCAGCAGGGCATCGACCTCGATCTGGAAGAGCTCATCACGCGGGAAGGTTTCCAGAATGGCCAGAAGGTCCTTGCCGGAGTGGGAGTCGGCCGGGAAACCGGCACGGTGCATCACGGCCTTCACCTTGTCCCGCAGGATGGGGATATTCCGGACCGAGCCTGTGTAGGCTCCGGTGGCGAACAACCCGATGAACCGGCGCTCACCGTTGACATTTCCTTGCTCATCAAAGCGCTTGACACCGATGTAGTCGAAGTAGGACGCGCGGTGAACCGTCGAACGCGAGTTCGCCTTGGTGATGACCAGGGCACGCTTTTCGCGTGCCTTTGCCTTCCCGGCAGCCGTCAGGTGCTGGACCTTGCCGGCTTCGGAACTGCGGCGGAGCAGTCCGAGGCCGGTGCCGGACGATGCGCGAAGCACGTCCTCCCCGTCTTCGTTGGACAGGTCATATTCGCGGTAGCCCAGGAACGTAAAGTTGCCGTTGTCCAGCCAGGTCAGCAGTTCACGTGCCTGCTGCAGGTCCGGGATGTCCGAGGCCCCGGTAATCGAATCGAGCCCACCCGCGATTTCGTGGACCTTCGACCGCATACCGGCCCAGTCCCGGACGGCGATGCTGACGTCCGCGAGGACCCGTTCCAGTCCATCGATCATGGCAGCGCGGCGGTCTGCGTCGGTCAGCCGGGGAACTTCGACGGCAATCCAGGATTCGATCCGCGCAGTCTGGTTCTCCCCGCCCAGCAGGCCTGAGATGTTCGGCAGCGCCGCAGTGTCACCACTGGAGACTCCGGCAGCCGAAGGCACCCTCCTCACCTTCTGGAGGGTATCGGTTTCCCGGTCGCGGGCGGCCAGGAACGTGGGGTGGACCACGAGGCGGATGCCGCTGTTCTGCCGTACGATTTCCGCGGTAACTGAGTCGACCAGGAACGGCATGTCATCGGTGACGATCAGGATGACGCTGGCATCGCCCTGATCAAAGATATTTACGGCCGCCGTGCCTTCGGGGCGGGTCCAGGCCAGGGCGCGGTGCTCTTCCGCCCGCTCCCTGAGGACCTCCTGCGGGTACAGCTCGGCGTCCTCAGCCGCCAGATGCTCGTAGTAGTTCCCGATGAACTCCTCAAGGGAAGTACTCGAACTGGAAAGATCCGTGGTGTTGGACCCAGACGACATTTAATACGCCTCCGAAAATCGCCGTTTGGTACGAACCGCCCCATTGCGGCCCGTTTGTTACGAGCCTATCTCGTTGGCAATGAAAAGTTTATTTTGCTCCTGCCTTCCGGCTCCTGCGGTTTCTGCGGCGGGTTCCGGCCGGAACGTTGGCCAGTGCTGCGATCGCTGTCCGAAGGGACGAAGCCGGCGCAGCCTCAAGAAGGGCAGCGCCGGCGAGGAGTGCTGCGTCAGCTGCGTCCCAGTCAGCCGGGAGAAATGCATCAATTTTCCCGGGGCCGTAACGCTCCCAGGCCTGGCTGAGCTGGCGTTCAGGGCCCCGCCCGGCGGCGGAGCGCCGGACTTTGTTGAGTACCACCAGCGGGGCTGCGCCCGGCACCGCGGTTTCCAGCTCCCCCAGCGCCCTGACCAGGCGTGGAACGCCGACTGGGTCCGCAGCCCCCACCGCGTAGATGGTGTCGGCGTGCTCCAGTGCGATCAGTGTTGCTGCGTTTCGACGCGGCGCCATGGTGTCGAAGCTCAGTTCCTCGTCTGCCTCGACACTGAATCCGCAGTCCACCACGATTATGTCGGCGGCCCCGCGGGACTGTTCCAGGACGCGGGCCAGCGCGCTGCCGCGGATCTCCAGCCAGCGGTCTGACCGGGTGATGCCGGTCAGGACCATCATCCGCTGGCCTTTAATGTCCACCGACAGCCCGGCGCCGGTCAGCGACGCCGGGTCCAGCAATCCCTGGTCGGCCAGCCGGCAGGCCTGTGCCACCCCCGCGGATTCCCCGGTGAGCCCCAGGGCGGCGGCAATGCTTGGCGCATAGGTGTCTGCATCGATGAGGAGAACCCGGCTCCCCGCGGCGGCCGCTTCCGCCGCGAGGTTCAAGGCGAGGGTGGTGCGTCCCGGTGCTCCGGCAGGGCCCCATACGGCCACCACAGTGCCCCGCGTGTCCGGGGGCGGCTCCGCCGGTTCCGCTTCATGGCCCGCCAGTTCCCACCGGCGCAGGATCTCAGCCGGGTCCGCGAGGGAGGATGCGCTGCCGCGGGCCGTAAAAAGTTCCTCCTGTCCTGCCACGGCTTCGGCTACCAGGGCCGCGAGCGCGCTGGATTCCAGTGACCGGGGCGCATGCTGGATGCCGAGTGTTTCCAGCCGCGCCCTCGACTCCTCGTCATCCGCGAGGACAACGAGTGCAACTCCTGACGCGGCGAGGCGCTCGGCCAGGCTTGCGGTCAGCTCCCCGGCGTCGTCGTCAACAATTGCGGCCCGTGCCATTCCGCTTTGGCAGGCGGCAATGAGTTCCGTGAGTTCCCCGCAGCGGCGGATGACGGTTACCGGTCCCTGCAGCCGCTCCAATCCCTGGACCAGCTCTGCGGTACCGGTGCCTGAAGTCACGATGGGAATGGTGCTCATCCGGCTGAAGGATTCGGTACGACGGCGATTTTCGCCTGGTTGGAAAGGGCACCAAGGAGCCCGGGCAGATCCGGATCCTCGACGAGGACCAGCAGCCGGGTCGAGTCCGTTCCGGCAATAACCGACTCGGAGACCGAGAGCTCGGAGATTTCCGCGGCTTCCAGCAGGCGCCTGGGTTCGCTGAAACCATTTCTGCCGTCCGGCAGCGATGCCCAGACATCGATCCGGTCGCCAGGCTTGATCCCGGACGGAAGCGGTGTTTCGACGTCCAGCCCCAAGGGCTTTCGATCAAGCCGGTCCGCCGTGGACAGATCGCCCTGGGCTATGAGTTCGCCCTTTCGGATCAGTCCCCCGGCTACCGCGTTTTCCGGCAGCGGCTCATCTGCGGCCAGATACGCCCCGGCGACGTCTCCGAGCCGGACTGAGACCACGTCGAAATCCGCGGTTTGCAGCGGTGTCCCCACAGGCAGGTCACGTCCTGCTGTCCACACCTTGGTGGTCTGGTCCTGGCTGGACATCAGCGCGGTGACCCCGGCCACCGATCCGAGGACCAGCAGCAGTCCCAGCAGCAGCCTTGGATCCTTCCACGACGGTTTCTTGAGACGCTGGACAGGCGCTGCGGGCGCTGCCGTCTTGAGACTCATTTTTCCCCCTGTTTGTGCTCCTTCTGGACACCCCGCGGAGTGTTGGACGCCATTGTGACGTGGAACGTGCAGGATGGGAACGGGTGGCAGCACGAAATTGTGGATAACGTGCGCCGGGCTGACGGCGCGGTGGCAGACTAGGGCAGCAGCGGCAGATTGCTGGAAAGGGTTCGATGGTGGGCACCATGACGGAGAAGCGGTTCCTCACCCTCGCCGATGTTGGCGAGGTCCTGAATATTTCCTCGTCCCAGACGTATGCCCTGGTCCGGTCGGGGGAACTGCCGGCAATCCAGGTCGGTGGAAGGGGACAGTGGCGGGTGGAGTCAGCCAAGCTGGAGGAGTACATTGCCGGTGCTTACCGGAAGGCCGCAGCCGCCCGGTCCTCGCTGCCGCTGGATGAAGCGGCAGACGCCTAGCACCGCGGCTCCCCAGCCACCCCGGCCCTGGGAACGGGATCCGACGCTGTCGCTGTCCCTGTCTCTGTCTTAGTCTTACCGATGTCCCTGCATCCGGCTGACCGTCAGTGACGCGAGCTGACGGCGGCGATCTCCCGGAGCGGAACCACCGCAGCTGTCGCAACGTTGTCCCGCCGCCGGGCTTGGCCTGTTTCGAGGACGGCCAGCTCCAGGAAGTCCCTGCCCACCCTGTCGATGCTGCCGTACACGGTGCCGGACAGTGCGCCGCGCAGCTGCAGGTGAACCGGATACCGGTCCCTGGCAAGGCCCCTCAGCGCAGCCAGCAGCCCCAGCTTCACCGTTGCCTGGTCGGGCAGAGCGAAGCGGTCCATGCCCTCGACCATCCGGACGGCGTCCAGCGGCACCAGATGCATGCCGGCAGCACTCCGAAGCAGAAGCCAGCCGGACCCCATTTGGGCCAGCACACCTGTCAGCGGCTCAGCGGATGAGTCCAGATGCACCTTGAGCGTCCGGCCCACCTGGCCGCGCAGCCGGTCCGCGAATTGGATGGCAGCGGATTCGCCGCGTTGCCTGTCTGCGATTTCCGCCTCCCGGGCAGACTGCCCGGCGGCTGCCAGCTGGGCTTCCAAGTCCGCGAACAACGCTTCCCATCTCATCGGGAAAGGCTAGCGCAGGTTTTTCCGCCCACTCTGGACAGTCGCGGAATACCTGTGTAGTAAAAGACATCAATCGATCCGAACACAGCCAAAATGCATCAAATGAGATCAAAAAGCTCAGTTGAAGCCAAGCAAACTAAATCCCGGCAAATCGGATAAACGGTCGGGAAGTGCGACAGGGGCCAGCGGCAACGCTGTCTCAAGACGGCGAAGGAGGGGCACCACCGTGAGACGGCATCTCGAAGACGTGTTCCAGGCAGTTGGTGCGGTATTGGCCGGGCTGATCCTGTTGTTCTCCGGTATCCAGCTGCGCTCCGGCGGCCTTTCCGCCGATGTGCAGCCCGTTTATTCGCTGGGCGACCTGCAGCACGCCGCCGGCTTGGCGGCTTCCGCGGTGGGCCTGCTGGTGCTGGGCTGGTGGACCTTGGGACTCGCTGCTGCTTTCCTGTCCGCGGTCCTTGCCCGGTGTGGACGTGTACGGGCTGCCGGTGCATTCGGACGAATAAGCCCAGGGTTTCTCCGCCGTCTTGCTGCCGCTGCCCTCGGCGTCCAGCTGATGGCCGCTCCGGTCCCGGCAGCCCTGGCTTCGCCCCCTGCCCAGGCTGGACAGACGATGCCTGCCGGCGCCACCCAGCCAACACAAATCACTGGCTATGGCAGAACTAAGGGTCAGGAGCCGGCTGAGGTTCGGAACGCAGCCGTAGTGCAGGGAACGGCGGTGGACCCCCGGTGGCAGCTGGAACCCGCCGGCGGCGGCGGCGACTCCGCAGCCGTGGATCCGGCGTGGAAACCCGCAGCTGATCCGGTGCCGCCTTCGTTCCTCGTCCCGCCTGGACTCCGGGCAGAAACTCCGTCCGGGGAGAGCGTCACGATGATGGCAGGTGACACCCTCTGGGATTTGGCGGCGGCGCAGCTTGGATCCCTTGCGACTGTGGCCGAGGTCGCCGAGCTCTGGCCCCGGTGGTACGAGCTGAACCGGCTGGCAATCGGCCCGGACCCGGATGTCCTGCTGCCCGGCCAGATCCTCCTGGTCCCGCCCTTGCCCGCAGGCTAGGCACTTTCGGAAAGGAATAAGCCCGTGACAACCGTGATCATCCTTCCCGTGCCGGGAGAACTTCCCGCCCACGAAGCGGCCGGCCTGGCCCGCGCCAGCGGGGAGCCCTTGCCCGTTCCAGCGCCCCGGCCTCCCGTGTTCGGCACCGTTCCGGGACAGGCGCCGCCCGTCGTTCCCCAGCAGCGGCCCGCCGAGGTCCGCCCCCTTCGCCCGGACCCCCTTCCCGCAGGGGCCAACTGGACCAGTTCGCCGGATGACGACGCGCGGGTGGAAGCCATTGCGCGCTCCGTCACCGTCGGCGCGCTTGAGGTTCTGGCCGGAGTCCGTCCACTGCAGCAGATGCTGAGGTGGCTCGACCTTGCAGAGTTCGAGCGGCTGCAGCTGCGGGCCAACCTGGTGCGCGGACGCAGCGATCTCCGGCTGCACCGCAATGTCCGGGTGCTCCGGGTCCGGGTCTGTCCCATCTCAGCGGGCGTTTATGAGGCCTCGGTTGCCGCCGCCGAAATGACCAGAGTCCGCGCTGCAGCCCTCCGTCTGGAGCTGCGGCGCGGACTCTGGAAGGTCACCGTGCTGGAAATCGGCTAAGAGCTACTTCCGCTTCTTCTTGGACGCGGACCGTGCGTCCTTGCGCGAAGTGGCCTGCGAGCCTGGCACCGTCCCGCTCTTCTTGGCGGGTGCAGTGCGCTCGATCCGGGTTTCAGCCTGCCCCTGGCTGTTCGGGGCCGAGAACTGCAGGCTCGCCGGCTGCTCCGGGGCCTCCAGCCCTGCGGCCTTGATGACCGGTGTGCCAACAACTCCGCGGGCATCCTTGACTCCCTGCAGAGCTTCGGGAACGGCAGGCTGGCTGACCTGCACCTCGACGTTGAAAAGGTAGCGGATGCTCTCTTCGCGGATGGCCTCCATCATGGTCTGGAACATGACGAAGCCCTCGCGCTGGTACTCAACGAGGGGGTCGCGCTGCGCCATGGCGCGCAGGCCGATGCCTTCCTTGAGATAGTCCATCTCGTAGAGGTGTTCCTGCCATTTGCGGCCGATGACCGAGAGCACAACGCGTCGCTCGAGTTCACGCATCGCCTCGGAACCCAGGGCATCTTCCCGTGCCTGGTAGGCCAGGCGTGCATCGGAGAGGATTTCGTTGACCAGGAAGTCCCGGGTGAGGTCCGACTTGCTGCCGGCTTCATCGATGACCTCGTCGATCGTCAGACCCACGGGGTACACGATTTTCAGGTTCTTCCACAGGGTGTCGAGATCCCAGTCGTCCCCGTGGCCCTCGGCTGTGGCGTCATTGACGATCGCAGTGATGACGTCCTCGAGGAAGAAACCGATCTTTTCCTGCAGGTCGTCGCCTTCCAGGATCCGCCGGCGGTCACCGTAGATGGCTTCACGCTGGCGGTTCAGGACGTCGTCGTACTTCAGGACGTTCTTGCGCTGTTCGGCGTTGCGTCCTTCCACCTGGCCCTGGGCGTTCTGGATTGCCTTGGACACCAGCTTCGATTCCAGTGCCACGTCGTCGGGCATCGAAGAGCTGTTCATGATGCGTTCCGCCGCACCCGAGTTGAACAGGCGCATGAGGTCGTCCGTCAGCGACAGGTAGAACCGGGACTCGCCCGGATCTCCCTGGCGGCCGGACCGGCCGCGCAGCTGGTTGTCGATGCGCCGCGATTCGTGCCGTTCGGTGCCCAGCACGTAAAGGCCGCCCAGCGCGCGTACCTCGTCGTGTTCGGCGGCCACAGCGGCCTGCGCTTTCTCCAGCGCGGCAGGCCACGCGGCTTCGTAAGCTTCGGGGTTCTCTGCCGGATCCAGTCCGCGGCTGTTGAGCTCGGCGACGGCGTTGAACTCAGCGTTGCCGCCGAGCATGATGTCGGTGCCGCGGCCGGCCATGTTCGTGGCGACGGTGACGGCGCCCTTCCGGCCGGCCTGCGCCACGATCGCTGCCTCACGGGCATGGTTCTTGGCGTTGAGCACTTCATGCCGGATGCCGGCCTTGGCCAGCTGTTTGGAAAGATACTCGCTCTTCTCAACGCTGGTGGTGCCGACCAGCACCGGCTGGCCCGAGGCATGGCGTTCCGCAATGTCCTTGACGACGGCGTCGAACTTCGCGACCTCATTCTTGTAAATGAGATCGGGCTGGTCCAGGCGTGCCATCGGCTTGTTGGTGGGGATCGGCACTACCCCGAGCTTGTAGGTGCTCATGAACTCGGCGGCCTCGGTCTCGGCGGTGCCGGTCATACCGGAGAGTTTTTCGTACAGGCGGAAGTAGTTCTGCAGGGTGACCGTCGCCAGCGTCTGATTTTCGGCCTTGATCTGCACCCCTTCCTTGGCTTCGATGGCCTGGTGCATGCCTTCGTTGTAGCGGCGTCCGGCCAGGATGCGTCCGGTGTGCTCATCGACGATCAGCACCTCGCCGTTGAGGATCACGTAGTCCTTGTCCCGCTTGAACAGTTCCTTGGCCTTGATGGCGTTGTTCAGGAAGCCGATGAGCGGGGTATTGGCGGCCTCGTAGAGGTTGGTGATGCCCAGGTAGTCTTCGACCTTTTCGATCCCGGCTTCCAGGACGCCGACGGTGCGCTTCTTCTCGTCAACCTCATAGTCCGTGTCGAGGGAAAGCCGCTGGACGACCTTCGCGAACTCCGTGTACCAGCGGTTCACGTCGCCGCTGGCAGCACCGGAAATGATCAGCGGGGTCCGGGCCTCGTCAATGAGGATGGAGTCCACCTCGTCGACGATGGCAAAGTTATGGCCGCGCTGGACAAGCTCGTTGGCACTCCAGGCCATGTTGTCGCGCAGGTAGTCGAAGCCGAATTCATTGTTGGTTCCGTAGGTGATGTCAGCGGCGTACTGTTCCCGGCGGGTGGCCGGATCCTGGTTCGCCAGGATGCAGCCGGTGGACATGCCCAGGAAGCGGAAGACGCGTCCCATCAGGTCTGACTGGTACTCGGCCAGGTAGTCGTTGACGGTGACGACGTGCACGCCCCGGCCGGTCAGGGCATTGAGGAAAGCGGGTGCGGTGGCGACCAGGGTTTTACCTTCACCGGTCTTCATCTCGGCGATGTTGCCCAGGTGCAGGGCTGCTCCGCCCATCATCTGCACGTCGAAGTGCCGCATCCCGAGGGTGCGTCCGGCCGCTTCGCGGACCAGGGCGAAGGATTCGGGCAGCAGGTCGTCCAGGGACTCACCGTCTGCGTGGCGTTCCCTGAGCTTGTCCGTCTCGGCACGCAGTTCGGCATCGCTCATGCCCTTGAACTCGTCCTCGAGCACGTTGATCGCGTCGGCGTAGATCCGCAGTGTTTTCAGCGTTTTCTTGTCACCGGTGCGAAGAACTCGTTCGAGAAGTGATGCCACTGATTTGCTCCCAATCTAGTGTTGCCGTTTTCTGGCGTCCCCAGTCTACGTGAGAGACGTCCGGCAGGTCGCCTCGGTTCCCGGCTCGGGTTAATCACGGTTAACTGCCAGTTTAAGGGCGGGCGCAAGGTTGCCCACAGGTCTTACCATAACCTCTGAAAGGCCCAGCCACTGTGCCATCAGCGCTAATTCCGCGGCAAGCTCAACGTCGGTGTTTCCCGGTGCCTCCGGCTCGAGGTGCGCGGACTGGACCAGCAGCACTCCCCCGGCGCGGTCCGCTTTCAGGTCAACCCGGGCCACAATCCGGTCGCCGAGCAGGAACGGCAGCACGTAGTAGCCGTACCGGCGTTTGTGTGCAGGCGTATAGATTTCGATCCGGTACTCGATTCCGAACACCTCCTGCAGGCGCCGCCGATCAAAAACCAGGGAGTCGAAGGGACTCAGCAGGGCCCTCCCCCGGGCCTGGCGCGGCGTGGTCGCCTCAGGGTGCAGGAACACCGGCCCCTTCCACCCGGCGACCTCGATTTCCTCCAGCCGGCCTCCGGCGGTGAGGGTCCTGGCCGCCGCGAGTGTGTCCCGCACCGGCAGCCGGAAATAGTCCGCGAGCGCGTTGGCTGTCGCGGCGCCGAGGGACCGCGCGGCGGTCTCGGTCAGCCGCAGCAGGGCCTCGGTGCGGTCCGGGCTCTCCAGGGCTCCGGCTCCGTGCGGGTGTATGGCTCCGGTGGGTGCGTACAGCCGCTCAAACTGGGCGCTGCGGCCGGCGGAGGTGATGATGCCCTGTTCAAAAAGATCCTCCAACACGCGTTTCACCGCACTCCAGTTCCAGCCCCAGGACTTGGCCGCCGCCGTGCTGGCCTGACGGCCCAGCAGCGCCTCAATCTGCCGGGCGCTCAGCGGATGCTTCTGCTCAAGCAGATCCAGAACAGCAACAGACACTTCTGCACGCAGCTCCTGCGGCAGGTCCCGGGCACTCATCCAGGTCCGGCGCTGCCATACCCGCAGATCGGCGAACAGCTCCGGCCGGATGTAGCTGGCTTCGTGTGCCCAGTACTCGACCATCTTCCGGGGATGCCTCGAGGACATCCGATCCAGCAGGGCACGGTCGTAGGATCCCAGCCGGGAGAAGAGCGGCAGGTAGTGGCTGCGCGTCAGGACGTTGACCGAGTCAATCTGCAGCAGTGCCAGTGCATTAAAAACGCGGCCCACCTGCCCTGCGGTAGGGCTGGCGGGCCGCGTCGTGGCTAACTGCTGCGCACCGAGGACGGTGCGGCGGGCCTGGTCCGGGGTCAAGGCGGGAGACATGCCCCTATCCTAGGCAGGCCCGCCCGGGGTCAGGCGGTAGCCCGTACCTCCCCGGGAACGGGAGCTCCATCCCGGTAACCACGCAGTTCTTCACGGATCTCCTCAGTGCCTTCGGCGCACTTGGAGTCCAGGGTGATCACGCCGTACGTCCAGCCCTTGCGGCGGTAAACCACCGAAGGGGCGCCAGTGGCGGAATCCACGAACAGATAGAAGTCGTGACCGACCAGCTCCATATTGTCGACGGCGTCGTCAAGGCTCATGGGGGTGCCCGGGAAAACCTTGCGGCGGATCAGGACCGGACAATCACCGGCCTGCTGCTCCTGGTCGGCTTCGTTGCCGTCCACTGGTTCGTTTTCCTTCACGGCGAACTGGTCGGAAAGAGGTTCTGTGCTGCTGACCGGGTCCAGGCCGGCCGTGGCTACCCGGACCGGAACCGGGGTGTGCCGGCCGTGGTGTACCTTGCGCCGGTCACTGGCACGGCGCAGACGCTGCAAAAGCTTGGCGTAGGCGAGGTCAAAAGCCGCAAACTTGTCCGCGGAGGAAGCCTCGGCCCGGACTACGGGTCCTCGGCCGACGACCGTCAATTCCACGGTGAGGGAGCTGTCGGCTTCGCGGATGTTCTGATGCTTGGTGACTCGGGCGTCAACCCGCTGCACCTTATCTCCGAGGTTCTCGACCTTGCCGATCTTGTCGGCGGCGTATTGACGGAACCGATCGGATACTGCAACATTGCGTCCGCTGATCATGAATTCCATGGTGCCCTCCAATATTCTTCGGTGACACAACAACGGCCGCTGCCAGTTTCCTCCGCGGCCGCTGCCGCAGGATTGCTCCTTTGCTTGAAGCAGTCCATATCCAACACGTTAGATCACACCGGAGGTTAATTCATCTTCCGGTCTTCCGCGCTGCGCGGAAGAGTCTTTGCCACCCGGACGCAGCCGCCCGCAGCGGCACATTATTCCCTCCGCGACGGAGCACGCGCGGCGGCAATGACGACGGCACCGGCCACCTCGGCTCCGGCTGCGCGCAGGGCACGCACGGCTTCGGCGATCGTGGCTCCGGTGGTGAGGACATCGTCAGCGACCAGCACCCTGACCCCGTGCAGGCTTCCGGGTCCGCCGGCACTCATGGTGCCGTGGACATTCTTCCGCCGTGCCCTGGCGCCCAGGGCCTTTTGCCCGCCGGGACCGCCGGGGCCGCGGGCAGCCCAACGCATTGCCAGCGGCAGGCGCCGGTAGCCCAGCAGATACCCAATCCGTATGCCCCGGGGCAGCAGTCCGCGGTGATCCGCTGCCTGGAGAATCAAACGCAGCGGATCATAGCCACGCCGGCGCCGTGCTCCGGCGCTGCCGGGCACCGGAACCAGCACCAGTGGTCCGGACCCCGTGTCCGGGTGGGCGTGGAGCGCCCGCGCCAAAGCCGAGGCCAGGACCACCTTGAGTCCCGTGGATCCGTGGTTCTTGCAGGCGAGCAGCACCCTGGCCAGTCCGGACCGGTAGTACCCGGCGGCGGTTACCGGCAGCGGCTCGAAGTCCCCGCCGGGATCTGCGTCTGCGGACCGCGGCGGAAGGAGTTCAGCTTCGGCCGCCGCGTTGAACGGATGCAGCGTACTGTGCCGCAGGTTGCCGGCACAGGGCGGGCACAGGGGTTCGTCAGGCAGGCCGCAGACCACGCAGGCCACTGGCAGCAGCACGGCTCGCAGTTCCCTGCCGGCCTGCAGCAGAAGCTCGGCGGCGGGGCGGGTGAGCCAGAGCTCCAATCTGTCCAGAACGATCATGCCCCCAGCATCGGGCGTCCCGTGCCGGGCACCGGCGGAAGAGAGTCTCACAGGGGACAACGGCGGCAGGTATCCTCCAGTCCAGCCGGTGTGGAGGAAGAGTGTGAGGTGCAGGAAGTGCTGCTGGAACAGACGCGTATCCGTGCCGGAGGGGTGTGGGCGGAGCCCTATCCGGGGAAGGCCGGATCCCGAAGGCCGTCGATTTCCTTGATCCAGCCGTTGCCAAGTTTCTTGTAGACCGCGTCGGGGGTCTGAACGAACAGGTCCTCCGCTCCGTCACCCCCGCTGAGCCCGAAGCTCCCTTCCCAGGGGGCCAGGACACGGTTCTCAGCGGCCAGGTCCAGAATCACCGGGGTAAGCGCCTCATCCTGGCCCTTTTGGAGGGCCGCCACTTCGGTCTCGCCGACCCAGACCGCAGTCGTGACGGGATCCGCGGTCCATAGTTCGAACGGCGTGGTCAGCGTCTGCGGCGTCCCGTCCGAAGAACGCACGACGCCAGAGATCAGGACACGGCTGGCGCCGCCCTGCTCCACCACGAGGAGCGCCCGGGCACCGTCCCGCGAGATCCGCAGGTCACGCACGCTCATATCAGCCAGCCAGGAAGGCGTGAGGCCGGCAGGATTGGCTGCACGCAGATCCGGTCCCACGGCAATCAGCTTCGATCCCCCTCCGCCGTCCTCTCCGCCTGAGGCCGACCAGATCCAGCCTTCCGGGTCAATGCTGGGACCGCTGAGGCTGCTGCCCGCCGCCACAGGTGCCACGTCCTTGTCCGGACCGGTCACGAGCAGGGTGCTCCGGTCGCCGGACAGGAAGGCGATGGTCGCCAGATCGACGGAGACCGCCGGCTCCCGGGGGGCAAATTCCGAGACATCGGGAAGGTTCGCTATCGGCAGCGCCTGGCGGTCGCGGAAGAACGTCAGTTCTTCGCCGGCGACTGCCACCTGGGTGTTGCCAACGGAGGGATCCTCCTGGACGGGAATCAGGTCACTGCTTTCCGGTCCCAGGTCAACGGGCCGCTGGTTCACTGTCATCTCGACGGAGTTCACGTTGTTGAGCTGGCGGAGGTTCTGTTCCAGCTGGAGGGCCATCTGCTGCCTGCTCAGATCGCTGGAGTCTTCCAGTACCTCGGCGGAAAAATCGACCGAGGCAACACCGGAAACGACGGGCACCGCGTCCCGCGCCAGCGAGGTTTCCGCCGGGAAAGCGCTGGTGACTGCGCCCTGCAGGTAGGATGCCGGACCAGCCAGCATCGCATTGACCACCGAGGCAGCCATGCCGGAGCGCTGGACGAACCAGCGGGTATCCGGAACCCAGTAGCGGTAGGTACTGGAGTAGAAATAGAGATTGTGGGCCTGGAACACCGTCGGGAACATAACGTCGGAGATCATCACGCCGTTGGGAATGCCGCTGATCCTCCACTCTTCGTCTGCGTTTTGGGCCAGCCGGACCTGGATGGTCTCGGTGGTGCCCGGAGCGGACTCGGTCCGGACACCCTTCGCGTTAACGGAGGCCACAACTTCAAGCTGGATCTGGAAAGCATTGGGTTCCGGGAGCGGGACGACGTTGGGATCAGCCCCGTAGATGACCACACGTTCGCTGGGCACCCAGGAGGCCGCCAGCTCGGCCGTGAGGAATTCACGCGCGGCACTGTAGTCCTCAGCCGCGCCCACGCCGGCGGTAATGAAGCCGTCGATGATCTCCTGCGGGCCGGCGTCCTCTGCGGGTCCCGGCGGGCTGTAGCTCAGCTGGTTGGAGAGCGCACTTCCGCCGGCGCTGGCGGTAGCGGTGCCCACTGGGCCGACGGTGGGGATGGAGGAACATCCGGCCAGGAAAAACAGGGCGGCGATCAGGAACGCGAGCGTTGTGCCGGGAGCGGCCGGTTTCCTAGCCATGGGTATCCTCCTGGGCGGCACGGGGTGGTGCGGACAGTGCACGGGGAGCTGCCGGCAGCGGCACGTCCTGCGGCGAGAGCGGAACCGGGGAAGCCGCGATGGTGCCGCCATGCCTGCGCGGCAGGGTGAGCCGGAAGCAGGCTCCCTCGCCCAGGCTCCCCCAGGCTTCCAGCCAGCCGCCGTGCAGGCGGGTGTCCTCGGCCGCAATGGCCAGCCCCAGCCCGCTGCCTCCAGTGGTTCGGGCGCGGGCCGGGTCGGCCCGCCAGAAGCGGTCAAAAACACGCGCGGCTGCATCGTCGGTCATTCCGATGCCATAGTCGCGCACGGCCACCCCGACGGCGTCGGCGTTCGTGGCGACGGCGATTTCGACCGGCTTGCCCTCGCCGTGTTCGAGCGCGTTCACCACCAGGTTCCGCACAATCCTCTCGATCCGCCGCGGATCGGCGTCAACGACCACCCTGTCTTCACGGCAGACGACCCGGACCTCGGAGCCGTTGTTCAGGGCCAGCGGCTCGGTTGCTTCCACCACGTCCCGCACGATGCCCAGGATGTCGGCCGCTTCGAGGTCCGGCTCGGCAGCGCCGGCGTCGAACCGGCTGATCTCCAGCAGGTCGGCCAGCAGAGCCTGGAAGCGTTCCACCTGGTGGTAGAGCAGTTCCGTGGACCGTTTGCTGATCGGGTCGAAGCCTTCGCGGGCGTCGTAGAGAACCTCGGCTGCCATCCGAACCGTGGTCAGGGGCGTCCGGAGCTCGTGGGAGACGTCGGAAACGAAGCCCTGCTGCATCCGGGAGAGCTGGGCAAGCTGGGTGATCTGGTCCTGCAGGGTGGCCGCCATGTGGTTGAACGACGCGGCCAGACGGGCTACTTCGTCCTCGCCCTTGACCTCCATCCGTTCCTGCAGCTCACCGGCGGCCAGCTTCTCGGAGACGGACGCGGCGGCGCTCACGGCGCCGACACCGGCCTTGGTCACCACCCAGGCGATGGTGCCGATAATCACCAGCAGCAGTCCACCGGCGATCCACAGGATCCCATGAATGTCATTGAGGGTCTGCTGCATGGTGGAGAGGTCATAGATCAGGTACAGCGCGTATTCGGAGCGGTCCGGGGGCAGGGTGACCTTTGTGCCGAAGGCAAGGCCGGGCTCGCCGTGGGCCAGCGCCAGCGCCGACCAGTAGACGACGTCTTCCCCCTCCGGGTCCAGCCCCGCAACGGACTCCGCGAGTGGCGCCGGGATGCCGCTGGCGGTAATGCCGTCGCCCAGCGGTGAGACAAAGAGATTTTCCTGCCCGGGCAGCGGGGTGAGGAGGTACCGCCGCGGGGTTTCCGCGCCTCGGCCCTCGAGCAGCGAAAGGGTGTTGGAGACCAGCCGTTCGGTGCCTTCCCGGTCTGTGGCCGCCGTGGTGCGGAAATTCTCCTTAACGCTGCTGAGGCCGGAAGTTGCTTCAGCCCGGAACTGGGTCAGGCGTTCCTCGTACAGGGCACCGGCAATCTGGTGGGAGAGGAACGCACCGATTCCGCCGCAGGCAACGATGACCAGGAGCAGGGTAGCCAGCACCGTCTTGAATTGCAGGGACCGCCGCCAGCGGACCGCAATCCGCGCGATGGTCGCCCGGTTGACGGCGCCGGCCGCCCGCCGGAGTGCAGACACCGCGCGGGTTCTGCGTTCCCTGCGTGTTTTTCCGCGCGCAGGTGTGCTGCGCGGCTCCGCTGCCATGGAGGCGGCGGAGCCGGGACTAGTTTTGGCCGGCTTTGTAACCGACACCGCGGACCGTCAGGACGATTTCGGGAGCTTCCGGATCACGCTCGATCTTGGACCGAAGCCGCTGCACGTGCACGTTCACCAACCGGGTGTCGGCCGCATGCCGGTAGCCCCAGACCTGCTCCAGCAGCATCTCCCGGGTGAACACCTGCCAGGGTTTGCGTGCCAGGGCGACAAGGAGATCGAACTCCAGCGGAGTCAGCGCGATGCGCTCGCTGCCGCGGGCGACTGAATGCCCTGCAACATCAATACTGATCTCCCCGATGGAGAGGGTTTCCGGGGACTTGGAATCCACCGGGCGCAGGCGTGCCCGGACCCGGGCGACCAACTCGGCCGGCTTGAAGGGTTTGGGTACGTAGTCGTCGGCACCCGATTCCAGTCCGCGGACGACGTCGGCGGTATCGGATTTGGCGGTCAGCATGACGATGGGAAGGTCTGATTCGGCCCGGATCTGGCGGCAGACTTCGATTCCGTCCATCCCGGGCAGCATGAGGTCCAGCAGCACCAGATCGGGCTTCGAGCCGCGGAAAATCTCCAGCGCCTGGGCGCCATCAGCGCAGAAGACGGGGTCGAAACCGTCGTTCCGGAGCACAATGCCGATCATTTCGGCCAGCGCTTCGTCATCGTCTACGACCAGTATCCGTGCCTTCATGCTTCCCAGTTCCCCACTACTTCCCGCCCCGGTTGGGCATTGGACGCCCCCGGCTGCCGCGCAACGTTCCCTGGCGCCAGGCTTGCTGATTCCGTCGGTCCGGCCATGCCGTCCCAGGGATATGCCGGGGACGAGCGGCCGGCTGCGCATAAAAATACGCGTGCTGCCGGGTCCTTGCTGGAAGGAGCCGCAGTACGCCGGAATAGCCCATGGTATCCCTATCACCCCGGCGGGCATATTTTCGCCACGGCCTGCCGGGTCCCGGTCAGCGCCCGCAGAAACTATAGTCGGACTAGGAGAAACAAAATGATGTACCGAAAAGCGGGGGCTGCGGATGAGTCAGGATAATCACAACGAACCGGATCCCGGTGCCGCGGCCGACGCCGAAGCACCCCAGGGAGCACCCGGTCCCGGCACGAACCGGCCATCCGTTCCCCAGCCTCCCTGGGGCGCGCAACCGCAGCAGCCTCAGTGGGGCCAGCAGCCGCAATGGGGGCAGCAGCCGGGCTGGGGACAGGTCCCCTACGGTCCCCCGGCAGGTCAGGCTCCGGGCTGGGGACAGCCACCCTACGGGACTGGCCCCTTTGGTGCACATCCCGCGGGCGGGCAGTACACTGCACCGCCCAAGCCGGGTGTTATCCCCCTCCGTCCCCTGGGGCTAGGCGAGATTCTGGACGGTGCGTTCCAGGCGTGCCGGCGCAACCCGGCGGCCACCTTCGGCACGGCGATTCTCATCCAGGGCGTGATCGCCGTCCTGACCGTTATTTTTGGGCAGACCCTGCTGGGCCCCCTTGCCAGCCTCGACATTGAATCGGAGCTGACCGACGCCGAAGCGCTTTCGCTGGGCGCCACAGCCCTGACCGGGGGCACCGCGCTGACCATCCTGTCCGTCGTCGGGCTTCTCGGCATGCAGGGCCTGCTGGTCATTCCGGTGGCCCGGGCGATCCTGAACCTCAAGACCGGCTTCGGGCAGACCTGGCGCCTGGCCAGGGGATCGCTGCTCCGCCTGGCCGGCCTGTCACTGCTGCTCCTGGCAGCATCGGCGGTGGGCATCACCGCCTTCGTCTTCAGCGTCGTCTTCGTCATTGAATTACTTGGCGCTTCCGGTGTCTTCCTGACTGTTCTTGGCGTCCTGGGCGTCACCGCCGTGTTCGCCTGGCTGTCCGTGAAGCTCGCACTGGCCCCCGCCGCGCTGGTCCTGGAACCCCGCGGTGTTTTCGCCGCCATCGGCCGCTCCTGGTCACTTACCCGGCGCAACTGGTGGCGCACCTTCGGGATCCTGCTGCTCACCAGCCTCATCGTTTCGATCATTGTTTCGGTGATCAGCACACCGATCACCATGCTCATTACGCTGTTCGCGTCCTTTGGGACCCCCGACGCCGCGGCCGGTGACTTCTCCTCACTGGTCCCGGTGCTCGTTTTGACCACCGCCGTGTCCACCCTCTTCGGTGCCATCGGTTACGCGTTCCAGTCCACTGTCACGTCCCTGCTGTACATCGACCTGCGGATCCGGCGGGAGGGCTTCGACATCGCGCTGATGAAAGACCAGGAACTCGCCGGAACAGATTCGCCGGACACCGTCCCGGGCCGCGCCGCAGATCCAGGCTCCGCCGCCGGATCTCAGGGTCCGTGGCCCGGCAGCCCGGCCAGCGGTTCCGCTTAGGCGGCCGTGACCGTGTTGACGGCGGCCGATACGGTGCTGCGTTCCGAAGTGCCCGTGGCTCCTGGCCCCGAGGAAGCCCGCGGCTGGCTTGAAACGGAACTTTCCCGGGCGGAATACCGTGAGGCACAGCCCGGGCTCGCAGAACAGCTGCTCAGGACCGTCCTGGAATGGTTCGGGGAGGTTCTCTCCAGTATCCAGGGGATCGGAGCCACGCCCGGAGTGCTCCTCCTGGGACTCGGCGCCCTGCTGGTAATCGTTTTGGCGGTCCTGGTGATCCGGCCGCGCCTTAACGCCCGGCGCCACCGTCCGGGGTTGTTCGAGGAGAGCGCAGCCGAGCAGGACGCTGCATCCCACCGCCGTCTGGCCGACACGGCCGCCGCGAACGGAGACTGGGATACAGCGCTGGCGGAACGTCTGCGGGCCATCCTCCGGACGGCGGAAGAACGGGTCATTCTGGACCGCCGGCCCGGACGGACCGCCCGCGAAGCAGGTGCCGGACTCAGCGCTGTCTTTCCGTCGGCAGCCGGAACCATCCTCTGGCTCAGCGGCCGCTTTGACGAGGTCCGCTACGGCCGCGGGCGTGCCAATGCCGCAGATGCCGCCCGGGCGCAGCAGCTGGACCTTCTTCTCCTGCAGAGCCAGCCGACGGCCGGTGCCGGGCAGGCGCAGCCGTACCTTGCGGTGCCGAAATGAACGGAACTCCGCTGGACCCCGCACCAACGGGAACGCCGGTTCAAGAAGCCGGTGGACCGCAGGGATTGGAAGAACCGGCAAGCGCCGGTCCGACAGCGGAATCGCTCCCCGCTGCCACCCCGGGCGGCCTGCGCGCCAGGCTCCGCGCCTGGCGGCTCTGGATCATCCTGGCGCTGGTTCTTGCTGCCACCGTCACGCTCGGGCTTCTCACCGCTTCGGGCGGCAACCAGGGTGCACTATCTGCCGAAAACCCCGCTCCCTCCGGCGCCCAGGCCCTGGTCCGCGTCCTGCAGGACCAGGGAGTCGACGTCGTTGTGGCCGATGACCATGCCGCCGCCCTGGCCGGACTTCAGGCCGGTGACGCGACGCTCCTGCTCTTTGATCCCAACGAATACCTGGACCGCGGCCAGCTCGCCGAACTGGGGACCGCAGCAGCGAAAACGGTCCTGGTGGAACCGACATTCGCGCAGCTGGCGCAGCTCGCTCCGGACATCGCCCAGGCCGGCCTGATTCCCCAGGACGTCCTGGACAGCAATGCCGCGCTTCCGGCCGGCTGCGCGGATCCTGCCGCCCAGGCCGCCGGAAGTGTTACCCCGGGCGGCCTGGCCTACCGCGGTCCGGTTACCTGTTTCCCGGTCACCGGTGACGGTCGGCCGGCAGGACTCTACGCTGCGTCCGCAGATGGTACGGACACGGTCCTCGGCTTCACGGGGCTGCTGACCAATGAGGGCATCACCGGGGGCGGGAATGCCGCCCTGGCCCTGCAGACGCTCGGCAGCACCGGCACGCTGGTCTGGTACCTTCCGGTCCCCGCCGACATCCCGGCCGGCGCAGCTCCCGTTGATCCCCTCTCGCTGCTCCCTGACTGGGTAAATCCGCTGCTGGCCTGGGTGCTGGTGGTCGCTGCACTCGCTGCTTTGTGGCGCGGCCGACGGCTGGGACCGCTTGCCCTGGAACCCATGCCCGTAGTGGTCCGGGCCGCGGAAACCGCTGAAGGCAGGGCGCGGCTTTATCAGGACGGCAAGGCACTGGACCGGGCTGCAGCCAACCTGCGGGCAGCCACGCTCACCCGGCTGGCCGCCCGGCTGCGGCTTGGCGCCGGAACTGCGGCGGGCGCCGTCGTGGAAGCTGCAGCGCGCGCCACCGGGCGGCCCACGGCCGAACTGGATTACCTGCTCAACCGATACGTACCTGCAAACGACAGCGCCCTGGTGAACTGGTCTCAGGATCTGCTGGACCTAGAGGAAGAGATAACCGCATCATGACCCAGCACTATCCTGCGCCGTCCGGCGCCGTTCACACCGGCAGTGACCTGGCAGAACAGGGGGAAAATGCCCGCCGCGCACTGCACAGTGTCCGGCAGGAGGTCGCCAAAGCCGTTGTCGGCCAGGACGCAGCAGTGACAGGCCTGATCATCGCCCTGCTGGCCCGGGGCCATGTGCTCCTGGAGGGTGTTCCCGGGGTGGCGAAGACGCTGCTGGTCCGGACCCTGGCGGCCGCCTTGTCCCTGGACACCAAGCGGGTCCAGTTCACGCCCGACCTGATGCCCGGTGACGTCACCGGTTCCCTGATCTATGACGGCCGCACGTCGGAGTTCAGCTTCCGCGAAGGTCCGGTCTTCACCAACATCCTGCTGGCTGACGAAATCAACCGCACCCCGCCGAAAACCCAGGCATCGCTTCTCGAAGCGATGGAGGAACACCAGGTTTCGGTGGACGGCGTGTCCCGTCCCCTGCCGGATCCGTTCATTGTCGCCGCGACGCAGAACCCGGTGGAGTACGAGGGCACGTATCCGCTGCCGGAAGCCCAGCTGGACCGGTTCCTGCTCAAGCTGACCCTGGACCTGCCCGGCCGGGAGGAGGAAATCGAAGTCATCCGCCGGCACGGGGACGGCTTCGATCCCCGGAACCTGGCCGCTGCCGGCGTCCGTCCCGTGGCCGGCGAAGCGGACCTGCACCAGGCCCGGAGCGCGGTGGCACGGGTGGAGGTGTCCCCGGAAGTCCTGGGCTACATCGTCGATCTGGTCCGTGCTACCCGGTCCGCGCCTTCCTTCCAGCTCGGTGTTTCACCGCGCGGTGCCACTGCACTGCTGAACACTGCCAGGGCGTGGGCCTGGCTGTCCGGGCGGAACTTCATCACGCCCGACGATGTCAAGGCGCTCACCCTTCCTGCACTGCGCCACCGGGTGGCGCTGCGGCCGGAAGCCCAGATGGACGGGGTCAGCGTGGATGACGTCCTGGGAAGCATCCTCGCCACCGTCCCGGTCCCCCGGTAGACAGCGATGGCTGTCTCAGGCCGCCTCGTTATTCTCGCTGCGATGGGCGCCGCCGCGGTTGTCCTGTTCCCCGGGACTCAAACCATCCTGCTCTGGCTGGGGCTGCTCGCCGCAGCCGCAGCCCTGGACCTGGCTCTTGCCGCCCCGCCGCTGCGTATCCGCTTTGAACGGCAGCTGCCTAACACCGCCCGGTTTGGCGAGGGCATCCCCGCCCCGGTTGTGGTCCGGAACGACTCAGGCAGAACCCTGCACGCGCTGCTTCGCGATGCCTGGCAGCCGTCAGCAGGCCAGCGGAACCCCGCGCGCCGGATCACTGTTCCGCCGGGTGAGGCCCGGCTCGCTCCAGGAACGCTGCGGCCCGAACGGCGCGGGGAGCTGCGCACCGCCCATGTCACCCTCCGGTCCTTCGGCCCCTTGGGCATCGCTGCCAGGCAGCGGACCATCCCGTATCCGGGCTCACTCCGCGTTCTGCCCCCCTTCCGTTCCAAACGCCACCTGCCCGCGAAACTGCGCCGGCTGCGCGAGCTGGATGGAAACGCTTCCGTCCAGCTGCGCGGAGCCGGAACGGAATTCGATTCCCTGCGCGATTACGTCCGCGGCGACGATGTCCGGTCCATCGACTGGCGTGCGACGGCGAGACGGCAGGAGACGGTGGTGCGCACCTGGCGCCCGGAACGGGACCGCAGGGTCATTCTCTGCCTGGACACCGCCCGGACATCCGCAGCCCGCATTCTGGACGAACCGCGGCTCGACACCGGTATCGAAGCCTCCCTGTTGCTGGGAATGCTGGCGCACGGCGGCGGAGACCGGGTCGATTTCATCGCCTTTGACCGGCGGGTGCGTGCCCGGGTGGCTTCGGCGGCGAAAGGAAACCTCCTTCCACGCCTGGCCAGCGCCATGGCTCCGCTGGAACCGGAACTGATCGAAGCGGACTTCTCCCTCCTTCCCGGCGTCGTCCAGTCCGTATCTTCCCGCCGCTCCCTGGTGGTGCTCGTTACCTCGCTGGACGCCGGGGCCGTGGAGGAAGGCCTGCTGCCCGTCCTGCCCTCCCTGCTGGCCAAACACGTCGTCGTCATTGCGTCGGTACGGGACCCCGCACTGGACGAGCTGCGCTCCGAACGCGGCACCGCCGCGGATGTTTTCCGGGCCGCGGCCGCCGAACGGGCGCTGCTGGACCGCTCCGCGGTCACCGCACAGCTGAAGTCGATGGGAGCCGAGGTAGTGGATGAGACACCGTATGAACTGCCGCCGAAACTTGCGGACATGTATATCCGGCTCAAGGCGTCCGGGAGGCTCTAGCGGCGTAGGGTGGAGCCATGACTGACGGGTCCCTCTACCAGCGGGTTCTGGGCGCCGATTTCGGCCGGCTGCAGCCTGAACTGCAGGACTATTTTTCGCTCTCCCCGGAGCAGGGGCGCTACGGCATCGGGACTGGTTCCTTCGAGATCGCAGGATGTCCCCGGCCGGCGCTCCGCCCCGCGTTGGCTGCCATACCGGTTCGGAACGCGTTCTTCCCCGACTACGGCCGCGATGTTCCCTTCACGATCCGCAACTTCGCGCATCTGGACCCGTTCGGCCGGTCATCGCTGACCGCCGTGCGGCGCTTCCGGTTCGACCACGCCGAGCGCGTCTTCGAGGACACCACGTCCCTGACCTCCCCGGCCGGGCTCACTGACTACGTCGGCCGGCGCCGGAATCTTGCCACCGATCTGGAGCTCTCTGTGTCCGGGGACGGCAGGCTGCACATGCACTCCCCGCATACCCGCCTGTTCCTGGGCCGTCTGCGCGTGCCGGTTCCGGTTTTGGCCGGCGCTGACGCCCATGCCGAACAGTGGTGGGACGGGGAAACCGGACGGTTCCGGATCCGCACGCTGGTCCGGCAGCGGCAGCTCGGCACGGTCTTCGTCTATGACGGGAGCTTCACCTACGCCTACCGGGATTACGACGGCGGGCTGCCGCCGGACGCCCGGCCGGAGAAGTGGGAGCGGCGGCTCTAACCCGGACTTCCGGAGGCTGCGGTCCTAGCCCTCCGCTGCCAGCTGGTCCAGCGCCGAGGCAGTCTGGGTCAGCCGCGCCAGTACCCGGCGGGCCGGGCCGGGTGCCAGGTCAGAAAGAGCGCCGTCGGGAGTGATATGGAGCGCGGGCAGGTCCCGCAGCGGCAGCCCGACCCGGGTCCAGGGCCGGGTAATGTCCTCCACCAGTGCAGTGACCTGGCGCGGTTCCTCCCCGCCCGCGGGCAGCGGAAGCACTCCAAGCCACACCTGCTTCCCAGCCTCGACAGCTTCCGCGATGCCTTCCCAGTCCCGGTCACGCAGCCCGCGCAGCGGGAGGGCCACACCGTGGGCACCGGAGCCCAAGGCCAGATCCAGTCCGGATTTTGCCTGCCCGTGTCCGGCGGACGGCAGGCGGAGGATCACGTCGGAGGCACCGGCCGCAGTCAGGGACTCCCGGACCATTGTCCACATCAGTGAGGCTTCCTGGGCCGGGACCGAACGCAGGGTCCGGTAGCCGCTGGCCGTGGGGATCCGCCCGCCCAGGACCTTGTCCAGGTGGGGTTCATCCAGCTGGACCACGATGGATGCGCCGCGGGCGACCTCCTTGACCCGGTGCACGAAGCCAGCTGCTCCGGCCGCCAGTGATTCGGCAATCTCCCGGCGGGCGCCGGCGTCTGTCAGGGCGCGTTCACCGTTGTGGAGGTGCAGGCCGGCAGCCAGCGAAAGGGGCCCCTGCAGCGAGACTGCCAGGCTCCGTCCGGGGTCTTCTTCCTCACCGATGACGTCGGCGAGGGCATTGATATCGCGGGAGAGCAGCGAAACAGCCCGGCGCTGATCGATGCCGGGACGGTCAACCAGCCGCCAGCCGTGCGGCTGCAGGTCCACCGGCAGCTCCACCAGCAGCCCGGCGGTCCGTCCCACCGGGTCGGCTCCGATGCCCCGCTGCGGCAGTTCCACCAGGAACGGCAGATGCGGGTCCCCCAGTTCCCCGCGGATGATCCTGGCGGCCTCTGCGGGGTCAGTGCCCGGCCAGCCGCCGGGCCCGGTGGCAGTGACGCCCGACGGACCGGCGTCCGCGCCTGCAGTCCCGGCAGCGCTGTCCGGTTCAGGCTCCCGCTGCATTGCTTCCGCCGTTGCGGGTCTCGGAGATGGCCTGGTGGTGCCGGATGACCTCGCTGATGATGAAGTTCAGGAACTTCTCCGCGAAGGCTGGATCCAGGTGCGCATCCTCGGCCAGCCGCCGAAGCCGGGCGATCTGGGCCACTTCCCGGCCCGGGTCGGCAGGCGGCAGGCGGTGCTCGGCCTTCAGGTGGCCCACGCGCTGGGTAGCCTTGAAACGCTCCGCCAGCAGATAGACCAGAGTGGCATCGATGTTGTCGATGCTGCTGCGCATGGCAAGCAGTTCGGCCATCACCTCATCGGCTACCTTCCCGGAAAGGGAGCTGGCCCCGGGGTCAAATTCGTCGGCGGACTTTTCACTCATGCCTCCAGTTTAGGGGCCTGTTGGCAGGGCAGGTTTCCAGGTTACGCGTCCTGCCTGGGGTCATCAGTGCCCTAGGAGACGGCTGCGGGGTCCCATTCCAGCGACCGGGCGGAGTCGATGGTCGCCTGCCCCAGCACGCGGGTGCCCTGGTAAATCACGACGGTCTGGCCGGGGGCGACACCGCGCATCGGCTCATTCAGGCGTACCACAAGTTCGCTGCGGCCGCCGTCACCAGTCTCCATCCATGCAGTCGCCGGAACGGGATCACCGTGCGCCCGGACCTGCGCGGTGCATTCGAAGACCTCGCCGGTTTCCACTTCGCGGATGGGCAGGCCGGCCCAGGAGACCTTGATGCCGCGCATCTGGTCGATGTCCAGGAGCTTCTCCGGGCCGACGATGACCTTGTTTTCCTTGGGCCGGATTTCCAGCACGAAGCGGGGCTTGCCGTCGGCCGCCGGGCGGCCGAGCTTCAGCCCCTTGCGCTGGCCCACGGTAAAGGCGTTTGCCCCGGGATGCGTGCCGAGCGTCTCACCGGTGGGATCGACGATCTCGCCCTCGGACATGTCGATGCGCTCTTCGAGCCAGCCGCGGGTGTCGCCGTCGGGAATGAAGCAGATGTCGTGGCTGTCCGGCTTGTTGGCCACGGAGAGGCCCCGGCGTTCGGCCTCGGCGCGGACCTCTGCCTTGGAGGGGGTGTCCGCGAGCGGGAACATGGCGTGCTTGAGCTGTTCGTGGGTGAGCACGCCGAGCACGTAGGACTGGTCCTTCGCCCAGTCAGCTGCGCGGTGCAGTTCCGGGTTGCCGTCGGCGTCGGTAATCACCTTGGCGTAGTGTCCGGTGCAGACCGCGTCGAAACCCAGCGCCAGCGCCTTTTCCAGCAGCGCGGCGAACTTGATCCGTTCGTTGCAGCGCATGCACGGGTTCGGGGTGCGGCCGGCGGCGTACTCCGCCACGAAATCATCCACCACGTCTTCTTTGAACCGCTCCGAGAAGTCCCAGACGTAGTAGGGAATGCCCAGGATGTCGCAGGCCCGCCACGCATCGCGGGAGTCCTCGATGGTGCAGCAGCCACGGCTGCCGGTGCGCAGTGTCCCGGGCATCCGGGAGAGCGCCAAATGGACCCCGACGACGTCGTGCCCGGCGTCGACTGCCCGTGCTGCGGCCACAGCGGAGTCGACTCCGCCGCTCATTGCTGCCAAAACCTTCATGAAGAAAAACCTGTCCCTGCTGTTCGTATGCTGCTTTCGCTGCCCGCCATGCCGGCCTTTTTGGCCCGTTCATAGGCTTCGGGCAGGGCGTCTATTAATGCGTCAACGTCATCGGCCGTGGATGTATGCCCCAGGCTGAACCGCTGGGCGCCGCGCGCTTCCGCTTCGCTGAGTCCCATGGCCAGCAGCACGTGCGAGGGCCGGGGAACCCCGGCGGTGCAGGCCGAGCCGGTGGATGACTCCACGCCCGCCAGATCCAGGAGGAAAAGCAGCGAGTCACCCTCACAGCCCGGGAAGGTGAAATGCGCATTGCCGGGAAGGCGGCGCGTACCCTCCTCGTCGTCGCGCGGCCCGCGCAGGACGGCGTCCGGGACCACCCGTTCGACGGCGGCGATCAGATGGTTGCGCAGCGTGCGCAGGCGGGCGCTTTCCTCCGGGAGATTCTCCGTCACTTCACGGGCTGCCGCAGCAAACGCGGCGATGCCGGGCTTGTCCAGCGTGCCGGAGCGGATGTCGCGTTCCTGCCCGCCGCCGTGCAGGACGGGAGTCAGTTTCACGGCCCGGCCCACCACCAGGGCGCCGACTCCAACGGGCCCGCCGATCTTATGGCCGCTGACGGCCATGGTGTCCAGGCCGGCTTCCCGGAAGTTCACGGGGACGGCGCCGAAGGCCTGCACGGCGTCGGAATGGACCGGAACACCATAGGAATGCGCCAGGGCAGTCAGAGCGGGTATGTCCTGCAGCGTACCGACCTCGTTGTTCGCCCACATGACTGTCAGCAGCGCGGTGGTGTCCGCATGCTGTTCCAATTCGTTCCGGACTGCGTCCAGGGAAACCAGGCCGTCGGCGTCGACCGGGAGCCAAACGGCGGTGGCGCCTTCGTGCTTTTCGAGCCATTCGACGGTGTCCAGCACGGCAGGGTGCTCCACCGGTGAGCAGAGGATCCGGGTGCGGCCGGGGTCAGCGCTGCGCCGGCTCCAGTACAGCCCCTTGACGGCGAGGTTATCCGCCTCGGTGCCGCCGGAGGTGAAAATGACTTCCGAGGGGTGGCAGCCGAGGGCGGCGGCCAGGGTTTCCCGGGAATCTTCCACCACCATCCGGGCACGCCGGCCGGAGCCGTGCAGCGAAGAGGGGTTGCCGCTGCGGCTCAGTTCACTGGTGAGTGCGGCGAGGGCCGAAGCCGAAATCGGCGTGGTCGCCGCGTGGTCAAGGTACACGGGCACTCATCAATTCTAGCGGGTGGGCTGCCGCGCGTCCGCCTCCGGCAAGCAACACCCGGCCCGCGGTCCAGACGGCAGGCCTGCCGCTGCAGGCCGGGCGGGGAGTTTTCCCGCGGCCCGGGTGCTCCGCCGGGGGCCTCCCCGCGGCTAGAATTATTTTCCACGGCCAGCGGCCCCGCCGGCGCCTGCGGTGTTCCGAAGCAGTACGGGTCTCCGTGCGGGCCGTGCCGCTCCGGCGCACCAGTGCCCGGCAGCGCTACCGAAAGGAACAGCAGTGACTCCCCCAGCCCAAACGCTGTATGAGGTCTTGGGTGTCACGCCGTCGGCCACCGCCGATGAGATCAGGTCTGCCTACCGCCGTGCCGCCCGCCAGACCCATCCCGACCATGGCGGAAGCAGCGAGCGCTTCCATCAGGTGTCCGAGGCCTACCAGGTGCTGTCCAACGCTGAACAGCGGGCCGCCTATGATCTGCGGCTGGGCCGGGCCGGAACCGCGGGAAAGCCAGCGGGAGCTTCTCCCCTGCGAACGGCGCCACCGGGCCGCCCTCCCGGTTCCGGCCGTCCGGCCGCGCACCCGGACTTTGGCAGGCCGCCTGTTTTTGAACCCGATTTCAGTCCGCAGCGCCCGCCCGTCATTCCGCTGGCCCAGCTTGGCCGCCAGGTGACCGGACAACCGGAACGGCCGGGACTGTTCAAACGTCTTGGTTCCTCCGCCGGCTCACGGTTCGACGCCGAGAACCTCACCATTGGGCTGCTGTCGGAGTCGCTGCTCCCGGACTATCCAGCCGGCCGGCTGGTCAACAACCTGCGGATCCCGGACTCCGGGCCGCGCGGCGGAACCCTCGAAATCGGCCATGTCCTCCTGGGCGGCTACCGGATGGCCGTTATCGATTCCCTGATGTCCTCCCCCGGCGGCTACTACTGGGACGGTACCTCGCTGCGGCACCGCGGCCACACCGTCGGCTCCCTGCGGCTCGCGGACGCCGTGCGCACGCTGCAGGACAGGTTTCCGGAGCTGAACGTCTGCGGCCGGCTGGTCCTGCACAGCCCCAACCGCAATCCCTTCGAGCCCATCATTGATTCGCCGCCCAACCTGCCCGATTCCGCTCCGATGGACGTTGTGAACCCGGGAACCCTGGCCCGGGACCTGCGGCGGTTCTTCAGCACCGGGCCCGGCCCGAACACCGTGCTGCTCCCTGTGCTTGGCGCCCTGATCGATGCGTCCGCGCAGTAGGCGGCCGGGCATAGGATAAAGAGGTGTTCCGCATCCTCTTCCATACCCCTGAAATTCCGGGCAACACCGGCAACGCCATTCGGCTGGCCGCAATCACCGGCGCCGAACTGCATCTGGTGGAGCCGCTGGGCTTCGACCTCGATGATTCCAAGCTGCGCCGCGCCGGACTCGACTACCACGACCTTGCCGTGCTTCACGTCCATCCGGACCTCGACGCGGCGTGGAAAGCGCTTTCCCCGGAGCGGGTGTTCGCTTTTACCTCTGACGGCGAAACCAGCTACACCGACATCGCTTACCAGCCCGGCGACGTCCTGCTCTTCGGCCGGGAATCCGTCGGCTTGCCGCCGGAGGTCAAGAACGACCCGCACGTTACTGCCAGGGTCCGGCTGCCCATGCTGCCTCCCCTGCGTTCACTGAACCTGGCGAATTCCGCCTCCATTGCCGTCTACGAAGCCTGGCGCCAGCACGGCTTCGCAGGAGCCCAGCTCTAGCCGAAGGAGACTCCATGCCCGAGCAGCACCCCTTAGCACCGACCTTTGATTCCGGTGCCGCGGACTTCGAGCGCCTGGCTCCGTCCCTATGGAACCCCATGGGTAATGCGCTGGTGGCGGCAGCGGACGTACGGCTTGGGGACAACGTCCTCGATGCGTGCTGCGGCGGCGGCGCGATCACGATTCCGGCAGCGCAGAGCGCCGGGCCCGACGCGATAGTCGACGGGGTGGACATTTCCGCGGACCTGCTCGCGGTGGCAGGTTCCAAGGCCGAAACCCTGTCCCTGGAGAATGTCGCCTTCCACCAGGCAGACGTCATGGACTGGCAGCCCGGGACGCAGTACGACGCCGTGCTCTGCGGCTATGCCGTCTTTTTCCTTCCCGACATGGACGCCGGTGTCCGTCATCTGGCCTCCCTGCTTCGCAGCAGCGGCCGGCTTGCCCTGAGCACCTGGGCAGACGGTTCGCTGACGGAGTTCTCCAGTACCCTCTTCCGGCACTGCGCCGCAGAAGGCGGAGAAATCGAAGTCCCGACCGCCGCGGCCCGGGAGAACATGCTGCGCATCAACACTCCGGAGAAGGCCACCGCCTGGCTGGAGGCTCTGGGACTTGAACAGGTGAAGGCGGTCCACACCCCCGTCCCGGTGCAGCTGAGTCCGGAGCTGGCCTGGTCCCTGGTGCTGGGCAGTGCCCTGCGGCTGCTGCTGCCCCGGGACGCGGAGGCCCTGCGGCGGGTTCGGGACGGCTTCCTGGCTGAGCTTGGCCCGGAATACACACTGAACGCAGACACGCTTATTGTGACGGCGCAGAAACCGTAGGTCCTGGGAGCGGGGCGGGCGCCTAGAAGCCCGCGATCGTGGCGGGTGTGTTCACGCCCACCACGTGGAAGACCTCGGCACTGCTGCCCGCAGGCAGTCCATGCCGCCGGGCGTTTTCCTGCAGGAAACCGCGGACGGAGGCATCCATGCCCTCGATGTCCGGATGCTGGCTTGCGTGCACCCGGATGGCAGCGAGCTTCCGGTCCAGTTCAGCGCTGATGTCCACGGCGTGGTTTTCCCGTTCCCGTGGAGCCCCGTAGAACCAGAGCCACGGCACCTTGTACGCCTGCAGTCCGGCGGATTCGAGCTCAGGGTAGGCGAACGGGTTCTCCGCAGCCGGGTAGACCGCCCGCGTCACAATTTCGCCGCACGCCAGGTGGTCCGGATGACTGGCCTGGATCCTGTCCCAGTTCCGTTCCGGATGCATTGACAGCACGACGTCGGGACGGACCCGGCGGATCAGCTCGACAACGCGGCCAATCAGTTCGTGATTCACCGCAAGGAAGCCGTCACGCTCGCCGAGGAAATGAAGCTGGCCCGCCCCAACGATGTCCGCAGCGGCACGCTGCTCACCGCTCCGCAAGGCGCTCACGCCGGAACGGTCCCCGGGCTCAAAACCGCCGGCATCGCCGTCGGTCATCACGCAGTAGGACACCTCGGCGCCTTCGGCGGCCCATGTGGCCAGCGTTCCCGCCGCGCCGAAATCGATGTCATCCGGGTGGGCGGCGAAGGCGAGGACCCGTTTGACCGGTGTGCCGGCAGGAAATGCGCTCACGCGCGGCGCCGCCGGATTTCCGCGGCCGCCTGCGGCAGGACGGAGAACAGGTCCCCGACCACGCCAAAGTCAGCGATCTCGAAAACCGGTGCGTCGGAATCCTTGTTGATGGCCACAATGACCTTCGCCGTCTGCATTCCGGCCTTCTGCTGGATCGCCCCGGAAATCCCGGCGGAGATGTAGAGCTGGGGGGACACGGTCTTACCGGTCTGGCCCACCTGCGCCGAGTGCTCAATCCAGCCGGCGTCCGTGGCTGCACGGGAGGCTCCGACAGCTCCTCCGAGCAGATCGGCGAGCTCCTCGAGCGGCCCGAAATCGCCGTCCACCCCGCGTCCGCCAGCCACGATGACACGGGCTTCGGACAGCTCCGGACGTCCGCTCACGCGCTTCTCTGAACGTTCCGTCACGGTCGCTGCGGGTCCGGTCTCCGGCACGGTCACGAAGCTCCGCTCAGGATCGGCGCCGCCGCCTGCCTCCACCGGTTCAACGGAGTTTGCCTTGACGGTGATGATCGGGACTCCGGTCTCAACGCGGCAGGTGGAAGTGAAGGACCCGGCCAGCACGGATTTGGTGACCGAGAGGTCCGGCGCCACCGCGACGGCGTCGGTAATGACCCCGGAGCCAAGCTTGATGCCCACCCGTGCCGCGACCTCACGGTCCTCAAAGGAATTACCCAGCAGCACGGCGGCGGGACCGGCGGCCTTGACCGCTTCGGCGAGGAATGCCGCCTTGGCAGCAATCAGCACATCCGGCAGCGGCCGCGCGGGTTCGTACAGGGCGCGGGCACCGTGCCGGCCCAGCTCGGCGGCAATTTCGCCGGACAGTGGCCGCGGGGATGCGACCACCGGCTCGCCGATCGAAGCGGCGATTGCCAGCAGTTCGCGCGCTGCGCGCGGCAGCGGCAGCGACGGAACGTCGATGAAGACCAATACGGAGCCCATGGGGCGCTCTCCTTGGGGTGCGGGCGCGGCAGCGCCTGGTGGGAGGTGCTAGATGAGTTTCTGCGAAGCGAGGTAGTCCACTAACTTGATGCCGGCGTCGCCGTCATCGCTGATGATGGTGCCCTGCCCGCGGGCGGGCCGCGGTGCCGAAGCGGCCACCGATGTCCACGCCCCGGCCAGACCAACCTGGGATGCGTCCACGCCAATGTCCTGGAGCGAGAGCACAGCCACCGGCTTCTTCTTCGCCGCCATGATTCCGCGGAAGTTCGGATAGCGGGGCTCATTAGCCTGGTCCGTCACCGAAACCACGGCCGGCAGCGGCGCCTCGATCACCTCGGAGTAGGAGTCACCGTCCCTCCGTGCGCGCAGGACCGGGCCGGACGGAGTATCCACCGTCTCCAGTTCCGCAGCGAACGTCAGCTGGGCATAGGACAGCCGTTCGGCGAGCTGCGCCGGGACCAGCGATGTTTCGCCGTCCGTGGATGCCATTCCGGTGAGCACCAGGTCAACCGGTCCCTGGGTGTTGTTCAGGTGGCGCACGACGGCGGCCAGGGCCAGCGAGGTGCCGGCGGCATCGGACCCGGCGAGTGCGTCATCGAGCAGGTGCACTCCCTTGTAGGCGCCGATCTGGAGGGATTTCTTCACCGCGTTGACTGCGGCGGCCGGCCCCATAGCAACGGCGGTAACGGTGTTGCCGCCCTTTTCCCCGCCGCGTGCCTCGGCCAGCTGCAGCGCGGCTTCGAGTGCGTATTCGTCCAGCTCGGAGAGGATGCTCTCGGAACGGTCAAGCGTGTGGTCCGGGCCAGCCAGCTGACGATCAAACTGGGTGTCCGGGACGTGTTTAACCAAAACGACGATGTTCAGCGGCCTGTTGGCTGACTCCTGCATTCCGGCCTTTCCTGTAGGACGATTCCGCCGGTCGGATTCCGGCATTCCCCCGCGCGTCGGCGGCGACAGATTAAAGCTAATCACACGCGGCCGCCGGGCTCGAATGCGGAAGGCCGCGGGCGGGCCTGCCGCCCCGGGTACGCACCTGTCACTGATCGTTCCCGGGCCCGGGTGTCACTGCCCTGGCCACACCTGGCCGGGACAGCACGCCGGCCCGGCTGGAGCGGGTTCATCTCCAGGCGGGCCGGAACCGCTTGCATTGTGCCGGCGTCGTACGCCGGGGTGCGGGCCGTGCTGCTATTGGCTGGCCGAATCTCCCAGGGTGGTCTCGGTTGTCTCGGTCTGGCCGTTGCGGACGTAGTCAATGCTGACCTTGCTGCCGGCGGCCTGCATCCGGATGGCCGCGGTCAGTGACTGTGCATCCGTGATCGGAATGCCGTTCACTGATGTCACGATGTCGCCCTTCTGCAGCCCCGCCTTGGCTGCCGGTGTCCCGCTCGCAGGATTGTCCGCGATCGCGGCACCGATAGTGAAGGAGGATGAACCCGACCCGGTGGCCGGAGTCACCGAAACACCCAGGAATCCGTGGCTGGCGGTTCCATTGTCGATGATCTCCTCAGCAACCCGTTTCGCATAACTGGCCGGAACTGCGAAGCCGACGCCGATGTTTCCGCTGTCCTCGCCGGAGCTGGTGCTGGAGGCGGAGGCAATTGCAACGTTCACGCCAATGACTTCACCGTCCGAGTTCACCAGCGCTCCGCCGGAGTTGCCATGGTTGATGGCAGCGTCCGTCTGGATGACGTTCAAGTAGATCGACGACGACGCCGAGCTCTGGTTCTGCGACGAACCGTCCGGCGGAGCGAAGCGGAACCCGTTGCCGTCGTCCGGCGCGGCATCGGTGTCAGACTCCGGCGCCGCGGAGGACTGGACGCTGATGGTCCGGTTCAGTGTCGAGACAATGCCGTCGGTGACCGTTCCGGCGAGTCCCAGCGGTGCGCCGATGGCGATGACGGTGTCCCCGACGTTCAGGTTCCCCGAATCCCCGAGCGAAGCCGGAGTCAGGTCCGGAGCGTCCACCTTGATGACGGCAAGATCGGAGAGCGGGTCGGTGCCGACCACAGTCGCGGTGAGAACGCGTCCGTCTTCGGTCTGCACCTCGATTGAGGGACTCGCAACCGTTCCGCCAAGTGTGACCACATGGGTGTTGGTCAGGATGTGCCCCTCATCGTCCAGGATGATCCCCGAGCCGCTGCCGGAGCTTCCCGAACCGGAGACCTCGATGGTCACCACGCTGGGCGATGCCTTCACCGCCGCGGCCGTCACGGCGTTCACGCTCTCGTGGTCGTTGACCACCACGGTCTGCGACTGGCCCGTTGTTCCCGCGGCAGTGTTACTGCCGCCGTCCAGTACCGCGTCAGCTGCGACTGCTACCCCGCCGCCGAGGAGGCCGGCTACCAGCATGGCGGTAATCAGGGTCCCGGTGCCGTAACGGCGCCCGCCTGTTCCGGAAGGCGCCTGGTCTGCGTTCCCGTGGCCGCCTCCGTAATAGGTGTTCCCCTGGGAAGCCGGCGGGTAGGGGGTGCCGTACCCGTCCTGCGGGCCGGGGGCTGGAGTTCCGAATGTGCCCGGCTGGGACGCAGCCTGGGCAGGGATGCCGCCAGGGCGCTGATGAGCCGTCCAGGCGGGCTGCCCGCCGCTGTCTCCGGATACCGGATGAGCGCCGCCGGCGGGGAGCCGGGTGGTTTCCGTCGCCGCAGGCTCCTGCGCGTCCCCGTCAGGGACGCTGGAAGACGGCGGGGCCGGCGGACGGGGAGGCAGTGGCCGCTGCGGTCCTTCGCTGCCCCCATAGTGCTCAGTCATATGGGCCGTCCTTTCGAAAATTCGGTTTACCCACAAGTATCGACCCATCCACTATGACAGGGGAGTCTGTGATGCAGGCTGGAGAAGTCTGGATGGTTGCTGGGAGTTACCCGAACGGCGGTGGGGCCGCCGTTCGGGTGGTCCGCCGTCGTCTCCCCTAGTCAACCGTGGGATCTCCGGGGCCGAGTCCAGCTTCATGGGATACGGTTTCGTGGTGGACGGGCGCACGGGCCACCCATAGAATCAATGCAATATCCGCCCTGCAGACCACCGGCATGAGCTTCAGGCCCAGCAAGACCACCAGACACGGTTTTAAAGACAGACAAGTTCAAACACACAAGGGATCTTTTATGCGGTTGAGGACGAAGCGGTTTGCGGCCGTGCTGGCTCTGAGTGCGCTGGCGGTGTTCTCTCCGTCAGTGGCCCATGCGGACCCTCCCGTGAGCATTCCCCCCGGCCAGTACCTGGTGGATACCAACGATTCGCTGGGCGGGAGCACCGGCGAGGTCCAGCAGGCGATCACCGACGTCCAGCGCAGCAGCGGCTACACCCTGTACGTCGTGTATGTGGACAGCTTCACTGACCCCTCGAATGCCAGTGCCTGGGCTGAGGACGTCGTGACCGAAAAAGGCATGGGGTCCAAAGAAGCCCTGCTGAGCATCGCAACCGTCGAACGCAAGCTGGAGGTCTCCACCGGAGACCAGTCGGTGCTTACGCAGGACAAACGCAACGCCATGCTTGAGGCGGCGACGGAACCGCTGCTGGGGGTGCAGGACATCAGCTCCGAGCAATGGGCTGCTTCCGCTGTCAACGCAGCCAAGTCCCTGGAAGACATTGCGGGAGGCGGCAGCGGTGAAATCTCCTCCGGCGGCGGCAGCCTGCTGCCCGCTTTCATTGTTGCCGGTGTTGTACTCGTCGGAGCTTTCGCAGTCTTCGGCCTGGTCCGCAGCCGCTCACGGAAGCGCGGCGCCATCACGGTACAGGACGCTGCCCCGAAGGACCCGCTGGACGCCATGAGCGTGGAAGAGCTGCGGAAGCGGGCCGGGAGCCTGCTGATCGCGGCGGACGACGCCATCAAGTCCAGCGAGCAGGAACTTGCCTTCGCTGCGGCCCAGTACGGGGACGACGCGGTGTCAACTTTCACAGACGACCTCGCCGTAGCCCGTGCGCACATGGGTGAATCCTTCAAGATGCAGCAGCAGCTCGACGATGAAATCCCCGATACCGAGGAGCAGCAGCGCACCTGGCTCAAGGACATCATCCGCCGCTGCGAAGCCGTCAACGAGTCACTCCAGGCGCACAAGGAAGACTTCGACGCGCTGCGCGAACTTGAAAAGAACGCCCCGAGCGCCCTCGCTTCGGCGCAGGATTCCGCACGGGCAGCCGCAGCCCGCCTGGATTCGGCGCAGGCGGCTCTCGACGGCCTCACAACCCGGTACAGCGAATCGGCCCTGGTCCAGGTGCGGGACAACATTGAACAGGCGGCCGAACGGCTGGCCTTCGTGGACAACGCTGCCGGGACCGCGGAGGAGAAGCTGCGCACCGGAGATACCTCCGCAGCAGTGCTCGCCGTGCGGGCTGCGGAGGAAAGCCTCCATCAGGCGAACGTCCTCATAGATGCGATTGACCGGACCGGGGCGGGGCTTGATACCGCGGCCTCCGAACTTGACCGTGCCGTAGCCGACGCCCGGCAGGACCTGGCCCAGGCACGGGCCTTTGCCCAGAGCGGCGCCCAGAGCGCGCTGGCCGGCCCGATTGCCGGCGTCGAACAGGCCCTGGACGCCGTTGAAAGCGCCAGGCGCGGCAAGTACGACCCGGTGGACCTGCTCGGCCGGCTTGAGTCCTCCAATGCCCAGCTTGATGCTGCGCTGGAGGGCCTGCGCGACCGGCAGGAACAGGAACGCCGGGCCCGCGACGCCCTGCAGCACACGATCATGTCAGCCCAGGCCCAGATCGCCGGGACCTCCGACTACATCCGGGCCCGCCGCGGCGGAGTCGGCAGTGAGGCCAGGACCCGGCTGGCCGAAGCGGAACGCAACCTGCAGCAGGCCATCGCCGTACAGTCCTCTGACCCGGTCAGCGCCCTCGCCTACGCCCAGCAGGCCAATGCGCTGGCCGCGCAGGCCTCCGAAATGGCCCGGCAGGACGTGGATGGGTTCGGCGGAATGGGCGGCTGGGGCGGAGGCGGCGGCGGAATGTACGGCGGCCGCGGCGGTGGCAGCGGGCTTGGCGGAGCCATCCTGGGCGGCATCCTCATCGACTCGATCCTGCGCGGAGGCTCCCACGGCGGAGGCGGCGGCTGGGGCGGCGGCGGATTCGGCGGCTTCGGCGGCGGCGGCGGCTTCGGCGGCGGTGGAGGCGGCTTCGGTTCTTCGGGCGGCAACTTCTAGGGCGGTAGTTCTAGGGTACGGCCAACGTTTTTGACAGGCTGGAAACAGCACAACCACTCACAACCCCAGCACTTTGAAAGGCAGACAGATGGTAAAGCAGTCAATTTTCGGACGGATCGCCACACTGGCCAAGGCCAATATCAACGCCCTCCTGGACCAGGCGGAAGACCCCCAGAAGATGCTTGACCAGATGGTCCGCGATTACAGCAACAACATTGCCGAGGCCGAAAGCGCCGTCGCGCAGACCATCGGCAACCTGCGGATGCTCCAGGACGACTACAACGAGGATCTGGAGAACGCCCGCAACTGGGGCAACAAGGCCCTCGCAGCGTCCCGCAAGGCGGACGAGTTCCGCGCCGGCGGCAACGCCGTGGACGCCGAGAAGTTCGACAACCTCGCAAAGGTCGCTATCCAGCGCCAGATGGCTGCTGAAAGCGAGGCCCGCGGTGCCGAGCCGACGATCGCTTCCCAGGAGGAAATCGTCGAGCGGCTCAAGACCGGCCTGACCCAGATGAAGGACAAGCTCCAGCAGCTGCAGTCCAAGCGCAACGAGCTGATCGCCCGCGCCCGGAACGCTGCCGCGCAGAACCAGATGCACGATGCCATCAAGAGCATCGATGTCATGGATCCCACTTCCGAGGTCGGCCGGTTCGAAGAGAAGATCCGCCGCGAAGAGGCCAAGGTCCGCGGCGCCAACGAGCTCGCTGCTTCCAGCCTGGACGCCCAGTTCGAGTCCCTCGAGGACCTGGGCGAACAGACCGAGGTCGAAGCCCGCCTGGCAGCCCTCAAGGCTTCTGCCTCCAACCAGTCAGCCAATCAGTCAGCGATCGAACAGAACTGACCGCTCGGGAATCCCGACAGCAGGCCGGCTCCCCCCGTGGGAGCCAGCCTGCTGCTTTTGTGGAAGGGCTACTCCGGTGCCGGCGAATCCCGCGGGTCTTCCGGTTGTCCACGCCGCAGGGCACGGCTGCGGCTGGTCAGGGGCAGCACAAGCCACAACCCGGCCAGGACCAAGGCGGCAGCGGCGGCCGACACAGCCGCTGCCCAGCCACCAAGCACGATGTCGAAAACCAGGCCCACGGTCCCGATGAGGATCAGGCCAACCAGTATGAGCGTCCAGCGCAGGAGCAGGTCGCTGTTCCGTACCAGGTCGTTCTTGATCCGGCGCTGAAAGAACGATCGGTGCATAACAACTGTGGACATCAGCACCGCCGTCACCAGCACGGATAAAGCGACCAGCGCGAGGTACAGCCCGGTCTGGAGGGGCGTGAGCGTGGTGAAGCGCTGCTGGAAGGGCAACGTCAGGAGGAACCCGGTAAGAATCTGGATTCCGGTCTACAGGACGCGCAGCTCCTGCAGCAGGTCCGTCCAATTGCGGTCCAGTTTCTGCAGTGCGCTCTCGCCGCGGTCGGGGTCTGCCTCCGGGCTGTCCCGGGACCTGCTGCGCGGCCGGCCGCTGCGGCGGGCATTCATGCAGAGATTCTAACGGCCGCAGGTCCGCTGCGCTTCCCCCTGCCCGGCAATCCGGTGCGGCGGCCTGCCCCTGTCTGGACGCTGGTTCCTTGCCCGGAAAGACAAAATCCCCGTCCGGAACCCGGACGGGGATTTTCTTGGTTGCGGGGGCAAGATTTGAACTTGCGACCTCTGGGTTATGAGCCCAGCGAGCTACCGAACTGCTCCACCCCGCGGCGTGGTATCTACTCTACCGGCCGCGGGGTTGAGCCGCAAATCAGCTACTCGCCGGAGCCCTCTCCACCGCTGCTGTCTTCCTGGGCAGCACCGGCGGCGGCACCACCGGCGATCTTTTCCTCCGCTGCGATGGCACGCTGGATAGCCGCATTCAGCTTGTCCTGGGCTGCACCGTAGGCGGCGAAGTCGCCGCTGGCCAGGGCATCCTGGCCTTCCTGGATGGCAGCGCCGGCATCAGCCAGCGCCGTCGACAGGTCTGCCTGGGCCGTGGTTTCACCAGGCACCTCGGTTCCGGTATCCGGCGTGTTGCCGACGTTCTCCTGATCACCGGTGACGGCGCCGGAATCGCCGCCGAACACCTGGTTCAGCGCCTCGTCGAGCGTGGGCGCAAATCCGACCTTCTCGCCGAAGTTCACCAGCACACGCTGCAGGGTCGGATAGGAGGAAGCACCCGAGGACTGCACGTAGACCGGCTGCACGTAGAGCATGCCGCCGCCGACAGGAAGGCTGAGCAGGTTGCCGTTGATGACTTCAGAAGCACCCTGGCGGAGCAGGTTAAGCGCGTTGGACACCGTCGGGTCCGAGTTGAACCGGTTTTGCGCCTGGCCGGGGCCGGGCACGGCGGTATCAGTCGGCAGTTCCAGCAGCCTCAGCGTGCCGTAGCTGTCGGCCTTCTCCCCCGCAGTGCCGGTGCCGGCATCGGCGTCGGCGGCGAGGAAGCCGTAGAGCACGTTCCGCGCCTCCCCGTTCGCCGCGACGAACGGAATGAACGGCGTCGTCAGTGAGAAGGCGGCCTTTTCCTGGCCCGGCATCTGCAGGGACAGGTAGTACGGCGGCTGTTTGACGTCGGAGTTCGTCCGGGTCGGGTCGGACGGAACGGACCAGGCGTCGTCGTTCTGGTAGAAGGACTGGGCGTCGGTGACGTGGTAGCGGCCGAGCAGTTCGCGCTGGACCTTGAACTGGTCCTCCGGGTACCGCACGTGTGCCATGAGGTCAGCGGACATTTCGCTGTACGGCTTGAGCGTGGACGGGAAGACGTCCTGCCAGGCCTGCAGCAGCGGATCCTCATCATCCCAGGCGTACAGGGTGACAGACCCGTCGTAGGCATCCACCGTAGCCTTGACGGCATTACGGATGTAGTTGACCCGGTCCGCCGGGAGGGCAGCCGAAGCGCCGCCGGTCAGCGAGTCAGTGGTCGCCGAGGCAAGTTCCTGCTGCGTGGAGTACGGGAAGTTGCTGCTGGTGGTGTAACCATCCACGATCCACTTCACGCGCCCGTCAACAACGGCCGGGTAGGCATTTCCGTCCACGGTCAGGTACGGGGCAACCTTTTCCACACGTTCGCGCGGGTCCCGGTCGTACAGGATCTGCGAATCTTCGTTGACGAAGTCGGAGAGCAGCAGTTCCGTGGACTGGAACTTGATGGCGTAGACCAGCTGGTTGAAGATGTTGCCAACGCTGGGGCCGCCGTCGCCGCGGAAGGTGGTCTGTGAATCGTCAGACGAGTTTCCGGTCTGCGGCCGGTCGATCTCCACCGGATCGGCATCCTCGGGAGCACCCACCACGGAGTAATCCGGGGAGGATTCGCCGAAGTAGACCCGGGGTTCGTAGTCCCCCAGGACACCGCTGGAGGGAATGCCTGACTCCATGAAGCTCGGCTTGCCGTCGGGCTGGACCGTGGAACCGCGGGCGGCGACCACACCGTAACCGTGGGTGTAGAGGACATGCTCGTTCACCCAGCCGGCCGGCACACCGTCGATGTTCAGTTCGCGCACCGCGATCACGGTGTCCTGGACATCGCCTTCCACGTCATAACGGTCGACGTTGAGGTTTTCCGGGAACTGGTAGTACTGGCGGAACTGCTGCAGCTGGCCGAAGGCATCAGAGACGACGTTCGGATCCAGCAGGCGGATGTTCGAGGTGGTTCCGGCGTCTGCGGCCAGCGCACCGGCGTTCGCGTCGACAGTGGCGTCGTACGGGATGACCTCAGTATCAGCGAGCCCGTAGGCTTCGCGGGTCAGGTCGATGTTGCGCTGGATGTACTCGCGCTCGAGCGTCTGCTCGGACGGAATGACCTGGTAGCGCTGGACAATCCAGGGGTAGACGCCCCCAGCGACGATCGCAGTGATGACCAGCATGGCGGTACCGATGATGGGCAGGCGCCAGCGGCCGATGATGGCCGAGACGATGAACAGCAGGGCAACAATGACGGAGGCCACGGCCAGGATGGCCTTCGTCGGGATGACGGCATGCACGTCGGTGTACAGGGCACCGGTCCAGGCACCGGAGGTGCTCTGGAGGGTGTTGTAACGGTCCAGCCAGAAGTTCACTGCCTGCAGCAGCAGGAAGGAAGCGGCGATGACGGCAATGTGGATCCGTGCCGGCCGGCTGACGAAGATGCCCTTTTCCTCAAGCCGGATACCGCCGTAAAGATAGTGCGTGAGCAGGCCCGCGATGCCGCTGATGACAACCACGGAAATCAGGAACCCGACGATGAAGCCAACGAACGGCAGCGTGTTGAGGTAGAAGCTGTAGTCCATGTTGAACTCCGGGTCAGTCTGCCCGAAGTCATGGCGGTTGAAGAAGAGCAGGGTCTGCTCCCACATCGACATCGCTGCAGTGCCGGCGAACCCGCCAACCACCACCGGGATGCCGATCATCAGCAGCTTCCGGACCGGCTCTAGCTGCGCCTGGTACCGGTTCAGATTGTCCTGCATGGAGCTGTCCGGGGCGTAGATCGGCCGGGAAGAGTACGCAGCTCGGATGCTGAAGAAAACGCAGACGCCCATAATCAGGAACGCGGCAGCGAACAATCCGATACGGGTGAGGTTTTCCTTGACGAACACTTCGAGGAAACCGAGCTGGTTGTACCAGAGCACGTCAGCGTAGACCTGGGAGAAGTACACGAACCCGATCACCAGTACAGCAACCACAATGAGGGTCGCTATCAGCGGACTGCGCCGCCGTTTGGTGGCGGTGGAGCCGGGTTGGGAGAATGGGCCATTTGGTCCGGAAGTCACAGTTTCCTCATCGTTCGGGGCGTCGGCTCACGGCACGTGCGGCAGCTCGGCGTGTGGAGATATTCCGCTGCCTCCGAATCGAAGCAACCGTGACCCCTCTGTCCGACGGCTGCGCGTTTCTTGCCGTGGTTCCCTATTCTGCCTTGTTTCGCCGTCGAACGGCCACTTATACCGGCCCCGGAGGCGAACCTTATTAGGATCGTAATTCGCGCCCGCTCCGAACGTTCCTAGGCTCCGTCCGTGCAGCTGCCCAGGGCCTCGGCGCTGCCGCCGGAGGCAAGGGACTCGACGGCTGCGAGCGCGTCGCCCAGGGTGGCAACGCTGACCACGACCAGATCCTCGGGGATATTCCCGGCTACTTCCGCACAGTTGGCCTCCGGCGCCAGGAAGAATTCAGCTCCGGAGCTCTTCGCTCCCACCATCTTCTGTTCTATTCCGCCGATAGGTCCGACGTTCCCGGCTGCATCGATCGTGCCGGTGCCGGCAAAGTGCCGGCCCTCTGTCAGTTCTCCCGGGGTGAGCTTGTCAATGATCCCCAGGGCGAACATCGTTCCGGCAGAGGCCCCGCCCACGTTCTCCAGTGCGATGCTGACCTCGAAGGGGAAAGTGAAGTCGATACTGAGGTAGGCGCCCATCTGGTAGGCACCCGAGTCCGAAAGCTCGGGGGTGATGGTCAGGGTCTGTTCCTCCCCGTCCCGGCGGACGGTGATGTCGGCAGGATTGCCCTCTGACTCGTTCAGTGCTTCGCGCAGCGAGTCCATGCCCTCGACGGGTTTGCCGTCCACCCGCAGCAGGACATCCCCGGTTTCCAGCTGTCCGTCAGCCGGCGCACCTTCCATGGTGCCGGCAACAGCCAGCTCCTCCGTGAAGGGAATCTCCAGCTGTGCCAACGCCGCAGCTACGGCAGATTCCTGCGAGGACGTCATCGCCGCCGCGTTCTCCTCTTTCACCTCGCCGCTGGTGGTTCCCGGCGGATAGACAAAATCAACGGGAAGGACGGCGTCGGCCGGGCTGATCCAGGCAGCCAGCACCTCCGCCATGCTGACCGCCCCGTTCGGACCGCCGGAGACGTAGACGGTGGTCAGGTCCAGCTCGCCGGCCGTCGGATAGGTTTCCCGGCCTTCGATGCTGATCAGTGGACCTGACGGGATTTCGCCGATGGTGTTGAAGGTGGGGCCGGGCGATTCCACGACGTACGGAGCGGGCAGCAGCAGCCCGGCCGCGCCGAGGAGAACCGCTGTTCCGCCGGCAACAACCAAAGCCAAGCGGCGGGGGGAACGCTGTCCGCGGGACGGGCGGCGTCCAGCATCCGGGCCGCTCTCCGCCGATGGCACATCCGCACCGCCGGCAGTAGGAGGAAAGTCTTCATTCGGGGAGCGCAATCGGCTTTCCTTTCCTGCACCGGTGGTCTTCGCGGCGCAGCTGCTGCTGTTTTCGTCATGAGCGGGGCCCAGTGCTTGCTGTTCGGGTTTGATCCGGGCTGCATGCACTCCGGGCTATTGTCCCACGTGCTCCTTTGCCAACAGCGAACGAATCACGGAATGCAGGACAGGCCCCGGCGCCTGCCGGTAACGTGGAAACCCAGGCCGCCGGTGATCCCCCGGCTGTCCAGGCATCAGAACTTCCACAGGACCGGTGGTACCCATGAGCTCAAACCCCTCCGACCACGGGGATACGCCCCAGGACCCGTTGTCCGAAATGCTCGCGCGTCTCTTCGGCGGGCAGGCCGGAGGCATAGATCCCCAGGAACTGGCCAAAGCCGCCGGACTGCCTTCGGACCCAAATGCCATGGCCATGATCTTCCAGCAGGTCCAGGCCATGTTCAGCACCCCGTCCGACGGGCCGGTCAACTGGCAGCTCGCCAAGGACAACGCACGCCGTGTGGCCGCCACGGGTACCGATCCCTCTGTCAGCGCCCAACAGGCGCGCGACGTTGGTGAGGCCCTGCACGTGGCACAGATGTGGCTGGACCCGGTGACAGATTTTCCCTCCACAGCGGCCATCGGCAAGGCGTGGTCCCGCGCTGAGTGGGTTGAAGCGACGATGGATTCCTGGCGGCGCCTCACCGAGCCCGTTGCGGTCAGCATTTCTGAAGCGCTGACCAACGCCATTTCCACGCAGATGCCCGAGGAAATGAAGTCCATGATGGGCGGAGCCTCCTCCATGCTGGCGAATATGGGCGGCGCAATGTTCGGGATCCAGCTCGGCCAGGCTGTCGGCGCCCTGTCGAAGGAAGTTGTCAGCTCCACTGATGTGGGCCTTCCGCTGGCCGCGGGAACCATGGCACTGCTGCCGGCCAACGTGGCCTCCTTTGGCGAAGGCCTGGACATTCCCGAAGCTGAAATCCGGCTCTACCTGGCTGTGCGCGAAGCAGCGCACGCTCGGCTTTTCGCCCACGCACCCTGGCTGGCGGGGCATCTCTTCGGCAGCATCGAAAGCTATGCCCGGGGCATCCACATTGATATTTCCAAGATCGAGGACGTGGCCCGGGACATCGACCCGAGTAATCCTGAGTCCCTCCAGGAAGCCCTTGCCGGCGGCGTCTTCCAGCCCGAGCGGACACCTGCGCAGGACGCGGCGCTTGAGCGCCTGGAGACCGCACTGGCCCTGGTCGAGGGATGGGTGGACGAGGTCACCGCTGCCGCTACGTCCAATCTTCCCTCCGCCGCGGCGCTCCGCGAGATGATCCGGCGGCGGCGGGCCAGCGGCGGCCCCGCGGAGCATACCTTCGCTTCGCTGGTGGGATTGGAACTGCGGCCCCGCCGCCTGCGCGATGCCGCCGTTCTGTGGGCGCAGCTGCGCGAGGAACGCGGGATCGAAGGACGCGATGCCATCTGGGAACACCCCGACCTGATGCCCACCTCCAAGGATCTTGATGACCCGCTGGGCTTCAGCAAGCGCCGCGAGCTCCTCGACGCCTCGGATTCCGACGTCGATGCAGCCCTGCGGCGGCTGCTCGAGGGAGGGTTCGACACGCAGGAGGACGATTCCCAGGCCCCGGCCGAAGCTGAGTCGGAAACCTCCGGCGAAGCCCAGCCGCACGCCGGGCCGGAAGCCTCCGGTGACCCGCAGCCGGACGGAAACCCGGAGGACGGATCCGATGCGGAGAATCCTGACAGCGGCAAGGACGGCAACGCGTCCTAACGCGCTGCTAAAACACCCCCGGGCGGTAAACCGCCCGGGGGTGTTTTAGTCCTCGGACATTTCGCCCTTGAGTCCGCGCGCGCTGGCGTAGGCCGCCCCGGAGAGAAAGGCCTTGGCCGTTTCGGTCTGCGGATAGGACTCCAGAAGGCGCCAGAACCGGGGTCCATGCGAGGCCTCAATCAAGTGGGCCAGTTCGTGCAGCAGAACGTAGTCGACAACCCATGACGGCATGCCAACCAGCTTGTCGGAAAGCCGGATGGTGCCGCGCGCCGGCGTCGCAGATCCCCAGCGCGAGTTCTGGTTGCTCACCCACCTCACGGAAACCGGTTTGGCCGCCCCGCCGAGGTAACGGTCCGAAAGCTCGGCCGCACGCCGGGCCAGATCGCTTTCTGCGCTGGCCGGGTCGGGCGCCGGAGCTGCGGCTGCGCGGGTCTCAAGCCGGTCGACCATTCGCTGGACCCAATCCGCTTCCTGCGCGCGGGTGAAGTGTGCCGGAATCGATACCACCGCCACTCCATCCCGGAACACAGCGTTGACCGTGCGTTTACGGCGGGCCGACCGGCGCACTTCAATGGGCAGACCGCCACGGGTGGTGGCGGGGACAGACGGGGAGGGCATGTCTCCAGCTTATTCCGGCAGCCGGTGGGTTCGTGAACCTGTGGATAACCCGGGAAACGGTTTCGCCGCGTGCCAGCATGGGTGCTCCCACGTTCTCAGACCGCTGTCTTCAGGAGGCCCAGCATGCGGATCAACCCGGGAATCTATGTTCTGGACCTTGGCCCTGACCGCCGGCAGTTCGGCCTCGGCACCGGGGCACTGCTGCTGGCCGGCCTCACCCCGGCTGACCTGGCATTCGTCGGGCTGCTGCGCGGCGGAGTTCCCGACGGCACTGAGCAGGCGGCCGCGGCGGCGTCCGGCGTCGGTGCCGAGCGGCAGTCGCAGCTTGTGACGGCCCTTGCGCCGGTGCTGCTGCCCTGCACAGATAACCAGCACCCTCTGCCTCCCCTGCGGCAGGAGCGGCTGGGGCCGGACGTACAGCGGCTCTCCGCGGTTTATGGCCAGGACGCGTCCGCTGCTGTGGCCCGCCGTGCCGGGGCCGCCGTCGAAATCCAGGGCCTGGGCCGCTGCGGGGCACTCCTTGCGCGGACCCTGGCCGCTGCCGGAATCGGTACCCTTCTCCTGGGCGACCCGCGGATCGTCGCTCCCTCCGACGTCGGACCCGCCTATGCGCTGACCGACATCGGTATGCAGCGCTTCCAAGCGGTCAGAAGGCATCTGTACCGGATCGATCCGACCGTCCGGGTCCTTGCCGTTCCGGGACCTGATCCGGGCCGGCCCCCGGCAGGCACTGACCTGGCCGTCCTCGTCTCGGACCAGCCCGGTCCGCTGCTCACCATTGCCGGCGGCGACCGCGAACAGCCTCACCTGGCCGTCGCCGTGCAGCAGTACGGTTACCAGATCGGCCCACTCGTGGTGCCGGGATCCACCGCTTGCCTGGGCTGCCTGGACCGGTACCGCGGGGACACCGACCCCGGCTGGTACGCCGCCTCTGCAGCGCTCGAGCCGCAGCAGCCGGAATCCGGCAGCCCACCCGGGCCCGGGGGCGAGGAGGTCTCTGCGGCCAGCCTGGCCGCCGGGATCGCCGCCGGCCAGGCCCTGTCCTTCATCGATGGCGTGGCCCAGCCGGTTACGTGGTCCGCTGTACTCCAGCTGCGCGCCGCCGACGGACACATCGGAGTGGAACCACTGGAGTTCCATCCCGGGTGCGGCTGCCAGCTCCAGGCCGCCGGTGCCAGCAGGGCGGCCTAAGCTCCGGGGTGGGCGGCGAGTACGGCCAGGACTGCTTCGCCGTAGCGTTCCAGCTTGGACGGTCCCACACCCGGGAGAGTGGCCAGCCGGTTGAGGGTCGGTGGTTTGTCCTCGGCGATGGCCACCAGCGTGGCATCGGTGAAGATGACAAAGGCTGGAACGCCCGCCTCCGCGGATGTCTCGCGGCGCCAGTCCCGCAGCGCCTCAAAAGTGACTTCGTCATAGGTGGCCGGGCAGTCGGCGCATCTGCCCATTTTGCGTTCAGCCCCTGTACCAAGAAGCGTCCCGCATACGCGGCACTTGGCCGGACCCGTTACTTTTTTGCGGGCCGCCCGTACCTGGCGCGGGCCGGCTGCGTCCCGCGCGGTATTGGGGCGCAGGCCGTCCAGGAAGCGGGACGGCTTGCGGTTGGCCCGTCCTCCCGGTGTCCGCGCCGTGGACCAGGACAGTGCCAGGTACACCCGTGCGCGGGTGATTCCGACGTAGAGCAGACGCCGTTCCTCATCCACTGCTTCAGGGGTGTCCGCGAAGGAGATCGGCATCAGTCCTTCACTCAGGCCCACCAGGAATACGGCATCCCATTCCAGGCCCTTGGCCGAGTGCAGGCTGGCCAGGGTCACGCCCTGCACCTTTGGCGCGTGCTGCGCTGCGGCGCGCTCCTCAAGCTCGGCTGAGAAGTCCTGAAGGGTGAAAATGCTCTCCGGGTCCAGGGTGCGGTTGGCGTGCAGCTCATCGGCCAGCGCCACCAGAGCGGCGAGGGACTCCCAGCGTTCACGGGTGGCTCCTCCGCCGGAGGGCGCCTCTGCCGTGTAGCCGAGGTTGGCCAGGATGTCCCGCACCAGCTGCGGCACCGGTTCGTTTCCCACGGACCGGGCTGCGGCGCGCAGCTGCAGCATCGCGTCCCGGACTTCCCGCCGGGCGAAGAAGCGCTCCCCGCCGCGCAGCTGGTAGCCGATTCCGGCACTGGCCAGAGCCTGTTCGTAAGCCTGGGATTGCCCGTTCGTCCGGAACAGGACGGCGATCTGGCTGGGTTCGATCCCTTCCTCGACCAGTTTCCGGATCCGCGCGGCGACCTGGGCTGCCTCTGCTTCGTCATCAGAACACTCGGTAAAGGTCGGTTCCGGGCCGGAGCTGCGCTGCGCTATCAGTTCCAGCGGCTCGGGCCAGGGAGGCGCGTTCCGCGAGCGTTCCCCTTCGGCTGTGCGGGCAGCCAGGATCCGGTTGGCCAGGTTGACCACCTGCGGAGTGGAGCGGTAGTCCCGCACGAGCTTCACTACCTGTGCTCCCGGGAAGCGGTGCGTGAATTCCAGCAGGTGCCGTGAAGTGGCCCCGGTGAAGGAATAGATGGTCTGGCTGGCATCACCCACCACGCAGAGTTCGTTCCGCTCGCCCAGCCACAGGTCCAGCAGCCGCTGCTGCAGCGGGGAAACGTCCTGATACTCATCCACCACGAAATGCCGGTACTGGTCCCTCACGGCTGCGGCCACCCGGGGGTCCTCCTGCAGGATCCCCACGATAATCAGCAGCACGTCCTCAAAATCGATGACGTTGCGGTCCACCTTCACGTCCTCATAGGACTGGAAGATCCGGGACACGGTGGTGAGGTCGAACCCGGCCGGGGCGTCCCGTCCGGCGGCAGCCCGGACATAGCTGTCCGAGGTAAGCATGGAGACTTTGGCCCATTCGATTTCCGCGGCCACGTCGCGGATCGCGGCGCGGTCGGTGGAGAGCCGCAGCCGGCGCGCAGCTTCGGCGATCAGCTGGGCTTTGTGGTCCAGCAGCCCGGGCAGGGGCCCGCCCACGGTCTGCGGCCAGAAGTACTGCAGCTGCTTGAGTGCTGCGGCGTGGAACGTCTTGGCCTGGACGCCGCCGGCCCCCAGGTCCCGCAGCCGGGTGCGCATTTCGGCTGCGGCCCGGGCGGTGAAGGTGACGGCGAGGACCTGCTGCGGTTTGTACAGGCCTGAATGGACGCCGTAGGCCATGCGGTGGGTGATGGCCCGGGTCTTTCCGGTGCCGGCGCCAGCCAGGACACACAGCGGTCCGTTCAGGGTGGTGGCAACTTCGCGCTGTTCGTCGTCGAGCCCCGAGAGGATGCGCGCTTCGAGCGAATCGGTGATCATTTGCCGCCTGCCGGAACCGGCTCGGGCACGGGCCCCCCGTACCAGCGGTCAATCAGGTTGCGGGCGATGGAAATCGAGGATGGGATGGTCAGCTCCCCTGCGGCCACGGCATCGGTGAGTTCCGTGCGGGTGAACCAGCGGACATCGGACATTTCGATCCCGTCGGCCTGCGGCTCGGTTCCGTCTGCCTCGGCGCAGAAACCGAGCATCAGTGAGCACGGGAACGGCCAGGGCTGCGAGCCCAGGTACTGCGGATTGCGCACCACGACGTTGGCTTCCTCCGCCACCTCGCGAATCACCGCCGCTTCCAGCGATTCCCCCGGCTCAACGAAGCCGGCAAGCGTGGAGTACCGGTTGCCGGGCCAGGCAGCCGCTGAGCCGAGCAGGATGCGGTCCTGCGGGTCTGTGATAGCCACGATGATCGCCGGATCGGTGCGGGGAAAGTGCTGGCTGCCGTCCTCCGGGCAGCGGCGCACCCAGCCGCCCTGTTCCAGCTCAGTGGGCGCGCCGCAGCGCGGGCAGTGGGTATGGGTGGCATGCCAGTTCGACACGGCGCAGGCCTCGACGAACAGTCCGGCATCCAGAGCTCCCAGCGTTGTCGCAACCTCGCGCAGGCCGGCCCAGCGGGCACCCTCCACAGCCGGCGCCGTTTCCGGTTCCGGCACGGTGACCATCACGATGTCAGCGCCAATGGCCGCGGAGCCTGCTTCGAGCGTCCGGCCCAGATAGACCGGATTGGAACCGAAGCCGCCGGGCCCCGGCCGCTGCAGGACGAGTTCCGAGGTATTACTGCCGGTGTCCCGGATAAGGGTCTTGCCGCCGGAAATGTACATGACGCGGGTGGACGGCAGGTCAAGGATGGTCCCGAAGAGATCTTCGGCGACCCTCCGTTCGCTGCCCCGGTCCACGGCGCCGCGTGCAAGCGGCAGCGCTCCAAGTTGCGGGGTCTCTGCTGTGCGTGGCGGGGTGGTCATATACCTACCGTACTGACTGAGGAAGCCCAATCAGAAAGCGGAAGCCCCGCAGTGGACAGAGCACCCGCACGGCTGAGGTTTTCCTCACGCTCTTCCGACTCGCCGGGGGTCTATGGGTTACTCCCGCCACATGTGCCCCTACGGTTGAAGGTGTGAAACGCACTCCTATGGAATTGGCAGCCCTGGCCAGCGCCGCCGTACCGGCACTGGCGCTTACCGGTGTCGCCGGTTCGCCGGACGACGTGGCGGATTTTGACTCCGCGCTCCTCGTTGACGACGCCGGCAAACAGTGGCGGGTGCGCTCACCCAAGCATGTGGAAGCCAGCATGCGCCTCGAAACCGAGCTGCTGGTGCTGCGCGCTTTCGTTCCTGCCGTCCGCGCCGAGCTGCCGTTCGCGCTGCCCTATGTCGCCGGCACGGTCCGCCAGGGCGAGCTGTGCACCTTCGTGTACTCGCACCTGCCCGGAACGACCCGTGATATTGATGACCTGGCCGCGCTGGGCAGCGAGCTGGCCGCCGACATTGGACGCACGATGGCCGCGGTTCACGCCCTGCCCCAGTCCCTCGTCCACAACGCGGACCTGCCCAGCTACACGGCAAACGAGTTCCGCCAGCGCAAGCTGAATGAACTTGACCAGGCTGCCACCACCGGCAAAATCCCTGCGACCCTGCTGCGGCGCTGGGAGCACGCCTTGGAGGATGTCGGCCTGTGGCGGTTCAGTCCCACGGTGGTGCACGGGGATCTCCATGAGGACAACCTGCTCATCTCCGGCAGCCGGGTCAGTGCCGTCAGCGGCTGGACAGACCTTCGCATCGGGGACCCCGCGGATGACTTTGCCTGGCTGATCGCAGCCAACAACACCGGCTTTACCGACGCCGTTCATGCTGCCTATGTTGCTGCGCGGCCGGATGCCGTGGATCCCCATCTCATCCGCCGGGCGGCCCTCTCGGCGGAGTTCGCCCTGGCGCAGTGGCTGGTGCGCGGGCTCGCCGCACAGAACCCGGATATGGTGGCCGAGGCTGAAGAAATGCTGTCAACGCTGGAGGCGGACATCCTGGAGCAGGAGGCCGCCCTGGCGGCTGCCCGTGAGTCCGCTGCACCCCTGGCCGGGGCTGCGGTCCCGGATACGCTGGTTGTGTCCTCCCGGCCGCCGGTGGAACGTCAAGCGTCCAGCCCGGCCCCGGCCGGCGTCGCATCTTCGGTCGCCGCGGGATCGCAGCCAGGTCCCCAGGCCGGAGCCAAGGTAAGCGTCCTGCCCATCACCGGGACCGGAGAAAGCCAAGAAACCACGGTCAGCGGTGGTGAAGCACCGGTGGAGCAGGACAGCGGAGACCTCGAAAGCACTGAACCTTCGCCGGATAGAGCCGCGCCGGCAGCGGAGGAGAGCGGCATCAGCCCGAAGGCTCCGGCCCCCGCTAAGACAGACAGCGAGGCGGGAACCTCCACCACGGCCATTCCGCTCGCTGCGGCCAAGGCATCCGAAGCGGACAAGGATCCCAGCCCCGCAGGCTAGCCAATCCGTCCCTCCCCCGCGGAAACTGCGCCTGAAGCGCCCGCCTGGATTCCAGGCGGGCGCTTCGCTGCGTCCCGGCGGGTCCCGGAATATTCCCGGGAAATCCATTGACACCGCCGCACCACCATGGTTAGTTAGTCAAGTAACTAACCAATGAGCCGGGTAAACATGAGCCACAGTAAAGCAGGATGCCGTGATCGATGACAGCAGGCCGATCTTCCAGCAAATCGCTGAACGGATCGAAGGTGATGTCCTGGACGGCGTGTTGCAGGAGGAGGGCCAGGTGCCGTCAACAAACGAGATCGCCGCGTTCTACCGGATCAACCCGGCAACGGCCGCGAAGGGCGTCAACCTGCTCGTGGACCAGGGCCTGCTCTACAAACGCCGCGGCATCGGAATGTTCGTTGCCCCCGGGGCCCGGGCCGCAGTGCTCGCCAAGCGGCGGGAGCAGTTCTACCGCCAGTATGTGCAACCCCTCCAGACAGAAGCCCGGAAGCTCGGCATCGGGGTGGAGGAACTTACCAGCCTTATCCAACGCAGTGCCGCTGAACATGAAGGGACCCCGGCACCATGAACGTCATAGAAACCCGCGGACTGACCCGCCGATACAAGGACCAGCTGGCCCTTGACGACGTCAACCTCGACATCTCTCCGAACCGCATCTACGGCCTCCTGGGCCGCAACGGCGCAGGGAAAACCACTCTGATGTCCATCCTGACCGCCCAGGGCTTTGCCAGCTCCGGGGAAGTCCGGGTCTTCGGCGGACACCCGTTCGAAAACGAACAGATCCTCTCCCGCCTGTGCTTCGTACGCGAATCCCAGAAGTACCCCGACGACTTCACCGTGCGGAATGCCCTGGATGCAGCTGCCCTGTTCTTCCCCAACTGGGACAAGGACCTGGCGGAGACACTGCTTGAGGACTTCCAGCTCCCCCGGCCGAAAAAACACAGAATCAAGAAACTCTCCCGCGGCCAGCTCTCCGCCGTCGGCGTGATCATCGGGCTGGCGTCCCGCGCGGAGCTGACGTTCTTCGATGAGCCCTACCTGGGCCTCGACGCCGTCGCCCGGCAGCTCTTCTACGACCGCCTGCTCACTGACTTCGCAGACCACCCGCGCACGATCATCCTGTCCTCGCACCTGATCGACGAAGTGGCGAACCTGCTCGAACACGTCATCGTCATTGACCGCGGACGCATCGTGATGGATGACGAGGTGGAAGCCATTACCGGCTCTGCCTTCGCCGTAGCCGGGAAGTCATCAGCTGTGGAGGAGTTCGTTGCCGGGCGTCCCGTCCTGCACCGGGAGGGCCTGGGCGCCCTGGCCTCCGTAACCGTGGACACTCCCCTCTCCACGGAAGACCGGCAGCGGGCACAGGCTCTGGGCCTGGAGCTTGCCCCCGTCTCACTCCAGCAGCTCATTATCCGCCGCACGCTCAAGGCCAATGAGCACTTCGGCTCCGCCGCTGACAGCAACGAACAGAACCAGGAGGCCCTGCGATGAACCGCCCGCTCGCCGTCGCCCGCATGCAGCTGCTGAACAAATGGCTGTACCTGGGCATACCAGGAATCATCATTGTTTCATCCACGGTGCTGGCCATTGCGATCCTGGCCCTGGTTCCCTCTGACGAGGGGGAGGGAACCAGGCTGGCGTTCTCCGGCCAGGCGGTCATGTGGTATTTCCTCGCCGCCGGGGTTCAGTCGCTGAGCCTTACGTTTCCGTTTTCACAGGCCATGAGCGTGAGCCGGCGGTCTTTCTACCTTGGAACCCTTGGCTTGTTTTCGCTGCTCGCGCTCGCGCTGGGGGTGCTCTACTGGATCCTGGGGCTGGTGGAGCGGGCGACGAACGGCTGGGGGGTCGACGGGAACATCTTCGCCCTGCCGTGGGTCGCTGAGTCCGCCTGGTGGGTGCAGATTCTGCTCTATTTCGCTCTGACCATCCTGCTGTTTATGTTCGGTTTCTGGTTCGCCACCGTGTACCGGCGTTGGCGGACAATCGGCCTGGTCGCAGCGCTGGTCGGTTTCGCGCTGATTCTGCTGGCCGGTGTGGCTGCCGCCACGACAACGGATTCATGGGCCGCAGTGGGCGCCTGGTTTGTCCAGCTCACGCCCCTGTCCCTTTCCGGCTGGCTGCTGCTCGCCGGAGTAGTCCTTGCGGCCGGGTCCTACGGAACGCTTCGCCGGGCTACCCCCTAGGTACCTGGCTCCGGATGAACGGAACAGCGCCGCCGTCCAGTCGGCGGCGCTGTTCCGTTCTTGTCCGGCGCTCAGAACGATCAGTCCCGGCCAGGCCCGGACGGACCTGCTCCTCCCGCTGAGTCCAGGATGATCCGCTCCAGCTCCTCTTCGCCGAGGAGGTTGTGCGGGCGGATCACCTTGTCCGCCGCCACAAAGTAGAACGCGGCCCGGACCTGATCCAGTGGCACGCCCTTCAGGCGGGACCAGGCCAGGCGGTAGACGGCCAGCTGGACTGACCGTACGGCCAGCTTGTCCGCCGACGGCGGCGCACCGGTCTTCCAGTCGATCAGGTCCCAGGAGCCGTCGCTGTCCTGGAAGACTGCGTCGATCCGCCCGCGGACGATCACTGAATCGACGCGGGTTTCCACCGGGACCTCGATGAACGCCGGGGTCCGGGCCGCCCATTCAGAAGCCTCGAAGGTGGCCACCATGTCTTCAAGCTGGTAGGCCTCATCAACGTAGGCATCAGCGGCACCGGCATGCTCGTCAAGGTCGAGCATCCCGCTGCGGCCGAAGAAGTCCTCCACCCAGGCATGAAAGGCCGTGCCCTTGCGGGCCGCCATTCCAGGCTCACGGGGAACGGGCCGGCGGAGCTGGCGTGTTACGGCCTCCGGATCATCCCGCAGGTCCACCAGCATAGACGCGGAAATATGGGCGGGCAGCTCAACCTGCATGACTTCATCCGGAGCCCTGTGCCTTGCCAGGACCAGTTCAACGTCCCGGCCCCAGCGGCGGGGTTCGAAAACTGCCGAGCCGCCGTCGTCGGTTCCCCCGTCCGCCGGAACGGATTCGGCCAGGCCCATGCCGCTGTCCGCCGGAGCATCTGCCGCAGCCAGGACCGCCGCTGCGGCGGCCTCCATCGCCGTCCGGCGGGCCGGAGCAAGCGGGTCCTTGGGCCACACGGCACGTTCGGTGGCTGCGTTGGCCGGGTTCTCATCTCCCTCGTCCTCCGGTTCCAGCCAGGACAGCAGGTGGAAACCTTCGGCACCGTTATTCCCCAGGTCGTAGAGGTCCAGCAGGTAGCGTGAGGCCGGCGTCGGCTTGGACCGCCCGCCGCCCCAGGCGCTGGAGGTGCACAGCAGCACGTGCTTCGCCCGGGTGAACGCGACGTAGGCGAGCCGGCGTTCCTCACGTTCGGCATGCCCGCGCGCATCTTCGGCAAAGAGTTTCTCCGCATCGACCCAGGACTTCTGGTCCGGCTGTTCCCACTCCCACTGCGGCAAATCGGGGGCATCCCCGCGCAGATTCCACGGAATGGCCGCATTCCCGCTGCTCCAGCGCGAGTCTTTGTCGTTGGGGAACTGGCCTTCGCTGAGACCCGGAACGGCAACAACGTCCCATTCCAGCCCTTTCGATGCGTGGACCGTCAGCAGCTGGACGGCTTCCCGGCTGGTCTCCAGCTGGGTTACGGGCAGTCCGTTCTCTTCCTCATCGGCGACTTCGAGCCAGGCCAGGAACGCGGCGAGGTCAACCCGGTCAGCGGAGGCGCTGAACGTCGCCGCGGCGTCCACAAAGGCATCGAGGTTCCGCCGCGATTCGTGGATGCTGATCCCCGGTTTGGCGGCCACTTCGATGTCGAGCAGGATGCGCCGCTCCACCTCTCCGATCAAGGTCGTCAGGTCCTCCCCGACATAGCCGCGCAGTTCCCGCAGTTCGTCGCGGAGCGCAGCCAGCCGGGAAAGCGCCTGCGCGCTCAGGGAACGCCCGGCGTTCGACGTCCAGCCCGGCTTTGGCAGGTGGTCGACAGCCTCAACCAGGCTGCCCGCCTCCGAAAGATCTGTCTCGACGACGGCGGGCCCGCTTTCATCCGGTCCGTCAACGTCGGCAAGGTCCTGGACCCGGACGGCCCGCTCACGGACCCGCACCAGGTGGCGGGACCAATCAGCGAGCGCCATCAGGTCGGCCGGGCCGATCCGCCAGCGGGCACCGGCAAGGATACGCAGCATGGAGTCTGAACGTCCGGGGTCTCCGAGGACCCGGAGCACGGCGAGCAGGTCGACGATCTCCGGGGTGGAGAGCAGACCTCCCAGCCCAACGACCTGCACCGGGATGCCGTGGGCTTCCAGCGCGCGGCGGATCGGGTCGAACTGCTTTTTCCCCCGGCAGAGCACGGCGACGGTGGGCGGCAGCAGGTTGCCGCGGGAATCGGTCTCGTGCGGCCGTTTCCACCATTGGGCGCGCAGCTTGGCGATTTCCGCAGCCAGTGCTTCTGCTTCCCCCAGGCTGACGGTTCCGTCGGGAAGCGTCACCGTTTTTTCCGAGAGATACCTGCCCAGGTACACCTCCCCCACCGGTGCCTTGGGTTTGGCCTGGAGTTCGGGCACATCCAGGGGACGGTTGTGCTTCAGCCAGGGCACGGGCTGGTTCAGCGGACCGGAAACGGCATTGGCGGTGGCCAGAATCGCGGTGGAGTTCCGCCAGGCCACGGAGAGGTTGGCGACTGGGGCCGGGGTCCGGTTTCCGCCCGGCTGGACCAGCGGGAAGTGCGTGCGGAAGGTGCCCAGCTGCCCGGCGGACGCACCGCGGAAACCGTAGATTGACTGGTGCGGATCGCCAACTGCCGTCACCGGTGTTCCGTCTCCGAACAGCTTGGAGAAAAGCACCATCTGCGCGTGGGATGTGTCCTGGAATTCGTCCAGCAGCACCACCTTGTACTTGGCCCGCTCCATGGCAACGGCTTCGGGGATTTCTTCGGCGATGCGGGCCGCGAGCGCCACGAGGTCGCCGAAGTCCAGCTGCCGCCGTTCCGATTTGGCCCGCTGGTAGGACTCCACCAGCTCGGTAACGGAGACCCGGGTGCGAAGCTTGCCGAGCAGGGTCTTGGCGGCCTGCGCGGGTTCCTTGGTTTTGCCGGCCTGATAGGGCAGGTGCTGGATTTCGGCGATCTGGTGCTCCAGTTCCGCCCTGACCTCGGCCGGCGTCCTCAAGTGCTCGGAGCATTCGGAGGCCATCTGCAGGACGGCACTCACCAGGGTGGACTTAGCCGCGGTGAAGTGTTCGTAGTCCCCGGCGTAGGCCTCGACAACTTCGTTCGCCAGCTGCCAGGACTGTGCGCCGCCGAGCATCACGGAATCCCGTTCGACGCCGATGCGCAGCCCGTAATCGTTCACTATGCCGTTGGCGTAGGAATGGTAGGTGGAGACAGCCGCCTCCAACTGGTCTGTTTCTGTCCCGCCAGCCTCCTCCCCCAGCATGCGGAAGAGCAGCCGGAGCCGCTGGCGGATACGGGTAGCGAGTTCTCCCGCCGCTTTGCGGGTGAAGGTGACACCGAGGATCTGTTCGGGTTCCACCAGGCCGTTGGCCACCAGCCACACCACCCGGTCGGCCATGGTCTTGGTCTTGCCGGACCCGGCCCCGGCAACCACGAGCAGCGGTTCCAGGGGAGCCTCGATGATCTCTTCCTGGGCCGTGGTGGGGTACTGCACCGGTTCGCTGGAATCACCGTGCAGCAGTTCGGCAAGCTGCCGGGCGGAAAACCGCGGACTGCGCTCCTGGCTGTCCCGCACATCTTCGCTCAGGTGGACGCTCACTCGGTAACCTGCTTTCCTTCGGTACACAGCGGGCAGATCTCCGGCAGGCGGCAGCCGTGCCCGCCGAATCCGCTTCTGGCGGGATCATGGATCGTCTCGAATGTGGCACCGGACATCAGCGTTGCCGCGTCCTGGATCATCTCCAGCGCACTGGTGTCCCCGGTGCCCAGCGGCGGCTGTTCCTGCACAGAGACACCCTTGGAGGTCGTCCCGAGCTGCACCAGTGCAGCTCCGCCAGGGACCGGCGGCCCTTCTTCGAGCGCGCCTTCACGGACGGCTTCCTGGTAGGCGGCTAGCTGCGGGTGCCCGTCAAGGTCCGCCTTTTTTGGTGCGGATTTGCCGGTCTTGAGGTCAACGATGAAAAGGCGCCCCTCGGCATCGGCTTCCAGCCGGTCGATCTGGCCGCGGAGCAGCGCCGTGCGGACGGCGCCCCGGACTTCCACCGGAATGTCTGCCTCAAAGTCCTTTTCCACGGCCACGAGGCTGCGCCCGCTCTTTCGCATCTGGATCACGTAGTCGGCCAGTTTGCGGACCATCGTCTCCGCCCGCTTGAAGTCCAGCTTGCCCTCCCAGGTGTCCTTCATGCCTAAAGACGGCCAGCGGCGCTGCAGTTCAGCGGTGTATTCAGAACCGGAGGCGTCCGGCATGTCCTGCGCGATCTGGTGGACCAGGGTTCCCAGCGACCGGGCAAAGTCTGTCGCCTGCTCACCCCCGGCGGCGGACACGAACCAGCTCAGCGGTGATTTGGTGACCGCATCCACCTTCGACGGCGACACCGGGATGGGCGCTTCTGCCGGGAGGATGGGTTCGGCGCTGGAAAGTGGAAGCAGGCCCCACCACTGCGCAGGCGCCGCGCCTGGAACCCGGACCGGGTGGCGCAGCATCCGGCCCAGGTGTTCGGCCGCTTCCTTCGCCAGCGCCGGCTCGGCGTCGGCTTGCTGGGCATAGGCGCGCAGTTCCGCCACGAGGGACCGCAGGGTGAGCGGGCGCAGGACCTCGGTCCGGGGCCTGGCCACCGCACCGTCGGGCAGCGGATCCACCAGGTCCAGGAACTGGGAGGGCTGCTCGTCCTCGGACGCAACGGCCGTGCAGATCAGGGTCTCGCGTGCCCGGGAGACCGCGGTGGAGAAACTGCGCAGCTCATCGTGGCGGATACCGTGCATGAGCGTCTGCGGGTTGCGGTAACGGCGGTAGTCATCACCGAACTCGACGGCGGAGACCAGGTCCCCGCTGCCCAGCAGCTCCCCGCGCAGCCGCAGGTTCGGCCAGACGCCTTCCTGGATTCCAGCCACAATGACCACCGGCCATTCCCGCCCGGCGGCGCTGGCCGGCGTGAGTAATTCCACGGCGTCGCGTTTCTGCGCCCTGGCTGCGAGGGTGTCCATCGGCAGTTCCGAGCTGGTGAGGTAGTCCAGGAACTGGGCCGGCGTGGAGCCGGGCAGCTGGTCAACGTAGCGCTCTGCGGTCTGGAACAGGGCCATGATGGCGTCCAGGTCCCTGTCGGCGCGGAGGCCGGTGGACCCGCCCGCCAAGGCAGACTCTGCCCATTTTTTCGACCAGCCCGTGGCAGCCCACAGCGCCCAAAGCACCGTTTCGGCTGTAGCACCGGCTTGGTCCGCCGCTTCCTTTCCTGCTCGCAGCATTGCTGCCAGGCGTTTCGCTGCACCCGCTTCCCAGCCAAGACCGGCAAGGGCCAGGCCTGAATCCGAGAGCGGGTCAAGCAGGGCCTCGACCAGGAGCGCGTCGGAACTGCGGCCGCCGCCGGCGCGCAGTTCCTCTCGCCGCAGCGCCTGCCGCAGCCTCCGCAGGTCCAGCGAACCTGCTCCGCCGATCCTGGAGGTCAGTAGCGACACAGCGGTTTCGGGTGTCAGCAGTTCCGGATCCAGGACGACGGCGAAGGCATCCAGCAGCGGGCGGACCGCTGCTTCATCCCGGACGGCTTTCTCCGCCACGGGAACCTTGACCTCAATCCCCTGGCTGGTGAGGTACCGCTGGATCCGGGCCAGCTGCCCGCCGGTGCGCACGATCACGGCGATGTCCTCGAGCCTCCGGCCCTCCAGCAGCTGGGCTTCAAGGATGCGCTGAGCCACATAGCGCTGTTCATGCATGGGAGAGTCCACCACGTGGGCGGCAGCAGCCGGAAGATTGCCCTCCCCGGACGGCACTGCCGGTGCCGGACGCCCGGCCCCGGTGCGGCAGGATGGCAGCCCAGGTACCACAGAGATCCGGGAAGCGACCTGGTGCCAGGCGGCGGCTATGGGTCCGCTGAGCCGGTGCTGGGTGTCCAGCACCACTGTCTCGAGCCCGGGGCCGAGTGTTTTGGCCAAACCGCCCAGGAGGTCCGGCCGGGCTCCGCGGAATCCCTGGACCACGGTGTCCGGGCTCGCCGTCACCACCGCATCCCGGCCGGCGGCCAGCAGTCCCAGCAGTTGGTGGATGGCCGGGTTGGCTTCCTGCAGATCGTCCACCAGGATCAGCTGCAGCCGCTCATGTTCGGCGGCCAGGAACTCCGGGTCCGATTCCAGGATGTCCAGCGCCGTGGTGATAATTCCCGCCGGATCGAAGGCTTCCGGCATGCGGATGTCCAGGACATCGCGGTACTCCGCATAGAGTCCGGCGGCGGCCACCCAGTCCTGCCGGCCGTAGCGGCGGCCCAGTCCGGCGAGGTCCTCCGGTGCCAGACCCAGCTCAATGACGCGGTCGAACAGCTGCCGCACTTCCTGCCGGAACCCCCGGGTTCCCAGCGCCAGCTCAAGGGAGTCCGGCCAGGGCAGCCGTGGAACTCCGTTCTGGCCGTGACCGGACAGCAGTTCCTTGATGATGACGTCCTGTTCGGCGCCGGAGAGCAGTTTGGGAGCACGTGTCACGTACGGAAGCCGGCCCTCGGCCTTCGCCCGCCGGATGAGGTCGAACGCGTAGGAGGCCCAGGTCCTGGCCGGCGCGGCGCTGATGGTGCGTTCCAGCCGGGCTGACAGCGCGTCGCGCAGGGACGCCGCGGCCAGCCGCGACGGAGCGAGCAGCAGGACGCCTGCCGGGTCCAGTGCGTCCCGCTGGATGCGTGCGACGGCGGTTTCCACCAGCACGGTGGATTTTCCGGTTCCCGGCGCGCCGAGCACCAGCAGCGGCCCGCTGCCGGTGCGCCTGTCCACAGCGGCCTGCTGGTCAGGACTCAGCTGCGGGGCAGCCCTGCCCGCGGCAGCGGGAGGAACGAGTTGCAGGTTAATGCTCATGCCTCCACTTCACCATGCCGCACCGACATTGCCCGATCCGGCCCTGCGGCACTCCGGCCAACCGCATCTCCACACCCGGCGGGGGCTCCGCCGGGTGCCTGCTCCGCTGCCTCGGAGTCCGCCTCTGCGGAACCAAGCCCGCGGCGCAGTCCGTCCAGGACAATCCAGTCTGCTGCGGAAGGCTGCCAGCGGGCCTCCGCGATCCGGACGCGGTAGCCGGTGCCGTCGTCGGCAGGTGTCCCGCGGACCGGCGTGTTTTCAGCTGCATAGTGTTCCCAGGCGGTCCTGCCATGGCAGGCGGGAGGTTCGCCGGAGGCCCGGATGACCCGCCACCAGGGCACGGCGCCTCCGCTGCGTGCCATCACGGCTCCGACCTGGCGTGGGCCGCCCGTGCCGAGAAGCTCGGCGATATCTCCGTAGGCAAGCACTTTGCCCGGTGCTATAAGTTCCACGGCCGCCATCACGGCTTCCTGATAGTCCTGGCGCATATGCCCAGCCTAACGGCGCCCGGCGCGCTGAATCCGGAATTGTCGGTGCCCGCCGGTACGTTTGAATACATGTTGAGCTGGCATGAACTTCCCCGCGCGTCCTTCGACCTGGAAACCACTGGACGGGATCCTCAGGAGGCACGGATCGTCACTGCGTCGATCATCCTGGTGGATGCCAGCGGCGGGATCCTCAAGCACCATGAGTGGCTCATTGACCCGGGAGTGGACATCCCGGAGGAAGCGGCTGCCATTCATGGCATCAGCACCGAACGGGCACGGGCGGACGGCATTCCAGCCCGGCTTGGTGTAGCGGAGATCATCCAGGTGCTCCAGGACACCTTCGCCGCCGGCGTGCCGGTGCTCGCGTTCAATGCAGCCTACGATTTCACGGTGCTGGCACGGGAGGCGGAACGCTGCGGACTGTCGGCCCCCGTGCCTTTTCCCGTCATCGATCCCTTCATCATGGACAAGCAGGCAGACCGCTACCGCCGCGGGAAACGTACCCTCACGGCCATGGCCGAACACTACGGCGTAGCCTTCGAGAACGCCCACACATCGGCCGCGGATGTCATGGCCACCCTGGCCGTCGGCGCGGCGATGGCCGGCGCTTTTCCACTCCTCGCCCAGGATGCTGCGTCCCTCCACCAGCTCCAGACCGGGTGGGCGGCCGAGCAGGCCGCCAGTTTCCAGTCCTACCTGCGGCGGCGCGACCCGGAAGCGGTGATTGACGGCACCTGGCCGGTCAAGGCAGCACCTACCAGCACGTCAGCGCCCACTCCCATTCCCACGCCCGCTCCCGCCCTCGCGCCCGAATTGGCTCCCGGTGGCAGCGCCCCGGTGCTGGCTGCTCCTTCACCTGCCCCGCCTGTTCCGGATCCGGCACCCGCTCCGGCCACGCCCGCCGCTGCTTCCACTCCCGCCGCTGCGTTCACAGAACCCGCCCTCTTTTCGCTGCCGGCGGAGAACACACAGGTTCCCGCCGGGGTGCGGCTTGCCGAAGAACCGGATGGGCAGCTGGCATTGGACCTGTCTGAGGACACCCTTGCCCCAGCCTGACCGGGCCTTCCGGATTTCCGGGTAAGGGACATACCCGCGTAACATTAAGTACTTGACGCAGTGTCAGGCGCTGATGGCGCCCGGGTGCGGCCGGAGTCTCCCGAGCCGGTGGCGCGCCCCGTGTCACGTGATTGGCAGGCACTCCTCCACTTCGGTTCGGCCGGCGGCGTGCCGCCACGAGGCCCTGCTCCTGCCCCCGCATGTCCCACACGACGCAGACACGAGGATGAATGATCACAGTTACCGACCTGCGAAAGGTCTACCGCCAGGGCACCCGGGAAGTAGTTGCCCTGGACGGTGTCAGCATGAGCGTTCCCAAGGGATCGATCCACGGCATCATCGGACATTCCGGCGCTGGGAAATCGACCCTGGTCCGGTGCCTCACGCTGCTTGACCGCCCGTCGTCGGGAACTGTCACGATCGACGGCCGGGAGCTGACGAACGTGAAGGACTCCGAGATCCGGCTGGCCCGCCGCCGGATCGGAATGGTGTTCCAGCACGCCAACCTCATGGATTCCCGCACAACCGCCGCCAACATCGCCCACCCGCTGGAATTGGTGGGAACACCGAAGCGGGACATCGAGGCACGGGTTCAGGAACTGCTGGCCCTGGTCGGCCTGGACCAGTTCGCCGACGCCTACCCCGCCCAGCTCTCCGGCGGACAGAAGCAGCGTGTGGGGATCGCCCGCGCCCTGGCTGCCCACCCGGATGTGCTGCTCTGCGACGAGCCCACCTCCGCCCTCGATCCGCGCACCACGGACGAAATCCTGGACCTCATTTCGGAACTGACGAACCGCCTCGGACTGACCGTGCTGATCATCACCCACGAGATGAACGTTGTGAAGCGGATCTGCGACTCGGTGTCCCTGCTTGAAGCCGGACGCGTGGTCGAGCACGGGCCGCTGCAGGAGGTGGCATCCCATTTGGGCGGCCGTCTCGCCAAGGCCCTGATACCGCTGCCCCCGACTCCCCCGGTACCGGGCGGCCCGGTGGTGGAACTGCTCATGGTCGGCGACCACGCTACCGAACCGGTCCTTTCAGGTCTGACCAGGCGCTTCAACACCGACGTCAATGTCCTGGCCGGCAGCGTGGAAACCCTGGCCGGCCAGCGCTTTGGCCGTCTGCGGGTCCAGCTGGATGCGAGCACCGACATGGAAGCGGTCAAAGACTACCTGGCATCCCAGGGAGTCACAGTGGAGGTGGCGGCATGAATTTGTTCGAAGAACTGGCTAACAACCCCGGCATCACCAAGGCGCTTCCGGAGGCCGTGGCTGACACCCTGCTGATGGTCGGTGTCTCAGGCTTCTTCACGCTGCTGATTGGCCTGCCGCTGGGCATTTTCCTGCATACCAGCGCCCCCGGCGGGCTCCGGCCGATGCCTGTCACCAACCGGATCCTGTCCGACATCATCGTGAACATCACCCGTTCCATCCCGTTCGCGATCCTGATGGTCATCCTCATTCCGTTCTCCCGGATGGTCACCGGCTCTTCGATCGGCCCGCTGGCGGCCTGTGTTCCCCTGAGCATTGGTACTATTCCGTTCTTCGCGCGGCTGGTGGAAACCGCTCTGCGCGACGTCTCCGGCGGCAAGATCGACGCCGCTCTGGTGATGGGCTCCACGCGGATGCAGGTCATCCGCAAGGTCCTGATGCCGGAGTCCCTGCCAGGCCTGGTCGCCGCACTGACAACGACCCTGGTCACCCTGGTTGGGTACTCGGCGATGGCGGGCATTATCGGCGGCGGCGGCCTGGGCCGGCTGGCCTACAACTACGGTGTCCAGCGCTTCGACACCGCCGTCATGGTCGTAACGATCGTCATCATCGTGGCGATCGTGCAGATCATCCAGCTGGCCGGGGACTTCGCCGCCAGGCGGGTGGACCACCGCTCCGCAGCGGGCAACCGCCCCCGGCGGCCGGTGACTGCAGCCGCTCCAGCCGCAGCGCCCGCCGCAGCCGTGCCGGCAGGCGAAGAACTGCGTGACGACGCGCGGGCCTGATCCCCTCGGGCCCTGATACTTCCTGAGCCGTACGAACGTGCGGAACCAGGGACTGCAGCCAGTAGCCGCTAGCTGCATAACAGCCGGCCAGGGCCCGCCCCGGCCGGACACTCGAAAGGAAACGCATCCGATGCGGAAAGCATTTTCACTCGTGGCCACCGGCGTGGCCGCGGCTCTGGCGCTGACGGCTTGCGGGGGTTCCGAATCCTCCTCCAGCGCTGTGGAGAGCCTCGATCCGGCCAACCCTGTCACGCTGACTGTGGGCGCCAGCCCGCAGCCGCACGCAGTCATCTTGGAGTACGTTGCCGAGAACCTCGCTGCGGACGCCGGCCTGGAACTCGAAGTTGTTCCGTTTGATGACTACGTGACCCCCAATATTGCGCTGGACGACGGCTCCATCGACGCCAACTACTTCCAGCACCTGTCCTACCTCGAGGCCCAGACCGAGAGCCAGGGTTACGACTTCGAGCACGGCGAAGGCATCCACATCGAGCCGTATGCCATCTTCAGCGAGAAGCACAAGGACATTTCCGACGTCGCTGAGGGCGCCCGCGTTGCCATCACCAATGACCCGTCCAACCAGGCCCGTGCGCTCAAGCTGCTCGAAGATGCCGGCCTGCTGACGGACATCGGCGAGGACGCCTCGGTCATCGCCCTGACCGATGAGCAGAACCCGAAGAACCTGGACTTCTCCGAGAACCAGGCTGAACTGCTGGTGAACGATCTCTCGGATCCCACCGTGGACCTGGCAATCATCAACGGTAACTACATCCTGGATGCCGGGCTGAACACCGATGACGCGCTTCTGGTGGAGTCACTCGATGCCAACCCGTACGCGAACCTGCTCGTCTGGAAGTCCGGCAGCAAGGACGCGCGGATCGAGAAGCTCGACGAGCTGCTGCACTCTGCGGACGTCAAGGCGTTCATTGAGCAGAAGTGGCCGAACGGCGACGTCACCGCCGCTTTCTAGCAGCGGTGACGAATATGCCCCGCGTCCTTCCGGATGTGGGGCATATTTCGTTTAAGCAGCACCAGCGCGGCCTGTCCTGCACCGCATCCTGCTGTGCTGCCTCCATGCCCGGGCACGGTTCCGTCCCCTCCGCTGACCCGCGGTGGTCTCAGCCCATCTCGGCCTCACGCCGGGATTCCCAGTGCCGGAGGAGCAGTGCAGCCAGCACCGCGACGGCGAATCCGATGGCCGTGAAGATAACCCGTTCCACAGTCAGCTCGAAGCCGCGTTCGATGTCCCCCAGCGAAGCGAAGATCAGCAGCATGGGCGTCAGGGCAAGCGCCTGCATCAGGTAGGCCCCGCCCATGGAATACCAGACCAGGAAGAACAGGCACAGCACGGCGACAATCAGGGCGCCCCAGGAGGGGAGGAAGACCACTGCCAGCAGCGCGACGACGGCGCCCAGGAAGGTGCCGATGAGGCGCCCGTTCAGGGTCTCGCGGCGTTGGTCGGGAAGGGGCCGCAGCGCCATCAGCACGGTCACGGCGATCCAGTAGCCGTGGGGAATGTCATTCGCCAGACTCCAGAACATCACTGCAGCGCACACAAGGCCCACGGCGAGGCCGTGCTCCCAGGCAGTGCGTTTGTCCACTGGAAGAACCGGAGCCTGGAACTTCAGCAGCCGGGTGATCAGCGCACCTGTCGCTCCGCCGGCCAGGATCCACAAGACCGCGGACCACCAGCTGAGATCGATCGGTCCGGGGCCGATGAGGATCACCATAATCGGGGCAAGGGAAAGCAGCCCGGCAGAGCGCTGATTGGAGATGGCGTTCAGGATGGCCGAAACAAAAATGAGCACCGAGATAGCCCACGGTGATGACCCTGCCAGTGAAGCCAGCCCGCCAAGAGCTGCGCCCAAGGCAACCAGCATGGCAGCCTGCCGCGGCCGGCTCACGGGGGTGACTGCCATGCCGAGGCCCACGGCCAAACCAAATCCCATACTGGCGGAGGCGCCTCCCAGGACGCTCACGATAGCGGAAGGAATCAGGATTGCCACCAGCAGTTTGAACGTTGTCGGCAGCGTTCCCGGCTGGGGACGGCTGAAAATCATCATTATGTGCTTACCTTTGCGCGCATCGGCCGGCTGCGGAGCCCGGCCGCTAAGAGGGATGTGGTGGGGAGTAAAACCACCCTACGGGCAGGGCTGCCCTCGATTTCCCATCCGGGCGGCATTATTCTCAGGGCACGAATCGCCCCCGGAAATGTACCGGACCTGCTACATCTACAGGAACAGGCACCTTACGTACCGTCCCCCGGCCGATCCGGCCTGACCTTATAGGAGCCTTAATGCCGCCAGCGATCGAGACCGTTCCACCTGTGATCGAGACCCGGGCCCTGACCAAACGATACGGTTCAAACACGGCGCTCACCTCCCTGGATCTCGTTGTGCAACCTGGGACCGTTTTCGGTCTGATCGGTCCCAACGGGTCCGGGAAAACAACCACCCTGCGGATCCTGCTGGACATCGTCCGCCCGACGTCGGGAACCGCCGTCGTCCTCGGCTTATCCCCGCGAAACGGTGGTGCGGCCCTGCGTCGCAGGATTGGTTATATTCCCGGGGACCTCCGGCTCGACGGACGGATCCGGAGCGGAACGCTGCTGCGGCACTATGCCGAAATCAGCGCCCCGGTCCCCGCCGGCAGAATCGAGCTGCTTGCCGGGCGCCTGGACCTCGACCTGTCCCGGCCGGTACACACGCTTTCCAAGGGCAACCGGCAGAAACTTGGCTTGGTCCAGGCCTTTATGCACGATCCGGACCTGCTGATCCTGGACGAACCCACGAGCGGACTGGATCCGCTGGTCCAGCGCGAATTCCTCGATCTGGTGCGGGAGGCACGCGCAGCCGGACGCACGGTCCTGCTCAGTTCCCACGTACTCAGTGAAATCCAGCAGGCAGCGGACGTAGTGGCAGTGCTCTCCCTGGGCCGGGTGGTGGCGCAGGGAGATGTGTCCTCCCTGCGCCTTAACCGGCTCCGGCACGTCCGCGCGTCCGTGTCCGGGACGGGCCCGGACGTGCTGCACGGCGAGCTGGAACGCGCGGCCGGGCTGAAGGGGACCGTCACTGCCCAGGACGGCATCCTGCACATCCAGGGCACCCTGGAAGGAGGGGTTGACCCCTTCATTAAGATTCTTGCCGGTTACCGGGTCCTGGACCTGTCGGTGGAAGAGCCCGACCTGGAGGAATCCGTCCTGCGTCTCTACGGCAGGCCCGGGGAGAATCAGGCAGCGCCCTCGCCGGACGCGGATGGCCGGAGGGCACAGCCGTGAGCAGTGGAGAGCACACAGCCGTGGGCAGCGGGAAGGCCATCGCCTCCCCTCCGCTTCCTGTCTTCCGCCGTGCGGTGGTGGATACCTGGCGTTCCACGCTCGCCTGGACGCTCGCCCTATCCGCCGTACTGCTGCTGTATCTGCCCCTCTATCCGTCCATGAACGGGGCCGATATGCGGAACATGATTGAAGGCCTTCCGCCCGAACTGGTCAATGCCCTGGGCTACGAGGACATCCTTTCGGGGCCGGGCTACGTCCAGGCCACGTTCTTCGGACTGCTGGGGTTCGTTCTCATCACTGCGGCTGCGGTGTCCTGGGGAAGCGCTGCGGTTGCAGGGGCTGAGGAATCCGGGCGGCTGGAGTTGGTGCTCTCACACGGCGTAGGCAGGGGCCAGTACGCCTTGGAGTCGGCGCTGGGGATCCTGGTGCGGCTGCTCTGGTTCGCTGTGGTCACGGCGGTGCTGGTCCTGACCCTCAGCGGCCCCTCCGAGCTTGGGTTGGAGGCCGCGAACGTTGCAGCAGTGGAGGCATCGTGGCTGGGACTGGGCTATCTGGCCGCCAGCATCGCGATGGCAATCGGCGCCCTCACCGGCCGTCGGACCGCGGCGCTGAGCACCGCCGCGGGCGTAGCCGCCGCGGGCTATGTCCTGAACGCGCTGGCGAACCAGAACCCGGACCTGGACTGGCTGCGGACCTTCTCCCCCTATTCCTGGGCCTACCTGAACGATCCGTTGGCGGATGGCCCCGACCTGGCAGGGCTGGGACTTCTCGCCGCAGGGTGTGTACTTTTCACGGCGGTGACGGTGTGGGCCCTGGACCGCAGGGACATTCTCGGCTGATTACCTCACCGAGATAGCAGAAACTGCCCGTATCCGGTGCAATACGGGCAGTTTCTGTCATCTCGTTTCGGGTGAACCTACGGCTTGGCCGCGGCCGCCGCCTTGGCAGCTGCCGGCAGTGCGGCCAGGATCCGGTCCATGGCTGCGTCATCATGCGCGCCGGAGAGGAACCAGGCCTCGAAGACCGACGGCGGCAGGTAGACCCCGGAATCCAGCATGGAGTGGAAGAACGGCTTGAAACGGAATGTGTCCTGGGCCAGGGCATCGGCGTAGTTGTGCACACCGTGCTCCGCGGTGCCGAAGGCGATGCTGAACAGGTTCCCGGCACGCTGGATGCTGTGGTTCACGCCTTCCGCAGCGAGTGCATCGGAGACGGCCTGGGACAGCTGGGCCGAACGGGCATCAATGTTCGCGTACACCTCGGCGGTCGCGGCCTTGAGCGTGGCGACGCCGGCGGCCATGGCGATCGGGTTACCGGAGAGGGTGCCGGCCTGGTACACCGGCCCGAGCGGCGCCAGGTAGTCCATGACCTCGGCACGGCCGCCCAGGGCTGCCACCGGCATACCGCCGCCGATGACCTTGCCGAAGGTGTACAGGTCAGGCGCCCAGCCTTCGTTGGCACCGGTCAGGCCCCAGTATCCGGCCGGCGAGGTGCGGAAGCCGGTGAGGACCTCGTCCAGGATCAGCAGCGCGCCGTGGGCTGTGGTGATCCGGGACAGGGCGGCGTTGAAGCCGTCCGCGGGGGTGACGACGCCCATGTTGGCCGGGGCTGCCTCCGTGATGACGGCGGCGATGTTCGCGCCGTGTTCGGCGAATGCGGCTTCGACGGCAGCGATGTCGTTGTACGGCAGGACCAGCGTTTCAGCGGCGGTGGCTTCGGTGACCCCGGCGGAACCGGGCAGGGCCAGGGTGGCGACGCCGGACCCGGCCGAGGCCAGCAGGCCGTCGAGGTGGCCGTGGTAGCAGCCGGCGAACTTAATGACCAGGTTGCGGCCGGTGAAGCCGCGGGCCAGGCGCACGGCTGTCATGGTCGCTTCGGTGCCGGTGGAGACCATGCGGAGGCGTTCCACCGGCTTCACCCGGTCCATGACCAGGGCGGCGAGATCGGCTTCGGCGGGGGTCGAGGCGCCGAAGGACAGGCCCCGGTCCACGGCCGTGTGGACGGCGGCAAGGACATCCGGATGCGCGTGGCCGACCAGTGCCGGACCCCAGGAACACACCAGGTCCACGTATTCGCGTCCCTCGGAGTCCGTGACGTAGGGCCCCTTGGCTGAAACCAGGAAGCGCGGTGTCCCGCCCACCGATCCAAAGGCGCGCACGGGTGAGTTAACTCCGCCGGGCATCAGGGCGCGGGCGCGGTCGTAGAGCTCTTCGGAGGAGACTGTCTGGGTCATTACTTGCTTTCCTTCAGCCAGGCAGCCAGTTCGGCGGCCCAGTACGTGAGAATGATGTTTGCGCCGGCACGCTTGATGCCGAGGACGGATTCTTCAATGGCGCGGCGCCGGTCGATCCAGCCGTTGGCAGCCGCAGCTTCGATCATCGCGTATTCGCCGGAGATCTGGTAAGCCGCGACGGGGACCGGGGACATGGCAGCCACGTCGGCCAGGATGTCCAGATAGCTCATGGCAGGCTTCACCATGACCATGTCAGCGCCCTCTTCCAGGTCCAGTTCCACCTCGAGCAGCGCTTCGCGGCGGTTGGCGGCGTCCATCTGGTAGGTGCGGCGGTCGCCCTTGAGCTGGGAATCCACCGCTTCGCGGAACGGTCCGTAGAAAGCAGAAGCGTATTTTGCGGCGTAGGCGACAACAGAGACGTCCTGGAAGCCGGCGTCGTCCAGGGCCTGGCGGATCACGGCGACCTGGCCGTCCATCATGCCGGACGGGCCCAGGACGTGTGCGCCGGCGCGGGCCTGTTCAACGGCCATGCGCCCGTAGATTTCGAGCGTGGTGTCATTGTCCACCACACCGTTGGCGTCCAGGACGCCGCAGTGCCCATGGTCGGTGAATTCGTCCAGGCACACGTCGCTCATGATCACCAGGTCATCGCCGACCTCGGCGCGGACGTCGGCGATCGCCTTGTTCAGGACGCCGTCCGGATCGGTTCCGGCACTGCCCGTTGCGTCCCGGACCTCTGGAATGCCGAAGAGCATGATGCCACCGACGCCGAGTTCCACTGCCTGGGCAGCGGCGCGCTTGAGCGTGTCGGTGGTGTGCTGGAGAACGCCGGGCATGGAGCTGATGGGGTTCGGCTCGGTGAGGCCTTCCCGGATGAAGGCCGGGAGCACGAGTTCGGCGGGGTCAAGACGGTATTCGGCAGTCATCCGGCGCATGGCCGGGGTGGTCCGCAGCCGGCGGGGGCGGTGCTGGGGGAAGCTCATTTTGACGTTTTGCCTTCCGGTCGAGGGGAATGGGAAATCCTGTGTGCGTCCAGGGCCGCTTCAACGGCGTCGGCAATCCCTGCCGGCGTGGGCTCGGTGGCGGTGGCCTCCGGCGGGTGCCCGAGCTCAAGGAGCTGGCGGGCGGTGGGATCACCGATGGCTACCAGGACGGCTGCATCCGGCACCAGGGTGTCCCGGACGAACCGCCGCGCAGTGCTTGGCGAGGTGGCGACGACGGCGTGCGGTGCCGGTGCATCTCCGCTGCGGCAGGCCACGGCGAAGCTTCGGTACTGTTCCGGAGACAGTTGGGTGTGTGCTGCCTGAGCGGGGCTGCTCCCGGGCCCCGACACCGCAGCGCCCGGCTCCAGCCGCAGTTCCTCCGGTGCCGGGTAGTCGACTGTCTGGTAGGCGGTGACCGCGGAAACCTCCCAGCCGGCGTCGGCCAGGGTGGTGCGCAGGAACGGGTCGGCGATGTCAGCCTGCGGCAGCAGCAGCCGGTTCCGGCCGGTTCCTGGGGCGGGCCAGGCGGCGGCCAGTCCGCGCGCGGACTGGTCCGCTTCCGGCACCAGGTCGGCGTCGATTCCCTTCCCGGCCAGTGCCTGCCGGGTGGCAGCGCCGACGGCGGCAACCCGGGTGCCGGAAGTCAGCTGGGCCAGCGTGCGTCCGGAGTCTGCGGCGAACCGGTGCAATGCCCGGACGGTTGTTGCGGAGGTAAGGATGATCCAGTCGAAGGCCCCCTCCCCCAGTTCCTGCAGTCCGGCAGACACCGGGGAGGTGTCTGCCGGCAGCTGGAAGTCGATCAGCGGGAGCAGCCGGACCCGAGCACCGCGGGCCCGCAGTTCCGCCGCCATGGGACCCGCGCGGTCTGGGGTTCGGAGCAGCACCACATCCGCACCGGAGAGGGTTCCTCCGGCGGGGTTCGGTGCCGGCCTGGCGCGGTCGGTGGTCATCGGAGCCAGCCTCAGCTCTTCATCAGGACGCGAGTTCCGTCAGTTCCGCAGCGCCGGCGGCCAGCAGTTCCTCCGCCATGCGGATACCCAGGGCACGGGCGCCGTCCTCGTCGGCCTGCGACGTGGAGGAATAGCGCCGCAGCGTCCGGGCCCCGTCATCGCTGCAGACCACTGCTTCGAGCGCCAGGCCCTGTTCGGTAACGCGTGCCAGTGCACCGATCGGTGCGGTGCAGCCGGCTTCGAGCCGCGCCAGGAGAGCGCGTTCAGCGGTCACCGTCAGCCGGCTCGCGGTGTCGTCGTACGCTGCCAGCGCCCGGCTCAGCGGCCCCTCGGCGGCATCGGCGGTACGGCATTCCACCGCCAGTGCGCCTTGCCCGGGGGCAGGGAGCATCACGGACGGGTCGAGGAACTCGGAGACCATGTCCAGCCGGCCCAGCCGCAGCAGGCCGGCGGCGGCCAGCACAACGGCGTCGAGGTCCCCGGGGCCGCCGTCGACCAGGCCGGCCACACGGGCCAGCCGGGTATCCACGTTGCCGCGGATGTCGACGATCTCCAGGTCCGGCCGCGCGGCGCGCAGCTGGGCCGCACGCCGTGGGGAACCGGTGCCGATCTTGGCACCGGGAGGCAGCTGCCCCAGCGTCAGACCGTCCCGTGCGCACAGCGCGTCACGGACGTCCACCCGGGCGGGAACCGCGCCGATGGTCAACCCACCGGCTTCTGCCGTGGGCAGGTCCTTGAGCGAGTGCACGGCGACGTCGCAGTCACCGGAAAGCAGGGATTCGCGCAGCGCGGCCACAAATACGCCGGTGCCGCCGATCTGCGAAAGAGCTGCCCGGTTGATGTCGCCTTCGGTTTTCACCCGGACCAGTTCAACCTCGAAGCTGCCCAGATCGGACAGGGTTTCGGCGACCGTGGTGGTCTGGGTGACGGCCAGCGCGGAGCCGCGCGTGCCGATCAGGACAGGCGAATGCGCCACTACTTCACACCCACCGTGGAATCGGCACCGGCGATGGTCGGCTTTTCGCCGCGCAGGTTCGCGCAGCAGCCCGGCCGGCAGACGTCGTACCAGGGGCCCAGCTTCGTCAGGGCCGGCCGCTCGGTGATCGTGTTCTCCACCGTGCGTTCGCAGAGCAGGTCAACCAGCCCGGCCACGAACTTCTCGTGGATGCCCGGAGTTGGTGCGCGGTGCGCGGCCAGGCCCAGTTCGGAGCAGGTCTCCATGGCCTCAGTATCCAGGTCCCAGATGACTTCCATGTGGTCGCTGACAAAGCCCAGCGGAACAATAACGACGCCGTCGACGCCCTTGGCAGGCAGTTCAGCGATCGCGTCATTGATGTCCGGTTCCAGCCACGGGGTGTGCGGCGAGCCGGAGCGGGACTGGTACACCAGCTGCCAGTCCAGGCCGGCTGCTTCGGAAACTCGGTCCATGATGGCCCGGGCGTTGGCCAGGTGCTGCGCGACGTAGGCGCTGCCCTCTTCGAATTCGCGGTCACGGGGACCGGAGGCCTCGGCATCGGCCGTGGGAATGGAGTGCGTCGCGAAGAGGACTTCAATCTTCCCGTCTGCCTTGCCGGCGGCGGCCAGCTGTTCGCGGACCTTGGCCAGTGAATCCCGCAGGCCTTCAACGAACGGCTCCACGAAGCCGGGGTGGTCGAAGTACTGGCGGACCTTGTCCACTTGGAGCTTTTTGTCCAGCCCGGTGGCGATGAGGTTCATGCCCAGATCTTCGCGGTACTGGCGGCAGCTCGAGTAGCTGGAGTAGACGCTGGTGGTGACCATCAGCAGGCGGCGGTAACCGGTGGCATAGGCCTCCTGCAGGACATCCTTGATGTACGGGTCCCAGTTCCGGTTGCCCCACAGGACCGGCAGGTCGATTCCGCGGCGCTCGAGTTCGGCTTCCAGCGCCGCCTTCAGCGCACGGTTCTGCTCATTGATCGGGCTGATGCCGCCGTTGGCGCGGTAGTGGGTTGCCACCTCTTCGAGGCGTTCGTCGGGGATGCCCCGGCCGCGGGTGACGTTGCGCAGGAACGGAATAACGTCTTCCTGGCCTTCGGGTCCGCCGAACGAGGCCAGCAGGATGGCATCGTACTTGGCCGGGGCCATTTCACCGTTCTCATCAACCCCTTCAAAGGGATCGAAGCCGGCCTGGGTTTCAGGGGAAAGAGAAGTCATTTGAGCACCTCGGAAACTTCGGCGGCGGCGATGCGCCGGCCGGTGTAGAACGGAACTTCCTCACGCACATGATTGCGCGCTTCGGTCGAGCGCAGGCGGCGCATCATGTCCACGAGGTCCACCAGCTCCGGCGCCTCCAGCGCCAGGAGCCATTCCCAGTCACCCAGGGCAAAGGACGCCACCGTGTTGGCCAGGACCTGCGGGAATTCGCGGCCGAGCTTGCCGTGGTCGCGCAGCATGGCGCCGCGCTCTTCGGGGGGCAGCAGGTACCACTCGTAGGAACGGACGAACGGGTAAACACAGACCCAGGCTTCGGGGGCGATCCCGCGGGAGAAGGAGGGCCAGTGATCCTTGGAGAACTCGGCGTCGCGGTGCACGCCCATGGCAGACCAGGCGATTTCGGTACCGGAGAACAACTCCGAACGGCGGATCCGGCGCACTGCGGCCTGCAGCGCTTCGGGCTGGCTGCCGTGCAGCCAGATCATAACGTCGGCGTCGGCGCGCATCGCGGAGACATCGTAGATGCCGCGCAGGGTGACGTTTTCCGCGGCCAGGCCCTGTTCCAGGACTTCGAATTCATTGAGGGCATTCCCTGTTGCCTCGCGCGGAAGTTCAGACCGCTTGAAAACGGTCCAGAGCGTAAAGAACTGTTCTTGTGTTTCGGCTGTGACAGATGCAGTCTGACCCATGGGCTCACTCATGTTTAACAGTCTGCCGCGTTGGGCAGACTTAGGCGAAATGCGAACTTCTACATGTCGTAGAACAACATCAATTATTCCACGGTTTGGATAGCCTCCGCGAGCCGCGCGCACCGGTCCCGGGTATCGGCAGTGACAGCGGCCAGTCCTGTTCCGGCGAGCCAGGCTCCCACCACCTCCAGGCCGTCGACGCCGGCAACGGCCGAGCGGACGGCGGCTACCCGGTCCGCGTGCCCGACGGCGGCGGAAGGCAAAGCTCCCACCCAGCGGACAACATCCCAGCCGATGACATCGGCTTCCTTCACCGGCGTCTGCAGAAGCGCTGACGCGTCTTCAAGGGCCGCCGCGAAGAGTTCATCATCCGGACGCAGGGCCGTGGTGTCGGCTTCCTCCCCCGCGCCGAGGCCCCGCCCGTAGGACAGGCGCAGCACATGCGTGCCGGGTCCGGTGGAATCCGCGAGCCACTGCCATTTTGCGGTGGCATGGGTCAGGGCCTTGGCCTGGACCGATCCGGCGTCGCGTGCCACGAGCACACCGGTGCCGCGCGGCATCGCATCCAGTTCCGGCTGGTCCACAACCAGGGTTACCAGCGCCACGCCCGGCCCGGGCCCGGGGCGGTAGGCAGCCAGTTCAGGCACCACACCATCCAGCAGATCCACGGCGGCCGGCCCGTCCGTGGCAACCACTACGGCATCGGCGTCCAGGCACCGGTCCCCGGCGGTAATCCGGAACCCTGTTCCCGCCCGTTCGATGCTTCCGGCCGGCGTGCCCGTCAGCAGCTGCACGCCGCGGGCCGTGAGGTCTGCAGTCAGCGCCTGGGTCAGCGTGCCCATGCCGCCTTTCAGCGAGGCAACGGTGGACCCTGCCGGAGCTGCCTTGCGCATGGCACCGACGGCGGCGGACAGCGAACCGTGCTCCACCATGGCCTTCCGCAGTCCGGGCGCCACAGAATCGACGTCGAGCACGTCCGGATCCGCGGAGTAGACCCCGCCGACCACGGGGGCGACCAGCCGTTTCAGGACAGCCTCACCCATCCGGGCGCGCACCACCTCCCCCAGGCTCATCTTGTCCTTCCGCAGCAGCGGAGCGACCGGCAGCACCCGGTCCAGGGCAGCGCGGGCAACTCCCACCCGGCCGATCGCCTTGACGATTTCGTCAGCGCGCGGATCCGCCGGAATACCCAGCAGCCCGCTCTGCGGCATCCGCTGCGCGGACTGAGCCAGGTCGGATCCGCCCAGCTGCAGCCAGGCGCCGCCCGGGTGCGGCTGGACGATGTTCCCCGCCAGTCCCAATTCCTCAATCAGGGTGGGCACTGCCGGGGACCGGGTGGCGTAGGACTCGGCGCCGCTGTCCAGGCTCAGCCCGGCGACCTGGTGGCTGCCGACGCAGCCGCCGAAGCCGTCCCCGGCTTCGAGGACGGTGACCTCCAGCCCTTCGCGGGAAAGGTCACGGGCGGCGATGAGTCCAGAGATTCCGCCGCCGATGACGACGGCGGACCGAGGCGTGGGTGCGGCACCGGGCATGATTACGGCTCCACCGAATGAATGAGTTCCACGACCCGCGTCAGCACCTCCGGGTCGGTTTCCGGCGGCACGCCATGCCCCAAGTTCACGACGTGGCCCGGGGCGGAGGCTCCGGCTGCGAGCACGCCGCGGACGTGGGCTTCCAGAACCTCCCACGGCGCCGAGAGCAGTGCGGGGTCAATGTTCCCCTGCAGCGGCACAGTGCCGCCGAGGCGCCGGTTGGCCTCATCCAGCGGCAGCCGGTAGTCGACACCTACGACGTCGACGCCGACGTCCCGCATTGCGGCCAGCAGCTCGGAGGTCCCGGTACCAAAGTGCACCAGCGGCGCCCCCAGGTCACGGACGTGGTCCAGTGCCCGGGCGGATGCCGGTGCGACGTGGCTGGTGTAGTCCGCCAGGCTGAGGGAGCCAGCCCAGGAGTCGAACAGCTGGCCGGCGCTGGCACCGGCTTCCAGCTGTGCCCGCAGGAACATGCCGGAGGCATCAGCGGCCCAGTCGGTCAGTGCCTTCCACGTCTGCGGGTCGCCGTGCATCATGGTGCGCGGACCCAGGTGATCGCGGGACGGCCGGCCTTCCACCATGTAGGCGGCGAGGGTGAACGGGGCCCCCGCGAAACCGATCAGCGGCGTCTTGCCGAGCTGGTCCACGGTCAGGCGCACAGCTTCCCGGATCGGTTCCAGGGCCGCCTCCGTCAGCTGCGGCAGGGCCGCGACATCGGCGGCGCTGCGGATCGGCGATCCGAGCACGGGACCCACGCCCGGAACAATGTCCACGTCCACTCCGGCCAGTTTGAGCGGGATCACGATGTCGGAGAAGAAGATACCCGCGTCGACATCATGCCGGCGCACGGGCTGGAGGGTGATTTCAGAGGCCATCTCGGGCAGCAGGCAGGATTCAAGCATGCCGGTGCCTTCGCGCAGCTTCCGGTACTCCGGAAGCGACCTCCCGGCCTGGCGCATGAACCAGACAGGCCTCCGGGACGGAGTTCCGCCGCGGTAGGCGGTGATTAGCGGGGAATCGGCCGTGCGGCCATCCATGAGCGGATGAGTGGCGCTGAGAGTCATGCTTTTGATTCTCTCCAAATTTCCGGCGGAAGGATAACCGGGCGCGGCACCGGGCCTCCCGGGGCCGGTCCTGCCGTGCCGTTTGCGTCCTGGATCACCCGTCAAATGTGCGCCTTCGGGGCCTCCGATGCCACCGAATGCGGTTTGCGTGGCTACTATTAAGCCACTGTGGTACTTCTTTCCCTTATCGCGACACACTCTGACGTAGACCTGGAAACCGTTGCCCGGCTTAGTGCTGGCGCGCCCAAGGTCCCTTCCTCCCTGCTGGAAAGCGGCCCGGCTGTGTCGGGGGCGGTGGTTCTTGCCACCTGCAACCGGTTCGAGGTGTACTGCGAGGCCCGCTCCGAAGCGGACGTCGAGGCCGCCCGCTCGGCAGCGATCGCCGAAATCAGCCGGCACTCGGGACTGGACGAGGATCTGGTCTCCCGGTCCTTCACCACCAACACCGGCCAGGACGTGGCCAAGCACCTGTTCGCCGTCGGCGCAGGGCTGGACTCCGCCGTCGTTGGTGAACGCGAAATTGCCGGCCAGGTCCGCCGCGCCCTGATCGAGGCGCAGGAAAAGGGAACCGCCAGCGGCACCCTGACCCGGCTCTTCCAGACTGCCTCCCGCACAGCCAAGGATGTTGGTGCGCTGACGGCGCTGGGCAAGCGCGGCCTCTCCATCGTCTCGGTGGCGCTGGAGCTGGCCACCGATCTCTCCGAGGACATCGACTGGCGGAACAAGGCAGTCGTCGTCTTCGGCACCGGCGCCTACGCCGGAGCCACCATGGCCCTCCTCAAGGAGCGCGGCTGTACCGACATTTCCGTCTATTCATCCTCCGGCCGCGCTGAGTCCTTCACCGCTTCGCGCGGCGGAACTGCACTTGACGGAGCCTCCCTGGCACCCGCCGTGGCCCGTGCCGACGTCGTGATCGGCTGCTCCGGCTCCGAAAACCAGGTTAGTGCCGAGGACATCCGCCGGGTCCGGGCGGGCAATGAGAAGCCCCTGATCATCATCGATCTTGCCCTGACGCATGACTTCGATCCTGATGTCCGGGAAATCGAGGGCGTCGACCTCATCACCCTCGAATCCGTCCGGCTGGCAGCCCCGGCTGAGCAGGCCGAATCCCTGCAGCAGGCCAACCGGATCGTTTCAGACGCAGCCCAGGCGTTCTCCGAAGCCCAGCTGAGCCGCGAGCTCGATTCCGCCATCGTCGCCCTGCGCCGGCACACCCTCGACGTGCTGGACAAGGAACTGGAGAAGGTACGTGCCCAGCACGGCTGTACCGGTGCTGCTGAGGAAGTCGAATTCGCGATGCGCCGGATGGTCAAGGCGCTGCTCCATGTACCGGCCGTCCGTGCCCGTGAACTGGCTGCCAGCGGCCAGCAGGAGGAGTACGTCCGCGGACTCGAAGCCGTGTACGGGATCACTGTCGAAAAGACCGCGGACGGGCAGTCTGCCCCGCTCAAACCGCACGGCGCAGCGGCGCTCGAATCAGACGGCGAGGATGCCGGCCACAGCCGGTCCGCCTAGCTCCTGCCTCCGCGGATCCGCTGCACCTAATAGACAGGCTTGTGCGGCTCCACTTCGCGCACCCAGTCCAGGACCCCGCCGCTGACGTTGAAGGCGTGCTCGTGCCCCCTGTCCCGCAGGAATGCGGTGACCTCCGCCGAACGCCCCCCTGACTTGCAGTGCACGTACACAGTGCGCTGCGGGTCCGGAACCACGGTCCCGGCGAGGATCCCTGCCCGCGGAACCAGGTCCGCCCCGTCGATGCTCACAATGTCGTGTTCCCCGGGCTCACGAACATCCAGCAGGTCGAAGTCCGCGCGGCCTGCCCTGCGGTCGGCCAGCAGCAGGGCCAGTTCCGCAACGCCGATGCTCGGGACCGTGCCGGAGTCCCCGGCCGGGACAAGGCCGCAGAAGGCTTGGTAGTCGATGAGTTCCGTGACGGGCGTCCGCTCCGGGTCGGGCCGCAGGCCAACCTCCCGCCAGCTCATGTCCAGGGCGTTGAAGACCAGAAGCCGGCCCAGCAGCGTGCGTCCCGTTCCGGTGATGAGCTTGATGGCTTCGTTGACCATCACGGATCCGATTTGGGCACACAGCACCCCCAGGACACCGCCCTCGGCACAGGAGGGCACGGCCCCTGGCTCAGGCGGCTCGGGATAGAGATCCCGGTAAGTCGGCCCGTGCGCGCCCCAGAAAACGCTCACCTGCCCATCGAAGCGGAGGATGGATCCCCAGATATAGGGCTTGCCCAGGATTTCTGCGGCATCGTTGACCAGGTATCGGGTTGCGAAGTTATCCGTGCCGTCCAGGATGAGGTCATAACCGGAGAAAATCTCCAGGACATTTCCCGCATCGAGGTGTGCCTCGTGCAGGACAACCTCCACGAGCGGATTCAACGCCTGCACTGCGGCACGGGCGGACTCTGCCTTGGAACGTCCAACATCTGCCGCCGTATGGATCACCTGGCGCTGGAGGTTGGACGCTTCCACGGTGTCCTCGTCCACAATGCCCAGCGTTCCCACCCCGGCCGCGGCCAGATACAGCAAAGCAGGCGATCCCAGCCCTCCGGCGCCGATCACCAGCACCTTGGCGTTCTTCAGCCTCAGCTGTGCCTGGACGCCGAATCCGGGCAGAATGAGGTGGCGTGAATAGCGTTCTGCCTCATCACGGGTCAGTTCCGGCGCCGGATGGACCAGCGGTGGCAGCTCAGCAGTGCTCATGTCCTCCAATCTATGCCCCCTGGCGGATTGAATTCGAGAGCTGCGCCACATGAGGTGCCCCGATCCCTTCCCACGCGGTTACCCGTGGGTAAACTGTTGTTCCATTACGCCGGGTGCGGAACCCGGATGAATTCTGAGAGGCCCAACACACGTGAGCAACCAGCCCGCCGGCAAGTCCACCCGGCTCCCCCGGGAAGAACGCCGCAGGCAGTTGATGCAGGCGGCACAGGAAGTCTTTGTCAGCCACGGTTTCCACGGTGCAGCCATGGATGAGATCGCTGAGACGGCCCAGGTCAGCAAACCGGTGCTCTACCAGCATTTTCCCGGCAAGCGCGAACTCTACCTGGCCCTGCTGGAGGACCACCTGGGCACGCTGACCCGGTTCCTGCAGACCGCGCTGACCTCCACGACGGATAACAAGCTCCGGGTCCGCGAAACCATGCGGGCCTACTTCCGTTTTGTGGCCCAGGACAGCCAGGGCCACCGCCTTGTCTTTGAGTCGGATCTGACCAGCGACAAGGAAGTCAGCTCACGGATCGAAGAATTCAATGCGCGGTTCGCCAGCGATATCGCCGATGTCATCGCCGAGGACACCAAGCTCTCCCATATCGAGGCAACGCTCCTGGGCCGCGCCCTGGCGGGAATGGCGCAGGTCAGCGCCCGCTACTGGCTGGAGACCGGCGGCGATCTGGACATCGATGCCGCAAGTGAGCTGGTCTACCGTTTAGCTTGGCGCGGAATCAGCCGTTTCCCCAAGGAAATCTAGAGTAGATTTCATTCCACTGAGTTCATTTAAACAGGAGGCACCACGGTGGAAGTAAAGATCGGTATCCAGAACGTCGGACGCGAGATCGTGTTCGAGTCCGGGCAGAGCGCCGACCAGGTCGCCGACACCGTCGCCGAGGCCATTAGGGACTCGAAGGAGCTGCGCCTCTCGGATGAAAAGGGACGCCTCATCATGGTTCCGGCGGGTGTCATCGGATATGTCGAAATTGGTGCAGAGGAAGTCCGCCGCGTCGGATTCGGCGCCCTCTAGGCCACCCATGCTGGAGTTGATGCTTACCGCTGCCGGCACTGCCGCCGCCGGTTTCATCGTTTGGGGTGCCGACCCGCGCAGGCAGCGGTACGGCGTTCTCCTGCTGCCGGGGATCTCCCTGGCGGCAGGGCTCCTTGCCTGGATCGTCCTGCAATTCTCCGGAACCAGCGCCAGCCTGGATTACGCCTGGCTGACCTGGGCTGTTCCCGTGGCCGTTGGCCCGGCAGCGGCCATTGCCGCTGCCCTGGTTGTTGTTCCCCCGCGCAGCGCACGGGACAACACCGAACTGAACCGCATCCTGAAGCTCTGAACCGTTGATGGCTAAGGCCGTGGGCGGTCCAGTATCCCCTTGAGCTCACGGGCGAAAACCGGTGCCGCGGCATCATGGCCGGCCTTTGTCAGGTGTACCCCGTCATCCAGTTTTGAACCGAGCCCATACCTGCTCCACCAGTCCTTCAGGCTCAGGAATTCCAGCTGCTGTTCCGCAGCCACCCGCCTCATGAGGTCATCGATTTCGCCGCGGCGCCCGCTGCCGCTCCCGATGACGCCGGCGACCACGATCCGGGACTCGGGATACGTGCGCCGGATCTCCCGGATCAGCTGGATGGCATTGTGCCTGATCGCCTGGTTGCTGGGGCCGAAGGCGTCGTTACCGCCGCCCTGCAGGATGACCAGTGCGGGCTTCCCCCAGGGCAGCAGCCATTCCTCACCCTCAAGGGCCTCAGGGTAGCTGTCCACCGTCCCGTTGCCGCGGGTGTAGCCGGTCCCGCCGGCGCCAAGAATCACCGGCGCGAAGCCAAGCGAAGCCAGCCCCTTCCCCACCCAGGTGTCCTTGCCTGCCTGCGAGTCGCCGATGACGACGGCGGATTTTTCCACCCCGGGATCGTAGGCCATGACCCGTCCGAGGCGGGGAACGTACATGAGTGAGCCCTTTTGGAAGTCGGTGCGGTAATCCCCGCCGAACCGGTATTCGGAAGACGTGGGCCAGCCGAGCTGGGTGCGTCCGGATGCCATCCATCTGGTGAACACCTCCGTCCGCAGGGCACGGGTGCCGGAGGCAGCGGACCACACCACAGTTTCCGCCCCATGGGACCAGGTGCATCCTGGCCCCGGAAGGGAACAGTCAGGATCGGCGCTGGCTTCAGCCAGCGGCCGTCCGGCGTCCCCACGCAGCTCCGCGAAGCGCAGCATGGCGGCCCAGGCCACAGCGGGAACGCCGGCGGGCGGCGGAACCGGACCAGCGTTCGTATCCACAGGCTTGGCTGTGATTTGCACCGGATCCCTGACCGGCGGCTCTCCTGCCGGCTGTTCCGCCGGCGGAGAAGCCGGGATTTCTGCGGCAGCCGGCCCTGCCGGAGCGGCCGCACCACAGCCGGCCGCACCCGCGGCAAACGCCAGCACTGCCGCAGCGGCGAGGGCCCTGCGCAGCGGGCCGATGATTTTTCCTGTCATATGTGCCCCCCCGGCGTACTCTCAGGCGGTCAGGCCCAGCAGGGACATACGTCGGGAATGGTTGCGGGTGAGTTGGCTGAACAGGTCCCGGACCTGGGCGTCGTACTCCTCGCCGCTGAGCGCATCGGCCAGCCCCTTGGGGAAAGTCCGCTCGATCACCACCCGCTGGGCTTGGGTCAGGGCTTCACCCACCAGCCGCCGGCCCCAGAGCGCAAGCCGGGACGCAAGCCGCGGATCGTCTTTGAGGGAACGCTGCAGGCGGTCGAAGAGCACTTCGCCCGGAGCTTCGCTGCTGCCATGCAGGGAGGAGATCAAGGCGCTGCTTTCCGGATCCAGCCGGGAACCGAGAGCCGCATAGAAGTCATCTGAGATGGCGTCCGTGACGTAGAACTTCATGAGGGACTCGTACCAGTCCCCCGGCCGTGTGCGGTCGTGGAAGGCGTCCACTGACTGCTGGAAGGGTGCCATGGCCGTTTCCGGGTCAGCCCCCAGGCCCTCAAGATGCCTGCTCACGCGTTCGAAGTGAGCATATTCCCGCACGGCCAGCCGGCCCAGCGTGGCCCTGTCGTGCAGAGTGGGTGAGAACCGGGCGTCAGAGGACATCCGCTCGAAGGCGGAAAGCTCACCATAGGCAATAACACCAAACAGGTCGGTCAGGAACTGCTGATAGGCCGGTGACGTCACGGCTGCGGAGCCCTGTCCGCTGGCCGCAGGTGGCTTGTTCTCGCTCATATGCCCAGCGTACCGGTGCGCCCCGGCCTGCGGACGCGCGGCACTCCCGGCCAGTCAATCTCCGTCCTCCCGGGAGCGGGCCGCCGGACGCCGCGGAGCGTGGGAGGCCCGCCGGCCTTCAATGCGGCCCGCTGCGGCCATACCGGGTAGACTGGGATGGTAGTAAATGGATGCCCGGTCGTTCCCATCATCTTGAAGAGCCAGTTGTATGTAGTTGTATATATATGCACCAATCTGGTTATAGACCCGCAGTACCTACGCGATCTTGATATTTCCCGGCCACTGCCTTTGCCGAATGCAGTTGGAGTGGCCAGCAGTTGTTAGCCCGCGATCGGCTTCCGCTGGACGCATCACCTGCGCGCCGTCCGCTCCGGGACGGGCTTTACGCCCTCTCGTCGAGCGCGGCCGGCAGCGATGCCTAACTGAACGGTATGTAATTGAACACTGAACTTTCACAGGTCGGCGATGCACATTTGACCGCCGATGACAGCAACGAAGAACTCGATGTAGCCGAGACCCTGGCAACCACGGAAGCAGCTGCGGAAATCCCCGAACTGACGTTCGCGGATTTCGGCGTGCGTGCAGACATCGTGGAGTCCCTGGCTGACGCCGGAATCACCCATCCCTTCCCCATCCAGTCGATGACCCTTCCGGTCGCACTCGGCGGGCACGACATCATTGGCCAGGCCAAAACCGGCACGGGCAAGACCCTGGGCTTCGGCATCCCCGCGCTGCAGCGTGTCATTGCCCCGGCTGATGAGGGCTACGCGGACCTCGCAGTGCCCGGCGCCCCGCAGGCCCTGATCGTGGTTCCGACCCGTGAACTGGCCGTGCAGGTGGCAGGTGACCTCACCACCGCCGCCCGCCGCCGCGGCGCCCGCATCGTCACGATCTACGGCGGACGTGCCTACGAGCCTCAGATCGAGGCCCTGGCCGCCGGCGTCGAAATCGTCGTCGGAACCCCCGGCCGCCTGATCGACCTCTACAACAAGAAGCAGCTCTCGCTGAAGAACGTGCGGATTGTTGTCCTCGACGAGGCCGACGAGATGCTGGATCTCGGCTTCCTGCCCGACGTCGAAACCCTCATGGCTGCCACCCCGGCCGTACGCCAGACGCTGCTCTTCTCCGCCACCATGCCCGGCGCCGTCGTTTCCATGGCCCGCCGCTACATGACCAAGCCCACCCACATCCGGGCAGCAGATCCGGATGACGAAGGCTTGACGAAAAAGGACATCCGCCAGGTTGTCTACCGTGCCCACAACCTCGACAAGAGCGAAGTTGTGGCACGGATCCTGCAGGCCAAGGGCCGCGGCCGGACCATCATCTTCACCAAGACCAAGCGCACCGCCGCGAAGCTGTCCGAGGAGCTCGTGGACCGCGGGTTCGCCGTGGCCGCCATGCACGGCGATCTGGGACAGGGCGCCCGCGAGCAGGCCATGCGTGCCTTCCGCAACGAGAAGGTGGACGTCCTGGTTGCCACCGACGTCGCCGCCCGCGGCATCGACGTTGATGACGTCACCCACGTCATCAACTACCAGTGCCCCGAAGACGAAAAGACCTACCTGCACCGTGTTGGCCGTACCGGCCGCGCCGGCAACAAGGGCACCGCGGTCACGTTCGTGGACTGGGACGATGTCCCCCGCTGGGGCCTGATCAACAAGGCCCTGGGCATGGACCAGGCCGAGCCGGTTGAGACCTACTCGTCTTCTCCGCACCTGTACACCGACCTTGATATCCCCGAAGGCACCAAGGGCCGGCTGCCCCGCAACAAGCGCGTGCTGGCCGGAATCGACGCTGAGAAGCTCGAAGACCTGGGTGAAACCGGCAAGTCCGGCGGACGGCGCCCGGCCCGCTCTGATGCAGGCTCCGATTCCCGCTCCCGCGGCGGACGCAGCTCCGACGGCGGCCGCAGCGGTGACCGGACACGCGCTCCCCGCGACGGTGCCCGGCGCCGCAGCACTGATAAGGCACCCGCCGCAGCTGAAGAGGCAGCACCGGCCACCGGGAGCGAAGCGCCCAAGGCTGACCGCCCGCGCCGCAACCGCAGCCGCACCCGCCGCCGCAACGGCGAAGTGGTCAGCAAGGCTCCCGCAGCCGAATAGGGCGGGACTTTTGCGGCACGGATGAGCACAACTACCTGGACGCCGGACGGCGGGTCGCTGGTGGTCCACGCAGACAATGCGGACTACCTGCCGACCTTGCCGGACGGCGCCTTCACCATGATCTACGTCGACCCCCCGTTCAATACGGGCCGGGCACAGCGGCGCCAGCAGACCACCATGGTCCGCAGCGTCGACGGCAGCGGCGACAGGACCGGATTCAAGGGCCGCAGCTACACCACGGTCAAAGGCCTGCTGTCCAGCTACGACGACGCCTTCGAGGACTACTGGGCGTTCCTTGAACCGAGGCTGGCAGAAGCGTGGCGCCTGCTTGCCGACGACGGCACGCTGTACGTGCACCTGGATTACCGCGAGGTGCACTATGTGAAGGTAATGCTGGACGCCCTGTTCGGCCGCGACTGCTTCCTGAACGAAATCATCTGGGCCTACGACTACGGCGGCCGGGCCAAGAGCCGCTGGCCGGCCAAGCACGATAACATCCTTGTCTACGTCAAAAACCCCAATACGTACCACTTCGACAACGCGGAAGTCGACCGTGAGCCCTACATGGCTCCCGGATTGGTGACTCCGGAAAAGGTGGCGCTGGGGAAACTGCCCACGGACGTCTGGTGGCACACCATCGTTTCGCCCACGGGCAGGGAGAAGACCGGCTACCCCACGCAGAAACCGGAAGGTCTGCTCAGGCGTGCCGTGGCCGCCAGCAGCCGGGAAGGTGACTGGGTCCTGGACTTTTTCGCAGGTTCCGGAACCCTGGGTGCCGTCGCCGCGAAGCTCAACCGGAAATTCGTCTGTGTGGATGCCAACCCGCAGGCGATCGAGGTGATGGAGCAGAGGCTGGGGCACGCTGCCGCCGTCGTCGTTCCGGTGAAGCCCAAGCCCGTGAGGAAGCCCAGGCCCGTCCGCGCCCGGGCCAAACCCGCTCCGCAGCCAAAAGCTGCTGCCGCAGGCCCCTCGGCCGCTGTGAGTCCAGCGGCCGCGCTGACCGTGGACGTGGACGTGGACAGCGTCGACGCCGGCTAGCCTGACCCGGCGAATTCAGTGCCAAAGGCGCCGCAGTGCCAGGATGTGTTCCTGGCACTGCGGCGCCTTTTCGCGCAGTTCAAGCCTCCGCCCTGTGGGGCGGCACCGGCTTAGATTATGCGGCGTCCCTCCCGGCGGGCTTCGGCCCAGTCCCGGAAGAATCCGCGGCAGATGACGGCCAGGGTGCCGGCCACAATGACCGGCCAGATCAGGACATAAACGGTAAGCCAGAAGACTGTCATGGGTGATTCACTCCTTGTAAACGGTGCGGGTCTCGGTTGGCCGGTCAGGACCGGGCTGCGGCAGCGGCTTCTGCCGGCTGCATGGAGCGCTGGTCATAGTCACCGATCCGCTGCTGAATCAGCGCGAAATCGAACTCTTCCTTATTGCGGAAGGACATGAGGTAACAGAGCACCGTGCTGACCGCGTAGGCCACCAGGGATCCGGTCAGGACCTCGTAGTCATGCAGGAAACCCATAACGAACGGAGCGGAAAGAACCGCGCCGGCCACCCCAACGCCCAGCGCCGGCCGGAGGCCGAAGAAGCCGAAGGCCATCAGGCCCAGGACCACTCCGATCCCCACCACGGAAATGGCGTCGAAGACGTAGCCGGTGGCTCCGTCCATGGAGATCCAGCCGAACCGGACCGGAATGAATACTGCCAGCGCTGCCAGGACCGAAACGGTGAAGGCCTTGTTGGTGACCTTCTTCCAGTAGAAGCTGGCCAGCACCGGGAACACCAGGGCTCCCCAGAGCGCCCCCACGAACACCAGCAGGTCCAGGATATTCATTCGTCCGCTGGCAAAGTAGAGCCCGGCGGCGGTGGCCACCACCATGGAGATCCTGCCAATCAGCAGCATGGTCTTGGGATTGGCTTTGCCCTTCCGGGCGACGTTCTGGCCGTAGACATCAGCCATCATGATGGCCGAGAGTGCAGATAGGTCCGAGTCAGCGGTGGAGGACAGCGACCCCAGGATCATGATGAAGAAAACGCCCAGGAGGATCGGCCCCAGATAGGTGGAGGCCATCTGCGGGATGAGGTTGTTCAGGTCACCTTCGGCAGGATTGATGCCCAGGTACAGGGCCATCACACCCAGCATGCCGATCCCGATGACCGTGGCGCCGTATCCGATGGTGGCCGTGACGAATGTCTTTTTGATGAGGTCTTCCCGGACCGCGAACAGCCGCTGGGCAATGGTCTGGTTCCCGATCGCATAAGCCAGGACGGCGGCAATATAGGGCGCACCCTGATTCAGGAAGGCCTCGGAAGAGAAAAAGTTTGACTGTTCCGCCGTGAGGTTGGCCGCACCGGATTCAAACATGCCCGGTCCCCCGGCAGCAATGAACACCACGGGAATAATGATGACCACAGCTCCGAGCATCGCGACGACCTGGGTGAAATCGGTCAGAACGGAGGCTCTAAAACCTGACCACAGCGTATAAAGGAGCACCCCGGCAGCCACAGCGACTATGCCCTGCTGGAAATTGAACGGGGACAGCAGCGCAACCAATGCACCACCGGCAATGAAGTTCGAGGTCAGTGAGATAACGCTGCCCACTACGTTGGAACCAGCGAGCATCAGCTGGCTGGACTTCCCGTGCCTGGCCCGCATCACCTCCGCCAAGGTGTGCGCCTTGGGCGCCACTTTCCGGATACGCCGCCCGAACGGATAAATGAACAGGATCATCAGGGCGCCCCACAGACCATAGTGAATGGGGCCGGAGATGCCGTAGGTGTATCCGGAGGTTGCCGAGGCGTACATGGAGGACGCCCAGATCCAGGTGGCTGTCATGCTGGCAGCCGACACGCCGAAACCAATTTTGTTTCCAGCGGTCATATAACCATCAGCATTTTCATTTTTTTTACCAATGAACGCCGACATTAAGAATGTCCCGCCATAAAACAGGACAAACAGCGCAACTACTGTCCACGCCCCCAGTTGATAAAACTCCACTCCGTCGTCAACCACATTTTCCTCTCCTCCACGGCCAGTCAGGCGCCGCGGGTCATCCATGCGAAAAGGCCACGAACCGCATTCCGGCGGGCCCTACGAAAGATGGCAGGCACAGTGCGCGGAAAAGTATTTCTCCGCAGATAAACCCATAAGGTGCCGCCTGCTCATCGGGGAAGCGGCACTCCAGGCGCCGCCCAAACAGCGGTGAGTTCACTCAAACCGCGACCGGCAGCCGTTCGCTGCCGCGAGGAGCCCCTGTGGCTTCAGGGCACAGGTCTCCGTTCCGCGAATGCCACCCCATGGCGTCCGCGGACTTTCTACAACCTAACATATTTCAATTCACAGATATGAATAATGAAATGTCACAGTTCTGTTTCGAAGTGTGCAGATGCGCTTTCCCGGAAGGATCCAGTGCATTTTTTGGCAGAATCACAGGAATGCGCTAGGTGGGCACTGCGGAGTCCTGGGCGCCGGACGGAACCCGGGCAGGACGCGCGCCGCACGCAGCCTCCTAGGGCGTCACCAGGCCGGTTCCCGTGGCGAGCTCGGCGATCTCCTCCAAAGCGGCAGGGTCGGTGGTGTGCTCCCCCAGGCGGTTGGGTTTGCCGGTGCCGTGATAGTCGCTGGACCCCGTGACCAGCAGGGAATGCCTGTGTGCCAGACGCCGCAGGTACTCCCGTCCCGGCTCCGGGTTGTCCCGGTGGTCGATTTCGAGTCCGGCCAGGCCGGCGTCGATCATCTCGAGGTACGTCTTTTCCCCCACCACCCTGCCCCGTGAAGATGCCTCGGGATGGGCAAACACCGGCACCCCGCCGGCCGCGCGGATCAGTTCCACGGCCAGCGCCGGTTCCGGCGCATAGTGCGCCACGAAGTAGCGCGAGCGGGCCGTCAGGATGCCCGCAAAAGCGGCGGACCGGGTGGGAACCACACCGGCGGCGACCAGCGCGTCGGCGATGTGCGGCCGGCCAATGGTTGCCCCGGGGGCCACCTGCTCCTGGACGTCCTGCCAGCTGATCGGATAATCCTCCGCCAGCCGTTCCACCATGCGCTCGGCCCGGGTTATCCGCGCTGATCTTGATTTCGCGATCTCCGCCCGGAGGCCGGGGTGGGCCGGATCGTGCAGATAGGAGAGCAGATGGACGCTGATGCCGTCTGCCGTCCGGCAGGAAACCTCCATGCCCGGAATGAACACCAGCCCCAGTCCGCGTGCAGCTTCCGCCGCTTCTGCCCAGCCGGCCGTGGAGTCGTGGTCCGTCAGCGCAACGGCGTCCAGGCCGGCCGCACTGGCTGCCGCCATAACAGCGCCGGGTGGTTCCGTGCCGTCTGAAACGTTGGAGTGGGTGTGCAGATCGATTCTCACCCCACCAATCTACGCGTCCACCCGCACCGGGTCCTGCAGGACCGTCCCGGCTTTCCGCAGGAGTGTTTGGCCCAGTTCTGAGGCGGTGAGAGCATAGACAGGTGAGTACTGAAGCCAATTTCCCAAACCCCGCCGACGCCGGCCTCGACGAGCTGTCCGAGGGACAGCCCCTTGATGACCGGGTGAACAACCGCTCTCAGCGCCCCACATCACAGGCGTTCAAGGACTTCATGTCCTCCGGCTGGGCCGCGGAATCGGACGAGCTGCCCGCACAGTCTGAGGTAGCCCCCTATGCTGCAGCCCGGCGCAGGGAACTCTCCGAGCGGTTCAAGGGCCTGCGTCTGGTGATCCCGGCCGGCCCGCTGAAGGTCCGCTCCAATGACACCGATTACCGTTTCCGGCCCCATTCCGGCTTTGCCCATCTCACCGGACTGGGCCTGGACCATGAGCCCGACGCAGTGCTGGTCCTGGAGCCGGTGGAAGAAGGAACGGGCGACGACGGCGGCCACCACACTGCCACCCTGTACTTCCGTCCGCTGGCCGGCACGGACAGCGAGGAGTTCTACTCCAACGCCCGCTACGGTGCGTTCTGGATCGGTTCCCGCCTGAACCTGGAACAGGTCAGTGCGCTGGTTGGGCTTCGTACCCGCGACCTCTCCGAAGCTGAAACCGCGATCACCGCCAATGTGGGGGACCCGCAGTTCGGCGGCGTGCAGGTCCGCCTGCTTCGCAAGGTCGACGAAATGATCGATGCGCTGGTCGACACGGTCCGCTATAACACTGCCCAGGATCCGGACAACGTCGATCTCTCCGCTTTGGATGCCCTGGACGACGAAGTCAGCGAGGCGCTCTCCGAACTGCGCCTGATCAAGGACGACTGGGAAATCACCCAGATGCGCGAGGCCGTGGCCGCTACCGTCAACGGTTTCACCGACGTCGTCAAGGCGCTTCCGCGTGCCATCTCCCACCCGCGGGGTGAACGCGTCGTGGAAGGTGCGTTCTTTGCCCGGGCACGTGAAGAAGGCAACGAGCTCGGCTATGACACCATTGCTGCCGCCGGCAACAACGCCACCGTGCTGCACTGGATCCGCAACAACGGTGCTGTGCAGGCCGGGGACCTGCTGCTGCTGGACGCCGGCGTCGAGGCAGAAAGCCTCTACACTGCCGACGTCACCCGCACCCTCCCGGTGAACGGGACGTTCACCGAGGTCCAGCGCCGGGTTTACCAGGCTGTCCTGGATGCTGCGGACGCAGGTTTCGCCGCCGCCAAACCCGGCAACAAGTTCCGCGATGTCCATGCTGCCGCAGTGCGGGTCCTCGCCGAACGCCTTCAGGACTGGGGCCTGCTCCCGGTACCGCTGGAGGAAGCACTGTCCGAGGAAGGCCAGCAGCACCGCCGCTGGATGCCGCACGGCACCAGCCACCACCTCGGCCTGGATGTCCACGACTGTGCCCAGGCCCGCCGCGAGCTGTACCTGGACGGCGTGATCGAAGAAGGCATGGTCTTCACGATCGAACCCGGCCTGTACTTCAAGAAGGAAGACCTCACGGTTCCCGAGGAATACCGGGGAATTGGCGTGCGGATTGAGGACGACGTCCTGATCACTGCGGACGGACCGGTGAACCTCAGCGACGCGCTGCCCCGCAACCCGGACGACGTCGAAGCCTGGATGGCCGGTATCCACGCTTCGTAGCCGCCCGGGGGCATTCAGCCCGCGCATAAAAATACCCGCCCGGGTCATCCGGGCGGGTATTTTTGTGGGCTGCGGTTTTACCGATCTGGTCCTTAGCGGCTGCGCCGGCCCCGGAACCTGCTGGGGTCAGCGGTTCTCGTCCTTCTGCTCCGGGGTTGTTCCATTCTGCGCGGCATCGGGTTCAGGTGCGGCAGCGTCTGGTGCCGGAGAACCGGCACCGCTGTGTTCCTGGGCGGCCGGGACAGCATCCGGGAGCCGGACACCATACCGGGGCCGGCCGTCGGGCAGGTCGGGGAACTGGCCCCGGGGCGGAGCCTGCCCTGCAGCTGCCTGCTGCTCTGCGGGCTGTCCCTGAGGTGCAGCAGCGTGCGCCCCGGCTCCGCTGGACGCTGCTTCGCCGGGGTTGCCGGGGTTGCCGGCGCCACGGGCACCGTACGGGTCCGCCCACGTGGACGGGCGCTGAGGCGCCTGGCTCTGGGGCGGCCCCTGCGGCCCCTGGGGGCCTTGGTATGGCGGCTGGCCCTGCGGCGGCTGGTAAGGAGGCTGGCCCTGCGCTGGCGCCGGATGCCCGCTCTGTCCCACCATGGGCAGCTGCTGCAGCAGCCTCCGGGCCTCGTTGGCAGCTTCCGGTGCCACCACGACGTCGTAGCTGGTGGCTATGACCTGGCTGGTGGAGGTGAAGTCCCGCCGGCCGCGCTGGAAGGCGTACGCCAGTACGCCGAACAGCAGCCAGAAAACGGCACCAAGCGCCATGGACGGGATCAGCGAAATATAGGAGTCTCCCCCGCCGAACAGCATCAGGGCGAGACCAACGAAGAGGCCGAACCAGGCACCGGTCGCGGCGCTGGACAACGCCACCCGCGGATAGGACAGCCTTCCGGTCACCCGCTCCACTGATTTCAGCTCGTTGCCGACAATGGAGACAAGCTGGACGGGGAACTTCGAATCGGCCAGGTAGTCCACCGCCTTCTGGGCATCCAGGTACGCGGTGTAGCGGCCCACGAGTTCGCCGCGGGGCAGGTTGCGTCCCGGGTCACGCTGCGTTGATCCACCAAATAGGTTCGACATTCCCCCATTCTTTCGCAACTGGACCCGTTGTGGGTGAATGTATCGCTCGCAGTGAACGCCGAGCCCGGTTGGCAGCGCCGTAATACGCCGATCCCGCCGCCGCCAAGTAGCCTAAGAAGGGTGAGCACAAATCCCACCCGAGTCTTCATTGCACGGCTGCTCGGCCTGGATGTCTTCGATCCGCTCGGGGACCGTCTGGGCCGCCTCCGCGACGCCGTCGTGCTGGACCGCGGCGCCGGCCGGCCGCCCCAGGCCGTGGGAATCGTCGTCGAGGTCCCTGGCAAAAAACGGGTCTTCGTGCCGATCACGCGGATCACCTCCATGGATCCGAGCCAGATCATCTGCACCGGGCTGGTCAACCTGCGCCGCTTCCAGCAGCGCGGCGCGGAAATGCTGGTGGTCGCCGAGCTTTTCGACAGCAAGGTGATCCTCGCGGACAACGGCGGTGAGGCCACCGTCGAGGATATTGCCATTGAGCAGAACCGTGCCGGGGACTGGCATGTCTCCAGCCTCTTCGTCCGGCGCGGCGGGCAGACCTCACGGCTGCGCGGACTGCGCCGGCGCGGCGAGCTCCTGATCGTGGACTGGGCCGAGATTTATCACTGGGACATTTCCGGCCCGCAGGCCGCCACGCAGTTCGTTGCCCAGCATGATGATTTGAAGGCCGCCGACTTCGCCGAGGCACTTCATGAGATGAGCGGCAAGCGCCGCATCGAGGTGGCCAGCGAACTCCAGGATGAGCGCCTTGCCGACGTCCTCCAGGAACTGCCCGACGACGATCAGGTCCAGATCCTGCAGTCCCTCGACCTGGAGCGTGCCGCGGACGTGCTGGAGGAAATGGATCCGGACGACGCCGCCGACCTGCTCAACGAGCTGCCGGAGGAGCAGAAGGAAGAACTCCTGCAGCTGATGGAGCCCGAAGACGCCCGCGACGTGCGGCGCCTGATGCAGTACGAAGAGGATACTGCCGGTTCGGTGATGACGCCGGTGCCCGTGATCCTCCCGCCGGAGGCCACCGTGGCCGAAGCCCTGGCCCACGTCCGCAAGGAGGAGCTCACCCCGGCCCTCGCCTCCTCTATTTACGTCTGCCGCCCCCCGCTGGAGACTCCCACGGGACGCTACCTCGGCGTCGTGCACATCCAGAAACTGCTGCGGGCCGCTCCGCCCGAGGCCCTGGGAAACATCCTGGACACTGACCTTGAACCGGTCCGTGACTACGCGGATATCAGCGAGATCTCCCGGATGCTCGCGACCTACAACCTGAACTCATTGCCGGTAGTGAACGACGGCGGCCGGCTCGTGGGAGCCGTAACGGTGGACGACGTGCTGGACCACCTCCTCCCGGATGACTGGCGTGCCTCCGACGACACCGGCCCCATTACGTGGCAGGGAAGGAAGAATGGCTGAGAAAAACCGCCCCCGTACCGACGGACTGGACACCCCGCGCACCGCCCGCACCCGGTGGCTGCCGCGGCTGTCCCCGAACCCCGATGCCTTTGGCCACGCCACGGAGAATTTTGCCCGGTTCATGGGCACCCCGCAGTTCCTGCTGTACATGACCGTCTTCTGCCTGGTCTGGCTGGGCTGGAACACCTGGGGACCCCAGGCGCTCCGCTTTGACAGTGTGGCGCTGGGCTTCACGCTGCTGACCCTGATGCTCTCGCTCCAAGCCTCCTATGCCGCTCCCCTGCTCCTGCTGGCGCAGAACCGGCAGGACGACCGGGACCGCGTCTCCATGCGCCAGGACCGCGAACGCGCTGAACGCAACCTGATGGACACGGAGTACCTCACCCGGGAAATCGCCGAGCTGCGGATCGCCCTGCGCGAAGTCGCCACCCGTGACTATGTCCGCTCAGAGATCCGGAGCCTGCTCGAAGAGCTCCTGGAGGCCAACGACGGCCGGGACGATGCCGGCCGCCGGGGCCAGCGCCGCCGCAGTCCGGACGCAACCGCGTCGCTGCCCAGGATCACCCCCGGCATGGGAGAGGACTAAGAATTGCCGGTGAACGACCTTGCCAGGACCCTGGAGCAGCAGGCCCGGACCGCGCTTGACCGGGTGATCGACCCGGAGCTCCGGCGTCCCATTACCGAACTCGGCATGCTTCGCAGCGTGGAAGTCGACGACGCCGGAGCCGCCCGCGTTTCCGTGCTCCTGACTATCGCGGGCTGCCCGCTGCGCGGAACCATCACCGGCGACGTGGAGCGCGAGCTCGCCGCCGTTCCAGGCATCACGTCGGTGGACGTTGAGCTGGACGTAATGAGCCCGGAACAGCGCGAAGAGCTCAAGACGATGCTCCGCGGGCCTGGCGGAGCCCGCGGGATTCCGTTCAGCCGGCCGGATTCCCTGACCCGTGTCTACGCCGTGGCCAGCGGCAAGGGCGGCGTGGGCAAATCCACGGTGACGGTAAACCTCGCTGCGGCAATGGCAGCCTCCGGTCTGCGGGTGGGTGTGGTCGACGCCGATGTCCACGGGTTCTCGGTCCCGGGCCTGCTCGGCATCACCGCACCCCCGACCCGGGTGGATGAGATGATCCTGCCGCCCGTGGCCCATGGCATCAAGACGATTTCCATTGGTATGTTCCTCGATGGAAACCAGCCGGTGGCCTGGCGCGGGCCGATGCTGCACCGGGCGCTGGAGCAGTTCCTCACCGATGTGTACTTCGGGGACCTCGACGTGCTGCTGCTGGACCTGCCACCGGGCACGGGCGACATCGCCATTTCCGTGGGCCAGCTGCTGCCGTCGGCTGAAATCCTGGTGGTCACGACGCCGCAGGCTGCTGCGGCGGATGTTGCCGAGCGGGCGGGAACTGTTGCGGCCCAGACCGGTCAAAAGGTCGCCGGTGTCATTGAGAACATGTCCTGGCTGAGCCTGCCGAACGGGGAGCGCATGGAACTCTTCGGCTCCGGCGGAGGCAACCTGGTCGCCACCCGGCTGGGCAGTGCACTCGGCTATCCGGTTCCGCTGCTCGGCAGCATTCCCCTGGATGTCCGCCTGCGTGAAGGCGGGGATGCCGGACTGCCTGTCGTGCTGACGGAATCCGCGGCGCAGGACGGCTCAGCCGGTGCGGAGCTTCGGCGCATCGCCCAAACCCTGGCCCGCCGTCCGCGGGGACTTTCCGGGAAGAGCCTCGGGGTTACCCCGCGCGGCTGAACCGCGCGGGAGGCCTTAGGCAGGCGCCTCCCGGTTCACGGACGTGTCTAGGTCGCCTCTACGTCGAAAGGCGCGGTTTCCCCGGCTGCGAGGCGCTCGATGCGCTGGACGGGCGGCGGGGGTGTTTGTACTGCGGCAGCCGGAGCGGCAGCAGCGGCCGAGGGTCCAGCGGGGGATGTGCGGACGGGGTGCCCGGAGGTCCCCTGCCTCGGAGCCGGGCGGACTGCCTCTTCGACGTCGTCCAGCAGCGCTTCCTTGATGATCCGGCGCGGGTCGTACTGGCGTGGATCCAGCTTGCGCCAGTCCACCTCATCAATTTCCGGGCCGACTTCTTCGCGCAGCTGCTCCCGTGCTCCGGTGGCCATCCTTCGAAGTTCGCGGACCAGGCGTGCAAGCTGGGAAGCGTATTCGGGCAGCCGTTCGGGGCCGAGAACGGCCACGGCAAGGATTGCCAGGACGATCAGCTCATAGCCATTAATTCCGAACACTTCTGAAGGTTACCTTTTCCTGCTCGGTTCCAGCGACTTACACGGTGGACTCAAAGTGAATGTCCGGCACCGGCCAGCAGGGAGAACCCGCGCATCACCTTGTCCATAGGCCCGGAATCCCGGTCCTTGGCAGGAACAAGCAGCCGGGCGGACTCAGTCAGCGACAATTCACTGACTGCACCGGCAACCATTTCCTTCGGCGCAGATGACGCCAGGGTGTAAGTAACATTTCCGATGGAGAGCACCGCCTGGCCGGGTTTCGCGGGGTCCTGCCAGATCTGGGGCGATGTAGCGGGGTTACCGGTCTGCAGGGTGAAACCCACTTCCGTTACCGGCCGTTCGCTGACCGCGTGCAGGACGCCGGAGTTCGTTTCATTCTCACCCGGACGCTGCTCATACAGCGTAATCTTCTCGCCGTTGCGGGCGAGCACCAGGGCGACCGCGGGCTGGCCGGCCACGTGCGTGGCGCTGGCTTCTTCAAGGGTGAAGCCGAGTTCGGAGAGTTCCGGGCAGGACCAGCCGGCTTCGCGCAGTTTCTGCAGCTGTTCCCTGGACAGTTCCCCTGAGGAACCCGCCGTTATCTGGTTCCAACCGGCCAGCAGGTGCGCCTGCTGCGGAGCTGAGAGGGGTTCATCGGCCAAAGTGCCCAGAACGTAGGCACCGGCGAGGACAAAACCGGAGACAAGGGTCAGGATACTGCCGACGGCGACGGCGTACCGGGCGCGGGTCCGCGGCCTTTTCGCCTCCGCTGCTGCCGCCGGCATTGAGGCTCCGCCGGCCACAATGCGCTGGGCCAGGTCCTCCCCCGGCAGCGGGATGCTCATGGACCGCAGCCGGATGCGCAGGCGCCGTTCCTCTTCAACGAGGGAACGGCAGGGGGCACAGCGTTCCAGGTGGGCCTGGACAGCTGCCCGTTTGCGCTGCGGCAGTTCCGCGTCCAGGAACTCACGGATATGGCGTCGGGGATGGCGCATATTCTCTATCCGGCTCCAACCACGCGGGGGATTTTGAGGCTGACTGCAGGAGTCCGGCGCTGGGTTGGATCCCGGTGGGCGAGCTTCTCCTTCAGCATGGTGCGCCCGCGGTGTATCCGGGAACGGACGGTGCCAAGTTTGACGCCCAAGGCGCGGGCAACCTCGTCGTAGGACAGTCCTTCAAGGTCACAGAGCACAACGGCTGCCCGGAAATCCGGGGGAAGTTCTTCCAGCGCCTGCTGGATATCAACGTCGAGGTTGTTGAATTCGAAGCTTCGCTCCGGCCCCGGGCCTGGGCTGGGGAGCCGGCTTTCAGCTTCCTCACTCATGCCATCGAACCGGATCCGGCTCCTGCGCCGGGCCTGGTCCAGGAAGAGGTTGGTGGTGATCCGGTGAAGCCAGCCGTCCAGGGTGCCCGGCTGGAAATTGGCCAGCGAGCGGAAAACGCGGACAAACACTTCCTGGGTCAGATCCTCAGCGTCGTGTTTATTGCCGGTAAGGCGGTATGCCAGGCGGTAGACCTTCGCGGAGTGCGCCTGCACCACTTCTTCCCAGGTCGGACGCACCCAGTCGGCGCCTGCGGCTGCGTCCGCTGAAACGTCAAGTGTCCCGGTCATGGTCTTCCTCCCTTCAAAGCTCAAGTCAGCTGCCGTATTACCGCAAGAGGTACAGGCAGGCCCTGATCGCCGGCTTCAGCATCAATATTCGCGCATGATTCTGGGAGTTCGCTGTTAGCATGCCGTGGTTCGGCACACAAGTGGCCGCGGGTTCGGGCTTGATTCCCCATGACAAGATCCGCGGCACGGCCGCGCCAGGCCGGTTTGCAGCACCGCTGGCCTTAAGCTGGTAAGGCAGCCCGGCGCCGGTCCAGCCCAGCGGCTGCCATCCCTGCTGCATTCCGGATTGATTCCTGCTTCTTTTCCTGTCTATTCCTGATTTCCCCTGCCGCCCCGACCGAAAGTGACGTACACCGATGAGCGCCGACAAGCAGACCAACTGGTCCTACACGGAGGCCCTGCCCTTCGAGGATGAAGTGCTGCTTCGCGCACGCGAGCGTTCCCACGAACTTGGTGTACATCCCGTCAGCACCGGGGTCGGTGCAGCGCTGACAGTCCTGGCTGCGTCCGCGAAGGCCCAGACTGTAGTGGAGGTTGGGACAGGCGCCGGAGTTTCGGGAGTCTGCCTGCTGCGCGGGCTGGGTCCCCACTCCGTCCTGACCACCATTGATTCCGACGTCGACCATCTGCGGGCTGCCCGGCTGGCCTATTCAGAGGCCGGCATTCCGGGAAACCGCACCCGGACCATCTCCGGACGCGCCGCCGAAGTGCTGCCGCGGCTCACCGACAACGCCTACGACCTGGTCTTCATCGACGCGGACAAACCAGCTTTTCCCGTGTACACGGAGCAGGCCGTCCGCCTGCTGAAGCCCGGAGGCCTGCTGATCGTCAATGGAGCCCTCGATAACGGCCGGGTGGCGGATCCGGCGGCCCGGGAACCGCTGACCAACACGATGCGGCAGGTCGGAAAAGCCATTCGGGAAAACGACGCGCTGGTTTCCGCGCTGCTGCCCACCGGGGACGGCCTCCTGCTGGCCGTCAAGGTCCAGCCGGCGCGTCACTAGCCCTCCTGCGGTTTCCTAGGAGGCGTCCAATCCCGCCAGGGTGCGGGCGGCGCGGGCGCGAAGGAAGGCAATGAGCAGCCTGGCCCCGAAACCAGTGGCACCCTTGGCGTACTCGTGGCTGTCGCCCGCTGCTTCCATGGGCCCGGCAATATCCAGGTGAATCCACGGCGTGCTGTCAACGAACTTCTCCAGGAACAGTGCCCCGAGGATAGCCCCTGCCCCGGCCTTGGCACCCACAGGTGCCACATGCGCCAGGTCAGCTGTATCGGAGTCGAGCAGGTAGTCGTAATCCGGCACCAGCGGCAGTTGCCAGAGCGGCTCGCCGGAACTGCTGGCCGCTGCCTCAAAGGCGGAGAGCAGACCTGGATCGTTGCCGAAGAGTGCGGCGTGGCGCTTGCCCAGGCCCAGCGCGGCAGCGCCGGTCAGGGTGGCAACATCGATCAGGGCATCCGGCTTCAGCTTTCCGGCTGCGTACGCGAGGGCATCGGCGAGCACCATCCGCCCTTCGGCGTCGGTGTTGCCGATTTCCACCGTTGTGCCGTTCCAGGCCGTGACAATATCGCCTGGCCGATAAGAGGCCGCCCCGATCGCGTTCTCCGCCAGGGCCAGCAGCGCGGTCACCTTGAACGGCAGCTTAAGCTCAGCCGCGGCCTGCACAGCGGCCAGAACGACGGCGGAGCCAGCCATGTCCATTTTCATGGCGGGCATGGATTCGCGTGGTTTGAGCGAGATGCCGCCGGAATCGAAGGTTATGCCCTTCCCGACCAGAACCACGCTTCCGGCTCCCGCGGCTGCGGGCCGGTACGTCACCCGAACCAGCCGGGGACCGTTGGCGGACCCCGATCCCACGGCGCTGAGTCCGCCGAAACCTTCAGCGGCCAGCCGCTTAGGGTCCCATTCCTCGAACTCGAGTCCGGCGGCTTGGGCCACCGAGCGGCTCTGCGCTGCCATCCACGCCGGAGTGGCGGTGTCCGGGGGTGTGTTTGTCAGGTCCCGGGCAAGCCAGGCGGCACGGGCACTGATTTCAGCCAGCGCCAGGGCCTGGGGGTTCAACCCGGTAACCTCCATCTGGGCCGCCATTGGCTTGGCGGCGTCGGAGAGCCCGGTCTTCGGCGCACGGTAGCCGCCCAGGAAGAAACCTTCAAGGAATGCCTGCTGAGCCTGCGGCGTCAGTCCGTCCACCACACTGGTGCGTATTTTCTGCGCTCCGAACGTCGCGCGGGCCAAAGCAGCGCCCGCACGCCGCAGACTCTGGTGGGACTCATCGCCGACCCCCAGATAGATCAGTTTCCCGGGCAGCCCTGCGGACCCGCGCGGCGGTTCAACCACCAGGTGCTCCCCGGCCCGCCCGCTGACTCCTGCAGCATCCGCGCGCGCAGCGACATCCACGCCGTAGCGCACAGCAGCTTCAACAGCCCCGCTGCGCGGCTCGGGAACCGGCTTCGCGTCCGCAGGAGTGCCTTCCTGGGCAGATTCCGCAGCGGGTCCCGGGGCAATTCCCACAGCCAGCACGTCCACGCCCTCGCCGGACAGAGGCTCGAAGCCGGTTTCCGCGCCGGGTTCACCCGGCTGCGGGTACGGCGGCAGCGGCAAAACCGCCGTCATGGACATCCTGCGGGGAGCCTGCACGGAACCCGCAGGCTTGGAAACTTGCCTGGAAGGACGCATGCACCCAGCCTAGCCGGTGACGCCGAGGAGGCATTCCTTGAGCTTGCCGGCTTCCTCTGCGTTCAGTTCCACGACAAGGCGTCCGCCGCCGTCGATCGGCACCCGCAAGATCAGGCTGCGCCCTTCCTTGGTGACCTCCATGGGTCCATCACCCGTACGCGGTTTCATCGCAGCCATCTTGAAGTTCCCCTTTCAACAGTGCACAGCGGGGTTAGTCCCCGAGTAGTCACCTGTACTGCTGCCGATCGGTGCCGTTGCTTAGGGCACCGAGCTGCATTTTGGATCATTATTCCGCACAAGTGCTAAGCAGGCGAAATTTCGGTGTGTCTGACGCCACAACCGGGCAGCGTGCGGGACGCTCCGCTAGCAGCTTTTCCGGATGCTGCAGGCTTCCAGATGGTCGTTGACGTATCCGGTGGCCTGCAGCATGGCGTACGCCGTGACAGGGCCAACGAAGCGGAAGCCCCTGGCCCGAAGTCCGCGGGACAGGCTGACGGATTCGGGGGTGGAAGCCGGAACATCCGCCGTCGTCCGGGGTGCCGGTCCGGGCTGCGGGCGGTGTTTGCCCAGCAGGATCTCCAGGGACTCTCCTGCCGGGAGTGCCAGCAGTGCGCGCGCGTTGGAAATCGTGGCCTGGATCTTGGCGCGGTTGCGCACAATGCCGGGGTTCGCCATGAGTTCCGCGGTCTCGGTTTCGCCGAACCGGGCCACGGTGGCGGGGTCAAATCCGCAGAACGCTTCGCGGAACGCCTCCCGCTTACGCAGAATGGTGATCCAGCTCAGGCCCGCTTGGAAACCCTCCAGGCTGAGGCGCTCAAACAGGGCAGCTTCGCCGGCCACGGGCCGGCCCCATTCCTCGTCGTGATAGGTGAGATAGTCCGGGCTGCCAAGTGCCCAGGGGCAGCGCAGCAGCCCGTCCGGGCCCGGCTGTGCCGTCATTCGGACTGTTCCTGCCGGGCTCCCCCACGCGTTCCGGGTGCCGGAGCGCTGCCCAGGCCCCGCAGCTCGGCCAGAGCGGCGTCACGTTCCAGCAGGGCTGCAGCCAGGCGCTCCAGAACATCGTCCACCTCGTCCATCCGGTAGCCCCGCAGCGCCACGGAAAAGCGCAGGTCCGCGATGTCGGCGGCAACGGGCCGTTCCGGCAGAAGCACCGGAGGCAGCCGGGGATCAGGTTCGGCAAGTCCGGCAGCGGCCGGGAAACGACGTTCCCCTTCCGGATTCTCCTGCTCCGGGCCAGGCGCGCGCCGCCACCTGCCCGGACCGATCCGGCCGGCCACCAGGAGGGAGACTGCGCCGACGACGGCGATGGCAAGGAAGGCGAGCAGGATCATCACCGACCCATCGTCCCAGATTGTGCCGGCGGGCAATTAGAGGGAGACATGCCCGGCGCTGTCGGCCACAACCAGGCGGACAGCCTCCGCGGGGTCATCGACCAGATGGAGCAGGTTCAGGTCCTTCTCCGAGATCATGCCTTCGGCCAGCAGGCTGCCGCGCACCCAGTCCAGCAGCGGCGCCCAGAAATCCGTACCAATCAGCACGATGGGGAAGGACGTCACCTTCTGGGTCTGGACCAGCGTCATCGCTTCAAACAGTTCATCCAGTGTGCCGAAGCCGCCGGGAAGGACAATGAAGCCCTGCGCGTACTTGACGAACATGGTCTTGCGGACAAAGAAATAGCGGAAGTTTATGCCCAGGTCCACCCAATCATTGAGCCCGGTTTCGAACGGCAGCTCGATACCAAGTCCCACGGAGACGCCACTGGCCTCCACGGCGCCCTTGTTGGCGGCTTCCATGGACCCCGGACCGCCTCCCGTGATCACGGCCAGGCCGGCTTCGGAGAGCAGCCTGCCCACTTGCTCGGCGGTTTTATACCAGCGCGATCCCGGCAGGCTCCGTGCAGACCCGAAGACACTGACCGCTGGCCCCAGCTCGGAAAGCGTTCCGAAGCCCTCCACGAACTCGCTCTGGATGCGCAGGACCCGCCAGGGATCGGTGTGCGTGAAGTGCGTTCCGTCCTGGGTGTCCAGAAGGAACCGGTCCGACTGCGGTACGCGCGCCTGCCCCCGGCGGAGTTCCACGGGGCCGCGGCGCTTCGCCGTTACCGGGTTGGTGAGGTCTTGCTCGTCACTGATTGCCATGCTCCAAGGCTAGCGGCAAGGCGTGTCCCGTCTCTCACCCGTGCCCAAAGCGAGGCGCGAGGACCCGGGTGTTAGCCGGGTTGTTTGTGTTTCTCTTGAGTCACGATTTATGCCCGGCGGAGTGATGGGGCGCACAGCTCCTTGATTTGTTCGCTATCTTCTACGTATGACCAGTGACACAACACCAGGGCAGCCTGTACCTGAAAAAGCCGCAGCACCCCTCGTTTCGCTGAAGAACGTTAACAAGCACTTCGGGGACCTCCACGTGCTGCGGGACATCAACCTTGAGGTGGCCCGCGGCGAAGTGGTTGTGGTGATCGGCCCGTCCGGTTCGGGCAAATCGACCCTCTGCCGGGCGATCAACCGGCTGGAAACCATTGACGACGGCGAGATCACCATTGACGGAAAGGTCCTGCCCGCCGAGGGCAAGGCCCTTGCGAAGCTGCGTGCCGACGTCGGCATGGTGTTCCAGTCGTTCAACCTGTTTGCCCACAAATCGATCCTGGACAATGTGGCGCTGGGCCCGATCAAGGTCAAGAAGGAGAAATCCGCTGAGGCCAAGGAAAAGGCCATGACCCTGCTCAAGCGGGTCGGCGTCGACAACCAGGCCAACAAGCTTCCGGCTCAGCTTTCCGGCGGACAACAGCAGCGTGTGGCCATCGCCCGTGCGCTGGCGATGAAGCCCAAGGTGATGCTGTTCGACGAACCAACCTCGGCACTGGACCCGGAAATGATCAACGAGGTCCTGGACACCATGGTCGAACTGGCCCAGGAGGGGATGACCATGATCGTGGTTACCCACGAAATGGGCTTCGCCCGGAAGGCCGCCGACCGCGTGATCTTTATGGCTGACGGCCAGATCGTCGAACAGGCAACCCCCGAGGAGTTCTTCACCCACCCGAAGAGCGACCGGGCCAAGGACTTCCTCGGCAAGATCCTGGCGCACTAGAGACCCCCACCGCACCGCAAAAGTTTTTCATCCACCCTTTGAGGCAAGGCAGGATCCGTCTGGAACCTGCCGCAATGCAAGGAGAAAAAATGCGCAAGACCCGCTACGCTGCTGCCGCCATGGCTGCAGCAGCTGCCCTGACCCTTTCCGCCTGCGGCGGGGACTCCGGCAGCGAAAGCGCCGATTCCGCTGGTGGGGAGACCATCCGCGTCGGCATCAAGTTCGACCAGCCCGGCCTGGGCTTTGACGAAGGCGGCTCCTACAGCGGCTTCGACGTCGACGTCGCCAAGTACGTCGCCGGCGAGCTCGGTTTCAGCGAAGACCAGATCGAATGGATCGAGACCCCCTCCGCCCAGCGCGAGAACATGCTCGAAAACGACCAGGTCGACATGATCTTCGCGACCTACTCCATCACTGACACCCGCAAGGAAAAGGTCGGCTTCGCTGGCCCGTACTTCGTTGCCGGCCAGGATCTGCTGGTCCGCTCGGACAATGACGACATCAAGGGCCCCGAGGACCTCAACGGCAAGAACCTGTGCTCCGTCACCGGTTCCACCTCCGCCCAGAAGATCAAGGACACCCTGGCGTCCGAGGTGAACCTGATGGAACAGCCGAGCTACGCCGAGTGCGTCACCGCCATGCAGGGCGGCTCGATTGACGCCGTCACCACCGATGACATCATCCTGGCCGGCCTGGCCTCCACCGAAGCAAACAAGGGCCAGTTCAAGGTTGTCGGCAACACCTTCTCTGAAGAGCAGTACGGCGTCGGCATCCAGAAGGGCAGCGACAAGTGTGAAGACATCAACGCCGCTATCCAGAAGATGATCGACGACGGCGCCTGGGAAGAGGCCATCAAGGCGAACACAGAGGGTGCCGATTACACCTTCAATGCTTCACTGAACCCGCCCACGCCGGCTGACTGCGCCTAACCTCACCAACCCCCGCCGGGTTTTCGGCGGCACAGTTCAGGGCAGGGCTGCGGCCCTGCCCTGAACTCCGCACATTATTTTTTTATGGAAGAGGTGACATATGGAAGGTTTCCTCGAGCTCTTCGGCGAATACGACGTCGTCGGGGCCTTCTGGGTCAACATCCAACTGACTTTCTGGGCCGGTATCTGGTCCCTGGTGCTCGGCACCGTGCTGGCCATTATGCGCATCTCCCCCATAGCCAGCCTGCGCTGGTTCGGCACGGCGTATGTGAACATCTTCAGGAACACGCCGCTGACCATCATCATGGTCTTCGGTGCGCTGGCCCTGTGGTCCCAGCTCCAGGTCAGCCTGTCCAGCGACTTCAACCTCAACTTCTTCCGGCTCGCCATCCTTTCCCTGTCGGTTTACCACGCAGCCTTCGTCTGCGAGGCGATCCGCAGCGGAGTGAACACGGTTCCGCTGGGCCAGGCCGAGGCAGCCCGTTCCATCGGCCTCTCCTTCCTGCCCGCCGCGTGGCTGATTATCCTGCCGCAGGCTTTCCGCGGCGCCATTGCCCCGCTGGGCAACGTCCTGATCGCCCTGGCCAAGAACACCACGGTGGCTGCCACGGCATCCGTGGCGGAAGCATCCGGCCTCATGAAAACCATGATCGAGTTCCGGCCGGACCTGATGACACAGATCTTCCTGACCTTCGCGCTGGGCTTCGTCCTCATCGTGATCCCGATCGGCCTGCTGACAACCTGGGCCTCGAAGAAACTGGCGGTGGCCCGATGAGCCAGAGTGTCCTTTTCGACGCGCCGGGCCCGCGCGCCCGGCGCCGGATCATGATCGGCAACATCCTCGGGATCCTTTTGATCCTTGGCCTGATCGCCCTGATCGTGAACGGACTGGCGGAGAAGGGCCAGTTCGACGCGGCCAAGTGGCTTCCGTTCCTCGAGTGGCGCACCTGGGAGTTCTTTATGCTGCCGGGCCTGCTGGCCACCCTGCGGGCAGCCGGCGTCGCGATCGTCACCTCGATCCTCTTCGGCCTGGTCTTCGGGCTGGGCCGCCTGTCCTCGGTCAAGGCCATCAGCTGGACCTCCGGGGTGATCGTGGAGTTCTTCCGCGCCGTACCGGTGCTGCTGATGATGATCTTCTTCTATCAGTTCCTTTCCAAGTCGACGCCGGTGCCCTCGTCCGATGTACCGTTCGTGGCGGTTGTCCTGGCCCTGACCCTCTACAACGGATCGGTCATCGCCGAGCTGGTGCGCTCCGGCGTGTTCGGCCTGCCGAAGGGTCAGCGCGAGGCAGGCCTGGCGATCGGCCTGACCCGAAGCCAGTCACTGCGCGCCATCGAGGTTCCGCAGGCGCTGGTGGCCATGCTCCCGGCACTGCTGAGCCAGTTCGTCGTGATCCTGAAGGACTCCGCCCTGGGTACCTTCATCGGCTACACCGAGCTGCTGGCTTACGCCCGCCGCCTGGCCTCCGGGGAGGGAAATATCCTTCCCGCCCTGCTGGTCACCGCAGCGATCTTCATCGTCCTGAATATGATCCTGACGTTCGCCGCCCAGCGCCTTTCGCGGCGCCTCGGCGCACGGTCCGGCCAGCTCCTGCGGACCGAGGACAATGTGGAACCCGAAGGCGTTCCGGCCCCGGCACGCTAGGCCTGGACGAAATCAGAAAAGCGAAAGGTTCCCTCCCGGTAATCCGGGAGGGAACCTTTCGCTTTATGGGGCCAGCCGAAAACTAGCCCAGCCACGTCCGCAGGGCCCGCAGGCACTCGCGGATGGCCTCGGCATGCACATGCTCGTCGTCGGAATGGGCCAGCAGGGCATCCCCCGGCCCGAAGTTCACGGCCGGAACACCCAGCGCGCTGAATCGGGCGACGTCGGTCCATCCGTATTTGGGTTTCGGTTCAGCTCCCACAGCGGCCACGAAACTGGCCGCAGCCGGGCGGTCCAGCCCGGGGCGGGCGCCGGCGGAGGCATCCGTAACCACCAGGTCGAAGCCGTCGAGCAGGTTCCGGACGTAGGCCTCGGCCTGGGCCAGATCCTTGTCCGGGGCGAACCGGTAGTTGATTTCCACCATGGCGGCGTCGGGGATGACGTTTCCCGCGGTGCCGCCGCTGATGCGGACCGCGTTCAGCGACTCGCGGTAGTCCAGGCCTTCAACCCGGACGGTGGCCGGCTCATGGCCGCGCAGCCTCACCAGGATTTCCGCCGCCGCGTGTATGGCGTTCTCCCCCATCCACGCGCGTGCCGAGTGGGCGGCCTTTCCGGTGGTCCGGGCCTGGAAGCGCATGGTCCCGTTACAGCCGCCTTCCACCGTGCCGTCCGTGGGTTCAAGCAGGATCGCGAAGTCTGCCTCCAGCCACGCCGGGTAGCTCCGGGCAACCCGGCCGAGCCCGCTGAGCGAGGCGTCAACTTCCTCATGGTCATAGAAGATGAAGGTGATGTCCCGGGTGGGTTCGGTCAGCTGGGCTGCCAGCGCCAGCTGGACGGCGACGCCGCCCTTCATATCGGTGGCCCCGCGACCATACAGCACCTCGCCGTCCCAGCGCGAGGGCACGGTGCCCCGGGCCCCGGGAACCGTCGGCAGCGGCACGGTGTCCAGGTGCCCGGCCAGGATGATCCGTTCGGCCCGGCCCAGGTTCGTGCGCGCCATCACCGTGTCGCCGTCCCGGACCACCTCCAGATGGTCCAGGGAGCGGAGCGCGGATTCGACGGCGCCGGCAATGGCAGCCTCGTTGCCGGAGACACTTTCGATGTCCATCAGGGCGGCGGTGAGGGCAGCAACGTCGCCCTCCAGGTCCAGGCGGTTCACAGGTAATACAGTCACCGGACCAGACTACCGCTCGGTAGAGTGGAACCCATGACTTCCAGCACCCCATCAGCCCTGACCGCCCGCACCGCCTCCGGCCTTGGACTGGCTACCGTAGCCGCAGACGGCACCGTCCTTGACGTCTGGTACCCGAAGCCGCAGCTGGCACCTTTCGAACCGGACACAGCACTGGCCGCCGACCTGGCCAAGGCTGCCGACGCCATGACCGATGAGGTCCGCGGCACCCGCGGCGAAGTCGTGGAAACGCAGGTCGACCTGGATGCAGCTCCGGGCTCCACTGCGGACGCCTACCTTCGCCTGCATGTCCTCTCGGCACGGCTTGCGGCGCCCAACACCATCAACCTGGACGGTGTCTTCGGTGTCCTGCCCAACATTGTGTGGACCAATTTCGGCCCCTGCCAGGTTGCGGGCTTCGAGCAGGTCCGCGTGGGCCTGCGTGCCCGCGGAGCGGTGACCGTGTACGGCGTGGACAAGTTCCCGCGGATGGTGGACTACGTCCTGCCCTCCGGAGTGCGCATTGCCGACGCCGACCGGGTCCGCCTTGGGGCGCACCTCGCCGAAGGCACCACGGTAATGCACGAGGGCTTCGTCAATTTCAATGCCGGCACCCTGGGGACGTCCATGGTTGAGGGCCGTATCTCTGCAGGCGTGGTGGTCGGTGACGGCAGCGACGTCGGCGGCGGCGCTTCGATCATGGGTACCCTCTCCGGCGGCGGCAAGGAGCGGATCACCGTTGGGGAACGGGTGCTCCTCGGGGCAAACTCCGGCGTGGGCATCAGCATCGGTGATGACACGGTCGTCGAAGCCGGCCTCTACATCACCGCCGGCACCCGGGTCAGCGTGGTGGATCCGGAAACCGGGGAAGCACGCACCCTGAAAGCTGCAGAACTTTCCGGTGTGCCCGGCCTGCTGTTCCGCCGCAACTCGGTGACCGGCGCCGTCGAGGTCCTCCCCCGGCTGGCCCGCACCGTGGAACTGAACGCCGCGCTGCACGCCAACTAGGCGGCACAACCGGGAGAACTGGCCGTGAATCCCCGCAACCACCCGCTGCCCGCGCGCAGGCAGCGGGTGACGGTGCTCCTCGTGGCGGGCGCTGCAGCGGCGGCCGCGGCGCTGTACCTCCTGGTGCTCGCCGGCACCTCCGGGGAGGACCGCCCCCTCCGGGAAAGCTGCACGGCAGCCGTCAATGACAGCACCTGGCAGCTCACCCCGGAACAGGCGGCCAACGCTGCAACAATCGCGGCCGTCGCCGTCGTCCGCGGGCTTCCCCCGCGGGCGGCGTCGATTGCACTGGCGACCGCGGTCCAGGAATCGGGGCTGCGCAATATCGACTACGGCGACGATGCCGGCCCCGATTCCCGCGGCCTGTTCCAGCAGCGTCCGTCCCAGGGCTGGGGCACACAGGAACAGATCATGGATCCGGTGTACGCGGCCAACGCCTTTTATGACGCACTGGTGCAGGTCGAGGGCTACCAGGAGCTGCCGATCACGGTCGCGGCCCAGACTGTGCAGCGCAGTGCCTACCCGGACGCCTATGCGGACCATGAACCCGAGGGCCGGGCGTTTGCCTCCGCCCTGACCGGCCAGTCCCCGGCTGCGCTGACCTGCGTCCTGAATCCCGCTGCAACGGCCGGAAACCCGGAAAGCATCCTCGCCGCAGTGACCACTCTGTACGGCACGCAGCAGGCCGTGGTGCTGGGCGATGTGCTTTTGATCGGCGCCTCCGGCGACTACGGCTGGTCCCTGGCGCACTGGGCTGTAGCCAACGCCCGCGCTCTGGGGATCAACGAGGTCTCCTACGATTCCCGGACCTGGAGCCGCGGGAGCGGCGAATGGACCGGCTCTGACGCCTCGGATTCCCAGGTTGCCATCCATGTGGCCCCCGTGGGCACCGGATAGCCCTTCAGCATTGGCAAGGTCCACCCAGTAGGCTGGGAGCATGCGAATACTAGTCACCGGAGGAACCGGCTACATCGGATCCCACACCACTCTTGAGCTGCTGCAGGCCGGCCACGACGTCGTGGTCCTGGACAACCTGGCCAACTCCAGCACCGAATCCCTCAACCGGGTCCAGGAACTCTCCGGGCGCACGGCGGAGTTTGTGCAGGCTGACCTGCTGGACCCGCAGGCGCTCGAAGCTGTCTTCGCCCAGCACTCCCCTGAAGCGGTGATTCACTTCGCCGGACTGAAGGCCGTCGGCGAGTCGGTGGCGAAGCCGCTGTACTACTACCGGAACAACGTTGCCGGCACCCTTAACCTGCTGGAGGTGATGGACCGGCATGATGTCCGCACCATCGTGTTCAGTTCCTCCGCCACCGTCTACGGCGCCTCCGAGGAGGTGCCCCTGGTCGAGAAGATGCCGATGGACGCCGTGAATCCCTACGGGCGGACCAAAGAACAGATCGAGGACATCCTGGCCGACCTGGGTGCCTCCGATGAGCGCTGGAGCATCGCCCTGCTGCGCTACTTCAACCCGGTTGGCGCCCATGAGTCAGGCCGCATCGGCGAGGACCCCACGGGTGTGCCGAACAACCTGCTCCCGTTCGTGGCCCAGGTTGCGGTCGGCCGCCGGGAAAAGGTTATGGTCTTCGGCAACGACTACCCCACTCCCGACGGAACCGGCGTGCGCGACTACATCCATGTGATGGACCTCGCGGCAGGCCATCTGGCAGCGCTGGATTACATTGCCGCCCGCAAGGGCGTCAAACGGTGGAATCTGGGCACCGGCAACGGCTCCTCCGTCCTGGAGGTGCTTGCCGCCTTCTCGAAGGCAGCCGGCAAGGATGTCCCGTACGAGTTTGCCCCGCGCCGTCCGGGCGACGCGGCGGTCAGCTATGCCGACCCCTCCGCCGCCCTCGCCGAGCTGGGCTGGTCTGCCGGACGGTCCCTCGAGGACATGTGCCAGGACCACTGGAACTGGCAGAAGCAGAACCCGCAGGGCTACGCCCCGCACTCCTGATTCAGCCAGGAGCTCCTGATCCAACGGCGCTCCTGATACAGCAAAGGGCGGGCCGCCTCCTCTTCCCGAGGAAGGCGGCCCGCCCTTTCGCTTGGTTTAGCGCTCCGGGTAGTTACGCTCCGCAACACCCGTGTAGAGCTGGCGCGGGCGGCCGATCTTGGTCTGCGGGTCCTGCATCATTTCGCGCCACTGGGCAATCCAGCCCGGCAGGCGGCCAATCGCGAAGAGCACGGTGAACATCTTCTCCGGGAAGCCCATCGCCTTGTAGATGAGGCCGGTGTAGAAGTCCACGTTCGGGTAGAGCTTGCGCTCAATGAAGTAGTCGTCCGCGAGGGCCTTCTCCTCCAGGCGCATGGCGATGTCCAGCAGCTCGTCGTTGCCGCCGAGGTCGGAGAGGATCTCGTGTGCCGTCGCCTTGACGATCTTGGCGCGCGGATCGTAGTTCTTGTAGACGCGGTGCCCGAAGCCCATGAGCTTCACGCCGTCTTCCTTGTTCTTCACCTTTTCCATGAAGTCCTCCGGCTGCATGCCGTTGGACTGGATCTGGCGGAGCATGTTCAAAACGGCTTCGTTGGCGCCACCGTGCAGCGGCCCAAAGAGCGCGCTGATGCCGGCGGAAATCGAAGCGAACATGTTGGCGTTGGAGCTGCCAACCAGGCGGACTGTCGACGTCGAACAGTTCTGCTCGTGGTCTGCGTGCAGGATGAGCAGCAGGTCCAGTGCCTTGACCAGCTTCGGATCCACATCGTACGGCTCGGCCGGGAGGCCGAAGGACAGCCGCATGAAGTTCTCCACGAGGTTCATGGAGTTGTCCGGGTACAGCATGGGCTGCCCGATGCTCTTCTTGTGGGCGTAGGCCGCGATGACCGGGAGCTTCGCCATGAGGCGGACGGTGGAGAGTTCCACCTGCTCATCGTCGAAGGGGTCCAGGGAGTCCTGGTAGAACGTGGACAGGGCGCTGACAGCGGAGGACAGCACCGGCATCGGGTGTGCGTCGCGCGGGAAGCCGCCGAAGAAGCCCTTCAGGTCCTCGTGCAGCAGCGTGTGCCGGCGGATCCGATGGTCGAAGTTTTCCAGTTCAGTGGCAGTGGGAAGGTTGCCATAGATCAGCAGGTATGAGGTCTCGAGGAAGCTCGAGTGCTTTGCCAGCTGTTCAATCGGGTATCCGCGGTAGCGCAGGATTCCCGCGTCACCGTCGATGTAGGTGATCGCCGAGGTGGTTGCCGCGGTATTCATAAAGCCGGGATCGAAGGTGACGGTCCCCGTCTGCTTCAGCAGCTTCGATACGTCGAAACCGTCGTTGCCTTCCTCCGCCGCGATGCGGGGCAGCTCGAGCTTGTCCCCCGGGTCGGTCCCATAGTGCAGCTCGGCACTCGGTCGCTCAGTCATTTTTCTCCTTCAGGAGTTGAAGAACCCACTGCTACGGGCCCTCATCCTCGTGAGGGAAGCGCCCATAGTACACATTCGGTGCTTAAACTATTTCGCTAAAACGCTACCGGCTGACCGGGCGATACCACTAATCGGTAACCATGTTGTTGTGCAAGCGCAACATGGCTGCGCCGTGTCACAGGCCAATCAGCCCGCAGCCTCGGCCAGCCGCCGGGCGGCTGCGGCAATCCGTTCATCGCTCCCAGTCAGGGCCACACGGATGAATCCGGCACCCGCGTCCCCATAAATCACGCCCGGTCCGACGACGATTCCCAGTTCGGCGAACCGCTGGACCGTTTGCCAGGTGTCCTCCCCGGCGGTCGCCCAGAGGTAGAGGCCGGCTTCGGAGTGCCGGATGTCCAGGCCAAAGGATTCCAGGGCCGGAACCAGCAGTTCCCGCCGGGCCCGGTACTTGTCCTTCTGCTCAGCAACGTGCCCGTCTTCGGACAGCGCGGCCTGCATGGCGGCCTGGACCGGTGCCGGGACGATCATGCCGGCGTGCTTGCGGCTGTTGACCAGGTTGGCGATGATCGCGGAGTCCCCGGCTACGAACGCTGCCCGGTAGCCGGCCACGTTGGACTGTTTGCTGAGCGAGTAGACGGCCAGCAGCGATTCGTTGCTGCCACCGCTCACCCGGGGATCCAGGACCGATGGAACCGGTGCACCTCCCCGCGCGGTGTCCCATTCGCCCCAGCCCAGTTCGGCGTAGCACTCGTCGGAGGCAACCACGGCGCCGAGCTCCCGGGCCTGCTCCACCAGGCGCGCCAGGGATTCAGCGCCGCGGACGATTCCCGTGGGGTTGCCGGGCGAATTCACCCAGACCAGCCGGACCCGGGCCCGGGTCTGCTCATCCAGGTCCTCCAGGTCGTCTGCAGCCACCGCGGTGGCGCCGGCCAGAACGGCACCCATGTCATAGGTCGGGTAGGCAACGGTCGGACGCACGACGACGTCCCCCGCCCCGAGTCCAAGCAGCAGCGGGAGCCAAGCCACCAGCTCCTTGGAGCCGACGGTCGGCATGATGTCCTGCGGGTCCAGGCCGGGAACTGCACGGCGGCGGGCGAACCACCCGGCGATGGCCTGGCGCAGTTCCAGCGTGCCGTGCGTCGTGGGATATCCGGGTGCATCGGCAGCCGCGGCCAGCGCTTCCTGAATGAAAGCCGGCGTCGGATCCACCGGCGTTCCGATGGACAGGTTCACCGCACCGTCAGCATGGGCAGCGGCCTGCCGGGCGTAGGGGGCCATGGCTTCCCAGGGGTACTCCGGAAGGTTCAGTCCGAAGCTCCGGGAGACGGTCCCGCTCATTCCTGGTTCTGCGGCGGCAGGGCGGCGATCAACGGGTGATCCTTGTGGGTGTTGCCGAGCTTGGCAGCGCCGCCCGGGGAACCCAGGTCGTCGAAGAACTCGACGTTGGCCTTGTAGTAATCCGCCCATTCCTCAGGCGTGTCGTCCTCGTAGTAAATCGCTTCGACGGGGCACACCGGTTCGCAGGCACCGCAGTCGACGCACTCGTCGGGGTGGATGTAGAGGGAGCGTTCACCTTCGTAGATGCAGTCCACGGGGCATTCTTCGATGCATGCCTTGTCCTTAACATCCACGCATGGCTGCGCAATTACGTACGTCACGTCCCTTTGCCTTCCTTGGTGTGCGGAATACCGCTGATCAGCGGTTGTCCACGAGGTGTTGCTTCCACGTTAGTAGCCCACACCATTATCTCCCAGCCGGACGGCCCGCGCGTACTATGTAACGATGACTTCCCAGACCCCCGAATCCCGCCTCCGCGAGGCTGGTACCGGACGCCGCGCCGTCGTCCGGTACCGGATCGAGGACGGGTTGACTGATGCACTGGGAACCATCACGGCATTGGACTCCGCCGGGTGCACCATCGCAACCCGGACCGGCGAAGTCTTCATCGCCTGGGAGCGGGTGACCGCGGGCAAACCGGTACCGGACGCGCCCCCGCGGCGCCGGCCGCGCACCGGGTCCTGATCCCGGCAGAAGCGCCTGGACCCGCGGCGTATGCTGAGGTGATGCCGAGCGATGAGGTAGTTCAAGCCCGTGGACGGGCACTGAGTTCTCCCGTACGGGTGCGCATCCTGCGGCTGTGCCTGCACCGGGAGCGCACCAACAAGGAAATTGCCGAGGCGCTGGAGCTGAATCCCGCAACGGCCCTGCACCATGTTCGGACACTCCTGAGCACCGGTTTCCTGCGCGCCGGAGAACCGCGCACAGGCAACCGCGGGGCGAAGGAAATACCGTACCGGGCCACCGGCCTGAGCTGGCAGACATCGCTTCCGGAGGGCACGAAGGCAGTATTGCTGGAGACATTCCGCCAGGAGATCGAAGGCCTCTCTCCGTCAGACATTGACGTGGTGCGGATGGGCGTGTGCCTTAACGAGGAAAACCGCAGCGCCATGATGGCTAAGCTGCGGGCCGTCTTCGAGGAGTATGCCGTGCGCGGCCCTGATGCGGACGGCACTCCGACGTCACTTCTGCTGGCCCATCATCTGGACCCTGCGGGGAACTAAGCGGGTGGTTCCTGCCGGCCGGTTTCCGGTCCCTGCAGGGTTCCGGCACCGCCGGGACGGTATCCCGGATCAGTCCCGTAGCCCAGGGGTTCCTGGGCTGCCACGGTGCGCTGGAACACGGCCTCACGGCGCAGGACGCCGGCAGTGATAAGCACCGCTGCCACAGTTGCTGCTGCCTGGCCGTAAATCCAGATCAGCCCGGCGGTGGTGACCGGCAGATCGAGGTCCGAGACGGTTCCGGTGACGATCAGCGGACCGCCGAAGACATCGAGGGTGAAGAATCCGAGGAGCACATAGGTCAGCACCCCGGTCAGGGCGCTGACCAGGACCGAACGCGCCCACAGGCCCGCCAGAACGGCCACGGCGGCACTGAAGACCAGCGCCCCCGCAGCGCCGAGCGGAAGGGCGGCGTCTCCTGCGTAGATCACCTGGGCGTGCAGCGAAGTGCCCAGGACGGCCGCCGCCACGGCACCCAGAAGCACGGCCACCGGGCCCCGCATACGCGGGACCCGGTGGCCGGAAGTGTGTGCCGTGGCGATGGTGCTAGGCCTTGGCGCGGGCGCGGTTGGCCTTGGCACGCTCGTTGGCGTCCAGGATGAGCTTGCGGATACGGATCGACTCGGGGGTGACCTCAACGCATTCGTCCTCACGGGCGAATTCGAGGGATTCCTCCAGGGTCAGCTTCCGCGGCGGGGTCAGGTTCTCGAACGTGTCGGAGGAAGCTGCACGCATGTTGGTGAGCTTCTTTTCCTTGGTGATGTTCACGTCCATGTCATCGGCGCGCGAGTTCTCGCCGACGATCATGCCCTCGTAAACCTCGGAGGTCGGCTCCACGAAGAAGGAGCCGCGTTCCTGCAGGTTGATCATGGCGAACGGAGTAACCACACCGGCGCGGTCGGCGATCATCGAACCGTTGGTGCGGTATTCGATCGGGCCGGCCCACGGCTCGTATCCCTCGGCGATGGAGGCGGAGATGCCTGCGCCGCGGGTTTCCGTGAGGAACCGGGTGCGGAAGCCGATCAGGCCACGTGCCGGAACAATGAATTCCATCCGGACCCAGCCGGTGCCGTGGTTGGCCATGTTGACCATGCGGCCCTTGCGGGCGGCCAGCAGCTGGGTGACGGCGCCGAGGTATTCCTCGGGTACGTCGATGGTCATGTGTTCCATCGGCTCGTGGACCTTGCCGTCGATCATCTTGGTGACAACCTGCGGCTTGCCGACAGTCAGTTCGAAGCCTTCGCGGCGCATCTGCTCCACGAGGATGGCCAGGGCGAGCTCGCCGCGGCCCTGGACTTCCCAGGCGTCGGGACGCTCGGTCGGCAGGACGCGGAGCGAGACATTGCCGATCAGTTCCTTGTCGAGGCGGTCCTTGACCTGGCGTGCGGTGACCTTGGCGCCCTTCACCCGGCCGGCGAGCGGCGAGGTGTTGATACCGATGGTCATGGAGATCGCGGGATCATCGACCGTGATGAGCGGCAGCGGCTTGGGGTTGTCGACGTCGGTGAGGGTTTCACCAATCGTGATGTCTTCGATGCCGGCGACGGCGACGATCTCACCGGGTCCGGCGGATTCGGCCGGAACGCGCTCCAGTGCCTTGGTGGCCAGGAGTTCGGTGATCTTGACCGTCTTCATGGTGCCGTCGGCGCGGGCCCAGGCAACCTGCTGGCCCTTGCGCAGGGTGCCGTTGAAGATACGCAGCAGTGCCAGGCGGCCAAGGAACGGCGAGGCGTCCAGGTTGGTCACGTGGGCCTGCAGGACACCCTCGGGGTCGTACGTCGGGGCCGGGATGTGGTCAATGATGGTCTGGAACAGCGGTTCCAGGTTGTCGTTGGCCGGAGCCTGGCCATCGGCCGGCTGCTCCAGGGATGCGGCACCCACACGGGCTGCTGCGTAGACAACGGGAACGTTCAGGACCAGGTCCAGATCCAGGTCCGGAACTTCGTCCGCGAGGTCGGAGGCCAGGCCCAGGAGCAGGTCCATGGCTTCGCTGACAACCTCGTCGATGCGGGCATCGGGGCGGTCGGTCTTGTTGACCAGCAGGATGACCGGCAGCTTGGCGGCAAGGGCCTTGCGCAGCACGAAGCGGGTCTGGGGCAGCGGGCCCTCGGAGGCGTCAACGAGGAGCACAACGCCGTCCACCATGGACAGACCGCGTTCCACCTCGCCGCCGAAGTCGGCGTGGCCGGGGGTGTCGATCACGTTGATGGTGATGGTCTCGCCGTTGGCGGCCGGACCGTTGTAGAACACCGTGGTGTTCTTGGCCAGGATGGTGATGCCCTTTTCGCGCTCCAGGTCGCCGGAGTCCATCACGCGTTCTTCAACGTCTCCGTGGGATGCAAAGGAGTTCGTCTGCTTGAGCATGGCGTCGACGAGGGTCGTTTTGCCGTGGTCAACGTGGGCCACAATAGCAACGTTCCGGAGGTCGCTTCGCACAGCGCTGTTCACAGCCGTGTTGGTTTCTGACATGCGTGAAGACTCAATTCATTGGTAAGCGTTCGGGATGATTCACAGTGGTCCGGAGTTCGATTCCGGATAGTCCGGCAGTTCTATACAAATGCTGCGTAGGAACACACGTGTAAGAAATCGCCGAGAGGCCGCCGTCAGCGGGCACCGTACCATTCTAGTCGTTTTGCCAAAGGTTCCCTAATGCGCCCCTGCTGCCCCGGCGCAGCAAGCAGGAAGGCCCCTCCCTGGACCATAGCCGGGAAAGGGGCCTTCCGCTGATCAAGTGCCTAACGGGAGCGCAGAGACCTAGGAAACGACGCCGGAGCCTGCGTTCAGCTTGGCCCGAAGTTCCCGGCGCTCACGCTGCTTGTCCGGGTCCGGGAGCGGCACAGCGGCGATCAGGCGCTGCGTGTATTCCTCCCGCGGGTTCCGCAGGATCTGGTCCCGGGTGCCCTGCTCCACGATCCGGCCGTGACGCATTACGCAGATGTTGTCAGCCAGCACGTCCACTACGGCCAGGTCATGTGTGACGAAGAGGCAGGCGAAACCGAGTTCCCGCTGCAGGTTCTGGAACAGCTCCAGCACCTTGGCCTGCACGGAAACGTCCAGGGCGGACGTCGGTTCATCCGCCACCATCAGCTTCGGCTTCAGGGACAGGGCACGGGCAATCCCCACGCGCTGCTTTTGGCCGCCGGAGAGCTCATGCGGATAACGGTTCCGGTAGGCACGGGGAAGCTCCACCTGGTCCAGCAGTTCTTCGATCCGCTGCTGCAGCGCGGCTCCCTTGGCCTCCCCGGCCAGGAACATCGGCTCGCCGATGCTCTCACCAATCGGCAGGCGCGGGTTCAGGGAGGAGGACGGGTCCTGGAAGACCATGCCCACCTGCCGGCGGAGCTGGTGCATCGCCTTGGAGTTGGGCTTCAGCTCCGAGATGTCCGTGCCCACCACGCGCAGCTCGCCTTCAGCGACGGGCAGCAGCCCGACTGCCGCACGGCCAATGGTGGTCTTGCCGGAGCCGGACTCGCCCACCAGGCCCATGACCTCTCCGGGGAAGATCGAGAGATTCGCTCCCTCAACGGCACGGAAGGCCGCAACCCGGCCCTGCTTGGGGTACTCAATGGCAACGTTTTCCAGCACCAGGACCGGTTCGGCCGCGGGTGCGCCGGCTGTGGCCGAAGCTGATTCCAAGCCGGCGAGGACAATGTCCTCGCGGCGCGCCAGCTCCTGCTGGTCCACGGATTCCAGCTCAACGTTGGTGGCTGCGGCCAGGGCGGCGACCACGTCCACATTCTCCCCCGCGGCTCCCTGTCCCAGGTGCGGCACGGAGTCCAGCAGCGCGCGGGTGTACGGGTGCTGCGGGTTCGCGAAGATTTCCTTGGCCGTCCCGGTCTCCACAATCACACCGTGGCGCATCACGGCGATCCGGTCGGCAAGGTCCGCCACTACGCCCATGTCGTGGGTAATGAGGACAATGGCCGAATTCAGCTTGGTGCGCAGGTTCCGCATCAGGTCGAGGATTTCCGCCTGGACGGTCACGTCCAGGGCCGTCGTCGGCTCATCCGCGATCAGCAGCTTCGGATCACAGGACAGGGACTGGGCGATCATGGCGCGCTGCCGCTGGCCGCCCGAAAGCTGGTGCGGATAGGATTTGAACGCTTTCTCAGGGTCCGGCAGCTCCACCATGGCCAGCAGTTTCAGTGCACGCTGCTTCGCTTCGTCCGGGGAGATTTCGTTGTGCAGCCGCAGCGTCTCCATAATCTGGAAACCCACCGTGTAGACGGGGTTCAGCGCCGTCATCGGCTCCTGGAAGATCACCGCGACGTCGTTGCCCCGGACCTGGCGGAGTCTGTGCGGAGACAGGCCCAGCAGGGGCTTGCCGTCCAGCAGCACTTCGCCCGTCACCCGCGAGTTCGTGGGCAGCAGACCCAGCAGTGCCATGGAGCTGGCGCTCTTGCCGGAGCCGGATTCACCCACGATGGCCAGGACTTCGCCGGCGTTGACGTGGTAATTCAATCCGACGGCGGCGGGAACCCATTCCTTGTCCACCCCGAAGTCAACGGACAGGTCGCGTACTTCCAGGACCGGGGGCCGGTCCTGGCGGCTCGCAGTGCCCGAACTTCCCATAATGGTTTCAGTCATGGCCTTGGTTTCCTTCCATCCAGGCTGCGCGCGTCCCGGGTCATCGGGCCGATTACAGAGGTACCTGGAAATGCTGTAACGATGGGGGTATGTCGATCCCGATGAGCAAGCCTGAGCCTGCCGTTTTCCGTCCCCGGAGCACCCTGTGGTTCACCGGAATTGCCGGGCTGCTGGCTCTGGCGGCCATGGTTTCCGCGTTCCTGAGCTCCGGGTTTTCCGGGCTGCTGGCCACGGCTCCCCTGCTGCTCATTCCGGCGGTGGCCAGCTGGCTGTTCTGGTATCCGTGCGTACGCGTGGATACCGACGGTGTGGCCCTGCAGAACCCGTTCCGCACCATCGAAGTTCCCTGGACCGCACTGATCCACGTGGACACGCGCTTCGCTCTGAAGCTCATCACACCACACGGCTCCTACACCGCCTGGGCGGCTCCGGCGCCGGGCGTCTGGGGCACCCATGCGGGAAAGCCCGAACATGTCCGCAACCTCCCGGGAACCACGTACGGTGCCGGCGGCTCGATCCGTCCCGGCGACCTCAGCCACACCGACTCCGGACAGGCCGCCCGGCTGGTCCGCAGCCGCTGGGAGGCCCTGGTGAATGCCGGTGGAATCGACGCGGACCAGACGGACGCTGCGACGGTCCGCAGCACGGCCAACTGGCGCTGGCTGCTGGGCTTGCCGGCCCTGACTGTTGTGCTCTTCGCCCTGACGGGACTGGCCTAAGCCCAGCCCCCTCCGGGACAGCAGCATTCCCACTAGCTGCCTACTGTCTTCGTCTTGACCTTTTTGGCGTTGAACTTCTTCTGCCGCGGATCGAAAGCATCCCGCAGGCCGTCACCGATGAAGTTGATGCACAGGCAGATCGACACGATGAACAGGCCGGGCCACCAGAACAGCCACGGGCGGGTCTGGAATGCTTCCTGATTCTGGCTGACCAGCAGCCCCAGGGAGGTGTCCGGAGGCTGCACACCGAACCCGATGTAGCTGAGCGAGGTCTCCAGCAGGATGGCCGTTGACATCAGCAGCGTGGTGTTCACGATGATCACACCCACCGCATTGGGCAGGATGTGCTTGAAGATGATCCGGTTGTTGGAAGCGCCGGCGATCCGGGCCGCGTCGACAAATTCCCGTTCGCGCAGCGAGAGGAACTCTCCGCGCACCAGCCGGGCCAGCGACGTCCAGGTCGCCAGACCCAGGAAGATGCCCAGCAGGATAACGCCGATCCCTTCCCCAACCAGGCGGTTGGCGATCTGGCCCAGGACTGCGGCCATCACGATGATCGGAATGATGATAACGACGTCCGTCAGGCGCATCAGCACGGCTTCAACCCAGCCCCGGAAGTAGCCCGCGGCAGCTCCGACCACGGAACCAACCACGCAGGCAATGGCGCCGACCAAGAACATCACGATGATGGACTGCTGCGTCCCGCGCATGGTCATGGCGAACATGTCCCGGCCAATCCGGTCCTGGCCGAAGGGGTGCTCACCCCAGTTAAAGATGTTCACGAAGGTCGGCGCACCGCCATTGATCTGCTCGGTGAATTGCCGGTGGTCGTACTTCCACCAACCGGGGATACCAGCGAATCCAATGGAAGTGAACGCCAGGACGCAGATCAAGGCAAAGACCACCAGCGAAATGATCGCCGCAGTGTTATCGAAGAAACGCTTTCGGACAATTTGTCCCTGCGACAGTCCTACAACCTTGGCTTGGGGCAGTTCAGGATCTGTGCCGGGCGGATTGGAGGGGGTTTCGGCGGAAAACGTCGTGCTCATGACTTCACCCTTACGCGCGGATCAAGGACGGTATAAACAAGGTCTGCCACCAGGTTGAAGACCAGCGCCAGAATGCCGGTCACCAGGAAGAAGCCCATGATCGGGTTGGGATCAACCCGCTGCAGTGCCTGGACGAACATCTGTCCCATGCCGCTGAAGGCGAAGACCTGCTCGGTGATGACGGCGCCGCCGATCAGCGCGCCGATGTCAAAGGCAACGATGGTGGCCAGCGGAATCAAAGCGTTGCGGAAAGCATGGCGCATCACCACGGTGCGCTCTGAGAGCCCCTTTGCCCGGGCAGTGCGGATGTAGTCCATGTTCATGATTTCCAGCATCGATGCCCGCGAGTAGCGGCTGTAGCTGGCCAGGGAGGCCAGGAGGAGGGCGATGGTGGGCAGCAGGAGGTGGGTGAACGTGTCCAGTCCACTGATCCAGAAATCGCCGTCGAGCCCCGGAGTGGATGCACCCACGGTGGCGATGGGCCTTTCCCGGATCCGGGAGTTGGCCATGTAGGCAGGCCAGGTGAACATAAACCGGTCAAGGACAATGAGGCCTCCGACCAGCAGTCCGGTCAGGGCGGCGCCCCGCATGCTCTGCCCGCGGTCGTAACCACCCATGAGGTAGCCCACCAGGCAGCCGACGGCGACCGTCGCCAGTGCCAGCAGCAGGATCATGGTCCAGGTAGCCGAGTTCAGCAGCGGCTGGACGGCATAGTAGGCCATCACCCCGATGGCCACGGTGATCAGGGCGGAATACAGGGCCTTGCGGTTCTTCAGCCCCGCACTGAGCAGGGTCACACCGTAGGCGATGGCGACGCCCGTCAGGGCAATCACCACCGGCCCGAGACTGGGGGCGGTAAACCAGCCGGTTAGTCCGAGCAGGTAAAGAATGACGGCCGCAACCGCGAAGCCTGCGGCGAAGGCGACGCCGCGGCGCTGCCACGAGCCGCCGGCAAAAACAACCCAGATCAGACCGCTGGCCAATCCCACTCCCAGGACCACGGACATAGGTATGGTCGGGTCGGCCAGGAAGTCATTGAAGCCGATGGCACCGTATTCCTTGAGCAGGACGGCCAGCCAGAAGATCGGCAGGGAGAAGAACAGGAAGGCCATAAAGGTCACGCTGTAGTCCAGCGAGCTGTACTGGCGCAGGGCGGTGATGATCCCCAGGGAGATGCCCACGATGATGGCCAGAACCGTTGCGGTGGTGACCAGAAGAATCGTGGCGCCCATGGCTCGGCCGAGGGCGTCGGTTACGGCTTCACCCTGGACGCTCTGGCCCAGGTCACAGGTCGCCGCGAAGGGCGCCAGGCATTTCACGGCGCCGCCGAGCCAGTGGAAATAGCGCAGTGGGGCCGGGACATCCAGGTTCAGGAGCTCGATGCGGCTGCGGATCAGTTCTTCCCGGTTAGGGGCAGGGTTTTCACGCAGATCATGCAGGGGATCCCCTGACGCCGCTGTCAGGAGGTAGACGAGGAAGGAAGCCCCGAAGAGGATTAGCACGGCGGTCAAAAGCCGCCGGACGATGTAGGTAACCATAAAGTTGTCAGCCTCATTAGTACGGTCCGGGGGTTCTCCCGGCACTCGCAGAAGTGTAGTGCAGGTCATAGTGGCTGGGAATTTGGTAGTTCCCAATCACTTGCCGGAGGCGCGGGAGGGCCGTGGGAAGCAGGAGTTTGGAAAGAGGCAAGGCGCCGGGGCCGTGGAGGCCCCGGCGCCTTGCGGGTTACTGCATGGCGCTCAGGCCACCGGGATTACTTGACTTCCCATTCCCAGAAGTTCCACCAGACGCCGGTCTGGTTGGGCATGTAGGAGTTGATGCCGCTGATGCTGTCGCTGTGCGCGTCAACGCCCGGCGACTGGAAGAGCGGCAGGCCGAAGGAGGAATCCCAAATCAGCTTGTCAATCTGGGTCTGCAGCTCGCGCTGCTTCTCCGCATCGGTTTCAACGATCAGCTGATCCATCAAAGTGTCAGCCTCGGGGTTCGAGAACCCGCTGTAGTTGGAGGCGGCACCGGTCTTGAAGAGCTGCGGAACGCTGCTGACGCCAACACCCGAGCTGATCCAGCCGAAGATCGACGCGTCGTAGGTTCCGCCGCCCAGGGCTGACCCCCAGTCGGAAGCGCCCAGGCCGCCGTCGACGACCTTGAAGCCGGCCTGGGAGGCAGACTCGGCAATCAGCGTGTAGGCGTCCGCACGGTTGGGGTTGTCCTTGTTGTACATGATCCGGACTTCCGGGGTGGCACCGGCCAGCAGTTCCTTAGCACCTTCAATGTCCACCTCGCCGTAGGCCGAGGAACCGTTGTTGCTGGCGGATTCCTCATAGCCGGGCTGGTCGGAGAGGAAGATCTGCGAATCCAGCGGGGCTGCATCCGGGTTCAGCTTCTTGACGATCGAGTCAACGATTGCGTCGCGGGGAACGGTCTTCATGAAGGCTTCGCGTACGTTCTGCTCGGCGAAGACACCCGAGAAGTTCAGGTCGAGGTGATCATAGGCAAGCTGGTTGCCGCTGTTGATGGTCACGCCGTCGATGGCTTCCAGCTGTGCCACGGTGTCGGCTGAAGCCTGCGGAGCAATGATGTCCACTTCGCCGTTCTTCAGGGCCTGCACCTGGGCCGGGGAGTCACCGATGTAGCGGACGTTGATTTCGTCAACCTTCGGCTCGGCGCCCCAGCTGTAGTCCTCATTGCGGACCAGCGTCATCGAGTTTTCCGGATCAATGGCTGAGACGATGAACGGACCGTTCGAGAGGTACAGCGACGGATCCGACGGCAGGGACTTGGTGTCGAAACCGGTGTTCCAGAAGTCTGAAACTGCTTTCAGTTCCTCATTGACCGGAGCCGGGTTCTCCGGATCTCCTGCCGGGGAGTCCTGGATCAGCTTGATCAGGGCGTCGCCGTCGGCCAGGCCAGCCTTCTCGGCCACCACGTGCGCGGGAACGTTCACGCCGCCGTCGGACATCAGGCCGAACGCGACCTCCCAGTCAGCGAAGGGCTCGGAGTACGTCATGGTGATGCTTCGTCCGTCGTCGCCGACCTCGGGAACATCGGTCAAGCCCAGGCCGGACGTATCGCCGGCGTAGTCGAAGTAGCTGGTGCCGGAGACAACCGCTCCCTCGTCATCCAGTGTGGCGTCGTTGAAGTGGCCTGAGTTGACGGCCCACATCAGCATCAGGTCATCAGCATCGACGGGTTCGCCGTCGGACCAGTTAACTCCTTCGTTAACGGTGTACTTGACCGTCAGCGGGTCATCGGAGACCTTCTCATAGGAACCGAATTCTTCCAGCGGCACCACTTCAAGTTCGTCAGTGATGTAGTTGAACCCGGAGTGCGTCGCGTACGCAATCTTGCCGTTGACATCCACGTTGCCGTTCGCCGTCTGGCTGTTGAACGAGCTAAAGGCGTTAACCTCCACGACGCGGACTGATCCGCCGGTGCTCTCGCTGTCAGTGGACCCGTTATCGGTGGTCCCCTGGTTTGCAGCACAGGCGCTCAGTGCAAGCGCAGCTGCTGCTGCGACTCCCACTGCTTTGGAAATACGTCCGAAACGCATTCCGCCTCCTAATTCTTAGTGCGGGTTTCTCTCCGGCGGGATTACCGGAAGGACGGACAGCGCAGTTCCTGCGTGTCTCGTCGCATATGAGTAGAAGAGTAAGCCTCTGACCCCTACTGGGTCGTAACCTGGCTCACAGCAGGACACGGTTGTTACACGTTTGCAACCTGTAAAATGCAATTATGCGATGTGGTCTGGCGTACACCCTGGTGATGCTCTATTCTTGTCCGCACACCATGCCAGTTTGCTGCCGGTGGCCGAGTGGCGTCCCCTGCTCCCCCGGCTCGCGTCCCCGATAAACTGCTTGGATCAGCAGCCACACGAAGCAGGGGAATACGTGAAAATCACGATTATCGGCGGATCCAAAGGCACGGGGGCCCAGCTTGCCTGTCTGGCACGGGACGCCGGCCATGAGGTCACGGCCCTCTCGCGCAGCGGAAGTGCACCGGACGGTGTCCGGATTATCACCGGCGACGCCGCTGATCCTGCGGTTGCTGCCGGCGCCGTGGCCGGGGCTGACGCCGTCGTTGTCACCGTGGGCGGAGCCAAGGGAGTCCCCCATCAACGCACTGCGGTTACCAGGAGCGTCATTGAGGCGATGCAGGAAACAGGGGTGCGGAGACTGGTTGTGCAGTCCTCGCTGGGCGCTGGAGATTCGGCGTCCCAGCTCCCTGGTCCGCTCCGGCTGATCATGCGCACCGTCCTGGCCAAACCGCTGGCGGATCACAATGAGCAGGAACGTGCCGTGCAGGGCTCCGGCCTGGACTGGACCCTTGTCCGGCCCACCGGCCTCACGGACAAGGAACCGGCGGGCAGCTGGCGCGCCCTCGAGACAAGCGACGCTGGAAAGCTGGGCGGCTCGATTCCGCGCGGGGATCTCGCTGCGTGCATCTTCGGGCTGCTCAGTGATGAGGCCAGCGTGGGCAAAGCCCTCGGCCTGAGCAGCTGACCCTGCCCATTCCCGCGTCGGCTCAGTCCCGGCGAGTCGGATACCGCAGATACTCCGTGCACGCTGGGTCGCGGCCGAACTCTGTCACATCGGATGTGTCTGTTTCGGTTTCGACCGCAACCGTCGTTTGCGGCGGCGGCCTGGACCGTTGAAAGGCGCCCGGGGCTGGCCGATCCGCGGACCGGTCCAGTACCTCCCGCCGATCAAAATGCCCGCAAGGACGCCGTAAGCCCACGCATTGGGAAGGGCTATCTGGTCTGTTGCACCGCCGACGAATCCCAACACGAAGTAGCTAACGGGCAGACCCAGGATGAGGAGGCCGTTTCTGATTCCCAGCGACGGCGGGAAGCGGAACAACGTCCAGCCCGCCATAAACGCAGCAGCTAGGACCACAGCCGACTCCGCCGTCGGTGACAACAGGAGAAGCTGCGCTGTGCCGAATCCGAGCAGCACCAGCGCGCAGAATCCATTGATCACCGCCAGGCGCCACCCGCCGGAGAAACTGCCGTCCGGCTCGGGGAGGCGCTTACGGCTGTGCTTGAATTCTGACCCGGCGCGCGGGCCGAGCCAGACGTATCCGCCCGCAATTGCACCGATGATGAACCCGATGAACCACGGTCCAGCCGAAGGGATACCCAAGGAACCGTCGACGGAGATCGAGATCAAGGTGAAGTAGTTCAAGAGGAACGTCCAGGACATCACGGTAAAGGCACGCACTGACTGTGAGACGACGCGATACACAAGAACTGCGTACACCACCCCTACCGCCAGAAATACTGACGCCTTAGACAGATTGCTGCCGGCTAACCAGGCAAATAACGCCAGCATCAGAACGATCATCCCGGCATAGAAATACCGGACGTTCACCTGGTCGAGTTTCTTCAGCAATGCCCCCATGGATACAGGGTATAGCTGGTGATATCGGCGGATGTTACGGGAACTTCCCGTTGTTCTGGGGTCGACTGGCGTTCCGCTACTCCAGCGGGGGCAACTCGCGGTCCCTCTTTGTCAGCAGCCACATTTCCACTCTCCAGGCCCTCTACCCGGACCAAGAACTGCAAAGCGGACGCGGATGAGTCCAATGGGCGTCACGACGCCGGCGGATTACTGGACGATTCTCATCTCATGAGGGGTCTGGTTGAGCCGCCGCCCGCCGTCAGGAACCACCGTCACGATGTCCTCGATCCGCACACCGAACCTGTCCGGCAGGTAGATGCCGGGTTCAATCGAGAAGCACATGCCGGGGTGGAGAATCTGGGTTTCTCCCTCCACCATGTACGGCGGCTCGTGGGTCGTCAGTCCGATTCCGTGCCCAACGCGGTGAATGAAGTATTCGCCGTAGCCGGCTTCAGTGATCACCGCCCGGGACGCACGATCGATTTCCTGGCACTCGACGCCTGGCCGCACGGCCGCGAACCCTGCCTGCTGCGCCTGCCGGACGACGTCGTGAACCTCGCGTTCTTCGGCGGTGGGTTCGCCGACGTGCACGGTCCGCGTCGTGTCTGATCCGTAGCCGTGCTTGAGTCCGCCGAAGTCGAGCACCACCATGTCGCCATCCTCGATGACCCGCGGGCCAACCTCGTGGTGCGGGTTGGCGCCATTCGGGCCCGATCCGACGACGGTGAAGTCCACCTGCGAATGACCGAATCGGCGAAGCAGGTCGGCGAGGTCTGAGCCGACGTCGGCCTCGCTGCGGCCGGCGAACCGCATGGTGACGATTTCCTCGTATGCCTGGTCGGCGGCTGCGCCAGCCGCTGCCAGCCGCTCGATCTCGTCCTCGTCCTTGATCGCCCGAAGCATCGGCAGGGCGGTCGTCATCGATATGTAGGACGACTCGGGAAGGTGGTCCTGCAGGCCAAGGAGGTGCATTGCCCAGGCGGAGTCAGAGACGGCATAGCGTCCGGCACCGGCCAGCAGCGCTGCAGATTCCGCGTAGGGGTCGCTCCCGTCAGTCCAGTCGGTGATCCGTAGAATCGTTGCGCCGGGGGCAGCTTCCGCGTCGGGCCGCTCGAGCCTCGGGACGATCATTGCCGGCTCCGCGTCGACCGGAATCACCAGCATGGTGATGCGTTCAGTGATGGCCACGGGCGCATACCCGGTGAGGTAAAGCAGGTCCGGCCCGGGAGTAACCAGAATGCCGTCGAGTCCGGCTTCCCGGGCGGCGCGGGCGGCGCGCCGCAACCGCTCGGCGAAATCCTCAACGGTGAACGGAGCGGGCTCGGGAAGACTTCGGTGATCGCCCATGGGACTTAGCCCCGGCCGGCCAGGTAGCGCAGGTACACGGTGCCGTTGGCAAAAACTCTCTGTTCAGCGAGGCGCAGGTCCAGCTGGACGTCGCCGGGCAGGGCGCGCAGACCGCCGCCCACCAGCTTCGGAACGACTACTAACCGGAACTCGTCAACGAGGCCCGCACGGATAGCGTCCGCCGCCGTAGTGGGCCCGAAAATCTCGACCATCCCCTCCGCATCCTTCACGATTTGCTGCAGCTCGGCCAGGCTCAGCTGCGGCACGATACGGGCCCGGCCCGACGCCAGCTCGTTATCCGTCATCGTCGACGACACCACAACCTTGTTGATGTCCCGCCAGCGGCGGGCGAACTCCCGCTCAGGCGCGGGCTGGTCTTCAGTGTCTGGAAGCTTCTCCCAGTACTCCATCAACGCATAGGTTTTCCGGCCGAGCACTTCAGTCGACACCTCCCCCATCCGGTCGACGTGCAGTGCAAACATGTCATCGGACGGGCCCGTCCATTGAAAGTCCCCATTTTGATCAGAGACGTAGCCGTCAAGGGACACTGTCGCCGTGAATATCAGGGTTCCCATAGCCGTTCCCATCCCCTCACCGGCACACGGGCCGGCCGGTTGGCAGTCAGGTCTTCTTTAGTTCCTCAGCGAGCATCACAATGATGCCGCTGGGCCCGCGGACATAAGTCAGCCGATAGACGTCCCGATAAGTTGCCACCCCGCGCAGCGGATGGCAACCGTGTTTGGCCGCAATTTCAAGGGCCCCGTCCAGATCATCGACGGAGAAGGCGACGCGGTGCATGCCAATCTCATTGGGCCTGGCGGGCGGCGTCTCGATCGCTTCGGGGTGGATGTATTCGAAGAGCTCCAGCCGGCCGTGCCCGTCCGGGCTCTGGAGCATCGCGATCTTGGCGTGGTTGCCGTCAAGTCCGACGGCGGTATCTGTCCACTCGCCGCTGACGGTGTCACGGCCCATGACGGTGAGCCCCAAATCGGTGAAAAAGGCGATGGCCGCCTCGAGATCGCGGACGGCAATCCCGACGTTCTCAACTTTGATGGCCATGCCCGCCATGCTAGCCAGCCGCGGCCTTGGAAAAGAAGCCCCTGCCGCGTCTATCAGCCACACAGCAGGCTTGTGGACCTGCACTGGCCCTGCTTGCATGTCCCGCATGGATCTAAGCCCCGTTCCTCCCCTGCTGCTCACGGCGCAGTCGGCCTTTCAGGCTGCTCTTGCCTTAGGTGCCCCGTGGGGAGGTACTGCCTACGGCGGGCAGCACCAGGGCAGGCTGCCGGCGGGGCTTCGGGCAGCCAGCGCCGTGACCGCACTGGTGTATTCCGCCGCTGGTGCAGCATTGGCTTCCACCGGGACTTCCGCTTCCGTGCGGCGAGCAATTCTCCGCGGGTGCGTTGGGCTCGGCGTCGTGGGAACGGTAATGAATGCAGTCTCCCGCTCACCCGTGGAACGGCTGTGGAGCGTCTGGTCGCTAGCGCTGGGTGCGGCTTCGTGGCGGGAACTGCGACGGCGGGGTTAACCGGTTGGCGGCTTCCACCGCTGCGAGCCAGTCCAACGCCTCCGCGTACTGCGTGAAGTATGAAGCCGGGTAGGACGGCCGATGGATAGCTTGGAAAAAATGCCCGATTGTTTGTTCAACAGGTGAGGTACCCACCAACGCCATCCGGGTCGCGGTAAGGGCTCGGGCAAACTTCTTCAACGCCGCGGAGCTGGCATAACGCATGCCGCGCATTTCCACCAGCAGCGGCCTTGGGACGTTCCCGCTCAGCTGCTCTATGCGGGAAATGGCAGCCAGCGCCTCCGGCACTTCGATTGTTGCATTCGGTGGCCAGCGAACCAGAAGGATGCCGCTGGGCATGAGCTCGACTTCGGGCAGACGGGACCCGCCCGCGGCGGTGGCCCGGCGTTGATCTTGGACACCAGCCGGTTCGAACTTAGAAATCACACTCAGCCTTGAAACGTATTCGATCGCAAAATTGGGAAACTGGCCAAACCTTTTGACGGTTGAGGCTGCCTGCTTACGGCGGCAGACGAACCGGGCCCCGGGAAGCGAAAATGCTGTCGTGTCCGGCCGGCGGCGGCGCAACATTCACCAGGCGTGAATTTGGGGGAATCCGCCCGGGAATCCGCCGCCGGCCTGCCTCAATTTTATGGACTTCCTGCCCAGCCAGACAGGAGCGGGCCGCCCAGTTTGTGCAGAGTTGCACGTCGAAACGAGCATCCCGTGCATGCTGAATGGTGTGGGTCACAAAACACCGGAATGCCGTCTGGCTCCCAACCCAATCAGGAGCTAATCCACGGCCGTGGCTACGCAGGGGAATCCGTGCCCTGCCGCCATCCTCGAGGCGCTGGGTTCCTTAGAATCCGATGGATTTCCTGAGCGCAAGGGTCGCCGAGCGCAACCCTTCAGGGTCAGACTGTATTTCCTGCAGGGAAGCTCCCGTGGTCGTTTCGACTGCCCGCCGCATCGCTGCCGCGCTGCTAAATCCGCTCGCTTCAGCTATCTCCGCGAGTGGGACCTTCCGCGGGTTTGGAGCTGTGAGGAGCTCAAGGGCCTCCAGCGCCCTGAGCGCACGGATATAACCATTTACCTGTAGCTTTTCACCTTCGAAAAGATAGTAGAGAGCGCGGCGTGAAAGATGCGAGTACTCCACAACAGCGTCCACATCCAGTGCCCGGTTCCTGGCGTTCTTCCGCATAAACTTCCTGATCGCCAGGATGCGGGCCGCACGAAGGTCGGCGTCGTCAATGTGTGTGTCGAATAGGGAGCCGATCAGGGCAGCCATGACGGATCGGACGACTGGCAGGAGACGATCCACTTCCTGATCCATGTCCGGATGCTGCCAGCCCGACAGCATTGGAATTATCAGAGACCTCACCACAGGGTTTGTCCTAATATCGGTCAGCGCTTGCAACCGTTCCACTGACTTTTCATCCAGTCCAAGCAGGCCGCGGTCAATGTTTATCTGCACCGCCCCGAGTCCGGCCGGAGCGTGGAAACTACCGGAAGACGAAAGATCAATAAACCTCACAGCACCTGGCAAAACGGCTTTTGACTGGCCCGAGAAGGTGAACCCGGCGCACGCAGTCTTGAAATGCACCAACCGGATCTCTTCGGAAGACGCAGCCCCACCCCAGTAGCCGGCGACCGGTTCGTTAGTGAGTTCCACAAGGCTGAACCCGGAGCCGTTCAGGCTTACCGCGGTCGGATTAAAACCGCGATGCACCGTGCTTTCGGTTTTCTCCAGGCGCATGGGTAAATCAACGGCCGAGCCGTACCAAGTGCGCCAATGCTCAAATTTCTCCTCCGGGCTCAACATCCCCGGGACCCGATAGCGTGTAAGCCGTCCTTGCCGCGGCAACCCTGAGCCTGAGCCGGGAACGTCGTCGCAGGCAGGAAGCATAAAGTTCACGGAACCTTCCGGTTGAACGAAATCCGAGCCTAAATAATCTCATCCCCGTCGGACACCCGGCGGAAACTGTTACCCCGTGCTTCCACGACGTGCCAGACCGATCAGGGGCTTGTCCATCTTCTCAGCAGTTGTGCTTTCCCCCGCGGCAGTAAGCACCCCCCATGGGCCGGGGCATCCAGCCCCTAGCAGACCCCTCGGTAAGGGCTAAGGCAGCCTGGCCGCTGGCACCGGGGTGTCGCATAGCTGCCTGAACCGCGCCGCATCGGGGATTGGGACACCCGTCATCACTGGCCGGGACTCCTAAATGGATTAGGCCACCACCAGCGAGGCCGCGACCGGCGCACGCGCATACGCTCTGCCCGGCGTCGAGCGGCGCCGTAATAGTCCTCGTAGGCCGTATCAAAGACGGCCTGAGGCAAGGTCAGCTGCGCACGGCTCAACAGTCGTGCTGCCAGAATTTCGTTGATTGCGCTCGGGATCATCCGCATCCCCTGAGTACCTTTGACGGACCGCCTGATCTGTTCTCCCTCCTCCGTGAGCAGCATTCCCCACGACGAGTCCACTTCCGCCAAGCCGGAACCAGCCAGGATCGACATTGCTGTCTCCATCTGTTCCCGCGATGGGACGTTCGCCTGCAGCATGTCCCACCCAGATAACATCGTCCGGAGCGTCGAGGGGCGCTTCCCAGGATGCAACAAGGTCATAAGCGTTGCCGCATCGAAGATATCCATGTCTCTACGGTCCATGCCGGTTACGCTAGCGCACTTCGATTCGGCACCGCCTCGGAAGACAGAAAGGCCCGGGATGCGATCAGCACCCCGGGCCTTCCTCAAGCGATCAGCTGAAACCTAGACGTTAAACCTAAACTCCACCACGTCGCCGTCGGCCATCACGTAGTCCTTGCCTTCAATCCGGACCTTGCCGCGGGACTTGGCCTCAGCCATGGAGCCGGCTTCGGCGAGGTCGTCGAAGGAGACAACCTCGGCCTTGATGAAGCCGCGCTGGAAGTCGGTGTGGATGACGCCGGCAGCCTGCGGGGCGGTGTCGCCCTTACGGATGGTCCAGGCGCGGGTTTCCTTGGGGCCGGCGGTCAGGTAGGTCTGCAGGCCCAGCGTGTGGAAGCCAACACGGGCGAGCTTGTCCAGGCCGGATTCCTCCTGGCCGCTCATCTCCAGCATTTCGCGGGCTTCCTCTTCGTCCAGCTCCACCAGATCGGCTTCGAGCTTGGCGTCGAGGAAGATGGCGTCTGCAGGGGCCACGAGGGCGCGCAGCTCCTCCTGGCGTGCGGGGTTGCCCAGGACGGCGTCGTCGACGTTGAAGACGTAGATGAAGGGCTTGGCGGTGAGCAGGCTCAACTCGCGCAGGTGCTCCATGTCCAGCTTGTCGCTCTCCACGGAGGCGAAGATCGTGTCGCCGCGCTCCAGCACAGCCTGCGCGGCCTGCATGGCAGCCAGCTGCGCGGCGTCGCGCTTCTTGATCTTCACTTCCTTTTCCACGCGGGGGATGGCCTTCTCCAGGGTCTGGAGGTCCGCGAGGATCAGTTCGGTGTTGATGGTCTCCATGTCGGAGCTCGGATCGACCTTGCCGTCCACATGCACGACGTCGGGATCGTCAAAGACGCGGATGACCTGGGCGATTGCCTCGGCTTCGCGGATGTTGGCGAGGAACTGGTTGCCCAGGCCTTCGCCCTCCGAAGCGCCCTTCACAATGCCGGCGATGTCCACGAAGGACACGGTGGCCGGCAGGATGCGGGCCGAGCCGAAGATCTCGGCAAGCTTGGCCAGCCGCGGATCGGGCAGGGAGACGACGCCGACATTCGGTTCGATCGTCGCGAACGGATAGTTCGCTGCCAGCACGTTGTTCCGGGTCAGTGCGTTGAAAAGGGTCGATTTGCCGACGTTGGGCAGGCCGACGATGCCAATAGTAAGAGCCACGTTAGCCAATGTTACCGGGGCGGCCCGCCAGAGCCGAACCGGCGCTCCTCCTTAGGAGCCGGTGCGGCGTCCGCCCAGACCGCGCGAGGTGTCCCCCATGGCCTTGAGGGTGGCGCGGATTTCCTTGGGCAGGGAGAAGATGATGTCCTCCTGCGCGGTGACCACCTCTTCGACGTCACCGTAGCCGTAGTCCGCCAGCAGGTTCAGGACGTCCTGGACCAGGTTTTCCGGAACGGAGGCACCGGAAGTCACGCCCACGGTGGCAACGCCCTCAAACCAGCTCTCGTCAATCTCGTTGGCGAAGTCCACGCGGTAGGACGCCTTGGCGCCGTACTCCAGCGCAACTTCCACCAGCCGCACGGAGTTGGAGGAGTTCGCAGACCCGACCACGATCACCAGGTCCGCATCCGGGGCGATCTTCTTGATCGCTGCCTGCCGGTTGGAGGTGGCATAGCAGATGTCGTCGCTGGGCGGATCCTGCAGCGTGGGGAACCGCTTGCGCAGCAGATTCACCGTGTGCATGGCTTCATCCACGCTCAGCGTGGTCTGGGACAGCCAGATGACCTTCTCCGGATCACGGACCACCACCTTGTCCACGTCTTCGGGACCGTTCACAATCTGCGTGTGTTCGGGGGCCTCGCCGTAAGTTCCTTCAACTTCCTCGTGGCCCTCGTGGCCGATCAGCAGGATGTCAAAGTCGTCCCGGGCAAAACGCACCGCTTCCTTGTGCACCTTGGTCACCAGCGGGCAGGTGGCATCGATGGTCTGCAGGTTCCGGTCCTTCGCGGACTGCACGACGGCGGGAGAGACGCCGTGTGCGGAAAAGATCAGCCGGGCACCTTCCGGGACCTCGTCGGTTTCGTCGACGAAGATGGCACCCTTTTCCTCCAGCGTGTGGACCACGTGAAGGTTGTGAACAATCTGTTTGCGGACGTAGATGGGCGGCCCGTAGGCTTCCAGTGCCTTCTCGACGGCGATGACCGCGCGGTCGACGCCGGCGCAGTAGCCGCGCGGGGCGGCGAGGAGGACCCGGCGCTGGCCCTCAACGGGGGCAGCGGCGGCAACCTCTTCGGGGCTGCGGCGGCGGCGTGGCACGGTGGGCATCGGCACGGAAACGGCTGTGCTGGTCATACCACCATGCTAGCCGGTGCCGCCGCCGGCCCTGGCCCGGAGGGTGTCCGTCCGCTGTCAGCGCACCCTCCGCCGGGCCACGGCTGCCAGGCGGAAGACCAGGCCCAGGACGAAGATGAAAGCCGCACCGAGCAGGAGCGGGATGAGCCAGGCCTGGAACGCAGAGCTTGCTTCGGGTCCCAGGGCGCTGATGAAGGTGGAAGCAACAGGGTTCGACGGCGAGAACCGGTCCATCACTGCGGGTACGGCCCCGGCGAGCAGCCACAGGACCACTCCGGCCCCCAGGGCACCGGCACCGGCGAGCGCCAGCGTGGTCGAGCGGCGGCGGGCGAGCAGCAGCCCAAGCAGCGCGGCCAGCACTGCTGCGGCGGCAAACATGGGCCACGCGTCCGCAAAACCGGTCAGGCGCTCCAGCTGCCCACTGACATCTGCACCGGATAGGGCGATCGGGCGGGATTCACCATCCGGCACACTGGTTCCGATCTCTCCGGCCACGGCTGCGAGGACGAGGTTCAGCAGTGGACCGATGTCCAGGGTCGGGATGCCGGATTCGAACGTGGCCGCGTGTGACTGCTCCAGGGTTGCTGTCCAGGCCTCCGGGTACCCGGGATCCTGCTGGACGCCTGCAACGATTTCCTGCACGACCGGTTCGATCAACTGACTGATTCCCTCGGGCAGGCCGTCCGCTGCAGAGGCTGCCGCCTGCTGCGCGATGGCCCCGGAGAGCTCCGCCTGGAATTCCTGGTTCTCCCCCAGCGGCTGGGCGAGGTTGGCGAACCCTGCCGGGGACACCACATTCTGCGCCAGCCAGGCGCCGCAGGCGGCCGTTGCCGCCAGCAGCACGGCGGCCAGTACCAGGATCGCTGAACCAAAGCTTCGCATCTGTCTCCACTCGTACGCGTGCCGCGTGTTCGCGGCCCTGCTGGAATTCTGCCAAACACCGGCGCCGCATCCACCATCCAGGCACCGCTGCCCGCTGTGTCCTAAGTACCTGATAGACATTAACCGTGGACCAGTACCTCCCCGGGCACCGGCCAGCCGTCAAACCCCAGGAGCTCGAATGCACGATGAAACAGGACCCCAGGGCCCTGGTGAGGCAGACGCCGGGACCGCGCTGGCCCCGACAGCGGCCCTTACTTCGCCGGACAACCCCTGGCCGCTGGCACTGCTTTCAAAGAACCTGAAGGCCTACATCGACCGGGCTCCCGCCGCATGGGTGGAGGGCCAGATCATCGAGCTGAACCGCCGGGCCAACGCATCGTACATTACGCTCCGCGACGTCGACGCCGAGATCTCACTGTCCCTGACGGTCTGGGGAACGGTGATGAACCGGCTGGAACTGCCGCTCGAGCGCGGTGCCCGCGTGGTGGCCCACATCAAACCTGATTTCTGGGTCAAGACCGGCCGCCTGTCCATGCAGACCCGGGATATCCGGCCCGTCGGCCTCGGCGACCTGCTGGCCCGGATCGAACGGCTCCGCCAGGCGCTGACCGCCGAGGGCCTGTTCAGTGCAGCCCGCAAGCGCCGCCTGCCCCTGCTGCCGGGCCGGATTGGGCTGATTACCGGACGCAACTCCGATGCCATGAAGGACGTGATGCGCAACGCCGCCCTGCGCTGGCCCGCGGTGGAGTTCGAGGTGCGGGAAGTCGCGGTGCAGGGCGTGAATGCCGTGGCCGAGGTGACCCGCGCCCTGGCTGCCCTTGATGCCATGCCGGAAGTCGAAGTCATTGTCATCGCCCGCGGCGGTGGTTCCCTCGAGGACCTGCTGCCCTTCAGCAACGAGGATCTGGTCCGGGCCGTGGCGGCAGCACAGACCCCCGTGGTCAGTGCCATCGGCCACGAGGCTGACCGGCCCCTGCTCGACGAGGTGGCCGACCTGCGGGCTTCAACCCCCACCGATGCGGCCAAGCGGATTGTGCCCGACGTCGGCGAGGAACTGGCGCGCATCGGCGCCGCACGCTCGCAGCTGCGCCGCATCATGGAGCTGACCCTGGGACGCGAATCCGAACGGATGCGGCACATCCGCAGCCGCCCGGTGCTCTCCGCACCCGAAACCATGCTCGCCACGCGCGGCGATGACATCAGTCGGCTCCGGGACCGGGCCTTCTCCGCGATGCGCGCCGAGGTCCGGCGCGACGCCGACCGGATCGCCTATCTGCGGGCGCAGGTTCGTTCCCTCTCACCGCAGAAAACACTGGACCGCGGCTACGCCGTCGTGCAGCTTGCGGACGGTTCCGTGGTCCGCGACGCCGCAGGGGTTGAAACCGGGACTCCGCTGCGCGTCCGTGTCGCGGCCGGGGAACTCGGCGCCACCGCAACGGGCCCCTGGCAGCAGGCCTGAATGTTCCAGACTTTCCCACCCAGCATCGAAGCAACCAGGAGAACAGCATGAACGAAGCAGCAGCGCTGCCGGCAGACGTCGAAGCCATGACCTACGAGCAGGCCCGGGACGAACTGGTATCCGTGGTGACCCGGCTCGAGGCCGGCGGTGCCAGCCTCGAGGAATCCCTGGCCCTGTGGGAGCGCGGCGAAGCGCTGGCTACCCGGTGTGAATCGTGGCTCGAAGGCGCCCGTGCGCGCCTGGAAGCGGCACGGGCAGCCCGCGGGGACGCGCCGGAATAAGCGCGGATGGGTAAAGCTACGGCTTGTAGGTGCTGAGGAACTCAGCCAGCCTCGACACGGCGTCCTCGATGTCCTCCAGAGCGGGCAGCGTCACCATCCGGAAGTGGTCCGGCCGGATCCAGTTGAATGCTGTTCCGTGCGAGACCAGGATCTTCTGCTGCTTGAGCAGGTCCAGGGCGAACATTTCATCAGATTCGATCGGGTAGGCCTCGGGGTCCAGCTTGGGGAAGAGGTACAGCGCCCCTTCGGCGTTTTCGCAGCTCACCCCGGGGATGTCGTTGAGCATTTTGTGCGCCAGGTCCCGCTGGGCCTTGAGCCGGCCGCCGGGCAGGATCAGGTCGTTGATGCTCTGGTAGCCGCCCAGCGCCGTCTGGATGGCGTGCTGCGCCGGAACGTTGGCGCACAGGCGCATATTGGCCAGCAGGTTGATGCCCTCGATGTAGTCCGCGGCATCCCGTTTGGGACCGGAGATGGTCATCCAGCCGCTGCGGAACCCGGCGATGCGGTATGCCTTGGACAGCCCGCTGAACGTCAGGCAGAGTACGTCCTCGCCGGTGATCGCCGCAGCGTTGATGTGCACCGCGCCGTCGTACAGGATCTTCTCGTAGATCTCGTCGGCAAAGATGATGAGTCCGTGCTTCCGCGCGAGGTCCACGATCTGGCGCAGGATGTACTCCGGGTAGACGGCGCCGGTGGGGTTGTTCGGGTTAATCAGCACAATGCCCTTGGTCCGGTTGGTAATCCGGGCTGCCATGTCCTCCACATCGGGCCACCAGTGGTTTTCCTCGTCGCAGAGGTAATGGACAGCGGTGCCGCCCGCCAGTGACACGGATGCGGTCCACAGCGGGTAGTCCGGGGTGGGAACCAGGATTTCGTCCCCGTTGTTCAGCAGGGCCTGGAGGGACAGGGTGATCAGTTCGCTGACCCCGTTGCCCAGGTACACGTCGTCGACGTCGATGTTCTGGATTCCGCGGCCCTGGTAGTACTGCACGACGGCGGTGCGGGCTGAGAAGATGCCGCGCGAATCGCTGTACCCCTGGGCGGTAGGCAGATGGCGGATCATGTCCACCAGGATCGCCTCCGGCGCCTCGAAGCCGAACGGCGCGGGGTTGCCGATGTTCAGCTTCAGGATCCGCTGGCCGGCGGCTTCCATCCGCTGCGCATGTTCGAGCAGCGGCCCACGGATGTCGTAAAGGACGTTGTGGAGCTTATGCGACTGGGTGAATTCTGCCATTCACTCAGAATGCCATACCGGGGCTTCCACGCATGAACCTGGCCTGCTGCTCAGTAGGTGATGCTCCGTGAGAGCAGTCCGGCCACGATGACGGCGTAGCCAAGGCCGCAGAAAGCTAGGGTGATCAGCGCGCTCACCGACACCCTAAGGATCAGACGCACACCCTGCTCCCGGCCGGTGCCTGGCTGTGGCCTCAAGTGCGTGACGGTGAGAAGGAGAGCAGGCACTGCCCCCAGCACGGCGGCGGCGCTTAGTGCCTGTGCTGTCCGGAACACGGCGTCCGGCGGAGGCTCGGCATTGGAAAGCAGCGCCGAGGCTGCGACACCCCAGAGTGCACCCGCAGCGAGCAGTGCCACGAGGCTGGACGCGATGAGGATGCGAAGCCGGGCTTGGTAGCGCGTGCGCGGCACGGAGGTGCCATGCCAGCGGCGCACAAGTGCCGCAACCGGCGTCAGGACGGCTGTCGCCAGCAGGATCAGGAGCGTGGCGCCGAAGACGAGAGGCAGTATTGCCCGGGTCGCCGGCATCGGTTGCAGGGTGAAGGCAGGGCCCAGACCGATAGCTGTCACGACGCCATCGCGCTGGTCGACTGCCACGCGGGTCTGTCCGCCGGCTTCCTGCCACACCCATGGCTCCACTTCGACGAGGGGAACGGGTGAGCCTGACGCGTCGGTGATGGCCGAAATGGTGATGCTGTCGCCTGGTCCCTGCGCCACGGTGATGCTTGACAGGGTGAAGTACAGCCGGATGAAAGTCGACTCGCCGCGGCGGGAGAGCTGGTACGTGCCGATCAGGGCGCCGGAGTGGTCACCGGCAGTGACAGAGGTGGCAGCTGCAGCCTGCTTACCGGGGAAATAGCGGTCGGCAAAACCTTCGGATAGGGCGTTGCGGATTGCCGTTGTTGAATCGCTGGTCAGGCCGGAACTGTTCAGCGACACAAAGATGCCGGCCGCATCTTCGGGGTACAGGTCGAGCTGGGAGTGGAAGGCGGTGAGGTCACCACCGTGTCCGATGATCCGGTGCCCGTTACGGTCCTGTTCGAAGAAACCCAGCGTCATCTGTGGACCGGCAGCGAGTCCTCCGATATCTGCTGAGTCCAAACCTGGAGCCTGCATCTGTTCGCGCGTTGCCGCGTCGAGCAGAGATCCATCGAGCTGAGCGATCATAAAGGCACTCATATCGGCCGCCGTCGCCGAGATGGCGCCGGCAGGGGCCGGCGAAACGACTTCGAATGGAACTTCCGGGGAGCGCGCAGAGTCGTAACCCTTCGACATGTTGGAGAGCGCTGGTTCCAGGAGCGGCTGCTGAAGCGTGGCGTTCACCATCCCGGCCGGTGCGAAGACCTCCCGCTCAACAACGTCCTCGTATGGCTCGCCCGTGATGTGCTGAACGAGATACGCCGCCAGCCCATTGGCGTAGTTCGAATATGCCGGCATCGTGCCCGGCGCGAAAATCTGCTCGGGTGGGTCAACAGTGACTGCGTCGTACAGCGTGGGGAGCTCTGTGTCCGGTCCCCGGAAAAGACCGGCGATCTTGTCCTCGAAACCTGCCGTGTGCGTGAGCAGATGACGCACGGTGACTGGCTGCTCGAAGGCTACCGGCAGTGTGAAGTCGAGATACTGCTGCACCGGAGCGTCGAGGTCGAGCCTGCCGTCTTCCACCAGCTGCATAACCGCCGTCGCTGTCACGAGCTTCGAGATCGAGCCGATGCGGAAGAGCGTTCGCTGCGCGTCGACCGGTATTGGATCATTCCCGCTGACGCCGGTGTCGGCCCATCCGAATCCCCGCTCGGTGACCGCTGAACCTCCGCCGACCACTGAGACAACTGCTCCGGCGATCCCTTCCCGTTTGAGCGCCGCGGGGAGAAAGCCGTCCAGCCACGCGTCGACGTCGGCCGTCGTCAGCTCGTGCGGCGCGGCATCCATGCTCGGCAACGCAGGGGGACGGTAGTCAACCGGGCGGGAGACCGCTGAGCACGAGGTCAGAAAGAGAACAGCCAGCAGGGCGCCCGCAACACAGCGAACAATGCGGGACGGAAAAGGGAGGGTCACGCACTGTCCTTCGAAGCCGGGGCGGGGTATTTGCTGATTCTAGCCGGGGTGATTCCGACGTGTGGCCAGCCAGCCCGGGGACGGCCGACACGCTGCGGCCCGGCGTCAGTGCTTCACAGAGCACTGGCGCCGGGCCGGCAGTCGAACGTATGGGTCTGCTGTCCGGCTAGGCCAGGCCCTTCTCCTTCAGCCAGGCTTCCGCCGCAGCCTTCGGGTCCTGCTTCTGGTCTCCGGAGACGGCCTGGTTCAGGGCAATCAGGTCATCCGTGGTCAGGACCGCTGACACGCTGTTCAGGACGTCCTGCGCTTCCTGGTTCACGGCGTCGAGGTTCACCAGCGGCAGCACCTGCTGGGCAATGAAGTTGTTCTTCGGGTCTTCCAGGACCACCAAGCTGTTTTCCTCGATGGACGGTGTGGTGGTGTAGATATCCGCGGCCTGCACCTTGTCCGTCAGCAGCGCCTGCAGCGTGGCTTCCCCGCCGCCGTCGTTGATCGCTTCAAAACCGCCCGGCTCACAGCCGTACTTCTCCGCCAGGCCCGGCAGGCCGTAGGCGCGCTCCTGGAACGTGGTGGGCGCGGCGATGGTAATTTCACCGCAGACCTTGGCCAGGTCCTCCAGCGAGGTCAGGTCGTACTTCTCCGCGGTCGCCTGCGTCACCACCAGGGCGTCCTTGCTTTCGGCCGAGGCCGGTTCCAGGACGGCAATGTTGGCATCCGGGGACTCCTCCTCCAGCGCCGCCGGCAGGGCGTCCATGATCTCCTCCGCCGACTGGGCGGTGGCTTCGGTGTCAGCGAAGAGCAGAAGGTTGCCGCTGTAGTCCGGGATGATCTGGACCGAGCCGTCTTCCAGGGCCTGGTAGTAGATCTCGCGGGAACCGATGCCCGGCTTGGTGCTGGCTTCGATGCCCTTGGCGTTCAGGGCACCGGCATAGATTTCCGCGATGATCTGGGATTCGGGGAAGTCAGCGGAACCGACCACCAGAGTGGAGGTTTCCCCCGACGCCGCTGGTGAGGTGCTGGTTTCCTCACCCTGCGGGTCCGAGTTTGCTCCGCAGGAGGCCAGCACCAGCGCGGCAGCCAGGCCCGCAGCCCCCGTCAGGACGGCCTTGGTGCGCGGTCGGGTACGTATGCTCATGATGTTGCTCCTTCTTGGCGGACGGCGGGCTGGGCCCGCCGGTGGCTTGGTGCGGCCGGTTTCCGGGCACTGCTGGTCCGCAGCCCCGGCGATAGTACAAGGCGCTGGACGGCCGCCAGCACCAAATCCACAGCGAGCGCCAGCAGTGCAATCAGCAGGGCTCCGCCGAAAAGACGCCCGTTGTCGCGCAGCTGGGTTCCTTCGATCAGGTACACGCCGAGCCCCCCGAGGGAAATAAACGCGACGACGGAGACGGTCGCCAGGACCTGCAGCACAGCTGCCCGGAAACCGCCGAAGGCCACTTTCAGGCCATTGGGCAGCTCGACGCGGAAAAGGATCTGGAACTCGTTCATTCCCATGGCCCGTGCCGCGTCCACGATGGTGCGGTCCACGGAGGAGATTCCGGCGTACACGCCGGCGAGCAGCGGCGGCATGGCGAGCAGCACCAGGGCCCAGATGGGCGGCATCAGCCCGATTCCGGCCAGCAGGACAAAGAGGAACACCAGGCCCAGGGTGGGCAGCGCCCGCAGGATGCCGGTGCCGGAGACCACGACGACGCGTCCCCGGCCGGTGTGCCCGATGTACAGGCCCAGCGGAACGGCGATCAGGGCCGCGATTCCCACGGCGAGCGCCGTGTAGCCCAGGTGCTCCACGATGCGCACGGGGATCCCCCGCGGCCCTTCCCAATTGGCGGGATAGGTGAGCCATTCGAACATTTGGACCAGGACGTTATCGCTCGTGTAGTCCATTACGCACCAGCCGTCCTGGCTTCCAGGGTGGACAGCGGCAGCGGCGGGCCCGTCCGCCGGGCGGCGCGGGTCCACGGGGTGAGCAGCCGCTGGCACAGGACCAGCACCAGGTCCAGCACCAGGGCAAGCAGCAGGATAAGCACGATTCCGACGACGATCTCGGTCGGGAAGTTCCGGTACAGCCCGTCCATAAACAGCCGGCCCAGGCTGTCGATGCCCAGCAGGGCACCCACGCTCACCAGCGACATGTTGGACACGGAGATTACCCGCAGTCCGGCGAACAGCACCGGCAGGGACAGCGGAAGGTCCACGGCAAGGAAGCGCCGCAGCGGCCGGTAGCCCATCGCGGCTGCTGCCTGGCGGACGTCATCATCCACCGAGTTCAGCGCATCCACGGTGGACCTCACCAGCAGGGCCACGGCATATATGGTCAGGGCCACGATCACGTTGGTGATATCCAGGACCTTGGTGCCCAGGATCACCGGCAGCAGAACGAAGAGGGCCAGGGACGGAATGGTGTAGAGGATCGCGGAAGTGCCGAGGATGAACCCGCCGAGCCCTCGGTGCAGCCGCGCGGCCTGGGCCAGCGGGATGGCGATGAGCACGCCGAGGACAAGGGGAATCACGGCCTGGAACAGGTGCAGCGCAGTCAGGCGTCCGATCATCTCAGTGTTCTGCAGGAACCAGTCCATGCTCAGACCGCCGAGCCGTGCAGCGCCATGCCGCGGCGCAGCCGGGCCTTTTCGATGAGTTCGAGAATCTCTCCGGCCTGGACAATCCCCTCCACCCGGCCTTCGGGATCCACAACCACACCCATCCCCGAGGGCGAGGACAGCGCTGCATCCAGCGCACTGCGCAGGCTCTCGCCGTGCCGGTGCAGGGATCCACCTGGAACCACGTCCTGCGCGGACGTCACCGAGGCACGCCCGGAGGCGGGCACCCAGCCCAGGGGCCGCCCGCCGTCGTCGACCGCCAGCGCCCATCCCCCGCGGACCGGAACGGCGGGGTCCGCGAGCTGGGCCGGGTCCAGCGTCTGCACCGGATGCACGGCAACGGTGTCCCCGGATTGGAAGCCCAGGTGGCGGAAGCCGCGGTCCTTGCCGACGAAGCCGGCAACGAAGTCGTCGACGGGTGCCCGGAGGATCCCTTCCGGCGAGTCGTACTGCGCCAGCCGCCCGCCGACGGCGAAGACGGCGACCTTGTCGCCCAGGATGGTGGCTTCATCGATGTCATGGGTGACGAACACGATGGTTTTGGCCAGGTCACGCTGCAGGCGCAGCAGTTCCTGCTGCAGCTCCGCCCGGACCACCGGGTCCACGGCGCTGAACGGTTCGTCCATCAGCAGCACCGGCGGATCGGCCGCCAGCGCCCGGGCCACACCGACGCGCTGCTGCTGGCCGCCGGAGAGCTGCGCGGGATACCGGTTTCCCAGCTCCGGGGCCAGGCCAACGACGTCGAGCAGTTCCGCTGCGCGTACCCGGGCCTTGCGTTTGGGGACCCCGTTCAGCCGGGGAACGGTCCCGATGTTATCCAGGACAGTCCGGTGTGGGAGCAGTCCGGAGGACTGCATCACGTACCCCATGGACCGGCGCAGATCCGAGGAGGGGATCGTGGCCGCGTCGCGGCCGTCCACCTCGATGGTTCCCGACGTCGGTTCCACCATGCGGTTGATCATGCGAAGCGAGGTGGTTTTCCCGCAGCCGGAGGGGCCGACGAAGACGGTGATGGCGCCCTTGGCGATGTCGAGGGAGAGGTTATCCACGGCGGGCGAGTCCGAGCCCGGATAGGACTTGGTGACGCCGCGGAACCTGATCATGGGTTCCACGGCACCCGGCTGGGGCGTAGGGGCATCCGGAAGGGACATAACAGCCTCCGTGGTTGGTTTCGACTGGTGCACATACGGCGGGGAATCGGCAGTATGCTGACAAGCCGTGAAATTACGCTATGTGTTCCCGCGCCTCTGAGTCCAGCGTTAGCGGGGGTTACGCCACGGGCGAAGCGGCGCCGTGGCGTCCCCGGGAGCGCTGCGCAGCAGTTCAAGGGCAGCATCCACCAGCCCCACCCGCTCCAGCCCGGCCACTTCGTCCAGCGGGAACCAGGCGGCCTCGTCCGTGCTGCCGGCCGCCTCGCTCGCCAGCTCGCCGCCCGTGATGCTGGCCCGGTAGATCACGCGGAGGGCATGAAGCATCCGGCCCTCGCCGTGCATCCTTTTCTCCGGCGGGATGAAGTGGCTGTCCACCCCCAGCAAGCCGTCCAGTTCCACGGTGTAGCCGGTTTCCTCCAGGACCTCGCGCACAGCGGCGGTGGGTGCGTCTTCCCCGAATTCGAGTCCCCCGCCCGGCAGGGTCCACGCGGAGTTGCCGTGCTGGTGCCAGTGCGCCAGCAGGATGGCTCCATCCTGGACGACGACGGCGTACGCGCCGACGCGGACATCAAACGGCTGCTTCGTCCCGCTCATGCTGCACCACCGGCGAGCAGGTAGCGGACACCGAACACCGGATCCTGGGAAAGGAAGCGGATATCCGCGAGCCCCCGGGCGGACAGGCCGGCTTCCAGCAGGTCCTGCAGCAGTGGCTGGTGGACGCCGATTCCGCCGCCGATCACCACCGGGCCCCGGATATCCAGCTGGGCGGCAACGTCTGCCACCAGGCCGGCGAGATCCCGCGCGGCCGTGGCAACGATGCTTCTGCTGGGTCCGTGGCCTTCCTCCGCTGCTTCGAAGACAACGCGGGCCATCGACGCCCAGTAGCGGCGCCCGGCCTCAGCGTGGAACCGGGCAATGAGCAGCTCCGGGGACGGCACACCGACGGCCAGCAGCAGCTCCGCGGCCAGCCGGTCGGGTTCCTGCCCCAGATCGTGCAGGCGCAGGGCATGCCGGACCGCTTCGCGGCCAATCCAGTAGGCGCTGCCTTCGTCCCCGAGCAGGTAGCCCCAGCCTCCGGACCGCACCTGGGCACCGGAGCCGTCCATCCCCCAGGCCACGGACCCGGTGCCCGCGATCAGACCGATCCCGGCCGGCGCCTCGCCCGCGGCCAGGATCAGCCGCGTGTCATGTACTACGCTCACCTCGGCGTCCGGAACATGTTCGTGGATCAGGACCCGCAGCGCGGCGGCGTCCTCTTCCGTGTCCACTCCCCCGGAACCCGCGACCACCCGGGACACGTCCCCGGTCCCCAGCGCGGCGAAAATCTCCGCCAGGTTCTGCCGGGCCTGCTCGCGGGAAACGTTCTGCACGTTGGCGCTGCCGCTCACGGCTTCGGCCACGACGTCATTGCCGTGCAGCCGGATGCCGTGTGTTTTAGTGCCACCGATATCCAGGCCGACGGCGGTGTGGTCTGCCCCGGATCCGGGGTTGGAGCTCAGTTGCATTCCTTCAGCCTACGCAGCCAGCGGGCGGACCCGGCTAACGGAGCGCGTTTTCCACCCGGTATCCGCCGATCGGCGTCCGTTTGGCGTCCGTTGGGCGTCCGTTGGGCGTCCGCTGGGCGTCCGTTGGGCGTCCGTTGGGCGTCCGTTGGAACAGATGCGGGGATGCCCCGCCTGGCTCAGGGCCGCATTTTGCGGGAGCCGGCCGAAGCACGTGCCAGCAGGGTTTCCACGGCACGCAGACGGGCAAGGGCATTCTCGGAGCGGCTGCGGCTTCCGGCCCTTGCCCCCGGTACCAGGCTCAGGGCAACTCCGGCTGCCCGCGCATGCAGCGCCGCCGATGAGCTGCCGGCCGCCTCAGCGAAATCCTGGAACGCTGTATGGAACACCTGCAGTTCGCCGGGCAGCGCGGACTCGGGTGAGAGCTCCGCCAGGACAGCGAGGTGGCCGAGGAAACAGGCCAGGTCATCTACCCGGTGGCCCGGTCCGAGGCCGTCAACGTCGAGCAGCCCGGTGATGTGTCCGTCACCGGACAGGAGGTTTCCCTCGTAAAAGTCGCCGTGAACCGGGACCACGGGCCCGGGGTCCAGACTGCGGACGTACTTCTCGATCGTCCGTGCCAGGGCCCTGATCCGGTTTGCTTCCCCGGGCAGGATGGCAGCCGCAGCTGTGCCGTAGGCCCGGGCCCGCTCTGCCCAGGCAGGGCGGCTTTCCAGGTGCAGCGCGTCCGCCGGGAGCAGGTCCAGCAGCCGGCTCAGGTCCTCGGGAACCAGCCCATGTGTGCCGTCCCGCAGCCCGTGCAGCAGCGGCGCCCCAGCCAGGGCGGAGAGGGCAACGGCGCTGTGTGCCCGGGGATCGGCCGGTTGATTGGGTCCGGTCACCGTGGCCGCAGGCACTGCCGTTCCGGCCAGCAGCTGGTGCCGGTGGCGCAGTTCTTCCGCTTGTCCCGGAAGCAGGATTTTCAGGTAGGCGGTGCTGTCGCCGCAGACTGCCCGCACCACGGCCCTCCGCAGCGGACGGTAGGCGGAGAGGCTAAGGACAGTCGGGGCATCGGCGTCTGACTGCCCAAAAACATCCCGGGCAACGTCCTGGGGTGAGAGCGCCCAGGACAGCCCCGAAAGCAGCGGATCATGGGGATGCAGCCACAGGCTCAGGCGGATCCCGGCCAAGGTGGCCTGAACGGTGCCCGGGTCTGCAGTGTCCAGGACAGCACTCGTGGCGCCGGCGTAGAGCGTCAGGACGCGTCCCGCCCGGTCCAGTGCCTGCACCCGGTACAGGCAGCTGACTCCGGCTCCGGGGCGGTGAAAGGTCCTTTCATGGGTCCAGGAGTCCAGGATGAGGTGCCGCGGCGTCAGGAGCTGCGCCAGCGGAACTGCCATCCGTGTTCCCTCCAGCAGTGCACGCTGCACGGTCCCGGCAGGGAGAGCCGGACCGGAGTGCGTATCACCGCCGCGTCCGCGCCGCGGATCCGGCGCCATCTCGGGCTGTTACGCCCGGCGCCGCTGCAGGACGTCGTCCAGGTTCAAAATACCGGTGGCCGGGCGGGGATCGATGGGGGTGCTCCCGGCAGCGGGCGCTGCAACGGGGCGGATGGGCGTTTTCAGCACGGGCTTGGGGGAAGCGGGGACCGCCAGCGGCTTCGGCGCCGGACGAGGGGCCATCGGAGCATCCACGTACGTCGGCTTTGGAACGGCCACGGGTTCCCAGGACGATGCTTCGGCGCTCTTGGCGGCCTCAGCCAGGGCCGCTGCGCGAAGCTCTCCGGCTGTCAGGCGCGGCAGCGGTTTCGGGACCGGCATGGACGGCTGGACCGGCTGCGAGGGGGCGGCAGCGGCTGCGTTTTCCGGAGCTGCGGAGCTGGAAGCATCGAAGACGATGTCGGCCTTCGGGTTGGGCCGGACGGGGGCAGCAGCAGCCGGCTCGGCAGCCCGGCGGGCTGCCGCTGCAGCGTGCCGGGCGCGGCGTGCCCGGCGGTCGCGGACGGCAAGATTGCGGAGCGCAGCGAAAACAGCGAGTGTGCCGAGGGCGGCTGCCCCCGGCAGCCAGCCGGACACCACGCCCAGGAGTGCGGCTGTTCCTCCCGCCAGAATGCCGGCGAGGAAAACGAGCCCGAGGCCGGCCAGTACCAGGCGGTCGTAGCGGATACGCAGCGGCGCGGCGGGTGCAGCGGCAGGCGTCTCACCAGAACCGCGGTCTGCCCCCGGCTGGGGGCGCCCCGGCCCATGCGGAGGCTGGACGCCGGTGCTGGTGTTGTACATGATGTTCCCCTGAGAACTTGGGTCCGGTTCGTTGGCGGCGCTGCTGGCTGCGCTGGAGGCAGTTCCTGCTCGTCCGGGCACGGACGCTGCAGGGGCCTGCCTTCGCTGCAGGTACTGCGGGGCAACCCACAGCAGCCAGAGCCCGACGGCTGCCGCCAGGACCAGGGAGCTGTTAAGAGGGATGTCCACAACTACGACCGTATGAGATAAAAAACTCACCACTCCGCATTGCCGGCGGTGTGTCGGCGGACTTCCACCGAATTCTCAGCATCAACGGCAAAAGGCGAGGTCAGCGCGTGGAAAGCCAGCGGGACAGCAACCCGCCGGGGACTTCCTCCGCTGTGAGCGCGAAGCTGAGGTGATCGGCCCAGTCACCGGCGATATGCAGGTAACGGCGGCGCAGGCCCTCTTCACGGAAACCCAGTTTTTGCACCACGCGCAGGCTGGGCCGGTTCTCCGGCCGGATGTTGATTTCCATCCGGTGAAGACCCAGCACCCTGAAACAGTGGTCTGTTGCCATGGCCACGGCCGTCGGAGCAATTCCACGGCCGGCACGGGATTCATCCACCCAGTAACCCAAGGTTGCCATCCGCGCCGACCCCCACACGATCGTGGACACGGTCAGCTGGCCAACGATGGCAGGGGGCTGGCCAGCTCCGCCCAGCCGCTCCGTGATGACGAAAGGGAGGGCTGTATCCTGCCGGGCCTGCTGGTTCAGGCTGCGAACCATCCCGGCATAACTGGGAAGTTCCGTTCCGGGCAGCGGATTAGTAGCCTCCCACGGACCGATCCACTGCGTGTTCCGGGACCGCACCGCACTCCATTCGCTGCGGTCCCGGTAGCGGATCGGCCGGAGAATGAGGTCGCCGCATTCAAGCGTCACCGGCCAGATTGCCGACCCCAGCACGAAGCTAGCCCTCGATGGAGCCGTTGAATTCCTTCAGCCAGGCGCGCAGGTCCGGGCCAAGGTCTTCCCGTTCGGAAGCCAGGGTGACTACGGCCTTCAGGTAGCTGAGCTTATCCCCGGTATCGTAGCGGCGGCCACGGAAGACGACGCCGTAAACCCCGGAGCCCTCACCCTCGGCGGAGGCGAGGGTCTGCAGCGCATCAGTCAGCTGGATTTCGCCGCCGCGGCCCGGGCCGGTTTCCTCCAGGACATCAAAGACCGCCGGGTGCAGCACGTAGCGGCCGATGACGGCAAGGTTGGACGGGGCCTCATCGGCGTCCGGCTTCTCGACGAGTTTGTTGACACGGACAAAGTCCTCGCCTTCGATCACCGAGATGTCAGCGCAGCCGTAGGAGCTGATCTGGTCCGGCTCGACCTCGATCAGGGCGATGACCGAACCGCCGGTCTTGGCCTGCACCTCCACCATGGTTTCCAGCAGCGGATCCCGGGCATCAATGAGGTCGTCACCGAGGAGCACGGCAAAGGGATCATTGCCGATGTGCAGCTTGGCACGCAGGACCGCATGCCCCAGACCCTTGGGGTCGCCCTGGCGCAGGTAGTGGATTTCGCCCAGCTCGGACGATTCCCGCACGAGTGCCAGCTTCTTATCGTCGCCCTTGTCCTTCAGCGTCTGTTCGATGAAGGGCACCCGGTCAAAGTGGTCTTCAAGGGAGCGCTTGTTGCGCCCCGTGACCATCAGGATGTCTGACATCCCAGCGTTCACAGCCTCTTCCACGACATACTGAATGGCCGGTTTGTCGACGACGGGGAGCATTTCCTTCGGCATGGCCTTGGTGGCAGGAAGGAAGCGTGTGCCCAAACCGGCGGCAGGAATAACGGCTTTGGTGATCTTCGGTCGTGAGGTCATGACCGTAAGACTACCTATGGGAGTATGCAGCGCGCCAAATGCAGCGCCGCTGCGGGCACAATGGGAGCATGTCAGCCGATCTCAAAGACCGTGTCCGCTCCAGTTTCCGCCGGCAGCGGCGTGAGCTGGGCAGTACCGCCGCAACGGCCGGGGATTTCGCCTCCGCCGCCGCTCCCCTGCTGCATACCCTTCCGGCTTCCTCCCAGGTAGCCTGCTACCTCCCAATGGGCAGCGAACCTGACACATCCCGGCTCCTTGAGGACCTGTTCGCTGCCGGCCACACCGTGCTGGTACCGGTTTGTGAACCGGAGCGGCAGCTCTCCTGGCGGCGCTGGGCGCCGGGGACCGAGCTGGCTGCCGGACTGTTCCCCGGCATCCCCGAACCTGTGGGTCCCCGGCTGGGCCTGGACGCGGTCAAGGGACTTGACCTGCTTTTCATCCCTGCCCTCGCCGCCGATGCAGCCGGCACCCGCATGGGCAAGGGCGGCGGTTACTATGACCGGTTCCTGGCCCGGTTCAGGGCGGCGGGCGGCACGGGGCGCACCGTCGCCGTCGTGTACGACCACGAGTTCCTTCCTGCCGGGGAGCTTCCGGCCGATGCACTTGATGCCCCCGTGGACGGAATCCTGACACCGTCCGGCTTCAAGCCGGTACCATCTTCCGGGGTGTATACTTAGCACTCAAGGCCCCAGAGTGCCAATTCCCGTGTGCCCGCGGTTCCCACCAATCCGGGACGTGCCGGCGCGGAGGGCACCGCTGCGGCCTTAATTTCGGTCTTCAGGAGGAGTAAGAGTGCCCACGTATGCCTATGCCTGCAAGGATTGCGGCCACGCGTTCGATATCCAGCAGTCCTTCACCGATGACAGCCTGACCGTCTGCCCGGCGTGCGGCGGAAACCTGCGCAAGAAGTTCAACAGCGTGGGAGTGGTCTTCAAGGGGTCAGGCTTCTACCGCACCGATTCCAGAGAATCAGCTTCCACCGTGGCCGCCGCGCCCGCCAAGGAGAGCCCGGCCAAGGCGGCTGCAGAATCTGCTCCTGCCCCTGCCCCCGCGGCAGCCGCGTCTTCCTCAGCCCCCGCAGCGGGCTAAGGCCCCGCAGCGAAAGCCCACGAAACACAGCGACGGCGTCCGCTGGTCCTCCACAGGACCGCGGGCGCCGTTTTTTGTCCCCGGTGCGGTCTCCTCCCGGAGTCCGGGCCCGCATGGTCCCTAGCATGGCGTCATGTTCGGTCATTCAAACCCCCGGCGTGCCGGGCGCGGCCCCGCGCCCGGCACCCGCGTTTCCCCTGCCGCGCGGCCCGCTCCGCGTTCCCAGTACGCCGGCGCCGGGACCGTATTCCGGCAGCCGGGCAGGGAACGGTCCGGAAGGGCCGCACTGCGGGACCGACTCCGGAGGTTCACGGTCCGCCGCAGGAGACTCCTGGCCGGGATCCTCGCCTCACTGGCCTGCGGCATTGCGGTGGAGGCCTGTCTGCCGCCGGATGCCCGAACGGTGGATGTGGTGACCGCCCGTGCCGATCTCCCCGCAGGGCATGTCCTGACCCCCGGGGACCTGCGGGTGGCGGCCCTCCCGGCTGCCGGTGATTCCCCCGGCTCCTTCGCTGACACGGGTGCGGTGACCGGCAAACGGCTGGCCGTTCCCCTGCGGGCAGGAAGTGTGCTGACTGATTCGTTCTTCGTGGGACCAGGGCTCCTGGCCGGGATGCCCGCCGGCACTTCCGCGGTGCCGCTGCGGACCGCAGACCCTGCCGCGGCCGGCCTGCTCTCCCCCGGGGTCCTCGTCGATGTGATGCTCGCACCCGACCCCGGGTCCAGCGGGGCCGCGGAGGCATCCCTGCTGGCCGCCGGGGTTCCGGTGCTGTGGATTGCAGGCGAGATGGCGGAGGGCGGTGGAACCTGGCCGGGGGCCGCGAAAGCCGATGCCGGCCTGGTCGTCGTCGCTGCCGGGGGCCGGGACGCCGCTGCACTGGCCGGGGCCTCCGAGCGCGGGAACCTCTATTTGGTCCTCAGCGGTGAGTAGTCCCTTAACTCCCTGGATCAGCCCCAGTGCGGCGGGCGCTGTTCGCGGAGCCAGTCCGCGCTGTCATCCGGCTGGTCGCCCCAGGCACGGGGATCGTCTTCGCGGGCCAGCCGGGGAAGGCCGGAGCCCGCCCGCTGACCGGCTTCGTGCCGGTGCGGAGCCTGGACAGCGGCGTCGCCGCTGCTGTCTCCGCCCGCCGCTGGCCGCCCGCCTGACCGGCCGGAACCGACATCAGGTCCTGCCGGAGGCGTGTCTGCCTTCCGGGGATTGGACGGCGCCGACTGGACCAGCTCCGCGGCACGCCGCAACGTCGCCGGCGCAGCGGTGCTGCGGCGGGACCGGCGCCTTCCTGCGGCAGGGACAGTACCGGAGACCACCGGGGATTCCGCCGGGGACACTGGCAGGCCCTCCCGGGCTGCGGTCACTGTGTTCTCAGCGTCCGCCGGAACAGCTGCGCCTGCTGGATCAGTTGGCTGGTTTGTTTCCTGATTCATTGCCTCTATCGCTTCCACCGGCCACGGCAGCGGCCGCTTTCGCGGCAGCACTGATGGCCGGGTTTGTCTCCGCGGCTGGAGCGGACTCCACGGCGGGGTTCGGTTCCTCAGCAGAACGCTGGCGAATGCGGGTGCTCCCATGCGGAGTGACTGTGCTCCGGGCTTCGGTGGAGCTGGCGGCCCGGATCGGCTCCGGCTGGGTCTCCGGCACCCGCAGCCCCAGGTAGCGGCCAACCAGGTCGGCGCAGGCCGAGGGATCGGTGAATACCTCAATGGTCCACAGCGGCATGTACCGCCAGCCCAGGCGTTCCAGCAGCTGCGGACGGAGCCGGCTGCGTTCCCGGACGCTCATGCTCCGGTACCGGGCCGTACCGTCAGATTCGATCGCCATGGGCACTGCGGGATCCGATTCGCCCTGGCGCTCCACGGTCGCCACAATGTCAATCACGCCGTCGTAGTGATCCCAGACCTGGGCGCCGCGGAAACGGAGGCGTCCGACGAGATCCGCGACCAGGGGGTCGTCGGACATGATCGAGCCGCTGGCGCCGGGAGCCTCAACGGCTGCAGCCGGCTGTCCCGAGAGTTCGCGCACGATCAGCCGGTAGAAGTCACGGGCACCATGGCCCAGGCGTGATTCGTCCAGGTCGGCGGGCTGGAAGCACGTGAGGACATGCAGCCTCTGCCGGGCACGGGTCATCGCGTTGACAAACCGGCCGCGGCCTTCCGGCTCGGAGAGCAGCCCAAAGTTGTGCAGCGCTCGGCCGTGCGGGGTCCGGCCGTAGCCGAGGGAGAAGATCACCGCGTCCCGGACCAGTCCGGCCGCCCGGTCAGCCGGTACCACCCGGAAGGATTCAGCTCCCGGTGCGAAGAAATCGGCTGCCCAGGGGAAGTTGGCCATCTGGACCCGGATCGCCTCGGCAACGCGGACGGCGTGCCGGGGGCTGGCCGTAATCACGGCCAGGGACTGGCTGGGCCGCCGGCGGATGTGTTCAAACACCAGGTCCACCACGCGGTTGACCTCGGCGGCAACGCTTTCGACACCTTCGTGGTCGGCACTGGGCATACCCGTGCCATCTGCCAGGTACTCCACGGTGAGGGGACGTTCGCCGGTGGCCACTTCATCGCCGCGGGGCACCCAGGACAGGCGGCCGCCGTAGAACTCATCACTGAGCTGCTTGAGCAGGTGCTTATCTGTCCCCCGGTAAACCGTGGACAGGGACCGGCAGGGCAGGATCCGTTTGAGCGCTTCGAAAACGCTGGGCAGTTCCTCGCCGGCAGACTGAGCCTGCACGTCAATGGTGAACGGCCGGGGTCCGCCCAGGCAGCCGTCACCGAAGGCGATGACCTGGCTTGCACGTGCAATCGCCGGCACGGCAGCCTGCAGGCTGACTGATTCGGCGTCCAGGATGATCAACGCGTCAAAACGCCGGGTGCCGGGCAGCAGCATGGGCAGCAGCAGCGGGCTGGCAGCCCAGATGGGAAGGAGGGAGGAGACAAGGTCATCGGACTGGGTGCTGAGCGATTCAACACTCAGCGGACCCGATTTGATGGTTTCCTTCAGCCGGCCGGCTGCATGCGCCTTGGACTTGATTCCCTCACGCCAGCGGCTGGCGAGAGCCCAGCGGAGCCGGGAGGAGCCGGATGCGATGTGAGCGTTGTCAGCCAGCCGGTATTCTGCTTCCAGCCGGCGCAGGCTGTCTCCGTCTGACATGGCGAGGTAGTCGTCCCCGCTGATCATGGCTTCCAGGGCCGACTGCCACCAGGCCAGCTCAAGTTCGTAGCCCACCTGCCGCGGCGTGACTTCCCTGGCTTCGAGGTCGTCCAGCAGCTCGCCCAGACCCTGGCCCCGCATTTCGTCCACCAGCAGGGTCCGCTCGGGCAGCGTTTCCAGAGTTTCCTTGTCCCCGGCCAGGGCATGGAGCCGCTTTTCCAGCTCATCCAGGGACTGCCCGGCGAGTTCCGGTTTCTCCGGGGCCTGGGCCAGGATGCCGGTCAGCGTTTCCAGCTGTTCCTTGACCGCCAGGTAGGTACGGTTGAGGTCCGCGAGTCCGGTCGGCACGGAAGGATGGCGCTGGGTGGTGGCGTACCGGGCCCAGGTCACCCGCTGCTGCTGGACCTGGACCAAGGAGGTGTGCAGGTCGGAAATGTGGACGCCGGGACGGATGTACTCCTTGGCTACCCGCCGCAGCCGGGACCGGGTCATGGAACTCATGTCCACGCCGTGTTCCCGGCGCCAGGAGGAGGACGCGGTCGCTGAAATCAGGTCGGTCACCGGCCGGTCGAAAATGTCCGGGGTGAACTTGTCCAGGCTCTCACGCACCGCAACGAGCAGTTCCAGCTGCTCTCCCCACTGGGCGAAAGTCTCGCCCAGGCTGATCTGGGAATGTTCTGCGACTTCCTGGACCCGCTCGCGCAGCCGGGGCAGTGCCTCGGCCAGTTCCTCGGAAAGCTTGTGCGCGGCTTCGGTTTCCTTGCGGTTGAGCAGTTTGGCGCCAAACCACGGGCTCGAAACCGCGGCCCGGGAAAAACTGCCCAGCTCGGCGGCGCGGCGCAGCCGCCCGGTAAGCTCCGTGCGGTCGGTGATGCTGTCCAGCACGCTGCGCTTGAGCCGCACGGTAGTGGCCGGGGCAGGGTTCATGGAGGTGAGCTCGGCCAATGACTGCATCGCCTGGTAGGGCGAGCATCCCCAGCGCTGGCGCACGTTGTGCAGGGACTTCACATGGTCCCTCAGCTGGTGCCGGCTTTCGGCGAGCACCTTGTGCAGGTTGCCGAGATTGGGTTCCACAGCTTTTTCGTTGCGGACGATGGCCCTGACCAGCCGGTCACGCAGCTGCTCCTCGTTCAGGCCGGTGTTGGCCTGCAGGACCAGGGATCCCAGGTTCAGCGCATCGAGCCCGGAGACGAATTCGTTCAGTGTGCTCCGGCGTTCGGCGACCACCAGCACGGACTTCCCGGCGTTCGCCAACGCTGCCGCTGCGTTGATTGCGGTCTGCGTCTGTCCGGTGCCGGGCGGAGCGGAAACGACCAGGGATTCCCCCGCACCAATCAAATCCAGGACGTCCTGCTGCTCGCTGTCTGCGTCGAGCACCAGGAGCTCGTCGGACGGCGACCGCTCGTCGAGGGGAGGAAGGCCCGGATCACCGGGTTCCGAAGGCTGTGCCTGGCCGTTGACGGCAGACTCCATCAAGGCCCGGAGGACCGGATGGCTGGGGTCCAGCGCCGTGTCCTCGGCGAGGTCCGGAAGGTCCGCGAAGGTCGAGACCAGGATCCTGTGTTCGATGTTCATGCCGCGCACGCCCTCGGCCAGTGCCCGGAGCCGGTCCAGGACCGGGTGCGGATCAAACCGGGCTGTGCCGTAGGCAAGCCGCGCCAGTGCCTCGGCGTCAACGTCCAGACCCTGCTGGGCCTGCAGGTGCCGGACAAGGGCAGGGTTCAGTTCGGCCTTGCCGGTGAGCTGAAGTTCGTAATCGTCCTGGGAAGCGTGGACGGTGAGCGATACCGGGGTCAGCAGCACGGGTGCCGTCAGCGATTCCGGCCGCACGGCGTCGTCGGAAGCGTAACGCCAGGATGCGGTGCCGGCCGCCAGGTATCCGACGTCGAGCCCGCGGTCCGAACCCAGTTCGTAGATTTTCGCCCGGAGTGCCCGTGCAGCCCGCATTGCCGTCCGGTAGTGATCGGCGTCGCGCAGCAGCGTGGAAAGCCGGGTGCGCCGGCCTGCGAGGAGCTGGGCCAGGCCGGAGGGATGCGCGTGCGTGAGGTCGATGCTGTTTTCCGCTGAGACCGTATAGTGCAGCAGCGTGTCCGACCCCGCATGCTGACCGAGCCCGGCCAGCCACGGCAGCAGGAAGTCCGAGGCCTTTTCCCCGGGATTCTGCTCAGACACTGGTGCCCTCTTTCCTGCACTTCCGCGCGACGATCTCGACCAAACTGGCATACCTTCCAAGCTATCTCCTCGGACCTCGATAGCTCCGGATAGCAACGCGGGGGACGGCTTGTTCAGCCGTCCCCCGCGTTTATGATGCTACTCCCACTCGATGGTTCCCGGCGGCTTGCTCGTGACGTCGAGCACTACGCGGTTAACACCGTCCACCTCGTTGGTGATCCGGTTGGAGATCCGGGCCAGCAGATCGTACGGCAGCCGTGACCAGTCCGCCGTCATGGCGTCTTCGCTGGACACCGGGCGCAGGACGATCGGGTGGCCGTAGGTACGGCCGTCGCCCTGGACTCCGACGCTGCGGACGTCGGCCAGCAGCACTACGGGCATCTGCCAGACCTCGTCATCCAGGCCAGCAGCAGTGAGCTCGGCGCGGGCAATGGCGTCCGCACGGCGCAGCAGGTCCAGGCGTTCCTGGTTGACTTCGCCGATGATGCGGATACCGAGACCGGGGCCGGGGAACGGCTGGCGGCCAACAATTTCGGCTGGCAGGCCAAGCTCGCGGCCAACGGCACGGACCTCGTCCTTGAACAGCAGGCGCAGCGGCTCGACCAGTTCGAACTGCATGTCTTCCGGCAGCCCGCCCACGTTGTGGTGGCTCTTGATGTTCGCTGCGCCTTCACCGCCGCCGGATTCGACGACGTCGGGGTACAGGGTGCCCTGGACCAGGAAGCGGATCGGTTCGCCGGCGGCCTTGGCCTCGGCCATGATGGCGCGCTCGGCTTCTTCGAAGGCACGGATGAACTCGCGGCCGATGATCTTGCGCTTGGTTTCCGGATCGGTGACACCGGCCAGGGCGTTCAGGAAACGCTCCTGTTCGTTAGCCACGTAGAGGTTGACGCCGGTGGCGGCGACGAAGTCGCGCTCCACCTGCTCTGCCTCCCCTTCGCGGAGCAGGCCGTGGTCCACGAAAACGCAGGTCAGCTGATCGCCGACGGCGCGCTGGACCAGGGCTGCTGCCACAGCGGAGTCGACGCCGCCGGAGAGGCCGCAGATGACCCGGGAGGAGCCGATCTGCTCGCGGATCCGTTCGACCTGCTCTTCGACAATGTTGCCGGTGGTCCAGCTGCGGTCCAGCCGGGCGCCCTTGAAGAGGAAGTTCTCCAGCACCTGCTGGCCGTGGGCGGAGTGCTTGACCTCGGGGTGCCACTGCACACCGTAGAGCCGCTTCTCCTCGTTGGCGAAGGCGGCAACCGGCGCACCGGCAGTGCTGGCCAGCACATCGAAGCCAGCCGGGGCTTCCTGAACACTGTCGCCGTGGCTCATCCAGGTGTTCTGGTGGTCCGGGGTGCCCTCGAGGATGGAACGGGCACCGTTGATGGTCTTGGCATCGGTGGATCCGTATTCGCGCAGGCCGGTCTCGGCGACCTTGCCGCCAAGCGCAGCGGCCATAGCCTGGAAGCCGTAACAGATACCGAGAACCGGAACCCCGGCTTCGAAGAGTGCGGGGTCGATTTTCGGTGCACCCTCGGCGTAGACGCTGGAGGGTCCGCCGGAAAGAATGATGGCTGCCGGGTTCTTGGCCAGCAGCGCTTCAGTGCTGTAGGTGTGCGGCACGACCTCGGAGTAGACATCGGCTTCGCGCACGCGCCGGGCAATCAGCTGGGCGTACTGGGCACCGTAGTCCACAACCAGGACGGGGCGCTCTTCTATGGGAGCAGTTGCGGGATTAGTCACGGTTTCAAGGATAGTCGCCTGAGCGCCGCCTCCGCACATCGAAATCGGCACCGGCCGCACTGCGCGCAGCCGGTGCCGCCGCGTCTAGTAGCGCTTTGCCGCTTCGGGGTGCGCTGCGAGCTCCGCCAGCACCTGCTTGTGAGTCCGGCTCTCCACGATGAAGGAGAGGAACGGCACAACGCCGCCAAGGGCAATCACAATGAATTTCACGAACGGCCAGCGCATCATCTGCCAGATCCTGAAGTCTGCGAACAGATAAACAACGTAGAGCCAGCCGTGGGCGATCAGCACCGCGGTGTAGAGGTTCAGGCCGCCGAGCATCACCGGGGGGATGTCCAGCATGTACTTCATAACCATTTCCGCGACGAGCAGCAGCAGGAAAATGCCGGTTACCCAGGAGGAGACCTTGTAGAAGGTCAGGGCGGAACGGATCTGGGCGTGGGTTCCGCCGAACCGCCGCTTCTTTTTCCGGGGCCGCGGCTTCTTGGTGACTGCGGGATCGCTCACTTCTCTACCTCACTGCTAGTTGGTCCGGGCGGCTGCTCCCGGCCGGTCTCGTCGTCATCATCATCGTCATACTCGTCTTCGTAGTCGTCGTCTTCATCTTCGAGGCTGCGCTGATACGAATCGGCGAGCAGGCGCCACCAGAGGAACACCGCGAACCCGGCAAAAACGAACCATTCGACGGCGTAGAAGATGTTGAGCCAGTTAACGGATTTTTCCTGTGGCTGTGGACCCGTGACAACGGTTTCCAGCTCATTTGCACTGTCCTGCTGGCCTGCTGCCTGAGTCTCATGAGCCGTGACGAAGGCGGAGTAGAGGGGTTCGTCCCAGATGTTGGCAAGCTCCGCACTGGAGAGGGCCGCCACGGTCCCCTCGGGCTGGGGGCCGGCGACCGGTGCCTCCGGGGGCAGGAGCCGGCCGGTGATTTCCACGTCGCCCTCCGGCGCCGTGCCTGCGTTCGACGGGTCCTCGGTCCAGCCGCGGACAACAGGAATCAGCGTGTCTCCGGGTGCGCCATCGACAGCGAAGGCAGTGACTACCCAGTAGCCTTCCTCGCCGTCCTGCAGGCGGTTCTGGACCAGGACCTGGTCCTCGGGCTGGAAGGAGCCCGTGAAGGTGACCATCTGGTCTGCCTGCGTGGCAAAGAGCGGCTCCCCCGGAGTGAAGACCTCCGTGAGCGGGCGGACCTCTTCCGTGGTCGCCGCCGGCGGGGCGCCCTCGTTCTCCGCGGATGAAAACTGCCACTCGCTGAGGAGCACGAAGACGGTGGAAATGGCCAGGGCAAGGATGAGGCCGGCGATCCAGCGTGGTTGCAGGGCAGTCTTAAGCACGGCTTAACGGTACTTCGTACCCGTGTAGAAAACCCAATGCCCGGCCGGCGGCCCGTCAGTGGTCAAAGAACACCAGCGAGGAATTGATCAGTTCGGCTATGACTTCCGGGTCCTGGGCCCGGCGCAGGGATTCGCGGAAAGCCGGGCGGAACAGCGACCGGGCTAGAGTTGCCAGGACCTCCAGGTGCTCGGAATAGGAGGCCGCGGGCGTCGCAATAAGCAGCACCACGCTGGCCGGGCCGTCCGACGCCCCGAAGTCCAGCCGGTGCCCGTATTTGCAGATGCCCACGGCGATTGAGGTTTTGACCGCGTGCACGCTGCGGGCATGCGGCAGGCCGATTCCTCCGGGAAGCCCGGTGGCCATCTGGTGTTCCCTGGCCGTGACGTCCTTCAGGAAACCCGGGAGGTCGGTGAGGCGCCCCTGCTTGTACATCCGCTCGGCCAGCTGCGCGGCGGCGTCGTCCCGGTCCGTGGCTTCCAGGTCCAGGATGACCATCTCGGGCTCCGTCAGGACTGCCTCGTACCGGTTCAGGCTCAGATCACTCATGCTTACGGCCCCGCTCAGCGCGGAGGGGCGATGTCCTGGACGGCCAGCCGGGCAGCATCAGCGGAGACGTCGTCCGGCTGTTCCTGGCTCAGGCGTTCTGCCTCGACCCGGGCCAGGTAGTGCCGGACCTCCTTCTCGATCCGCTGCTCATCCCAGCCCAGCACCGGAGCCATAAGCTCGGCGACGACCGGGGCTGCTGAGACACCGCGGTCCCAGGACTCGATGGAAATCCGGGTCCGGCGGGCCAGGACGTCTTCCACGTGGCGGGCGCCTTCATGGGTGGTGGCGTAGACAACCTCAGCGCGGAGGTAGTCGTCAGCCCCGGGCAGCGTCTCCCCCAGCGACGGATCCGCCGCGATCAGATCGAGCACCTCGCCGGCCAGTGAGCCGTAGCGGTTGAGCAGGTGCTCCACCCGGACAACGTGGACACCGTATTCCTCCGCCGTGCGGTGGCGCTTGTTCCATGCCGCCTTGTAACCAACGGCGCCGAGCAGCGGGATGGTCTGGGTGCAGCTTTCGGGGACCTTTTCGTCCAACGCCCGTGCTGCCTCGTCCACGGCGTCCTTGGCCATGACCCGGTAGGTGGTCCACTTTCCGCCGGCCACCACCACCAGCCCCGGTACGGGGTGTGCGACGACGTGTTCACGGGAGAGCTTGGCCGTGGAATCGTTCTCGCCCGCCAGCAGCGGACGCAGCCCGGCGTAGACGCCTTCGACGTCCTCGCGGGTCAGGGGCCGCTTCAGGACCCGGTTGACGTGTTCGAGGAGGTAGTCAATGTCCGCAGAAGTAGCGGCGGGATGCGCCTTGTCCAGGTTCCAGTCGGTGTCCGTGGTGCCGACAATCCAGTGCCGCCCCCACGGGATCACGAAGAGAACAGACTTCTCGGTGCGGAGGATCATTCCCACGGTGGACTGGATCCGGTCCCGCGGCACCACCAGGTGGATGCCCTTCGAGGCCCGGACTTTCAACTGGCCGCGGTCCGTCACCATGGCCTGGGTTTCATCTGTCCAGACGCCGGTGGCATTAACTACCTGCTGGGCGAAGACGTCGAACTCTTCCCCGCTCTCCTGGTCCCGGACCCGGGCGCCCACCACACGCTCGCCTTCCCGGAGGAAGTCGACGACGGCGACCCGGTTCGCCGCTGCGGCCCCGTAATGCGCCGCGGTGCGCACCATGTTCGCAACGTAGCGTGCATCATCCACCTGAGCGTCGTAGTAGCGGATCGAGCCGATCATGGCATCGTCCTTGAGGCTGGGGGCCGCACGGAGGGTTGAGCGCCGGCTGAGGTGCTTGTGCATTGGCACGCCGCGGGAGTTACCTGAGGTCAGTCCCATGGTGTCGTAGAGCATAATCCCGGCGCCGACGTAGGGACGCTCGATGAACCGCTTGGTCAGCGGGTACAGGAACGGCACCGGCCTCACCAGGTGCGGGGCGATCCGCTGGATCAGCAGCCCGCGTTCCTTCAGCGCCTCCTGGACCAGCGCGAAGTCGAGCATTTCCAGGTAGCGAAGCCCGCCGTGAATGAGCTTCGAGGACCGGGAGGAGGTTCCCGAGGCCCAGTCCCGGGCTTCCACCATGCCGACTTTCAGTCCACGGGTCACCGCGTCCAGGGCCGCCCCGGCACCCACCACGCCACCGCCGACAATCAGGATGTCCAGCTCGCCGCCGGGTTGGGCGGTGGCACGCAGTTTCCCGAGGGCTGCTTCGCGGTATTCCGGACTTAGTGCATCTGTAGCCATGGTCAAGATTCCTCTCTGAAGCGTGCCCCCGGGTGCCGGGGTGGGTGTGCTCAGGTGTTGTACAAGTAGGGCGAAACCAGCACATCGATGCGCTGGAAAGCCTTTAGATCAGAGTAGCCCGTTGTGGCCATTGCCCGCCGTAGTGCTCCCATCAGATTCGAGGTTCCGTTGGTATGGTGCGAGGGCCCCCACAGCACTTCCTGCAGCGGGCCGACAGTATCCAGGTGGACCCTGTCCCCGCGCGGCAGTTCGCCATGGTGGGCTTCCTGGCCCCAGTGCCAGCCCCGCCCGGGGGCTTCTTCGGCGCGCGCCAGGGCGGAGCCGAGCATCACGGCGTCGGCGCCCATGGCGATGGCCTTGATGATGTCGCCGCTGGTGCCCATGCCGCCGTCGGCAATCACGTGCACATAGCGGCCGCCGGACTCGTCCATGTAGTCCCGGCGGGCTTCGGCGATGTCTGAGATGGCCGTGGCCATCGGCGCGTGGATACCCAGGGCGCGGCGGGTCGTCGTCGTCGCGCCCCCGCCGAAACCGACCAGGACACCGGCCGCGCCGGTGCGCATCAGGTGAAGCGCCGGAGTGTAGCCGGCAGCGCCGCCGACGATCACGGGGACGTCGAGTTCGTAGATGAACTGCTTGAGGTTCAGCGGCTCGGCGTTCTTGGAGACGTGCTCGGCGGAGACGGTGGTTCCGCGGATCACGAAGATGTCCACACCCGCGGCCAGGACGGTCTTGTAGAACTCCTGGGTCCGCTGCGGCGTCAGCGAACCTGCCACGGTGACCCCGGCTTCGCGGACTTCAGCGAGGCGGGAGGTGATCAGTTCGGCACGGATGGGTGCGGCGTAGATTTCCTGCAGCCGGCGGGTGGCGGCCGGGTTGAAATTCTCCTGGCTCAGGACGGCAATCTCGTCCAGGACCGGCTGCGGATCCTCGTAGCGGGTCCACAGGCCCTCGAGGTTCAGGACGCCGAGTCCGCCAAGCCTGCCCAGGGCGATGGCGGTTGCCGGGGACATCACCGAGTCCATGGGAGCGCCGATCACCGGCATCTCGAACTGGTAGGCGTCTATCTGCCAGTTGACCGAGACGTCCTGGGGGTCACGGGTGCGCCGGGACGGCACGATCGCTACGTCATCCAGGGAGTAGGCTCTGCGCCCACGCTTGCCACGGCCAATCTCTATCTCGTTAGTCACTGCTCTAGGTTATCCCAGACCAAAAAGGAAGCGGGCACCGTCCCTGTGGAACGGTGCCCGCTTCGTCATGCAGCAGGTGCCTAGCGGCGGCCGTAGTTCGGCGCCTCGGCGGTCATCATGATGTCGTGCGGATGGGATTCCTTCAGCCCGGCCGGGGTGATCCGGACGAACCGGCCCTTGGCCTTGAGCTCGGAAATGGTGTGCGCGCCGGTGTAGAACATGGTCTGGCGCAGGCCGCCGACCAGCTGGTGCGCGACGGCGGACAGCGGGCCGCGGTACGGCACCTGGCCTTCGATGCCTTCCGGGATCAGCTTCTCGTCGCTGGGGACGTCCGCCTGGAAGTAGCGGTCCTTGGAGTAGGACGTGTTCTTGCCGCGGGTCTGCATGGCGCCCAGGGACCCCATGCCGCGGTAGGTCTTGAACTGCTTGCCGTTGACGAAGACCAGGTCCCCGGGGCTCTCAGCCGAGCCTGCCAGCAGGCCGCCGAGCATCACGGTGTCAGCGCCGGCCACGATGGCCTTGCCGATGTCACCGGAGTACTGCAGGCCGCCGTCGGCGATCACCGGGACACCTGCGGGGATAGCTGCCTTCGCGGCTTCGTAGATGGCGGTGATCTGCGGGACGCCAACACCGGCGACGACGCGGGTGGTGCAGATGGATCCCGGGCCCACACCCACCTTAATGGCGTCAGCACCGGCGTCGATCAGCGCCTGGGCGCCCTCGCGGGTAGCGGCCTGCCCGCCAATGACGTCGACGTGTGCGGCGGCCGGATCCTTCTTCAGCCGGGCAATCATTTCCAGCACGCCCGCGCTGTGGCCGTTGGCCGTGTCCACGACCAGGACGTCGACGCCGGCCTCAACCAGCGCCATCGCCCGCTCATAGCCGTCGCCGAAGAACCCGACGGCGGCACCGACGCGGAGCCGGCCTTCGTCGTCCTTGGTCGCCAGCGGGTACTGCTCTGCCTTGTCGAAGTCCTTGACCGTGATCAGGCCCTGCAGGCGCCCGGCGTCGTCCACCAGCGGCAGCTTCTCGATCCGGTGCTTGCCGAGCAGTTCAACGGTTTCCTCGGGGGTGATGCCCACGCGTCCGGTGATCAGCGGCATGCGGGTCATGACTTCCCCGACGGTGCGCGTGGCGTACTCGGAGCGCGGAATGAAGCGGGTGTCGCGGTTGGTCACGATGCCCAGGAGCTTGTTCTCCGGGTCCACGACGGGCAGACCGGAGACGCGGAAGTGCGCGCACAGGTCATCCAGTTCCGCCAGCGTTGCCTCCGGGTAGATCGTGACCGGGTTGGTGATCATGCCGGATTCGCTGCGCTTGACGCGGTCCACGTGCTCGGCCTGGTCAGTGATGGACAGGTTGCGGTGGATCACCCCGAGGCCGCCGTGGCGGGCCATGGCGATGGCCATGCGGGATTCGGTCACAGTGTCCATCGCGGCGGACAGCAGCGGGGTCTGGACGGTGATCCGCTTGCTCAGGCGGGAGCTGGTGTCAGCCTCGGACGGAATCACGTCCGTGGGACCGGGCAGCAGGAGGACGTCGTCGTAGGTAAGGCCGACGAAGCCGAACGGATCGTGTTCTGTGGACTGCTGGCTCAAAGTTCGCGCCTCTTTCAGGACCGGAGAGTGTGGGGGAAGGCCGGGGCAACACGGCCGTTTTGCATCGAAGTTACATCAATCGTAGAACGAAACCGGCGGGGTGCCCTATTCCCGGGGGTTGTCTGTCCGGCAGCGGCTAGGCAGACTCCGGGACGGTGGTTCCCTCCCAGCCCGTGGCTTCCAGGATCCGTTCGGCCAGGACGTGGGAGGTGGTCTCCATGTACGTGCGGTTGAGGTGGTCGTGGTCCTTGTAGACGATCACGTTGCCGATGATCCCCGGGCAGATGCCGTCGATGCAGAGCTGGTCCGTCATGTCCAGGACCTGCACGCCGGGAATGCGTTCCTCCAGCCCGTCCAGCGGGGAGACTTCGGCCAGGAGCTCGCTGCGCGGCATCTGGCAGGCATCGGTGGCGAAACCATTGGCTTCCAGGCATTTGAACATGTCGAATTCGAAGCGCGGGTTGTCCCGCATGGCCAGCACGGAGATCCCCGCTTCCGCGAAGCCCCGCACGCCGTCGTCGTATCCCCCGGCCAGCATTTCATCCGGCCGGGATTCCTTGGTGACCGAAGCCACCGTGAACACGGCGTCGGGCATTTTCTCCAGCACGTATTCGCCGGCTGCCTGGTTGAAGGCGTTGCACTCCGGTGAGCGTTCCGGGTCTTCCCCGCCGTAGCGGCAGCCCATTTTCAGGACCGTGATCACGTGCCAGTCGTTAGCCAGGGCGATAGGCCGCAGAGCTGCGGACCACTGCATGGAATGGGAGTCACCCAGCACAACAATGGTCTTCGTGGCGCCCTCGGCACTGCCGATCTCTTTGCAGGAGTCCGCGAGGACGGAGTCACCGGCGGGCGCGAAATCCGGCCCGCAGGACTCATCAAGCAGCGCCCACTCCTGGTCCATGTCAGCCGGGGAGGGTTTCACCAGGGCGCTGGTGGAGGCGGCGAATTCGAAGGACGGATCCAGCGCAAGGGCGCCGGGGTTGTCCGCAATGCTCTGCAGCCGGACGGCTTCGGCGTCCGAGGTGACCTTGGCCTGCCAGCCCGCCAGCGGTGCCGCAACCACGGCGAAGGACGCGGCCAGGACGACGGCGGAACGCCAGGAGGCCGCTTCAGGCCAGGACCAGCCGCGCAGCGGACCTTCCACCAGCTTGGTTGTCAGGACCGCCAGCAGCAGGGAGACCGCGATGACGACAGCGCCGTCGATGATCCCGGCATTCTGCTGCCCGGAGGCAACGAGCCAGAAAACCAGGATCGGCCAGTGCCACAGGTAAAGGGCGTAGGAGTTGTCCCCCAGCTTCACCAGCGGCTTGGCCTTCAGCCAGCGGTCCGCGCCGCGGCTGCTGCCGGTGTCACCGGCGGTGATGATCATGGCTGCGGCCAGGGTGGGCCAGAGGGCCAGATATCCGGGGAACTGCTGCTGGACCTGCAGGATGATGCCGCAGCTGAGCATCGAGGCCACGCCCACCCAGCCCAGGACAATCCGCAGGCGGCGGCCCAGCTGCAGGTAGGGCAGGGCGAGTGCCAGCAGCGAGCCGAGGGCGAACTCCCAGAGCCGGGTCCGGGTATCGAAGTAGGCATAGGCCTGATTGGTGGTGGTTTCCCAGACCGAGAACACCAGCGAGGCAGCGAAGATGGTGCCGAAGATCACAGCCAGCACAGGCCGGTAGCTTCGCCGGAGCAGCTTGGCCGCCGGAAGGGCTGCGGCGAAGATCAGCGGCCAGAGGATAAAGACCTGGCCCTGGATGGAAAGGGACCAGAAATGCTGGAGCGGGCTCGCGGCGCTGTGGTCCGCGGCCAGGTAATCCACGGCGTTGTTCGCCAGGGTCCAGTTCTGGACGTAGAAGAGCGAAGACCAGGACTGGCCGATCACGTCCTGCCAGGAGCTGGCCGGGAGCAGGAAGGCGGCCGCCGTGAGGACGGCCAGCAGTACGACGACGACGGCGGGCAGCAGTCGCTTGAACAGGTGCAGCCAGTAGCGGCCCAGGGCCAGCGCGCGGCCGGTTTCAGCCTTCCGCACGAAGGAACCCGTGAGCAGGAAAGCCGAGATCAGCAGGAAGATGTCCACTCCCCCGGAAACCCGTCCCAGCCACACGTGATACAGCACAACCAGCACCACGGCCAGGGCGCGGAGGCCCTGGACTTCCGGGCGGTAGCGCCGTTCCGTACCCGCGCTGCGGGCCGCAGTGCGTGCTTCAGTGCGGGCTTCAGTGCGGGCTTCTCCGGATTCCAGGGATGAAGCTGCGGCGGACTTGGCGGCAGGGGAAGCGGCAGCGTGCTGCTCAGGTGCTGACACTTGCGGGTGTCCTTTCGACATGGTAAATACCGCAAGAGTTTACCTGCCCGTCACCCGCAGGCTTAATCCCGGCTGTCCGCGGCCGCGGGATACGGGACACAAAAGGGCCCGGCCGGACGCAGGAATTCTGCGCCTGACCGGGCCCGTTTGCTCAGCTGAAACTAGTGCTGGTGACCGTGGTCATCGTCCTCGTCGGAGGGCTTCTCAACGACCAGTGCCTCGGTCGTGAGGACCAGGGCAGCGATCGAAGCAGCGTTGCGCAGCGCCGACCGGGTGACCTTGACCGGGTCAATGACGCCGGCTTCAATCAGGTTGACGTACTCGCCGGTGGCGGCGTTGAAGCCGTTGTTCACGTCGAGCTCGCCGACCTTGGAGACAACAACCATGCCTTCGGCACCGGCGTTTTCGGCGATCCAGCGCAGCGGCTGCGCCAGCGCGCGGCGGACCAGGCCCACAGCGGTGGCGGCATCGCCGTCGAGCTTCCCGACGTTGGCGTCGGTGTCCAGGGCGCGGGCGGCGTGGACCAGTGCGGAACCGCCGCCGGCCACGATGCCCTCTTCCAGGGCCGCCCGGGTCGAGGACACGGCGTCTTCGATCCGGTGCTTCTTTTCCTTCAGCTCAACTTCGGTGGCGGCGCCGACCTTGATGACGCCGATGCCGCCGGAGAGCTTGGCCAGGCGTTCCTGGAGCTTCTCGCGGTCCCAGTCGGAATCCGTGCGCTCAATTTCGGCACGGATCTGGGCCACGCGGTCTGCCACGTCAGCTTCGGAACCGGAGCCGTCAACGATGGTCGTGTGGTCCTTGGTGACCGTGATGCGGCGGGCGGAACCCAGCACCTCAAGGCCAACCTGGTCCAGCTTCAGGCCGAGGTCCGGGGACACGACCTGCGCGCCGGTCAGGGTCGCGATGTCCTGCATCATGGCCTTGCGGCGGTCGCCGAAGCCCGGAGCCTTCACGGCAACAACGTTCAGCGTGCCGCGGATCTTGTTGACCACCAGGGTGGAGAGGGCTTCGCCGTCCACGTCCTCGGCAATGATGAACAGCGGCTTCGAGGCCTGCAGTGCCTTCTCCAGCAGGGGAAGGAACTCGGCAACCGAGGAGATCTTGCCGGAGTTGATCAGGATCAGCGCGTCTTCGAGGACGGCTTCCTGGCGCTCCGGGTCGGTCACGAAGTACGGCGAGAGGTAACCCTTGTCGAACTGCATGCCTTCGGTGATGACCAGCTCGGTGGACGTCGAAGAGGACTCTTCGATGGTGATGACGCCGTCCTTGCCGACCGTGTCGAACGCCTTGGCCAGGAGCTCGCCGATTTCTTCGCTCTGCGCGGAGATGGCGGCGACGTGGGCAACCTGGTTGCCCTCGACTTCCTGGGCGTTTTCCAGCAGGCGTGCGGCGACGGCCTCAACGGCGGTCTCGATGCCGTGCTTGAGCGCGCCGGGGGCTGCGCCGGCTGCCACGTTGCGCAGGCCTTCCTTCACGAGGGCCTGGGCCAGGACGGTGGCGGTGGTGGTGCCGTCACCGGCAACATCGTTGGTCTTGGTGGCAACTTCCTTGGCCAGCTGTGCACCAAGGTTCTCGTACGGATCGTCGAGCTCGACCTCACGGGCGATCGTGACGCCGTCGTTGGTGATGGTGGGTGCGCCCCAGGTCTTGGCGAGCACAACGTTGCGGCCGCGCGGGCCGAGGGTGACCTTGACCGTGTTGGCGAGCTTGTCGACACCGGCTTCCAGTGAACGACGGGCGGAGTCGTTGAACTCCAACTGCTTTGCCATGTGTGTGTCCTTTCCGACAACTACATCTGCATCTACAAAAGAAGACCCCGGCCGAATCTGGCCGGGGTCTTCAAAGAATTACTTGACGACGATGGCCAGCACGTCGCGTGCGGAGAGCACCAGGTATTCCTGGCCGCCCTGCTTGACCTCGGTTCCGCCGTACTTGGAGTAGATGACGACGTCGCCCTCGGCGACATCGATCGGCACACGGTTGCCGTTGTCGTCAACGCGGCCGGGGCCGACTGCTACGACTTCGCCTTCCTGCGGCTTTTCCTTTGCGGTGTCCGGGATGACCAGGCCGGAGGCCGTGGTCTGCTCAGCTTCGAGCGGGCGAACAACGATGCGATCCTCAAGGGGCTTAATAGAGACCGACACTCGGGCTCTCCTTTGCTTAGTTACTAACGGGTTTGTGGACCGTCGGTAGGCGCTTGCCGTCGTCGCGGGTGCCGGTGCACGCTTCCCTCAGGAGTTAGCACCCTCACATGGCGAGTGCTAAGTCCGACTTTATGCAACCGTTAGCACTCGGTCAAGGTGAGTGCCAACAATCCTTTTACGGAACTGTCTTCGGTGCCGGAAGTGCCCCCGGCGGGCCTGGTCCTCGTGTTACCCGGACCATTCATCCAAGTTGCTTAGCCTTGCCTAACAAGATAGTTTTCAATGGCGCGCAGAAATTAGCCAACAATTTTGTGTCCTAATGGCGGAGGCATCCGGCAGGCGGCGCATCCATTGAGAAACAACTGGAGCACCCACTCGTGAAGACGACCCTGAAGTCCCGGCTGCTTGCCGGAACCGCCCTCGTGTCCCTGCTTGCCGTCAGCGCGTGCGGCCAGGACACCGAAGCCGCCGCCGAACCGGCAGCCGCCGAGCCCGCCACCGTGACGGTGGAACACACCCAGGGCACCACCGAGGTGCCGGTCAACCCGGAGACGGTCTACACGTTCGATCTGGGCGCTCTGGATACCCTGGACGCCCTCGGCATTGAAGTTGACGGTGTTCCGTCCGCAAACTTCCCGGAGAGCCTGTCCAAGTACGGCTCGGATGACTACGCCAAGATCGGCAGCATGAAGGAGCCTGATTTCGAGGCCATCAGCGCCGGCGCTCCGGACCTGATCATCATGTCCGGCCGGACCGCGGATTCCTACGAGGAATTCTCCAAGATTGCGCCCACGATCAACCTCAGCAACGACGCCGCGGATCCGTGGAACTCCTTTATCTCCACCACCGAGATCATCGGTGAGATCTTCGGCAAGGAAGCCGAAGTCGAAGAGAAGCTGGCCGCCCTGGAAACCAAGGTTGAAGAGACCAAGGCAACCGCGGCGGACGCAGGAAACGGCCTGATCATCATGACCAGCGGCGGTGAAATGACCGCCTACGGCGCCGGCTCCCGCTTCGGCCTGATCCACGACGTCCTTGGCGTTCCCACCGCAGCCGACATCACCTCCGATGGCAAGCACGGCGAGTCCGTCTCCTTCGAATACGTCGCCGAGACCAACCCGGACCACCTGTTCGTGATTGACCGCGACGTCGCCGTCGGCAATGCAGGCGAAGTTGCCTCCGCTGTCCTGGACAACGAACTGGTCATGGGCACCAAGGCTGCAAAGAATGACAACATCACCATGCTCGACTCCTCCAGCTGGTACCTGGTGGGCTACGGCCTGAACAACGTTGACGCGATGGTCAGCGCTGTCCAGGACGGCATCTCCTAACCCCGTCCCACCCACCTGCTCAATCCTCGCCCGGCCGGCCTTCCCCATCATTGGAAGGCCGGCCGGACGAGGGAGACGGAAAGCACTATGTTGACCCTCACCTCCCCCGCAGCTCCGGCGCCCGCCGGAGCCGCTGCCGCGTCCGGCCGCCGGCGGTTCCCCGGCCCCGGGGCAATGCTGATCCTGGGCGGAGCCGGAGTCCTGCTGCTCGCCGTCGTCAGCATGTTCGTCGGTGTCAGCGATGTCTCGCTCACTTCGCTCCTGGCCGGGGACGAAAACGCGTGGAGAATCTTCTGGATCAGCCGTGTCCCCCGGACACTGAGCATCATCCTGGCCGGAATGGCCCTCAGCGTCGCCGGCCTCATCATGCAGCTGATGGCCCGCAATAAATTCGTGGAACCTTCCACCGTGGGCACGGTGGAGTCGGCGTCACTGGGCATCCTGGTGGTCACTGTATTCCTGCCGGGGGCCTCGCTCTTCGTGAAAATGTCCACCGCCACCGTTTTCGCCGTCGCCGGCACTGCCCTGTTCCTGCTGGTCCTGCGCCGGATTCCGCTGCGCAACACGCTGATCGTCCCGCTGGTCGGGATCATGCTCGGCGGTGTTATCGCAGCCATCACCACCTTTTTCGCGTACCGCTTCGACCTGCTGCAGACCCTCAACAGCTGGATGGTTGGGGACTTCTCCGGCGTCCTGCGCGGACGCTACGAACTGCTCTGGATCGTCGGGGCACTGACCGTGATCGGCTACCTGGCGGCAGACCGGTTCACCGTCGCCGGCATGGGCCAGGAGTTCACCACAAACCTCGGGCTGAACTACAACCGCGTCATGACCCTGGGATTGATCATCGTCTCCCTGATCAGCGCCGTCGTGGTGGTCAGTGTCGGCTCAGTGCCCTTCCTTGGCCTGATCGTGCCGAACCTCGTCTCGCTGATGATCGGTGACAACGTCCGCCGCGCCATTCCCTGGGTGGCGATCTTCGGCGCCGGGTTTGTCCTGGTCTGTGACATCATCGGCCGGACTATCCGCTACCCCTATGAAATCCCGGTCGGAGTCATCGTCTCCGCCATCGGCAGCGCCCTGTTCCTTTACCTGCTCCTGAGAAAGCGCTCCGCCCGTGCCTAGCAGTCCCGTCAGCGTCCTACCTTCCGCCCTTACGGTGCAGCGCCGCCGCCCGGTGCGCGGCCTCTCCCCCAGGTTCTGGATCATCCTGCTGTCGGTGGCCGCAGCTGTTCTGGTGGCCATTTTTATGACCATCGACCTGCGCGGGAACATCGGTTACGTCCTGCCCCGCCGCGCCATCAAGGTGGGCTCAATGATCCTGGTGGCCTACGCCGTCGGCGTCTCCACCGTGTTGTTCCAGACCGTCACCGCCAACCGGATCCTCACGCCGTCGATCATGGGCTTCGATGCCCTGTACGTCCTCATCCAAACCGTGCTGGTCTTCACGTTCGGCGGCGGACTGGTCCTGGCTCTGGCGGCCCCGCTGCGCTACGGGCTGGAAGTCGCGCTGATGGTCGGTTTCTCCTTCCTGCTCTACCGGTGGCTGTTCACCGGCGGCGGGAAATCGCTGCATCTGATGCTGCTGGTCGGCATTGTGCTGGGCACTCTCTTCCGCGGGGTGTCCTCGCTGCTGCAGCGGCTGATCGATCCCAGCGAATTCATCATCCTGCAGGATTTGTTCTTCGCCAGCTTCAACAACGTGGACGGGGCACTGCTCGGCTACTCGTTGATTGCCGTCGCAGTGGTGAGCGTTCCCGCCTGGCGGATGCGGCATTCACTGGACGTGATGTCCCTGGGCCGGGAAACCTCGATCAACCTCGGGGTCAACCACAAACGCTCGGTAACCATCGTGCTGGTCATCTGCTCGGTGATGGTGGCGGTCTCCACGGCACTGGTGGGTCCGGTCACCTTCTTCGGGCTGCTGGTTGCGTCGCTGGCGTATCAGCTCTGCTCCCATTTCAAGCACTCCGCAGTGGTTCCGATCGCCGTGCTGCTGGGCATCATCGCCCTGGTCGGCGGCCAGCTGGTCCTTGAACGCGTCTTCGCGTTCGACACGGCCTTGAGCATTGTCATTGAATTCGTTGGCGGGATCGTCTTCCTGATCCTGCTCCTGAGAGGCTCCATCAAATGATCCAGGTCACCGGCGTTACGAAAAAGTACGCGAACACTGCCGTGGTGGACGAGGTGAGCTGCCACATCAAGGAGGGCGGTGTCACCTCGATCATCGGCCCCAACGGCGCCGGCAAATCCACGTTGCTGTCCATCATCAGCCGCCTGCTTCCGCCCGACACCGGGTCCGTGACGGTGGATGGGCTGGATGTGGCCGGCACGCCGGGCAAGGACCTGGCCCGGAAGATGGCCATCCTGCGCCAGGATAACCACCTCACCGTCCGTCTGACCGTCCGGGACCTCGTCGGTTTCGGCCGCTACCCGCACAACGGCGGACGCCCGACAGTCCAGTGCCGGGAGAAGATCGAGCAGGCGCTGACCTTCCTGGATCTCACGGCGCTGGCGGACCGTTTTGTTGACGAACTCTCCGGCGGGCAGCGTCAGCGCGCGTTTATCGCCATGGTGCTGGCGCAGGACACCGACTACCTGCTGCTGGATGAGCCGCTGAACAACCTGGACATGAAGCACTCCGTGGAGATGATGCGGCTGCTGCGCCGGCTCACGGACGAACTCGGCAAGACCGTGGTCCTGGTCATCCATGACATCAACTTCGCGTCCTGCTACTCCGACGACATCATCGCCATGGCCGACGGCAAGCTGCTGCACCAGGGGCCGCCGTCGATGATCATGCAGCCGGAGGTCCTGAAGGACATTTACGAGATCGACATCCGGATCGAGGAGATCGAGGGCAACCGGATCGGCGTGTATTTCGCCTGATGCGGCGGTGCGCAGTGCACGGGCACCCGGTGTGCTGAGGGATGTCCGGGAGCCTCAGGCCCCGGACTCCCGGACGCGGGCGAGCCGGCGCACGGCTTCTTCCAGGACGTCGGGTGCGCAGCCAAAGTTCAACCTCACATGGCCCTCTCCGCCCGCACCGAACTTGAGCCCCGGTTCCACGGCAACCCGTGCCTTCTCCAGGGCCACCGCCGCCGGATCCTCGCCCCAGCCCAGCGCCCGCAGGTCCAGCCAGGCCAGGTATCCGGCGTCGGGCATCCTGTACCGCACGCCCGGCAGCTCGGCTGAGAGCAGCTCACCCAGAAGACGGCGGTTGGCATCCAGTGTTGCCAGGACGCTGTCCAGCCACGGCTCGCCTTCCGCGAAAGCGGCGGCTGTGCCGTGCAGGCCAAGGATGCTGGTGCGGAAGCCGGTTCCCGCCGGCATACCATCCAGCAGCAGCTGCATGGCGGGGTCTGCCGCCACCGCCAGGGCACACTTGGCGCCGGCGATGTTCCAGCCCTTGCTGGCCGCGGTCACACAGACACCGTGGGCACGGGCCTCATCCGAGACCGCCAGGAACGGCGTGAAGTCTGCGTAAACCAGCGGAGCATGGATCTCGTCGCTGACCACGGTCACGCCGTACCGATGCGCCAGCCGGGCCACCTCGGCGAGCGTCTCGCGGGTGTGGACCAGGCCCAGCGGATTATGCGGGTTGCACAGCAGCAGGGCCTCGGCGCCGTCTGCGAAGGCAGCCTCAAGTCCGGCCAGGTCCAGGGACCAGGCGGCGCCGTCGTCGAGCAGCGGCACTTCCCGGACGGTGCCGCCGGCTTCGACAGGCAGCTGGAAGAAGGGCGGGTAGACCGGCGGGGTGATGACTACCTCGCCGCCGGGGGAAATGGCCTGCCGCAGGGCTTCGACGATCGCGACGCTGACGTCCGTAGTGGTCCGGATGCCGGCGGGGTCGACCTCCCAGCCCCAGCGCCGCTGTGCGAATCCCGTAAACGCGGGCGCCAGCGGACCCGGACCCGCAACGTACCCGACGTCGGAGGCTTCAATCCGTTCGATCATGGCCCGGGCCACCGCAGGCGCCAGGGGGTAGTCCATCTCCGCCACAAAGAGCGGCAGGACATCCTGCGGGTGGGTCCGCCACTTCACGCTGGTCCGCCTGCGCAGTACGTCCAGGGGGTCTACGGCCATCTCAGTCATATCTTCCAATTTACAAGGACGGCCTGAGCACGCCTGGACCAATGTTCCCTGCACCACAGTGGATCAGTCGAAGGAACCTCCGCAGCGTGCCGGGAGAACTATCCGTCCCGGCCGAAGAACTAGGCTTGTAGGCATGCCCGATACTTCCCTTGCCCATGTCCTGACCCCCGAGGGCTGGGCCCTGCTGAACTCGCTCGGCCCGTACCTGGAATCCGAGTCGCTGAAGCTAAACACCGATCTGCGCAAGGCCGGGCACTCCCCCGAGCTGGTCGCCGCCGTCCTGACCCAGGCGAAGCTGCGGATGAAGGCCCGGGCGAAATTCGGCCCGTTCGCCGAACACATGCTGTTCACTCCGGCCGGACTGGAGCAGGCCACCCGGCTGAACGTTGCGGCCCTGCACGCCCAGCGGTTCCAGGAGGCCGGGCTGGCGAAGGTCGCGGACCTGGGCTGCGGCATCGGAGCGGACTCCCTGGCCCTGGCCACCCTGGACCGGCAGGTCACCGCCGTCGAACTCGATGAGATTACCGCCGCCGTCGCCACCATCAACCTCATGCCCTGGCCGGAAGCCCGCGTGGTCCAGGGTGACGCGGAATCCTTCGACCTGACCGGGTTCGACGGCGTGTGGCTGGATCCGGCACGGCGGACGACGACGACGTCGGGCACCTCCCGCATCTTCGACCCGGAAGCCTTCTCCCCGCCGCTCTCCTTCGTGGAATCCCTCGCCGACGGCGGCATGCCGGTGGGCGTCAAGCTTGGCCCGGGCATTCCGCACGAGTCGATTCCCGCGGGCTGCGAAGTCCAGTGGGTGTCCGTGGGCGGCGACGTTACCGAGGCGACACTCTGGTTCAACGAACTGCGCCGTCCCGGGATCCGCCGTGCTGCCCTGGTGATCGGCCCGGCCGGGGCCGCTGAATTGACCTCCCATGAGGACTACGTCCCCGGCGCCCAGGACGTGCGCACCGGGCCGGCGGAGGGTTATCTCTATGAGCCCGACGGCGCGGTCATCCGTGCGGGTCTGGTCGCCGACGTCGCGCGCACCCTGGGCGGGCACCTGCTGGATCCGCAGATCGCCTACATTGCCGGGCCGGAGCTGCTGGAAACCCCGTTTGCCCGCGCGTACCGGATCCTGGAGGTGCGCCCGTACAACGTCAAGGCGCTCAAGGCCTGGGTCCGCGCCAATGGCATCGGCGTGCTGGACATCAAGAAGCGCGGGATGTCAGTGACGCCGGAAGAACTGCGCAGGCAGCTGCTCACCGGCTCGGGCAAGGGTCCGAACAAGGCCACCCTGGTCCTGACCCGGATCGGTGAGGACCGCGTCGCGATCGTCGTCGATCCGGTGCCTGCCGGCCAGTAGCTCGCTGCCCGGCAGGGGCTGCGGCGGCGGCCCGCCGCTGTGCAGATATGGCGACCTTCCCGCACAGGAGGTCGCCATAGCTGCACATCCACGACCCGCCGCGGCGGGGGAAGTCACCGTATCTGCACACCCAGCGCGGGGTTTTAGTGCTGCCCGGTCGCCAACCGTCTAGCTCCGGGAGAACTCGCTGGCCGCCCGGACCTGCTCCGGCGTGGGCCGCACCCCGGTGTAGAGGACAAACTGCTCTTCGGCCTGAATCGCGATCACTTCGGCGCCGGTGATGACCTTTTTGCCCGCCGCGCGGGCGGCCCGGATCAGCGGGGTTTCGGCGGGGAGCGCGACGACGTCGAACACCGTCCGCGCGGCGGAAACCGCCTGATCTTCGAAGGACTGGACGTCTTCATCAGCTCCGGCCATGCCGAGCGGGGTCACGTTGATCAGCAGGTCCGCCGTCGCGGTTCCGGGTTCGGCCTGCCAGTCGAAATCGTAGAGGTCCGCCAGCGCCCGGCCTGTCCCCTCGTTCCGGGCGATAACGCATACATCGGAGAACCCGGCGTCGCGCAGGGCGGCGGCCACTGCTTTGGCCATTCCGCCGGATCCGCGCAGCAGCACCGAACTGGCCGGTGAAACCGAATGATCGGCCAGCAGCCGTGCGATGGCCAGGTAGTCGGTGTTGTAGGCGGTGAGCACGCCGTCGTCGTTCACGATCGTGTTCACCGAATCGATGGCAGCGGCAGAGGCGTCCATCCGGTCCACCAGCGCAATGACCTCTTCCTTGTACGGCATGGACACCGCAGCGCCGCGGATGGGCAGGCCGCGCACTCCGGCGATCGCCTGGGCCAGGTCTGCGGGTGCGAACGCCTTGTAGATGTAGTTCAGGCCCAGCTGTTCGTAGAGATAGTTGTGGAACCGGGTGCCGATATTGCTCGGCCGGGCCGCCAACGAGACGCACAGGACCATGTCTTTGTTCAGGATGGGCACTGGACCATTATCGCGTGCACAGGTTCCGGACGGGGCTTTGGCAGCGGAACCAAAGCCCCCATCCTCCGGGCTAGGATTGGAGCGGCTCTAAGAACGCAATGGTGCGGACCGGAGACATTCATTCGAGACGCACAGCAGGAGACGTATTGGACATTGAGTTTGCAGCTTCACCGCAGTCAACCCTGGGGGTTGAGTGGGAACTGGCCCTGGTAGACCGGGAGTCCGGGGAGCTTCTCTCAGTGGCCGACGAGGTCCTGCGCGCGGTCAACGCCGCTGACCCGGACCTCAGTGCGGACGAAGAACACCCGCATATCAAGCAGGAGCTGCTGGAAAACACGGTTGAACTGGTCACCGGGATCTGCACCACCGTGGCCGAGGCGAAAGCTGATCTGGCCCGGTCCATGGCCGCGGTCCGGCGGGTCACCGATGAGATGGGCGTTGAGTTGTTCTGCGCCGGCACCCATCCGTTCGCGGCTCCGCGTTCCCAGCCGGTGACGGACAAGGAACGCTACGCCAAGCTGATTGACCGCACCCAGTGGTGGGGTCAGCAGATGCTCATCTACGGCGTCCACGTCCATGTGGGCCTGGATTCCCGCGACAAAGTCCTGCCGGTCCTCGACGGCCTGGTGAACTACTTCCCCCACTTCCAGGCGCTCTCCGCTTCCTCGCCGTACTGGTCCGGGGACGACACCGGCTACGCCTCACAGCGGGCGCTGATGTTCCAGCAGCTGCCGACCGCCGGGCTGCCCTTCCAGTTCCAGTCCTGGAGCGAGTACGAATCCTACGTCCAGGACATGTTCACCACCGGAGTGATCGATTCGATCAGCGAAATCCGCTGGGACATCCGCCCGGTGCCCGCCCTCGGGACCATCGAGCTGCGCGTCTGCGACGGACTGTCCACCGCCACCGACATCGGAGCCATTGCGGCCCTGACCCAGTGCCTGGTGGACGAGTTCTCCACCATCCTGGACAACGGCGGAACCATCCCCACCATGCCGCCCTGGCATGTGCAGGAGAACAAGTGGCGGGCCGCCCGTTACGGGCTCGACGCCATCATCATCCTTGATGCTGCCGGCAACGAAAAGCTGGTCACCGAACACCTGCTCGAAGATGTCCTGCCGCGTCTGGCACCCGTTGCGGAAAAGCTCGGCTGCACCGCTGAATTGGCAGACGTCGCCGGCATTATCGGACGCGGTGCCGGCTACCAGCGCCAGCGCCGGGTAGCCGCGGACAACAACGGCGACCTGCGCGCCGTGGTGCTCGACGGCGTCCGGCAGCTCCGCGGCGAAGCCTAACTGGGGCTCGACGGCGCCCGGCAGCCGGGTGCCGAAACCTAGCCTGGGGCTCGGCGGCGTCCGGCAGCTCCGCGGCGAAGCTCCAGCCCCACCATCACGGTCCCCGCCGTCACGGCCAGGACCCCGTTTCGTGGGCGCGCGAAGAAACCGACCGCCGCCCCGCAGCCCCTTCCCGCTGGTGGCCAAAAGGCAAGTAAATAACCCGTATTTAGGGGCACGGCAAAGGGCCGATTTAGGGCTTGGAATGTCAGTGGCGGGTGGCAGGGTTGGGATATGAACCGCTCCTCGGATACCCCAGGGCTTTCCCGGTCAGCTGACCGGGAGGAAAGCGGTGTGCCGGTGTTCTGCGCCGACCCTGCGGGGTTGGCGGACGTATCCGTGGAGACGCTGCCAGAGGGTTTCGACGGACGGTTGTCGCTGCGCGGTGCCGGGAACCTGGGCTATGAGGAAACCCTTACAGCGCTACAGCGGCTGGGGATGCTGGTGTCTTGGGCCCAGGCCCAGCAGGCCAGGGCCGCCGCACGGCTGGAAGCCCTCTTTGCCAGGGACCTCGGGGCGGCCGCGGGTAAGGAACAACCAGCCCTGGCCATGAGCTTGGCCGCTGCTGAAGCAGCAGCGGTGCTGAATGTGCCCCACATGACAGCGCTGCAGCTCATTAGCGAATCAACCCGTCTGTGCCTGGAAGCACCGCAAACCCTCGCGCGGCTGGCCGAGGGCCGGATCGCTATCCAGCATGCCCGGATCATTCTCGACGAAACTCAGAACCTGCCCACCGAGATCCCCGGGACAGCCGGGAATAGCGGGGGTGGGGCGGGTGGGGTTGCCGGTGATCCGGGAGGGGGTGGGGCGGACGGGCGTGCCGGGCCTAACGGGAGTGCCGCTGGAAGCGGAACGGAACCAAACGGCTCGGCCGAAGACAACGAGACGGACGGACACGGCGAAGCAGACGGAGGCGGCGAAGCAGACGGAGGTCTCTCCGGTACTGGCTTCGGGCAGCTTGACCTGGGGCTGGATGGCCCGGGTGCGGAGAACAATCAGAAGGGTCCTGACGGCCAGGCCGCTGATCGATCCGGGACGGGGAACTCAGCGGCTGGCGGAGCCGGTGACGGCGTGACTCATGGAGCTGGTTCAGAGGCCGAAGTGTTGAGCGCACGCGGGAAGTTTGAGCGGGACCTGCTCAATGCCGCCGAGGGCCGGACCGCGGCAGGCTTTGGCCGCCGGGCCCGCCGGCTGCGGGAATCCAGGTTCCCGGACCTGATCCCGGTTCGCCACCGTCAGGCCAAAGACAAACGCCGGGTCTCCTTCCAGGCCCTGCCGGATGGGATGTCCTGCCTGAGCGCATTTATCGCCGCGGAGAAAGGCCAGGCACTCTTCTCCGCCCTTACCGGTGCCGCAAAGGCCGGTAAACGCTCCGGAGACCCCCGCACAATGGACCAGCTCCGTGCCGACATCCTCACCACATTGTTCCTGGACAACGACGACGAGATCCCGGGGATCCGGCCCGCTCCCACTTCCGTCCCAACCCCCGGACGCGCTCCCGTCCCCGGCGCTGCCCCCGCAGCCGGCTCTGATCCCGTCCCCGGCCCCTCCCATCTTCCTGGCTCCACCCCCGCCCCCGTTGCTGGTTCTGAGCCCGCTCCCGCTCCAAGTTCCACCGGTGCTCCCGCTCCCGCACGCGCTCCCATCCCTGACTCCGCCCCCGCAGCTGGCTCTGACCCAAGTTTCACCGGCGCTCCCGCTCCCACTTCCGTCCCCACCCCCGCCCCCGCTCCGGGCCCCGGCCCGTCACCCAGAGGCAATTCCACGCCTATTCCGGGATCTACCGCGGCAGATACTTCAGCTCCTGATCAGCCTGGCGCCGGCATGGGAGAGGAACGCCCAGAGCCTCAGGAACTCGGCCGCGGTCCGCGCGCAGGCCGGTCACCGAAGGGACCGCGGAGGGCCGAACGGCACCGGACCCGAACCCGCTCCGGGGTCCGGACCGAAGTGATGGTCCTGATCAACGCCGATACCCTCGCCGGGCTCAACGAGGACCCGGCCGAGCTGAACGGCTACGGGCCCATCAGCCCCGAGACCGGGCGCCGCCTGATCCTCGAAGCCCTGCACTGGACTCCGCTCAGCCAAGACCCTGCCACCGGGGAGATCCTCGGTGTGGGCCGGCGGCGACGCATTCCCGCCGGGCTCAAACGCTGGCTTCAGGCCCGGGACGGAACCTGCCGGTTCCCTGGTTGCTCGGTCGGCGTTACCCATGCAGAGATCGACCACACCACCCCGTTCGCCCACTATGGACCGACCGACCACACGAATCTGGAACACCTCTGTCCCAAACACCACCGCTTCAAAACCCTCGGCCATTGGAAAGCGCGCCAACCTGAGCCAGGCACCATCGAATGGCGCTCCCCCACCGGCCGGGCCTACACCACCGACCCCGCCCTCAACTACGCCCCCGGCTGCCTGCCACAGGCACCGAAAGGCACTCCCCCCGATGACGGCCCACCACCGTTTTAGGGTCAAGGTTCCAGATTCAAGGCACGAGGCGCCGGAGCACCGACTAGGCACTAGGCACGAGACGCTGGGCACCAGGCCCCGGCTAGGCACGAGACGCTGAGCACCAGGCTCCGGCTAGGCACGAGACGCTGAGCACCAGGCTCCGGCTAGGCACGAGACGCTAGGCACCAGGCTCCGGCTAGGCACGAAGCGCTGGGCACCGGGCTCCGCACTCCGGCTAGGCACGAGACGCTCCGGCTAGGCACGAGACGCTGAGCACCGCGCTCCGGCTAGGCACGAGACGCTGAGCACCAGGCCCCGGCCAGGCACCGGGCACACGGCACTAGGACCGAGCACCACGCGCTAGGCCGCCGGCAGGTGGATGCTGGTGACCGGCTGGGAGGGATCCGGAGTGAACTCCACGCCGGAGGGCTGACCGCCGGCCATCACCACCTGCGCACCCAGCGCAGCCACCATGGCACCGTTATCGGTGCACAGCCGGATCGGCGGCACCCGCAGGGAAATGCCGGCCGCGGCGCAGCGTTCTGCGGTTAGCTCCCGGAGCCTCGAGTTGGCTGCCACTCCCCCGCCGAGCAGCAGGTTGGTAATGCCATGCTCGGTGCAGGCCAGGACGGCCTTGGACGTGATCACATCCACCACGGCTTCCTGGAAAGATGCCGCGATATCAGCGACCGGCGGTTCCTGCCCGGCGGCTTCATACTGCTCCACGCAGCGGGCGACGGCGGTTTTGAGGCCGGAGAAGGACCAGTCGTAGCGGTGCGGGCCGGGAGCTTCGGCGCTGCCCATGTACTTGGGCTGTGTCAGGCCGCGCGGGAACCGGATGGCCTTCGGGTTTCCCTCCCGTGCCAGCTTGTCGATCGCCGGACCTCCGGGATAACCCAGGCCCAGGATGCGGGCCACTTTGTCATAGGCCTCGCCCGCGGCATCGTCAATGGTGGAGCCCAGGAGTTCGACGTCGGAGGTCAGCGACCCGACGCGGAGGATTTCGGTGTGGCCGCCGGAGACGAGCAGCGCGCCAAGGTTTTCCGGGAGCTCACCGCCGTCGAGCACACCGACGCCCACGTGGGCCACCAGATGGTTGATGGCGTACAGCGGCTTGCCGGTGGCAACGGCCAGCGCCTTCGCCGCGCACACACCGACCATCAGCGCCCCGGCTAGTCCGGGTCCGGAGGTGACAGCAATGGCGTCGACGTCGTCGAGCGTAACGCCGGCTTCCTCCAGGGCCTGCCGCAGCGTGGGGACGAAAGCATCAAGGTGGGCGCGGGAGGCAATCTCGGGGATCACCCCGCCAAACCGGACGTGCTCCTCCATGGAGGAGGACACAGCGTTGGTGAGCAGGGTGTTTCCGCGGACGATTCCGACGCCGGTTTCGTCACAGGATGATTCGATGCCGAGCACCAGGGGTTCGGTGCGGTTCATTTACGATTCCTTCGGAGTTTGGACGGTGCGCTGCGGGCTGCCCTGCCAGGCGGAGAGGTCCAGGCGCATGATCAGGGCATCGGCACCGTCACGGTAGTAGCGCGGCCGGATGTGGATCTGTTCGAAACCAAACCAGCGGTAGAGCCTCTGGGCCCGGGGATTATCCGCCCGGACCTCGAGCAGCACGTCATCGGCGCCCCGGTCCTTGGCTTCGTCGATCAGGGTGGCCAGCAGCCGGGAGCCAATCCCGGCACCTTCGTGGGCTGTGGAAACGGCGATGGTTTGGACATCGGCAATGGGCAGCACGCACATCAGTCCGGCGTAGCCTACTACGCTGCCGTCCGCTGCCTCGGCCACATAGTAGGACCGGGTGTCAGCCTGGCCGAGTTCGTCGTAGAACATCTGCGTGGGCCACGCGTCGACGGGGAACATGGCTTTTTCCAGCGCGTCCACAGCCGGAATATCCGCCTCGGTCATCGGCCGGATGGTGACCGGGGAGGCCTTCCCAGGCTGGGTGCTCACAGGGCACGCTTCCGCGGGCCTGGCACCTTGGCATCGGATTCACGCAGGTAAAGCGGTGCGCTGTCCAGCAGCGGCAGTCCGCGGACCAGGCGCACGACGGCGGTGCGGCCCAGCGCAGCGGCCGTCGGCTGGGCGTCGGCAAAGTCCCGCACCGGGTGCAGCGCATCCGGATACAGGCCGGCGCCTGCGCCGTACGCGGGCAGAGCAGGAACGTCAGCGGGTGAGGTGACGTGCGGTCCGTCCAGAAGTTCCGGGGTGCCGCCGGTGCTGCGGTAGTGCGCCCAGTAGACTTCCCTGCGCCGCGCATCCGTGGCGACAACGAACTCGTCCACTCCCTCCCGCCAGGCGTCCAGGGCGGCGTCGAGGGCAATGGCGTCCAGGCTCATCACGCCGTGCAGCGGTTTGTTCCAGGCGAAGGCCAGGGTCCGGGCGGTGGCGATGCCGGAGCGCAGTCCAGTGAACGGGCCAGGGCCAACCCCGACCACCAGTGCGTCGATTTGCGCGCCGGCAACTCCGGTCTTCAGCAGCAGGTCCTGGATCCCCGGGGCAAGGACCTCGGCGTGGGAACGGGTGTCTGCGGTGGCGAAGGACGCCAGCGTCTCCCCTTCACCGGTTAGCAGTGCCGCACTGGCAATGGCGGAGGTATCGATGGCAAGGATGAGCACGGTGCCCATTTTACGCGGTTCCCCCTGGCTGCCCGTCACGGTGGTCCTGGGCTAGGAAAGCTGCCTGTTCACAGCCTGCAGCAGGCTGCGGTATGCGGCGGCGGAAGGCCACGGCCGCAGGAGAAGACCAGCCTCGGTGCGGACCAGCTGCCAGGTTCCAGCAGCGCCCGCCTGGATACCGGTAGGCAGCCCGGTGCTGCCGTCTGCCGGCTGCCAGATGAACCAGTCCTGTTCCCACATGTGCCGCACCACCGGGCCGCTTCCCTCCGGTGCCGGGACCTGTTCCGGGCCGGCTCCGGACATCCGTGCCTGGACGGCTGCCGGATCGGGTGCCGCCTCTTCATCCAGAGTCCACGACGGGCCGATTCCCAGCCAGGCCGCGAGAGCCGGGTACAGCTGGTCCAGTGAGAGGAAGTCAACCTGCCGGCGGGCAGTTTCCGCCCCGTCCCTGGTGCGCAGCCGGGTGCAGGAAGGCCCGGCGAGCACCAGCACGCCTTCGGGCCCTATGGCACAGTAGAAAGCGGTGCGGACTCCGCCCAGGCCGGCAGTGAGATGGAGGGTACCCAGCGTATTCTCCAGCGGAGATGTCACCAGCCTTCCCTGCCCCTGCAACCGTCCCTTGCCTGTTGCCAGGCCGGCGGCCTCAAGCTCAGCCAATCCGGCTTGGGCATTGCCGAAGCCAAACCGTCCCAGCCTGCCGCCCTTGGCCAGCATCAGCAGCAGATCCTGTGCGGCTGTGGAAAGCCAGGGTCCGTCCGAGCGGTAATCCTGGCTGGCAGCCAGACCGGAGAGCTCCTCCAGGGGTTCACCCGTGTAGCGCGCAGCAAACGGTTCCAGCCGCGGTTCGGTGTACCCGCTCATGGGGTGTTTCCTTCCGGTTCCGTCCCGGCAACGGTGAAACGAAGGCTGCTGGCCACCTTGGCAAAGTGATCCCCATAAGCGGGAAGCTGCGAGGTCCTGCAGGTGGCTGAAAAAGTCGTGAGCAGGCCGCTGCGGAGCAGCAGCCCCTGCTGCAGGTGCAGCGTTGTCCCCTGGAGTTCATAGGTGTACTCGATCCAGCGCCCACCGTCAGTATCCGGAACGGGCCAGAGGGTGCAACTGAGAATGTGCACCTGGTCCAGGGCAGCCAAAGCCCCCGCGATGCCCTCGGTAGCTGCCCGGGCCACACTGCCCGGAAAAGCCTGGGTATGGGCGGTGACATTGGGCCGGAATCCTCCGTTGACAGGAGCCCGGACCACTGCTGTATCCGTTTCGATGCTGCTTTCCCAGCCGGCTGGGACCTGCAGCTGCAGATAGCCGGTATTCAGCAATGCCGTGCTCATGCCCGCCGTTCCGTTGTGCGCTCAGCCACCCGGACCCAGTCAGGGAGCATAAACTTCGGCAGCCACACCAGGCTGACCAGGAAGGTCCATATTCCGCCCAGCATCAGCACCAGGAGCAGGCCGAGCAGCGGTTTGCCCATGGAGCGCGGATCCGCATCCCAAAGCAGTGTTCCGGTGAGCAGGCCTATGCCGCCGTAGAGCATTCCCAGTCCCGGATAGGCCCGGACCCGCGGCAGCAGCCCAGGATGGCCCAGCCAGGACCGCCAGCGGCCGGTGTGTGCCCGCCAGCCCATCGTGAGCACCACCAGGCTCAAGATCAGTCCCAGAATGAATCCCATATCTCCTTGGCTTTCTTTCCAATCTTTTCCCCCACGCCGCTGCCCACCATGCCTCCGGCGATTCCACCCACAATACCGCCCACTACGGCACCGGCTGCCGTACCGACAACCGGCACCCAGCTGCCGAACACGCCGCCGGCCACCGCGCCTGCTTTGGCTCCGGCCCAGGCCCCGCCGGCACCGCCGGCCAGGGAGGCGCCCCCTACGATTGCCACGTTCTGCGTGACGGACCAGGCCCGCTCACCGGAGGTCCAGTCCGGGTGGAGCACCAGGTCGCTGTTGTACTGCTGACTGCCCTGGTCCCACGCCGTGACGCCGGCATCGAGGGTGAACAGCCCGCGGCCCGCCCAACGCGCCCAGCCGGGCGGGGTCAGCGTGTCCGCGTTGGCGTCCAGCCTCAGTTCAGGCCGCGGCCGCCCGTAGTCCGCCGCTGGGACCGGCGGATGGAACAGGTCCAGTGCACGTTCGGCCGGGATCAGGATCCCGGACGGTGTTCGGGTGTAGCGCACGCCGCCGTCTATGACGTCATAGGCAATGTTCTCCACCCGCAGCTCGGCCGCGAGCTCCCCGCTGACTTCCAGGGTCCGGCGCACATGAACGGGTGATTGGTGGACCTGGCCCAGCACGGTGTCTGCGAGTGAGGTTGTGGTGCCGAAGCTGCTGCTGCCAAGCAGCCCGCTGTCCGGCAGCAGGCCGCAGGCTGCACGAATCCCCGCGGCGCACATGGACTCAGCGGCAGCATACTCAGCGGCCAGGATCGTTACCTGCTGCTGGACCGCCCTTATTTCGGCTGCCCTGGCTTCGTCCTCGGCGCCGGATTCGTCCGGCGGTGTGCACTGTCCGGAGGCTGCGATGAGTTCCTGGGAGCGCAGGCGAAGCCGGCGTGCCTCCTGCGCAAAATCTCCCAGGGCCGTCTTGATTGCCTGGGTCACTGACCTGGTCTCCGTGCCATAGGCGGCGACCTTGTCAAAAGCCCCGTAGGCAAGGCCGGCTTCCGGAGCGCCGTAAACTTCGCGCAGCCCCTGCCATTCGCTGTGGCAGTCCGCCGCCGTCAGGGCAGCTGATTCCCCGGCCGCGGCAAGGGCACCGGCCTGCGCAACAAGCTCATCGGCGTCAGCGAAGTCCGGCAGCAGGGAAAAATCAACGCTTCCGGCCATCAGGTTGACGCCATCCCAGCCTGCGCGGCGGCCGCCATCTGCAGATCCGCGTCCTGGTAGGCGCCCAGGGCCCCGCGGACCGAGGTGCAGGCGGTCTCAGCGGAGTCGGCGGCATTCGCGATCAGGAGGCCGGCGTAGTCCTGGTAGGCGGCGATGAGGGCATCCCCCACGACAGCGCTGCGGCCTGCAGCTTGGGCGGCCTCCACTGCGTTCCGGAGGTCCCGGGAGGCACCGGAGAAGTCCTCTGCCCGCGCCGCGGTCCGGTTGATGATGGAGTGCGCTGACGCGGCATCGATGCTCCAGCTGGTCATGTCCTCCCCCAAAAGCTCACCAGGATTGCCTGTCCAGCAAGCTTATCCAGTGCCGCGGCGGCCTGCGATGGGGAGAACTGCCCATGTCAGGGGGCAGAAGCAGTGTCAGGAACCGTCCAGGTTTGGAGCCGACGCCCAGCGCGGCCCGTACCCGGCAATGCGGATGGTGCGCTCCTCTGCGTCGTCCTCCGTGGAGAAGTCCGTGGAGAAGTCCGTGACCAGGCCACCCTCAGTGCCCGTCTGTCCGCCAGTGGCCCGCAGGAGGGTCACCTCAAGGCGGCTCTCCGCCAGGTGCTCGACCATGCCCTGTCCCCACTCCACCACCGTCACGGCGGTATCCATGGTGTTTTCCAGGTCGATGTCGTCGATTTCCGCAGCGGATCCGAGCCGGTAGGCATCGACGTGCACCAGGTCCGGTCCGGAGCCGAGGGCGGGATGGATGCGCACCAGGACAAAGGTCGGCGAGATAATACCGGCCCGCACGCCGAGGCCTTCACCGAGTCCCTGGGTGAACGTGGTCTTGCCGGCGCCGAGTTCACCGGTCAGGAGCAGCAGGTCGCCGGGACGCAGCTCCGCTCCCAAACGTTTGGCCACGTCCTGGGTCCCGGCCGCGGACGTGGTTCGCAGCTCGAGTTCCCAGGCTGCTGTGCCCTGTGCACCCGTCATGGAAGCACGGACCCGGCCGCTGCGGTGGCGGACCCGGATGCTGCCGGTGCGTCGGAATCCACGTAGCTGCGCGTGACCCGTCCGCTGATCCGGGTGATGATTTCATAGTTGATGGACCCGCTGGCCGCCGCCCATTCATCGACGCTGGGAGCGCCCTCGCCGCCAAAGAGCACGGCTTCCTTGCCCACGAAGGATTCCGGTGTGCCGGCGATCCCGGTCCGCCCGAGGTCGATGACCATCTGGTCCATGGCGATCCTGCCGACCACCGGAAATACTTCCCCGTCCACCAGGACAGGTCCGCCCGTGGCAACCCGGGGGACGCCGTCCGCGTAGCCCATGGGAACCAGCGCCAGCGTGGTGGGCTCGGCCGTTTTATAGTGCAGTCCGTAGGACACGCCTTGCCCGGCGGGAACGGCCTTGCAGTTGGCAATGGTGGTTTTCAGGGTCATCGCCGGACGCAGGCCCAGTTCGGCCGCGCCCTGGCCGGGGAACGGCGAGAGCCCATACATTCCGAGGCCGATGCGGACCATGTCGAAGTGGGAGTCCGGGCGGGACAGCGCTGCCGGGGTATTGGCAATATGGCGGACCTCGTGGTCCACGCCGGCGTCCTCAGCAACGGCAACCGCGTCACGGAACTTCTGCAGCTGCGCATCCGTCTCCCTTCGCTGCGGCTCATCCGCGACTGCGAGGTGGGAGAAGATCCCCACGACTCTCAGCAGTCCGTCCTCCTGGTAGGCAAGTGCCTGCCCCACGAAGGACTCCCAGAGTTCTTCCGGGCAGCCGTTGCGGCCCAGACCGGTATCGATTTTCAGGTGGACCCGGGCCGGCACTTCCAGTTCGCGTGCGGCGGCCACCACGGCTTCCAATTCCCACCCGGAGATGCCGATGTCGATGTTAGCGGCAACAGCTGCGGAAAAGTCGCTCTCCGCCGTATGCAGCCAGGCCATGAGCGGCGCCGAAATTCCCCCGGTGCGCAGTGCGAGCGCCTCGGAAATGTGTGCGGTGCCGAGCCAGGCCGCACCGGCGTCCACAGCAGTGCGCGCTACTTCGAGGGCGCCGTGCCCGTAGGCGTCCGCCTTGACGACCGCCATCAGCCGGGCGGGCTTTACGAGCTCTGCGAGGTGGCGGATGTTGTGCCGGATCGCGGCGAGGTCGACGACGGCGGTACGCTCCGCCGGGGGAACAGCTTCGAGATAATTCACGGCTCTATTCTCCCATTGACGGCACCGGCCCGGTTCATTCTCCATCCTCCGTGAGGTCCTTATGCATGATGTGGAGTCCGGTCAGCCCTGCCGAGGGGTGCCGGAAGGACCGCGGAACGGTGGTCAGGATCCGGAATCCCAGGGACTGCCAGAGGGCGACGGCCCGGACGTTCGTTTCCACCACCGCGTTGAACTGCATGGCGAGGTAGCCCTGGGCTGCTGCTTCCGCCAGGACATGCGCTGCAAGGGCCCGGGCGATGCCCCGGCCCGACGCCGCAGGGTCCGTCATGAAGGAGGCGTTGGCAACATGGCTGCCTCCGCCGCCCCGGTTGGGGTGCAGCGTGGCGGTGCCGAGGATCCGGCCGTCCTCCACGGCTGCGTAGACGCGCGCCGGCGCCGGTTCGAACCACAGCCGGCGGGCGCCGTCGTCGTCCAGGTCCCGGTCCCAGCAGTAGGTCTCTCCCGCCCGGACAATTGGCTCCATCAAAGTCCAGATCTGCGGCCAGTCCGCACCGGTGGCTTCCCTGATGGTGAGCGTCACGTTCCCTCCCGCAGGATCAGGCATCCAGCGCTGCGGCCCACAGGTTGATATCCGCATCCTTGGCATATGTGTCGATCTCACTCAGTTCCTGGCTGGAGAAGTCCAGGTTCTGCACGGCAGCAAGGCTGTCTTCAAGCTGTCCCACGCTGGATGCCCCAACGAGGGCGGATGCCACGGTGCTGGCGCCGGCCTGCGGCCGCAGTACCCAGGCGATGGCCATCTGGGCGAGGCTCTGGTTCCGCGCTTGCGCGATGCGGTTCAATCCGCGCACCCGCTCAAGGTTCTCCTCGGAGAGCTGGGCCGGGTCCAGGGACTTGCCTGCTGCGGCGCGGGATCCCTCTGGAACTCCGCCAAGATACTTGCTGGTCAGCAGGCCCTGGGCCAGCGGTGAGAAGGCGATGGCACCTGCCCCAACTTCTTCGAGTGCCTGGAACAGGTTCGGCTCCCCCTTTTCCACCCAGCGGTTGAGCATGGAGTAAGAGGGCTGGTGGATCAGCAGCGGTGTGCCCATCTCACGCAGGATGCGGGCGGCCTCCAGCGTTTTCTCCGGGGAATAGGAGGAGATGCCTGCATAGAGCGCACGGCCGGAGCGGACGGCTGTGTCCAGGGCTCCCATGGTCTCTTCCAGCGGCGTTTCGGGGTCCGGGCGGTGGCTGTAGAAGATGTCGACGTAGTCCAGGCCCATGCGCTCCAGGGACTGGTCCAGGCTGGACAGCAGGTATTTGCGTGAGCCCCAGCTGCCGTACGGTCCGGGCCACATGTCGTAGCCTGCCTTGGTGGAGATGACCAGTTCGTCGCGGTAGGGCCGGAAATCGTCCCGGAGATGGCGCCCGAAGTTCGTCTCAGCCGAACCGGCAGGCGGTCCGTAATTATTGGCCAGGTCGAAGTGCGTTACCCCCAGGTCAAAGGCCCGGCGGAGGATGGCGCGCTGCGTGCCGAACTCCCTGTCATCACCAAAGTTATGCCACAGGCCCAGCGAAACGGCCGGCAGCAGCAGGCCGCTGCTGCCAACGCGGCGGTAGGGCATCGAGTCGTAACGGTTCTGTGCGGGAGTGTGGGTCATGGCATCATCCTGCCATCCTGACGGCAGCGAATCGAGCACCTTCCGCCGGTGTCCTGCGCCGGTTCTCAGCTGCCGGAGACGATTGCCGCCCCATAGGCAGGGAGCTGGATGGCGCCCCCGCGGGAAACCGCGGGTCCCGTTTCAAGGAGTACCTTCACCGGTTCCTGCAGCGGCAGCGGCACCTTGCACGGTGAGTCCGCAAAGTTCAAAACGACGGTGGTCCGGCCGCGCAGGACGGTGAGCCAGCGCGAAGCCTCATCGAACTCGACGACGATGTTCCGGAAGCCGGGTTCCCTCAGATCAGGGACCGTCCGGCGCAGTGCCAGAAGGTCCCGGTAGAGCCGGTGGAGCCGGGCGTGAGCGCCGACGCCGGCTTCCGACCAGTCCAGTTTGGAGTTCTGGAATGTCTGCGGATCCTGTGGATCCGGAACCAGCGAGGGGTCCCAGCCCATCCGGGCGAATTCCCTCAGCCGGCCCTCCGCGGTTGCCCGGCCGAGCTCCTGCTCCGGATGGGAGGTGAAGAACTGCCACGGCGTCGAAGCCCCGAACTCCTCGCCCATAAAGATCATGGGCGTAAAGGAAGATGTCAGGTTCAGCACGGCTGCGAGCGCCAGCTCTTCGTAACCGAGGCTCTGCGTCAATCTGTCCCCCGCCGCCCGGTTCCCGATCTGGTCATGGTTCTGCACCGCTACAACCAGCTGGTTGGCGTTGTGCACGCCTTTGTCCAGGGGCCTGCCGTGGCTGCGCTGCCGGAACGAAGAGTACGAGCCGTCGTGGAAAAAGCCGTCCTGGAGCACCTTGGCCAGGGCTCCCAGGGAATCGAAGTCTGCGTAGTAGCCGCCGTTTTCACCGGTGAGGTTGCTGTGCGCAGCGTGGTGGAAATCGTCCGCCCACTGCCCGTCGAGGCCGTATCCGCCACGGTTCCGCGGGGTGATCAGCCGAGGGTTGTTCAAATCCGATTCAGCGATTAGGAACAGTTCACTGCCGAGGTCTGCAGCCAGGTTGTCGACCCGGGCCGCCATCTCCTCGAGGATATGCAGGGCCCGCTCGTCCCTGAGGGCGTGGACCGCATCCAGCCGGAGCCCGTCCACGTGGTAGTCCCGGAACCACATCTCCACGTTCTCCAGGATGAACTGGCGGACGGTATCGGAGAGCGGTCCGTCAAGGTTGACCGAGTCTCCCCAGTCATTGCCGTTGTCCTGGTGCAGGTAGGGACCGAACCTCGGCAGATAGTTGCCGCTGGGTCCCAAATGGTTGTAAACGACGTCCTGGATGACGCCCAGGCCCCGGGAGTGGGCTGCATCCACGAACCGCTGGTACGCGTGGGGACCGCCGTAGCCTTCGTGGACCGCGTACCAGAGCACACCGTCGTAGCCCCAGTTGTGGGTGCCGTTGAAGGCATTCACCGGCATCAGCTCGACGTACTGAACACCAAGGTCCGCGAGGTAGTCCAGCTTTCCGGCGGCCGCATCCAGCGTGCCCTCCGGGGTGAACGTCCCTACGTGGAGTTCGTAAATGGCCCCGCCGTTCAGCCCGGGCGGGGACCAGCCGGTGTCGTGCCATTCATAGGCATCCGGGTCGAAGGTGCGGGAGAGACCATGGACGCCGTTCGGCTGGCGGCGTGAGCGGGGGTCGGGAACCGGGGTGGTGTCCTCGTCGATGAGGTAGCCATAATCAATATCGCCGTCCAGCGCCGCGTGCTGGACGTGCCACCACCCGTCCTGTCCGGGGCTCATCTGGAGTTCCCGGCCATCGGCCAGGAGCCTCATGGTGTCCGCGTTGGGTGCCCACACATCGAAGTCAGAGTTCACGGTTCCCCCTCCAGTGCCAGGAGCGCCACGGGATAGGTGCTGAACAGGGTTTCCACATCCGTCTCGCCGCCGCTGTGGGCCGCTCCCGTGAGCCGGTTCCGGTAGGTGCCGGCGGGCAGCTGCACCGTTGTTCCGTTCCATCCGCCGGCTGCTGCCAGTCCGAGCGGCAGCCGGGTGACCAGCGTCAGGACCCCTCCCCGGTCAAACCCGAAGAGGTGCTTCGAGGCCGGTCCCTCCACGCTCAGCGCGGTATAGCCGGTAAACAGTTCCGGACGGCCGCGGCGCAGCCGCAGGGCTTCCCGGGTCACCAGGAATTTGGCGGCCCCGGACTCGTCGATGGGCGGCACCACACTGATTTCCCGGGGTTGGCTGGCGGCTATCCGGGCACGCAGATCGAAATCGACCGGACGGCGGTTGTCCGGGTCCACCAGCGAGTGGTCCCACAGCTCAGTTCCCTGGTAGACGTCCGGAACGCCGGGCATGGTCAGCTGCACCAGTTTGGCGCCCAGGGCGTTGGAGCGTCCCGCCTGCGTAATGCGTTCCGCGAAGGACACCACAATGGCACGGACATCCGGGTGGTCGTACGCGGCATCCACCAGCGCATGGAGCTGCTTCTCGAAAGCCTCGTCGGGCGAGGTCCAGCTGGTGCTGTGTCCGGCTTCCCGGGCCGCCTTCTCGGCGTAGGCGTGAGCCCGGTCCCGCTCCAGCGGCCAGGCACCAACGAATGCCTGCCAGAGCAGGTCCGCTAGGTCCCGGTCCCCCAGCGGGAGGAGTCGATCAAGCTCGGTGACGGTATCTGTCCATTCCTGCGGCAGTTCGGACAGGACACTGATCCGGGCCCGCGTGTCTTCGCTCCGCTTGGTGTCATGGGTGCTGAGCACAGTCATTGACGCGGGGAGCTCCTGCTGCCGCCGGAGCATCCGCAGGTGCAGGTCGTAGGGTTCGAGCGCGAAAATCGACGGATCTGCCCCAACTTCGTTCAGCGAAGTGAGCCGCGTGTACCGGTAGAACGCCGTGTCCTCGACACCCTTGGCCATGACCATGCCGGAGGTCTGCTGGAACCGCAGGGCCAGTTCGTTGAGGCCCGTGCCCGGCTGTGTCCCCGCTGCTTCCCCGCCGGCCAGCAGCGGAAGGAGCGTGTCGATCGCAGCTTCGAGGTCCGGCCGGCGGACTTTGGCGGCACGGCCCGCCTCCTCCAGATACACGGCACCGTCGGGAAGGTAGCTGCGGTAGACGGGGAAGCAGGCCAGCAGTTCGGCGAAGGCATCCGCTGCCGTGACAGTGTCCATCCCCGTCTCTGCCGGGACCAGCCGGGCCAGCCGCTGCACTTCGGAGTGCAGCAGCCCGTCTGCGACCGCACGTTTGGTGTCGTGGATCAAGTCCCGGTACGGTCCGGCCCCGGAAGCTGCGCTCAGCGCGGGTGCAGCAGCCGGGTCAATAAAGAGCCGGTCCACGTCGGCGAGCGCGTCATAACCGGTGGTTCCCGCGACGGGCCAGCTCTCCGGCAGAGCCTCCTCGTGTTCAAGAATTTTTTCCACCAGGACATACGCGCCCCCGGTCAGCTCCGCCAGGCGCTGCAGGTATCCCGCCGGATCGGCCAGCCCATCCGGATGGTCGATCCGGAGCCCGTCGGCCAGCCCCTCCCGGAACCACCGCCGGATTTCGGCGTGGCTTTCCTCGAACACCCACGGCACTTCCACGCGCACCCCAGCGAGCGTGGTGATGCCGAAGAACCGGCGGTAGTTCAGCTCATCATCGGCACGGCGCCAATTGATCAGCTCGTAGTGCTGCCTCTCATGCACGGCCTGCGGCGAGTCCCCGGACCGGTAGGTGCCGTCCGCGATGGGAAAGGCGTGGTCGTAGTACCGCAGCTCCCCCTCTTCGATCCGGAGCCGGTCAAGTTCATCGCCGCCCTCCCCCAGCATGGGAAGCCGCAGTTTCCCGCCGCCGGCCGCCCAGTCGATGTCGAAGGCTTCGGCATAGCGCGACGCCGGGCCCTCACTCAGCACGGACCACCACCAGCGGTTGGCGCGCGGAGTCGCCACCCCCATGTGGTTCGGCACAATGTCCACCAGCACCCGCATTCCCGCCGCGTGGGCTGCCTCGGCCAAGGCGCGGAAGCCGTCAGGTCCGCCCCGGGCCGGATCTATCGCCGACGGGTCCGTCACGTCATAACCGTGGGCCGAGCCCTCCTCCGCCGTCAGCAGCGGGGAAAGATAGATCCAATCCGTCCCCAGGTCACTGAGGTAGGGGACCAGGTCAGCGGCGTCGTAAAGGGTGAACCCTGCATGGATCTGCAGCCGGTAGGTGGACCGCGGGGTTCTCATACGGCGCTCTCCCGTGTCTTGGCTCCGGCAAGTGCGGCCAGCGACGCCGCGACGGAGTGGTCAGGGACCTCTTCGTTGCGGACGTGCTGCCTCAGCACCACCATTGATTTCGCTGCAACCGAAATCTTGTTGTCAGCAGCCACGGGCTCCGAGTCGGCGTATTCACCGGCAGTATCGATCACCTGGTCCCACAGCTCCCCGTGTTCCTGGGAGGGCAGCGTCACCGTCACCGGATCGTCGTCGGCATTGAAATAGAGCAGGAAGTTCAGGTCCGTGATCGGCTGCCCGCGGCGGTCGTTGCCGGGGATGCCCTGCCCGTTGAGGAACACACCGAGCGAACGGCCGAGCTGGGTATCCCAGTCCTCCGGCTGCATGGGACTTCCGTCCTCGTTCAGCCAGACAATGTCCGGCAGCGCGTCGCCCTCTCCCCGGGCGACCGGACGCCCGTCGAAGAACCTCCGCCGGCGGAACGTCGGGTGCTCGGCGCGGAGCTTGCTGACCGCGGAGGCGAACTCCATCAGCGGAGCGTCCATTTGGTCCCAGTTGATCCAGCTCAGCTCAGAGTCCTGCGCGTAGGTGTTGTTGTTGCCCTTTTGGGTCCGGCCGAGCTCATCTCCGTGGGCGATCATCGGCACGCCCTGGGACAAAAGCAGCGTGGCCAGGAAGTTGCGCTGCTGGCGGGCGCGCAGTGAGAGTACCAGCGGATCGTCGGTGCGCCCTTCGACTCCGCAGTTCCAGGAACGGTTGTGGGATTCGCCGTCGTTGTTGTCTTCGCCGTTGGCCTCGTTGTGTTTTTCGTTGTAGGAGACCAGATCCTGGAGGGTAAAGCCGTCATGGGCCGTGACAAAGTTGATGGACGCCACCGGGCGGCGGCCCGAGGTTTCGTATAGGTCCGCCGAGCCGGTGATCCGGGACGCGAACTCACCCAGCGTGGAGGGCTCGCCGCGCCAGAAGTCCCGCACCGTGTCCCGGTATTTTCCGTTCCACTCCGTCCACTGCGGCGGGAAGTTCCCCACCTGGTAGCCACCGGGGCCGATGTCCCACGGTTCGGCAATGAGCTTGACCTGGGAGACCACCGGATCCTGCTGCACCAGTTCGAAGAAACTGGAGAGCCTGTCGACGTCGTAAAACTCCCGGGCCAGCGCGGACGCGAGGTCGAAGCGGAAGCCGTCCACATGCATTTCCGTGACCCAGTAGCGCAGCGAATCCATGATCAGCTGCAGGGAGTGCGGGTTACGGACGTTCAGGGAGTTGCCCGTGCCGGTGTAGTCCATGTAGTACCGCTTGTCGTCCTCCATAAGCCGGTAATACGCAGCATTGTCGATGCCCCGGAAGGAGAGTGTGGGCCCCAGGTGGTTGCCTTCAGCCGTGTGGTTGTAGACCACATCCAGGATCACTTCGATGCCGGCCAGGTGGAGGGCTTTGACCATCGCCTTGAATTCCTGGACCTGCTGGCCGTTCTCGCCGGTGGCTCCGTAGGTGTTCTGCGGAGCGAAGAAACCGATGGTGTTGTAGCCCCAGTAGTTGGAGAGGCCCTTTTCCTGCAGCGTTGAGTCGTTGACGAACTGGTGAACCGGCATCAGTTCCAGTGCGGTCACACCCAGTTTCTGCAGGTGCGCGATCACCGCGGGGTGGGCGATGCCGGCGTACGTCCCGCGCTGTTCCTCCGGGACCTCGGGGTGCAGCTCGGTCAGCCCCTTGACGTGAGCCTCATAGATCACCGACTGGTGGTACATGGTGCGGGGGCGCCGGTCCCCATCCCAGTCGAAGAACGGGTTGATCACCACGCCCTTCATCATGTGAGGGGCGGAGTCTTCATCATTGCGGGAATCTTCATCGCCGAAGTTGTAGCCGAACAGCGACTGATCCCAGTCGATCTGCCCGGAGACGGCCTTGGCATACGGGTCCAGGAGCAGCTTGTTGGGGTTGCAGCGGTTGCCCTGGCCCGGATCGTTGGGCCCGTCCACCCGGTAGCCGTATTGCTGGCCGGGGACCACATGCGGGAGATAACAGTGCCAGACGTACCCGTCCACCTCGGTCAGCGGAATGCGCGATTCGGACCCGTCCTCATCGAACAGACAGAGCGTTACCGATTCCGCCACCTCGCTGTAGAGGGCGAAGTTGGTGCCGTTGCCGTCATACGTGGCACCCAGCGGGTATGCATCTCCGGGCCAGACTTCCATTCAGAGCTCCTGACTGCTGTGCGGGCGGCAGACAAATACTATGCCTGCTTACTTTCTACAGTATGCCAGCCGCCGCGGCGCGGTGCTCGCGGGTCAATCCTGCAGAAAGCCGGCCAGGACCCGGCGGACGCTCGCCGGGAGACCGGAGGCCTCCACGGGACCTCCCCGCGCAGAAAGGGTGCCTGCACGGCCATGGATACTCGCTGCCGCCGCGGCAAGCCGCGCGTAATGTCCGGGGCTGCCGGGGCCGCTGGTGTCAGTGGCGAGCAGTGCGCCCAGGATTCCGGAGAGTGTGTCGCCGCTGCCGGCGGTCGCCAGCCACGGTGTCGCTTCGGCCTGGCTGTAGACCGGCCCGCCGGGAGCGGCCACGAGGGTGGCCCAGCCTTTGAGCAGCACAGTGGCTCCGGTCAGGTCCGCGGCGTGGCGGACATGGCTCAGCGGGTCCCCTTCCACGGCCGCCCGGTCAGTGCGGTTTCCCAGGCTGTTGAGCAGCGCAGTGAGTTCCCCGGCGTGCGGTGTCAGGATGACCTGCGGGCCAAGGCCCGGCCCGGCGGCGGCGATCGCGTCGGCGTCGATCACGGCGGGAAGTCCCGAAGCCATGGCGTCCACCGCCCTGCGGAGCTGCCCTTCGTCCTCACCGGCGCCGGGTCCCGCGGCCCAGGCCTGGACGTGGGCCTGCGCCACGCCGCCTTGGGAACAGACGGCTTCGGGGTGCAGGAGGTTGATCAGCTGGCAGACCGGCTCCGGTCCCAGAAAGCGGACCATACCCACCCCGGTGGCCAGAGCGGCGCCGGTGGCCAGGACGGCGGCGCCGGGATACTTTGTTGAACCGGCAGCAATGCCGAGCACTCCGCGGCTGTACTTATGGTCCCCGGGCGCCGGGGGGCGGAGGAGATCCGCGATGTCCGCGTCCTCCAGCCGCTGGATGCCGGCGGTTCGCAGCTGCGGGGAGAGGCCGATGTCCACGCACTCGATCTGTCCGGCTGCTGCAGCGCCGGGGCCGGCCATCAGTCCGGCCTTTGGTGCACCGAAGGTGACCGTCAGGTCTGCACGCAGATACGCTCCGCGCGCTTCACCTGTATCTGCGTTGATCCCGCTGGGCAGGTCGCAGGCGACGACGGCGGGAGCCTCGCCACGGCGCAGGCGCGCCGGCTCCAGCACTGCCAGCCCTGCTGCCGGGGACCGGAGTCCCCCCTTCCCTCCGGTGCCGAGAATCCCGTCCAGCACCAGATCGGAGGCCCTGCAGAGCTCAAGAACCGTTCCGGTATTTTCCTCGGTGAGGGTCAGGACTTTCCCGCCGCGCCGGCGGAAGGCGGCCAGGGCGGCTGGGTGCACATCTGCGGCTGTGAGCACGGCGGTGGAACTGCCGCCGCGGGCCAGAAGGCGGGACGCAGCGTACAGAGCGTCACCGCCGTTGTTGCCGGCTCCGGCCAGGACCACCGTCTTCGAACCGTAGATCCGGCCGCGCCGGCTGGAGAGCAGCCCGCTGGCCGCGTGGTAAAGGCCGTAGGCCGCTTTTTGCATCAGGTCCGGCCCGGCGCCGGCATCGAGGAGCGGTTGTTCTGCTGCCCGGACGGCGGTGCCGGAGTACGCACTGATCATGCGTACCAGACTAGCCCTCAGCTACCACCATGGCAGTGGCGAGGCCGCCGTCGTGGCTCAGGGAGAGGTGCCAGGTGCGGACACCCTTATGCTCGGCTGCTGCAGCAACGGTTCCTTCGACAATGATCTGCGGCGCGCCGGAGGAATCCAGCTCAATCCGGCAGTGCTGCCAGTTCATGCCGGCTGGCGCGCCGAGGGCCTTGGCCACCGCTTCCTTCGCGGCAAACCGTGCCGCCAGGGACCGCACGTTCAGCTCCCGTTCCGCCGGAACGAAGAGCCGGGACCGAAGCCCGGGAGTACGCTCGAGCTGGCGCCCGAAACGCTTTATGTCCACGACATCCACGCCAATACCGACAATCATTGGTGCCCCCTCCGGCAGGTTTGGTCCGCTCCGCTACTCGACCGTGACGGACTTTGCCAGGTTACGCGGCTGGTCGACGTCGAATCCCTTGGCAGTGGCCAGGGCGCAGGCAAAGATCTGCAGCGGCACCGTAGTCAGCAGCGGGGCCAGCAGCGTCGGCGTCTCCGGAACGTAGAAGACGTACTCGGCGTAAGCCTTGACGGCGTCGTCTCCCTCTTCCGCGATGACGATGGTCTTGGCGCCGCGGGCCCGGATTTCCTGGATGTTGGAGACGACCTTGGCGTGCAGCGAATCCCGGCCGCGGGGCGAGGGAACAACGACGAACACCGGCTGGCCTTCTTCGATCAGCGCGATCGGCCCGTGCTTGAGCTCGCCGGCGGCGAAGCCCTCGGCATGGATGTAGGCCAGTTCCTTCAGCTTCAGGGCGCCTTCCATGGCGACAGGGAACCCGACATGGCGGCCGAGGAAGAGGACGGAAGAGGTGCCGGCCATCAGCTGGCCGAGCTCCTTGATCGCACCGGCACCGTCGAGCACCTGCTGGATCTTGGCGGGCACCTTGGCGAGGTCGGCCAGGATGTCCTTGATTTCGCCCTGGAACTTATTGCCGCGCACCTGCGCCAGGTAGAGGCCCAGCAGGTAGGTGGCGGTGATCTGGGCAAGGAAAGCCTTGGTGGAGGCGACGGCGATTTCCGGCCCGGCGTGGGTATACAGCACGGCATCCGCTTCCCGCGGAATGGTGGAGCCGTTGGTGTTGCAGATGGCCAGGATCTTGGCGCCCTGTTCCTTGGCGTAGCGCACGGCCATGAGCGTGTCCATGGTCTCACCGGACTGCGAGATGGCGACGATCAGAGTATTGGAATCGACGATCGGATCGCGGTACCGGAACTCATGGCTGAGCTCGACCTCCACCGGGATGCGGCACCAATGCTCAATGGCGTACTTGGCGACCTGGCCGGCATAGGCGGAAGTGCCGCAGGCCAGGACCATGATCTTGTTGATCGACTTCAGCGCTTCGGGGCTGACGCGCAGCTCATCCAGGGTGAGGCGCCCGTCGGCGTCGAACCGGCCCAGCAGGGTGTCGGCAACGGCCTGGGGCTGGTCGTTGATTTCCTTCTCCATGAAGGAGTCATAGCCGCCCTTTTCCGCGGCGGCAGCGTCCCAGTTGACCTCAAATTCGGTGCCCTCGGCCGGGAGGCCGTGGAAGTCGGTGATTTCGACGGAATCCGGAGTGATCGTGACAATCTGGTCCTGGCCCAGTTCCACGGCACGGCGGGTGAAGTCGATGAAGCCGGACACATCGGAGCCGAGGAAGTTCTCGCCCTCGCCAAGTCCCACGACCAGCGGAGAGTTGCGGCGGGCGGCGACTACGGTGTCCGGGGAATCGGCATGGATGGCCAGCAGCGTGAACGCCCCTTCGAGGCGCTGGCAGGCGAGCTGCATGCTGCGGGCCAGGTCCTGTCCACCGGTGGAAGCGTAAATGCGGCCCAGCAGTGCTGCAGCAACTTCGGTGTCGGTTTCCGACTTGAACCCGACGCCTGCGGCGAGGAGTTCTTCCTTCAGCTCTGCGAAGTTCTCGATGATGCCGTTGTGGATGACGGCAAGGCGGCCGCCGTCCGCCAGGTGCGGGTGGGCGTTGCCGTCGGTCGGTCCGCCGTGGGTGGCCCAGCGCGTGTGGCCGATGCCCGTGGTTGCTTCCGGAAGCGGGTCTGCTTCAAGTTCAGCAACCAGGTTCGCCAGCTTGCCCGACTTCTTGCGGGACTCCATTCCGGTCCCGGTCAGCACGGCGACGCCGGCTGAATCGTAGCCGCGGTATTCCAGCCGGCGAAGGCCTTCCATCACGACGTCCAGGGCGCTGTGCCCAATAGCTGCGGCAGCGCCCGGGCGGCCGGTATAACCTACGATTCCACACATGATGATTAGACTACCGGCAGCTGGCGGTGACGGTCTAAACGCCGCCCCGTTCCCGCCTCCCGGTCCCGGAGCCTTGTTTGGATTGACCGCCCCGGCAGTGCACAATTCCTAGAGTGACCGAACCAACTCCGAAGTCCTCGCCGGGCAACGGCCATGAGAGCAATTTCACCCCCTTCGTTGAGCTGGACCGGCAAACCTGGTCACGCCTGTCCCACGAGATCGAGTCTCCGCTGAACCAGGACGACATCACGCGCCTGCGCGGGCTCGGCGACCAGCTGAACCTGGATGAGGTCCGCGAGGTCTATCTGCCGCTCTCCCGGCTGCTGAATCTCTACGTGGCGGCGGCCGGCAAGCTGCACAATGCCACCACCACCTTCCTGGGTGAACAAACCACAAGGACACCGTTTGTGATCGGGGTCGCCGGTTCGGTCGCCGTCGGAAAATCCACGACGGCCCGCGTGCTCCGGGAGATGCTGCGGCGCTGGCCGGACACCCCGAATGTCGAACTTATTACCACCGACGGTTTTCTGTACCCCAACGCCGAGCTCAAGCGCCGCGGCCTCATGGAACGCAAGGGGTTCCCGGAAAGCTATGACCGCCGGCGGCTGCTGCGCTTCGTCAGCGCGGTCAAGAGCGGCGCCGAGGAGGTGAGGGCCCCGCGTTATTCGCACCTCACCTATGACATTGTTCCGGATTCCGAAATCGTGGTCCGCCGTCCGGACGTCCTGATCGTCGAAGGGCTCAACGTCCTGGCACCCGCGCGGACCCGCCCGGATGGACGCTCCGGGCTGGCGCTCAGCGATTTCTTCGACTTTTCCATCTACGTCGACGCGCGGACCGCCTACATCGAGGAGTGGTACGTCCAGCGCTTCCAATCGCTGCGCAGCGGCGCTTTTGCCAACCCTGCCTCCTACTTCCACCGTTATGCCGGCCTCACGGACCAGAAAGCCCGTGAAACGGCCCTGGACATCTGGAAGCGCATCAACGAGCCCAACCTCGTGACGAATGTCCTGCCGACCCGCGGCCGGGCCCAGCTGGTCCTCACCAAAGACGCGGACCATTCCGTCCGCCGGATGCTCCTGCGCAAGACCTAGGAGCATCCGGGCAGCCGGTAGTCTGGGCCAATGCTTAACGGGTTCAAAAACTTCATCATGAAAGGCAACGTGCTGGATCTGGCCGTCGCCGTCATCATTGGAACCGCGTTCACCGCGGTCGTCAACGCCATGGTCTCCGCAGTGCTGATGCCGTTCATCTCCGGCCTCACCGGATCGCCGAACTTCGACAGTTTCGCGGTCCTGGAACTCAACGGCAACGCGGTGCGGTTCGGTGTCCTGCTCACCGCCGTCGTCAACTTCCTGCTCGTGGCGGCGACCGTGTACTTCGTGGTCGTCCTGCCGATGAACAAAATGATCGAGCGGCGCAACCGCCGCCTTGGCATCGAACCGTCAGCCGCCGTGGACCCGCAGATCGTGCTGCTGACCGAAATCCGGGACGCCCTCAGCGCTCAGTCCGAACAATCCAGCCAGGCCGAACAATCCAGCCAGGCCGGACATTTCAGCCAGGCCGGTCAATCCCACCAGGCCACCCAGCCCAGCCAGTCCGCCGGTACTCCACTCACCTGACTTTCCCGCTCTGGAGATACCAGGCCGGAGCAGGGGGCAGCGGTTAGACGCCTGCGCCCTCAGTGGCTGCCAATGAGAGGTTTGCTTCGACAGTTGCTGCCAGCTTTTCGGCAACTGTCCGCGCGGTTTCCATATCGGCCGCTTCAACCATGACCCGGACCAGAGGTTCGGTCCCCGACGGGCGCAGCAGGACACGGCCCGTCTCACCGAGTTTCTCCTGGGCGTCAATCACGGCCCGCCGAACGGCCTCGTTGGAGGAGGCCGCGGATTTGTCGACGTTCTTTACGTTGATCAGCACCTGGGGAAGTTTCTCCATGATGCTTGCCAGCTGCTTCAGGCTGCGGCCGCTCCTGGCCATCTGGGCGGCCAGCTGCAGGCCGGTGAGGACACCGTCTCCGGTGGTCGCGTACTTGGAGAAAATGACGTGGCCGGACTGCTCGCCGCCGAGGCTGTAACCACCCTCGCGCATGGCTTCCAGGACGTACCGGTCCCCTACCCCGGTTTCCCGGATGCTGATTCCGGCTTCCCGCAGCGCGAGCTTCAGTCCGAGGTTGCTCATGACTGTGGCTACGAGGGCATCGTCCTTCAGTTCCCCGGACGCCTTCATGGCTACGGCCATGATGGCCATGATCTGGTCACCATCAACGACGTTGCCCTCGGCATCCACTGCGAGGCAGCGGTCGGCGTCTCCGTCGTGGGCGATGCCGAGGTCCGCACCGTGCTGCAGGACAGCTTCCTGCAGCGGGCCGAGGTGGGTGGAGCCGTAACCGTCGTTGATGTTGATGCCGTCCGGTTCGGCTCCGATCACCACTACTTCGGCACCGGCATCGGCGAAGACCTGGGGCGAGCATCCGCTCGCGGCTCCATGGGCACAGTCCAGGACGACCTTCAGGCCCTCGAGGCGGTGCGGAAGGGTCTGGAGAAGGTGAACGATGTAACGGTCCTCGGCGTCGGCAAAGCGCTGGATCCGGCCGACGGCAGCACCGGTGGGACGGGGATTCGGCGCATCCATCTCAGCTTCGATCGCATCTTCCAGCGCGTCGTCGAGCTTCTGGCCTCCGCGGGCCAGGAATTTGATGCCGTTATCCGGAGCAGCGTTATGGGATGCGGAAATCATCACGCCGAAGTCTGCATCAAGGTCGGCTACCAGGTAGGCCGCCGCTGGGGTGGGGAGGACACCGGCATCGAAAACATCGACGCCTGAACTCGCAAGCCCTGCCTCCACCGCGGCGGAAATGAACTCGCCGCTGATCCGTGGATCCCGTGCCACCACCGCTACCGGACGCTTCCCTGCGGGAACCTGCCGGTGTCCCAGGACGACGGCGGCAGCCTGTGCCAGTCCCAGTGCCACTTCGGCAGTGATCAAGCCGTTAGCCAGTCCCCGGACGCCGTCGGTACCAAACAGTCGTGTCATGTTCAAAGAATCCTTAACAGCATGTAGTAACCAAGCATGCAGTTGCCCAGCAGGGGTTCCAGCTTGCAACCCCCGCGCCTATTCTGCCACCCAAGCAAGGCCTGCGCCCAAACGCCGCTCTCGCAGCCAAGCCGAATGACAGGACTTTCCGTCCTTTCCAGCGAACTGTACCCGCCGGGCACCGTCTGCTGACCAGTAGCTTAAGCAAAATACCCCCGGCCGAAGCCGGGGGTATTTTGCTGCCCCAGAGTTGTGGACGCCACAGCGGCCGTAACTCTGGTAGCGCCGAAATGACGCTTGTGAACCCAAGCACCCAGTGAGCGCTTGTGGAGCCAAGCGCCAATTCAGCGCGAGGGCCCCGTTCTGCAGGCGCTTCAGCGCTGGCAGAACGGGAGCGCTGAATTAGCGCTTGGGGATCCGAGCGCCAGAAAGCGCTGCGGGCCCCCCGTTGCTGACGCGCCAGCGGCAGCAACGGGGGAAAGCGCTTTCTAGCGCTTGGAGTACTGAGGTGCCTTGCGGGCCTTCTTGAGACCTGCCTTCTTGCGCTCGATGACGCGGGCGTCACGAGTCAGGAAGCCGGCCTTCTTCAGGGCGGGGCGGTTGTTTTCGCGGTCGATCTCGTTCAGCGAGCGAGCGACACCCAGACGCAGTGCGCCTGCCTGGCCGGAAGCGCCGCCGCCGTGGATACGGGCGATAACGTCGTAAGCACCGTCGAGGTCAAGAAGCTTGAACGGCTCGTTGACTTCCTGCTGGTGCAGCTTGTTCGGGAAGTAGTCAGCCAGTTCGCGGCCATTGACGATCCACTTGCCGGTGCCCGGGACAACCCGGACGCGTGCAATGGCTTCCTTGCGGCGGCCGACGGCGGAGCCGGCGACGGTCAGGGCCGGACGCTCCTTGACCTCCGCCTGGGCAGCGTCGGTGCTTTCCGAGGTGTAGCTGGTGAGCTCCTCGGTGTTGTCATTCAGCTCTTCAGTGTTCTGAGCCACGATTCTCCTTGAATTAATTTCTTAGTTGGCGGGCCAGAACTACTGGGCGACCTGGGTGATTTCGAAGGTCTTGGGCTGCTGTGCGGCATGCGGGTGCTCGGCACCCTTGTATACCTTCAGCTTGCCCATCTGCTGTGCAGCGAGGGAGTTCTTGGGCAGCATGCCGCGGATGGCCTTCTCAACTGCGCGCACCGGGTTCTTTTCCAGCAGTTCGGCATAGTTGACGGAGGACAGACCGCCCGGGAAACCGGAGTGGCGGTAGGCACGCTTCTGTTCGAGCTTGGCGCCGGTCAGGGCAACCTTCTCAGCGTTGATGATGATGACGAAATCGCCCATGTCCATGTGGGGGGCAAAGGTCGGCTTGTGCTTTCCGCGCAGCAGTGTTGCGGTCTGGCTGGCAAGACGGCCTAGGACAACGTCGGTGGCGTCAATGACGTGCCACTGGCGGTTGATGTCGCCGGGCTTCGGGGTGTACGTACGCACGTTTTTGCCTTCGTTTCTTCTTCTTAGGTGGCGCGCCGCGTATGGATGCCATACGCCACGCAGCTTCTCTATGCGTTACCGGACGGTCAGGTGAGGACTGATGTAACCAGTGGTCCTGAGTTCTCGGCTATCTCCCCGGGGCCAGGTGGCTCTGCAACTGAGCCGCTCCCGTGGGCATAGACCTATCGAGGTAGGACACGCACAACGACTATAAACAATAGCGTGCTTGCCGGGCCAGGTCAAAGTCCGGTGCACGCGACTGTCCTGACTATTCTATGCCCTTCTCTATACCCTCCGGGCCCGGGTCATTTCCGCCCGTGCCAGCAGCTGGTCCGGGCTGGGGTAGCGGACTTCCTCCAGCACCAGCGGATGCGGCGCTGCGAGGATGGACTTGGAGTCGCGGATGCGGGCGAACATGCGTTCCGCCAGCCACTGCGGCCGCCGCTCCCCCGCACCAACCAGCAGCGCTCCTCCGATCAGGGAGCGCACCATGTTGTGGCAGAAGGCATCGGCCTGCAGGTGGGCGGTGAGGACTCCGTCTGAACCCCGGACAAAGCTGAATTCCTGCAGCTCCCGGATGGTCGTGGCTCCCACCCGCGGTTTGCAGAAGGACAGGAAATCCTGGATCCCCAGCACCCCTGCGGCAGCTTCATTCATGGCATTCTCATCGACCGGGACCTTGTACCAGAGGCTGATGCTGCGCAGCAGCGGATCCCACGTCGTATCCCGGTCCGCGATCCGGTAACTGTATCTGCGCCACAGGGCCGAGAACCGGGCGTCGAAACCCTCAGGTGCCAGCGAGACGGCGCGGACCTCGATGGCGCCGGCCAGGGCTTCAGCTGTCCGCCGGGAGGTCCCGCTTTCCTTCAGCGGCATGGTCAGTTCGCGGTTGAGCACGCCGCGCAGCCTGCGTCGAAGCGCCGTGGAGGGATCCAGCTCCTTGCCCCTGGACAGCGCCTGCCACTCCGCTGCCGCCAGATCAAAGTGGACCACCTGGCCGCGGGCATGGACACCGGCATCTGTCCGCCCCGCCACCGTCACACGGACGGGCCGGCGGATCAGCACGGCAAGGGCTGCCTCCAGCGTGCCCTGGACAGTGCGGAACCCGGGTTGGGTGGCCCAGCCGGAGAAGGGCGCGCCGTCGTAGGCCAGGTCCAGCCGGACACGAAAAGACCCGCCGTCCACGTTCGGAACGGCGGGTCTCTCGATACTCATACCCTCAATATTAAGGGCACAAAGGATCAATCAGAGAATTACTTCTTCTCTTCAGTTGCCTCGGCAGCTTCATCTGCGGAGTCAGCAGACTCAGCGGAGTCAGCAGACTCGGCGGACTCGGCAGAGTCAGCGGACTCGGCAGAGTCAGCGGATTCAGCCGAATCGGCGGATTCAGCAACCGGAGCGGGAGCAGCGGCAGCAGCAGCGGTGGATGCCTCGGCAACAACAGACTGCTTTGCGGACAGCGGTTCCAGAACCAGTTCGATGACAGCCATGGGAGCGTTGTCGCCCTTGCGGTTGCCGATCTTGGTGATACGGGTGTAGCCGCCGTCGCGCTGGGCAACGGCCGGTGCGATCTCGGTGAAGAGCTCGTGAACGAGGCCCTTGTCAGAGATCAGGGCCAGGACGCGGCGGCGGGAAGACAGGTCTCCGCGCTTTGCGAACGTGATCAGGCGTTCTGCGTAGGGACGCAGGCGCTTGGCCTTGGTCACCGTGGTGGTGATCTGCTTGTGCTCGAACAGCTGTGCGGCCAGGTTCGCCAGCATCAGGCGCTGGTGAGCCGGGCTGCCTCCGAGGCGCTTACCCTTGGTGGGTGTAGGCATTACTTTTTCTCCTCAAACGGTGCCGCACTGTGCTCAGGCACGGCGGCATGATTTTGCGTAGTTAGAGCTCGTCGTCCGAGAATTCGGACTCGTCCTCTTCAATGGCTGCGGCGCGGGCTGCAAGGTCGAACCCGGGAGGGGAATCCTTCAGGGACAGACCCAGTTCAACCAGCTTCGCCTTCACCTCATCGATGGACTTCGCACCGAAGTTACGGATGTCCATCAGGTCAGCCTCGGAGCGGGCAACGAGTTCACCCACGCTGTGGATGCCTTCGCGCTTGAGGCAGTTGTAGGAGCGCACGGTCAGCTCAAGGTCCTCAATCGGCAGGGCCATATCGGCTGCCAGTGCGGCATCCGTGGGGCTCGGGCCGATTTCGATGCCTTCAGCTGCAGTGTTCAGTTCACGGGCCAGGCCGAAGAGCTCAACCAGGGTGGTGCCTGCGGACGCGACGGCGTCGCGCGGTGCAATGGCATCCTTGGTTTCGACGTCGACAATCAGGCGGTCGAAGTCGGTGCGCTGCTCGACACGGGTAGCCTCCACGCGGAAGGTTACCTTCAGGACCGGCGAGTAGATGGAGTCAACCGGAATACGGCCGATCTCCTGGTCGCCGGACTTGTTCTGGCTTGCGGAAACGTAGCCACGTCCACGCTCGATGGTCAGTTCAAGTTCGAACTTGCCCTTCGAGTTCAGGGTGGCGATGTGCAGATCCGGGTTGTGGAACTCCACGCCGGCCGGCGGAGCAATGTCCGCAGCGGTGACGACGCCGGGGCCCTGCTTGCGCAGGTAAGCCACGACGGGCTCGTCGTGCTCGGAGGACACCGACAGGTTCTTGACGTTCAGGATGATCTCAGTGACATCCTCCTTAACGCCCGGAACGGTGGTGAACTCGTGCAGCACTCCGTCGATCCGGATGCTGGTTACGGCAGCACCGGGGATGGAGGAAAGCAGCGTACGGCGAAGCGAGTTGCCGAGGGTGTAGCCAAAGCCGGGTTCCAGCGGTTCGATGATGAACCGGGACCGGTTGTCGGCTACGACTTCTTCTGTGAGGGTGGGGCGCTGTGCAATGAGCACTTGCATTTCCTTTCAGCGAGCGTCCGCTATATGACGCAGCACAAATGGTGGAAACGACGACGACGGGGCGACCCCGCGCGCGTCTTGGACGGCTAGCAGCCTCGCACCCGGGCCGGACCGCCCTTCGGGCCTGCCTGCACTAAGCAGAGCAGACCCGACGGGCGGTGCCGGCACCGGCAACGAATGCGAATTAGACGCGGCGGCGCTTCGGGGGACGGCAGCCGTTGTGTGCGCTCGGGGTGACATCCTGGATGGTGCCAACTTCCAGGCCGGTGGCCTGGAGCGAACGGATGGCGGTCTCGCGTCCGGAGCCCGGGCCCTTCACGAAGACGTCGACCTTGCGGACGCCGTGTTCCTGGGCGCGCTTGGCAGCGGCTTCAGCAGCCATCTGTGCAGCGAACGGGGTGGACTTGCGGGAGCCCTTGAAGCCAACCTCACCGGCAGAAGCCCATGAGATAACAGCACCGGACGGGTCCGTGATGGACACGATGGTGTTGTTGAAAGTGCTCTTGATATGCGCCTGGCCGAGCGCAATATTCTTCTTATCCTTGCGACGCGGTTTGCGTACCGCTCCACGAGTCTTGGGGGGCATTACTTCTCCTACAAAGAGTTTGGAATAGGTGACCTGACTGTGCAGGTCATGGCCTGGACCGCGTTATTTAGCGGCCGGCCTTCTTCTTACCGGCAACGGTGCGCTTCGGGCCCTTGCGGGTACGAGCGTTGGTCTTGGTGCGCTGGCCGTGGACAGGCATGCCGCGGCGGTGGCGGATGCCCTGGTAGCTGCCGATTTCAACCTTGCGGCGGATATCTGCTGCTACCTCGCGGCGGAGGTCACCCTCAACCTTGAAGTTGCCCTCGATGTAGTCACGCAGCTGAACGAGTTCAGCGTCGGTGAGGTCCTTGACGCGAGTGTCCGGGCTGATGCCGGTCTCTGCCAAGGTCAGCTCTGCACGGGTCTTGCCCACGCCGTAGATGTAGGTAAGCGCAATGACAACCCGCTTTTCGCGGGGAATGTCTACGCCGGCGAGACGTGCCATATTGGCGGTTCTCCTTTGGGTAATACCGGAGGTCTGAGGCAGTACGTCCCCGTTGCCAGGTCCCCGGCCTCCGTACCGGGGGTATGCGTCACGCGTATCAGACGCTGTACTGCCATATTCAATTACTACGCGTGGGCTTAGCGTGCCCCAGGCCCCCTGCGGGTCCTTGGACGTTAGCCGCTAGTTAGCCCTGGCGCTGCTTGTGGCGCGGGTTCTCGCAGATCACCATGACTCGGCCGTTACGGCGAATCACCTTGCACTTATCGCAGATCTGCTTGACGCTCGGCTGGACCTTCATGGTTTTCCTTTGCGTGGTTGCAGGGATGAACTCCGGACTTCCTTCGGAAACACCGGAGCCTTGTTGTTACTTGTAGCGGTAGACGATACGGCCCCGGGTGAGGTCGTACGGGCTAAGTTCCACCACAACGCGGTCTCCGGGGAGGATGCGAATGTAGTGTTGACGCATCTTTCCCGAGATGTGTGCGAGCACAATGTGGCCGTTGGCCAGCTCAACGCGGAACATCGCATTGGGCAGGGCTTCGTTGACCGAGCCCTCAATCTCTATGACGCCGTCTTTCTTGGCCATATCCTCCGCTAACGTCTGTGCCGCCCTTGATTACGCGGGCAGCGGTTTTGGTTTTTGGCGGCCTCGCCGAGACCTGACCCACCGGAATACACCGGATGGAAAAGGGCACGAATGTAGAGACAACCAACAGATAACTCTACGGTACGATGCCCGATAAGTTAAATCCCAGGGACCGTCCGGCCTGGGCCTGCCTGCCGCAGCCAGCCCGCGAGTTCGGCGGGATGATCCGTAATGATCCCGTCGACGCCGGCAGACACTGCCGCGGCCCATTGGTCCTGTTGGTTCAGCGTCCAGCTGTAGACCGCCTGCCCGTTGGAGTGCAGGGTTTCCACCAGTTCCGGAGCGGCCGCGAGGACCGCTCCGTGCGGGTTGCAGGCGGCGGCATCGACGTCGGCCAGGAAGTTCAGCAGTTCCGCGTCCTGCCGCGGAGGAGGGGCTGCGGCGATCAGCAGCCCGCGCGCCAGGTCCGGCGCGGCCTCGGAAAGGTTCCGCACTGTCTGGCGGGAGAATCCCTGAAGCAGGCAGCGGGAGCTGAGTCCGCCCGCCTGCAGCAGTTCCGCCGCGGATGCCAGCGCGCTGACGCTCCACTCCCCCTTGAACTCCAGCAGCCAGGCTATCTCCGGGTGCCCTGCCGCGAAGGCAATCAGGTCGGGCAGGTCCGGGATCCGCTCGGCGGCGAACTCCGGCGCGAACCAGGAGCCCGCATCAGCTTCCCGCAGGCGGGCAGCTGTTGTCCGCCCCACAAGTGCATCGCTGCCGGCTGTCCGGGACAGGCTGGCGTCATGGATGAGCACCGCGGTGCCGTCGGAGCTGAGCTGCAGATCCGTCTCGATCATCGCGGCCCCGGCCGCCGCCGCTGAGGCGAAGGCAGCCAGGGTGTTTTCTGGGGCCTGAGAGGAGTTCCCGCGGTGGGCAATGTTCAGCATCTCCCCCGGGCCGGGCAGCGGGCGGTTCACAGGTACGGCTCAACGTTCTGTTCAAAGGACTTGCCGATGGCCTCCGCGGCTGCGGCGAAGGCCTCGGCCGCCGGGGTGTCCTGCAGCATGATTTTCTCCAGCGCGGTGGTCAGGGCCTGGTCGCCGGAGGGGACGAAGGAGCGTGCCCAGTCCTGCACCCGGGTGGTGGCCAGCTGGTCGACTGCCGTCCGGAACTGCGGCGCCTTCGCGTACACGGCCTGCATGGTTTCGCCGTCGGCTGCGGAGGTGCGCACCGGCATGTACCCGGTGTTCGCCGAGAAGTAGGCGGTCTGTTCCGGTTTGCCGATGAACTTCAGGAACATTGCTGCTGCCAGCTGCTGTTCCGGGGTCTTATCCGCCGCGATGGCGATGCCGGTGCCGCCCGTCGGGCAGGCCGCGCCTTCCGGACCTTCGGGCAGGAACCCGGTGCCGACGTCGAACTTCGCGGCTTCCAGGATGCCGCTCAGTGAGCCGGTGGAGGCGATGGTGCAGGTGCTGACCCCTGCCGTGAAGTCGGCTACATAGTCAGCGGCGGACACGGTGAGGGTTTTGTCCTGGTTCATCATGCGGCGGAGGAACTCGCCTGCTTCGATGGTCTTCGGGTCGTCAAGCGTCAGCGTCCACTCGTCGGAGTAGGAGCCGCCCAGGCCCCACATGATGTTGCAGAACCACCAGGCCGACCAGGAGGTGCCCTTCCCCAGGGACATCGGCACTGCCCCGTTGTTGGCTGCGGCCAGGGCCGGCGCCCAGTCGTTGTATTCGGTCCAGGTCTTCGGCGCGCGGTCCGGCAGGCCGGCAGCTTTGAAGAGGTCCCGGTTGTAGTAGAACAGCGGGGTGGAGCGGGCGTAGGGGAAGGCCCAGTGGTCTTCGCCGAACTGGTAGTCGTTGTACAGGCCGGTATTGTAGTCCCTGGTATCGATCTCCAGGTGCGCGGCGAGGCTGTCCACCGGAATGATCTGGCCGTTGATCATGTAGCGGAACCACCAGACGTCGCTGGCCCCGACCAGGTCCGGGACATTGTCCGTACCGGCCGAGGACTGGAAGCGCTGGGCGACTTCGTCGTAGTTGGCACCGGCGGTGACCAGCTCCACCCCGATACCCGTTTCCTGGGTAAAGCGGCGGATCAGTTCCTCTTCAATCGGTTTGGAGGCTCCGGGGTGGTTGGACCACCAGGTGATCTGCTTCGCCGGGGTGACCGCGGACCAGTCAGTTCCGGCGGCCTTCACCGCTCCGCCTTCGCCGGCGGTGGAGGGTCCCCCGCAGGCGGCGAGGGCAGCTGAGCCTCCGAGGATTCCGGCAAGGGCAAGGATGTTGCGGCGGGTGAGGCCGGCGGCGGGAAGTGAGGCAGGGGCGAGTCGCTTGTTCATGGTTTCCTTTGTGTTTCCTGGGTCTTGCGGGCGGATAGATGGACGGGACGGGGTTGGGAGGAAATTCAGGACGGGCTTAGCCCGTGACGGCACCGGCGGTCAGGCCGGAGACAATCCGGCGCTGGAGCACAAAGAAGAGGGCCAGCACCGGCACAGTCACCAGGACCGTTCCCGCCATCAGCACGCCCCAATTGGTGACGCCGTCGTTGTTCTGCAGCAGCGTCAGACCGACCGGGAGGGTCATCATGTCCGCCTTGTCCACGACCAGCAGCGGCCAGAGGTATTCGTTCCATTCGTTGACCACCGAGACGAGGGCGACGGCGGCGATGGTGGGTGCTGACATCGGCACCACGAACTGGAACAGCCTGCGCAGGTGGCCGGCGCCGTCGAGCCCCGCCGCTTCCAGTACGGAGGCCGGAAGGGACAGGAAATGCTGGCGGAAGAGGAACGTGCCAAAGGCGCTGGCCAGCCCGGGCAGGATCATGCCCTGGTAGGTGTTCAGCCAGCCGAGCTCCGCGACCAGGGTGTAGTTGGGGATGATGACGATCTGCTGGGGAATGAGGAGGGCGAAGATCACGACGGCGAAGAACACCTTCTTGAACGGGACGTCCAGGAACACCAGCGCATACGCCGTCGTCAGTCCCAGGAAGATCTTGAGCGAGGCTCCGATGAACGTCACCAGCAGGGAGTTCGCAAAGAAGCTGCCAAACGGTACGCGTTCCAGGGCTGCAGCGTAATTGGACAGGTCCCAGGCCGCCGGCAGCCACTGAATCGGGACGGTATAGATTTCATCGGGTTCCTTGAAGCTGGCCAGCAGCATCCAGGCCAGCGGCAGGACCATCACCGCGACGGCAGCCAGCAGGGTGCCGTAGCCGGCAATCCGGATCCGGGTACGGCTCATGAGTAGTGGACCTTCTTTTCGACGAATTTGAGCTGGATGAGGGTGATGGCCAGCAGCACCACGAAGAGGACGGTGGCAATCGCCGACGAGTACCCCGCCGTTCCGTGGGTGAAGCCCTCCTGGTAGATCTGGTACATCATGGTGGTCGTGCCTTCCAGCGGTCCGCCCTTGGTCATCGCCTGGATGATGTCGAAGGACTGCAGCGAGCTGAGCAGGGTGGTCACTGAGAGGAAGAACGTAGTGGGACCGAGCAGCGGCAGGACGATCCCGAACAGGCTGCGGACCTTCCCGGCGCCGTCCAGTGACGCTGCTTCCAGCAGGTCTTTGGGGATCGCCTGGAGTCCGGCCAGATAGATGAGGGCCACGTAGCCGGCGTTCTTCCAGAGATAGACGATGATCACCATCGCCAGTGCAGATCCCGGATCGTTGTACCAGTCCGGAGACTGCATGCCGAGCGCCCGAAGCAGGGCGGACGTGACACCGAAGTTCGGATCGAAGACGAACAGCCAGAGCAGTCCAACCGCAACCCCCGAAAGAACGTAGGGTGCGACGATGATTGTCCCGGCAGCGCCCCGGAGCTTCAGCCTGCTGTTGAGCAGCAGCGCGAGGAGCAGCCCAATCACCATCCCGCCGCCCACCGTGGCCAGTGTGAAGACGACCGTGACGCCCACGATCTGGGGTGTGGAGGATGCGGTGAACCAGTCCGTGTAATTCCGGATTCCCACCGGCCTGGCAATGCTGGAGCCGATGTTCCACTGGAGGGTGGAGAAGTAGAGGGACTGCAGCAGCGGCTTGTAGGTGAAGACCAGCAGCAGCGCGATGTTGGGGCCGGCCAGCAGGAGGAACAGCAGCCAGTTGCTGCGGCGCCGGGATGCCCTGCCGGCAGGCCGGCGGATCCGGAGCGTTGGCGCTGCTCCCCCGGGGCCGGAGCTGGCGGGTGCGGATATCCCTGGCCGGGCCGGCGGCGCCGGGGACAAAGTGGTGGATGACATGGGGCGAAGAACCTTCGTCGGCAGGTGGTTGATGCCTTCAGCGTAGGTTTCCTGGCGCCGGAGAATTCAGGAAAAGTCTCCGGTTCAACGAGTCTTCAGAAGCAGTTGCCCGAGCTTTCAGTGCGCGTTCAGCGGCCGTTCATTTTGTGACGGACGCGGGCTCCGTGTGGCGGGGAGAGGGCCTGGACGCGCGGCTGGGGTGCGCCCGGGCTGCGCCTTCCGGCGGCACCGGTTTGCTAAGGTCTGGGGATGAATTCCGCAAGCTTGTCCCAGGACCGGGCCCGCCGGGCCCGCCGCAGGAATCTGCTTTCCGGTGTCCTCGTGGGCATCGGCATCGCCGCTTTCCTGGACGAGGTCGTGTTCCACCAGCTCCTGCAGTGGCACCACTTCTATGACAAGTCCACGACTGCAGCCGGCTTGTTCTCAGACGGGTTGTTTCACGCTTTTGGCTGGTTTGCCGTCGTAGCCGGCCTGTTCCTGTTCGCCGACCTGCGCCGGTACCGCAGCCTCATTCCGGTCCGCTGGACGGGCGCTGTCCTGCTGGGGACCGGCGCCTTCCAGCTCTACGACGGCATCATCCAGCACAAAGTTCTCACGCTCCACCAAATCCGGTATGGCGTGGAGCTGCTGCCCTATGACCTCATCTGGAATCTGGCGGCAGTGCTGCTGCTGGCCGCCGGGGCCCTCCTGCTTTTCCGCACCCGTGCGGCGGTTCCGGCCAGTCCGAGTGCCTGATGCTGCACGCACACCAATCCGGCGGACTGCCCGTTGACCTGCTGCTCCTGATTCCGGCGGCTGCAGCTGCCGCCGCCTACTGGGCAGGCGTGCTCTCACCCCGCTCGGGTGTCTGGCCGGTTTACCGTCCGGTGGCGTTCACGGCCGGAACCGCTGCAGTGCTGGTCACGGCCGCCGGCCCGCTCCCGGTCCAGGCCCATGGGAACTTCACCCTCCTGGCCGTGTCCCACGTCCTGGCCGGGATGCTGGGGCCTCTCCTGCTGGTGATTTCCCGGCCGGTGACCCTGGCCCTGCGCACTATGGACCCCGTTCCCACCCGCCGCCTGGTCAGGGTTCTGCGCTCGATTCCGGTCCGCTTCCTGGCCCACCCGGTCACGGCGGCTGTCCTGGCCATGGGCGGGATGGTGCTGATGCTCCGCACCCCGCTCTTCGACGCCATGCGGACCGAGCTGCCGGTTCACTGGCTGGTGACGTTCCATCTGGCCGCCGCCGGCTACCTCTGGACCGCTGCGCTCATCGGCCGTGATCCGAACCCGCACCGTGCTTCCCTCCGCCTGCGTGCGGCCATCCTGGTCCTGACCATGGCCGCGCACAATGTCCTGGCCAAGTCCCTGTATGCCACTCCTCCGGCAGGAATCACAGCGGAGCAGGGCGAAGCCGGGGCGATGGTCCTGTACTACGCCGGGGGCGCGGTGGAAATCGCGGTCATTTTCCTGATGTGCCTTCAGTGGTACCGGAAACCGCCCGGACGAAGCGCCAGGCGAAGGGGCAGCACCACGCAAAGGGCCCGCTCCGCCAATCGGCGGAACGGGCCCTTCAACGCGAAAACAGCTGCAGCTACGGAATCGGCACCGGGGTAACACCCAGCGGAGCCAGACGGGAGGCACCGCCGTCGGGGGCGGTCAGCACCCAGATGCCCTTCTCGTGGATAGCCACGGAATGTTCCCACTGGCAGGAGCGTGCCCCGTCCGTGGTGACAACGGTCCAGTCGTCTTCCAGCGTCTTGGTCTCGATCCCGCCGCGTACCAGCATCGGTTCAATGGCCAGACACATTCCGGGCTTGAGCTTCGGGCCGCGGTGGCTGGTCCGGTAGTTCAGCACGTCCGGTGCCTGGTGCATTTCCGAACCGATACCGTGGCCGACGTAATCTTCAAGGATGCCCAGCGGCTTGCCCGGGACACTGCTCACATAGTCATCGACGGCGGCGCCAATGTCACCTACGAACCTGCCTTTGGCTGCGGCCGCAATGCCGTGCCACATGGCATTCTCGGTGACATCGGACAGCCGCTGATCCTCGGGATCAGCGGCACCGACGATAACTGTCCTAGCCGAGTCCGAATGCCACCCGTTAACCACCGCACCACCGTCAATGGAGATGATGTCGCCCTCGCCCAGTACGCGGGAACCGGGGATGCCGTGAACGACTTCCTCATTGACTGAGGTGCAGATCGTCGCAGGGAAACCGTAGTAGCCAAGGAAGTTCGACGTGGCCCCGGCCTCAGCCAGCACCGCGGCAAAGACCTTGTCGAGCTCCGCTGTGGTGATACCCGGACGAACGGCTTCCACCGCAGCGTCGAGGGCCTTGATCAGCACCAGGCCGGCTTCCCGCATGGTGCGCATCTGTGCGTTGGTTTTGTACTGGATCCGCGGCTGGGCCAACGTCTCGCCTTCTATCTTTAGCTGTGGTCCTTGAGCGCCTGCATCACGCGCTCGGTGACTTCGTCGATGTCGCCCAGGCCGTTGACGCGGGTGACAATGCCGCGCTCCTCATACCGGGCGACGACGTCGGCCGTCTGCTGCTTGTAGAGCTCGAGACGGTGGCGGATGACTTCTTCATTGTCGTCGGCGCGGCCTTCGATTTCCGCCCGCTTCAGCAGGCGCGACACGAGTTCCTCGTCGTCGGCGGTCAGCAGCAGGACAGCGTCGAGCTTCTGGTTGCCGGAGGCCAGGATGTCATCGAGTTCATCCACCTGTGCGGTGGTGCGCGGGTAACCGTCGAGCAGGAAGCCTTCGGCGACGTCGTCTTCCTTCAGGCGTGACCGGACCATATTGTTCGTGACCTCGTCGGGAACAAAGTTGCCGGCGTCGATGTACTTCTTGGCCTCGACACCCAGGGGCGTCAGGTTCTTCACGTTGGACCGGAAGATGTCACCCGTGGAGATGGCTGCGATTCCGAGGCGGTCCGAGATCCGGGCGGCCTGTGTTCCCTTGCCGGCGCCGGGAGGCCCGATAATGAGCAGTCGTGTCATCGCAATAACCCTTCGTAGTGACGTTGCTGAAGCTGTGCGTCAATTTGTTTGACCGTCTCGAGACCCACACCAACCATGATGAGGATCGAGGTTCCGCCGAACGGGAAGTTCTGGTTTGCCCCGACCAGCACCAGGGCAATCAGCGGAATGAGGGCAACAAGGCCCAAATAGAGGGCGCCGGGCAGGGTAATGCGGGAAAGCACGTACTGCAGGTATTCGGCGGTGGGGCGGCCGGCACGGATGCCGGGAATGAATCCGCCGTACTTCTTCATGTTCTCCGAGACTTCTTCGGGGTTGAACGTGATCGAGACGTAGAAATACGTGAAGAACACGATCATGAGGAAGTACACGGCCATGTAGAGAGGGTGGTCGCCCGATGTCAGGTAGTTGTTGATCCAGACCACCCATTCCGGCGGAGCTGTGCCGTCGGATGGAGTATTGAACTGGGCCAGCAGCGAGGGCAGGTAGAGCATGGAGGACGCAAAGATCACGGGGATCACGCCGGCCATGTTGACCTTGATCGGGATGTAGGTGTTGGTTCCCCCAACAGTGCGCCGTCCGACCATGCGCTTGGCGTACTGGACCGGGACACGGCGCTGGGACTGTTCAACGAAGATCACCAGGGCAACGGTGACGATGCCGATCGCAATCACGCCGAGGAAAACGGTCCAGCCCTGGGCCGAGAGGATAGCGCCGAGGGCGCTGGGGAAACTCGCGACGATCGAGGTGAAGATGAGCAGGGACATGCCGTTGCCGACGCCCTTTTCCGTCACCAGCTCGCCCATCCACATGATCAGACCGGTGCCGGCCGTCAGGGTGATGATGAGCAGGAGGATGGTCATGATGCTGTCATCGGGGATGATCGGCACGGCGCACATGTTGTTGAACAGCGCGCCGGAGCGGGCCAGGGAAACAACAGTGGTCGCGTTCAGCAGTCCCAGCGCAATGGTGAGGTAGCGCGTGTACTGCGTCAGCGTGGACTGCCCCTGCTGGCCTTCTTCATGGAGGGCCTGGAAGTGCGGGATCACGACGCGGAGCAGCTGAACGATGATGCTCGCGGTGATGTACGGCATGATGCCGAGGGCGAAGACTGAGACCTGCAGCAGGGCACCGCCGCTGAAGAGGTTCACGAACTCATACAGGCCACCTGTGGTGGCACCAAGAGCCAAGCACTGCTGCACATTGCCGTAGTCAACACCAGGGGCCGGGATAAACGCACCCATGCGGAAAATAGTGATGATTCCCAGCGTAAACAACAGCTTGCGTCGCAGGTCTGGCGTCCGGAAAGCCCGGCCAATAGCGCTAAGCAAGCGTCCTCCTGAAGTAATCCTGAAGTGTGAATGAGTCCCGGCGGGACTGGTGACAGAAACTGAGTCTATCCGCTCAAACCCGCTGTTGTGTTAACGGCACCAACAGCTGTTACCGGGGATTGCCGACGTGTTAAAAACACTTAGCTCCCGGTGCGCCGCTCGCGCGGCCCACCGGGAGCTAAGTGGTCAGCAGAAGGAGTGCATAACCCGCCCCGGTGCCCGGACGAACCGGGCACCGGTAACGGAGATTATGCGTTCCCGTCACGGTGCTTTAGAGCGCCGTAACCGATCCGCCTGCTGCAGCGATCTTTTCTGCGGCGCTGGCGGAGAAGGCATCGGCCTTCACATCAACCTTGACGGTGATGTCGCCGGTGCCCAGAACCTTGACAGGCTGGTTCTTGCGCACGGCACCCTTGGCAACGAGGGCCTCAACGGTGACCTCACCGCCTTCGGGGAACAGTTCGGAGATCTTGTCCAGGTTTACAACCTGGAATTCAACCTTGAACGGGTTCTTGAAGCCGCGCAGCTTCGGCAGGCGCATGTGCAGCGGAAGCTGCCCGCCTGCGAAACCGGCCTTGACCTGGTAGCGGGCAGCCGTACCCTTGGTACCGCGGCCTGCCGTCTTACCCTTGGAACCTTCACCGCGGCCAACACGGGTCTTAGCCGTCTTGGCACCCGGTGCGGGACGCAGGTGGTGGACCTTCAGAGCTTTGTTTTCTTCGGCCATGTTACTTCGCCTCCTCAACCTTCACGAGGTGCGGAACCGTGTTGATCATGCCAACGGTCACGGCATCAGCGCTGCGTACGACCGTGTGGCCGATGCGCTTGAGACCGAGTGAACGCAGCGTGTCGCGCTGATTCTGCTTACCACCGATGGTGGACTTAATCTGAGTGATTTCCAGCTGTGCCGAGCTGACGGCAACGCGCTTCGGAGTAGTCATCAGGCACCTGCCTTCTGCATGTTGCGGATCATCGCTGCCGGAGCAACTTCGTCCAGCGGCAGGCCGCGGCGGGCTGCCACTGCCTGGGGCTCTTCGAGGCGCTTCAGTGCGTCAACCGTGGCGTGCACGATGTTGATCGCGTTGGAGGAACCCAGCGACTTGGAAAGCACGTCGTGGATACCGGCGCACTCGAGGATGGCGCGGACCGGACCACCGGCGATAACGCCGGTACCCGGGGAAGCCGGACGCAGCAGGACAACTCCAGCAGCTGCCTCGCCCTGCACCAGGTGCGGGACGGTGCCGGCAATGCGGGGAACGCGGAAGAAGGACTTCTTCGCTTCCTCGACTGCCTTGGCGATAGCCGAGGGAACTTCCTTTGCCTTGCCGTAGCCAACGCCGACCATGCCGTTGCCGTCACCGACAACAACCAGGGCGGTGAAGCTGAAGCGCCGACCACCCTTGACAACCTTGGCGACGCGGTTGATGGTCACGACGCGTTCAATGAACTTGTCCTTGTCATCATTACGTCCGCCGTCGCGTCCGCCGCGTCCGCCGCGGTCACGGCCTCCACGGTCGGAGCGCTGCTCGCCCCGGCGTCCGCCGCGGCGGTCGTCGGTGCCTGCGGCAGCGGTTTCCTTGGTCTCAGTTGCCTCAGCAGATGTAGCTTCAGTCACCTGATTTTCCTTTTCCTTGTTAACCTCGGTCACAGTGCCAGCCCACCTTCGCGTGCGCCGTCTGCGACAGCCGCGATGCGGCCGTGGTAGCGGTTGCCGCCGCGGTCGAACACAACGGCTTCGACGCCGGCAGCCTTGGCACGTTCGGCAACGAGCTCGCCGACGCGCTTCGACTTGGCAGTCTTATCGGCCTCCATGGAGCGCAGATCTGCTTCCATGGTCGACGCGGATGCAACGGTCACGCCGCGGCTGTCATCGACAACCTGGACGAATACGTGGCGGGCAGAGCGGTTGACGACCAGGCGCGGACGGGCCGCGGTGCCGGCAATGCGCTTGCGGATCCGCAGCTGGCGGCGGCTCCGGGAAGCGGACTTGCTCTTGGAATTGCGCTTCTTATTAATGCTGATGGCCATGATTACTTACCAGCCTTTCCGACCTTGCGGCGGACAATCTCGCCGGCGTAACGAATGCCCTTGCCCTTGTAGGGGTCAGGCTTGCGCAGCTTGCGGATGTTGGCGGAAACCTCGCCCACCTGCTGCTTGTCAATGCCGGAAACAGTGAGCTTCGTGGGGCCCGTGACGGTGAGCGTGATGCCCTCCGGAGCCTTCACGGAAACCGGGTGGCTGTAGCCGAGGGCGAACTCGAGGTCCGAGCCCTTGGCCTGCACACGGTAACCGGTGCCAACGATTTCCAGGTCCTTCTTGTAGCCTTCGGTCACACCGGTGATCATGTTGCTGATCAGGGTGCGGGTCAGGCCGTGGAGGGAACGGGATTCGCGCTCGTCATTGGGGCGGGCGACGGTGATGGTGTTCTCGTCCAGGGAAACCGTGATCGGGCTGGGCACAACGTGGCTCAGCTCTCCCTTGGCACCCTTGACCGTAACGTTGTTGCCATCAACGGCAACGTCGACTCCGGCGGGGACAGAGATGGGCAGACGTCCAATACGTGACATTTTTCTTTCCCTTCCCTGCTACCAGACGTAGGCGAGGACTTCCCCACCCACACCCTTCTTGGCGGCCTGGCGGTCGGTCAGGAGACCTGACGACGTCGACAGGATGGCGATACCCAGGCCACCGAGCACGCGGGGCAGGTTGGTGGACTTTGCGTATACACGCAGGCCGGGCTTGGAGATGCGGCGGATGCCGGCGATGGAGCGCTCACGGTTCGGACCGAACTTGAGGTCCAGGGTCAGCGTCTTGCCAACCTCAGCCTCTTCTTCCTTCCAGCCGGCGATGTAGCCCTCGGCCTTCAGGATGTCGGCAACGCGTGCCTTGAGCTTGCTGTAAGGCATGGACACGGAATCGTGGTATGCCGAGTTTGCATTGCGCAGACGCGTAAGCATGTCTGCGACAGGATCTGTCATTGTCATGTGGGCTCTAGCCCTCCCTCGTAACGGTTTCTGCTGCAGCCGCGGCTTTACCGGTGGCGCACAACAGACCTTTTACGTAGTAATTAATCTTCGGATTTGAACGGGAAGCCGAGCGCCTTGAGCAGCGCGCGTCCCTCGTCATCGGTCTTGGCGGTGGTGACCACGGTGATGTCCATGCCGCGTACGCGGTCGATCTTGTCCTGATCGATTTCGTGGAACATCGACTGTTCGGTCAGACCGAACGTGTAGTTGCCGTTGCCGTCGAACTGCTTGCCGCTCAGGCCGCGGAAGTCGCGGATACGCGGAAGTGCCAGGGTGACCAGGCGATCCACGAATTCCCACATGCGGTCGCCGCGCAGTGTTGCGTGCGCACCGATCGGCATGCCTTCGCGCAGCTTGAACTGTGCGATCGACTTGCGTGCCTTGGTGATCTGCGGCTTCTGGCCGGTGATCGCGGTCAGGTCGCGCACAGCACCGTCAATGAGCTTGGAGTCCTTGGCGGCATCTCCAACACCCATGTTCACGACGACCTTGACGAGGCGCGGAACCTGGTTGACGTTTGCGTAGTTGAACTCGTCCTGCAGAGTCTTCTTGATCTCCGCTGCGTAGCGGGTCTTCAGACGGGGAACGATCTTGGTGACGGTCTCAGTCATTAGAGGTCCTTCCCAGAGCCCTTGGCGACGCGGATGCGCACGGTGCGGGTCCGGCCGTCCTTCGTGACGGTTTCGGTGCGGTAGCCAACGCGGGTAGGCTTCTTCGTCTCGGGATCCACGACGGCCACGTTGGAAACGTGGATCGGGGCTTCAACAACCTCGATGCCGCCGGTCTTGGAACCGCGGGAGGACTGGCCAACCTTGGTGTGCTTGGTGACGCGGTTGATGCCCTCGACGAGGACACGGTTGGTCTCGGGGAAAACCTTCAGGACCTTGCCCTGCTTACCGCGGTCTCCGCCGCGCTCAGCCTTGGCACCGGTGATGACCTGAACCAGGTCACCCTTCTTAATCTTTGCCATGGTCTACAGCACCTCCGGAGCAAGCGAAATGATCTTCATGAACTTCTTGTCGCGAAGCTCGCGGCCGACCGGGCCGAAGATACGGGTACCGCGGGGGTCTCCGTCATTCTTCAAGATCACTGCAGCGTTCTCATCGAACTTGATGTAGGAACCGTCCTGGCGGCGGCGTTCCTTCTTGGTGCGGACGATGACGGCCTTAACCACATCGCCCTTCTTGACGTTGCCGCCGGGGATTGCGTCCTTGACGGTGGCAACAATGGTGTCGCCAATGCCTGCGTAGCGACGGCCGGATCCACCGAGAACGCGGATGGTCAAGATTTCCTTGGCACCCGTGTTGTCGGCGACCTTCAGTCGCGACTCCTGCTGAATCACTTAGTACTCCTGTCGTCGCGCCGGTTCTCAGTAGTTGAGCCTTGCGGAACGGATATGGGTGGACCCCGTAATACTGGTACTCAGCACCGGCCCAAAGACGGGCCGCTCTGCAGCGCAAGCCGCAGCACCATGCTGAACAAGATTATCGGGCTTTTGTCTTATTCGGCGGTGAGAAAGGGCGTCCGAAAGAGGACATGCTTCCGCACCGCACAGACAAGATTTCAAGTTTATCGCGAAAAGGCCCCGGAAACGAAATCGGATGATATCGCGGCCGGGGCCCTGACGCTTTGGACGGCGCCCGTGTGCCGGCAGGGGCAGCTGGTGCTGCTCCCGCCGGCACACTGTCCGGCCTGTTTTTGCTTTGCAGCTTGGAGACTACTTGGCCTTTTCGATGATCTCGACCAGGCGCCACCGCTTGGTAGCGGACAGCGGCCGGGTTTCGGTGATCAGCACCAGGTCGCCAATGCCGGCCGAGTTCGACTCGTCATGGGCCTTGCGCTTGGACGTGCGGCGAAGAACCTTGCCGTAAAGCGCGTGCTTCACGCGGTCTTCGACCTCAACAACGATGGTCTTATCCATCTTGTCCGAGACCACGTAGCCGCGAGCGGTCTTCCGGTACCCGCGGGCATCGGCGCCGTTTGCGTCGTTTGTCACTGCTGCCTCATTCTTGTTTTCGCTCATTTGGCATCATCCTCGGCAACCGTCGCTTCGGACTCGGCAGCCTTCTTCTTGGACTTCTTCTTCTCGGGAGCGGCTTCCTCAACGGGAGCCACTGCCTCGGGACGAATTCCCAGCTCGCGCTCGCGCAGCACCGTGTAGATGCGGGCGATGTCGCGCTTCACGGCGCGAAGGCGGCCGTTGTTTTCCAACTGCCCGGTGGCGGACTGGAAGCGGAGGTTGAACAGCTCCTCCTTAGCCTTACGAAGTTCTTCAACGAGACGCTCGTTGTCGAACCCGTCCAGCTGATCAGTTGCAAGTTCCTTTGAACCGATAGCCATTGCTATTCACCACCCTCGCGACGCACAATGCGTGCCTTCAACGGCAGCTTATGGATCGCCAGGCGCAGGGCCTCGCGAGCTACCTCTTCGGAAACACCGGAGAGTTCGAACAGAACCCGCCCCGGCTTGACGTTTGCAACCCACCACTCAGGCGAACCCTTACCGGAACCCATGCGGGTTTCGGCAGGCTTCTTCGTCAGCGGACGGTCCGGGTAAATGTTGATCCAGACCTTGCCGCCGCGCTTGATGTGGCGCGTCATGGCAATACGTGCAGCTTCAATCTGGCGGTTGGTTACGTATGCAGGCGTAAGCGCCTGGATACCCCACTCACCAAAGCTGACAGCGGTGCCACCGGTTGCAGCGCCGGAACGACCCGGGTGGTGCTGCTTGCGGTACTTGACTCGACGTGGGATAAGCATTTAAGCCTGTCCTCCTTCTGCTGCGGGGGCAGCTGCCTCAGCGGCCGGAGCCTCTGCAGCAGGCGCGGCGGCCTTGTCGCCACGGTCGTTACGACGACGACGGTCGCCTCCACGGTCTCCGCGATCGGCCGGGCCACGGCCCGGACGGTCGTTGGAACGTCCACGGGACGGTGCAGCAGCCTGCTGTGCAGCCAGTTCCTTGGAAGTGACGTCGCCCTTGTAGATCCAGACCTTCACGCCGATGCGGCCGAAGGTGGTCTTTGCTTCGAAGAAGCCGTAGTCGATGTTCGCGCGGAGGGTGTGCAGGGGCACACGGCCTTCGCGGTAGAACTCGGAACGGCTCATTTCAGCGCCGCCCAGACGGCCGGAGCACTGGATACGGATACCCTTTGCGCCTGCACGCTGTGCGGACTGGATGGCCTTCTTCATCGCACGGCGGAAAGCCACGCGGGAAGAGAGCTGCTCAGCAACACCCTGGGCAACAAGCTGTGCTTCCATCTCGGGGTTCTTGACCTCGAGGATGTTCAGCTGAACCTGCTTGCCGGTGAGCTTTTCGAGCTCGCCGCGGATGCGGTCTGCTTCGGCGCCGCGGCGGCCGATGACGATGCCCGGACGTGCGGTGTGGATATCCACACGGACACGGTCGCGGGTGCGCTCGATCTCAACCTTGGCGATGCCGGCGCGGTCCATGCCGGTGGACATCAGCTGACGGATCTTGATGTCCTCGCGGACGAAGTCCTTGTAACGCTGGCCCGGCTTGTTGCTGTCAGCAAACCAGTGCGAAACGTGGTCAGTGGTGATGCCGAGTCGGAACCCGTGCGGGTTTACCTTCTGTCCCACTTAACGGTCCTCCTCGTTCTTCGGGGTTGCGACAACCACGGTGACGTGGCTGGTCCGCTTGTTGATGCGGTAGGCGCGGCCCTGGGCACGCGGCTGGAACCGCTTCATGGTGGGTCCTTCGTCAACGAATGCTTCGCTGATGTAGAGGTCACCTTCGTCGAAGGCCACGCCGTCACGGTCCGCGAGGACACGTGCGTTGGCCATAGCCGACTGAACTACCTTGAATACCGGCTCCGAAGCTGCCTGGGGGGCAAACTTCAGAATTGCCAGAGCCTCATTCGCTTGCTTGCCACGAACAAGGTTGACGACGCGCCGGGCCTTCATAGGCGTTACGCGGATATGACGCGCAATTGCCTTGGCTTCCATTGCTTTCCTTCTCTCGTCTTCTGCCGAAAGAGCAGCGCCTAGCGGCGCTTGCCCTTGCGGTCGTCCTTCACATGGCCGCGGAATGTCCGCGTCAGAGCGAATTCGCCGAGCTTGTGCCCGACCATCGACTCGGTGACAAACACCGGAATGTGCTTGCGTCCGTCGTGCACGGCGATCGTGTGCCCGAGCATGTCGGGGACGATCATCGAGCGGCGGGACCACGTCTTGATGACGTTCTTGGTGCCCTTTTCGTTTTCGGCCTGCACCTTAAGGAACAGGTGCTGGTCGACGAAGGGGCCTTTCTTCAGGCTGCGTGGCATGTTTCCAGGCTCCTATCGCTTGTTCTTGCCGGAACGACGGCGACGCACAATAAGCTTGTCGCTCTCTTTATTGGGGCGGCGGGTACGGCCTTCGCGCTTACCATTCGGGTTGACCGGGTGGCGTCCACCGGAGGTCTTGCCTTCACCACCACCATGCGGGTGGTCAACGGGGTTCATGGCGACACCGCGGACGGTCGGGCGAACGCCCTTCCAGCGCATGCGGCCGGCCTTGCCCCAGTTGATGTTGGACTGCTCGGCGTTACCAACCTCGCCGACGGTTGCGCGGCAGCGAACGTCAACGTTGCGGATTTCGCCGGAGGGCAGACGCAGCTGTGCGAAGCGGCCTTCCTTGGCAACCAGCTGAACAGAAGCACCGGCGGAGCGGGCCATCTTGGCACCGCCGCCCGGACGCAGTTCAACGGCGTGGATGGTGGTACCCACGGGGATGTTGCGCAGCGGCAGGTTGTTGCCGGGCTTGATGTCAGCCCCGGCGCCGGCCTCTACGAAGTCGCCCTGCTTGAGCTTGTTCGGCGCGATGATGTAACGCTTGGTGCCATCAACATAGTGCAGGAGCGCGATGCGGGCGGTGCGGTTCGGATCGTATTCGATCTCTGCAACGCGGGCGTCGACGCCGTCCTTGTCATGCCGGCGGAAGTCGATCAGGCGGTACTGGCGCTTGTGTCCGCCACCCTTGTGCCTGGTCGTGATCTTACCGGTGTTGTTACGGCCGCCCTTTTTCGGGAGCGGGCGAACCAACGACTTTTCCGGCGTTGACCGCGTGATTTCGGTGAAGTCGGCTACGCTCGAGCCGCGACGGCCCGGGGTAGTCGGCTTGTATTTACGGATTCCCATTATTTATTCCTCGTTAAAGTGGTCTCCGCTCTAGCTGAGCGGACCGCCGAAGATGTCGATTGTGCCGTCCTTCAGGGTGACAATCGCGCGCTTGGTGCTCTTGCGCTGTCCCCATCCGAACTTGGTCCGCTTGCGCTTACCGGCACGGTTGATGGTGTTGATCGAGTCGACCTTGACGGAGAAAATCTTCTCCACGGCCAGCTTGATCTCGGTCTTGTTCGAGCGGGGGTCGACCAGGAAGGTGTACTTACCTTCGTCGATCAGGCCGTAGCTCTTTTCCGAGACGACGGGTGCAAGCACTACGTCGCGCGGATCCTTAGCGGTGGTCGCGCTCACTTGGCGTCCTCCTTGACAGTGTTCTTGCCAACGAACTCGTCGTAGGCAGCCTTGGTGAAGACCACGTCGTCAGCAACGAGCACGTCGTAGGTGTTCAGCTGATCTACATAGATCACGTGAACAGCAGAGAGGTTGCGCACCGAGAGTGCAGCAACATCGTTGGCGCGCTCGATAACAACGAGCATGTTCTTGCGGTCGGAAAGTGAACGCAGCGCTTCGCGTGCGGCCTTGGTCGACGGCGTGTCGCCGGCAACCAGGGATTCCAGCACGTGGATGCGGCCGTTGCGTGCCCGGTCAGAGAGTGCTCCGCGCAGTGCGGCGGCAATCATCTTCTTGGGGGTGCGCTGGCTGTAGTCGCGGGGCGTCGGTCCGTGGACAACGCCGCCACCGGTCATGTGAGGAGCACGGATCGAGCCCTGACGGGCGCGGCCGGTACCCTTCTGCTTGAACGGCTTGCGGCCTGCACCGCTAACCTCTGCGCGGGTCTTCGTCTTGTGCGTGCCCTGGCGAGCGGCGGCAAGCTGTGCCACAACAACCTGGTGCAGCAGCGGTACGTTCGTCTGAACGTCGAAGATCGCTGCGGGGAATTCAACAGTGGTTTCGTTAGCCATGAGACTAAGCTCCCTTCACGGCGGTGCGTACGAGGACGACCTGGCCGCGGGCGCCGGGGACGGCACCCTTGATCAGCAGCAGCGACTTCTCAACATCCACGGCGTGGATGGTGAGGTTCATCGTGGTGTGACGGACGGCGCCCATGCGGCCGGCCATCCGAAGACCCTTGAAGACGCGGCCGGGGGTGGATGCGCCACCAATCGAGCCGGGCTTGCGGTGGTTCTTGTGGGCACCGTGGGATGCACCGACGCCGTGGAAGCCGTGACGCTTCATGACACCGGCAAAGCCCTTGCCCTTGGAGGTTCCGGTGACATCGACCTTCTGGCCGGCTTCGAACATCTCAACAGAGAGTTCCTGGCCCAGCTCGTAAGTGTCGGCGTCAGCGGTGCGCAGCTCAACAACGTGGCGGCGCGGCGTAACGCCGGCCTTCTCGAAGTGGCCGGCCAGCGGCTTGGTGACCTTGCGGGGATCGATCTGGCCGTAGCCGATCTGAACGGCGGTGTAGCCGTCTTTCGCAGCGTCGCGCAGCTGGGTGATGACGTTGGAATCAGCCTGGACCACGGTGACGGGGATGAGCTTGTTGTTCTCGTCCCAGACCTGGGTCATGCCCAGCTTGGTGCCCAGGAGGCCCTTAACCTGGCGGGTAAGTGAAGAAGACATAAGTATCTGCTCCCCCCTACAGCTTGATTTCGATGTTCACGTCTGCAGGCAGGTCAAGACGCATCAGCGAGTCAACGGCCTTAGGCGTGGGGTCAATGATGTCGATCAGACGCTTGTGCGTGCGCATTTCAAAGTGCTCGCGGCTGTCCTTGTACTTGTGCGGCGAACGGATAACGCAGTACACGTTCTTTTCCGTGGGCAGCGGCACGGGGCCTACTACCGTTGCGCCTGCACGCGTGACCGTCTCAACGATCTTCCGTGCTGATACGTCAATGACCTCGTGGTCATACGACTTCAGCCGGATGCGGATTTTTTGTCCCGCCATGGCGTCGTGCCTCTTTCTTCGAGTATTGCTCTCTGTACAGTTTTTGCCCCTGGCGGCCATGTTGGCCCCGGCGCTCCTCCAACAAGCTGAATCCGGAAGCTCCGGGTTCCTCAACCTGCCGAGGCTCCGACCCCCGCGCTCGGGCGTGTCGCAGATTCGAAACTGGCAACACCCGTACAAGAATGGGGGCGGGTCATATATGGGCTTTTCCCCTGAAGGACCGGACCCTGCGTCAGGCATTATCCTGACCGGGACGCAATCTCAACACGCACACAGTGCCGGGTTTAACCGGCCTGCTCAGCGCGTGCGGGCACAAAAGCGCTTGAACAACTTCTCTAGTCTGCCAGATCGGGCCTGGGAACGCGAATCAGCTCCGGGTTCCCAGCCTGACGGCCAGCAGATGACCGCGCATGCCTGCGGGATACCCGTCGGCACAGCGCGCTGTTTTCTTCATTCTAGACCAGGCACCCGCGCGGCCGGAAAACAACCGGCCCGGCGGGACGAACCTGGCAGGAGAGCACCGTACCGGATTCTCCGGTCAGGGACGGTCCTCCCGGTTAGCCCGCCGGATCCGCTTAGCCCGGTCGATCTCATGGGAAAAGTGCCGGCGGCTCCACACGAAGCCGCCCACGATGGCTGCGGCAACGATCAGCAGGATAAGAAATTCCATGCACCGAGCCTAGCGGAGGACCTCCGGTGGTGTCAGGACCGGATCTCTTCCTTTTCGCGGGCTTCCTCCGGTTCACTTCGGACACGTGTCAGCCGCCAGATGGCGAGGACAATCAATCCGGCCGCCAGGAGTGCCAGGAGCAGGAAAGTGTACCCGCGCAGGTACCAGAGCACCGCCAGTGCGACGCCCGCGGCGCCCCAGATGGTGAACAGCCTGCGGCTGGCGAGGAGGCCGAAGGCGAGCAGCCCCGCGTGCGCCACCAGTGCCCACAGCTGATCGCCGGCGCCTCCGGACCCGATGGTTGTCAGGCCGCTGCCGGAAAGAATCACAGCCGAGGCGCCGAGCAGGACCGTACCCCGGGAGTCCCGCTTACGCAGATACTCCCACGCGGCCAGACCGGCCAGGATGACCGCCCAGTACTGCACCGACCAGAAGGCATCGACGGGGAAGAAGTACCAGCCCATCCGCTGAACGGCGAGGGCGGCCGGGAGAACAGCTGCCTGCGCCGCCGCTTCCCGCAGCTCGGCCGGGGCTTCCCGGACGGCGAGCCCAAGGGCGGCCAGCAGCGTCAGAGATCCGGCGAGGCCGGCGTGGTTCCACTCCCCCATCGCCGGTACAGCCCCGGCAACCAGGACGAAGGCAGAAGCCACACCCATAATCCGGGAGCGCAGCTGCGTCCCGGGCACACCGTCAGCCAGGGAAATGAACATACGCAGCGCCTGAAGCAGGAGTGCAGCGGTCCAGACGGGCCACAAGTATTCGTAGCCGTGAGGCATCGGAGTGCTCAGAAGGGAGCGCTGGAATTCCCCGACCGCGGCCAGCGCCGCCAGGCAGAGCAGCGGCGGCACACCGGCCGCCAGCCAAATCCGCGCCCGCGTGTAGGAAACGGTCAGGAAGACAGCTGCGAGCGCGGCGAGTGAGAGCGCCGTCAGCATCAGGCTGTCTTTCGCGGTTGCCATGAGCAGCGCAGCTGCCGGGTAAGCCACGGCAGCGCTGAGGAGTGCGGTACGGACCGGCCGGGCAACCGCTGGCCGTGCTTCGCCGGTGAGGGCTGCGGCTCCGAGGGCTATCAGCAGGAAACCGGCCGCCGGGACCCCCAGGACCGGGCCCGGCAGCACACCCCCGCCGCTGAAGCGCACCAGCGCGGTCAGGAGCAGGGGCAGGGTTCCGAGGGCGTAGACCGCCGGGTAGAGGAAAGCGGCTGCCCGCCAGCGGGCGAATCCGGCTGCTGCCACAGCCAGGAGCAGCACCAGCAGCAGTGCCATAACATCCCGCTGTGCCCCCGGCCCGGTCACCCATGCGTACCCCGTGTAGAAAACCGGGCAGAGTGCCAGCGCAGCCATCGTTGTCCATTGGGCAGCGGCGGCGGAGCCGAGGCCCGCCAGCCGGGGCTCCAGACCGGCGCGCGCCCCCTGGGCCAGGGCCAGGACCGACGCCCCGGCAGCAAACACCCCGTGCACTCCGGCTCCGGCATCTGCGGCGATAACACCGGCCAGGAAGGCAGCCAGAACCTGCACACCCAGCAGGTAGTGTCCACGGTTCGGCTGGTTGCGCCGCGTCACGAGGTATCCGCCGTAGACCGCCGCCAGCAGGAGCAGGAGTTCATAGCCCCGCAGCCCCAAAACACCCGCTCCGGCCAGGGCGGCCGCCGCGAATCCCGCAGCCGCAGCTGCTTCCCACCGGCCCGGACGCAGCAGCAGCGAGGTGGCCACGTTCACGCCGAGTGCGGCCCAGATCAGCGCCAGGGTCCAGCCGCTCTGCGGGTGTTCCACATACCGGGCAGCAAACACCCCTGCCAGCACCGCCACGGCAGCGGTGACTGTCAGGGCGGCAGCATTGGGCAGCGGTGTTCCCGTCCGGATACCGGCCGCGGTGGACAGCTGGGTGAACAAGGCGGTTGCGGCTGCCATCAGGATAAGGAAAAGAAGCACTCCAGCATCCACCGGACCGGACGCCGCCGGGTAGAGGACGGGAAGGAGCGCGAGTACCAGCAACCCTCCCCACCGGGAAGGTTCCGCCAGACCCAGTGGTTCCAGCTGCCGGTGGAACACCGTCCGCAGGACCTGCGCTGCTGTGAAGGCTGCTGCCAGTGCAACGAAGAACCCGCTGACCTGCCCCGTCAGGTCCGCGGCCAACAGCCCTGCGAGGAGGGCGCCCAGCCCCTGCGCTCCCGCCAGATACGCTCCGCGGAACGCGTTGCCCCGATCCCGGACCAGCACCACGCAGTAGGCAAGGGCGGCAGCAAAGAGGAGCTGGTACCCGCGCATTCCCAGCAGGCCTGCACCGATCAGGGCGGCTGCAACGAACCCGGCCGGGGCTGCCAGGGCCAGCCGGGTGCCGCGGTGCAGGACGGCAGTCAGTGCATTCGCTCCAAATGCCGCCCACAGTCCGGCGAGCGCCAACGCCGTCCCCGGTGCATCGGCCAGGCGGATTCCCAGCATGAGCAGCAGCGCCAGAGCCGCGGCTTCGGTTATACCTCGGATGAGCACCGGCCCGGGCGCCGCGGTCCGTTTGAGCGCGAAGGCCGAGACTGTCTGTGTGGTGACAGCGCTGCCGGCAGCAATGAGCAGCAGCACTGTTCCGGTATCCGCAGCGGCTTCCATGCCGAGAAGCGCGTAGTAAGCCAGCGGAAGGACTGCCTGCGCCAGCAGGGTTCCCCGGTTCAGCGCCTCTCCCAGGCCTACAGCTGTGAGCCGGCGGCGGAGCACGATGCGCAAAACATGCTGTGCTGCCAGCGAAAGCGCTGTGGCGATGAAGATTCCATGCACGCTGAGGCCCAGATCGGCGGCCACGAGCGCGGTGAGCAGTGTGAGCAGGACCTGACCCGCCGCCAGGTACCACGCGCGCACCGAGTGCGGTGCGAACCGCAGCACCTGAAGGGCGCAATAGCCAAGCGCCGCTGCCGTAAGCAGTTCATATCCCGTCAGCCCCAGAGTGCCGGCTCCGAGCAGGGCCGCAGCGCCGAAGGCTGCAGGTGCGGCTGCGGCTGCTTCCGGGCGGCGCAGCAGGGAGGACAGGACGTTGACGCTGACCAGGACCCACAGAGCAGTCACGGTCAGGACGGCTGCGGGTGCTTCCGCCAGCCGCAGGGACAGTGCCAGCACAATGCCGGCACTAATCGAGAAGGCAAGTTCACCGTTCGGGAATTTCTCTTTCCGCGCCGCTGCCCGGAACAGAGCAGAAACGGCCTGGTTCCCCGCGGCTGCCGCAAATCCGCCGGCCAGCGTCCAGGTCCATGCCTCCGCGGAGGCCCGTGTCTCCAGGACGGTGTAGAGGACGAGCGGGACCAGCACGATTCCCGCCCAGCGCGCCGCCAGTACAAATGATTTCTGTTCCTCTCCGGCGGCGCGGACGGCACGCAGCGCCAGGTAGCCGGTGAGCATTCCCAGAACCAGCAGCAGCGGCCACAGCGGGGCCTGCCCGCTCAAGAAGCGGGGAAGGACACCGAGCAGCAGGGCAGCGGCTGCGGCGGTCTCCGCAGCACCCCGGAACTTCCAGGCGGCAAAGCAGAGCGTGAGATGTATGAGGATCACGGAAGCGGCGTAGGCCGGCAGATTGCCGTTCCCGCTCCGGAGGTCGTAGCCGAACACCAGAGCTGCAACGAAGCCTGCCAGGAACTGCAGTCCCAGCACAGTGGCAGTGTCCGCGAGGAACCAGCGGCCGGCCAAAGGTGCCGTTGGGTCAGCGGACCGGAATCCAGCGGATGCAGATGCGGGGCCGCCGGATGCAGGTGCGGGGCCGCCAGACGTTCCGCCGCCGGGCGTAGACGCAGGCGCAGGGCCGCCGGACGCAGGTGCGGGGCCGCCGGTGCCCGCCGGTGGGATGAAACCCGCAGCTGATCCAGCGGCAGCGGCCTGGGCATCTGCCGGAGTACCGCGGCCTGGAACGTCCTGGCGCGTGGCAGTTGAGACGGCTGCGGCATACCGGCGCTCCAGGGCGAAGAGCCCTGCGGCCTGCACACCGAGCAATGCCGCCGCAGCGAAGAGCGTCACCGGTACTGAATCGAAGAAGTAGTGGGCTGCTGCCACCAGTCCGGTGGTGGCTCCGGCGCGGACCCCGTAGCTGTGGACCAGCACCTGGGCTGCGGGGCCTTGCCAGAGCAGCACGGCGTAGTACCCGGCCATGGCCAGGAACAGGACAGCCAAGGAGCCCGGTCCAAGGTCCGGGGAGGTCAGGACAGCAGCCACAGCGGTGGCCGGGACGAGGTACCGGTGAGCCTGCACAAAGGCGTCGAGATAAACGTTCTTCAGCCAGCCTGGCCTGCGGACCGCGGCAAGGCTCATCAGCGTGGCGAGGAGAACGGTAAAGACGAAGTACCAGACGATTCCCGAGCGGACCGCTGCCCCGGAGGCGAGCGCCGCAGACAGCAGGAAAGTCAGGGCCAGGTAGGTGACAACCCGGCTGTCCAGCCGGGCAGCGGCGTAGGCGAAGGCAGCGGTTCCCAGCAGTGAGGTCACCAGCCAGGCAAGAGCGGCATCGTGGAGGATGAAATTGTGGAGCGCCAGACCAACAACCGGTATCAATGCCAGTCCGGTGCCGGTGAACGCAACGGCTGCGGGCCGCAGGTTCTTCCGGCGTGAATGGATCACCAGACCGGAGGAATAGAACAGCCCAGTCAGGAGCACAATCCCGGCAAACCGTGCCTCTTCGGGGATCGAGATGCCAATAAACAGCGCAGCCGCCGCCACGAGCAGCAGGCTCGCGGAGTACAGGGTGATGTTGATGTTGCGCAGGTCCCGGCGCCGTTTGTCAGCCGCCAGCTCGGCTTCGGTCCTGGCCCGGGGCGGTTCCGGAGGCCGGGGGCTGTGGGGCTGCGCCGGGCGTGTTGGCGGCGGAGCCGGCACATTCCGCGAAGCAGTGACGTTCGGCAGAGCAGGCACATTCCGCGGAGCCGGAACGGACGGAGCGGGAGCCGGTGCAGCCGGCCGTTCGAAGACCGGAGGAGCAGGCGGCTGGGAAACGAAGGCCGCGGGAGCGGGAGCTGGTGCCCGGCCTGACTGAGGCGGCGCAGGGTGAAGACCGGCGTTGCCCTGTGGTTGGGTGTACCCCTGCGGTTGGGTGTACCCCTGCGGCTGGGTATAACCCTGAGACCTGGCGTGCTCCTGAGACTTGGTGAGCCCTTGGGACATGGTGTAACCCGCCCCGGCTGCAGCAGTGCTGCGGTGGACGGCGGCCGCATCCACCAGGCCTGCCTGGTAGCCCTCTTCGAAAATCTGTGCGGGATGGGGAACATTGGGGCCATACCCGGTTCCGTTCCTGGTGGCTGCGCCCTTCCGCGTGGAAAAACGCCCAACCGTGAACCCGGCCGCTGCGACAGCCAAAAATAAGATGAATTCCCCCATGACCTGCCGCTTTCCCCTCTATCCGTCGGTCCTGACCACCATCCTAGGCGCGCAGGCTCGGTCCGCGGACCTCCAATCCCACCCTGTGGACAAAGCCGGCCCGGGCCATGCCCGGAACAAAATGGGGGACGCCCGCCGGCACTGGATGCGCAGCCTGTTCCGGGGGTCTGCCCAAGCTGATAGCCTCGGCTCCGGGGTGGCCGCCTGGACGCGCACAGCAGCCGGTGGAAGGGCTATGACGCCATGCATCTTTCGGTCCTGGGAACACAGCAGCGCATCTGTGGAGAAGCACAGGTGCCCAACTCCAAATACCACGCCCACCGGGCGTTGATCCTGGCCTCACTCGCGCCCGGGACCAGCCGCATCACCGGGCTGACCGATGCCCGCCATGTTCATTACACGGTGGCAATGCTGCGCCGGCTCGGCACCCGGATAGACGTTGACGGCGGGACCTACGTAGTCCACGGAGGCCCCTACGTTCCCGCCGGCGAGAGCATATCGGCCGGCAGCTCCGGCACCACCCTCTACTTCATGGCCGGGCTCGCCGCTCTGGGATCCCGGGACGTTACAGTCACCGGCCAGAAGTACTTCCAGCGCCGGCCCATCGGCCCGCTCCTGGCGGCGCTGCGGCAAATGGGGCTCGACGTCGATTCCCCCACCGATTGTCCGCCGATCCGGGTCCGTGCCCACGCACCCGCCGGCGGAGAGGTACACATAGCCGGGACCCTCTCCCAGTGGATTTCCGGGCTTCTGCTGCTGGCACCGTTCGCCTCGGGACCAACCACCGTGGTGGTGGACGGAACGCTGAACGAACGAACCTACCTGGAACTGACGGTCCAGATGATGCGCCGGTTCGGGCTGCAGCTCGAGGTTCTCGAGGACTGGCACAGGTTCGAAATCCCGCCGGGGCAGCAGGCCGTGCCCACAGACCTGAGGATGCCCCCGGACATAGGCTCCGCGGCCTTCGGACTGGCCGCCGCCGCGTTGCATCCATCCGATCTGCTGCTGCACGGGCTGCAGTCGGTCACGGCGGACGGCAGTGACCATCCGGAAGCGGATTTCCTGGACATTGCAGCGGACATGGGCCTGCCGATGACCTACGACGCCGGGCTGGACGCGGTCCGGGTCCGGCACGACGGCCTTCGCCTGGGACCGGCGGACATCGACTGCCGCCTTGTTCCGGACATGCTGCCGATCCTGTCCGTCATGGCGGCCTGCGCCGACGGTGAAAGCGTGTTCCGCAATGTCGGGCACGTGCGGCTGAAGGAATCGGACCGGGTCGCCGCGATGCTGCAGCTGAATTCCATGGGCGCGGACGTCCGGATCACCGGCAATGAACTGCGTGTCCGGGGCCCGGCACACCTGGCCGGCGCGGATCTTTCCTCCTTCAACGACCACCGGGTACTGATGTCCCTGGCCATCGCGGCCTCGGCAGCGGAGGGCCGGTCCACCCTGACCTACCCGAATGCCTACCGCATCTCCTATCCGGAGTTCCTCCAGGCAATGAACTCCTTCGGATTGTCCATGCAGGTCGAGGAGGGGCGTGTCCTGCGCCGGAAAACCCCGCAGGCGCTCCGCAGACACCGTCCGGCCCAGCTCACGGCCCACGGCATCGAGGAAAGCTCCGCCGTAACCGGATCCGACTGGGTCCGCCGGTGGGCGAAGGAACGCCCGGCGGATACCGCCGTCGTCGACGGGCGGCCGCGGGATACCGGACACCTGACCTGGGCGGAGCTGGACGCCGGAGCAGACCGGATCGCGGCGATGCTGCTCAGCCTGGGGGTCCGGCCCGGAGACCGGGTGGCCTTCCAATTGCCGAACTGGAGCGAGTTCGTCCTCCTGACCGTGGCGGTCCTGCGGATCGGCGCCGTGGCTGCACCCCTGATGCCGATCTTCCGCGAACGCGAGGTCGCGTTTGCCCTCCACCGCTCCCGTGCCGCCGTCGTTGTGGTCCCCGAAGAGTTCCGCGGCAGGCACTATGCCGCGGAACTCTCCGGCATCCTGGCCGCCGGCACCGGCACCGACCCCGCCTACGACCTGGCGGTCCGGCATGTGGTGGTCATCGGCGCAGCCGCTCCCCCGCTGCCGGTCCGCGAGCGGGGCATCATCTGGCATGGCTGGGAGCAGGAACTGGCCGAGACCGAGGTGGACCGGGAGTTGATTGACGCTGCTGCCCCGGCTCCCGATGCGCCCGCCCAGCTGCTGTTCACCTCCGGAACCACCGGTGAGCCGAAAGGCGTGCTCCACCGGCACAGCACGCTAAGCCGGGCAGCGGCCATGGAAGCACACCAGCTGGAACTGGACAGCACGGATGCCGTCTTCATCCCCTCACCGCTGGCCCACCAAACCGGATTCCTCTACGGCATGTGGCTGTCCTTCGTGCTGGGCGCGCCGCAGATCCTGCAGGCGGTCTGGGAACCTGAGCGGGCGCTGACCATGCTCCGGGGCTGGAAGGGGACGTTCGTGCAGGCTGCCACCCCGTTCCTCACCGACCTGGTCAAGGCAGTCGAAGCCGGAGCCGCTGCCCCTGCGAGTCTGCGGATCTTCGTTAATACCGGTGCGGCCGTTCCGCGGCACCTGGCGGAGCGCGCCACCCGGGTGCTGGACACCGCCGTCTGCGGGGCCTTCGGCACCACGGAGACCTGCCTGGGATCTGTCTCCTCCCCCGGTGACGATCCGGCCCTGGTCTGGGGAACTGATGGGCGGCTGCTCCCCGGAGTCCGGGCCAGGATCGTCAGCGACGAGGGGCAGCTGCTGCCGCCGGGGATGGAGGGCAACTTCGAACTCCTGAGCCCCACCCTGTTCGAGGGCTACCTGGACCGTCCGGACCTGACCAAGGAAGCCTTCACGGAGGACGGCTGGTACCGCACCGGGGACCTGGCCACGCTCGACGACGCCGGGTACCTGCGCATTACCGGCCGGGTGCGGGATGTCATCAACCGCGGCGGCGAGAAAATCCCCGTGGCCGAGATTGAGCAGCTGCTCTACCGCCACCCTGGAGTGGAAGACGTCGCGCTGGCTGCCATGCCCGATCCGCGGCTGGGCGAACGGGCGTGTGCTTTCGTGGTGCCCGCCGGCGGAGCGGACCTGACCCTTGCCGAACTCACCGGCTACTTGGACAGTTTCCAGGTATCGAAGCACTATTGGCCCGAGCATCTTGAACTGGTTCAGGCCATTCCCCGCAATCCCGTCGGCAAAGTACAAAAGTTCCTGCTGCGCGAACGGGCGCGTGAACTGGCAGGAAACCCAGCGGCCGAGGACAGGAGCCAGGCGTGAGGACCAGCGGCATTACTGCGGACGGGAGGGGCAGCTCCGTCCCGGAGCCCGAGTACCAGAGCCTGCTCCAGAGGGTCACGGACTGGGTTGAGGGGCCCGGCGAGGCCTGGGCTGAGGAGATCGAGGCGGCGGGTTCCACGCCGGACGCGCTGTGGAAGCAGCTGCGGACCGAAGGTTTCCTATCCCTGGCCGCGCCGCGGGAGCTCGGCGGAGCCGGGCTGAGCTTTGTGCAGTGGATGGGGCTGATGGAAGTCTTCTCCCGGTCGCACGCCTCGATCCGCATGATCGTGCATGTCCTGAACGGGACCTGGCGGGCCATGAACCCGTTCGCGGACGAGCGCCAGCGCCGGGATGTCATCCGCCCGGCCGTGGCCGGAGACCTGACGGTGGCGTTCACCCTGACGGAACCGGGCAACGGCACCGGCGTGGACATCTCCTCCACAGTCCGCCGGGACGGGGACACCTATTTCCTCACGGGCCGCAAGCACCTGATCACCTTTGGTGTCCGGTGCGACTATTGGCTCCTGTTCGCGCGGCTGGAGGGCAGCACCGGCCGGGACGGGACCGTGGCGCTGCTGGTCGACCGCACCGTGCCGGGGGCCGTGGTGGAAGACACTTCCCACACGATGGGAGTGCGCGGCACCGACCATGCTTCGCTGACATTCACCAACGCACCGGTTCCGGTGGCGAACCGGCTGGGTGCGGAGGGAGACGGCCTGCTGGTGGCGCTGGGCGGATTCCTCACCCCCAGCCGAATCTCCGTGGCCATGAGCTGCGTGGGGCTGGCCCAGCGCGCCCAGCAGCTGGCTGTCACCTACGCCCTGGAACGCACCACCTTCGGCAAACCGCTGGCTTCCCGGCAGGCCATCGCCTTTATGCTGGCCGAAAATGCCGCCGACATAGCCGCTGCCCGGGCGCTCACGCTGACGGCGGCTGCTGCCTGGCAGGATTCCGACCCTGGGGCCCCTGCACTGTCCTCGATGGCGAAGCTGACCGCCGTCGATATGCTGACCCGGGTCACGGACAAGGCACTGCAGGTGCATGGCGGCATCGGTTACTGGCAGTCCCAGCCGATTGAACGTGTTTACCGGGATGCCCGGGCCCAGCGGTTCGAAGAAGGCACCAACGAGATCCAGAAGGCAGTGATTGCCAGGGATCTCCTGGGCGGTGCGGGCGGATAGCGGCAACCCGTGACTACTGATCCCCGCCCCGGAGCACGCATGTTTCCGGCTGCCTTCGCCCCGGGTTCCATCGGCACGCTGGACCTGCCGCACCGGATACTCATGGGGTCCATGCACCTGAACTTCGAAGCCGATCCCCGGGCGCTGGGCGCGTTCTACGCGGAGCGGGCTGCCGGGGGCGCCGCCCTGATCGTCACCGGGGGCACCGCCGTCAGCCGGGAAGGTTCCGGCGGCAGGACCTACCTGGTGAGCGGTGGCGGCGCATTTCTGGACGCTGCCGGAGCGGCGCTGGAGGCAGTGCACGACGCCGGTGGGCGGCTGGCGCTGCAGCTTTTCCACGCCGGCCGGTATGCCTTTGAAGACACCTTCGGCCTGCAGCCGCTGGCCCCCTCCCCCGTCTGGTCCGCCTTCTCCCGAAGCATGCCTGCGGCCATGAACCAAGAGCAGATCGCGCGGACGCTGGAGGATTTTGCCGGCGCCGCCCGGCTGGCGCGGGAGCTTGGCTTCGATGCTGTGGAGATTATGGGTTCCGAGGGCTACCTGGTGAATCAGTTTGCCTCGGCGGCCACCAACCTGCGCGATGATGAGTGGGGCGGGGACGCCGTCCGGCGCAGGGCCTTTCCCCTGGCGGTGCTCGCCGCGGTCCGTGACGCCGCCGGTCCTGGACTCCCCGTGATATTCCGGCTCTCCGGAGACGATCTGATGCCAGGCTCCAGCTCCCCGGAAGAATACCGCGGCCTCGCCGCAGCCCTCGCGGCGGCCGGAGCAGACGCCCTCAACGTCGGAATCGGCTGGCATGAATCACGGGTCCCCACTGTCCAGGCCCTGGTACCGCACGGCCAGTGGCTTCCAGTTGCCGCCCTGATCCGGGCGGCACTGGCCGCGCAGGCCTGCCCTGTCCCGGTCATCGGTTCGAACCGCATCAATTCCCTGGCCCAGGCGGACGCCGCCCTGGCCGCCGGGCAGGTTGATTTTGTGTCCCTGGCCCGGCCGTTCCTCGCCGATCCGCGCATTGTGGCTAAAAGTGCCGCTGGACGGCCGGAACTGGTGAACACCTGTATTGCCTGCAACGAAGCCTGCATCGACCGGTCGCTCGGCACAGAACCGGTCTCCTGCCTGGTTAACCCACGCGCCGGGCGGGAAGCGGCATACCCCGTCGAGGTGCAGGCCGCCGGCAAGGGTCCTGTCCCCGGCGCGGGGCCGGCACCCTTGCCCGGGACCGGGCCAGGCCCCGGTGGTGTACGCCTTCCTGCACACGCCGCCGTCGCGGTGGCGGGCGCGGGACCGGCAGGCCTCCAGGCCGCGGCAACCCTCGCCTCCCACGGTGTGCCAGTGGTCCTGTTCGAGGCGGGGCCGGGCATCGGCGGGCAGTTCCTGCTGGCCGGAAAGGTGCCGGGCAAAGCGGACTTCCTGGAGAACGTCAGGTACTTCAGCCACGAACTACCGCGGCTGGGTGTCCGGATCCGGACCGGCGTGCGCGTCCGGGCTGCCGATCTGGCCGGGTTCAGCCACGTGGTGGTAGCCACCGGTGTATTGCCCCGCACCGTGCCCCTGCCCGGGCAGGGCCAGCTTCCGGTCCTGGATTACCGGGACGCGTTCGCTGATCCGGCTGCGCTGCGCACAGTACCCCGCATCGCCGTCGTGGGCGCAGGAGGGATCGCGGTGGACCTGGCCCACCTGCTTCTCCAGCCGGAACCGGGCCGCCCGGAGACCGAAAAACAGTCGGCCGAACGCTTCGCGCGGGAGCTGGCGGGTGCCGCCGGCGCGGACCGCGGCGGAGCACAGATCACCCTGCTGCGCCGGGGCGGCCGGATTGGTGCCGGAATCGGTCCTTCCACCAGATGGGCCGCGCTCCAGGTGCTGCGCAGCGCGGGGGTGCGCATGCTCACTGGCGTCACCTGCCGGCGCCTGACCAACCGGGGGCTGCTGGTGACCCGCCAGGACGGCAGCGGCCTGCTCATCCCGGCTGACGCCGTCGTCGTGGCCGCCGGCCAGGTGGAAAACACCGAACTGGCGCACGGGCTGGAGGCGGCAGGGATTCCGTTCACCGTCATTGGCGGCGCTGCCACCGCGGCCGGACTCAACGCCGTCCGTGCCTTCGCCGATGGCCTGGAGTGCGGTACTGCCGTGGCCGCCGCCTTGGGCGCCGATCCCAGCCGGCTCCTCCGCGAACGCAAGAAGGCCCCGCTGCCGTAGCAGCGGGGCCTTCTCAATGCTGAACCGAACGGTCCGAGCGTCAGTTCATCAAATTACTTGATGATCTTGGTGACGCGGCCGGATCCAACGGTGCGGCCGCCTTCGCGGATAGCGAAGCCGAGGCCTTCTTCCATTGCGATCGGCTGGATCAGTTCAACGGTCATTTCGGTGTTGTCACCGGGCATAACCATTTCCGTACCCTCGGGCAGGGTGATAACACCCGTGACGTCGGTGGTGCGGAAGTAGAACTGCGGGCGGTAGTTCGAGTAGAACGGGTTGTGGCGGCCGCCTTCATCCTTGGACAGGATGTAGACGTTGGCCTCGAAGTCGGTGTGCGGGGTGATGGAACCCGGCTTGACGACAACCTGGCCACGCTCTACGTCTTCGCGCTTGATACCGCGGAGCAGCAGGCCACAGTTCTCGCCGGCCCATGCTTCGTCAAGCTGCTTGTGGAACATCTCGATACCGGTAACCGTGGTCTTCTGGACCGGACGGATGCCGACGATCTCGACCTCGGAGTTGATGGCGAGAGTACCGCGCTCGGCGCGGCCCGTAACAACGGTGCCACGACCGGTGATGGTGAAGACATCCTCGATCGGCATCAGGAACGGCTTGTCCTTGTCGCGAACGGGGTCCGGAACGTTGTTGTCAACGGCTTCCATGAGTTCTTCGACGGACGCAACCCACTTGGGGTCGCCTTCCAGTGCCTTCAGGCCGGAAACGCGAACGACGGGAGCGTTGTCGCCGTCGAACTCCTGGGAGCTCAGCAGTTCGCGAACTTCCATTTCCACGAGGTCGAGAAGTTCCTCGTCCTCAACCATGTCGGACTTGTTCAGTGCGACCAGCAGGTAGGGAACACCAACCTGGCGGGCGAGCAGAACGTGCTCGCGGGTCTGAGCCATCGGGCCGTCAGTAGCGGCAACCACGAGGATTGCGCCGTCCATCTGAGCTGCACCAGTGATCATGTTCTTGATGTAGTCAGCGTGGCCGGGGGCGTCAACGTGTGCGTAGTGACGCTTCTCGGTCTGGTACTCGATGTGCGAGATGTTGATGGTGATACCGCGCTGGCGCTCTTCGGGCGCGGAGTCGATAGCAGCGAAGTCGCGCTGCTCGTTCAGGTCAGGGTACTTGTCAGCAAGCACCTTTGAAATGGCAGCGGTCAACGTCGTCTTTCCATGGTCAACGTGACCAATGGTGCCGATGTTGACGTGCGGCTTAGTCCGCTCGAACTTTGCCTTCGCCACGGGTTCCTCCTAGAAAGGTTAGAAGACTGAATCACCAGCCGCGCTTCTCGCAACTGATCCGATACAAGTCTACTGGGGGGCTGTTATTTTGATGAAATTGCCTTGTGCTGCGGTTCCTTACAGGTTCCGCTCAGTCTGGCCGCGCAACCTGGTCTTCCGGACTTTTCATCCCTGGACCAGGCTGCGCACGGCCGGTGTCCGAATTGCTCCGGACACCGGCCAGGGTCTTACTCGCCGCGCGTCTTCTGGATGATCTCGTCGGCTACTGCCTTCGGGACCTCTGCGTAGCTGTTGAACGACATCGAGTAAACGGCGCGGCCCTGGGTCTTGGACCGCAGGTCGCCGATGTACCCAAACATGCCGGACAGCGGGACAAGGGCACGAATGACCTTTACGCCGCTGGCGTCTTCCATCGACTGCATCTGCCCGCGGCGCGAGTTGATGTCACCGATGACCTCACCCATGTATTCCTCAGGGGTGCGGACTTCAACATCCATGATCGGTTCAAGCAGAACCGGGCTTGCCTGCCGTGCAGCTTCCTTGAAAGCCTGGCGGCCGGCGATCTTGAACGCCATTTCCGAAGAGTCGACGTCGTGGTAAGCGCCATCGATAAGCGTTGCCTTGATGCCGACAACCGGGTAACCGGCAAGGATGCCGTCGGTGAGGGCGCTCTGGATGCCCTGGTCGACGCTGGGGATGTATTCGCGCGGAACGCGGCCACCGGTGACCTTGTTCTCGAACTCGTACATTGCGCCTTCAGCAGTATCCAGCGGCTCGATCGCGATCTGGATCTTAGCGAACTGGCCGGAACCACCGGTCTGCTTCTTGTGCGTGTAATCGTAACGCTCGACCGTACGGCGGATCGTTTCGCGGTAAGCAACCTGGGGCTTGCCCACGTTGGCTTCGACGCGGAACTCGCGGCGCATGCGGTCCACCAGGATGTCCAGGTGGAGCTCGCCCATGCCGGCGATGATGGTCTGGCCGGTGTCTTCGTCGAGGGAGACCTGGAAGGTCGGGTCCTCTTCGGAGAGCTTCTGGATAGCCGTGGAGAGCTTCTCCTGGTCACCCTTGGTCTTCGGCTCGATGGCCACGGAAATCACGGGCTCCGGGAAGCTCATGGATTCCAGCACGATCGGGTTCTGAAGGTCGCACAGGGTGTCGCCCGTGGTGGTGTCCTTCAGGCCGATAGCGGCGTAGATGTGGCCCGTCGTGATCTCGTCGACCGGGTTTTCCTTGTTGGCGTGCATCTGGAAGAGCTTCCCGATGCGCTCCTTCTTCTGCTTGGTCGAGTTCATGACCTGTGTGCCGGAGGCAGCGTGACCGGAGTACACGCGGATGTAGGTCAAGCGGCCGAAGAACGGGTGCGTGACAACCTTGAACGCCAGTGCCGCGAACGGAGCTTCGGCATCAGCGGCGCGTTCGAGGATGACCTCTTCGTCGCGGATGTCGTGGCCCTTGATGTTCGGGACGTCAAGCGGGCTCGGCAGGTAAGCGACGACGGCGTCAAGCATCGGCTGTACGCCGCGGTTCTTGAACGCGGAGCCGCACAGCACCGGGTAGACCTCGGAGTTGACGGTCAGCTTGCGGATGCCGGCCTTCAGTTCCTCAAGGGTGAGTTCTTCACCTTCGAGGTACTTGTCCATCAGCTCGTCGCTGGCTTCAGCAACGGTCTCAACCAGCTTGGCACGGTACTCTTCAGCCTTTTCCTGCAGGTCTGCGGGGATCGGCTCAACTTCGTACTTGGCGCCCATGGTCACGTCACCCTTGGCGTCGCCGCGCCAGGTGAGTGCACGCATTTCGAGGAGGTCAACGACGCCCTCGAATTCGCTCTCGGCACCGATCGGCAGCTGGAGGACCAGCGGCTTGGCGCCGAGGCGGTTGATGATGGTGTCGACGGTGAAGTAGAAGTCAGCGCCCAGCTTGTCCATCTTGTTGACGAAGCAGATACGCGGAACGTTGTACTTATCAGCCTGGCGCCAGACAGTCTCGGACTGCGGCTCCACGCCTTCCTTGCCGTCGAAAACGGCTACGGCGCCGTCGAGCACGCGCAGGGACCGCTCAACCTCGACAGTGAAGTCAACGTGACCCGGCGTGTCGATGATGTTGATCTGGTTGTTGTCCCAGTAGCACGTGGTAGCTGCGGAGGTAATGGTGATACCCCGCTCCTGCTCCTGTGCCATCCAGTCCATGGTCGAGGCGCCGTCGTGCGTCTCACCAATCTTGTGGTTGACACCGGTGTAGAACAGGATGCGCTCGGTGGTAGTGGTCTTGCCGGCATCAATGTGGGCCATGATGCCGATGTTGCGGACCTTGTTGAGGTCGGTAAGCACGTCGAGTGCCACGGTTTCTCCCTAGTTTTGGTTCTGGGCCCCGCCGGTCATCTATTCGGCCTTCGGCCCCGAGGCCCGCCGAAGCGGGCCGCAGGGCCTGGGGCTGAAGAGAATCTGGAAAGGCTTGTTACCAGCGGTAGTGGGCGAAGGCCTTGTTGGACTCGGCCATCTTGTGGGTGTCTTCGCGACGCTTAACAGCAGCACCAAGACCGTTGGAGGCATCGAGGATCTCGTTGCGCAGGCGCTCGGTCATCGTCTTCTCGCGGCGGGCCTTGGAGTAGCCAACCAGCCAGCGAAGGGCCAGTGCGGTTGCACGGCCCGGCTTGACCTCAACGGGAACCTGGTAGGTGGCGCCGCCGACGCGGCGGGACTTGACCTCAAGGCTCGGCTTGATGTTGTCCATGGCCTTCTTCAGGGCTGCAACCGGATCCTGTCCGGTCTTCTCCTGTGCTCCGGCGAGGGCACCGTAAACGATGCGCTCTGCGGTGGACTTCTTGCCGTCGACGAGGACCTTGTTGATCAGCTGCGTGACCAGCGGGGAGCCGTAGACGGGATCAACTGCGAGCGGCCGCTTGGGGGCCGGACCCTTGCGGGGCATATTACTTCTTCTCCATCTTCGCGCCGTAGCGGCTGCGAGCCTGCTTGCGGTTCTTGACACCCTGGGTGTCAAGTGCGCCGCGAACGATCTTGTAACGGACACCGGGCAGGTCCTTCACACGGCCACCGCGGACCAGCACGATGGAGTGTTCCTGCAGGTTGTGACCCACACCGGGGATGTAAGCGGTAACTTCAACGCCGCCGTTGAGGCGGACGCGGGCTACCTTGCGCAGAGCCGAGTTCGGCTTCTTCGGGGTGGTGGTGTAAACACGGGTGCAAACACCACGGCGCATCGGGCTGCCCTTAAGGGCAGGAGCCTTGGTCTTGGAGACCTTGGGTGAGCGGCCCTTCCGGACCAGCTGCTGAATCGTAGGCACTTATCAGTTCTCCGTTTATCTCGAGATAGATTCTCTGGTTGCAACGCCGGGCTGCCGGCTGTCTGCAGCCTCAGGCGACGCTTTTCAAAGTTTGTTGCCGCAGTGCCCCCGAGACGTTCCGTTGAACCGAAAGCGACCGTAGGCGTGCAAAAGTGTGGCATTCGTTGCACAAGAACCCTGCAACCCGGAAACAGGCCCCCACCCGCACTTCGGAGAGATATCCGGAGAACATGCGAGCGGCCTTCATCCACTGCCACACAAACAATTGTTATAAGTCTAGCAGACTCCACACGGGGGCTGGGACCGGCGCCGGCCGGGCACACCCCCGGCTGCCGGCCAGCGCCGCGGGAGCTAGCTCCGCGCCGCCAGGGCCTGCGTGATTTTCCGTGAAGCCTCCTGCAGATGCGGCAGCACGGAGGCCGCCGCTTCCTCCAGTGTAGGACCATCGAGTCCCAGCGTGGCCTGCATCGAGGTATTCAGCGCGGCAATCACTTCGCCGGACGGGCTGAAAATCGGGACCGCCACCGAACGCAGTCCCCGTTCGAGTTCCTGGTCCACAACCGCCCACCCCTGTTCCCGGACCCGCTGCACCTCCGCGCGCAGCCCGGCCTCGGTGGTCAGGGTCCGTTCAGTCAGCGGTTTGAGCTCCACCTCCGCGAGGTACGCGGACAGCCGCTCCTCCGGAAGGCCGGCCAGCAGGACCCGGCCCATGGAGGTGGCGTAGGCGGGGAACCTCGTCCCGACAGTTATGCCGACGGTCATCAGGCGCCGGGTGTGGATCCTGGCGACATAGACGATTTCGTTGCCGTCGAGGATGGAGGCCGAGGTTGATTCGTGGATTTCCCGGGACAGGTCCTCGAGCAGCGGCTGGGCCAGCTGGGGAAGTGTCTGTCCGGCCAGGTAGGAATAGCCAAGCTGGAGAACAAGTGCTGTCAGCTCGAAGCTCCGCCCATCGGTGCGGACGTAACCGAGTTCCACCAGCGTAAGCAGGAACCGCCGGGCCGTAGCCCTGGTCAGTCCGGTGCGGCGGGAGACATCACTGAGCGTCATCTGCACATGTTCGGCGTCGAAGGCCCGGATCACCGACAGTCCGCGGGCCAGCGACTGGACAAACTGGTCGCTGGCCGCGATGGTTTCGCTCATTTATCCCCCATTGAAGGTCCTAGGCTGCGTCCGCGGAAGGTGCGATCAGCGGAACGTCCATCTTGGCGGCAAGCTCCTCGAAACTGATCCCGAAGGTCTCGCGGACATGGACGCCGTCCTCCTTCAGGAGGAACACCGCTTCATTAGTGTAGACGCGCGTGACGCATCCCACCCCGGTGAGCGGGTAGGAGCACTCGGCAACCAGCTTGCTGACACCCTCGCGGGTGAACAGGGACATCATGACATAGACGTCCTTGGCACCGGTGGCAAGGTCCATGGCGCCGCCCACGGCCGGGATGGCATCCGGTGCCCCGGTGTGCCAGTTCGCCAGGTCGCCGGTTGCTGAGACCTGAAAGGCCCCGAGCACGCAGACATCCAGGTGGCCGCCCCGCATGATCGCAAAGGAGTCGGCGTGGTGGAAGTAGGAGGCGCCGGGCAGTTCGGTGACCGGAATCTTGCCGGCGTTAATCAGGTCTCCGTCGATTTCGCTGCCCTGGGCTTCCGGACCCATGCCCAGCATGCCGTTTTCGGTGTGCAGGGTGACGTGCTGCTCGGGCTTGAGGTAGTTCGAGACGAGGGTCGGCTGGCCGATGCCCAGGTTCACGAAGGAGCCCGGTGCAATGTCCCGGGCAACCAGTTCTGCCAGTGAGTTGCGGTCCAGTTTTTCGCTCATGATGGTGTCCACTGCCTTCTCGCTCATGCTGCTGCCGGTGCTTTCTCCTGGGATACCTGGACCAGGGAGTTCACGTAGATCCCGGGGGTCACAATGATTTCCGGATCGAGGTCCCCGGTTTCGACGATTTCGCGGACCTGGACAATGGCGTTCTTCGCGGCGGCTGCCATGATCGGGCCAAAGTTCCGTGCGGTCTTGCGGTAGATAAGGTTGCCGGTCCGGTCCGCCTTCAGCGCCTTCACCAGGGCAAAATCGGCGTGGATCGGCGTCTCGAAGACATAGCCGCGGCCGTCGATCATGCGGGTCTCCTTGCCCTCTGCCAGCGGAGTTCCGTAGGCGGTGGGCGTGAAGAAACCGCCGATTCCGGCGCCGGCAGCCCGGATCCGCTCGGCGAGGTTGCCCTGCGGCACCAGTTCGAGTTCGATTTCCCCGGCGCGGAACTTGGCGTCGAAGATGTGGGAATCGGACTGGCGCGGGAAGGAGCAGATGATCTTGCTGACCCGGCCGGCACCGATGAGCGCAGCGAGCCCTTCCTCACCGTTGCCGGCGTTGTTGTTCACAACGGTCAGGTTCTTGGCGCCCTGGCGCAGCAGGGCCTCAATCAGCTCGACGGGCTGCCCGGCCTTGCCGAAGCCGCCGATCATCACGGTGGCCCCGTCATAGATCGGCGCGACTGCTTCGTCGACGTCCTGCAGAATATTCAGCACGGTTCTCCCTGGAAAGTTAGGCTTTGGTGTTTTCAAGTACGACGGCGAGGCCCTGGCCCACACCGATGCAGATGGCGGCGACGCCCCAGCGTTCGCCCGAGGCTTCCAGGCGGCGCGCCAGCGTGCCGAGGATCCGGGTTCCGGAGGCGCCCAGCGGGTGGCCGATCGAAACGGCGCCGCCCCAGGCGTTGACGATGCTGGGATCAATGTCCCAGGCGTCCATGCAGGCCAGTGACTGTGCGGCGAAGGCTTCGTTGAGTTCGACGGCGGAAACGTCGCTCCAGGAGATGCCTGCCCGTTTCAGGGCGGTGTTGGCTGCTTCAACCGGTGCATAGCCGAAGTACTGCGGCTCGTTGGCGGCCGCTCCCCTGCCGGCGATGCGGGCCAGCGGATCCAGGCCAAGCATCTGCGCTGCTGCTTCGCTGCCCAGCCATGCGGCGGACGCACCGTCGTTCAGCGGGGACGCGTTGCCGGCGGTGACGGTGCCGCCGGAGGGTTCATCGGAGACGGGACGGAAGACCGTCTTCAGCGTGGCCAGTTTCTCCACGGTGGACCCGGCCCGGATGCTCTCGTCGCGGGTGAGGTCAACGCCGTCCACGGCAACGGTCAGGTTGCCGTAGCGCCCTTCCTCCCAGGCTTTGGCCGCCAGCTCGTGCGACCGTGCCGCGAAGGCATCCTGGCGTTCCCGGGTGATGCCGTACTTCTCGCGGAGCTGCTCGGTGGCTTCGCCGAGGGAGACTGTCCATTCCTTGGGCATGTTCCGGTTGACCAGGCGCCAGCCCAGCGTGGTGGAGGCCAGGGTCTGGTCTCCGGCCGGGTAGGGCTTCTCGTTCTTCGGCAGGACCCAGGGTGCACGGCTCATGGATTCGGCGCCGCCCACCAGCATCAGGTCAGCGTCACCGGCGTTGATCTGCCGGGAGGCGATCATTGCGGCGTCCAGGGAGGAGCCGCAGAGGCGGTTCACCGTGGTGCCGGGGATGGAGACCGGCAGGCCCGCCAGCAGGGTGGCCATGCGGGCGACGTTTCGGTTTTCCTCGCCGGCGCCGTTGGCGTTTCCGAAGATCACCTCATCGATCCGCTCGGGGTCGAGTCCCGGCGCCCGTGAGACGGCGGCCTTGACCACCTGGGCAGCGAGATCGTCGGGGCGCACCGCTGCGAGGGCTCCGCCGAAGCGTCCGAACGGGGTCCGGACGGCGTCGTAAATGTAGGCCTGATTCACCATGGCTCCTTTGCTGGGTGCTGCATGCGGTCTATCCGCGTACGAATCCGCGAACCTCCGTACTGCGTACAACTTCCAAAAAATGTTCGCGGACCGAACATGCGTACAAGATGCGAATTTATCTAAGAATGCCCGAAACCGCCAGCCCTTTCCGGACATGGCGGTTTAAGACGGACGGCGGAAGCCGTCCTGGGTGGCCCGCAGCTGCGTCAGGCTTCGGTGCGTCCGGCTTCCGCGCTCACTTCGGCGGTGTTGCCTTCGGCGCTTTCCCCTTCGGCAGCATCCAGTTCGGCGAAAACACCCTGCGCAACCTTGAAGGCAGAGTTGGCGGAGGGGACGCTGCAGTAAATGGCCGATTGCAGGATGACTTCCTTGATCTCATCCCGCGTCAGGCCGTTGCGCAGCGCGGCGCGCACGTGCATCGCGAGTTCCTCCAGGTGCCCGTGGGCGATCAGGGCGGTGAGTGTGATGGCGCTGCGCATGGTCCGGTCCAGGCCCGGCCGGGTCCAGATGGTGCCCCAGGCATAGCGGGTGATCATGTCCTGGAAATCGGAGGTGAACTCGTCTTTTGCCGCGTTGGCCCGGTCGACATGCGCGTCGCCGAGCACCTGGCGGCGGACTGCCATGCCTTCGTCGTAGATGTCCTGCTGGGTTTTGGCGCTGTTCTCGCTCACTGAATCGCTTTCTCTTTTACGTAGCCGGGTTTAGTTGGCGGGGCCGAAGAAACTGCTGAGCAGTTTCGCGGTTTCCGCAGGCTGTTCGGCCGGCACCAGGTGCGCGGCATCGGGAACGACGGCGGACCGTCCGTCGGGAACGCCGGCTGCGATCAGCTCGGCGAAGGACGGCGGGGTGACAACGTCCTCGGCGCCAGCCACTGCCAGCACCGGAGCGGAAATCCCGTCCAGGCGCTCCCGGACGTCGAAGCCTGCCAGGGCCTGGCAGCAGTAGGCGTAGGAGAAGCGGTCGGCGTCCTGCAGGGAATGGAGCAGCGCGGCTGAGGTTTCCTTGTCCCGTTCGATGAAGCCTTCGGCAAACCAGCGCTGCGCGGAGCCGATCAGGACGGCCGGTGTTCCCTGCCCGCGCACTGTTTCGGCGCGCGCTTCCCAGCCTTCGGCGTCGCCGATCTTGGCGCCCGAGCAGAGGATGGCCAGTTTCCGGAACGCCTGCGGGTAGTCGAGTCCCAGCTGCAGGCCAACAGCGCCGCCCAGGGAGACCCCGGCGTAATAGAGTTCCTGCGAGCCGGAGAGATCTCCGGCAGAGACCGCACTGTCCACCAGGCCGTGAACAGCCGCCGCCAGGTCCTCCAGGCTGAATCCTTCCGCTGCCGCCGGGCTGTTACCGTGGCCGGGCAGGTCCCAGGCGATCACCGTGTAGCCGTCCAGCTGCGCTGCGGTGCTGCTCCACAGAGCGGTGCCGGAGGTCCCAAGTGACGGACCGGCGATCAGGACGGGGGCGTCCGGGCCGGCATTGGAGAGTTGTGTTGCTTTAATCTGCGGGACGCTCACGCGTTCATCCTTCCGGGGTAAGCCGAGACAATTCGGCTGATCAGGGCATCCGACTGGCCCAGGTAATTGGCGGGGTCCAGGAGCTCGGTGATCTCCTGGTCCGCAAGCTCTCCGGCGGGAACGATCCCGCGCAGCAGCTCAGCAAAGTCTTCGCCGGCCAGGGAGCGCGCCACGATTTCCTGCACACGCTTTTTACCCTGCCCGGGCACTCCGTCGTCCAGCAGCGGAGCAACGCGTGCCATCACCTTTTCGCTGACGACCAGCGGGCCGGCGAGTTCCAGGTTCCGGGCCACGGCATCGGTGTGGACCGTCAGCCCTTCGGTGAGTTCCGCCAGTTTGGCAAGGGCTCCCCCGGCCAGCCGCAGCAGCTGGCGCAGGGCCTGCCATTCGACGTGCCAGGACCCACCCGGGCGGTCATCGTCTGCTGCTCCGGCGGCGGCCTGCAGCATGGCGGTGTAGCCGGGTGCTGCCAGGGCGGCGCTGCGGATCAGCACGGAGAGCACGGGATTCTGCTTTTGCGGCATGGCCGAGGAGCCGCCGCGGCCGGCTTCGCGCGGTTCGCTGACTTCGCCGATCTCCGGGCGGCTGAGCAGCAGCACGTCGTTGGAGATTTTGCCCGCTGCTGCCAGCAGGTCCGCCAGGGATGCCCCCAGGCGGGTGACCGGGAGCCGGTTGGTCTGCCACGGCGCCACGGGATCCGCGAGGCCCAGCCTGCCGGCCAGGTCGGCGGCCAGAGCCAGGGGGCTGCGGTCCGCCGCATCGGCGGCCGTTGTAAGTGCAGCCATGGTGCCGGAGGCACCGCCCCACTGCAGGGGCAGGGACGCCGCCGTATTTTCCAGCGCCGCGGTGGCCTGCCCAATGCCATGGAGCCACTGCGCGGCCTTCAGTCCGAAGGTCGACGGCAGCGAATGCTGGGTCAGGGTACGGGCCACACTGACAGTTCCGGCGTGCCGGCGAGCCAGTGCCCCGAGGGCGGTTTCCACCCGGCGCGCATCAGCCAGGATGGTTTCCAGCGTCCGGGCGGCCATGAGCATCAGGGCTGAGTCCAGGATGTCCTGGCTCGTTGCCGCCTTGTGGATGGGGCCGGCGGCACCCGGGGCGTCCCCGCGGACCAGTGCCCGCAGATCGGCCAGCAGGGGAATAACGGGATTCCCGCCGCCCTGCGCCCGCGCGGCCAGGTCCGCGATGTCATACCGCGAAGCCTGGCAGGCGGGAGCAACGGCGTCCGGGATCCCGGAGTTGATCAGGCCCGCGGAGGCAAGCACCCGCAGCCACTCGAGTTCGACGTCGAGCATGGCCTGCAGCAGTGCCTCGTCAGAGGTCAGTGCTGCGGCGCGGGTGCCGGCCCATGCCGGCGACAGTAGTCCGTAGTCGGCAGTTTCCGCGGAGCCCAATGAATTACGCTCCCGGGTAGGCCAGGAAGACGGTCTCGTCTTCGCCCTGCAGCTTGATGTCCCAGCGCAGGCCGCCATCGGCCTCGCGCGTTGCAATCAGGGTGCGGCGGCGGTCCTGGGGAAGGGAGGAGAGCAGCGGATCCTTGGCCAGGGCCGCTTCGTCGTCCGGCAGGTACATGCGGGTGTGCAGCTTGTTCAGGAGACCGCGGGCAAAGATGACCACCGAAATGAACGGCGCGGAGCCTTCCTCGGTCGGCCCCGGGTTCACCGTAGTGAACGTGTAGTTACCCACGTTGTCGACGGCGCCCCGGCCCCATCCGGTGAAGGTGTAGCCATCGCGCACCAGCGAACCGGTCTTCTGCGGGATGTTGCCGTCTTCGTCTGCCTGCCAGATTTCCAGCAGGGCGTCCGGAATGACTTCGCCGGCGCCGTCACGGACTGTGCCCTGGACCCGGATGGCGCCCTTGGCACCGGGGTGGACCAGTTCGTTGTCCTTCGGATAAGGCAGCGCGTAGCCGTAGAACGGTCCAACCGTCTGTCCGGGGGTTGCGGTGAGTTTCTGCTCGCTCATTACTCTGCGTCCTCGTCTTCCATCCAGGTGCGGTTGCTGCCGGTCAGTACGATGTCCCAGTTGTAGCCGGTGCTCCACTCATGCTGGGTGAGGTTGTGGTCGTACGTGGCCACAAGCCGGTCCCTGGCTTTCTGGTCGGTGATCGACTGGTAGATCGGGTCCAGGGAGAACAGCGGATCGCCCGGGAAGTACATCTGGGTGATCATGCGCTGGGTGAAGTCGGTGCCGAAGAGCGAGAAATGGATGTGCGCCGGGCGCCAGGCGTTGTAGTGGTTCTTCCACGGGTACGGTCCGGGCTTGATGGTGGTGAAGCGGTAGTTGCCGTCATCGTCCGTGATGCAGCGGCCCACGCCGGTGAAGTTGGGATCGATCGGTGCCGGGTGCTGGTCGCGCTTGTGGATGTAGCGGCCGGCGGAGTTCGCCTGCCAGATCTCCACCAGCTGGTTGCGCACCGGGCGGCCGTTGCCGTCGAGGATGCGGCCGGCGACGACGATCCGCTCACCGAGGGGTTCCCCGTTGTGCTGGATGGTCAGGTCCGACTCCAGGGCGTGGACATCCTGGTGGCCGAAGGCCGGGGACCACAGTTCGATGGTCTCGGGGTCCGTGTGGTGCGGGTCCTTGGTGGGGTGGCGCAGGATGGAACTGCGGTACGGGCGGAAGTCCAGGCGGGGCTGGGTCTCTTCGGCGTCGCCGTTTTCCAGGCCCTTCCGGTACGCAGCGTGCACGTCCTGGATTTCCGCGGTGATCTCATCCTGCGAGTTCTGCGCCGAGTCCGGGCCCTGCACTGGCTGGTCTGGCTGGTCCCCGGGGAACAGGCCGTTTTCCGTCTCCATGTTTTTTCCTTTCAAAAGGATGCGCACACGACGCGTCCTCGTCATCGTCCAAGCATCCCAGTGGTTTGTACCACATTACACGCTTGTTCACTTTGTGGACATGCGTTCACAATACGAACGCGGGTGGTGCCTGGCGGTCTTACTTTTCCGGCCAGCCGGTGTAGGCCTCGGCCAGGTATGCCTGGCCGTGGCGGGAGGAAACCACACCGTTCAGTTCTCCCAGCGCCCGCTTGCGCTCGAACGGGGTAGCGTCCGTACGGGTGTGCAGCATGGAGGTCATCCAGTAGGAGAAATTCTGTGCCCGCCAGACGCGCTGGAGCGCCTTGTCGCTGTAGCCGTCCAGCAGCTCCGCGGACTTCGTTGCGTAGAAGGAGTCGATGGCTTCGAAGAGCACCTTGACATCCGCCAGGGCCAGGTTCAGGCCCTTGGCACCGGTCGGCGGAACCGTGTGGCCGGCGTCGCCGGCGAGGAACATGTTGCCGTAGCGCATCGGTTCACAGACGTAGCTGCGGAACTTCAGGACCGTCTTTTCGAAGATCGGGCCGCGCTTGAGCTGGAATCCGTCCGGCCCGTCCACCCGGCGCTGCAGCTCTGCCCAGATCTGCTCATCGCTCCAGGCCCCGGCATCTTCATTCGGATCGCACTGGAAGTACATCCGCTGGACGTTGTCATTGCGCTGGCTGATCAGGGCGAAGCCGTAGTCAGAGTTGGCGTAGATCAGTTCCGGGGCGCTCGGCGGGGCTTCGGTCAGGATGCCGAACCAGGCGAACGGGTACTCGATGAAGTTGTCTGTCCGCAGCTCCTTGGGGATGGAACGCTTGCAGATGCCCTGGGAGCCGTCGGCACCGACCAGGATGTCGCAGTGGATTTCGAAGCCGGTTCCCTCAGCGTCCGTGAAGCGGATCTTGGGAACGGACGTTGTCTGGTCCAGCACCTCAGTGTCCGTGACGGCGTAACGCACGTCGCCGTTGTCCCGCTCACGGGCGGCAGCCAGGTCAACAAAGACCTCGTTCTGCGGGTAGAGCCAGACGGACTCCCCCACCAGTTCCTCAAAATCGATGCGGTGGCTCACCCCGCCAAAGCGCAGGTCGATGCCGTCATGCTTGTAGCCCTCGGTCAGGACCCGGTCACTGACTCCGCCCTCGGTGAGCATCCGGACACTGCCATGTTCGAGGATGCCGGCGCGGTGCGTGGTGCGGATGGTTTCGTGGTCCCGCTTTTCCACGACGATGTTCTCAATCCCGGACTTCGCGAGCATATGGGAGAGCATCAGGCCTGCGGGGCCGCCTCCGACGATGCCGACTTGGGTCTTGATGACGGTACGCTCTGCAGCCAACGCTGAACTCCTTTTTGGACAAGCTAAAACTCCGGGAACGGATGCCCCTGACTCAAGTGTGAGGACACCCACATACGTCCGGCGAGGCGGTTCTCATTCAATGAGAATTGGTGGTCCCTGATGTCACAGCTGCCTAGGGTGCGGCCGGTTCCGAAACACCGTTCCGCGGGCCGGCTCCAGCGGTGTTGGTTCCCAGTCCGCGGGAGATGCCCCGGGCGGCGGTCATCAGCGCCGGCACCGTGGCCGCCGTGTTTTCCCGGCCGAGGGGCACCACCACACCCAGTGCTGCCACCGCGGTGCCCAGCGGACCGAAGACAGGGACAGCTATGCCAGTGGTTTCCGGGTCGACGACGCCGGGCAGCGTGGCGCTGCCTTCCCGCCGGATGTCCGCCCACTGCCGCCGGAGGGAATCCGGTGCCGGGAAGGGTGTGCGGTCCCCGCGGTGGCGGTCCAGGAACGCTTCCTGCACGTGCCGCGGCGAATGGGCCATCATCACCATGCCCGAGGATGAAATATGCAGCGGAAGCCTGCCGGCGACCTTGGCGAAGTTGGAGACCGAGCCGCGGCTGGAGAGCCGCTCGATGAACAGCACTTCATCCTCCTGCAGCACCGAGAGCTGGGTGTGCTGCCGGATGACGGCCTGGATGTCCTCCATAAAAGGCATCGCTACCTGCCGCAGATCGAGTGCAGCGGAACTCCGGTTAGCCAGTTCCCAGAGCCGCAGCCCCAGGCGCAGCTCGCCCCGGTCTCCGCGCTGCAGCACCTGCAGCGCCACCAGTTCACCGGCCAGCCGGTGGGTGGTGGACAGCGGGAGCCCGGCCCGCCGGGCCAGGGCCGCGGCCGGCATGGCGGTGTGCTCGGCGTCGAACGCCGAGATCAGCCGCAGGATGCGCTCGGCCATGGAGTCGCCGGAGGGGGAATTGGCCATACCCAATACTCTGGCACACCCTTCCGGCGGCGGTGTCCGCGGGCGTCGGCGCTGCCTGGCCGCGGACCGGCACGGGCTCCGGAAAGCCGGCCGGGCTGGAACTGCCGCTTAAACGGGGAAGGACCCCGCCCAAAGGCGGGGTCCTTCCACTTGGCTTTGCTCCGGTTTAGCGGAACTCGCTGCCCATGTCGTAGTCATCCAGCGGGATGGCGTGGAACTCAGGGCTCAGGCCGCCGTCAACTCCGGCGTAGTCGAAGTCGCTGAAGGCGCTGGGGCCGGTGAAGAGATTGGCCTTTGCTTCCTCAGTCGGTTCGACGGTGACCTCGGTGTAACGGGGCAGGCCCGTTCCGGCCGGGATCAGCTTACCGATGATGACGTTTTCCTTCAGGCCGAGCAGCGGATCGCTCTTGCCTTCCATGGCCGCCTGCGTCAGGACGCGGGTGGTTTCCTGGAAGGAAGCAGCGGACAGCCAGGACTCGGTCGCCAGGGATGCCTTGGTGATACCCATGAGCTCCGGACGTCCGGCAGCCGGACGGCGGCCCTCAGAGACCACGCGGCGGTTCTCGCTCTCGAAGCGGCGGCGCTCGGCCAGCTCACCCGGGAGCAGGTCGGAATCGCCGGATTCGATCACGGTCACGCGGCGCAGCATCTGCCGGACGATGACTTCCACGTGCTTGTCGTGGATGCCAACACCCTGGCTGCGGTATACGCGCTGGACTTCGTCCACCAGGAATTCCTGTGCCTTGCGCGGGCCGAGGATGCGGAGGATCTGCTTGGGATCCACTGCACCTGCAACCAGCTGCTGGCCAACCTCAACGTGGTCGCCGTCGGCAACCAGCAGGCGGGCACGGCGCAGGACCGGGTAGGCAATTTCCTCGGAGCCGTCATCGGGAGTGACAACCAGACGCATCTGGCGGTCCGTCTCTTCGATGGTGACCCGGCCGGCCGTCTCGGAGATCGGAGCAACGCCCTTGGGGGTGCGTGCTTCGAAGAGCTCCTGGATACGGGGCAGACCCTGGGTGATATCTTCCGCCGATGCAACACCACCGGTGTGGAAGGTACGCATGGTCAGCTGGGTACCGGGCTCGCCGATGGACTGTGCGGCGATGATGCCGACAGCCTCGCCGATGTCCACGGTCTTGCCGGTGGCCAGCGAACGGCCGTAGCAAAGGGCGCAGGTACCAACGGCAGACTCACAGGTCAGCACGGAGCGGATCTTGATGTCGGTGACGCCGGCGTTGAACAGCTTCTCGATCAGCACATCGCCGACGTCGTCGCCGCCCTTGGCCAGGACGTTGCCTTCCGCATCGGAGACATCGGTAGCCAGCGTACGGGCGTACGCCGAGTTCTCGACCTCTTCGTGCAGCTGCAGCTCACCGTTGTGATCCGGAACAGCGATCGTGACGTTCAGGCCGCGCTCGGTGCCGCAGTCCTCTTCGCGGACAATGACGTCCTGCGAAACATCCACCAGACGACGGGTCAGGTAACCCGAGTTGGCGGTACGCAGGGCGGTGTCAGCCAGACCCTTACGGGCACCGTGGGTGGCGATGAAGTATTCCAGCACCGACAGGCCCTCACGGTAGGAGGACTTGATCGGGCGCGGGATGATCTCGCCCTTCGGGTTGGCCACCAGGCCACGGATACCGGCGATCTGCCGGACCTGCAGCCAGTTGCCTCGGGCACCCGAGGAAACCATGCGGTTGATGTTGTTCTCGATCGGCATGTTGTCGCGCATAGCCTTGGCAACTTCGTTGGTTGCCTGGTTCCAGATGTCGATCAGTTCCTGACGGCGCTCGTCTTCAGCGATCAGGCCCTTGCCGTACTGGCTTTCAACCTTGGCTGCACGTGCTTCGTAAACCTCCATGATGGCAGGCTTGTCGATCGGAGCAGCGATATCCGAGATGGCGACGGTAACGCCCGAGCGGGTGGCCCAGTAGAAACCGGAGTCCTTCAGGTTATCCAGCGTTGCCGCGGTGACGACCTTCGGGTAGCGCTCGGCCAGATCGTTGACGATCTTGGAGAGCTGGCCCTTGTCTGCAACGGCCTCAACCCACGGGTAGTCCGCCGGCAGGGTCTGGTTGAACAGAACCTGTCCCAGGGAGGTCGGGATGAGGGCAGGAGTGCCTTCTTCCCAGCCTTCCGGAGCCGGCTGCTCCTCGCTCGGCACGAAGCCCTCGACGCGGATCCGGACCGGGGCGTTCAGGTGCAGTTCGCCAAGGTCGTGTGCCATGACGGCTTCCGCCATCGAGGAGAACACGCGGCCTTCGCCGGCTGCGCCCTGACGCTTGGTGGTCAGGTGGTGCAGGCCGATGATCATATCCTGCGAGGGCAGGGTCACCGGACGGCCGTCGGACGGCTTCAGGATGTTGTTCGAGGACAGCATCAGGATGCGTGCTTCGGCCTGTGCTTCGGGGCTCAGCGGCAGGTGGACTGCCATCTGGTCGCCGTCGAAGTCAGCGTTGAAGGCGCCACAGACCAGCGGGTGCAGCTGCAGGGCCTTGCCCTCAACCAGCTGCGGCTCGAAGGCCTGGATACCGAGGCGGTGCAGGGTGGGTGCACGGTTGAGCAGCACCGGGTGTTCGGTGATGATCTCTTCGAGCACGTCCCAGACCTGCGGACGGAAACGCTCGACCATGCGCTTGGCGCTCTTGATGTTCTGGGCGTGGTTGAGGTCAACCAGGCGCTTCATCACGAACGGCTTGAAGAGCTCCAGTGCCATCTGCTTGGGCAGGCCACACTGGTGCAGCTTCAGCTGCGGACCGACGACGATCACGGAACGGCCGGAGTAGTCAACGCGCTTACCCAGAAGGTTCTGGCGGAAACGACCCTGCTTGCCCTTGAGCATGTCAGAGAGCGACTTCAGCGGACGGTTGCCCGGTCCGGTGACCGGACGGCCGCGGCGGCCGTTGTCGAACAGGGAGTCAACAGCTTCCTGGAGCATGCGCTTTTCGTTGTTCACGATGATCTCGGGGGCACCGAGATCGAGCAGCCGCTTCAGGCGGTTGTTGCGGTTGATCACGCGGCGGTACAGGTCGTTGAGGTCGGACGTCGCGAAACGGCCGCCGTCGAGCTGGACCATCGGGCGCAGTTCCGGCGGGATCACCGGTACGGCGTCGAGAACCATGCCCATCGGGCTGTTGGTCGTGGTCAGGAACGCGTTGACAACCTTCAGGCGCTTCAGGGCACGCGTCTTGCGCTGGCCCTTGCCGTTCTGGATGATCTCGCGCAGGTTCTCCGACTCAGCCTGCATGTCGAAGTCCTCAAGACGCTTCTTGATGGCTTCGGCACCCATGGAGCCTTCGAAGTACAGGCCGTAACGGTCCCGCAGTTCGCGGTAGAGACCCTCATCGCCCTCGAGGTCGCCGACCTTGAGGTTCTTGAAGCGCTCCCAGACCTGCTCGAGGCGTTCGATGTTGTTGTCTGCGTCGCGGCGCACCTTGGCCATCTGGCGGTCGGCGGAGTCGCGGGCCTTCTTCTTATCCGCAGCCTTGGCACCTTCGCCTTCGAGGCGGGCAAGCTCGTCCTCGAGGTCCTTGGCGATCGCCGCGATGTCGGAGTCGCGCTGGTCGACGAGGTGCTTGCGCTCCAGGTCATGCTCGGCCTGCAGGTTCGGCAGTTCGGTGTGGCGGTTCTCTTCGTCGACCGCGGTGATCATGTAGGCAGCGAAGTAGATGACCTTTTCCAGGTCCTTCGGTGCCAGGTCAAGGAGGTAGCCCAGACGGGAGGGGACACCCTTGAAGTACCAGATGTGGGTAACCGGAGCGGCGAGCTCGATGTGGCCCATCCGCTCGCGGCGGACCTTGGCACGGGTTACTTCAACACCACAGCGCTCACAGATGATGCCCTTGAAGCGCACGCGCTTGTACTTGCCGCAGTAGCACTCCCAGTCGCGGGAAGGCCCGAAGATCTTTTCGCAGAAAAGACCGTCCTTCTCCGGCTTCAGGGTTCGGTAGTTAATGGTTTCCGGCTTTTTGACCTCGCCGTATGACCAGTTGCGGATTTCGTCCGCAGTGGCAAGGCCGATTCGCATGAGGCCGAACGTGGAATCGTTGGACATTGGTCCCTGTTCTCTCTTGTTCTCTAAATCTGAATGTCTCGGGTACGGGAAGAGCTTCGGTGACTAACCCAGTGGCGCCGGGTGGTCCGGGTTAGGCGGCTTTAATATTCCTGCGAGCTCTGCGAGCGAGGAATTTCGTTGCCGCCGTTCCGGGCCTCCCGGCGCCAGCCGGGATAAAAACCTAAACTTCTTCGACTGAGCTCGGCTCTGCGCGGGACAGATCAATACCCAGCTCTTCCGCGGCCCGGAAGACTTCTTCATCCGAGTCACGCATTTCAATCGTGTTGCCCTCGGTGGAAAGGACTTCCACGTTCAGGCAAAGCGACTGCATTTCCTTGATGAGCACCTTGAACGATTCCGGAACGCCGGGCTCCGGGATGTTCTCACCCTTCACGATGGCTTCGTAGACCTTGACGCGGCCGTGGATGTCATCGGACTTGATGGTGAGCAGTTCCTGCAGGGTGTACGCGGCACCGTAGGCCTCCAGGGCCCAGACTTCCATTTCACCGAAGCGCTGGCCGCCGAACTGTGCCTTACCACCCAGCGGCTGCTGGGTGATCATGGAGTACGGACCCGTGGAGCGTGCGTGGATCTTGTCATCGACAAGGTGGTGCAGCTTCAGGATGTACATGTAGCCAACGGAGATCGGATCCGGGAACGGCTGGCCGGAGCGGCCGTCGAACAGACGGGCCTTACCGGAAGCACCGATCAGGCGGTCGCCGTCGCGGGTGACGTTCGTGGAGTCCAGGAGGTTGGTGATTTCGTCCTCGCTGGCGCCGTCGAACACCGGGGTGGCAACGGTGGTGGGTCCGGTTTCACGCGGCAGCGCGGGCAGGTCCTTGACCCAGTCCGGCTCGCCTTCGATCTTCCAGCCCTGCTTGGCAGCCCAGCCCAGGTGGATTTCCAGGACCTGTCCGACGTTCATTCGGCCCGGAACACCCAGCGGGTTCAGGACGATGTCGACGGGGGTGCCGTCTTCGAGGAACGGCATGTCCTCGATCGGCAGGATCTTGGAGATAACACCCTTGTTGCCGTGGCGGCCGGCCAGCTTGTCGCCGTCCGTGATCTTGCGCTTGTGGGCAACGTAGACGCGCACCAGCTGGTTGACGCCCGGGGGCAGCTCGTCGTCGTTGTCACGGTCGAAGATACGCACGCCAATGACGGTTCCGGACTCGCCGTGGGGAACCTTCAGGGAGGTGTCGCGGACTTCGCGGCTCTTCTCGCCGAAGATGGCGCGCAGCAGGCGCTCTTCGGGGGTGAGCTCGGTTTCGCCCTTCGGCGTTACGCGGCCAACCAGGATGTCTCCTGCTTCGACCTCGGCACCGATGTGGATGATGCCGCGCTCGTCGAGCTGGGAGAGCACTTCCTCGGACACGTTGGGGATGTCACGCGTGATTTCCTCGGCACCAAGCTTGGTGTCGCGGGCATCAACTTCGTGCTCCTCGATGTGGATCGAGGTCAGGACATCGTCGGAGACCATGCGCTGCGAGAGGATGATGGCATCCTCGTAGTTGTGGCCTTCCCAGGACATGAATGCCACGAGCAGGTTCTTGCCCAGTGCCAGTTCGCCCTGGTCGGTGGAGGGGCCGTCGGCGATAACGTCGTGGACCTCAACCCGGGTGCCTTCAGAGACGATCACGCGCTGGTTGTAGGCGTTGCCCTGGTTCGAGCGCGCAAACTTCATGATCGGGTAGCTGGTCTCGGTGCCGTCGTCGTTCATGACGGTTACCAGGTCAGCGGACACCTCGGTGACGACGCCGGCCTTGACTGCGGTGACGGAGTCGCCGGCGTCGATGGCTGCGTACTTCTCCATGCCGGTGCCCACGACGGGACGCTCGGAACGGAGCAGGGGCACGGCCTGGCGCTGCATGTTCGCACCCATGAGGGCACGGTTGGCATCGTCATGCTCGAGGAACGGAATAAGGGCGGTTGCCACCGACACCATCTGGCGCGGGGAAACGTCCATGTACTCCACCTCGGTGGGCTCGACGAGCACGGGCTCGCCGGATCCGCCGCGGGCACGGACGAGGACAAGGTCCTCTTCGAAGTGGTTGTCGGCACGCAGCGGGGCGTTTGCCTGTGCGATCGTGCGCTCGACTTCGTCATCTGCCGTCAGGTAGTCGACCTGGTCGGTAACGACGCCGTCCACAACCTTGCGGTACGGGGTCTCGATGAAGCCGAAGGCGTTGATCCGGGCGTAGGATGCCAGCGAACCGATCAGACCGATGTTCGGGCCTTCAGGGGTTTCGATGGGGCACATACGGCCGTAGTGCGAGGGGTGGACGTCTCGGACTTCCATGCCTGCGCGGTCACGGGACAGACCGCCCGGGCCCAGCGCGGACAGGCGGCGCTTGTGGGTCAGGCCGGCCAGCGGGTTGTTCTGGTCCATGAACTGCGAGAGCTGGGAGGTTCCGAAGAACTCCTTGATCGCAGCAACGACCGGACGGATGTTGATCAGGGTCTGCGGCGTAATCGCCTCAACGTCCTGGGTGGTCATCCGTTCACGGACAACGCGCTCCATGCGGGACAGGCCGGTGCGGATCTGGTTCTCGATCAGCTCGCCCACGGCGCGGATGCGGCGGTTGCCGAAGTGGTCAATATCGTCGACCTCAACGCGGATGTCCACGTCTTCGCCGTTGCGCTTGCCCGGAACAGTCTTCTCGCCGGCGTGCAGCGCGACGAGGAACTTGATCATGGCGACGATGTCGTCGATGTTCAGGACCGAGGCATCGGAGTCGGTGATGGCCTTCTCGACGCCGAGCTTCCGGTTGATCTTGTAGCGGCCAACCTTGGCCAGATCGTAGCGCTTCGGGTTGAAGTACAGGTTCTCCAGCAGGGTCTTTGCTGCCTCGACCGTGGGCGGCTCTCCCGGACGGAGCTTGCGGTAAATGTCCAGCAGGGCATCTTCCTGGGTCTCCGTGGGGTCCTTCTCCAGGGTGGCGCGGATCGAGTCGTATTCACCGAAGGTTTCCAGGATCTGGCCCTCGGTCCAGCCCAGTGCCTTCAGCAGGATGGTGACGGACTGCTTGCGCTTGCGGTCCAGGCGGACGCCCACCTGGTCGCGCTTGTCGATTTCGAGTTCGAACCAGGCACCGCGGGAAGGAATGATCTTCGCGGTGTAAATGTCTTTGTCGCTGGTCTTGTCTGCGGTGCGCTCGAAGTAGGCGCCCGGGGAACGGACCAGCTGGGAGACGACGACGCGCTCGGTGCCGTTGATGACGAAGGTACCCTTGTCGGTCATCAGCGGGAAGTCGCCCATGAACACGGTCTGCTGCTTGATTTCGCCCGTGTTGTTGTTCATGAACTCGGCCTTAACGTACAGCGGAGCCGAGTACGTTGCGTCCCGGTCCTTGCACTCGGCCATGGTGTACTTCGGGTCCGCGAACTCCGGTTCGGAGAAGCTCAGGGACATGGTGCCCTGGAAGTCCTCGATCGGAGAGATCTCTTCGAAGATGTCCGAGAGGCCGGAGGTGGTGGCGAAACCTGCCTCGCCCGCTTCCTGCGCCTTCCTTACGCGTTCCTTCCAGCGCTCGTTGCCGACGAGCCAGTCAAAGCTGTCCGTCTGCAGGGCAAGAAGATTGGGAACATCCAGCGGTTCGTGAATCTTTGCGAATGAAATCCGGGACGCTGCGTTCTCCGGATTGGTAGCGGTTGCATTATTAGAGGTGCTCGAGGCGACCAAGAGGGATCCTTCCACAGACCTTCAGGCGTGTTTCACGCTCCCCCTCTGCACTGACGGACCTGGTCCGCGTGCGTCCTGCCGGGCGCAACGCGCGTCGAAACAGTTCAATACCGTGCAGCCGACACTGCATCTTGCAGTGCATCTGACAGTGCATTTGAACGATCCGGACGCCGCCTGGCCCGTGACACAGCCCACCGCTATATGAAGGCTGAAGGTTAAGAGAGGGAAGCAAATATCTACTATATGGCATTGGGGACACAGAAGTCTACCCGGTATTCGAAACCCCTGCCAGCTCTACCCTGGATCCTGCAGCTGCGAACCAGGAGGTTCCTTGCTGCGGCTTCCTTCCGGGGAGCTACGGGCGCGGTGCCAGCGTACCGATTTGTGGCTGGCTAGGAATAAGCGTACCCCAAGTCCGCCTGGTCTGCGCGATTTCCCTGTGCCGTGCCTGTGCCGTGCCTGTGCCGCCCCGTCGCCGGACTGGCCGGCGGACTGGCCGGCGGTGTGCGCGGCTGTCCCGGGCGGACTCCGGCCAGTGTGTCCCGCACCACGTTCAAAAGGTAGCCTAGGGGCAGCTGTTTCCTTCAGGAACTGATTCCCTTCGACGAGAGTGGACTGGCCGCATGAGCACCCCCGCAACTGCAGAACCCGGATCAAGCGCAGCCGACGTGGTGATCGTGGGCGGTGCCCGCACCCCGCAGGGCCGGCTGAACGGCCAGCTCGCCCCGTTCACCGCCGTCGAACTGGGCGCTTTCGCCATCGCCGGCGCACTGGAGCGGTCCGGCGTCGACCCGTCCCAGGTTGACACCCTGATCATGGGACACGTGGTCCAGGCCGGCTGCGGACAGAACCCCGCACGGCAGGCTGCCATCAAGGCCGGCTTGGGCTGGGACGTACCGACGGTGACCATCAACAAGGTCTGCCTCTCCGGCCTCGCCGCGATTACCGATGCGGCGCGTCTGATCCGGAGCGGGGAGGCTACGGTCGCCGTTGCCGGCGGCCAGGAATCGATGACACGCGGCCCGCATGTCCTGCCCGGCTCCCGGCAGGGCTGGAACTACGGCAGCATGTCGGTGCTGGATTCCGTGGCCCACGACGGGCTCACCGACGCGTTCGACAACGAGTCGATGGGTGTCTCCACCGAACGGGGCAACTCCGTGCTGGGCATCGGCCGCACCGCACAGGACGAGGTGGCGGCTGCTTCCCACCAGCGGGCCGCAGCGGCAGCAGCGGCGGGGATCTTCGACGTGGAGATTGCCCCGGTGAGCGTGCCGCAGCGCAAGGGGGAACCGCTGGTGCTCACGGCGGATGAGGGCATCCGTCCGGCCACCACAGTGGAAACGCTTGCCGCCCTGCGTCCGGCGTTCGCGGCGGACGGCACGATCACGGCCGGCAACTCCTCCCCCCTCTCCGATGGGGCTGCAGCTGTTGTGCTGACCTCGCGCGCGTTTGCCGAGGAACAGGGCCTGGAGATCCTGGCCGTCGTGGGAATGCCGGGGCAGGTAGCCGGGCCGGACAACAGCCTGCACTCCCAGCCCGCCAACGCCATTGCGCAGGCCCTGAAGCGGGCCGGCTGGACGGCCGGTGACCTTGATTTCGTGGAGATCAATGAGGCCTTCGGCTCCGTTGCCGTGCAGTCGCTGCAGGAGCTCGGCATGGACCTGGCCGACTGCAACATTCACGGCGGTGCGATCGCCCTCGGCCACCCGATCGGCGCGTCCGGGGCACGGCTGGCCCTCCACGCCGCGCACGAACTGAACCGGCGTGGCTCGGGGCGTGCCGCCGTCGGGCTCTGTGGAGGCGGCGGCCAGGGCGAGGCCCTGCTGCTGTACCGCGGCTAGTGGACGCGGACCACGTCCGGGGGCGTGAACGGGTGCAGGCTGCCGCCGGGGAACTGGGGTTGGACGTGCAGATCGTTGACCGTCCGGATGCGTCCTCCCTGGCCGAAGCGGCTGCTGCGCTGGGAATCAGCCCCGGGGAGATCGTAAAGTCCCTGGTCGTCCGGCGGAAAGCCGGGGAGTACCTGTTTGTGCTGGTCCCCGGTGACGAGCAGATTTCCTGGCCGAAGCTGCGGGCAGCCGCCGGTGCCAACAAGCTGACCCTGCCGCCGGCCGGGGAGGCCTTTGAAGCCACGGGTTATGCCCGCGGCACGATCACTCCGCTGGGCAGCACCGTCAGCTGGCCGGTTTTTGCCGCGCCGGCCATCCGCGGCAAACGGGTTTCAATGGGCGCCGGCGAACACGGCGCCAGCCTTTTCGTGGACGGCGATGCCCTGCTCGACGCGCTGGACGCGCGCGTCATCGACATCACTGAGCCCCTCCCCTAGTTCTTCGTCCCGGTACGGCAAAAGCCCCCACTCCCTGGAAAGGGAGCGGGGGCTTTCGAAGCAATGCGGCTGGGCCGCAAGGCAATGCTACTTGAGGGTAACCGTTGCGCCGGCAGCCTCGAGGGCTTCCTTTGCCTTTTCGGCGGTCTCCTTGTTGGCACCTTCGAGGATGGCCTTCGGAGCACTGTCAACCAGGTCCTTGGCTTCCTTCAGGCCCAGGGAAGTCAGCGCGCGGACTTCCTTGATCACTGCGATCTTCTTTTCGCCAGCAGATTCGAGGACAACATCGAATTCGCTCTGCTCTTCAGCAGCTTCAGCAGCGCCGCCGCCAGCCGGACCGGCAACTGCAACAGCAGCAGCGGTGACGTCGAACGTCTCTTCGAAGAGCTTCACGAAGTCGGAGAGCTCGATGATGGACAGTTCCTTGAAAGCCTCAATGAGCTCTTCGTTGGTGAGCTTCGCCATGATGTGGCGTCCTTCCTATAGTTGGTGCTCGCAGGCACCGGAGATTGGATGAGAAGAGGTTCTACTCTTCGGTGGCTGCTTCTGCGGCGGGAGCTTCTTCTGCAGCGGCCGGGGCCTCTTCTGCAGCAGGAGCAGCGGGAGCGCCGCTCTCCTCTTCGAGCTTCACACGCAGTGCATCTGCCGTGCGGGCCAGCATGGACATCGGAGCCTTGAGGACACCGGCGACACGTGCAAGCTGGAACTCACGGGATTCAAGCGCAGCAAGGGCAGCAACACCGGCTGCGTCGAGGTTGTTACCCTCGAAGACACCGGTCTTGATGATCAGCTGCGGGTTGGTCTTGGCAAAATCCGTCAGGCTCTTTGCAGCCGCAACTGCGTCACCCTTGATGAAGGCGATTGCAGTGGGACCGGAGAGCTGGCCATCGAATGCATCGATGCCGGCTTCCTTGGCTGCAATGCCCGTCAGGGTGTTCTTCACGACCGAGTACTTGGTGTCCTGGCCGAGCGAACGGCGCAGCTCCTTGAGCTGTGCAACGGTGAGCCCGCGGTATTCGGTTAGGACAGCAGCGGTCGAATCCTTGAAATCGTTGGCGATCTCTTCGACTGCTGACACCTTTGTTGGCGTTGCCATAACCCTCCTTCCGGGGAAATAGTGCCGGTGGATCGGGTCCCGAACATAAAAAACGCCCCGGGCAGATGCACGGGGCTTTACTCAACAGACCTGGGTCCGGAGTTCAGTTCGTTCACCTGCGCAGGCCGCCCTATAAAGGGACTTTCGGATGTTTCTCCAACCGGGTTCCACACGTGGAAGACTGATGGTTCAGCCAAACGGTGGGATTGAATGCACATCGACCGACGGTCTTTGGTAGTTCAAGCTTAGGGGAGAATCCCCGGGAGGCCAAATCGCCGGCGCAGCCATGGCCGCGCCGGCGGTTCACGCCCCTACAGGTTCCGGGTCCCCGGGCGCAGCAGTTCCAGCGCCCAGGCGGCGGTCGCCGCTGCGGAGCCCCTCCAGACACCCAGCAGTCCCAGCATGTTCTGGCCCGCTGCCTGCATGCCCGGAAGGGCTTCGGCCACCGCGGCAAGCGTGGAGGTCCGCAGTTCCGTGTTGATATTGACCTTTCCGATCCCGGCAGCAGCGGCGCGGGCCAGGTCTGCCTCGTCGAGCCCCGATGCGCCGTGCAGGACCAGCGGAACGGTTCCTGCCGCGGCCTTCACCGCGCCGAGCCGGTTCCAGTCCAGGTGGGGCTCACCCTTGTAGTTGCCGTGGACGTTGCCGACGGCGACTGCCAGCAGCCCGGCGCCGGAGGCCGCGAGGAACCCGGCCACCAGTGCCGGGTCCGTCATTCCGGCGGCAGGGTCTGCTTCCGCGGCTGCCGAGGCGTCGTCCTCGTCACCGGGCAGGGCTCCAAGCTCAGCCTCCACTACGATGTCCAGTCCCGCCAGTGAGCGCACGACGCCGGCCACGAACGCCGCGTTCGCTGCGGGTTCCAGCGACGATCCGTCGGCGAGGACACTGTCCGCACCCGCTGTGGCCGCGGCGAGGATGAGCTGCGGGTCGGCGGCGTGGTCCAGCTGGACCAGGACCGGCACGGACGCTGCGTCGGCCAGGCCCCGCAGGGCCGAAATGAGCCGCATCCCGCCAGGTCCCGCGGCGGTCTTGGGCGCCACCAGCAGGATGACCGGCTGTCCGGCCTCCTCTGCTGCGCCAACCACAGCAAGTGCCGTGGTGAAGTCGTAGCAGGTCAGTGCCGGCACGGCACCGCCGTCCGCCAGTTCACCAGCGACGACGTCGTTCAGCCGGGCCCGCACGTCAGCCTGCCAGCGGGGACAGGACCAGCCACAGGAGGCTGGTCAGCGCGAAGCCGCAGAGGCCCAGGACGGTGGTCAGCACCGTCCAGGTCTTGAGCCCGTCCGCCACGGACAGGCCGAGGTAACGGGTCACGATCCAGAAACCTGAGTCGTTGACGTGGGAGAAACCGAACGCGCCGAATCCGATGGCAATGGTGACCAGGGCCATCTGCAGGGCGGAGTACTCCCCCGCGCCGACCGATGCGGCCAGCAGGCCGGCGGTGGTGACGATGGCGACCGTCGCCGAGCCCTGGGCAGCGCGCAGCACTGCGGCCAGGAGGTAACCCATCAGCAGGATCGGCAGGCCGGCGGAAGACAGCGTCTCCGCCAGTGCGGTACCGATGCCCGACTCGGTGAGGACTTTGCCGAACGCACCGCCGGCACCGGTCACCAGGATGACGATTGCCGCCGGTGCCAGGGCGGCGTCCATGACCTCGCCCGTTGTGGAGGCGCTCCAGCCGCGGCGGATGCCGAGGAAGATAAAGGCCAGGAACACGGTCACCAGGAGTGCGATGACGGGTGAGCCGATAAGGCCCAGGGCCGGCAGGGCAGCGGACCCCTCGGGAAGGACGACGGCGCTGACCGTGCCAAGCATGATCATCACGATCGGCAGGACGATCAGTGCGATGATCATGGCCGGGCTGGGCGGGGCCTGCACTTCGGTCTTCGTCTTGACGGCGGTGCCGCCGGCACCGGATTCCAGCTCCACTTCGGACTTGCCGCTGCCGAAGAGGCGGAACTGCTCTGCCGTGGCAGGCAGCATCGGGTAGTCACGGCGGTTCATCCACTTGGCAGTGAGGTAGGCCGGCACGCCCAGGACGGCGCAGATGGCCAGGGCAATGATCGTGATCCAGCCAATGTCCGAGCCGATGACCCCCGCGCCGCCGACAATTCCCGGGTGCGGCGGGACAACCACGTGCACGGCAAGCATGATCGCTGCCACGGGCAGGCCCACCTTGAGCGGGTTAACACCCGCGGCTTTAGCGAAGCCGTAGATGATCGGCACCAGGATAATGAAGCCGACGTCGAAGAACACCGGGATGGCCAGCAGGAAGGCCGCGGCCGTCAGGGCTGCGGTAACCCGCTTCGGCCCGAGGATCCTGGTGAACTTGCCGGCCAGCGCCTCGGCGCCGCCGGAAAGCTCGATCATCTTGCCGAGCATGGCGCCCAGCCCCACCAGGATGGCGACGGATCCAAGGGTTCCGCCGAGGCCGGATTGGACTGAGGTGATGACTTCATCCAGCGGGATGCCGGCGGCAATCGCCACCAGGACGCTGACAGTCAGCAGGGCCAGGAAGGCCGGAATCTTGAACTTGATGACGGCGAGCAGCAGGACTGCAACGCCGGCCACCGCAATGATCAAGAGCGTCATAGCGCTCATCGGTGTCTCCTTTGACAGGTGCGGGTGATGTTTTTGAACTGTGGAAGGTGTGCCCGGTTACGGGGCGGGGCGGACCGGTGCAACGACCTTGACGACGGCGGAGTCATCCGCCGCACCAAGGCCCGCTGCCTGGCCGAGCAGGTAGAGCTGTTCGGCTGCCGCGGCCACCGGCGTCGGCAGGCCGGTTTCCCGGGCCGCCTTGGTGACGATGCCCATGTCCTTGACGAAGATGTCGAGCCGGGAGAGGACTTCGGCACCCTCTTCGTCGTAGGCCTGGAGCATGCGGGGGCCGCGGTTGCCGAGCATAAACGACGCAGCGGCACCGGCCTGCAGCGCGTCCAGCGTCTTTTCCCGGTCCAGTCCGAGGGCATCGGCCAGGGCCATGGCCTCGGCTGCCGCCGCAATATGGACACCGCAGAGCAGCTGGTTGACGGTCTTGAGCGCCTGGCCGTCGCCGGGCTTGTCGCCAACGATGCTCAGGGTGGAAGCCAGCAGTTCCAGGACCGGCTTGGCCGTGGCCTGGGCTGCTTCAGTGGCGCCGACGACGATCAGCAGGTCGCCTTCGCCGGCCCGCACCGGGCCGCCGGACAGCGGTGCGTCAACGAGCTCAACCTGCTGCTCCGCGAGGCGGGCGGCGACGTCGGTGACGGCGGCGACGCCCACGGTGCTGGTCATAACAACCACGGCGCCGGGCTTCAGGGCCGGGGCGATGCCGGCGTCGCCGAAGAGGACGTCATTGAGCTGCGCTCCGTTGCGCACGGCAAGCAGGACGGCATCGGCACCGGCAGCAGCGTCCGCGCCGGAGCCGAAGGTCTTTATCCCCGCGGCTTCGGCCAGCTCCAGCCGGGCGGCGGCAATGTCGAAGCCGTGGACCGTGAGGCCGGTGGCCAGGCGGGTTGCCATCGGCAGTCCCATGGCTCCAAGGCCCAGGACGGCGACGGTGTAGGCGGTGTTGGCTGTGTTTTCGGTGTTGGTCTGCATGGGGGGGTCCTTACTGTTCCGAGAGGATTTCGACGACGGCGGCGAGGGAGGAGTCATCGCCGACGTTGCCGGCGAAAACGATGTAGGGAATGCCTGCGGCGGGGCCGTCCATCGGCTCCCAGAGGGAGACGATTCCGGGCAGCATCGGGCCGCGGACGATGGCACGGCCGATCTGCAGGCCCTTGGACGCAACGTCGGAGGAGGTGATGCCGCCCTTGGCGATGACGAACCGGGGCGGGGTGGCGGCCAGTACCCGCTGGACGACGTCGACGACGGCTGCGGAAACGCGGCGGGAAATATCCAGGGACTCATCCCCCGTCGAGGCTGTGACCAGCTGGCGGCTGGTGTGCAGGACGACGTCACCGGCGCTCAGGCCTGCGGCCACCTGGCCGCTGACGTCAGCCAGGTGCTTTTCACGGATTTCCGGATCGATGACGGAGGCGACGTCGATTTCCACGGTGAGTGAAGGCGGCCGGACTTCCTGCAGGTGGTTGAGCTGCCGGGTGGTCACGCCAACGTGGGAGCCCACAACGATCAGGCCGCCGCGGCTGCGGCCAACGGGGGCGTCGCCATAGACGTCGCCGGCGCTCAGCGGCGCGTGCTGTTCCTGGCCGATGGCAGCCCGGACGAAGGGCGGACCAACCCGGTAGAGGAAGCTCTTACCGTCCGCTTCTGCGTGCTGCAGTCCCAGGGCCAGCAGCCGCAGGTCGTCTTCGGACACTGCGTCTGCAACAACGGGAACGGCGTCAGCGGCACCGGCGAGGGCTGCCGCGATCTTTTCCGGTCCCCCGCGGAGGACATCCAGCGTGAGGGTAATAACCTCAGCAGCATTGATCCGCCCGCCGGTTTTCTCTTCCACATAGGAAGCCAGGTTGGAGCTGGCGTAACCGAAGGTGGCATCGCGGGCAAACTCGGTCTCCGCGATGGGCTGCACTTCGGTGCCGCTGCGCATGTAGTGCACCCCGCCGATGGTTACCCGGTTGGCATCCGGAAAGGCCGGGACCAGCACGACGGCGTCGGGGGCCTTCAGCCCTGCCGCCTGCATGGCCTCGGCGAGGACATCGGTTTCCAGCGGATAGTGTCCGCGCAGGGTGGAGTCACTGCGGGAAACGAAGGCAAGGCGGGCGGCCTGAGCAGCTGCGGCGGCCTGGGCGTTCGCGACGACCTCGCGGTTGATGCGGGCGGCATCCGCGGGAGCCAGGCTGCGGGAATTGGTCAGCACGTAGATCGCCGGTGCCCCGGTGGACAGCGCCCAGGCAAAGTCTGCTTCTCCCCAGGAGGTGAGGACCGGCAGCCCTGCCACGGACTGCGTCCCGGTGGGATCGTCGTCGAGGACGATGAAGACGGCGCCGGTGGCACCTGCGGCCACCTCCGCCGCGGAAACGGATACCGCTTCGGGGTAACCGGAGAGCAGGCTCCCAAGGTCTTCCATGAACACTCCTTTGTAATCAGATGTCAGACATCTTACACATGGAAACTGGGGGTCCATGACCGCACGGGAGGCACACTGGAGACCCCTGGAAGGAGCAGTATCGCAAGACGGGCTGGCAGCCCAGGACAGCTGGTCCGGGCTATAGCCTTCTGACTAGCCCGAACGCAGGACGTGCTCCATCAGGTCTGTCTGCGTCTGGTTCATGTGGGCGTCCATTGCGAGCCGGGATTCCTCGGCGTCGCCGGCCGCGATGGCCTTGAGGACCGCCCGGTGCATGGCGATTGCATGATCCTGGATGAGGGGAACTGCTGAGGTCTCACGTCGACCCGTGGACAGCAGCCGTCCCAGGGGTTCATACATTGCCGGCACCAGCACGTTCCCCGAAGCCCGGAGGATCACGTCATGGAACGCAATGTCTTCGCGGACGAAGGAATCGACGTCGCCCGCTTCCGCTGCCCCGCACATTCCGGCGAGATGCTGTTCCAGCAGATCCAGGTCCTCGGGCTCCCTGCGCAGTGCGGCCAGCGCGGCGGCACCGGTCTCAATCATGCGCCGGACTTCCAGCAGCTGGAGGGAGACGTTGTTTTCACCGACACCGTGGGCGGCGGCACGGACCGTGGCCTCCAGGGAGGTCCAGTCCCGGGGCGGATTGACGTAGGTGCCCCGGCCGCGCTGGACGTTGACCACGTTCTTGGCCCGCAGCGACTTCAATGCTTCACGGACGGTGAGCCGGCTGACGTTGGCTGCCTCGGCAATGTCCGCCTCTGAGGGCAGAGCCGAACCGATCTCGATATCCCCGTCGATGATCCGGTCGAGCAGCTGGTCCGCGACGGTATCCACCAGCGTCTTGCGTTCCATGCTCCCCCTGAAGTGCAGGCATCCGGGCGGATGTCAGATAACCAATCCTACCCACCCGGGCCCGCCCTTCAGTTTGCGGACCCCAGCCGCCGCTGCCACTGGCCACCCCAGGCCGCCGCCCGGAATCCGAGGGCCTCGTTGATGCGGAGCATGTGCCTGTTTTCCTCGGCGTTCCAGGTGTAGATGCGCCGCACCTGCGGCCGTTCCTGCTGCAGCCGCTGCAGGTTCGCCGTCTTGAGCAGCATGCCCAAACTGTGCCCGCGGTGGGCCCGGAGAACCAGCGTGTCATCCTGCATCGCGGCTTGGGGCTGCTCGCGCTGCACCCACAGGACGGTGTGGCCGGCCAGCGTATCGGTGGAGAGGTCCCGGACGGCACAGCAAAGCAGGTCCACACCTGCTGCTGCCTGGGTGGCCTCGCTCTCACGCACGCGCTCCACGTCCCAGGCTTCCTCTTCCCATTCCAGGTCGCCCATGGGGGCATCGGTGCTCATGCGCTGCTTCAGCTTCGCGTAGTCACTGACAAGGGCGTCCGGGCACCGGCCGGTCCAGGTTTCCAAGGCATAGCCGTCTCCCGCGGCAGCGCGTGCCCGGGATAAGCCGGCACTGAAGTCCGCACCATTCTCCAGCTCCAGCAGGCTGATCCGTTCCACCTGCTCCAGAGCAAACCCGGCGGCCTGGGCAAAACGCGCCGAAGCGTCCGCCGGGATCTCCCCCGTTCCCGTAGCCGGGCGGAGCACGGCCCCGCCGGCGCCGGTTCCAGTTCCGGCAAGCCGGTGCTCGGTTTCCGCGTCCAGCACCCTGCGCCCCAGGGAAGCCGCATACTCTTCGGCGGCCCGGAGCAGGCTGCGCCCCAGCCCGGCGCCCCGGGCCGCCGGGTCCACCATCACGTCCACCCACACCGCATGGGTGTTATCGGTCAGCGGAACAATGAGCACTGCTGCGCCCGCAGGTTCCGGGCCAGCCGGAAGCAGGATCACCCTCCGGCCCGCTTTCCGGGGCTGCATCACCGCCAGCTGGGCCTCGGGTGACTCCTCAAAGTCCGTACTGCCCCAGAACCGCCTGTTCCGTTCGTTTACCAGCCGGGCGACGGCGAGGAACCCCTCGGTGCCCGCCTCCCCCAGCTGCCGGGGAACGGGGCTTTGGTGGACGGGCTGGGCCTGGAATTCCATGAACCCATCCTGCTGCCCGCAGCCCTGTCCTGTCACCTGTCCGGCGGCCCAGGCTGCCTCGGCGGCCGCCGCAGGTGCACCGCACCGCGCTTCCCCGTGTCCCTCCCCCGGGCACGCAAAAGCGGCCGCAGCAAATGCTGCGGCCGCTTGAGGGCCAGGCGCTGGGCCTGAAGGAAATGCTATGCGTCGGCGAGGACCTTGGTGACGTTCGGGTCCACGGCGATGCCGGGGCCGAAGGTCGTGGTCACGGTGGCCTTCTGGATGTAGCGGCCCTTGGCAGCGGACGGCTTCAGGCGAAGGACCTCTTCGAGGGCAGCGGCGTAGTTTTCGGCCAGCTTCTGCGCATCGAAGGACGTCTTGCCGATGATGAAGTGCAGGTTGGAGTGCTTGTCGACGCGGAAGTCGATCTTGCCACCCTTGATGTCGGACACTGCCTTGGCAACGTTCGGGGTAACCGTACCGGTCTTCGGGTTCGGCATGAGGTTACGCGGGCCGAGCACGCGGCCCAGGCGGCCGACCTTGCCCATGAGGTCCGGCGTAGCCACGGCTGCGTCGAAGTCGGTCCAGCCTGCTGCGACCTTTTCGATCATGTCGTCGGAACCAACGAAGTCGGCGCCGGCAGCGATGGCTGCTTCAGCCTTCTCGCCGGTGGCGAAGACGAGGACGCGGGCGGTCTTGCCCGTGCCGTTGGGAAGGTTGACCGTGCCGCGGATCATCTGATCAGCCTTGCGGGGGTCGACGCCCAGGCGGAAGGCAACCTCAACGGTTGCGTCCGTCTTGGACGGGTTGGTTTCCTTCGCCAGTGCTACAGCTTCAACCGGCGCGTACAGCTTGTCCGCGTCGATCTTAGCTACAGCGGCTTCATATGCTTTGCTGCGCTTTGCCATCTGCTTTTTCTCCTTGTGCAGTTGTGGTCTGTCGGACCGCGCTCGGCCCTGCCACGTGCCGCGCCCCGTCAGGGGTGGTGCGGCGATGATGTTTTGGTTTTGCCCGGGCGGACCCGGGCGGGTGTTGCTTTATTAGCCTTCGACGGTGATGCCCATGGAGCGGGCGGTGCCGGCGATGATCTTCGCTGCGGCCTGCACGTCATTGGCGTTCAGGTCGTCCATCTTCTGGGTGGCGATCTCTTCCACCTGTGCCTGGGTCAGCTTCGCAACCTTGACGGTGTGCGGAGTGCCCGAACCCTTGGCGACGCCGGCTGCCTTCTTGATCAGCTCAGCTGCCGGAGGCGTCTTGGTGATGAAGGTGAAGGAGCGGTCTTCGTAGACCGTGATTTCAACCGGGATAACGTTGCCGCGCTGGGATTCCGTTGCAGCGTTGTACGCCTTGCAGAATTCCATGATGTTGACACCGTGCTGGCCAAGCGCAGGACCAATCGGAGGAGCCGGGTTGGCGGCACCTGCGTTGATCTGCAGCTTGATGAGGCCGGTGACCTTTTTCTTGGGGGCCATGAAAGGGTCCTTCTCTAAATTATGTTCCCGGGGAACAGGAGCGTCCGTCCGGGTTGGTGGCCGCCATGGCGTGGCGGCCGGACGCTGCCGGCAGGGTAAAGCGGACCTGCAGACAACGAAGTCTTAGGTGCTACTGCAGCTTGGTGACCTGGCCGAAGCCCAGGGTCACCGGAGTCTCGCGCTCGAAGATGGTCACAAGGACCACCAGCTGCTGGGACTCGGGCTTGATTTCGGAGATGGTCGCCTGGAGCGTCTCGAACGGCCCCTCGTTGACCGTTACGGGCTCGCCAACCTCGAAGTCCACTGCAATCTCGGACTGGGCTGCCTTTGCGGGAGCACCGCCGGCGGTCTTCGGGGAAACCACGGTGTGCTCAAGCATGGAGAAAACTTCATCCAGGCTCAGCGGGACCGGGTTGTGCGCGTTGCCCACGAAGCCGGTGACGCCGGGGGTGTGGCGGACAACGCCCCAGGAAGCATCCGTCAGTTCCATGCGGACCAGGACGTAGCCCGGGATGCGCACACGGTTGACGATCTTGCGGGTGGTGTTCTTGATCTCGACGACTTCCTCCATCGGAACCTGGATTTCGAAGATATTCTCTTCCATGTCCAGGGTCTGGATGCGGGTCTCGAGGTTCGCCTTTACGCGGTTCTCGTAGCCGGCGTAGGAGTGAATGACGTACCAGTCACCCTCCTGGCGGCGCAGCTTTGCCTTGAAGGCAACAACAGGGTCTTCTTCGGGCTCATCGGCAGGCGCGGCATCCGCGGCGTCGTCGGCTGAAGCTTCCTCGACAGGGGCTTCTTCCGCATCTTCGGCCGATGCGTCACCGTCAGCCGCCGCGGCGTCTGCTTCGGTAACCTGCTCCTCGGCATCCAGATCAGCGGTTTCTTCATTGATCTGTGATTCGAGTTCTTGCTCGGACACGTAGATTCCTGCTTTCTTCTTCAGAGCTCTAATGGGTTTGTCACTAGCTCAGTTCTTCGGCATAACGGCCGCAGCTGCGGATGAAACGCCGTCGGGGGCTAGCTTTCGCCGCTGCCCGAACCGAAGATCCACAGTGCGCCAGTACCAAAGACAAAGTCCAGAACCGACACGATGATCATCATGACGACCACGAAGGCCATAACCACGATGGTGTACCTCAGCAGCTCCTTGCGGGTGGGCGTCACCACCTTCTTCAGCTCGGCAATGACCTGACGGAGGAAGAGGGCGATGCCGCCAAAGAAGCCGCGCTTCTTAGGCGACTTGCCTGAGGGGTGTCCCTTGGAGCTGCTGGCAGCTGTCTCGGTCACCTTTCGCCTCACTCATCTGTTCGGTTCACAGTCCCGCAGCGCGTGCCGGGGAACTGCTGCTTCATGAAGGACTGCGTTAGACGGCGAAACCGACGTCATGCGCAGGGCAGACAGGACTCGAACCTGCAACCTGCGGTTTTGGAGACCGCTGCGCTACCAATTGCGCCACTACCCTTTGGGAGAGTCCCACTTTACCGGCTTCCCCGCATCCATCCTAACCGGACGTGGGCATAAGCCAGCATCGAGAGATCAACACCGAGGATCAAGTCTACGCAATCTTTTGCCCTGAGTCGAACCGGCCCGTTGGGTGCGGGCCCCGCACCCAACGCAGCGGGCCTTAAACCGCGGGACGCACCGGGCCGTGGAAGTGTAAAAGACTGAAATGTGACCCCGCCGCGCCTAAGCTTGGCTTCCATAAGGAACGGTAAAACGTTGCCTGACAATGACCTGCTTCGCCCTGCTTCGGGGCTGGAACAAGCAAACCGCACCAAACCAGACGGGAACGCCATGCCTTCCAACGGCCGAATCTCAGAACGCATCGCCTCCATTGCAGAATCCGCCACCCTTGCCGTCGACGCGAAGGCCAAGGCCCTGAAGGCCGCCGGCCGTCCGGTCATTGGTTTCGGCGCCGGCGAGCCCGACTTCCCGACGCCGGGTTACATCGTGGACGCGGCCGTGGCCGCTGCCAAGGATCCGCGGTTCCACCGCTATTCCCCCGCAGCCGGCCTGCCGGAGCTGAAGAAGGCAATCGCGGAGAAGACCCTCCGGGACTCCGGCTACAGCGTTGACCCTTCCCAGGTGCTGGTGACCAACGGCGGCAAGCAGGCCGTTTATGAAGCGTTCGCCACCCTGCTCAACCCCGGGGACGAAGTCCTGGTCCCCTCTCCTTACTGGACCACCTACCCCGAAGCCATCCGGCTGGCCGGCGGTGTCCCCGTCGAGGTATTCGCCGGTCCCGAGCAGGGCTACATGGTGACGGTCTCCCAGCTCGACGCCGCCCTGACCGACAAGACCAAGGTGCTGCTGTTCGTCTCCCCGTCCAACCCCACCGGCGCGGTCTACCCGGCGGACCAGGTCGCCGAGATCGGCATGTGGGCAGCGGACCACGGCCTGTTCGTCGTGACCGATGAAATCTACGAGCACCTGACCTACGACGGCGTGCCTTTCACCTCGATTGCAACCCGCTGCCCGGAACTGGGCGACAAAGTCGTGATCCTCAACGGTGTGGCCAAGACCTACGCCATGACCGGCTGGCGGGTGGGATGGATGATCGCTGCCCCGGACGTCATCAAGGCGGCCACCAACCTGCAGTCCCATCTCTCCTCCAACGTCTCCAACGTCTCGCAGATGGCTGCCCTGGCCGCTGTTTCCGGCCCGCTGACGGCCGTTGATGACATGAAATCGGCTTTCGACCGCCGCCGTAAGGCCATGGTCGAGGCACTGAATTCCATCGACGGCGTCAACTGCCCCATGCCCGAGGGCGCCTTCTACGCCTACGCCGACGTACGGGGGCTGCTGGGGCGCGAATTCCCGGGCGCTGCCGGACCGCTGCGTCCGCAGACATCCGCGGAACTGGCGGCGATGATCCTGGATACGGTGGAAGTCGCCGTCGTACCGGGCGAAGCCTTTGGCCCGTCCGGCTTCCTGCGGCTGTCCTATGCCCTGGGCGACGAGGACCTCAAGACCGGCATGGACCGGCTCAGGGACTTCCTCGGCCAGGCAAAGAAGTAATGCGCGCCCGCTAGAGGAGCCTGCGGGCTGCAGCCCACCTGGTCAGTTCGTGCCGGGATGAGAGCTGCAGCTTCCGCAGGACCGCGGAGACATGGGTTTCCACCGTCTTCACGGAAATAAACAGTTCCTTCGCGACTTCCTTGTAGCTGTAGCCGCGGGCAATCAGCCGCATCACCTCGCGTTCGCGTGCCGAAAGCCGGTCCAGTTCGTCATCCACGCTGACCGTGGTGGACGCCCCGAAGGCATCGAGCACGAATCCGGCGAGCCTCGGAGAGAATACCGCGTCACCCCCGGCGACGCGGACCACGGCGTCGGAAATCTCCGTGCCGGAAATGGTCTTGGTGACGTAGCCGCGCGCCCCGGCCCGGATCACGGTGACAACGTCCTCCGCCGCATCAGAAACGCTCAGGGCCAGGAACCGGGTCGAAACCAGCAGATCGGCGCAGCCGGCGATGACCTCGGCTCCCCCGCCTCCGGATCCGCCGGGCAGATGGACGTCCAGCAGCACCACCTGCGGCCGGGTCTGCCGGATCGCGGCGACAGCGGTTTCGACGGCCGCTGCCTCGGCAAGGACGTTGATCCGTCCGTCCAGGTCGGCTTTCAGGCCTGACCGGAAAATGGCGTGGTCGTCCACCACGACCACCGAAATTGGCTTGGCTGCTTCAAGGTGCGGTACTGCGCTGCTCACCTGTTCTCCGTTTCCCGTTCAGGCTGTGCCGGTGCATCCGCACCGGCCAGGGGCAGTGCCAAATGTATCTCGGTGCCCTCGCTGCTGCTCTTCACCTTGGCCGTGCCGCCGTGCCGCTGCATGCGGCCCACGATCGATTCCCGGAGTCCCAGCCGGTCCTCCGGAACGGCATCCTGGTCGAATCCGCTCCCCCGGTCCCGGACAAAAACCTCGGCGGCCTCCGGGCGGCATTCCAGATACAGGGAAATCTGGCCCCCTGCGTGCTGCGCAGCATTGAACAGCGCGGCACGGGCCGCCTGCACCAGCGCCGAACTCTGCACCGTCAGTTCAGCCGTGCCGACGGCAACGAAGTCCACGGGATGGCCGTACGAGTCCTCGACCTCCGCGGCCACTCCCTTCAGGGCATCGGCCAGAGTGCCGGTCCCCTTCTCCGGATCCGCATAGAGCCACTGCCGCAGTTCACGTTCCTGCGCACGGGCAAGCTTGATGACCTCGGATTCGGACCCGGCACGGTTCTGGATCAGTGCCAGTGTCTGGAGCACGGAGTCGTGCAGGTGCGCGGCAATTTCGGCCCGCTCGGTCTGCCGGATCCGCCCGGTCCGCTCGAGCTGGAATGCGCGCCAGTACTTCACGGCCCAGGGTGCCAGGACCAGTGCGATGCCCGCCAGAACGGCCAATGCTGCCAGGACCGCGGCCATCAGCACGTCCCAGGTGATGGAGCCGGAAACAATCAGCAGGAACCCGGCTATCACCAGCAGCAGGCCGATGACCAGCCGGGTCAGGCCGGCCTTCCGGTCCGCACCGGCACCAGCCATCAGGCCTGCCCGCCGGGAGGCATCCAGCTGTGACCAGGCCAGGACAGCGCCAGCCGCGATTGCCGCAAACGGCAGGAGCAGTCCAAGGTTGATTTCCGCGCCCAGCCGCTGCGCCACGACGGCGGCCGCCACCAGCAGCAGCATCAGGCCGATCAGGATTTCGCGCGTGCCAATAGCCGGTTTCCCCGGGGCGGCCCGGCCTGCCTGCTCTTCCTGCAGATACCGGGCGAAATTCTCCGCAACACTGCGCGGATTACGTTCACCTGACGCCGCGTCCTCCTCCGTGGTGGGCACCATGATCCACAGCCAGGCGTAGAGGAGCACTCCTGCTCCGGCCAGCAGCGACAGCACCGCCATCAGCACGCGGACGGTGCGCACCGGCATGCCCAGGTGGGCAGCCAGTCCCGAACAGACACCGGCCACCACTCGGTCCGGGGAGCGGAGCAAGGGAGGTCTCATGCCCCAATCCAAACACGGCAGGACGGCAAAACTGCTACCCGGTGGAAAGCCTGCACACGGTATCAGGGGCAGGATCAGGGGTCCCTCAGGGGAATCCCCGATGCGCCGGCACCTCGGGGACGGAACACTGGGAGTATGAACTCGCATCCTTCCGAGCCCGGAGACGGGCAGCCCGCCACCACGGGATCCACGCAGCACCTTCCACCGCAGGACCCGCAGGGCACCCAGAACACCCAGGGCCAGGCTCCGTTCCCCCGCACCTCCGGGAGCAACTCCTTCTTCACCTGGGTCCGCCAGCTGGGAATCCAGCGTTCACCGCAGCGCTGGGTGGGCGGCGTCGCCGGCGGAATCGCCCAGCGCACCGGCCTTGACCCCACCCTGGTACGCGGGCTGGTCATCCTGCTCTCACTCTTCGGCGTGGGCGTTGTCTTCTACGGCGTGGCCTGGGCACTGCTGCCCGAGCCTGATGGCCGGATTCACCTGGACGAAGCCATCCGCGGCACCTGGAGCTCCGGAATGACCGGTGCCCTGACGTTCACCATCCTCGGCTTCGGGGCCCCGGGAGTCTCCTTCTGGGCCGAGGACGGCTGGCTGGGTGGAATTTTCTGGGGACTTTTCTGGATCGCCGCCATCATCCTGTGCATCTACTGGGTAACCAGCCGCAGCCACGCTAAGTCAGACGGTCCGGCAGCGCACCAGCAGCCCTATCCGGGTCAGCAGCCGGACCCGTATCCGGCAGCCAACCGGCCCGGCGAAAACGGCCGTCCGGGAGACAACACAGCCGGTTTCGACGGGAATGCCGCCGGCTCCCCGGGACCGCACACCAGGGCGTTCCCTGCTGCCGGGTACCCCGGCCCGGATGCTCCCACCATGCCGCTGCCTGCCCCGGGCGGATCCCACGCCTACGGCAGCCCTTCCGGCCGGCCGGAGCGTGAGTTCGGCGGAGCGTACGTGCAGTTCCCACCGCCCGCGAAAACCGTAAAGCCGTCAACCTCGGCTCCGGCATCCTGGGCTGCGCTCATCAGCGGTACGGCATTGCTTGCCGCCGGTGTTCTGCTCGCCCTGGACTATGCCGGGATCTATGATTTCCGCTCGCCTGCGGCCGTAGCGCTCGCCGGAGCCGCCGTGGTGCTGGGACTTGGCATCGTGGGGCTCGGTGCAGCTGGCCGCTCCTCCGGAATCGCCGGCGGCCTTGCCGTCGTGTCCCTGATCGCGGCCCTGCTGTTCAGCGGAAATTACGCGTACCGGAATGTGGTCGTTGCCAACGACGTCAATTGGAATGCCGGCCAGGCAGGCTCCGCGGAGGACGGCTATTCCATGGCCGCGGCAGGCGGAAACCTCGATCTCCGCAGCCTGGCCGACGAGGTGAAAGACGGCGACGTGGTGGTACCGGTGAGTATTGCGGCCGGGAACCTGGTGATCCTCGTTCCGGATGATGTCCGGGTCTCGGTTGTCAGCGAGATGGCGCTCGGCAACGTCGAGCTGGAGTACGGCGGCAGCGTCCGCTCCGCCGGCGGCGTGTGGGTCGGCCCGCAGGAGAGGCAGCTGAACGCCACGGCAACCGGAAACCAGATCATCCTCCAAATCAAGGGTGTCGCCAGCAACGTTCTGGTGACCACAAATGAAAGCAGCCTCGACTGATGAGTGAATCCAGGGAACCTTGGGAAGCCAGGGAAAACCGCAATCTCGACGCCGGTCCCCCGGGGACCTATGCACCGCCGCCGTCAGACGGGGTCTACGTCCCGGAACCGGAACCCGAACACCGGCCGCTGCGGGTGGGAACCATAGTCTGGGGCCTGGTCCTCGCCGCCTTGGGCGGGCTGATCCTGGCCGTCCAGCTCACCGGAATCCGGCTCGATGCCGGAATGGTCCTGCTGGGCGTACTGATCGGAGCAGGTGCCGCGCTGGTGGTCGGCGGGCTGATCTCCGTCCTGGGCCGGAGCCGGAACCCCTGACGGCCCGGTTCCCGCTCATCCATCCCCAACCGTAGAGAAAGCAGGCATAGTAACCCCATGGAAAAGTTCTACAACACGCTGCGTTCATCACCCATCAAACGTGCACGGGGCGGCTGGATCGCCGGAATCTGCGCCGGAATCGCCCAGAAGTTCGGCTGGGATGTGTCCCTGGTACGTATTGCCGTGCTGCTGAGTTTCCTGCTCCCCTTCATCGGTATCGGGACCTACCTGGTTGCCTGGCTGCTGCTGCCCACAACGGACGGAAAAATCGTCCTGGAGCGGATCACCGGCAGCTGACGCAGTGCCGGGGCGGGAGGAATCCGTTGCCCCGGCACTCCCGGTCCGCCGAACATGACGGTACGGTGCCCGCTCGTGACTAGAATCGTAGGAGGCCGCCGCCCACCTACCAGATCCAGGGGTCACTCTATGAAGATCGGCATTCTCACCAGCGGGGGCGACTGCCCCGGACTCAATGCGGTGATCCGCGGAGCGGTGCTCAACGGCATCAAAACCCATGACGTGGAGTTCGTCGGTTTTCTTGACGGCTGGCGGGGTGTGGTCGACGGCGACATCATCGACCTGCCCCGTACCCGGGTCCGCGGTATTTCCAAGCAGGGCGGCACTATCCTGGGCACGTCCCGCACCAACCCGTTCGAAGGCCCGAACGGCGGACCGGAGAAGATCAAGGCCACGCTGGACCGGCTGGGGATCGACGCTGTCATCGCCATCGGCGGTGAAGGCACGCTCGCTGCCGCGCAGCGGCTGACCGACGCGGGACTGCACATCGTGGGTGTGCCCAAGACGGTCGACAATGACCTTGACGCCACCGACTTCACCTTCGGATTCGATACTGCGGTGCAGATCGCAACCGAAGCCATCGACAGGCTCCGCACCACGGGCGAATCCCATCACCGGTGCATGGTGGCGGAAGTGATGGGCCGGCACGTCGGCTGGATCGCACTTCATTCCGGCATGGCGGCGGGAGCGCACGCCATCCTCATCCCGGAAAAGCCGGTCAGCCTGGACCAGATCGCCCAGTGGGTCAACGAGGCCAGGGACCGTGGCCGCGCACCCCTGGTGGTCGTCGCGGAAGGCTTCGTGACCACCGACATGGAAGCGCCGCATTCCGAACGCGGGCTGGATGCTTTCGGGCGCCCCCGGCTCGGTGGGATCGGCGAACTGCTGGCTCCCGAAATCGAGGCACGGACAGGAATCGAAACCCGGGCCACGGTGCTGGGCCATATCCAGCGCGGCGGTGTTCCCACTGCGTTTGACCGGGTGCTTGCCACCCGGCTGGGAATGGCCGCGGTGGATTCCGTGGTGGAGGGGCTGTGGGGCACCATGGTCTCGCTCCATGGAACGGACATCGTGCGGGTCGGATTCGAGAAGGCGCTCGGCAACCTCAAGACGGTTCCGGAACGCCGTTACGAGGAAGCCGCAATTCTTTTCGGTTAGGCCGCCTAACAAATGGCTCCTGCGGCTTGCGCTGCCCTCCTCCACCCCGTGTAGGTTGAATTTCATGCAGCTAGATACGAGCACGATTGCCATCATCCAGCTGGCCTGGTCCCGCAGGCTCGGTCTTGACGATGACGCATTGGCAGCCGCGGACAGCGATGAGCGGATCTACGACGTCCATGAGGAAGCCAGCGAAGTCTCCTTCGTCCGGCTCTTCGGCCGCGAGGTGTTCTCGGGTCCTGCCTGGGCAGCCAAGCAGGCCAGGTCTAAAAGTGCTGCCGAGCTCAGCAGCGGTGCGGCGCTGATGCGGCTCTCTGCGGACCATGGCGGCCGCGGGACGGGGACGGAACACCTTTACTACGCGGACTGCTATCCGGAGGTCCCGGAGAGTGAGCTCGCCGTCGCTGATGAGCGCCGGTACGCCGAAGCGCTGGAACGGCTCTGCCCTCCGGACGACGTGCTGGAAGCCAAGCTGAGTGCCAGGCAGGCACTGTTCCTGCTCATGGACGACGCGAACCCTGAATACCCGGCTCCCCTCGCAGGAGCGGGCTACAGCATCAGGGACGGCATTCTCGCGGACATGGGCGCCCTCACGGCGCCGGAACACCGGATGAAGGGCCTGGGCAGCTACGTCAGCGCCATAGCGGTCGAAGATGCCATGGCGGCGGGCCTGATTCCCCAGTGGCGCGCCCCGTTCAACAATGTGGGGGCATCCCGGACCGCAGCCGGCGCGGGGTTCGTCCCGGCAGGCCTCCGGGCCTCCGTCGCCCTGCCGGTCTAGGTCCCGCACTGTCCAGCCGGGTAACTGCCCCGCTGGCTTTCTGCCCGGCTAGGCCAGGATGTCCAGCAGCTCGGTGCGCTGGAAGTAGGCGGCGGCAGCCCGCGCTGACGGGTTCCCGGCGTCGGGGTCCGCTCCCGCAGCCGCCAGGACCCGGACCACGTCCGTGTAACCCTTGAATACCGCACCGGCCAGCGGAGACTGTCCGCGGTCATTGAGGGTGTTGACATCCGCACCCTGCTCAATGAGCAGCGCAGTGGCTTCGGCGTGCCCGTGGTAGGCCGCGAGCATCAGGAGCGAATCTCCCGCAGCGTTGGTGAGCGTAGCCGGCACACCTGCACTGACATAAGTGCGGAGCAGTTCCGTGTCACCGGCGCGGGCTGCATCGAAGAGCCGTTCTGCCAGCTTGAGCGCCTCCTGGTCGGCTGCGGGCTGCGCGTCCTGGGATGCGCTGGGGAAATCAGTCATCAGTTATTCCTTTCCGCCCGCGGCGCCCGCAGGAAGCCGGTCTGGCGGCCCACTGCCTGCCCCGCGCCGGGGGACACGATCAGTTCCTGTGCGGCAGCGTACAGCTCGCCGCCGTCGTCCACCACAAGGTCAGCTGCGGGGTCAACGGAGCGCTTGACCAGGGCCAGGGCAACAGCGCCCATCTCATAGTGCTGGGCCACGGAAGTGACGCGCCCTACCTCCCGTTCACCAAACAGGATCCGGCTGCCGGCAGCCGGCAGGGTGTGCTGGGAGCCGTCAAGCTGCAGGAAAACCAGGCGGCGGGGCGGCCGGCCCAGGTTGTGCACCCGGGCAATGGTCTCCTGCCCCTTGTAACAGCCTTTATCCAGGTGCACGGCGGTACGGATCAGGTCCAGCTCATGCGGGATCACTTTGTCATCGGTTTCGGCACCGAGACGTGGCCGCCACGCGGCGATGCGGAGGGCTTCGGCCGCCATGGATCCGGCCAGTGCCCGGCCGGAGTCCTCCACGGCCTGTTCAAGGCTGGAACGCGGAATGAGGTATTCGTGCCAGGGCCGCTCGAGCCCCGGGTGGTCTGCGGATTCGGCCTCCGTGTAGGAGTAGCCTCCGGGCGAGACACGGGGCCAGGGGTCTGTCCACATCAAATAGTCCGCCCAGGCCGGAACCGGGCTCACGGAGCCGGCGACGGCCCAGTCTTCGCTGACGTCCTGGACCTCGACGCGGAGGGTGAACTTCATGCTGCTCAGCCACGCGGCCAGTGCCGGGGCCTCGGTTCCTTCGACGATCAGCCAGGTCCGCTCACCGTCGTCCAGCACCCGGGCGTCGTGCTCGATCCGTCCCTGCACGCTCAGGAGCAGCAGCTCGGTGCTTTCTCCGGGGACCAGGGAAAGCAGCTTCTGCGAAGACAGGGTGTTGAGCCAGCTCAGCCGGTCGGGACCGGACACAGTGACAACGCCGCGGCTGGAGAGGTCGGTCACGGCCTCTCCCCGTGCCAGTGCCCGCTGTTCCCGCAGCGGGTCACCGTAATGGGCGGCAGTACCGGAATCCAGTCCGCCGGCTTCGACGGCTCCGGCGCGGGCAAGCAAGGGGCTTTTGGGGCTCATGTTAGATGCAACGTCCTAGACGTGGAGGTGTATTCCGGTGCGCGGCACTCCGCCCGTCGCAGGGCGGGCGCCCAAACCGGCTAAGACTGCTTTTTCAGGATGGCTGAGGCATGCGCTTCCAGGGCTTTGCCCTCCGCCGCGACGTCCCACCGCCAGTAAAGGTCACCGTTGACGAGGCCGTAAATACGGGTCGCGGCGGTGTATTCCTTGGAGTTGACGCCACGCATGACCAGATCGGTGGTCAGCTGGATCTGGGGGCCCTTGATCTGCCCGTAGTACAGCTCGGCGATTCCGCCGGGGTGCACGATCGTTGCCGTGATGTCGAAGCCGCCGTCGGCGTTGCGCAGCGCTTCGACCTCATCGGCGCTGCGCAGGGCAGGCACAATGTCGGCGGGGATCAGGCCGGGGCCGCCGTCGGCGTCGTTCAGGGGACGGTCCAGGGCCCAGAAGCCGGTTTCCACAGCCAGGGGGCGCAGGACGGTACCGTCCTCGTCCGTCAACCAGCTTTCCGCCGTGTACTGCAGGTACGGCAGGCCGTTCTGCGTGAACGTGACCTGCTGCTTGAAGTGCTCGGAGCCGGCTTCGCCTTCGCCGAGCCGGCCTGAGCCTTCCCAGACTCCAAGGAGCCAGGACAGCGGAACCAGTCCGGGTGTCAGATCTGTGGGGATCTCCATTGGCATGGCAGGGACCCTTCCCTTGGATTACGGGGTAAAACGGGGTGAGAGGTTACTTCTGACCCTTGTACAGGCGTGCTACCACGAGGCCTGCAAAGCCGGCCATGGCCAGGCCGGTGATACCCAGGAGGACGATGAAAAAGATTTCGAGAGCTACAAGCGACATGCCACCATCCTAACCCGCTCACCGGGCGCTTTGTCTCCTGTGACGCCGGCCGGGCACAGGCCCGCCCGCGTGCCTAGGGGATGAGCAGGCGGCCGGCGAAATAGACGGCCGTGCCGAGCGCAAGGACCGGGGCGAGTCCGGCCGAGAGCACGCCCAGGAGCCCGGGGGCCTCATCCCGGGTCAGTGCCAGCCGGCGGACAGCCGCGATGACTCCGGCACAGACAGCGCCGATGACTGCTCCGGCAATGACGGGCAGTCCGGGCACCAGTGCTGCAGCCGCTCCGCCCGCAACAGCCCCGGCGACGACGGCGAAGGGTGCGGTAATCCGGTCCGGCAGCGGGATCAGGGAAACCAGGATGGCGCTGAGGATGGCTGCGCCGCTGGCGGTAATCAGCCCGTAGGACCCTTCGGGGCCGGGCAGCCGGTCAGCCGCCACCCAGCCCGAAGCCATTCCGGAGATGAGCGCGCCGCCAATGACGCCGATAGTCGATTCGAGCCGGTGCGCCTGGCCGGTGCCGCGCAGCAGCTGGATCAGGAAGACGGCGCCCACACCGACGGCTGTGAAGGCCGGCAGCCAGGTCAGCATGGAGGTGGCCGGGGCCAGGTAGGCGGCTGCCACACCGCCGGCGCCAACGAACGCCAGGACCCCGCCCTGGGTCTTCCGGGCGGGTACACCCAGCAGGTAGGGCCAGCCGAATCCCGCGAGCGCCGCAGCTGCTCCCGTAACTATGGCCGTCGCCTCGACTGATATGTACGAAGCCACCACGATGCCGATCAGCGCAGCTGCCGCAGGCACCGCAATGCTCCAAAGTTTCACCCTAGCCATACTGCCTTATTACGCGGCGCGGATAAAAGCTACGGCCTGCGGGCGGATCCGTGGATATACTTTCACCACTCTTCGGCCGCTGAGGACCGGATGGATAACGTGCCCGACGATGTGCGCCCAACTTTCGGAGGACCCATGCCGCACATTCTGCTTCTCACCAACAGCTCCGGGGCGTCAGTTGAAATCCTGCCCGCACTGGAACTCCTGAACCACAAGGTCCACGTGGTGCCCGCGGAGCCGACCGCCCTGCTGGATATTGATCCGTGCGATGTAGTGCTCGTGGACGCCCGCAAGGACCTGATCGGCGCCCGGTCCCTCACCCAGCTGCTCAAGGCCACGGGACTGGACACGCCCCTGATCCTGGTCCTCACCGAGGGCGGCATGGCCGCAGTGGCAGCGAACTGGCTCGCGGACGACGTCGTGCTGGACAGTGCCGGTCCGGCAGAACTCGAAGCCCGCCTCCGGCTTGCCGTCTCCCGCGCCCAGGCCGCCTCCGGAGCGGCCAGCACCGAGATCCATGCCTCCGGTGTGGTGATCGACGAGGCCAGCTACACCGCCCGGGTCAGCGGCACGGCCTTGAACCTCACGTATAAGGAGTTCGAGCTCCTCAAGTACCTGGCCCAGCACCCCGGACGGGTCTTCACCCGCGACCAGCTCCTCCATGAAGTCTGGGGCTATGACTACTACGGCGGCACACGAACCGTTGACGTTCATGTGAGGCGCCTGCGGGCGAAGCTGGGACCGGACCACGAGAACCTCATTGGGACCGTGCGCAACGTGGGATACCGCTTTACCCGCACCCGCGCTCCGGAGGACCAGCCGGCCGCCGCACGCCACGAGAGCTGACGCGTCTCCCCTCCCGCGGCCTTGGGCGGTTAGGCTTCTTCAATGAGCGAGAACCCCCTGACCAGATGGCCTATCCTCACCACCCGCGGCGCCCCCGACGAAGCGGCACTGCGCGGCATCCGGGAACTGGCCGCCGCGGCCGCCGAAGCTGACGGGAATCCTCCCCTCTCGGAGCAGACCCTCGTCGACCTGCGCTCCCCCGACGCCGATCCCGACCTGCTGCGGGTGTATTCCACCCTTGCCCTGGAAGAGCACTCCGACCCTTCCACTGCCCAGGACCTCGCCGGCGTCGCCGTCCTCAATTCCCCGCCCGGTGATCCGGAAGCCGGCGTACTGGAACTGGTGGTCCACCCGAACTACCGGAACCAGGGGGTTGGCACCGCGCTGGCCCGGGCTGTGCAGGAGGACACCGGCGGGCGCGTCTTGGCCTGGTCCCACGGGAACCATGAGGCCGCCGTCGAGCTGGCTGCCCGCTTCGGCTACCGGCCGGTCCGGGAACTGTGGCGGATGCGCCTTTCCCACGAGGCCCTGGAGAAGGATCTGCCGGCACCCGCGCTGCCGGAGGGTGTGGTGCTGCGGGCCTTTGAGCCCGGCCGCGACGAAGATGCGTGGCTGCAGGCCAACGCCGCAGCGTTCGCCCACCACCCCGAGCAGGGGGCGATGACCCGCGCCGATCTTGAGGCCCGCATGGCGGAGGACTGGTTCGATCCCGCGGGATTCCTGCTGGCCGTGCGCGAGTCGGACGGCGAGCTGCTGGGGTTCCACTGGACGAAAGTCCATCCCCGCAGCGGCAGCCACCCGGCTATGGGCGAGGTGTATGTAGTGGGTGTGACCCCGGAGGCGCAGGGCAGCGGACTGGGGAAGGCCCTGACCCTGGCGGGAATCGAGCACCTTCGGCAGGCGGGCCTGAACGCGGTGATGCTCTACGTCGACGCGGACAATGCTCCCGCCGTCGCCCTGTACCGGCGGCTCGGTTTCGTCCGCTGGGACGTGGACGTGATGTACGCAGCCGAATAGCGGTCTGCGGCTTGTAATGTTGAGAATGTTGGCCGCGCACGGCACTCCGGTTCCGGATGATGGAGCGGCCCGCCAGAACAGCCAGGGAGAAACACTATGGATTCCGAAACCGTAGCCAGCACGCGGTTGTCCTTCGGTTCTGCCGAAGCGATGCCCGCGCCGCGGGCCACGCAGGACCGCATCGATATCCCCGATTTCGGTCCGGCACTGCTGCCCAGCGGTGACATCACCCCGGACCGTTTCCTGGACCGGGAGATCAGCTGGCTGCACTTCAACGCCCGTGTGCTGGAACTGGCCGAGGATCCGGAGCTCTACCTGCTGGAGCGCGTCAGCTTCCTCTCGATCTTCGCCTCCAACCTCGATGAGTTCTTTATGGTCCGGGTGGCCGGACTGAAGCGCCGCATCGCCACCGGTTTGGCGGTACCCTCCGCTGCCGGGCTCAGCCCCATTGAACAGCTGGAAGAGATCACCCAGGCCGGCTACCGGCTGCAGCAGCGGCATGCGGAGGTCTTCGCCCGGCAGATCCGCCCCGCGCTGGCGGAGGAGAACATCCACCTGGTCAGCTGGAAGGAACTCGACGACGCTTCGAAGGCCCAGCTGCACCGGCAGTTCGCGGCGAAGGTCTTCCCGATTCTCACTCCCCTGGCGGTAGATCCGGCGCATCCCTTCCCCTATATCTCCGGCCTGTCGCTGAATCTTGCCGTGGTGGTCCGCAACCCGGTCAGCGGCAAGGACTTCTTTGCCCGGGTCAAGGTGCCGGACCAGCTGCCGCGGCTGATTTCCGTGGACGGTCCCCGCGCCGGGAACGTTGCGGGACGCACTGCCAGGTTCATCCCGCTGGAAGACATGATTGCCGAGCACCTGGACCAGCTGTTCCCCGGCATGGACGTGGTGGAGCACTACACCTTCCGCGTCACGCGCAACGAGGACCTCGAAGTTGAAGAGGACGACGCCGAGAATCTGCTCCAGGCGCTGGAGAAGGAACTCCTGCGCCGCCGGTTCGGCCCGCCGGTCCGGTTGGAAGTCACCCCGGACATCAACCCGGGCGTCCGCGAACTCCTGGTGCGCGAACTTGGTGTCGAAGAGGACGAGGTCTACACCCTGCCGGCGCCGCTGGACCTGCGCGGTCTCAGCCCGATCAGCCGGATCGACCGGCCGGACCTCCACTATCCCAAGCAGGTTCCGCATACGTCGCTGCACCTGAAGGAATCCGAAACCTCCAAACCGGCGGACGTCTTCGCCGCCATGCGGCGCCGCGACATCCTGCTGCACCACCCCTATGATTCCTTCTCCACCTCGGTGCAGGCGTTCCTGGAACAGGCGGCCGCTGACCCCCGTGTGCAGGCCATCAAGCAGACCCTGTACCGCACCTCCGGCGACTCGCCCATTGTCGATGCGCTGATCGACGCCGCGGAATCCGGCAAGCAGGTCCTTGCCCTGGTGGAAATCAAGGCCCGCTTCGATGAGCAGGCCAACATCTCCTGGGCCCGGAAACTGGAACAGGCCGGAGTGCACGTGGTGTATGGCATCGTCGGGCTCAAGACGCATTGCAAGCTCTCCCTGGTGGTACGCCAGGAAGTGGACGGCCTGCGCCGCTACTGCCACATCGGCACCGGCAACTACCACCCGCGCACGGCCCGCTACTACGAGGATCTGGGCCTGCTCACCGCCAACGAGCAGGTGGGAGAGGACCTGACCAAACTCTTCAACCAGCTCTCCGGCTACGCACCCAAGTCCACGTTCAAGCGTCTTTTGGTGGCCCCCCGGTCCGTCCGGTCGGGACTGATCGACCGGATCGAACGGGAGATCGCCAACAAGAAGGCAGGTCTTCCCGGCCGGGTGATTATCAAGGTCAACTCCATGGTGGATGAGGCGATCATCGACTCCCTCTACCGCGCTTCGCAGGCCGGCGTGCGGGTTGACGTCATTGTCCGCGGTATCTGTTCCGTCCGCCCGGGGGTTCCGGGGTTGAGCGAGAACATCACCGTCCGTTCCATCCTGGGCCGGTTCCTGGAGCATTCCCGTGTCTTTGCCTTTGCCAACGGCGGAGACCCGGTGGTCTTCATCGGATCCGCGGACATGATGCACCGGAACCTTGACCGCCGCGTCGAAGCCCTGGTGCAGCTGGGCTCCCCGGACGACATTAGTAACCTGATTGAGCTTATGGACCGTTATCTGGACCCCGGCACCGCCAGCTGGCATCTGGATTCCGACGGCATCTGGACCCGGCACCACAAGGATGAGGACGGCAGCCCCCTCGAGGACGTGCAGTCCTGGCTGCTCGCTTCCCGGTCCCGCCAGCGTGCGCTGGTCCGCCGTTGATGCACGGTGCCAGGGATGCCGCACCGGCACCGGACGGACCCGGGCCCTTTCCACCCGGACTTTACCTGCCGGAGGACGGCAGGGATGCCCCGGAGGAAACCGCTGCCCTGCTGCTCGGCGAGACGCCCTATGCCCTGGATCTCTCCGGGGAGCCGAGGGTCGTGGCCGCTGGAGCGATCTGCTGGCGGGTCCAGGGTGACCAGCTGGAGGTCCTGCTGATCCACCGGCCGCGCTACGACGACTGGTCTTTCCCGAAGGGGAAACTCGATTCCGGAGAAACAGTTCCGGAATGCGCCGTGCGGGAAGTGCGGGAGGAAATCGGGCTCCAGATCCGGTTGGGCATCCCCCTGCCCCAAACCCGGTACCCAGTAGCATCCGGCCTGAAAGCCGTGCACTACTGGGCCGCCCACGTCGAGTCGGCTAAGCCCCGGCCGGACGGCAAGGAGGTCGACGGCGTCCGCTGGTGCACCCCTGACGAGGCCTCCGAGCTGCTGACCAACCCCACCGACCGGCTGCCGCTGGAATCATTGGTTGCCGCGTACGAGGCGGACGACCTGGCTACCTGGCCGCTGATCGTGGTCCGCCATGCGAAGGCCAAGCCGCGTTCCTCCTGGGCCAGGGCGGAAGGCGAACGTCCGCTCGCGGCCACGGGCCAGCGCCAGGCCAAGGCAGTGGCCCGGCTGCTGGTGGCCTGGAGCCCTGACCGGGTGGTCACGAGCCCCTGGCTTCGCTGCGTCCAGACGATGGGTCCCTACGTGAATGCGCGCAAGCCGAAGTTCAAGACGGTGGACGCCCTGACCGAGCACAGTGCCAAGCGCAAGCCCGGCAAGGCCCGCGCCGCCGTCGACAATCTGTTCGAGAAGGCCAAGCCTGTGGCCCTGTGCACCCACCGGCCGGTACTCCCCCTGGTCTTCGAGGTCCTTGCTTCGCACATGGCCGACGCAATGTCCGCCCAGCTTCCGGGCAAGGACCCGTATCTGGTTCCCGGAGAAGCCGTGATCTGCCACGTCAGCCGGCGTCATCCGGGACGCATCGTCTCGCTGGAGAGGTACCGGCCCTTCGACGATTAGGGCGGCGACGGCGGGAAAACCCGCGGGAGTGCTTAGCCTTGCCTTGGCGAGCTAAGCCTATCCGTCCTTTTTTGTGCAGGTCAGCGCGCATATTGTTAGCGGCATGAGCAAATTCACTGAACTCCTTGAAGCCCAGATCGGTAACGAATTCAATGCCTCGCAGCAGTACGTGGCCATGGCCGTGTACTTCGACGGCGAAGACCTTCCGCAGCTGGCCCGCCACTTCTACGCGCAGTCAGTGGAAGAGCGGAACCACGCGATGATGCTGGTCCAGTACATGCTGGACCGGGACCTGCCCGTCCGGATCCCCGGAATTGAGCCGGTCAAGAACGACTTCACTGACGTGGTGGAGCCGATTGCCCTGGCCCTGGCCCAGGAGAAGCAGGTGACCTCCCAGATCGAGGCCCTCTTCGCGGCGGCCCGTGCCGAAGGTGACGCCCTCGGCGAGCAGTTCATGCTGTGGTTCCTCAAGGAACAGGTGGAGGAAGTTGCCTCGATGAGCACGCTGCTGACCGTGGCCCGGCGTGCGGACAACCTGTTCGATCTGGAGAACTTCATGGCCCGCGAGCGCGTGGGTGACGGCGGCGAGGATGCCGGAGCCCCCGAGGCGGCCGGCGGCGCCCTCTAAGGCGTTGACGCAAAACCCTTGACCCCCGGAGTTATGTATCAAATACTCGGTACATTCGATATCTAACTCCGGGGGATCCTTATGACGGCGGTTGTCTTTTCCACGCTCGGCAACCTGCTGTTCTGGGCGGTTGTCCTCACGCTGATGGTGCTGTCCGTCCGGCCAACGCCGGGAACGGATGCCCGGACGGTCACCGAGGCCGCGCAGAAGTATGCCCGCCGGATCGGGATCGTTGCCCTGGCGACGGCTATGTGGCTCCCCGGTGTCCTGCGGCCCGCGCTCGTGGAAGTGGCCGGGGAACTGTGGTGGGACGGCCACTTCAGCATCCCGGCCGCACTCCTGCAGCTGGGACCACCCACGGTCTTCGCACTCGCGGTGCTGGCTGCCGGGGAACTGACCTGGCCGCGGCCGCGCGGTGCTGTCCGCACCGCTGTCCTGCGGCACCGGGGCCTGCGCACCCTCATGCCCGGGTATATGACCGGTGTTGCGCTGGTCTTCCTGGTGCTGGACCTGCTGGTCCTCGGGACCGTGCTTCAACGCGATCCTTTCTCGCCACCAGCCAGGGCGCTGCTGTTTGGATGGCTGCCCTGGGTCCTGCTGACCGCTGGAGCCACGGCGGGAATCCTCAAACTCATCTCAGTCCGGCCCATGGTTCCAGGCACCACCGTGGAAGCGGACGCCGCACTGCGCCGGGCCTCGGCTCACCGGGTCCTGCGGGTAGCCGCCGCCCTCCTGATGTCCTTGAACACCTCCGGCGCCATCTTCCTCTCCAACTACCCCTCACCGCCTGGGCTCAGCCAGACGGGGGATGTCCTGAGATTCATCAGCCTGCCCGTCTTCTACCTCGGCTTGTTTGCCCTGCTCAAGCGCGCTCCGCGGGTGCCGCTGCCCGAGGTCCCGGAGAACGAGCTTCCGGAACAGGGTGAAGCTCCGCCGCAGTCCCCGCTGGCGGTCAAGTCCCTGGCAACCAGCCTGCGCCTCACCCTGGCCGGGCCTGTCACGGCCGCTGCGGCGGGCTCGGCTATCTTCGCCCTGATCTGGCAGGACCGGGCCGGTGCGCTGCTGGCCGCTGCGGGTGCCGCAGTGGTGTTCCTCCTGCTGTGTTTCCTCGCTGAGGCGTCGATTTCCCGGCGCACCGTGCGCCTCACCGCCGGAGCTGTCGGAGCTGTCGGGACGGTCGGGACGGCCGATGCCCTGGACCCTGATGACCTGGCATTTGTCCGCCCGCCGCGCTGGCTGGCCTGGACCGGCACGGGCGCAGCCGCCGCCGTCCTGCTGATCCAGCTGGGCTCCCTGTTACTCGGCCCTTCAGTCGATGCTGCCGCACGGGTGTTCAACGCCGACGCCGCTGCTCAGGGCTACGCTGCACGCACGCCACCCGCCACCCCGCCCGCTGACTTTCCTGCCCCGGACCCGTTCTTCGACTGGCGCTTCGCCCTCGCCGCGGCCGTCCTGGTGCTGATGCTGCCCGTCCTGACGGATTTCCTCTCCCGGCGGGTTCTCCTGCGGCCGGCGTTCCCTGCCGCAGACCGCTCCGTAGACCTGCGTCTGCGCCGGGTGGCACTCTTCCGCCTCTCCCGGACCACAGCGGCATTCAGCGTCGCGGCAATAGGACTCTCCCTGTTCAATCTCTCACTGCACAGCCCCTGGGCCCACAGCTCCTGGCGCGGCACCGAACTCGAACCGCCGCTGACCTGGCTGGGACCGCTGGTCCAGCAGGCCGGCGCCGGCGCCTGGCTGTGGCTGCTGGCCGCACTGGTCATAGCGCTGCGGCAGTTTGGCCCGTCCCACTTTCCGGATCTGCCGGGATACGCCGAGCGGGCGGACCTCCCACCGGCACAGCAGGCATGAGTGCCCGCATCAGTGTGGATCTGCAGTCACCGGTACCTCCGTACGAACAGATCCGGGTGCAGATCAGCACCCTCGCGGCTTCCGGCGTCCTCTCCCCCGGCGACCGGCTCCCCACCATCCGGATGCTGGCTGCGGACCTCGGCGTTGCACCAGGGACCGTGGCCCGGGCCTACAAGGAGCTCGAATCCGATGGCATCGTCACTGCCATGCGGCGGAAGGGCACCGTCATCGCCCCGCAGCCCCCAGGAACGCAGCACCCACGGCCCACACCGCGCGAACTCACCGCCGCCGTCGAGAACCTCCTCACACTCGCACGCCGGCACGGCATCAGCGACCCCGAGTTGTTGCGCCTGCTGGGGACTGCCCTGCGTTCTTCACCCGGGGATACCGAAGCCCCGGCCACTACACTGGAGCAGTGACCACCATTCCCACACCGTACGAAGACCTGCTCCGCGACATCCTGGCCAACGGGACCCAAAAGTCCGACCGCACCGGGACCGGCACCCGCAGCGTCTTCGGCCGCCAGCTGCGCTTTGACCTCAGCAGGTCCTTCCCGCTGATCACCACCAAGCGCGTGCACTTCAAGTCAGTTGCCCTGGAACTGCTGTGGTTCCTCCGCGGGGATTCCAACGTGCGCTGGCTGCAGGAACGCGGCGTGAGCATCTGGAATGAATGGGCGGACGACGACGGCGAGCTGGGCCCGGTCTACGGCGTCCAGTGGCGCTCCTGGCCCACTCCGGACGGCGGGCAGATCGACCAGATCGAAAAGCTCATTGAAGGGCTCAAAACCAACCCGGACTCGCGCCGGCACATCGTTACGGCCTGGAACCCGGCGGAAGTGGAGAACATGGCCCTGCCGCCATGCCATGCGCTGTTCCAGTTCTACGTCGCGGACGGAAAACTCTCCTGCCAGCTCTACCAGCGCTCCGCCGACACCTTCCTGGGCGTCCCCTTTAATATCGCTTCCTACGCCCTGCTGACCCTGATGGTGGCGCAGCAGGTTGGCCTGGAGCCCGGTGAGTTCGTCTGGACCGGGGGCGACGTCCACATCTACGACAACCACATGGACCAGGTCACCGAACAGCTGTCCCGCGCGCCGTTCCCGTATCCGCAACTGCGGCTGCGGCGGAAGCCGGCCAGCATCTTCGACTATGAACTCGAGGACTTTGAGGTCCTGGACTACCAGCACCACCCCGGTATCAAAGCACCTATCGCCGTGTGAAAGGGCATTCGCCTTGACTGAGAAGAATAACTCCACCGATTCCACCCGCTACTACCCTGCCGGCGATCCGGGTAAGCCCGGGCTGGATCTTGACGAGGCCCTGGCTGCGCGTGGGTTCGGCACCTCCGGCGTGCCGCTGGTCGGGATGATCTGGGCACAGACCGGGGACGGCGTCATCGGCAGGGACGGCGGGATGCCCTGGCACCTCCCGGAGGACCTTGCCCATTTCAAGGCCACCACCCAGGGACATCCGGTGATCATGGGCCGGCGTACCTGGGAGTCCTTCCCTGAGGCTTTCCGGCCACTGCCCAACCGCACCAACATCGTGATCTCCTCCCGCCCCGGACTCGCAGCCGAACTCGGCTCCCAGGGCGCCGCCGTCGTATCTTCGCTCGAAGCCGCGCTGGAGGCGGCTGAGGGCAGCGAGGGCAGCAGCCGGATCTGGATCGTGGGCGGATCACAGCTGTACGCGGCGGCTGAGCCGCTGGCCGATGTTGCAATTGTCACGGTCATCAACACGGAGACCGAGGGGGACAGCTACGCTCCCCGGCTGGGGCCGGACTGGACCTTTACCGCCGTCAGCCCTGCCCAGGACTGGTACACCTCCACCAACGGCCTGCAGTACCGCATCGCACTGTGGACCCGGAACCGCGGCGTAACCGATCAGGACAGCAGCCAGCCACTGGCCTAGACTGAATTCCATGACATCAGCAGCTACCTCTGTTCCCACCGCGGGCTTCGTCGGCTGGCGGGGCATGGTCGGTTCCGTCCTTATGCAGCGCATGCAGGATGAAGGCGATTTCGACCTGATCAACCCCGTCTTCTTCTCCACCTCCAACGCGGGCGGTAAGGCACCGGCCTTCGCCCAGGGGGCCGGCACCCTGGAAGACGCGTACGACATTGAGACGCTGGCCAAGCTGCCGATTATCGTCACCACCCAGGGCGGGGACTACACCGCCGAGGTCTACCCCAAACTGCGCGACGCCGGCTGGGACGGCCTGTGGATCGATGCCGCCTCAACGCTGCGCATGGATGACAGCGCGATCATCGTGCTGGACCCGGTCAACCGCGACGTCATTGACGCCGGGCTGGCTCGGGGTGTGAAGAACTTCGTGGGCGGCAACTGCACTGTCTCCTGCATGCTCATGGGCCTGGGCGGACTGTTCCGCAACGGGCTCGTCGAGTGGGGCACCTCCATGACCTACCAGGCTGCCTCCGGCGGCGGCGCCCGCCACATGCGGGAACTGCTGAACCAGTTCGGCACCCTGAACTCCGCCGTGGCAGCCAACCTGGCCGATCCGGCGTCTGCCATCCTGGAAATCGACCGCGCGGTCCTGGCCCAGCAGAAGGATCCGTCCATGGATTCCTCCCAGTTCGGCGTTCCGCTGGCCGGTTCGGTCATCCCGTGGATCGACGCGGACCTGGGCAACGGGCAGTCCAAGGAAGAGTGGAAGGGCGGGGCAGAGACCAACAAGATCCTCGGCCGCCACACGGCTGACGCCGCCCGGATTCCGTTCGACGGTCTCTGCGTGCGGATCGGCGCCATGCGCTCCCACTCCCAGGCCCTGACCCTGAAGCTCACCGAGGACCTGTCCATCGGCGAGATTGAACGGATCATCGACGCCGATAATGAGTGGGCAAAGGTGGTTCCGAACACCAAGGAATCCACCATGGCCGAGCTGACCCCCGTGGCGGCCACCGGCACCCTGGACATTCCGGTGGGCCGGATCCGCAAGCTGGAAATGGGTCCGCAGTACATCAGCGCCTTCACCGTCGGCGACCAGCTCCTCTGGGGCGCGGCCGAACCGCTGCGCCGGATGCTGCGCATCGCCACCGGCAACCTCTAGCTCCACAGAACACAAAAGCGGCCGTTTGGAATTCCAAACGGCCGCTTTTCCTGTTCCCGGCGGTCTAAGGTGAGCCCGCGGTCATTCTGCGCCGATGGCGGCGGCTTCCGCCGGCACGGTGTGCGGGTCCGGGTCACCGGCTTCCTGGCGGAGCAGCAGCAGGGCCGCGGCCGCGGCGCAGCAGACCGCACCCACCCAGAACGGTGCCCGCAGGCCCAGCCACCCCGCCACGTGGCCGACCAGGACCGCGGACACGGCACCGCCGAACCAGCGCAGGAAGTTGTAGCCGGCGCTGTTCACGGCACGCGGAGCCTTGCCCGAACTCATGGCGGTACCGGTGAGCAGGGTGTTCAGGATGCCGGAGAAGATGCCGGACACGATGATTCCGATGACCACCACGGTCTTGTTCCCGAAGGCCATGGCAAGCAGGACCAGGGCATACAACAGCACGGCGATGACGGCTCCGCCGCGTTCGCCGAACCAGCAGGCCATCTTGGGGGCGAGCACCACGCCGGAGACCGCCACGCACAGGCCCCAGCCGAAGAAGACGAAGCCGACGTAGAAGGCGCCTTCCTCCAGGACGAAGGGCGCCCAGGCGATGATCGCGAAGAAGGCCGCCGTGTAGAACGCCGATCCCAGCGAGGTCACCAGCAGGTTGCGGTTGCGCAGGGCCAGGATCGGATCGATGAGCCGGATCCGCTGGCGTTCGGCTTTTCCTTTGTCCCCGGCCAGCATGGTGGCGCAGAGGATTACCCCGACAGCCATCAGCACGGCGGTGCCGGCGAACGGCCCGCGCCAGGAAAGGGTGCCCAGCGCGGCACCCAGGAGCGGTCCGACGGCCAGCCCGACGCCGAGCGCGGCCTCATACAGCAGGATGGCTCCGGCCTGGCCGCCCGCCGCTGCACCGACGATGACCGAGAGTGCTGTGGCGATGAAGAAGGCGTTGCCCAGTCCCCAGAGGGCCCGGAGCCAGACCAGCGCTTCAATGCTGTTAACCAGGGCGCAGGCTCCGGCAGCCAGCACGATCAGCACCAGCCCGGTAATGAGCGTCCGTTTGGCGCCGAACCGGTAGGACATCACCCCGGTCAGCAGCATGGCCACCACCTGGACGCCCAGATAGGAGCCGAAGAGCAGGGTGGTCTGGGTGGGCGATGCGCCAAGCTCTTCGGTGATGGTGTTCAGAATCGGATCAACCAGGCCGATGCCCATAAACGCGATCACGGCGGCAAAGGCAGTTACCCAGACCGTCTTCGGCTGTCCGCGCAGCGCGTCTGTAAGCCGGGGATGGGCCGGGCGTGGTTCCGTGGCTGCGGCTCTATTCATGGGTCTGTGGGCCTTTCCGCTTGCTGTTAGTTTGCTTCAGGGCCGCCGGGCAGGGGTGCAGCGGGGCTGGGAGCGGCGGGCAGCTCCGAAGCTTCAGGCTCCTGCTCCAGCAGCCGTCCAATCGCCGGGAGGGCAGCCTCAAGCAGCCGGCGGTCCGCTTTGGACAGCCGCTCCAGGAGCAGGGCGAAAGAGTGGTTCCGCCGGGCTGTCAGTTCGCCCACCTGCTCCCGGCCTTTGCCGGTGAGGTCGATCACCACGGCCCTGCGGTCCGCCGGATCGGCGCGCCGCTCCACCAGACCGAGCTTGACCAGTCCGTTGACCACGGAGGTGGCAGACGGCAGCTGCACCCCCTCCAAAGCAGCCAGTTCCCCCATCCGCAGGGGTCCCCGGTGCACCAGGGTGGTCATCACGGAGGACTGCGACGCCGTGAGGTCCCAGCCCGGGATCCGCTGCCGGCTCTGGTGGTACAGCCGGGGCAGCATCGGCCGCAGCCGTTGTGACAGTTCGAGGGACTCATCGAAGCTCATACTTAGGAAGTCTAACTATTCCGGGTACTAAGTTTAAATCGAGCCAATGCCTCAGCGTCCCGGACAGCAAAAAAGCGGCCGCCCGGTGATCCGGACGGCCGCTTGACGCAGGTGCTTTAGAGGGCGCAGTTGATGAGCAGCGGCTCCGGCTGGAGCCGGATGCCAAACGCCTGTTCGACGCCGTCGGCCACCGCGCGCGCGATCGCCAGCAGGTCCTGTGCCGACGCGTCGCCGCGGTTGGTCACGGCGAGGGTATGCTTCGCGGACAGGGAGGCCCGCCCGCCGGCGATCCCGCTGCCAGGATTTCCGGTCAGCCCGAAGCCCTTGCCGAAGCCGGCATGCTCGATCAGCCAGGCAGCGCTGAGCTTGACCAGGCCGGGCTCGGCAACCGGGTAGCGCGGCGCCTCGGCCGGAAGCCTGTCCACCTCGGGGGCCGGGAGGATGGGGTTGGTGAAGAAGGACCCGGTGCTGAAGGTATCTGGGTCAGCGGGGTTCAGGACCATGCCCTTGCCTGCACGCAGCCGAAGCACCTCGCGGCGAACATCTGCGGCGTCGGCTGTGTCACCGACTTCCACACCGAGCGCCCGGGCCAGTTCGGCGTAGCGGATCGGCGCGCTCTCCGCGCCCTGGGTGAGGGAGAACTCCACGCTCAGGACAACATAGCGGGGCGAGCCGTTCACGGTGGTGCGCTTCAGGAGCGAATCGCGGTAGCCGAATTCCAGTTCTGCCGCTCCGAAGCGGCGCTGCTGCCGGGTTTCACGGTCCCAGGTCTGCACGGAGACGATGCTGTGTGAAACGTCGGCTCCGTAGGCACCCACGTTCTGCACCGGCGTCGCTCCAGCCAGGCCCGGGATGCCGGAGAGTGCTTCCAGCCCGGAATACCCCTCTGCCACGGTTTGGGCGACGAGCTCATCCCAGGGATGGCCCGCCTGCGCTTCGACGACTGCGGTGCCTCCCTTGCCGTTCCGGATGGTTACTCCGCGGTTCCCGACGTGCACCACGGCGCCGTCAAAGCCGGCGTCGGAAATCAGCAGGTTGGATCCGCCGCCGACAAGCAGAAGCGGTTCGGACGCTTCGTCCGCCGCCCGGACCATACCGATAAGTTCATCCGGTGTTTCAGCCAACAGGTAGCGCCGCGCGGGTCCGCCCACGCGGGAAGTAGTCAGTGATGCCAGCTGCATCGAGGTCAGTGCGCTCACCAGATCCGGACAACCGCCTGCGCCTTGACCAGGACCTTCTGACCGTTGAAGGTGACTGTGAGGTCCACGCGCGCGGTCGAGTTGTCCGTATCAATGGCACCGATGGTGCCGGTCACGTCGACGACGGCCCCGGGGGAACCGTCAATGTCCTCTACGGTGACCGGGCGGGTGAAGCGGGTCTGGTAGTCCAGCACGGCGCCTGGATCGCCGATCCAGTCGGTGACCAGCTGGACGGCCGCTCCCATGGTGAACATGCCGTGCGCGATTACACCGGGAAGCTCCACGGAACGGGCGAACCGCTCGTTCCAGTGGATCGGATTGAAGTCACCGGAGGCGCCGGCATAGCGGACCAGGTCCGCCCTGCTGATCTCGAGGGTGGTACTGCCGATAACCTGGCCGACTGTCAGTTCGCTGAGTGCAATGGACATGGTTACTGGCCCTCTCCCCGGACAAGGATGGATGAGACGGTGGTCGCGACCTTTTCGCCTTCCACCGTGGAGATTTCGGCTCGCGTGCTGATCAGGGCGCCGTCGCCCATGGCACGCACGGAGTCAACGTGAAGTTCAGCCAGGAGTTCGTCCCCGGCCACAATGGGCCGGTGGTGGGTGAACCGCTGGTCGGCGTGGACCACACGGGAGAAGTCAATGCCGGCCCCGGGGTCATTGATCAGCTGGGCGTCCGCCTGCTGGGCCACAATGATCGCGAAGGTGGGCGGAGCGATCAGGTCCGGGTAGCCGAGCTGCTCCGCAGCAGCGGACTCGAAGTGCGCCGGATGGGTCGCTTTCACAGCGCGGGCGAACTCACGGATTTTCTCCCGCCCCACCTGGTAGGGCTCCCCCGCCGGGTAGCTGCGGCCCTGCAGGTCGGGGTTGATGCTCATTTGTTTCCCTTCATCCGGCGTTTGGCGTCGCGGGCTCGCACCACCATACCGCTGAGGTGCGCGCTCATGCCCACCACGATCACCGGCAGGGCAAGATACATAATAATCTGCTGGTTGGTCACCGCCCCGAGGAGGACCATCAGGATTCCGGCGCCTGTCACGGAGAGTGCAATGACTACCAGGCGGCGGTACAGCGGAGATCCGGTTTCCCAGGGGGTGTTAAGCATGGTTTCAGAATACAGTCGGGGCGCCGGGGTTACCGAAACCGTGTGGCCGGCGCCGCATCGGGGGCTGCCGGACCGGCCGGGCTAGAACAGCGGTTCCTGCAGGGCCGGCAGCATGGTGCGGAACCGGCCCAGTTCCAGCCGCTGTCCCTTGAGCTGGGTGAGGTCCGCCAGGAAGCGGAGCTCTTCGCCATCTGTCGACACCAGCGCGGCGCTCCCCAGCAGGCCGCGGATCAGCAGGCCATGTTCGCCGGTGGTCAGCGGCAGCGGGTAGATTCCCGCGCCCCGGTGGCCCAGCACGGCGTCGAAGGCGGCCGGGCGGGACCAGGTGTCCTTGACCACCTCGAAGCCCGCGGGGTCCAGGGTGAAGAGCAATGCGCGGGCGGCATCAGCGTGACCGGCGTTGATGTCCGCCAGGGAATCCAGGGGAAGCGGAGATGCCAGCGACGCACACTTCGCCCCGGACCGCACGGCTTGGGTCAGGCCGAGGCCGGAAGACACCGCGTCCTCCAGGACCCGCACCCGCAGCCCATCCGCAGCCCTGGCCACATACTGGGCCGCGACGGCGCCCTGTTCCGTCAGGCGCAGCACCCTGCGTTGGCCTGCGGCGGTCCCCACCTTGGTGGTGCCGTCGGCAAAGGTGGCGATGTACAGCCACTGCGGCCGGGCAAGATAATCCCGCAGCCCGGCAGGAAGCGGCCCGCCGCGGTGGCTGTTGTGCACCAGGCGGCTCTCATCCCGGGCAAAGCAGCGCCCGCACTGGTAACCGCGTTCAGCCGGGGCCTGCGCCGGGCATGGATGGGACGTACGGCCAGCTTCCAGCATCTGGTCATAGCCCAGGCAGTACCGCGGCGTCCCGGACTGGGTCCGGAAGCGCAGTTCGGTCCCGGGGCCCAGCCGCAGCGGGTACGGTGCGCCGTCGGGAGCGTAGAGCCGCAGCACTGCGCCGTCGTTGTCCCAGGCTGTGCCGGCGCAGAGGTAGGGGAAATCACTCATCGAAGCGGACGGTCATACGTGCACGGCCTCCGGGGCGTGAAAAGGGGTGGGGCCATTTCACGGTACCCCACCCGTTGCCGCCGGTTGCCGAACGGGTCAGCGGAACGCGGGAAGACCGGTCAGCCGCTGCCCCAGGATCAGGGTATGCACCTCATCGGTCCCTTCATAAGTGCGGACCGACTCGAGATTGTTCGCGTGGCGCAGCGGTGAGTATTCCAGGGTGATGCCGTTGCCGCCGAGGATCGTCCGGGCTTCCCGTGCGATCGCAATGGCTTCACGGACATTGTTGAGCTTGCCCACGGAAATCTGGTGGTTCTGCAGGGCTCCGGCATCCTTGAGCCGGCCCAGGTGCAGGGCCAGCAGGAACCCCTTGTTAATTTCCAGGGCCATGTCCACCAGTTTCTGCTGGGTCAGCTGGTAGCCCGCCAGCGGTTTATCGAACTGCAGCCGGTCCTTGGAATAGGCCAGGGCGGCCTCGAAGGAATCCCTCGCGGCTCCCATGGCTCCCCAGATGATGCCGTAGCGGGCCTCGTTGAGGCAGGAGAACGGGCCGCGCAGGCCGTGCGCGTCCGGCAGCAGCGCGCCGGCCGGGAGACGGACGTCAGTTAGTTCGATCTCGCACTGGATGCTGGCCCGCATGGAGAGTTTCGGTTCAATCGGCACCGCGGAGAACCCGCTGCTGCCGGTGGGAACCACGAAACCCCGGATGCCGCCGTCGGTCTGTGCCCAGATCACGGCCACGTCAGCCACATTGGCCAGGCCGATCCAGCGCTTTGTTCCGTTGAGCACCCAGTCTTCGCCGTCCCGCCGGGCGAAGGTCTTCATGGCGGACGGATCGGAGCCGGCCGTGGGCTCGGTCAGCCCGAAACAGCCAATCAGCTCACCCTTTGCCATACCGGGCAGCCACCGGGACTTCTGCTCCTCGGACCCCCATTTGGCGATGGCGCTCATCGCCAGGGACCCCTGCACAGAAACAAACGTCCGCAGCCCGGAATCACCTGCTTCAAGTTCGGCACCGGCGATGCCGTATTCCACCGCTGTGCGTCCGGCGCAGCCGTAGCCGTGCAGGTGCATGCCCAGCAGGCCAAGCCTGCCCATCTCCGGAACGATCTCCAGCGGGAAGTGCGCTGCCTCGAACCAGCCGGCAATATTCGGCCGGATTGCTTCATCCACGAATGTCCGCACCGTGGTTCGGAGTGCCAGCTCCTCGCGGCTGAGCAGCGAGTCGAAGTCAATCAGGTCAGCAGGTTCCAGGGTTTCCCCCACGGCAGTGGATGCAGTTTGGCTCATGAACCAACGCTACGGCCGCCTGCGACATGCGTCATTGAACATTCCAGCCATATTTGATGCCGATAACGGATGATTTGTCCTATGGTTTCCCTCCCTGAGCTCAGCATGACCCTCGGGCCCAGCCTGGTTCCGGTGGGCCTGCGGCGCCTTCCATCCCGTCAGCTCACCGGAGTCCATGTGTCCGAGCTGGAGGATCCCACCCCGTACCTGGAGGGCGGAGAGCTCCTGCTGACCACGGGCATGCCCCTTGGCGGTTCTCCCTTGGCGGCAGCCGGCTATGTGGCCAGGCTCCGGGCAAAGGGCATCCACGCCCTGGGAATCGGGCTCGGTCCGTGGCTGGAGCAGGTCCCCGCTCAGCTTGTCCAGGCCTGCGATGAAGCTGGAATCCATCTGCTGACAGTGCCCGACGGCGTGCCGTTCCAGCAGGTATCCCGCGCTTTCTGGACTCTTTCGGCGCGCAGCGGGCAGGCCGACCTGCTGGGCAGCCTCGGTACCCAAACCGCCCTGGCACAGGCAACGATGCGGCCCGACGGAACCTCCGCCGTCGTCCGCGGACTGGCCCAGGCCCTGGGCGGCTGGGCTGCCTTCCTTCCGGCAGACCAGGGCCCGGCCAGGTACTGGCCGGAGAGCACCGGGGCCCTGCTTCCGCTGCTCCGGACGGAGACCATCCGGCTGAACCGCGCCGGCACCCATTCGGCCGCCACGTTCGAGATTCATGGACAGGCCGTCGTCGAGTACGCGATTCCCCACAGCGGGCGCAACGGACGGAACGAGCGGATTCATGGTTTCCTCGCCGTCGGCCCCGGCCGGAAGCTCACCGCGGCGGACCGCCAGGTCATCACGACCGTGTGCACTCTCCTGGCGTTGAAGGCCAGGCAGCGGGAAGCCGCGTCCGGCACAACCTCGGCGCTGGCTTCGGCAGTGGCCAAGCTGCTGCTTCATGGGCATACCGAAGCGGCCCGGATCCTGGCCGAGGACGTCGGCCTGCCGGAGCTGCCACGGCGGGTCCGGGTTCTGGCCCTTCGGGCTGACGGTGCCGATGCAACGGACCTGCTTCCGGGTGCGTCTGCACTGGTCCCCGAGCCAGGGGTGCCGCCGCTCCCCCGGGACCTGGCGGCCTGTTCCCTCCGGCACGAGCGTGAAGGCGTCCTCTATGTGCTGCTTCCCCAGGACGCATCACCAGCGGAAACCGGCGCGGGAGAAGAGGCTGTCACCTTGCCGGCAGAAGCGGTTCCCGGACTGGCCGGCGCGGTGAGTGAACCGGTTTCCCTGGGTGAGGTTCCGGGGCTGGTACCGGGACTGAGCCGCACGTTGGGCCAGGCCGCGCCCGGATCATTGGCCGGCACCGGCAATCCGCACCACGCCGCCGCGCAGGCATGGGTGCAGCAGCTGGCCGGGTATCCCCGGGCGGACCTGGTGGGCACCGTCACCGAGTACCTCCGGCACCGGGGACACTGGGAAAACACCTCCCGGGCCCTGGGCGTGCACCGCAACTCCCTGCGGCACCGCATCAGCCTCGCGGTGTCGCTGCTGGGTGTGGACCTGGACGATCCGGATGTCTCCGCACCGCTGTGGCTGGAACTGCGTCAGTACGGGCGGTAGCCCGCGGGCTGCCCCGAGGCTGCCTCCCCCGCTGCCGCCTTGGCTTCCCCAGCCCCTTCCGTTCGGTTCCGCAGCCAAGCAACCACGCCGCCGGTGTGCTCGCCGAGCTGCGGCGGAGCCTCGCTGCGGGGTGCCAGGGGCGGATCCCAGAGCGCAGGATGCCGGATCTGCCGTCCGGCAGCCTGCCCGGAGGAATTCCGCACTTCAATGGTGGGCTGCAGACCCAGCGACTCGGCATAGCCAATGCCCTCATCGATTCCGGAGACCCGGCCGGCGGGAACGCCGGCGCCGGCCAGGCGCTGCTGCCAAACAGCGGCCGGCGCCGTTCCCAGCAGCTCCTCAAGCAGGGGGATCAAAACGTCCCGGTGCTCCACCCGCGCACTGTTCGTCGCGAAGCGGGGATCGGCTGCCAGTTCCGGGGTGCCCAGCTGCTCCGCCAGCCGGGCGAACTGGGGGTCATTTCCGCAGGCGACGGCCAGCGGCCCGTCCGCACAGCCAAGCAGCTGGTACGGCACGATCGAGGGGTGCGCGTTGCCCATCCTGGCCGGCACTGCCCCGGCACCGAGATACGCCTGGGCCTGATTCACCAGGGCGCCCTGCAGGCTGGAGAGCAGGTTCAGTTGGATGTGGCTGCCCCTGCCGGTACGGCGGCGGGCCTGCAGCGCTGCCAGGACGGCAATCGCCGCGTCCTTGCCGGTCAGCACGTCCACCAGCGCCACCCCGGCCTTCATTGGGGATCCGCCTGCTTCGCCGGTGATGCTCATCAGCCCGCCCAGGGCCTGGACCACAAAGTCGTAGCCGGGCAGGTCCCGCCCGCCTTCGGCGCCAAAACCCGATATGGAGACGCAGATGAGGCCGGGGTTTTCTGCACTGAGTTCCGGGTACGCCAGACCCAGCCGGGCAAGGCCCCCGGGTTTGAAGTTCTCCACCAGCACATCCGCACGGAGGGCCAGTTCCCGCGCCAGCCGCCTGTCGCCGTCGTCCCCCAGATCCAGGCACACGGATTCCTTGTTCCGGTTCACGGACTCGAAATAGGTGGCACCGGTTTCTGACCAGGGCGGACCCCAGCCGCGCGTGTCATCACCGGCGCCGGGACGTTCCACCTTGATCACCCGTGCGCCCAGGTCAGCGAGGGTCATGGTGCACAGCGGCCCGGCCAGGATCCGGGAGAAGTCGGCCACCAGGATTCCCTCGAGCGGACGCTGCCCGTTCTCCAGCGCGGGCTCCTTCAGGCTGGGTTCCTCCGGTACTGGGTCTTGGCTGGGCACGGAGACGCTCCCCTTCGCTAGGCCAGGGAGGCTGATCCCCCGGATGCTTTCCACCCTAGGCAGTGGACCGGGATTGGGTAGGGACTTCTCATCCAACGGTGCTGGACAACCTGCACAGTGCCCGGAGCAGGTCCGGAGACAGCAGTCCGCCCCGGCTGCCGTGGCAGCCGGGGCGGAACGCCGGGCAGGATTTAGGCGTGCTGGCCTGCGTGCTGGCCTTCGGAGATTTCCTCCACGACCTTGTCGTTGAAGGCGGGGAGGTCATCCGGTGTGCGGCTGGTGACCAGGCCCTGGTCCACCACTACTTCTTCGTCGCTCCAGTTGGCACCCGCGTTGCGCAGGTCAGTGGCGAGGGTGTGGAAGGATGTCAGGTCCCGCCCCTTCACCACACCGGCGTCGATCAGCAGCCAGGGGCCGTGGCAGATCGCTGCCACGGGCTTGCCCGCTTCGAAGAAGTCCCGGGTGAACCGGCGCGCGTCTTCATTCACGCGCAGATAGTCAGCGTTGATCACGCCGCCGGGGAGTACCAGTGCGTCAAAGTCCGCCGCGTTGGCCTTGGCAACATCCAGGTCAACGGTGAACGTGTCTGCCTTGTCCACCCCGTTGAACCCCTGGAGGGTGCCGCTGGCCGGCGAGACGAGCACCGGCTGGCCGCCGGCCTTCTTCACTGCGTCCCAGGGGCTGGTGAGTTCAATCTGCTCCACGCCGTCCGTGAGCAGGAAAGCGACCTTCTTGCCGGAAATATCATGTGCTGACATTTTGCCTCCGTTTCGTGGGTCAGGCGGTCCGGCCTGGACCGCCGCTGTCTTCCACCCTAGGAAAAAGAGGCAATACTAAGCAAGCTGACGAACTAACTTTCTGTTACAGCCCTTCGGCGACGGCGGCGGCTGCCTTCAGCCAGGCACGCTGGGTTGCGGGACGCAGGGACGCGTACCGGATCTGCCCCTTCACGAGCGCAGGATCATACGGAATGGTCACAGCGGCCCGGGCCAGCACCTTGAATGCTTCGGCCACCTTGCGGGCCTGGGCTTCGGTACCGTTGCGGTCCGCCTGGGACACAATCACGACGGCGCCGCGCGCCAGCTCGGCGGAGCGCCCACCGCGTTCCTGAAGGGCTTCGAGCAGGAGGGCACCTGCCTCGGCGTGCTCTTCGACGGTGGTCGTCGCGATGACCAGCTGGTCGGTGTGGTCGATCATCCGGAGCCAGCGCTCGGCACTTTCGTCATTGCCGGAGTCCACGATGTTCAGCCGGAAGTACTTCGAGGCCACTTCATGAAGGGCATCAAAGTCGGCCTGAGTCACCTTCTGCTCGGAGGCCAGGACGTTCGGATTCGACCGGAGGACGTCATATTTGTCGTCAGTCTGGTGGTGCACAAACCGGGCGAGCATCGCCGACTGCGCCACAGGAGAGAGCAGCAGCCCGGTCTCCGGGAGCAGGTCCATAACCGTGGAATCGTGCTGCGCCTGCTCCGTGCGCCACCCCAGGGTTCCACGGGTCTCGTTGTTATCCCACGCCAACACCGGTCCGCCGCCATTGCGTGCGAACAGGGCGGCCAGCATCACAGTAGTGGGCGTTTTGTTGGCTCCGCCCTTGCCGTTCACCACGGAGATGGTCCGCGGGCCGGGCCAGTGCTGGCTGACCGTCCGGGTGTCCCGCCGTTCGGCGAGTTCCTTGGCGGAGGGGGCAATGCGCAGGCCCATGGAAGCCAGGAAACCGCGGAAACCGCGGGCCGCAGGAATCTTCGCCGTGCCCGTATCGAGGAAGGTCGCCCGGCGGACGTCGTTCGGCTCCCCGCGGACGGCAAGGCGGGTGCGTTCGCGCAGGTCCGCCGGCATCTCCGCGGGGACCGGAGGCAGGACGGCAACCTCAGCTCCGGGGTTCCCGTGTCCGCCTTCGACCGGAGCTTCGGCGCCGCCGGCTGGTGCTGCGTCATCGGCGGGCACTGGGCCATCAACCAGAGGAAGTTCGTCGGAGTTCGCCGGCGGTTCAGCCGGGGGCTGAGGAAGCACCGCGGGGAACACTGAGGCCGGAAGATCGCTGAGCAGCGGGATCCTGGACATCCCCGCTGTTGCCGGTTCCGGACCATCCCAGGCGTAGGTGCGTGCTTCGGGCGCCGGTGGCCACCCGGGCTCCCCGGGCTGCGTTCCGGATTCCGATTCGTTCGGTTCCTCGCCGGAGGGCTGTGCCGAGCCGGCTTCTTCCGCAGGGACGTGGTGCTTGGTAGAGATGTTCGTATCGCTTTCAGTTGTCCTTGATGCGCCTGCACCGGCCGCCCCCGCGCCGGCACCGACCAATACTGCCTGGTTGTCCGGCTCCAGAGCCACGCGGCTGCGGCGTCCGGTTGCTGCCGGCAGCACCGCAGTTTCGCTGCCGTCGTCGTCGCCGTCGTTGTCGTCCCGGATCTTGCTGTCCTGGACGCTGTGCTCCCGCACGGTTTCAGACGCACCCGCAACTTGAGCGGATGCCGGTGCAGTACCAGCCTCATCTCCGCCCGGAGCCTGGTCTTCGGCCTGTGCTGCTAACCGGGCTTCGGCGGCCCGGCGTCCGCGCCGGGTGGACAAAGTCTCCGGACGCTCCGGATCGGGCAGGTTTTCAGTCATCGGGTCTGCATCTTTCGTTCCGTGCTCGGTGCGATTGATCGGGACGTTGTGCTCTTCTCCCAAGCGATCCTACAAGCCAAGGCCACTCACTGACGTCCCCCGGGCCTCCGCCGGGACCCGTGTTGCCGGCAGCCGGGCCTGTGCCCGCCATCTGGCCAACCGGGCGGCTGCAGGAATGCAATGGCTCTCCTGATTTGCGGACGGATGGTCCCGACAAACAAAAAGACCCCCGGAGAAACCTCCGAGGGTCAATCTGTAGCGGTGGGGAGGCTCGATCTCCCGACCTCACGATTATGAGTCGTGCGCTCTAACCAACTGAGCTACACCGCCATAAATGAGTGAAGTCCGCATGCCTGGCCCTTGCGAACAACAGGCTTAGAAACGCGGACTCTCCCATTGAGAGCCCCGACCGGGAATCGATCCCGGGACCTCCATCTTACCAAGATGGCGCTCTACCACTGAGCTATCGGGGCATCGCCCCAACCGGGGCAACGACATAAAACTCTACCAGCACTTTTCCCCAACGTGAAATCGGCGCAACCCGCGTTCCCGTGCGCAAAACCAGCACCGAACAACACCCCGGCAGCCCGTCTGCTGAACAGGATTCCTGCCGCGAAGGTCCCGGTTGAAAACGCCCCACAGGGGCATTTTCAACGACCCCGTGACCCCGGATTCACGCGGGGCACCGCCAGGCCCGGCAGGACCTCGCCACGGTCGCGGAGCGGGCATATGGCAGACTGTCCTGCATCTGCCCAAACGGTGCCGCACAGCTCCGCTGTGAACTGCAGAAATGACTGGAAGGAACCGCCCGCATGGCCGAAGGTGCCAACCCCGTAGTCCCCGCAGGATGGGAACTGGCCATCCAGTCCATTGGAGTGCTCTATGTGGGCTTTGTCATAGTTGCCGTCTTTTCCCTCGCACGGAACCAGACCCTGACGCCGGCGGTGAAGTTCCTCTGCCTCCTGGGCATCCTTGCGTTCCCGTTCCTGGGACCGGCAGCCTGGTTCCTGCACCTCTACCGCTCCCGGTCCGGCCGCAAGGCCACGGAGTCGCCGGCTGGAACAGACCGGGCTGAAAAGATATCCCGTTAACGCCAAAGGGCGCCCCCTGCGGGACGCCCTTTCGCTGGGCACTATGTGCGCCGGTACTGCTTAGTCGCGGAAACGCGGCTTGCGGGCACCTGCACCGGCGCCGGCCGGCTTGGAGAAGCTGCGGTCGCCGTCGAACTTCTTCTTGTACGGGCGGTCGGAGCCGCGGTCACCGAAGGACCGCTCGCCGTCGCGCTTCTTGAAGTCCTTCTTGAAACCGCCACGCTCAGGGCGGTCACTGGAGCCGCCTTCACGGGCCGGACGGCGTCCGTTGTCCAGTTCCAGGTGGATCAGCTCGCCGCCGATCCGGGTGCGGGACAGTGCGCGCAGCTGGTCCTTGGACAGATCTGCAGGCAGTTCCACCAGGGTGTGGTCGGCGCGGATGTCGATGCCGCCGATCTGGGCGGAGGACAGGCCGCCTTCGTTGGCGATGGCGCCGACAATCGAACCGGGCATCACGCGCTGGCGGCGGCCGACGGCGATGCGGTACGTTGCGTTGCCTTCGGTCAGCGGGCGCGTCGGGCCGCGGGAGCCGAAGCCGTCGCCCCGGCCTTCGGAACGCTCGCGCTGGCGGGCCGGAGCCTGCGGAATTTCTTCCATCAGCAGCGGGCGGCCGGCCTGGGCCATTACAACCAGGGCTGCGGCGACTTCCTCGGCGGGAACGTCGTGCTCTGCGATGTACTTGGTGACCAGTTCGCGGAAGACCGAGAGGTCCTCAGACTTCATGGTCTCCGTGATGCGGTCGGAGAACTTGGCCAGGCGTTTGGCGTTGACAACGTCAATGCCGGGCAGCTGCATGTGCTCAACGGGCTGGCGGGTGGCCTTCTCGATGGCGCGCAGCAGGTACTTCTCGCGCGGGGTCATGAACAGGATCGCGTCACCGCTGCGGCCTGCACGGCCGGTGCGGCCGATGCGGTGCACGTAGGACTCGGTGTCGTGCGGGATGTCGTAGTTGAAGACGTGGCTGATGCGCTCGACGTCCAGGCCGCGGGCGGCGACGTCAGTGGCGACCAGGATGTCGATCTTGCCGTCGCGCAGTGCCTCGACGGTGCGCTCACGCTGCTGCTGCGGGATGTCGCCGTTGATGGCGGCAGCCTTGTAGCCGCGGGACTTCAGCTTGTCGGCGAGGTCCTCGGTGGCCATCTTGGTGCGGACGAAGGCGATGACGCCGTCAAAGTCCTCGGTCTCGAGGATGCGGGACATGGCATCGAGCTTGTGCGGGCCCATGACCTGCACATAGCGCTGACGGGTGTTGACGCCGGTGGTGGTCTTGGACTTGACCGTGATTTCGGCGGGGTTATTCAGGTACTTCTTGGCGATCTTGCGGATCGCTCCCGGCATGGTGGCGGAGAAGAGGGCAACCTGCTTCTCATCCGGGGTGCTGGAGAGGATCTGCTCCACGTCTTCGGCGAAGCCCATGCGCAGCATCTCGTCGGCTTCGTCCAGGACCAGGTACTGCAGGTTGGAGAGGTCCAGCGAGCCCTTGGAGATGTGGTCAATGACGCGGCCCGGGGTACCAACAACAACCTGGGCGCCGCGGCGCAGGCCAGCCAGCTGGGGACCGTACGGGGAACCGCCGTAGACGGGAAGGACGGTGAAGTCGTCCATGTGCGCGGCGTAGGAGGTGAAGGCCTCGGCTACCTGCAGGGCCAGCTCGCGGGTCGGAGCCAGGACCAGGATCTGGGTGTCCTTGGTGGGTCCGTTGACCTCGGCCAGCTCAGCCATGCGGGAGAGGGCAGGAACAGCGAACGCTGCGGTCTTGCCCGTACCGGTCTGGGCCAGGCCGACGACGTCGCGGCCTTCGAGCAGGACCGGAATGGTGGCTGCCTGGATCGGCGACGGCGTCTTGTAGCCGACGTCGGTCAGGGCAGCAAGGACCCGGGCATCAAGGTTGAAATCGGTGAACAAAACCTCGTTGGCTTCTTCAGCTTCAACGGGTGCTTCTACAGTGTCTTGGGCATTCTCAGGCACGGGAAATATATCCTCATCAGTGGGGCCGGGCAGCCGGTCTTTGCGGCTGCGGGTACATAAGTCCGGGCACTGTTGCAATCCCAGGCAGGACTCTCCGTCACAGCTGTGGGCCGGTGTCACTGGATTGCGACTTCAGCTCGGTATGACGATTTCTTTGCCGGCGCTCCCAGGAGATGAATCTGCCCGCATTTGAAATGCGGGCCCCAACACAACGTATACCTGCAGGAACTTTGCCCGCAGGAAAAACAGGGAATACCGGAGTGGGGGACTCTTCAAGTGTACGGCATCCCGGCCCCAGGACCAGCCGGAAGTACCGTGAGGTCCGGCACAGGGCGCGGAATCCCCGGATTGACGGGGGTTGCCCCTCCAGGCACGGCTCCCCCGCTGGCCTTTTACCCGGCGGCCGGGACCGCCGGCTTGCGCGCCAGCACCTTCCGGATCTCCGGTGAGAGATAGGCCCCCGCGGCACCGGCTTCCTGCAGCAGTTCCCGCTGCCGGGGTGTGGGGCCGGTGAAAATGTCGGCGACGGTCACCCCGTGTTCGGGCCGGTGGATGACGTTGATCGTGTCCCCTGCCTCAATGGTGCCGCGCTTGATCACCCGCAGGTAGGTTCCCAGCCTTCCAGCGGCGGCGAACCGGGCCACCCAGCGGGGCTGGTTCATGTACTGCGCGAAATTCCGGCACGGTGTCCGCGGGCAGGTGACCTCCAGGACGACGGTGTCCCCGATCTGCCAGCGCTCTCCCACGACGGCCCCGGAAGCGTCCACCCCTGTGACCCGCAGATTTTCACCGAAGCGCCCCGGCGGAACCGCTTCCCCGAGTTCCGCTTCCCAGTACGCGGCGTCTTCCTGCGAATAGGCGTACACGGCCTTGGATTCTCCGCCGTGATGCTTGCGGTCCGCCTGCAGATCCGCGGTCAGGCCCAGGGCGTGGACCTGAACCGGCCCCTCGGCGGCACGCTTGTCAATGGCAGTCACGCCCGTGGCGTCAGTGGTGGGCAGCAGTGCGTGGAGCCGGCAGGCGGCCAGCAGGGTTCCGGGGCTCATGGGCATCAGTCTAGGACGGTTGCAGCAGGACGCGGTCCGGAACATGCGTGGTGCGCCACCATCCCTTGGGCCGGCCCGGCCAGAGCAGGGCAAACCACCAGGCGAGCATCCCGGCCCCGCAGAAGACGCCGGCGCTGGAAATCATCAGCCACAGCACGGGTTCCTGGGCATTCAGGTCCTGCGCACCAAAGGTCAGGGCCAGGGTCTTGGGCGAAAAGTAAAACACGGCCGTGGAGATACAGAGCAGCACCCAGCCGGTGATCCGCAGACCGTGCCGGGCAGGCGGCAGGCCGAACAGCCCTGCACCAATGAGCGGGAGGAACAATGCCACCCAGACCCAGTGGTGGGACCAGGAGACCGGCGATATCAGCAGCATCAGCAGCGCCGCCGCGGCAAGTGCCAGCAGGTCCGATCCGGCGAGGGCAGCCAACCGGATGACGACGGCGGCAGCCGCAGCCGCTGCCAGGCTCAGCAGCAGCCAGTACGGCGTCACCTCGGCCTGCGGACCCAGGAAGTGCAGCAGTGCTCCGCGGAGGGAGAGGTTGTCCACGTACGCTCCTCCACCGACCCGCGAGGTGTCCGGGAGCAGTTCGCCCCAGTAGATTTTGGACTCCCGCGGCAGGATGAGGAAACCGAGGCCGAACGCGGCGAGAAAACCAAAAGCCATGTTCCGCAGTCCGCGCCAGTCCCCGCGGACCAGGAAGTAGAAGGCGAACGCCAGCGGCGTCAGCTTGATACCAGCGGCCACTCCGGTGAGCAGGCCGCGCGGCCAGCCGGGGCGGCGCTCCAGGAAATCCAGCATCACCATGGCAAACAGGAGAATGTTGATTTGACCGAAGGCCAGGGTTTCCCGCCACGGGCCCAGCGCTGCCACGAGCCCAAAGCCCAGCACCGCTGCCGGGCGCAGCCAGAAATCCCGCAGGACAGCCTTGGCACTGTGTTTCCCGCTGAAGCGGCCCACCAGCCACAAGGCTGTCAGCGCGGTGAGGACCAGGGAGATTCCGAAGAAGATGTCAGCACCGGTCTTCGGGCCGAACGGCGCAAAGAGCACGAACAGCAGGGCCGCGGCGGGCGGATAGGTGAACATCAGGCCCGGGTTGGCACCGTTCGGGACGCTCACCGAATACAGCTCCCCGCTGGCATCAATGACGCTCTGTCCCCCGGCCACGTAGACCGCGAAGTCCAGTCCGTCCCGCGGGGCCAGGTCCATCGCCAGGAAGAACAGGCCTGCGGCAGCTGCGCCCGCACCAAGCACAAGAGCAGCGGCAGCCACCCGCGAACGCAGAACCCAAGCCATCAGCAGTCCCTCCTGCACCGCCGCCGTGGGGCGTGCGAGCGAGGGTCACTCTACCGGCGCGGACACCCCAGCGACGCTGAACCGGCCTAAATTAACCGGGTAGTTCCCGGGATTCACTTCACTGCCGGCCAGGCTCCGTTGTCCATACCCGCGGCAGCGTAGGGATACCGTTAGAACTGCGCGGGACTCAGCGGGCGGAACCCGTGCCGCGAAGCGGAGCCGACGCTATATAAGGAGACCTACTTGAGCAGTTCCAAAATGCCGATGCCCGGGAGCATGCGGCTCGCGTTCCTGGCGTGGCTGGTATCCGCCGCAGTCCTGATCCTGGCCGGCGGCTCGTTTCTGTTCACGGCCCAGACCCAGCGGCAGGACAGCCAGGGGCTGCTGACCCTCGGCGTCCTCGGCGTCGCCCTGGGATTACTGACCGCGTTCTATGCCCTCCGGCTCCGCCATGGCAAGCGCAGCAGCCGGGAAACCCTGACCACGCTGGGCGTGATCGCCGGAGTTCCGCTGCTGTTCCGCGGCCCGTCACTGATGGCCCTGGGTGTGCTGCTGCTGGCCTGTGCCGCGCTGCTGTGGCTGCCGCCCAGCAGCCGCTACTTTGCCAGCAAAGATCCAAAGGTCCGCAAGCGCCGGCTTACCGGCCGGCGCTGAGGCGCCGCCCGGCACCGGGAGTCCACGGCCGCGTTTACTGCCGGAGCCAGACCGCCCCCTGGTAAGCGCAAAGGGCCCGCCGGTCCGTGTCCGGACCGGCGGGCCCTTTGCATAGCTCCGGGAGCTGAGTCCTAGAGCTGGCCCAGAGCCTGGTCCAGGTCTGCAATGAGGTCCTCAAGGTCCTCGATCCCCACCGAAAGCCGCAGCAGGTTCTCCGGCACGGCCAGTTCGGTGCCCTTGACAGAGGCATGGGTCATTTCCGCCGGATAGTTCATCAGCGATTCCACTCCGCCCAGGGATTCGGCCAGGGTGAAGACCTTGGTGGATTCGGCGACCTTGCGGGCGGCTGCTTCCCCGCCCTTGAAGGACACGGAGACCATACCGCCGAAGTCCTTCATCTGGGCCTTGGCCAGTTCGTGTCCGGGATGGTCTGCCAGACCCGGGTACAGCACCGATTCCACGGCGGGCTGGTCCAGCAGCCAGGTGGCCACGGCCATGGCGTTGGCGGAATGGCGGTCCATGCGAACACCGAGGGTCTTGAGTCCGCGCGTGGTCAGCCAGGCTTCCATCGGTGCCGAAACTGCACCGACAGCGAACTGGATGAAGCCGATCTTCTCCGCGGCGGCGTCGTCGTTCAGGATCACCGCGCCGCCCACGGCGTCGGAGTGTCCGCCGATGTACTTGGTGGTGGAGTGCACCACGATGTCGGCGCCGAGGGCCAGCGGCTGCTGCAGATAGGGCGAGGCGAAGGTGTTGTCGACCACCAGCAGGGCCCCGGCGTCGTGTGCGGCCTGCGCGATGGCGGAAATATCGGAGATCTTCATCATCGGGTTGGACGGTGTTTCGAGCCAGACCATTTTGGTGTTTCCGCCGGCGATCGCTGACTGAAGCGCGGCGGCGTCGGACATATCAACTGCCGCGTTGGTGATGCCCCAGGGCGAAAGGACCCGGTTGATCAGCCGGTAGGTGCCGCCGTAGGCATCGTTGCCGAGGACAACGTGGTCGCCGGGAACCAGCAGTGCGCGGATCAGGGAGTCCTCGGCGGCGAGGCCGGAACTGAAGGAAAACGCGTGGCGTCCGCCTTCCAGCGCCGCCAGCTGTTCCTGCAGCGCATCCCGGGTGGGGTTGGTGCCGCGGCCGTACTCATAGCCGTTGCGCAGCCCGCCGATCCCGTCCTGGGCGTAGGTGGTGCTCTGGTAGAGCGCCGGGATCACGGCTCCGGTGGTGGGGTCCGGGGACTGCCCGGCATGGATTGCTCGCGTGTTAAAGCCTGTGCTCATGGTTTTCCTCCTGGTGCCGGTAGCGGCGGTGTGGGTCGGCAGCCGGTGCGGCTAGGCGCTGAGATAGGACAGCAGATCGTGGCGGGTAAGGATTCCGACGGGCGCCCCGTCCTGGGTCACCATCAGGGCGTCGTTTTCCTGCAGCCGTTCCCTGGCGGCGGCAACGGATTCACCTGCACCGATGAGGGGCAGCTTCTCCCCCAGATGCGCGCTGACCGGATCGGTGGGTTTGGCCTCCCCGCGGAACAGTTTCTCGGTCAGGGTACGCTCATCCACGGAACCGGCAACTTCGCCCAGGACCACCGGCGGTTCCTGGGACAGCACCGGCAGGTAGGAGACTCCGTACTCGTTGAGGATGCCGATGGCGTCCAGCACAGTCTCGCCCGGGTGCGTGTGGACCAGGTCCGGCAGTGCCCCGGACTTGGTGGCCAGCACATCGCGGACCGAGGCTTCCTCCTCGTTCCCGGAGAGGAAGCCGTAGGACTTCATCCAGCCGTCGTTGAAGATCTTGCCCATGTAGCCGCGGCCGCTGTCCGGCAGCAGGATGACGACGACGTCTTCCGGCCCCAGGTCCTTCGCGGCCTGCAGCGCGGCCACCACCGCCATGCCGGAGGAGCCGCCCACCAGCAGGCCTTCCTCGCGGGCAAGCCGGCGGGTCATGGCAAAGGACTCGGCGTCGTTGACCGCAATGACCTCGTCCGGAACGGACGGATCGTAGTTGCCCGGCCACATGTCCTCTCCGACGCCCTCCACGAAGTACGGGCGGCCGGTGCCGCCGGAGTACACCGAGCCTTCGGGGTCGGCCGCGATGATCCGCACCGGGCCGGAGGGACGGTCAGCGGAGACTTCCTTCAGGTAGCGGCCGGTGCCGGTGATGGTGCCGCCGGTGCCCGCACCTGCCACGAAGTGCGTGACCTGCCCGTCGGTGTCCTTCCAGATCTCCGGGCCGGTGGATTCGTAGTGGCTGGCCGGAGCTGCCGGGTTGGAGAACTGGTCCGGTTTGTAGGCCCCCTCGATCTCCCGGACCAGCCGGTCGGAGACACCGTAGTAGGAATCAGGGCTGTCCGGTGCAACGGAGGTGGGGGTGACCACCACTTCGGCACCGTAGGCCCGGAGCACGTCGCGCTTCTCCACCCCAACCTTGTCCGGGGTCACGAAGATGCATTTGTAGCCCTTTTGCTGGGCCACCAGGGCCAGGCCGACGCCGGTGTTGCCGCTGGTCGGTTCGATCACGGTTCCGCCGGGCTTGAGTTTGCCCTCTGCTTCCGCGGTTTCGATCATCCGGACAGCGATGCGGTCCTTGATGGATCCGCCGGGATTGAGGTACTCCAGCTTTACCAGCACCGTGGCTTCGATGCCTTCGGTGACGTGGTGGAGTTTCACCAGCGGGGTGTTGCCGATCAGGTCCAGGACAGTGTTGGCATACTTCATGGGCACCACGTTACTGGCTAAGCCTGTCCGGATCAGGTGGCGCTGAACACGGCGTAGTAAACGAACTGCTCTCTGGCGTGCGGCCATCCCGCCGCCGGTTGCCGGGGAACAGAAAAGCAGTTCCAGACCGTGCGAGCATGGTTGCATGTCCTCCGGTACCGCAGCTGCCTCAGCAGGCCGAAGGGGCCCCGTTCCTTTCCGGTCCGCAGCGGCCCCTGTCCCCGGTACGGCCAAAGCCCTCAGCGCAGAGTATGAGTTTTCCCGCCCACTGGACCTTGCCGGCACCCTGCGTGTGGTGGCCCACGGGCGCGGTGACCCGACCGTCCGCATCTCGGCGGGCGAGGCCTGGCTGGCGTTCCGTATGCCGTCGGGTCCGGTGACGCTGCGGCTGGTGCAGCAGGCGGGGCCCCTCCTGGCCCGGGTCCGTGTTGCGGCGCACGCCTGGGGGCCCGGCGCTGCAGAGGCGCTGGAAACAGTTCCTGCCCTGCTGGGCGAATTCGATGACTGGAGCGCGTTCGACGATCCCGGTTTCCTGGCTACCCTGCCGCCCGGCCTGCAGGACGCACGACGGCGGCACCCCGGTATCCGGCTGCCCAGTACCGGGCGGGTCATTGAGTCGCTGGTCCCCGTGGTGCTGGAACAGAAGGTAACCGTCATGGAGGCCACTCATGCCTGGCGCTATCTGGTTCAGCGCTTTGGCGACCGCGCTCCGGGACCTGCGCCTGCCGGATTAATGGTCGCGCCGGATGCCGCGGGCTGGCGGAAAGTTCCAAGCTGGGACTGGCACCGTGCCGGCGTCGACTCCTCCCGTTCCCGGACCGTTCTGCGTGCCTGCTCCGCGGCGTCGGGGCTGGAACGCCTGGCCGCGCAGCCGCTGGGGCCGGAGGTGTCCGCGAAACTGCAGTCCGTTCCCGGCATAGGCCCGTGGAGTGCTGCCGAAATCCTGCAGCGCACGCACGGCTCCCCCGACGACGTATCTGTCGGGGACTTTCACCTCGCCGCGTATGTTGGTGCTGCTTTGACCGGCCAGCGGACCGACGACGCCGGGATGCTGGAGCTGCTCGAACCGTGGCGCGGGCACCGGCAGCGCGTAGTCCGGCTGATCGGATTCACCGGTTTCCGCAAACAGGCCTATGGCCCGCGGCTGTCCCCTCAGGACCACCGGCGGCACTGATCAGCTGAACTGCATTATGGCCCGGTACACCAGACTGGCCGGAAGGACCGTTCCGGCGCAGGATTGACCTGCACAGGACCGGCCTGGGCAGGGTTGTACGCGGTTGTGCGCCGCTTCGCAGGATTGCGCGCAATGCGGATCCAAAGAATTGACACGTCCAAGGGCATGGGTTTCACTATTACACACAATGGAATATTTATTCCGCCTTATGAAATTTAGCGGGACCGGCTGAGAACAGGCTTCCCCGCAGCCCTCCGAACAACCCCAAAGGACGTCAATGCAGCTCCACGACTTCAATGAGGCCAGCCGCGCGGAGGCTACTGCCGCACTCCTCCCCTGCCTTGACGTTCCGCGCTGGGCCGGGCAGATCGCTGACGGGCGGCCTTTTGCCTCCACCAGCGACCTGCTGCGTTTCGCCGGGAACGCCGCTGCCCCCCTGACCTCCGGCGAGGTCGAGGCAGCCCTGGCCCATCACCCCCGGATAGGTGAGCGTGCCGCAGGTGAGAATGCCGAAGCCCAATGGTCCAGGCAGGAACAAGCCGGGCTGGGTACTGCACCGGAGACGGTGACTGCCGCCCTGGCCGAGGGAAACCGCCGCTATGAGGAGAAATTTGGACGGGTCTTCCTGATCCGTGCCGCCGGGCGCACCAAAGAAGAGGTCCTCGAGGCGCTCCAGGAGCGGATCACCCTGCCCGCTGCCGAAGAAGAGAACATTGTGCAGCAGCAGCTGCGCCAAATCGCAGTCCACCGGCTGGAAGGAATGATCACCCCGTGACAACCTCGCACATCACCACGCACGTCCTGGACACCGCGGCAGGAAAACCCGCCGCCGGGATACCCGTCCGCCTGAGCTCACTCAAAGACGGCACCTGGTCCCAGCTGGCCACCTCCGAGACGGATGCCGACGGACGCGTCAAGAATCTTGGCCCCGAGGCGCTGCCCTCCGGCACCTACCGCTTGGAATTCACCACCGCAGGGTACTTTGCCCGGCTGGATACCCCGGAGTTCTTCCCCGAAGTCCTGCTCACCTTCGACGTTGACGGCGGCCAGGCCCACTATCATGTCCCGCTGCTGCTGAGTCCGTATTCCTTCTCCAGCTACCGCGGCAGCTGACCACCGGTCCCCGCACTGCAGACACACCCTTGCACTGCAGGCCCACTCCCACCGTGGCTTCCCTGCCACATTCTTCAATTCCTTCTGCTCTTTTTAACGATGAAACGAGGCTGCAATGGCTGCAGGCGAAGACACGTCCCCCATCCTCAGCGGGCTGACCAGCCAGCTGCCGGATCGTGACCCGGAAGAAACCGCGGAATGGATTGAATCCCTGGACG
>NZ_JACSQC010000003.1:554288-559986 GCF_014836875.1 Arthrobacter pullicola | reverse complement strand
GACCGCCCAATCCCCGACACCTCGAGACCGCGGAAGCCAAGAGCGGCAACATAAGCGCGGCACCTTCCGAAGCCGGGGACGGAAACGGGGCCAAAGCCGGGGCCGGGGACGAGCCAGCGTACTTCCTCGGATACGGCATCGTTCCCGGTCAATGGGCCAGGGATCTCATCACCGACGCTCTTCGCGGGCATGGCCCGGACCTGGCTGCCGACAACCACCCACCCGAACGCCACATCCCGCCCGGCATACACAGAACCCCGCTCACCGGAAACACCCCAGACCGAGACCAGGACCCAGACCTAGATCTGGACCCACACGTAAACCCACGCGAGATTCGGCCGCAGCAGCAGGAGCAGGGTCGCAGACATGCCCGCACGGACGCCGTTGGTCCCGATCCCACCGGCCGTGATGCACGCGATGCGGCAGGCAATCAGGACCTGCCTGCCCCCAACGGCAATCAGGGCCTTCCGGCTTCAAACGGCTGCGATGCCAACGACGAAAGCGGCAATCAAGCCCGGGTCACTCTGCGACGGCTCTTCCTGGACCCGGAAAGCCGTGAACTGATCGCGATGGACTCCAAAGCCCGGTACTTCCCGCCCGGACTCGCAAGGCTGATCCGTACCCGCGACCAGACCTGCCGGACACCGTGGTGCGATGCGCCGATCCGGCACATCGACCACATCCGCCCGTACTCCGAGGCAGGGCCCACCAGCTACACCAACGGACAAGGGCTCTGCGAAGCCTGCAACCACGCCAAAGAAGCACCCGGCTGGACCGCAGAGACGATCTGTATCCCGGGCCAACGCCACGCCGTCCGAACCGTCACACCCACCGGCCACGCATACCGTTCCACGGCACCGCCCCTACCCGGCGCACCAACAACCCAGTAACGGCAGATCCGACCTGAGCCTCTCGCGAAAGGGACCGACCGAAGCCGCTGCCCGCCGCCGAACCACAGCGTTTCCGGGGCTGATAGCATGTCCGGCGTGATTGTTTCGATTCCCGTACCCAGCTGCCCCGGCGCAGCGGAAGGGCTGGTGGGCTGCACGCCCTGCAGTGCGCCCCTGTCCTAGCGACGCATACCAGCTGTCCGTTCCCACCGTCCGGGGTAGTTTTGCCTGCCCCGAGGACGGATCACTTGCCTGCCGGCCTGGCAAACATCGCCACAGCCCGCTTCCGGACACCCGGCCCCGGAACCCGGAAATCGAACGAAAGCCCATCACCATGCAACCCATAACTGAAGCTGTTATCCGCAAGTCCTTCATCAACGCCAGCCGTTCCCAGGTGGCAGCGATGAACTTCCCGCCGGACTTTGCCGAAACCGACTGGGAGAACCTCGACCAGATCGGCTGGCAGGACCACAAAATGCCGCAGCGCTCCTACCTCGTGCTTCCAGTGGACAACAAACCGATCGCGGTCCTGCTCCGCGCGCCGGAACTGGTTTCTGCGAGCAAAAGAGCCCTCTGTGCCCTGTGCGAGGACCTCATCAGCGAGGACGACGTGTACCTGTTCGTCGCGCCCAAGGCCGGAGCGTCCGGAAAGAACGGCAACTCAGTTGGCACCCTGATCCACAGCACGTTCTCCTGCTCACGCAACGTCCGGGCCGAGGTGAAGCCGACCGCAATTCACCCGGACCCGGAACTCGTTGTTGCCGAACGCATCCGCGGCCTGCGGGAGCGGACACTGCAATTCGTGCAGAAGGTGCGCAGCTAGGCTCCGGGATCCGCTCGTCGAACCTACTTGTAGACGGCGATCGGCCCGACAGCGGCAGAGGTCAACCGAATCAGATCGGACGGGGACAACACGATCTCAAACCCGCGCCTGCCGCCGGACACGTAGATCGACTCCAGTGCTTCGGCACTGGAGTCGATCACGGCCGGAGACGGAAGACGCTGGCCCAGCGGTGAGATCCCACCCACCACATAGCCGGTGCGCTTCTCGGCTTCCGCGCGGTCGGCGATAACCGCCTTCCGTGATCCGAGCAGCGAAGCAACCTTCTTCAGGTCCAAAGAACCAGCCACGGGAACCATGGCTACAGCCAGCCTGCCTTCAACAGACACCATCAGGGTCTTGAAGACGGCTTCAGCCGGGACACCAAGCTTTTCCGCGGCTTCCAAGCCGTAGGACTGCGCCGAAGGGTCATGCTCGTAGCTCATGGTCCGGTAGGAAACGCCGGCGGCATCCAGAGCCCGCGTCGCCGGAGTTGCGCTGCGCCCGCCCTGCTTTCCGCCGCCGGCCACGGGTTACGCCTCGGTCCCGGCAGGAGCCACCAGTCCGGCAACCTGCCGCTTGATACGTCCCAGCATGGCGGACATCCCGCGCATCCGCAGGGGAGTGATCGCCCGGGTCAGACCCAACCGGTCGGGAACGTCGGCGGGAACGGCCAGAATCACGTCAGCAGGAAGCCCGTTCAGCCCCTCATGCAGCACACCCGCAAACCCCCTGGTGGTCGGAGCTTCGGGCGGCGCAGAGAAGTAAAGCTCCACAGCATGCTCCGGGGCATCGCCTACCTCAACGGTCAGGAAGAGCGGAGACTGGCATTCGACAACCTGCTCCAGCAGTTCCGGATGGTCAGCCAGGCGTGCTGGCAGCGGCGGAAGTGACCGGGAAAACTCCAGCAGCAGTTCCAGCCGCTCGGGCTCGCTGAGACCCTGGAAGTCCTCGACGATTTCCTGCAGCTGGGCAGGAACAGTGGACGGGGTGGATGAGGTGGTGCTCATGAAAAATGTGCTTTCAGTTGTAGCCGGCGGAGGATGATCAGCGCGGAGCCGGACCGGGCTCGGTGCCGCGGACGATAGGCACGCGCACAGCGTTGCCCCATTCGGTCCAGGAGCCGTCATAGTTCCGCACCGTCTCGAAGCCAAGCAGGTGCCTGAGTACAAACCAAGTATGGCTGGAACGCTCACCGATCCGACAGTAGGCAACTACGTCGTCGCCGGCCTTGAGCCCAGCTTCCCCGCCGTAGAGCGCCTCAAGTTCGTCCCGGGTCCGGAACGTGCCGTCCTCGGCTGCGGCCCTGGCCCACGGAATGGACACGGCCGTCGGAATGTGGCCGCCCTTCATGGCGCCTTCGTCCATGTAGTCGGGCATGTGCGTGCGTTCGCCGGTGTATTCGGCGGGGGAGCGGACGTCGATCAGCGGGCCGGTGCCCAGATGCGCCAGCACGTCCGGCAGGTACGCGCGGACGGGGGCATCATTGCGTTCGACGACGGGGTAGTCCACGGCCTCAACGTCAGGCTTGTCAGTGGTCATCTCGCGGCCTTCGGCAATCCATTTATCCCGGCCGCCGTCGAGCAGCCGGACATCTTCGTGGCCAAAGAGCGTGAACACCCAAAGGGCGTAGGCGGCCCACCAGTTGCTCTTGTCCCCGTAAAGCACCACCGTCGTGTCGCGGCTGATGCCCTTTTCGCCCATGAGCTTCGCGAAAGCTGCGCCGTCCACGAAATCGCGGGTGTCGGCGTCGTTCAAATCGGTGTGCCAGTCGATCTTCCGGGCGCCCGGGATGTGCCCGGTGTCGTAAAGCAGGATGTCCTCGTTGGATTCCAGGACCACCAGGTCCGGTGACCCGAGGTGCGAGGCGAGCCAGTCGGTGGAAACCAGGCGGTCCGGGTTGGCATAGTCGGCAAACTTCGGATTCGGATCTGCGGGAAGCGGCATGAGTGTTCCTTTGGTTTACGGCCGGTTTACTAACTAGCCTAACGATGCCTGCAGCCCAAAACTTCCCGTGAGGAGGGCGCCGCGGCCACGGTGGCGTATCGTTGCTACGGCAGCAAATGCCGTACCCCTAGCAGAATCGGATGGATGGATTGGGCGCAGCAGGACAAGTGGAGCAGCTTTCGAAGCGGACTCCCCAGGTTTCCACGGACGAACTCCTGCAGGGTTTCTTCCCCTCACCGCGCTTCGGCAGCGTCTCCTTCGACACTTACATTCCGGACCCGTCCCAGCCGTCCCAGACGCAGGCCGTTTCCGCTATGCGCGCCTTCGCCGAGAGCGTTGACGCTCCGGCTCCCAGCGGCTTCCGCAAGCTGTTCGGCGCCAAGAAGCCCGAAACCAAGGCTGGTTTCTACCTCGACGGCGGCTTCGGTGTAGGCAAGACCCACCTCCTCGCATCCCTCTGGCATGCTGTGGAAGGTCCCAAGGCCTTCGGCACGTTCGTGGAATACACCAACCTGGTTGGCGCTCTGTCCTTCCGCAAAACCGTGGAAGCGCTCTCCGCGTACAAGCTGGTCTGCATCGACGAATTCGAACTCGACGACCCGGGGGACACGGTCCTGATGTCCCGCCTGATGCGGGAACTGTCCGACGCCGGCGTCAAGCTCGCTGCCACGTCCAACACCCTGCCGGGCTCGCTGGGCGAGGGCCGGTTCGCTGCAGTCGACTTCCAGCGGGAGATTCAGGTTCTTGCTGACCAGTTCGACGTCGTGCGGATCGACGGCGAGGATTACCGCCACCGCGGTCTGCCCGAGTCCCCGCCGCCACTGGACGACGCCGGAATGGCGGCCCGAATCGCCTCGGAGTACGACGGGAAGACTGTCGCAGAGGATGAATTCGCCGACCTGGTGAACCACCTCGCGGATGTGCACCCCAGCCGTTACCGCCAGCTCATCGACGGGATCGACGCCGTTGCCTGGCACAACGTGCACACCATTTCCGAGCAGTCCGTTGCCCTGCGCTTTGTGGTCCTGGCCGATCGGCTGTACGACAAGGACGTTCCGATCCTCGCCAGCGGCGTCCCGTTCGACCAGCTGTTCACCAAGGAAATGATGGCCGGCGGGTACATGAAAAAGTATTACCGTGCCGTCTCCCGGCTTACCGCACTGGCCCGTGAGGGCCAGACAGGCGAAGCTTCCTAGCCCGCGGGCGGGAAACCTGGTTCTCAGACACGCCAGTTTAGGACACGAAAGCCCCGGTACCGCTGACTGAGCGGGACCGGGGCTTTTTGCCGTGCTCTTGGTCTAGCTGGCCGGAGGTGTCGGACCGGCAGCGGGAGGTTCGCCTGGTCCCCGTCCGCGGTCTGCTTTATCTACCGCTTCGGAGGCCTTGCGCTGGATTCCATCAACCTTGTCGGCGTATTTTCCGTCGGTCTTCTTATCAACGAAATTTCCGGCCTGGTCGATGCCGCCCTTGATCTTGTCGGCATTCTGGCCCACAAGTTCGGTTGCCTTGTCCTTCAGCTCTCCAGCCTTGCCTTTGAGCCCGTCAAATACAGACACGGACCACCTCCTTTCGCTGGGGAAGCCAACCGCTTCCCGTTCAGGAACAATGATAAGCCCCCTGAGTAAGCAGGCCAAGGAGTGCGGGGTCCGGGTTTGGACGGTTAAACACGAATGGAGCAGGCCTTGAGGTCTGCTCCATTCGATATTCCGAGCGGACGACGGGATTCGAACCCGCGACATCCACCTTGGCAAGGTGGTGCTCTAGCCAGCTGAGCTACGTCCGCAAATAAAAGACCGGCACTGTGCTATCCACAAGTACTGTGCATCCACAAGTACAGATCTTCCGTGCGCGATACTGGGATCGAACCAGTGACCTCTTCCGTGTCAGGGAAGCGCGCTACCGCTGCGCCAATCGCGCCTGATACCGCCAGGCCTCGGAAGACTCCGGGGCCATGCAGTACAGGAGAGCGGACGACGGGATTCGAACCCGCGACATCCACCTTGGCAAGGTGGTGCTCTAGCCAGCTGAGCTACGTCCGCAA
>NZ_JACSQC010000003.1:451778-554188 GCF_014836875.1 Arthrobacter pullicola | reverse complement strand
GCGGACGACGGGATTCGAACCCGCGACATCCACCTTGGCAAGGTGGTGCTCTAGCCAGCTGAGCTACGTCCGCAAATGAACATTCCACACTCTGTTAGTACACAAAGTATGAAACTTCGTGCGCGATACTGGGATCGAACCAGTGACCTCTTCCGTGTCAGGGAAGCGCGCTACCGCTGCGCCAATCGCGCCCATAAATGGGTCATGCATGTAACCGTGGAGGTGGGGACGGGATTCGAACCCGCGTATACGGCTTTGCAGGCCGCTGCCTCGCCTCTCGGCCACCCCACCGTGACCGGCTTGTGAAGGCCAGCTTACAGTGACTTGCGAGCGGACGACGGGATTCGAACCCGCGACATCCACCTTGGCAAGGTGGTGCTCTAGCCAGCTGAGCTACGTCCGCATGTTGGTGTTTCTGCGGCGAACTCCCGCTTTCCAACGAAGAAAAACTCTATAGGACGTTTCGAGGTTCGTCCAATCGGGACCATTTCACGCCGGGTGCCTAATCCGGTTTTGATCAGGCCCGATTGTGGGCTAGCATCTTTAGACGTTGCAGCAGTTTGAACGCAACTCCCGCAAGGGCGATTGGCGCAGTGGTAGCGCGCTTCGTTCACACCGAAGAGGTCACTGGTTCGAACCCAGTATCGCCCACAGAATCACCCTCAACAGGCACCGGATACCCTCCGGTGCCTGTTTTGCTTAAACGTCACCGCCGGGTGACAGACTGGGTTTATGACTGATCCAGCCCTGGCACACGCAACCGAGTTCGGACGCATGTATTCGCGCTCCCTGACCGAACCTCCGGCGGTTCCCTCCATTACGACCGTCATCGCGCAGGGAAGTACCTCGCTGGCCGGCTGGCACAGCTACATGGCGGCCAGCGCCGTCGTAAAGCACCCGGCACTTCCGGGAGCCCTGGGTAACGCCGGGCAGCTGCGTTCCATCGTGAAGGAAGCCTCCCGCGCCTCGGAGGTTTACCGGGACCAGGCCGCCGAGCGCGGAACACGCGTGCACTACTACTGCGAGCAGGTGGCGCTGCGTGCCCTGGACCAGCCCCACCAGCTGGCCGAGGCCCGGGCTGTCCTGGCAGAACACGGTGAGCACCAGTTCGCCGACCGCTTCGATGAGTGGTGGCAGCTGTACCAGGTCCAGCCCGTCGCCGCGGAGATCACCGTCTGGAACCACGATCTGGGCTACGCCGGAACCCTGGACCTGGTGGCAAAGATCGGCGGCAGGCTCTGCCTCATCGACTACAAGACCAAGAACACGGACCGCGACGGCCAGGTCAAGCAGCTTGATGACAAGGTGGTTATGCAGCTGGTTGCCGGCATGAAAGCGGAGGAATCACTGGTCGACGCCGGCCGCGGGGAATGGGAACCGTGGCAGTACGGCCAGGACCCGCTGCTGCTGGGAGTCGCCGTCGGCCAGACCGAGGTGCGTCCCATGCGGGCCAACCCGGCGGTGCTCCCGCAGCACTGGTACAAATTCTGTGCCCTGCGCCGGGTCTGGCAGACCAGCCACGATGCCCTCGCTGCCGGCCAGGCCCTGCTGCCGATCGCCCCGCCGCCGGTCCAGCATCCCGTCCAGCCAGTCGGTGCCCACACCGCCGCAGCAGGGCAGCCTGCGTCCAACTAGACTGGTAAGCGGGCACTCCGCCCCGTTTGCACAGCGCATTACACTGCGCACGGCGCAGCACATCGCGACAGTAAGGAACACATTCCAGATGGCAATCCTGACGATTCGGATCATCGGCGACCCCGTTCTGCGGACCCGTGCCGAGGAAGTGACGGAGTTCGGTCCGGAACTCGCCAAGTTAGTTGCTGACATGGAAGAGACCATGGAGGACGTTGAAGGTGCGGGCCTGGCAGCACCCCAGGTCGGCGTGAGCCTGCGCGTCTTCACCTATCGGATCGACGGCCAGGCCGGACACATCGTGAACCCGGTCCTGGAGCTGAGCGAAGACCTGCAGGAGGACGAGGTGGAAGGCTGCCTCTCCATTCCCGGCATCGGATACCCCGTTCCGCGCTACCGCTGGACCCGCGTCACCGGCCAGGACAAAAACGGCAACCCCGTCAGCATTGAGGGCGAAGGTATGCTCGCGCGCTGCTTCCAGCACGAGACCGACCACCTTGACGGGGTTCTGTACATTGACCGGCTCGAAGGGGAGAACCGCAAGGCTGCCCTCCGCGCCATCCGCATGGCCGACTACGACTCGATCGCCGAGCGCACCGCCGCCCAGCGCGCCCAGACGGTCGGCTCCAGTTTCGGAACCTTCGGTACCCCCAGCGCGGGAGCCTGACCGCCGTGGCGATGCGCGTACTCTTCGCGGGCACACCAGCCGTTGCGGTGCCTTCGCTTAATGCCCTCCTCGACGCCGGGTTCGACGTCGTTGGCGCCCTCACACGCCCGGACGCACCGCTGGGGCGCAAACGCGTTCTGACGCCGTCGCCCGTCGCGGCCCGCGCAGCGGAACTCGGGCTTCCGGTGATCAAGGCGGACAAGATTGACGACGACGCCGTGGCCGCCATCGCGGCCCTGGCACCGGACGCCGCTGCCATCGTCGCGTACGGCGCCCTGATCCCCGAACGCGCACTAACCATTCCTAGGCACGGGTGGATCAACCTGCACTTTTCGCTGCTGCCGGCCTGGCGCGGGGCGGCACCGGTGCAGCACTCGGTCATCGCCGGCGATGAAATCACCGGCGCCAGCACATTCCTGCTGGAAAAGGGCCTGGACACCGGTCCCGTCTTCGGGCAGCTGACCGAAACAGTGGATCCGGGACTGACCAGCGGTGAACTGCTGGAACGGCTGTCGCACAGCGGAGCCGTCCTGCTGGCCCAGACCCTGGCCGCGATCGACGCCGGCCGGGCCGTACCCGTGCCGCAGTCCGGCGATGTGACCCTGGCACCCAAACTGACGATTGAGGACGGCCGGATGGACTGGAAGCAGCCCGCCCTGGCGATCCGGCGCCGGATTAACGGCGTGACCCCGGAACCCGGAGCCTGGACCACCTGGGACGGCGCCCGGTTCAAGATCGGCGCGGCAACCCCGCGGCCCGATGTGACGGACCTGGCCCCCGGTCAGGTGCGGCTCGGCTCGGGCGCCGGAGCGTCGGCGCTGGTCGGCACCGGAAGCACTGCGCTGGAACTGCAGCTGGTCCAGCCTGCCGGAAAAAAGATGATGCCCGGCCCCGATTGGGCCCGGGGACTAGGCCAGCGTGAGGACGTGGTTTTTGAATGAGCACCCCCAATAACGGTTCCCCGGGGGAGCGCCGCCGCAGTTCCGGCAGCAACACCGGCGGCAGCAACAGCAGTAATTCCAGCGCTGGGCGAAACGCCAAGGGTCGTGAGCGGAACCGTCCGCGGACCCGCAGCCGCACCGAGGCAGCGCCGTCACAGCGGACCCGCGCCGCGGATCCGGCCCGCCTGGTGGCGTTCGAAGTTCTCCGTGCCGTGTCCGGTGAGGACGCGTACGCCAACCTGGTGCTGCCCAAGAGCATCCGCAAGCACCGGCTGGACAAGCGCGACGCGGGGTTCGCCACCGAACTGGCCTACGGAGCCCTGCGCGGCCAGGGAACCTATGACGCGATCCTGGCCCGCTGTGTTGACCGGCCGCTGGAGCAGCTGGACCCGGCCGTCCTGGACGCGCTGCGGATCGGCGTGCACCAGCTCGTCGCCATGCGTGTTCCCGCGCACGCGGCCCTGGACCAGACGGTGGGCCTGGCCCGCGCGGTGATCGGCGCCGGCCCGTCAGCACTGATCAACGCCGTGCTGCGCAAGGTTGCTGCCCGAGACCTGTCCGAGTGGACCGCGCTCCTGACTGAGGGAGAGCCGGACGCGGTCAAGCGCTCTGCGATCGAATACAGCCACCCTGAGTGGATCGTCCGCGCCCTGCGCCAGTCCCTGGTCGCCCACGGCCGGAACGTAGAGGAAATCACCGACCTGCTCCGGGCCGATAACGACGCCCCCGTGGTCAACCTCGTCGCCCTGCCCGGACTGGGGGACCTCGAGGAGGCCCGGTCCGCCGGCGCCGTGGACGGTGAACTCGTTGAAGACTCAGCCCTGTTCTCCGCCGGCGACGTTGGCCGCCTGGATTCCGTGCGCGCCGGCACTACCCGCGTGCAGGACGCCGGTTCCCAGCTGGTGGCCCGTGCCCTGGCTGAACTGGCGCTGGACGGTGTCTCCGTGGACGAGGACGGTGTGGAGAAGTGGCTGGACATGTGTGCCGGCCCCGGCGGCAAAGCCGCGCTCCTGGCCGCCCTGGCGCACCAGAAGGGCGCCGTGCTGCTGGCCAACGAACCCGCACCGCACCGCGCGCAGCTGGTCCGCCAGGCACTGGACGCCGTGCCGGGGGAGACCTGGAACGTCCGCACCGGAGACGGCCGCACCGTGGCCGAGGACTACCCGGAAACCTTCGACCGGATCCTGGTGGACGCGCCCTGCACCGGCCTCGGAGCGCTGCGCCGCCGCCCGGAATCGCGCTGGCGCCGCAAACCGACCGACGTCGGCGAACTCGGGATCCTGCAGCGCGAACTGCTCACCACCGCCGTCGATGCAGTGAAGCCCGGAGGCGTGGTTGCCTACGTGACCTGCTCACCGCACCCGGCGGAGACCACCGCCGTCGTGGCGGATGTGCTGCGCAAGCGGAACGACCTGGAACTGCTCGACGCCGGCGCTGCCCTCGACGCCGTGAGCCTGACCGGTTCCCTTGGCGCCGGACATGAGTCCACCGCCCAGCTGTGGCCGCACATACACCAGACCGACGCCATGTTCCTCGCCCTCATTCGCCGCAAGATCTGATTTAGGAGCTTCCCTTTGACCCAGTGCTGCATCAACCCGAGCATCCTGTCAGCCGACTTTGTGAACCTCGAAGCCGAACTTGAGCGGATCAGCGGCGCGGACGCCGTCCATGTGGACGTGATGGATAACCACTTCGTCCCGAACCTGACGATCGGACTTCCGGTGGTGCAGCGGATCCAGGAGGTCAGCAAGCTCCCGCTGGACGCGCACCTGATGATTTCCGACGCCGACCGCTGGGCTCCGGCCTATGCAGAGTTGGGTCTGGCATCCGTCACGTTCCACGTGGAGGCAGCCGCCGCGCCGATCCGCCTGGCACGGGAACTGCGGGACCGCGGCGCGAAGGCCGGCATGGCGCTGAAGCCGGCAACCCCGGTGGAACCGTACCTGGACATGCTTTCCGAGCTGGACATGCTGCTGATCATGACGGTGGAGCCCGGCTTCGGCGGGCAGAAGTTCCTGGACGTGACACTGCCCAAGATCCGCCGGGCGGCCGAAGCAGTGCGCGGCTCGGACCTGCAGCTGGCCATTCAGGTGGACGGCGGCATCGCTCCGGACACCATTGAGCGCGCGGCGGAGGCCGGCGCCAACGTTTTCGTGGCCGGGTCCGCCGTCTACGGCACTCCCGATCCGAACGAGGCGATCGCGAAGCTGCGGGCCCAGGCCAGCGCGGTGGCAGGGAACTAGTTCACTACCCCCGCTTCACGGTTTAACCCGCATGACCTGGACCCGGCCGGTCTTTTCGGAGGCCGGGTCCAGGACCTGGGGCCACTGCGCGGTCATCATAAACAGCAGGCCTCCGTCGAGGCCGCCGGCTGCACAGGAAAAGCAGCCCTGGTCCAGCTGCACCGTATCCAGGACCGTCCCGCCCTGCGCCACCCGGACGCAGCGTTCGCCAGGCACGTCGGCAAACCAGATTCCGCCGCTGCCGTCCCAGCTGATCCCGTCCGGGGCACTGCCCTCCAGCGCGGCCCAGCTTCCTGCGGGATCCAGGCCGCCGTCCGCCCGGATGGCAAAAGAGGCCAGGCGTCCGGCGTTGGACTCGGCGACCACCAGCGTGCCTCCGTCTGCGGAGACGAGCATCCCGTTGGGAAAGGACAGCCCATCGGCCACCTTCTCGACGGAGCCGTCGGGCCGGACCAGTGCAATGACACCGGTTTCCTGGGGCTCGCCGGCATAGTCATAGCCGATGCCGTTGACGTAGATGTTTCCGGCGGGATGAACGGCAATCTCGTTCCAGGGGTGTTCGGAAATGCTGCGGAGATCGGCCAGCGGCACCAGCCCCGCGTGCGGTACCTCCACCAGCACCGCGGCGTCGCTCCCGGAGACCACGGCCATCCGCCCGTCCGGAAGCCAGTCAAAAGTGATGGGGAAGGAGGGCACACCGGCCACACGCCGGACGTTCCCGTCGCCGTCGAGCGCGGAGATGGTTCCGGCGATCCAGTCGGCGTAGAAGAATTCCCCGCCGTGCCAGCGGGCCGATTCCCCCATGCCGAGGCCGCTGACCAGCGTTGTCGCTTCACCCATCGGGGGGACTCCTTTGTGCAGGAAACGGTGTGTGTTGTGCAGAACAGTATGCGGCGGGCAGGGCCACAGGGAACAGGGGATGCCGCTGGCACCGGTAGGATGAGTGGCTGGCTTCCACCCCCGAGAGGACCCCGAATGAGCCTGATCAGGCTGCAGGACGTCAACGTTGGTTTCGAGAAGACGCAGATCCTGCGCGAGGCGTTCTTCCGCCTGGAACCCAAGGACCGGGTGGGGCTGATTGGAAAGAACGGTTCGGGAAAGTCCACCCTGCTGAAGCTCATCCTGGAGCAGGTGGAACCGGATTCCGGAACTGTCACCGTGGAGCAGGGCGTGAAGATCGGCTACTTCTCCCAGTTCTCCGAACTCAACGGCGAATCCACCATTACAGAGGTCCTGGACGCCCTGTTCGTGGAGATCAAGGCCGTCGAAGCGGAGCTCGCCTCCATCGATGAGACCCTCGGCGCTGACCCGGAGCCCAAGGTCATGGACCGGCTGATCCGCCGCCAGGCGGAACTTTTTGAGGAGATGGACCGGCTGAACGGCTGGGACTACCCCCGCCGCATCGATGCCGCCCTCACCACCCTCGGCTTCAGCGAGGCACACCGCACCTGCCCCATTGATGCCCTTTCCGGCGGCTGGCGCAACCGCGCTGCCCTGGCCAAGATTCTGCTCCAGGCCCCGGACGTGCTGCTGCTGGATGAGCCCACCAACTACCTCGACGTCGCGGGTGTGGAGTGGCTGGAAGGCTGGTTCCGCGACTTCCGCGGTGCCGCCGTCGTCGTCTCCCACGACCGGAAGTTCCTGGATGCTGTGGTGACCCGCATTATCGAGGTCGAGAACTACCACCTGCATGAGTACGCCGGGAACTTCGCCGAGTACGTGGTCCAGAAGCAGTTCCGGCTCAAGGCACTGCAGTCCCAGTTTGTTCACGAGTCCGAGCTGCTGGCCTTCGAAGCAGAGGGCATCTCCGACCGGCGCGAGGCCGCCAAAGCCGGCGGCGGCGCCCTGGGCAACCGGCTGGCGAAGATCAAGAAGGCCCGCGCACCGCGCCCGGTGGATCAGATCATTACGGAAATTTACGGCGGCCTGCACGTCAAGGACAACCTGTGCCGGGTGGAGTCCCTGGAGAAGTCCTATGGGGACAGGACGCTCTTCAGCGGGCTGAGCTTCGAGATCCGGCGCGGGGACCGGCTGGTAGTGCTCGGAGCCAACGGCAGCGGTAAAACCACGCTGCTGCGGGTCCTCACCGGCGAGGAGACGCCCGACGCCGGCAGGGTCGCCTGGGCCAACGGCGCGAAGATGGTTTCCTACAACCAGGTGCTGGCGGAGCTCGACGACGCCGACACCGTCACCCACGCGGTGAACGCCATGCCGGACAGCCTGGCGCTGACCGCAACCAAGAAATCCGTGAACCGGTTCCTGACCATGTTCCAGTTCTCCGAGGCGGATCTCAAACAGAAAATCGGTAACCTTTCCGGGGGTCAGAAGGCCCGCGTCGCAATGGCGCAGTGCCTGCTCTCCGGCGCGTCGGTACTGCTCCTGGACGAACCGACCAACCACTTGGACCTCTCCAGCACCCAGGTGATGGAACGCGCCCTGCTGCACTTCCCGGGCGCCGTGGTGGTGGTCAGCCATGACCGGTTCTTCACCGAAAAGATCGCCAACCGGCAGCTGGTGTTCGGGGCCAGCGGTTCCGCCCCCGGCGAGATTGACCTCCGCGTGGCCTGACCTGTGCAAGAATGTCGTTAACAAACGTGCTCCGGGGTCGGTGTAATTCCGAACCGGCGGTTATAGTCCGCGACCCGCACGTCCAGCCGGAACCCCCGGCGGGACGGACGGTTGAACTGGTGAAATTCCGGTACCGACAGTTAAAGTCTGGATGGGAGAAGCACGTACAGTTTGTTGGACCGACGCTCGGCGTACCCATCTGGGTGCCCTGATCCGTTGATGCACCGCACTGTCGTACCCCCGGAGCCGCCGCTACGGGATAAGGAACGACATGGATTTTTTGCGGTGGCTCTTTGACGCGCAGATCCCGGTAGGGAACTCCTCCCTGCTGCTGCGCGAACTGCTTGGCAACATTTTCGGGCTGCTCAGCGCCCTCGGCGGTATGCGCCGCAAAGTCTGGGCCTGGCCGGTGGGCATCATCGGCAACGCCCTCCTGCTGACAGTTTTCCTCGGCTCGATCTTCGGCGACGCGGACACCGCGAACCTGCTGGGCCAGGCCGGACGGCAGATCATGTTCATTGCCGTCTCCATCTACGGCTGGCGCCGCTGGCAGACCAGCAAGAACTCCGGAGCCGACGCCGTCACCCCGCAGTGGGCGTCCGGCCGGACCCGGATCCTTCTGGTGGCGGTTCTGATTCTCGGAACCGCTGCCCTGACGCCGGTCTTCGCAATGCTGGGCTCCTATGAGCCGGTGTGGGCCGATGCCTGGACCTTCGTCGGGTCGCTGCTGGCAACGTATGGCATGGCCAAGGGGTGGGTGGAGTTCTGGCTGATCTGGGTGGCCGTAGACATTGTTGGTGTGCCGCTGCTGTTCAGCGCCGGCTACTACGCGACGGCGTTTATGTACCTGTTCTATGGAGGCTTTACCCTGGTGGGCTTCTTCGTCTGGTGGCGGGCCAAGGCCCATGAAAAGCCGCAGGTCCAGGTGGACATGCCGGACCCGACGGTGCGGTAGCCATGGCCTTCAACGCAGCAGAGAAAACCGCTATGGGCCAGGCCCTCGAACTGGCCCGCCGGGGAGTGCGCGGTGCGAATCCGCTGGTGGGAGCAGTGATCCTGAACAACGACGGCGCGGTGCTGGCCACCGGCTGGCACCGCGGGGCGGGGACAGCCCACGCCGAAGCTGACGCGTTGGCGACCGCCGCTGCGGCCGGAATCGACGTGCGGGGGACCACCATGGTGGTCACGCTGGAACCGTGCAGCCACACCGGGCGGACCGGTCCGTGTTCGCAGGCCATCATCGGTTCCGGGATCGGCCGGGTGGTGTACGCCGCCGCGGACACAACCAGCGACGCCGCCGGGGGAGCAGCTGCCCTGGCGGCCGCGGGAGTGGAAACAGAGGGCGGGCTGATGGCCGGGGAATCCAGGGAACTGAACCACCGCTGGTCCGCCGCCGTCCGCGAAAACCGGCCCTTCGTCACGGTCAAGACCGCACAGTCCCTGGACGGACACACCGCAGCTGCGGACGGAACCAGCCAATGGATTACCTCACCGGAGGCACGGGAAGATGCGCAGGAGCTGCGGGCCCGGTGCGACGCGATCGTCGCCGGAACCGGCACAGTGCAGGCAGATAATCCGCGGCTGACAGTCCGCGGCCGGCCCGGAGCGGAGGACGCCGCGGAGCCGCTGTCCCAGCCCCTGAGGGTGGTCATGGGAACCACGGAAGTTCCCGCCAGCGCCGCTGTCCGGGGAACCGACGGCCGGTTCCTGCAGATCCATACCCATGATCCCGCCGTCGTACTGTCCGGGCTGCATGCCCGCGGCGTGCGGCACGTGCTGGTGGAAGGCGGAGCCACCGTGGCCAGCGCGTTCCTGCGTGCCGGACTGGCGGATGAGCTGGTGGTCTACACCGCGCCGAAGCTGCTGGGGGCGGGCACACCGTCCTTCTTCGGACTGGGCGTAAGCACCCTAACGGAGGCCCAGGCCTGGCGGTTCGATGCTGCCGGCGGCGCCTTCCGCCTCACCGGCCCTGACCTGCGGCTCCAGCTGGAACCGACCCCTGAGAACAACGAACCAACGATAGGACACTGACGTGTTTACCGGCATTGTCGCTGAACAGGGCAGCGTAATTTCCCTGACACCCCACCCCTCCGGCGCCGGCAAGGTCCTGGTGATCGAGGCACCGGCCAGCTCGGCAGGCCTGGAGCTGGGCGGGTCGATAGCGGTCAACGGCGTCTGCCTCACCGCCACAGCGGTCGATGGCGAACAGATCTCGTTGGACGTCATTGGCGAAACCCTGGACCGGACCACCACCGGGTCGCTGGCCCCGGGCCAAAAGGTCAATCTGGAACGCTGTGTACCCGCCGGGGGACGCCTGGACGGGCATGTGGTGCAGGGACATGTCGACGGCGTGGGGCACCTGGTGGAGCGCGAGCACCTCGGCAGCTGGGACCGGCTCCGGTTCGGAGTGCCGCAGCCACTGGCGCGGTATATCGCCGAGAAGGGGTCCATTGCGGTCGACGGCGTGTCGCTCACCGTCACGGCGGTCAGTGAACCGGCAGATCCGTCACCGTGGTTCGAGGTGGGTCTGATCCCCACGACGCTGGCCGAAACCGGGCTCGGTGCACTGGATCCCGGCGGCCGGGTGAACCTGGAAGTCGATGTGCTGGCGAAGTACGCCGAGCGGCTCCTGGCCTTCGCCGCCGTTCCCGCATCAGCCGTCGCAGCGGGCGGGGCAGCATGAGCATCCGCCTGGATTCGATCGCCGCCGCAGTGGACGCCATCGCCGCGGGCCGCGCCGTCGTCGTCGTGGATGACGAGGACCGCGAAAACGAGGGCGACATCATCTTTGCCGCCCAGCACGCCACACCGGAGCTGATGGGCTTCACCGTCCGCTACACCTCCGGGGTTGTGTGTGTGCCGCTGCCGGGCAGTTATGCCGACCGGCTGAACCTGCCGCCAATGACCGCGGTCAACCAGGACGCCAAAGGCACGGCGTACACCGTCTCCTGCGACGCGGCGGCCGGTACCAGCACCGGGATCAGCGCTGCGGACCGGGCGCTGACCTCTCGGGTGCTGGCCGATCCTGCGTCCGTGGCCGCTGATTTGAACCGGCCCGGGCACATCTTCCCGCTGCGGGCGCACGACGGCGGCGTCCGGGCCCGCCGCGGCCACACCGAAGCCGCCGTCGAGCTGGCCCGGCTGGCCGGCTGCACGCCCGTGGGTGTAATCGCCGAACTGGTGCACGACGACGGGACAATGATGCGGCTGCCGGCGCTCCGCGAGTTCGCCGACGCGCACGGCCTGGTGCTGGTATCCATCGAGGACCTGGCGGCGTGGCTGGAAGCCGCCGCGCCGGCAGCTGCCGGGGGTGTGCGGTGACTGCCCCGGGTGCCGCGGGCGTTGTTCCGGGGCCGGAGGTCCAGCTGCCGACGGCGTTCGGGGACTTTACTGCCCGGGTCTGGACCGATGCACGCACCGGTGCCGAACACTTGAGTGTGTCTGCGCCGGGCGCCGACCGCACGGCACCGGATCCGGCCCCGCCGCTGGTGAGGCTGCACTCCGAGTGCCTGACCGGTGATGTGTTTGCCTCCTACCGGTGTGACTGCGGGGAGCAGCTGGAGCAGGCCCTGGGACTGATCAGCCTGCATGGCGGAACCGTGCTCTATCTGCGCGGACACGAAGGCCGGGGGATCGGACTGGCGAACAAGCTCCGTGCCTACGCCCTGCAGGAAGCCGGCGCGGACACGGTGGAGGCCAACGAACAGCTTGGCCTGCCGGTCGACGCCCGCGACTACCAGGCGGCCGCGGAGATCCTGCTGCAGATGGGCCTGGACCGGATCCGGCTGCTCACCAACAACCCGGCCAAGCGCGAGAGGCTCGAGGCGTACGGAGTGCACGTTGACGCGATGGTGCCGTCCGAAGTGCCGGTCCGCGCCGAAAACGAACGCTATCTGCAGACCAAGCGGGACCGGATGAACCACCACCTCAACCTGCTGCGGGCCCATCCCGTTCAGCAGGGCTGACTTTCTCATCAAAACCTGGCCCTGGCCAACCAACGAACTGAAGGACACGAACCATGAGCGGACACGGCGCACCCGATAACGATGTCAGCAGCATCAAGGCGCAGGGCCTGGACTTTAAGGTGGCTATTGTCGCCGCCAGCTGGCACACCGAAGTAATGGACGGGCTGCTCGACGGCGCGCTGCGGGCAGCGTCGGATGCCGGCCTTGGCCCCAGCGTGGTCCGGGTGCCCGGCACGTTCGAGCTTTCCGTGGCTGCCGCGCGGCTGGCACCGCACTTTGACGCCGTCGTCGCCCTCGGCGTCGTCATCCGCGGCGGGACGCCGCACTTTGACTACGTCTGCTCCTCTGCGACCCAGGGGCTGACCGAGGTCAGCGTGCAGACCGGGACTCCGGTCGGCTTCGGCGTGCTGACCTGCGACACCGAGCAGCAGGCACTGGACCGTGCCGGGCTTGAGGGCTCGTCGGAGGACAAGGGCTACGAGGCGTTTGCGGCCGCCGTCAATACCGTGGCTGCGCTCCGCGGGGCCGGGGTTTGAGCGTTCCGTTGAACAAGAAATCACTTCTGGCGGACGGATTTACCGGGTTCCGCCCCATCGCTGACCTGGAGATCAACCGGATTCCGCAGCGGCCGGGGATTTTTGTGGTGCTGCGGCCCGCCGGGTTCGAGCCGGTGTTCCTCGCCGAAAGCACCGCCGGGACGTTCAAGCGGAAGAATCCCTCGGTGTCCCGTGCGGTGCTCGCCACCGAATGGGTGGAGGACGCGGACATCCTGTTTGTGGGCAAGGCCGGCCCCGGAAGCAAGGGCAACCGGGGCCTCCGCCGCCAGATTCAGGAGTATCTGGACTTCGGCCGGGGCAAGCCGCCGGGGCACTGGGACGGCCGGCTGATCTGGCAGCTCGCTGGCGCCCGGACGCTGCAGATGGCCTGGAAGGAGCTCCCTCCGGAGGAGCTCAACGCGGCCCAGGCGGCTTATCACGAGCGGTTCCGCCAGCTCCACGGCAGGCTGCCGTTCGCCAACCTTGTCCAGGCGCGCGCCTAGGTTCCCGGAGCGCTAGGCTCGGGGCATGGAAAAATCAGCGGCCGACGTCGGCACCTTCCTTGAAGCCATAGCTCCGGCCGTGCGCCGGCGGGATGCGGGCACGCTGCTCGAGATGATGACGCGGGTTACCGGGGAGTCACCCGTGATGTGGGGACCATCGATTATCGGCTTTGGCGCCTACCACTACAAATACGCCAGCGGCAGGGAGGGGGATGCCCCGGCGGCGGGGTTCTCACCGCGCAAGGCGGCGACGACGGTCTACCTCGCCGACGGAACAGAGGCCTATGCCGAGCAGTTGGAGCGGCTCGGCGCGCACACCACGGGAGTGGTCTGCCTGTATCTGAAGGATTTGTCGAAGGTGGATCTGGGCGTGCTGGAGGAGATTGTCCGGGATTCTTATGAGCGTTCCAGCCGTGAGGGATTTGGCATCCAGTGAACGGGCTTACTCGGCCGGTTTGGGTGTCCGGATTCCGATCAGGGCAATAAATCCGGCCCCGAAAAACAGCACGGCCGTTGCCAGTGCCGTCTGCTGGAATCCGGGGTAGTCCAGGGCGCCGGCGGAGATCGTGCCGATCAGGGCGACGGCGACGAGCCCGGCCACCCGGGCCACGGCGTTGTTGACGGCGGAACCAATGCCCGCCTCTTCCTCCCGCAGCGCACCCAGCACCGCGGCAGTCAGCGGTGCGACCATCACGGCCAGGCCAAAACTGAAGAGCAGCAGGCCGGGCAGCAGCTGGGTGAAGAAATTCAGCGGGGGACTCACCGTGAGCATCAGCAGGAACCCGGCCCCCATGATCATCGGACCCACCGTCATAAAGATCCGCGGCCCGTACTTGCCGGCCAGGTTGCCGAAGAACGTGGACAGCAGGAGCAGGGCGATCGGCACCGGAAGGGCCGTGAATCCCGCCTCCGTGGCGGAGAAGCCGCCGGCTTCCTGCACGAACACGGTGATGGCGAAGGACCCCAGGGAAATCGCACCGTACGCCGCCGCGGTCACCAGGTTGCCGTAGCGGAAGTTCCGCGCCCGGAAGAGGGAGAGCGGCATCATCGGCGCCCGGGTTCGCGCTTCGCGAAGGACGAACAGCACCAAGGCTGCGATTCCGAGGAGCAGGGGCACGACGACGGCGGGATGGCCCCAGCCCAGCCGCTCCTGCTCGATCAGCGCGTAGACCGGTCCGGCCAGGCCGATGACGGCGAGGAGGGCACCGGGAACGTCCAGCGCCGTCCTGCGCCGCGGACTGTCCTGCAGGCCGATCATCAGTAAAAGTGTGAGGGCCACGGGCAGGACATTGACCGCAAAAATCAGCCGCCAGCTCGCCCAGTCCACCAGGATCCCCCCGAGCAGCGGCCCGATGATTGCCGCTGTGCCGGTCCAGGCCGTCCACTGGCCGATGGCGCGGGCGCGCTCCCGGTCCTGGAACGCCGTCGTAATCATGGCCAGGGAACTGGGGACCAGCAGTGCCGCCGCCATGCCCTGAATGGCCCGGGCCAGGATGAGGACTTCCGGGGTCCAGGCCAGGGCACAGGCCAGCGAGGCAGCGCCAAACCCGAGAAGTCCCAGCCGCAGGATCAGCAGCCGGCCGTAGGAGTCTGAGAGCGAGCCGGCCAGCAGGATCAGCGCACCGAGCGTGAGCAGATATGCGTTCACCACCCACTGCTGGGTGACCAGCCCGCCGCCGAGTTCGGCGCTGATCGCGGGCAGGGCGACGGTGACGATGGTGCCGTCGAGGAACGCGACGAAGGACGCCAGGATGGCGACGACGAGCAGGCGGCCGCGTTGTGCGGATGGACTGGCTGGGGCGGGCATCGCGGGGGTCCTTCCGGAACCGGGAGTTGCCTACATGCTGGCACTGTCCACCCGGTGTTGGACAGGCAGGACGGAGACCGGAGCCTGTGGGGGCGCGGGCTAGACCAGTTCCAAACCGTCCGCCACCACCTGGCCGCTGTGAAGAACGGTTCTGCCCGGCAGCCGGTCCATGACTGCGGCCGTCACCGTGTCGCCTTCGACCAGCACCAGCTCGGCCGGGTCGCCGGCATTGAGCCCTGGACGGTCCGCCACCGATGCCAGTCTCGGGGCCTGGGGGTTCATGACGCTGGCCCCGCCGACGGTGGCCACGGCAACGCAGTGTTCGATGAGTTCGTCGGCGCGGAACCTGCTGGTGAAGGCCAGCTGCCAGGTGCGGTCCAGCATGTCCGCGTTGCCGTAGGGGGACCAGTAATCCCGCTGGCCGTCCTGGCCCAGTCCCACCCGGACCCTGGCCGCGGCGAGCTGCTGCAGCGGGAGCGGCTGCCCGGCAGGGGCGATGGTGGCCATGGAGATGTCCAGCGCCGCGAACTCGTCGATGAGTTCCTGCAGCTGGCCGGCGGGCAGGTCGGCCAGTCCGTAGCCGTGGGAAATAGTCACGAGTCCCTGCATGCCCAGAGCCTTGGTGCGCTCCAGGATCAGCTGGGCACTGAACAGCCCCAGCTGGTCGGGTTCATGCAGGTGGATGTCCACGGGAACGCCGTACTTCTCGGCGAGCCCAAAAACAATGTCCAGATGCTTTACCGGGTCCCGGTCCAGGGAGCACGGATCAATGCCGCCGACGACGTCGGCGCCCAGCTTCAGGGCCTCCTCCAGCACCTCGGCGCTGCCGCCTTCACGGAGCAGCCCCGCCTGCGGAAACGCGATGACCTCGACGTCGGCCCGGTTCCGGTGCGCTTCGCGGGCGGCGAGGACACCCTCGAACCGCTCCAGGCCGGCGTCGACGTCCACCTGCACGTAGGTCCGGACCCGGGTGGTGCCGCGTTCAATCATGGCCCCAAGGCAGGCCGTGGCCCGGTCGGCAACGGAAGCCTCGGCGTTGCGCCAGTTCTGCCTGTCATTCAGCATCATGCCCCACACCCCAGGGGCCCCCGTGTGCGGGCGGAACGGCAGACCGATCCGGTTGGAGTCCAGATGCACGTGCACGTCGGAGAAGGAGGGCAGCAGGATCCGGCCGTTGCCTTCGACGACGCCGGCGCCCGTTGGGGCTTGATCCGCGGCTGCGGTGTCCGCCCTGACGGGCTTGACTGACGCGATCACACCGTCCTCGAGTGTCACATCGGAGGCTGCTTCGCCCCAGGGGCGTACGTTGCGAAGAAAAACGGTCACTGGTTCAGTCCTGTCGCCGAAAAGTCAGAGCGTGCGCTGCATTCTCCCATCAAAGGGCTGCCTGATGCGAAAGGGCCGGCCCCCCGTAACCTCGACTCCTACGACGATGCCTCCCGGGTAGTCCGTTCGGCCGAATTCAGGCGCGCCGCCTGACGGATCAGATGCTCGCGTTCGGGGAGGTTCGGGGCGGCGACAGCGGCCCGGGCATAGAGCCGTGCGGCTTCTCCGGTGTCGCCGCTGCGTTCGCGGAGGTAGGCCAGGGCAGCGGTATAACGGGGGAGCGCAGGGTCCAAGGCACTCAGAGCAGCCAGCCCTGCCTGTGGACCGTCTGCCTCCCCCACGGCCACGGCGCGGTTCAGCTTCGCGACCGGACTCTTCGTCAGTGCAACCAGTTCGTCGTACCACTCAACAATCTGCGGCCAATCGGTTTCCCCGGCGCTGGGGGCATCAGCGTGCAGCGCGGCGATGGCAGCCTGCGCCTGGTATTCGCCCAGCCTTTGCCGGGCCAGTGCCCGCTGCAGTATCACCACCCCTTCGGAGATCAGGGCGGTGTCCCACAGGCTTCGGTCCTGCACCGCCAGCGGGACCAGCTGCCCGTCGTCGTTGATCCGAACCCGCCGGCGGGCGTGATGAAGCAGCATCAGGGCAAGGAGGCCCTGCACTTCTTCATGCCGCAGCCGGCCGGCCAGTTGGCGGGTCAGCCGGATCGCCTCGGCGGCAAGATCCACGTCGCCGGAGTACCCCTCATTGAAGACCAGGTACAGCACCCGGAGGACCGTGGACAGATCCCCCGGAGAATCCAACCGGACCCCGGATACCGTCCGTTTGGCCCGGCTGATGCGCTGCGCCATGGTGGATTCACTCACCAGATAGGCAGCGGCAATCTGCCGGGTTGTCAGGCCGCCGACGGCGCGCAGCGTCAGGGCGACCGCTGAGGAGGGCGTCAGGGAAGGATGGGCGCACAGGAAATAGAGCTGCAGCGTGTCATCCGTTTCGCCGGCGGTCCCGGGTGGAGGTTCGGCATCGGCCCTGAGCTCACGACGACGGCGGGAGGCATCGGCCCGCCCGGCGTCGAGGAACTTCCGCCAGGCCACAGTGACCAGCCAGCCCAGCTGATCCCGCGGCGGAGTGCTGGACCAGGTCCGGACGGCCTCGATCAGGGCTTCCTGGACGGCGTCCTCGGCCGCCGCGAAACCAGCTCCGCGGCGGACGAGCACGGCGATCACCTGCGGGGTGAGTGTGCGGACCTGGGTTTCCTCCACGGGCTGTTTACTCCGTGATGGTGATGGGGGAACCCATAAAGGGGCGCAGCTCGATCCATTCGCGCAGCGGCTTGCCGCCGGCGGCAGGGGCGGCCGAGAGGTCACCGGCCAGTTCGACGGCACGGTCATAACTGTCGACGTCGATCACCATCCAGCCGGCAATCAGGTCCTTGGTTTCCGCGAACGGGCCGTCGGTCACCGGGGGCCGCCCCTCGCCGTCGTACCGTACAAATGTCCCCTCAGGGGACACCGCCTGTCCGTCGATGTACTCACCGCTGGCCTGCAGCCGGTCGGCGAAGTCCTGCATGAACTGCATGTGGGCGGACACTTCCTCCGGTGTCCACTGATCCATCGGCACATCGTTCAGGGGTGCCGGCGCGCCGCGGTAGTGCTTGAGCAACAGATACTTAGCCATAACGCTCTCCTTGTGTGGTTCAACACTGGGTCTCCTGCAACACAGCCATTGTGGCCGCATTCACTTCTAAGACGCAGCCGTGTGCCGAATCTCGACATCGGGGCTCCGCCGGGCAGTCTTGCTACGCTAAGGCACCGACTGAGGGGAGCTGGGGGCATTGAAGCGGATGCGTTGGGGGCGGGCAGGGGTGGTGCGGGGCAGCACCTCAGCTGCGGCGGTCCTGCTGCTGATGTGCGTTTCGACCGGGTGCGGGCAGCAGTTCGGAAACCCTGCAGGACCCCGGCCCGTGGCCGAGCTGGCCGATGCCGTCGACTGCACCAGCATGGAGCACATTTTTGGATCAGAGGCCCAGCCGACGGCGCCGGCGGCAGCACCGCCGCCGATAGCCGGATCGGTGCCCGAGGGCTTTGTGCCGGTCGAAGTCATCCGCTGTGGTGCCGCGCTGGAAACCGTCGAGGATCAGGACGGGCTGTGGCGGGCGGTCACGCAGGAGCGTCTCACCGGAGACCTGGACGCCCTGGCCGCGGCCCTGGCGGAACCCAGCGACGGACCCGGGTGGAACCAGGTCTGCTCCGCCGACCTGGAACTGGTCCCCGATCTCTGGCTGCTGGCGGCAGACGGAAAGGCCATGCGCGCTGCCTGGCCCACGGACTCCTGCGGTAAAACCAAGCCCGGCGTGCACGGCGTCCTGGCAGAGATGGACGTGGTCGAGGTGAGCCAGCACAAGACGGCGTTGATCCAGTCCAGGGCAGCCCTGGACGCCGGCTGCCCCGAGGAATGGAGTTTTAGCACGTGGCCGGGAGTAACGGCCCTCGCACCAATCACGACTGACGTCGAGGATGCAGCTACGAGTGGCGGTGAGACCGTGCCTGGCTCACCGGGGCTCCTGCCCAGCGCTGACGACGTCGATTCCCTGCGGATCTGCCACTACCGGATGGCACCCGCGCCGAGCACACAGACAACACCGGACGCGTCGGCTGGACTTCCCGGCAGTCCGCAGCCGGAACAGCCCTTTGACCTTATTGAGAACGTTTCGGGAACCTTCTCCGGAGGAGGAAACCTCACGGGCCCGGCAAAGGATGCCGTTCTGCGGGCGGCCGCCGCTGAACCGTCAGCGGCGGAATGCGGCGAAACGGCGACCGGGTTCGTGACGCTCTGGCCTGTGGCCCTGGGGCAGGACGCTGGTGCGCCACTGACGCTCGAGCTCGACGCCTGCCGCCGGCTTGTCAGCGTAGACGGTTCTGCCCGGACCGTAGCGGAGGAGGTGACCGCCGCCGTCGTCACGGCACTAGGGGGTAGCTGAGACACCACGTTAGTTACACGTGAATAGGGCGAAGGCCTTAGATTTGGTGGTTTATTCACACACCTGAACCCAAAGAGGTCTTCATGCCCACCGAAGTTCACGTCTGGAGCTGGCCGAAAGATTGATCCTGACCCAGGGCGATATCTCCGGTCAGCCGGTAGCCCACATGGACGTAGTCGAAAACCACCATGGCGTGCCCGTGTGCGGTCGGCGACGGAGGACAGGAGTGCTCTTGACCCGGAACCGGCTGGTGAACGCCAGCTGCCAGGTCAGCCAGCCCGTAGCCGTGGGAAGTGGTTACGAGTCCCTGCATGCCCAGTGCCTTGGTGCGTTCCAGGATCAGCTGGGCATTGAACAGGCCCAGCTGACTGGCTCATGCAGGTGAATGTCCACGGGAACGCTGTACTTCTCGGCGAGCCCAAAAACGATGTCCAGGTGCCGCACCGGATCCCGGTCCAGGGAGCAGGGGTCGATGCCGCCTACGACGTCGGCGCCCAGCTTCAGGGCTTCCTCCAGCACCTCGGCGCTGCCCGCTTCACGGAGCAGCCCCGCCTGCGGAAACGCGATGACTTCGACGTCGGCCCGGTTCCGGTGCGCTTCGCGGGCCGCGAGGACACCTTCGAACCGTTCCAGGCCGGCGTCGACGTCCACCTGGGCATAGGTGCGGACCCGGGTGGTGCCGCGTTCAATCATTGCCCCGAGACAGGCCGTGGCCCGGTCGCGACGGAAGCCTCGGCAATGCGCTAGTTCCGCCGCTCGTTCAGCATCATGCCCCACACCCCAGGGGCTCCTGTGTGCGGGCGGAACGGCAGACCGATCCGTGTGGAGTCCAGGTGCACGGGGGCGTCGGAGAACGAGGGCAGCAGGATCCTGCCGTTGCCATCAACGACGGCGGCGCCTGCGGGCGCGGCGGTTCCAGCTGCCGAGGCGGGCTTAACGGCGGTAATCACGCCCTCTTCGAGTACGACATCGGAAGCTGCTTCGCCCCAGGGGGCGGACGTTGCGAAGAATAACCGTCAAGGTGCTGGTCCTGTCGTGGAAAAGTCGGAGCGTGCGAGTTCTCCCATTAAGGGGCCTGCCGGAATTGTCGGGCGCGCCGTCGCCGCCGGTTTCGGTTGGCGGTCCGGCGACGGCACTGCGGGGCCGCACTCGAGGGTCTTGGAATGCCGTTGAGCTAAAGCGTTTCTCTCCCATAGCCGTCCAACATGATTTCGCAATACTCCATCGGACTTTTGGACGACAAACGTCCACGCGCTATAGGCATACCTCGGTAGGCGGGCATCCAGCCACTGTTAGCTCCGTCCGGTGGGCAGCCATCACCTCATCGCGCATTAGGAAACCCACATGCGCTTCCCAGGCAATTTGTTGCGGAACAGGCTTGAATCCGCCCATTGCACTTGAGAGTGCCGGTTCCTGTGACGGTAGAAATTTGACTTGTCGAGCGTAAATCTTCGCGTCTACGCTATGGTCCAGGGTGCCGCTGATCGATGAGTCCAGATCGCATTGGGGACTGCGCAGAGGAGGTCCCAGCGCCAGTGCCCTGGTGCGATGAATTCGATCTAGCGTGCCCCGGTGCTGTCACAGATCCGAGCCCACGACTAATGTGGTGACCATCTTTTGGGAGGACAGGGAATGGAACTCAGTTCCGGGCCCCGCAACGGACCTGAAAGTGATGTGGCCACTAACGACGAGGCCCAGCTGTCTCACTCGTGGGCCACACGTTGACCAAGGCGCGGTCGCTCCCTGAACAGATATATGATCTTCGTTCAGACCAAAAATTATGGGGGATACCGACACAAATGCTAAAAAGTCTCACGCTTACAAGGTATAAAGGATTTAAGACTTATTCTATCCAGTTTAAAAACGGCGCACTATTGGTTGGTCCAAATAATGCCGGAAAGAGTACCATCATAGAAGCCACGCGGCTCGCGTATGCTGCGACAAAGATTGCGGCCCGGGTTGGACCCAAGGATGTGTACTACGACAAGAATAAAACGGTCATGGGTTATCCTTTAGCACGGATACCTGAATCCGGTTTCAATAATGAGAACGTTCAATTCGAGTTTGAGGAAGAACTCACGCGTATTGGATTAACGTACACGTCCGGAGCCACGGTCAACATAGTTTGGCCGATCGATGAGGCACCTTTTTTCTGGCTCGAGCACAAAGGTTCTCACGTGGTGAACGCTGCGGCGGCCAAAAAATTAATTTCAACGGTTGGTATCGTTCCTACGCTGAGTCCAGTGGAAAAAAATGAAAAGACGGTGAGCGAGGCTCATCTCCGCACACACGTGGAGACGAAACTGTTTAGCCGGCACTTTAGAAATCATTTATATGCTACAAAAATATCAAGTGATACAGATTTTGCATTGTTGATAAGCTTCCTCCTAGAACACACTGAGGAGCTCAGTAGTCTCCAGATCACGACTTCGATACGTGACGGCGGTACATGGCTCAACCTGTATTATCTAGATGCAGTGAGCAGGACAGAAAAAGAAATAGTTTGGGCCGGAGATGGACTGCAGATCTGGCTCCAAGTGCTCTTCCACGTTTGGAGGACTCGTGAATCAGAAACAATCATTCTGGATGAGCCGGATGTGTTCTTGCATCCAGATTTGCAAAGGAGACTAGTACGAGTCCTCGAGGCCAGCGGTCGGCAAGTTATCTTGTCGTCCCACGCCTCTGAGGTGGCAAGCGAATCGGACGCTGCGCGTCTGACATGGATTGAGCGCTCCGCAAACAAGGCGCGCAGAATCTCTGACAGTTCGGAAATGGAATCTGTATCGTCGGGACTTGGGAGTTCTTTTAATCTGTCCATGGCTCGTGCGCTAAAGGCCAAGGTTGCCCTCTTTGTTGAAGGTGACGATATGAAGCTAATTCGGATAATTGCTGAACGGCTGGGATGCAGGCACGTAGCTTCGGAAAGCGGATTAGCTGTCATAGGAATCGGCGGATATTCGCACTGGCCGGGCGTTGAGTCGTTCGGATGGTTAAAACAGCATTTTCTTGGCAACGCGGTTAGTGTTCGGCTAATCCTCGATCGCGATTATCGGACTGATTCGGAGTCCACTGAGTTGATTCAAAAGGTATCTCGTTTTGGGGTGTCAGCTCACATATGGCGACGGAAGGAGATTGAGAGCTATCTCCTCGAACCAGTTCTTATTGCTAAAGTCACGAAGCTTGAGATCAGCGTCGTTTGCAATACGCTGATGGAAATCTGTGACGGTATGAAAAACGAAATTCAAGGCCAATACACAAAACACTATGTTGCGGAATTGGATTCCAAACTCGATGAGTCAACGAAGTACTCGAAGGCCTTTAGTGCGTTTGAAAGCGACTGGGCAGATCTTTCTGGAAGGATAGTGATGGCTCCGGCAAAGAGTGTGATTAACGGCTGGAATTCCCATACAAACGCTAATAAACTTCCTGGTATTACGGCAAGAAAGCTTGCGGCTATGGTGTCTGAAGACACGTTGGATTGGGAGTTTGTTGAGTTGATGAGAGAAATTGAAATGGAGCTCTCAGATAACTGACTATGCCTATGCCGGTTCTCACTACCGCTGGGCTGTGACGTGGCGGGGGCGAAGGACGCCACGTAACAGGGGTCGACGTCGTCACGTCATAGACCCAGAAAGGGCACTCGGCTAAAACTGTTGTAAGTGCTAGGAATCAGAATGGAGGCTGCTGATGTGACGGGACGTGTCCGATAGGCTGCCGTCACACCCACACCCAATTCCGCGCCGACCCGCGCCAGAGCGTACCCTTGATCTGTGAAAACCTTCGAAGAGCTATTTGCCGAACTCAGTGAGAAGGCGGCGACCCGGCCTGCCGGGTCTCGCACCGTCGCCGAACTGGAGTCCGGCGTGCACGGCATCGGCAAGAAGGTTGTCGAAGAAGCCGCCGAAGTCTGGATGGCCGCCGAGTACGAGTCGGATGAAGCCGCCGCTGAGGAAATCTCGCAGCTGCTCTACCACCTGCAGGTGCTGATGCTGGCCAAAGGCCTCACCCTGCAGGACATTTACAAGCATCTCTAGCCACGTGCTGCCCTGAGTTCCGCTCAGGCAGCGTGTGGCCCGCCGGCAGGCCCAGCTCCCATCTGACTTCCAGCGAAAGAAACAATTAAATGCTCCGTGTAGCCGTGCCCAACAAGGGTGCCCTGTCCGAATCCGCTTCCGCCATGCTCTCCGAAGCCGGATACCGCCAGCGCCGCGACAGCCGCGAACTGGTGATGGTTGATCCCGACAATGACATCGAGTTCTTCTTCCTCCGCCCCCGCGACATTGCGGTTTATGTCGGCTCCGGAACGCTCGACGTCGGACTCACCGGCCGCGACCTGTTCCTGGACGCCCAGGTGGACGCCGAAGAACTGATGAGCCTCGGCTTCGGCGCCTCAACCTTCCGCTTCGCCGGGCCGGTTGGGGACTTCTCCTCGATGGCCGAACTGAATGGCAAGCGCGTCGCCACCAGCTACGACGGCCTGCTGCGCGACTACCTCGCCGAACACGGCGTGGATGCGTCCGTGGTCCGCCTCGACGGTGCCGTCGAATCCTCCGTGCGCCTTGGCGTCGCTGACGCGATTGCCGACGTCGTCGAAACCGGAACCACTCTCCGCGCCGCCGGCATGGAGATCTTCGGGGAACCGATCCTGAAATCCGAGGCCGTGATGATCGGCCGCAAAGGCGCCAACCCGGCCGGACTGGACGTGCTCAAGCGCCGGCTCAAGGGTGTCCTGGTGGCCCGCCAGTACGTGATGATGGACTACGACGTCCGCAAGGAACTGGTCGAAGCAGCCGCCGCGCTGACTCCTGGCCTGGAATCCCCGACCGTCTCCCCGCTGCGGGACTCGGACTGGGTGGCTGTGCGCTCCATGATCAAGAAGTCCGACACCAACCGAATCATGGATGAGCTGTACGATCTCGGCGCCCGCGCCATCCTGGTCAGCACCATCCACGCCTGCCGGATCTAGGGAAGAGCTGACATGAGTGTTGCCATTCGCGTCATCCCCTGCTTGGACGTCGACGCCGGCCGTGTGGTCAAAGGCATCAACTTCGAGGGGCTGCGGGACGCCGGTGATCCAGTCGAACTGGCCCACCGGTACGACCGGGCCGGAGCCGATGAACTCACGTTCCTCGATGTCACCGCGTCCTCCGGTGCCCGCGAAACCGTGTTCGACGGCGTCTCCCGCACCGCGGAGGAAGTTTTCATTCCGCTGACCGTCGGTGGCGGTGTCCGCACTATTGACGACGTCGACCGGCTGCTGCGCTCCGGCGCGGACAAAGCCTCGATCAACTCCGCCGCCGTCGCCCGCCCGGACATCATTGATGAAATCACCCGGCATTTCGGATCCCAGGTGCTGGTGCTCTCCGTGGATGCCCGGCGCATCCACGACGGATCCACGCCGTCGGGCTTCGAAATCACCACCCACGGCGGCCGCAAGGGCACCGGGATCGACGCCGTTGAATGGGCAAAAGAAGCCGCTGACCGGGGTGTGGGGGAGATCCTGCTGAACTCGATCGACGCCGACGGCACCCGTGACGGGTTCGACCTGGAAATGATCCGCGCCGTCCGCGCCGCGGTGCACGTGCCGCTGATCGCCTCCGGGGGAGCCGGCGTGCCGGAGCACTTCCCGCCGGCCATCGCTGCCGGTGCGGACGCCGTCCTGGCCGCGTCGATCTTCCACTTCGGGCCGGACAACGCCATCGCTGACGTCAAGAAGGCGATCGCGGACGCGGGTTACCCCGTCCGCTAGGGGCGCCGTGGAGGGACAGGAGCTGCAGGACGCTGCACGCGAGGCGGCCGAGGAATTCCCGACACGCAAGACGCCGACACCCAAGGCAAGGGCGGCGGCGAGCCTCTGGACAGCGAGACCCTGGATGGGGACATGGTCCGGGAGCTGGTCATGGAGTCGTACCGGCTGGTTGTGGCGGGACTGCCGCGCGCGGAGCGGCCCGTCGACCCTGACAGCTTCGGAAAACCACGGACGGAGACTGCGTGAGGCTGGACGGTGAACAGCTGCAGCGGACCGCCCGGAGAACGGCAGACTCTCTGCCCCTGGTGTCGAACGGGCGCCCCTTCACAAAGGCCCTGGACGTGTACAAGGTCGGCAGCAAAGTGTTCCTGATCGTCACCGACGATCCGGACGAGCTAATCATCACCGTTAAGGCCGAACCCGACCGCGGGCACTCCCTGCGGCGCGAGTACGCGTCGATCACCCGTGGCCGTTATCTGGACAAGGAGCACTGGGTGAGCGTCGGCGCCGGCGAGGGTATCACCGAGGACCTGGTCAAGGATCTGGTGGAAGGTTCCTATCAGTTGGTCCGGGAAACGCTCCCCAAAAACGAGCAACGCGACGCTCAGTGAAGTGAAGCCCAGTGAAGTGAAGCCCGTGAAGTGCTGCCGGGTTAGCCCTGGCGTACAGCCACAGGCACTGATGCAGACAGGCGCTGCAGTGCCTCGGCGGAAAGGCTGCCCGGTTCGGCGGTGTAGATAAACATCGCCAGGGCCGGGTTGCCCTGCACGGACAGGGTCTCATAAATCAGGTCCATGTCCCCGACGTCGTGATGGTGGACCTTTTTCACCCCGGACTGATGCTCGTGCAGGTTGTGCTTGGCCCACCGCACCCGGAAGTCCTCGGACTGGGTGGCGAGCTCGCCGATCAGGTTGGACAGTTCCCGGTCGTACGGATTGCGTCCGGCCGAGACGTGCAGCATGGCCGCACTGTAGTCAGCTATCTCGTTCCAGTCGCGGTAGAACTGCTGGGATCCCGGATCCAGATGAATGTAACGGGCATGGTTCCAGGGCCCGCCGGTGCCGTTGATCAGCCCGGCGTACAGCGCCCGCGCAGGAGCATTCAGGGCGAGGATGTCGGTGCGGTCATTCTGGATGACCGCCGGCAGCGTGGTCATCTGGTCCAGGACCAGCTGGAGCGTGCTCCGGACGGCGGGGGAGGACTGCCGCCGCCGCGCAGGCTTCGGCGCACCGCCGTTCGAGCCACGGCTCAGGTCGTAGAGATGCCGGCGCTCGACGTCGTCGAGCTTGAGGGTGCGGGCGATCGCGTTCAGGACCGCGTCGGAGGCGCCGACGGCGTCCCCGCGCTCGAGACGGATGTACCAGCTCACGCTGACACCTGCCAGGGCAGCAAGTTCCTCCCGGCGCAGACCGGGAACACGGCGGTTGGTGCCTACCGGCAGGCCAACATCCTCCGGCCGGATTTTCGCCCGGCGGGACGCAAGGAACTCGCGCATCTCGGTTCGGTTGTTCATGCATCCGACTGTACGCGGCGCTGATGGGGTCATTACTAATGACCCCATCAAGCGGCACTCCCGGGAGCACTGACATTGCCTCGGCGAAGGGGCCCGGACCCAGTAGCGTTGACTACGGAAGTTGTACACACAGACCCCACAGTTTCGGAGATTTTATGACGACCGCACGCGCCTACGCTGCCACCTCCGCCACGGACCCGCTGGTCCCCACCACGATTGAACGCCGCGACGTCGGCCCGCACGACGTGCTGATCGACATCGCCTACGCCGGGGTCTGCCACTCCGACATCCACACCGTCCGCGGCGAATGGGGACCCATCGCCTACCCGCAGGTGGTTGGCCACGAAATCGTGGGCACCGTGGCCGAGGTTGGCGCTGAGGTCACCTCCCATAAGGTCGGAGACCGGGTGGGCGTGGGCTGCATGGTGAACTCCTGCCGCGAGTGTGAGAACTGCCTGGCCGGCATGGAGAACTACTGCCTCAAAGGCAACACCGGCACATACGCCAGCAAGGACGTAGACGGCACGATCACCCAGGGCGGCTACTCCACCTCCGTGGTGGTCAACCAGGACTTCGTCCTCCGGGTTCCGGAGAGCATCCCCTACGAAGCCGCAGCTCCGCTGCTCTGCGCCGGCATCACCACCTACTCGCCCCTGGCCCACTGGAACGCGGGACCGGGCAAGAAGGTCGCCGTCGTCGGAATGGGTGGGCTCGGCCACATGGCCGTCAAGATCGCCGCCGCCATGGGGGCCGAAGTTACCGTCCTGTCCCAGACGCTGAACAAGCAGGAGGACGGCCTGCGTTTCGGTGCTGAGCATTACTACGCCACGAGCGACGCCGCCACCTTCGAGAAGCTGGCCAACAGCTTTGACCTGATCATCAACACCGTCAGCGCTCCGGTGGACCTGCAGTCCTACCTGGACCTGCTGCGTCTCGACGGCACGATGGTCAACGTAGGTGCACCGCCCGAGGCGCTGCCGGTTTCGGTCTTTGGCCTGATGCGCAACCGCCGTTCGTTCGCGGCGTCGGGCATCGGCAGCATTGGCGAGACCCAGGAAATGCTGGACTTCTGCGCCGAGCACGGCATTGCACCGGAAATCGAGCTGATCGACGCCAGCGAAATCAACACCGCCTACGAGCGGGTGCTGAAGTCCGATGTGCGCTACCGGTTCGTGATCGACACGGCGACTATCTAACCGCCGAATCTTACGTCAGGCCCTACAGCCCGATGTCGGCGCTCTCCAACAGGGCGACGGCGTCGGGCTGGCCTTCGAACATGACCAGCGCCTGCTGCGTGCGGCCGTGGGCATGCAGGAGCAGTTCGCAGGGTTCGCCCACAATCGCCACGGAGACTGCAGCCCGCTTGGCGACGTGCCGGGGACCGTCCGGACGGACCAGGATGATGCCGACGTCGACGCCCCGGTACAGGATGGCTGCACGCTTGAGCAGGTCGGACCAGAGGGCGTCGGAGTACTCGGAATCCAGGGCCCGCGGCGCCCACCGGTCACCCGCACGGCGGATGTCCTCGGTATGGACGAAATATTCGGTAAGGTTCGCGCTGTTATCCACGGATTTCAGGTGCATGGGAGAGAGCCGCGGAGGGCCCGCCTGGAAAGCTTTCACGAGCTTGGCGTAACCCTCGGTGGTGGATGCTTTTTCCACCATGTCATCCATGGCCTTGGCAGTCTTACCGGCGAACGGCTTCATGAAAAAACCCAGCGCGGCGGCCGGCCGGTGCTCGCGCAGGTAGAGGTGCGCTGCCAGGTGCCGGGTATCCCACCCTTCGCAGAGCGTAGGCGCGTGGGGACCGGCCGCAAGCAGTGTTTCGGCCAGGACTTCACGGGAAGGTTCAACGAATTGCATCACTGCTGAAACTAGCACGGAACCCCCGGCTTTGCCCGTGGGACGCGGCCATTCGGCCCGGCCGGAGGTAAACCCACTAGAATCGGGAGTGATGGCAACAGATACCACCCCCCAGACACCCCGCCCGGACTCCGCTTTGGACCCCGGTATTGCAGCGACCCTGAAGCGGGATGACGCCGGCCTTGTTGCCGCAGTCATCCAGCAGCACGACACGGGGGAGGTGCTGATGCTCGGCTGGATGGACGACGAAGCCCTCCACCGAACCCTCACCACCGGCCGCGTCACCTTCTGGTCCCGGTCCCGGCAGGAATACTGGCGCAAGGGCGACACCTCCGGCCATGTGCAGCACGTGAAGTCAGTGGCACTGGACTGCGACGGCGATGCCCTCCTGGTCCGCGTCGACCAGGTGGGAGCCGCCTGCCACACCGGCACCCGGACGTGCTTCGAGGGCCGCAGCCTGGCCGTGTCCGCCTAAGTCTCCAGACCCCTTCTAACCCGAAAGCCCCAACACCATGCAGGATCTAGGCGTTATCAGTCCCACCCTGGAGGAGTTCCGGGCCCTGGCCGCGGACCGCCGCGTTGTACCCGTCCGGCTGAAGGTCCTGGCCGATGCGCATACCCCCATCGGCATCTACCGCAAGCTCGCCGCAGGTGAGCCCGGGACGTTCCTGATGGAGTCGGCGGCCTCCGGCGGTGTCTGGTCCCGCTATTCCTTTATTGGGGCCCGCTCCCGCGCCACGCTGACCACCCGGGACGGACAGGCCTGCTGGCTGGGCGAGCCGCCCAAGGGGGTTCCCCTGGACGGAAACCCGGTCGAGGCGATGGCCGCCACCCTGCAGCTGCTGTCAACCGACAGGTTCGACGGGCTGCCGCCCTTCACCTCCGGCCTGGTCGGATTCGTGGGCTGGGAATCGGTGCGGCACTGGGAGAAACTGCCCTCCCCGCCGGTCGATGACCTGGACCTGCCCGAAATTGCCATGAACCTGGTCTCCGACATGGCTATTCATGACAACTCCGACGGCACCGTGCTGCTGGTCGCGAACGCCATCAACTTCGACGGCTCCGATGACCGGGTGGACGACGCCTGGCAGGATGCCGTAGCCCGGCTGCACAGCATGCTGGACCGGCTCGCCGCGCACACCCCGCAGCAGGCCGTCACGGTGCTCGACGGCGGAACAGTGGACGTTGCCTCGCTCACCGCCGGTGTTAAGGAAAGCTGGCCGAAACCCGACTACCTGTTGGCTGTGGAGCGCGGCAAGGAAGCCATTGTTGACGGCGAAGTCTTCCAGGTGGTCATTTCCCGCCGCTTCGAGATGGAATGCCGGGCGGACGCCCTGGATGTGTACCGCGTGCTGCGCAACACCAACCCCAGCCCGTACATGTACCTCTTCAACTTTGAAGACTCCCGCGGCAACCCCTTCGCCGTCGTCGGGTCTTCCCCCGAAGCCCTGGTGAAGGTAACCGGCACCGAGGTAATCACCCACCCGATCGCGGGTTCCCGGCCGCGCGGCAAGACCCAGGAGCTGGACCGTACCCTGGCCGAGGAACTCCTGGTGGATGAGAAGGAGCGCGCCGAGCACCTGATGCTGGTGGACCTGGCCCGCAACGACCTCTCGAAGGTCTGCCGGCCCGGCAGCGTGGACGTCACCCAGTTCATGGAGGTGGAGCGCTTCAGCCACATCATGCACCTGGTCTCCACCGTGGTGGGTGAGCTTTCACCGCAGAGTTCCGCCTACGACGTCCTCTCCGCCACCTTCCCTGCCGGCACCCTTTCCGGGGCGCCCAAGCCGCGGGCACTGAGTCTGCTGGACGAACTGGAACCGCACCGCCGCGGCATCTACGGCGGCGTGGTCGGGTACCTCGACTTCGCCGGCGACATGGATATGGCCATTGCGATCCGCTCGGCCCTGCTCCGCGACGGCAAAGCGTACGTGCAGGCCGGCGGCGGTATCGTAGCGGACTCGGACCTGGAGGCCGAGGCCCTGGAAACCGTCAACAAGGCGGCAGCCCCGCTGCGTGCAGCTTTGATCGCCGGCGGCCTGGAACCGGTCACTCCTACAGTGACGGAATCGATTTTCAAGAGGCAGGAAACCCCTAAGTGAGCACAAAATCCGTCCCGTCTGCGCCGCGCTGGCGTCGCAAGTCGACGGTCGTGTTCGGCACCGTGCTGCTGGGCGCCGCGGCTTTCGGAACGACGACCCGGACCTGGCTCAACGTCGTCCTCCCGGAGGCGGCGGTCAACACCCCTGACATTGCCGTTGCCGGCAGCGAAGCCGCGACAGCCGTGACTGCCTTCGCCGTCGTCGCCGTCGCGGCCGCCCTGGCCGCCTCGATTGCCGGGAAGGTGGCCCGGTGGATCATCGCCGGAGTCCTGGTCGTCGCCGGGATCGGGGTGACCTACGCCAGCTGGGCCGTCATCCAGGACCCTGCCCAGGGTGCTGCCGGTGCGGTCGGCAAGGCGATCGGAGTGAGCGGAGCAGCAGGCGCAGAGGTCAGCCTGACGCCCATGCCGTATCTGGCCGCCGCCTCCGGTGTGCTGATAGTGCTGGCCGCGTTCTGGCTGGCCGCGGCATCGCGCAGCTGGCCGGTCTCACGGCGCTACGCTGCCCAGCCGGCCACCGGTGCCGCGGCCAAGGGCGAATCGACAGAGCCGCCGATCGACGAAATTGACAGCTGGGACCGTCTGACCAAGGGTGAAGATCCCACCAATTACCGCTGACGGGCCCCGCGGCACGGCAACGTGCCGCGCAACATGTAAGAGAGTTTCCGCCTGCTAATGGCAGAATGGAGACCAGATTCGTTCACGAGGAGATTCACCATGAGCACAAACGCCATCGACCAGCACGAGACCAAGCCCGAAAACGAGGCTGAGGCCCACGCCAGCATCCACGACGAGACGATCGGCCACGGCAACACGCCGGCCGCCTGGACCTGCGTGCTGATCATGATCGTTGGCGGCCTGGTCTCCAGCATCGGCTTCGTCCTTGCCAGCTGGGTGGTATTCGGCAGCGGCCTCGGCCTGATGGTTGTCGGCCTGATCGTCGGCTGGGCCATGCGCAAGGCAGGCTACGGCGTCGGCGGTTCCAAGCTTTCAGGCAACGGGCACTAAATGAGCGTTCTCGACGACATCATTGCCGGCGTCCGTGAGGACCTGGCCCAGCGGCAGCAGGACGTGCCGCTGGAAAAGGTGCAGGAGCGCGCCGCTGCGGCGGCTCCTGCCCTTGATGCCTTCGCCGCCTTGGGCGGTAACGATGCTCCCCGCACCACCCTGCGGGTGATCTCCGAGGTCAAGCGCAGCAGCCCCTCCAAGGGCGAGCTGGCCGAAATCACCGACCCGGCCGCTCTCGCGGTGCGCTACGAACAGGGCGGTGCCGCCGTCATCAGCGTCCTCACCGAGCAGCGGCGCTTCAACGGATCACTGGCAGATTTCGACGCCGTCCGGGCCGCCGTACGGATTCCCCTGCTGCGCAAGGACTTCACGGTTGACCCCTACCAGATCTGGGAAGCCCGTGCCCACGGCGCTGACCTGGTGCTGCTGATCGTCGCCGCCCTCGACGACGAGCAGCTTCGCTCTTACCTGGACCTCACGCATGAACTGGGCATGAACGCCCTGGTCGAGACGCACACCGCGGAGGAAATCCAGCGGGCAGTGGCCGTCGGCGCCCGCATCATCGGAGTCAACGTCCGCAACCTGAAGACCCTCGACGTCGACCGGTCCGTCTTCGCGGCACTGTCGGCTTCGATCCCTGCGGAAGCCGTGGTGATTGCCGAATCCGGTGTCCGCGACTCCTCCGACGTTGCGCACTATGCGGAAAACGGCGCCAACGCCGTCCTGGTGGGAGAGGCGCTGGTCAGGCACAACGACCCGTCCGCCACGATCGCCGAGTTCATGCAGGTAGGGGCGGGCGCGATCGCCGCCCGGCTGCAGGCAAGCGGCCAGGGATAACTAACGACATACCTATTTCCGGAACCGCCCGCAGCGAATCCGGACCAGAGCAGGACAGGACAGGCTCCATGACCGGGACCCCGGAAAACAGCATCCCCGCCAGTACGCCCAGTGCGGAAGAGAACAGCGTCTCGGAGCAGGTGACAGAGTCCTTCCTGGCCGGCGGAGACTCACTGCGCCACGCGGCGGGACCCTACTTCGGCGAGTACGGCGGCCGCTGGATGCCCGAGTCGCTGATTGCGGCCATGGATGAACTGAGCGACACGTTCGAGCAGGCCAAGGCTGATCCGGAGTTCCGAGCCCAGATCGCGGACCTGAACAAGAACTACTCCGGCCGTCCGTCGCTGCTGACCGAGGCCAAGCGTTTCGCCGAGCACGCCGGGGGCGTGCGGATTTTCCTCAAGCGCGAAGACCTGAACCACACCGGCTCGCACAAAATCAACAATGTGCTGGGCCAGGCACTGCTGGCCAAGCGCATGGGCAAGACCCGCATCATCGCGGAAACCGGAGCCGGCCAGCACGGCGTGGCCAGCGCCACCGCCGCCGCCCTGCTGGGGCTGGAATGCGTGGTCTACATGGGTGCCGAGGACTGCCGCCGGCAGGCCCTGAACGTGGCGCGGATGCAGCTGCTCGGCGCCACCGTCATTCCGGTCAGCCACGGCTCGGCCACGCTCAAGGACGCCATCAACGAGGCCCTGCGGGACTGGGTTGCCAACGTGGGGAACACCCACTACCTGCTGGGCACCGCGGCCGGCGGACATCCCTTCCCGGCGATGGTCCGCTACTTCCACGAGGTCATCGGTGAGGAGGCCCGCGCACAGATCCTGGAGCAGACCGGCCGCCTGCCCGACGCCGTGTGCGCCTGCATCGGCGGCGGCTCCAACGCGATCGGCATTTTCCACGGCTTCCTGGATGACGCCGCGGTGAAGATTTACGGTTTCGAGGCGGGCGGCGACGGCGTGGACACGCCCCGCCACGCCGCCACCATCACCCTGGGCCGGCCCGGCGTGCTGCACGGCGCCCGGTCCTACCTGATGCAGGACGAAGACGGCCAGACCATCGAATCGCACTCCATTTCCGCCGGCCTGGACTACCCCGGCGTCGGGCCGGAACACTCCTACCTCGCGGACATCGGCCGGGTCTCCTACGAACCCATCACCGACACCGAAGCCATGGACGCCTTCCAGCTGCTCTGCCGCACCGAAGGCATCATCCCGGCGATCGAATCCGCGCACGCACTGGCCGGCGCCATCAAGGTGGGCCAGCGCCTCGCGGCCGGCTCCGACGGCAAGGCCCAGGACAAGATTGTCCTGGTCAACCTCTCCGGCCGCGGCGACAAGGACGTGGCGACGGCCGCCGAATGGTTCAACCTGCTGGACGAAGAGTCAGCTGAAGCCGAGATCGGCAAAGAAGGAGAACAGCTGTGAGCGTCTCAACCCTGAGCAAGTCCGCCGCAGCGATCGACCGGGCACGGGCCGACGGCCGCGCCGCACTGATCGGCTACCTGCCCGCCGGCTTCCCCTCCGTCCAGGAAACCATCGACGCCGGCATCGCGCTGGCCCGGAACGGTGCGGACCTGATCGAAATCGGCATTCCGTACTCTGATCCGGTCATGGACGGCTCGGTTATCCAGGCTGCAACCGGCCAGGCACTGGAGAACGGCTTCCATGTCCGCGAAGTCTTCGACGTCGTCGCCGGGATCACCGCCGCCACTGACGCCGCAGTCCTGGTGATGACCTACTGGAACCCCGTGATGCGGATGGGCGTGGACGAATTTTCCCGCCGCCTGGCCGAAGCCGGGGGAGCAGGCCTGATCACACCGGACCTTATCCCGGACGAAGCTGCCGAATGGATGGCTGCCTCGGACAAGTACGGACTGGACCGCGTCTTCCTCGTGGCACCGTCCTCCACCCCCGAACGCATGAAGGCCACCGTGGAGGCCAGCCGCGGCTTCGTCTACGCCGTGTCCATCATGGGCGTCACCGGCACCCGGAACCAGGTGTCCGACGCCGCTGAGGGCGTTGTCACCGCAGCGCGGCAGGCCGGGGCAGAGCGGGTGTGCGTAGGCCTGGGCGTTTCCACCGCCGGGCATGTGCGTGAAATCGGCGCCTATGCCGACGGCGTGATTGTGGGAACCGCCCTGGTGGCGGCCCTGCGCGACGGCGGCCCTGACGCCGTCGGCACTCTGACCAGTGAACTCAGCACCGGAACCCGAAAGAGCTGACCATGCCGATGTCCCTGGCGGTTCCGGCCGCAATTCCCAGCCCGCCAGCCGACTTCAGCAGCATTTCGCTGGGGCCGCTGACCATCCACGCCTACGCGCTGTGCATCCTCGCCGGGATTGTCCTGGCCCTGTGGATGACGTCGGTGCGCTGGAAGCGCCGCGGGCTGCCGGCCGACGCCGTCTGGGACATCGCCATTTGGGCCATCCCGTTCGGCATCATCGGCGGACGCCTTTACCACGTGGTGTCCTCTCCCGCTGCGTACTTCGGACCGGACGGGGACCTGGCCCTGATCCCGCAAATCTGGCGCGGCGGGCTGGGAATCTGGGGCGCAATCGCGCTCGGTGCGGTAGGTGCCTGGATCGGCTGCCGCCGGGCGAACATCAAACTTTCCACCTTCGCCGATGTGGCTGCACCCGGTGTGCTGCTGGCACAGGCCGTAGGCCGCTGGGGCAACTGGTTCAACCAGGAACTTTTCGGCGGCCCGACCGATCTTCCCTGGGGCCTGGAAATCGACCCCAATAACAACAACTTCCCCGACGGCACTGCGCCCGGGACGCTCTTCCATCCCACGTTCCTGTACGAGTCGCTCTGGAACCTGGCCGGCGTGGCCGTGCTGCTGGCACTGGATAAGCGCTTCCGGCTGCGTGGCGGGCGGCTCTTCTGGCTGTACGCGGCAATCTACACGCTCGGACGCACATGGATCGAAATGCTCCGGATCGACGACGCCGAAATGATCACGTTCTTCGGCCTCACCCAGCGCCTGAATGTGTGGACCAGCCTGGTCATGCTCCTGGTTTCCATCGGCATGTTTATCTACCTTTCCGTCCGGGCCAAGAAGGCGCCCGGGGCTTCGCTCTACCTGGACGGCCGGAAGGGCGCAGAGGGTGAATCTGCTGACCGCAGTAACAATTCACCGATTGATAACAAGAACGAAACAGATTCCGGCCAGATGAAATCTGCGTCACAAATCCGTGAATCGCGTGCTAATCTCGCAGAGACAAAAAACGAGGCGTCCAGGCCTCAGCGGCCCGATGAGTCGGGCCCAGCCACTTAAGACCTCGCCGGGTTACCTCCCGGGACCAGTCTTAGGGCCACATCGAGGTGGCGGCACACGGTGACCGCACCCGGGGACAACCCCGGCAGGCAACCGCACGGATTCGATTTCCAGAGCCAGCCCCCATCCCGCATGCAGGGCCCTCACGGAATCGCGGCCGTAAAATCATTCTCTGACCCACCGGCAGGTATCTGCCGCCGGTGTGGGGCCAATGTCGTCCCCTCCCACGCACAACAGGGGGAAGGACTTACCCTATGACTGATTCATTGTCCCCGCAGCCCGCACAGGTGATTTCGCCGTTCAAACGGTTCGCAGCCTACCCGGAAGATTCAGGGCTGTACCGCGCCGAGAATGAGAAGGATGCCTGCGGCCTGGCCGTTATCGCCACCCTGCGGGGAGTTCCCGGCCATGACATCGTCGACGCGGCGCTGACCGCGCTGCGCAACCTCGAACACCGCGGCGCCGTCGGCGCTGACGAAGGCACCGGCGACGGGGCCGGCATCCTTACCCAGGTTCCGGACGAGTTCTTCCGCGCCGTCGCTGGCTTCCCGCTCCCGGCAGCCGGGAGCTACGCCGTCGGCACCGCTTTCCTGCCCACCGAGGAACGGGAGCAGGAAACCGCCAAGGCCGGGGTTGAGTCAATCGCCGAGTCTGAGGGGCTGACCGTCCTGGGCTGGCGCGAGGTCCCCGTTGCCGCCAACATCGTCGGAGCAATGTCCCGGGCCTGCATGCCGCACTTTGTCCAGGTCTTCCTGGCCCCCGCCGATCCCGGCTGCACGGACCTGGATGCCCGTGCCTTCCGGGTGCGGAAGCGGACACAGAACAAGTTCGGCGTCTACTTTCCGTCCCTGTCCTCCAAGACCATGGTCTACAAGGGCATGGTGACCACTGCGCAGCTGGAACCGTTCTTCCCGGACCTGTCCGATCCGCGGTTCAAGACCAAGCTCGGCATTGTGCATTCGCGCTTCTCCACGAACACCTTCCCGTCCTGGCCGCTGGCCCAGCCGTTCCGGGCGATCGCGCACAACGGGGAAATCAACACCGTCAAAGGCAACCGCAACTGGATGCGCGCCCGGCAGTCCCAGCTCAAGAGCCCGCTGCTGGGCGAAACCCCGGAGGAGCTGTTCCCCATTTGCACGCCGGGCGCCTCCGACTCCGCGTCCTTCGATGAGGTCGCCGAGCTGCTGATGCTCTCCGGCCGCCCGATCACCCACGCGGTGATGATGATGATCCCGGAAGCCTGGGAGAACCACGCGACCATGGATCCCGCCCGCCGCGCCTTCTACCAGTACCACTCCATGCTGATGGAGCCGTGGGACGGTCCGGCAGCGGTGTCCTTCACCGACGGCGACCAGGTGGGAGCGGTCCTGGACCGCAACGGCCTGCGTCCGGCGCGCTACTGGATCACCGAAGACGGCCTGGTGGTCCTGGCCTCCGAGGTTGGCGTGGTGGACCTGGACCCGGCGAAGATCGTCCGCAAGGGACGGGTTTCCCCGGGCAAGATGTTCCTGGTGGACACCGCCGAGGGCCGGCTGATCGAGGACTCCGAAATCAAGGACGAGATCGCGGCAGCCAACCCGTGGGCGGAATGGGTCCGGGAGAACCAGGTTTCCCTGGAGGAACTGCCCGAACGTGAGCACGTGCTGCACACGAAGGCTTCCATCAACCGCCGCCAGCGCACCTTCGGCTACACGCAGGAGGAACTGCGGATCCTGCTCGGCCCGATGGCCCGCACCGGCGCTGAACCGCTGGGCGCCATGGGCTCCGATACGCCCATTGCTGTGCTTTCGCAGCGCCCGCGCCTGCTGTTCGATTACTTCGTGCAGTCTTTCGCGCAGGTGACCAACCCGCCGCTGGACGCCATCCGCGAAGAGCTGGTCACCTCCATGCAGAGCTCGATAGGCCCTAACGGCAACATCCTGGCCCTGGGCCAGGTCAAGACCAGCCAGGTCGCGCTGAAGTTCCCTGTCATCAACAACGATGAACTCGCGAAAATCGCTAACCTGACCAACGATGACGGCGAGAAGGTCGCGCTGAAGGTCCGCGGCCTGTACCGGCCCGACGGCGGCGAATCGGAACTGCGCGCACGGATCAGTGAGATCTGTGAAAAGGTCTCCGGTGCCGTCAACCGCGGTGTGCAGTACGTGGTGCTTTCCGACCGCGACTCGAACGCCCAGTGGGCGCCGATCCCGTCGCTGCTGCTGCTCTCCGCCGTGCACCACCACCTGCTCAAGAGCGCCAACCGCACCAAGATCTCGCTGCTGGTCGAGGCCGGCGACGTGCGCGAGGTCCACCACGTGGCCGTGCTGATCGGTTACGGTGCCTCCGCTGTGAACCCGTACCTGGCGATGGAAAGCTGCGAGGAACTGGTCCGGAACGGCGACATCACGGGAGTGAGCCGGGAGCAGGCCGTTACCAACCTGATCAAGGGGCTGGGCAAGGGCGTCCTGAAGATCATGTCCAAGATGGGCATCTCCACGGTCGCCTCCTACTGCGGGGCGCAGACCTTCGAAGCGATCGGCCTGGGCCAGGAACTCGTGGACGAGTTCTTCCACGGCACCCGTACCCAGCTCGGCGGCGTCGGCCTGGACGTCATCGCCGCTGAAGCGGCGGCCCGGCACACCAGCGCCTACCCGGCGGACGAAATTGAGGAACCGCACCGCCGGCTGGAAAACGGCGGCGAATACCAGTGGCGCCGTGAAGGCCCGCCGCACCTGTTCAACCCGGAGACAGTCTTCAGGCTGCAGCACGCCACCCGCGAACGCCGCTACGACGTATTCAAGGCCTACACCCGCGGTGTGGATGACCAGTCAAAAAACCTGATGACCCTGCGCGGGCTACTGGACTTCCGCCGCGGTGAACGCCCGGCCGTGCCGCTGGCGGAAGTGGAACCGGTCGCCTCGATCGTTAAGCGCTTCTCCACCGGGGCCATGAGCTACGGCTCCATTTCGCAGGAGGCCCACGAAACCCTGGCCATCGCCATGAACCGGCTGGGCGCCAAGTCCAACACCGGTGAAGGCGGCGAGGACGTGGACCGGCTGCTGGATCCTGAGCGCCGCTCGGCCATCAAGCAGGTAGCCTCCGGCCGTTTTGGCGTCACCAGCCTGTACCTGACCAACGCCGATGACCTGCAGATCAAAATGGCGCAGGGCGCCAAGCCCGGTGAAGGCGGGCAGCTGATGGCGCAGAAGGTCTACCCCTGGGTGGCCAGCACGCGGCATTCCACTCCCGGCGTCGGCCTGATATCCCCGCCGCCGCACCACGACATCTACTCGATTGAGGACCTTGCCCAGCTGATTTACGACCTCAAGCGGGCCAACCCGTCCGCCCGGGTCCACGTGAAGCTGGTCTCCGAAGCCGGGATCGGCACGGTGGCAGCGGGCGTGACCAAGGCCAAGGCCGACGTCGTCCTCGTCTCCGGGCACGACGGCGGCACCGGCGCGTCGCCGCTGAACTCGCTCAAGCATGCGGGTGCTCCGTGGGAGCTCGGCCTGGCCGAGACCCAGCAGACCCTGATGCTCAACGGACTGCGCGACCGCGTGGTGGTGCAGGTGGACGGGCAGCTCAAGACCGGGCGCGACGTCGTGATCGCCGCGCTGCTGGGCGGTGAGGAGTTCGGTTTCGCAACGGCACCGCTGGTGGTTTCGGGCTGCATCATGATGCGGGTCTGCCATCTGGACACCTGTCCGGTGGGCGTCGCCACGCAGAACCCCGAACTGCGCAGCCGCTTCACCGGAAAACCCGAATTCGTGGTGAACTTCTTTGAGTTCCTGGCCGAAGAAGTGCGGGAGCTGCTCGCGGAACTGGGTTTCCGCAGTCTCGAGGAAGCCATCGGTCACAGCGAAATGCTGGACACCAGGGCCGCCGTCGACCACTGGAAAGCCGACGGCCTGGACCTGGAACCGATTCTGCGCGGACACGACATGGAACCCGGCGCCCCGCTGCGTAACCTGTACCGCCAGAACCACGAGCTGGACGCGCACTTCGATAACAAGCTGATCGAGATGAGTTCCGACGCGCTGCAGAACCGGCAGCCGGTGCGGATCACCCTCGACGTGGTCAACACCGACCGGTCCGTCGGAACCATGCTCGGCCACATGGTCACCAAGACGTTCAGCACCGATGTGCTGGCCACGGACACCATCGACGTGACCCTGACCGGGCAGGCCGGACAGTCACTGGGTGCGTTCCTGCCGGCCGGCATCACCCTGCGGCTGTTCGGTGACTCCAACGACTACGTGGGCAAAGGCCTGTCCGGCGGCCGGATCATCGTCCGCCCGGACCGGAACAACGTGTTCCCCGCGGAGCGGAACGTCATTGCCGGGAACGTGATCGGCTACGGGGCCACCAGCGGCGAAATGTTCCTGCGCGGCCTGGTCGGCGAACGCTTTATGGTCCGCAACTCCGGGGCGACCGCCGTCGTTGAAGGCATCGGCGACCACGGCTGCGAATACATGACCGGCGGCCAGACACTGATCCTGGGTCCCACCGGACGGAACTTCGGCGCCGGCATGTCCGGCGGCACCGCGTTCGTGGTGGACCTCAACCGGGCCCGGGTCAACAAGGACGCCCTGGACAAGGGTGAGCTGCTGCTGCTGGAACCCGATGCCGAGGACGTGGACATTATCCGCGGCCTGCTGATCAAACACGCTGAGGAAACCGAATCGGCCCTGGCCGCTGACCTGCTGGCTGACATCGCCGGCACGGTTTCCCGCATCACCAAGGTGCTGCCCCGCGACTATGCGGCAGTACTGGACGCCCGAGCCTCCGCGGCCGAAGCGGGGCTGGACCCCGACGGCGCCGAAGCATGGACCAAAATTCTGGAGGTAACCGGTGGCTGACCCACGTGGATTTCTAAAAGTACGGGAGCGCGAAACCCAGCCCCGCCGGCCCGTTTCCGTCCGCATCATGGACTTCAAGGAAGTCTACGAACGGCAGGAGCAAGGCGTGCTCAAAGAGCAGGCCGGGCGCTGCATGGACTGCGGTATTCCGTTCTGCCACCAGGGCTGCCCGCTGGGCAACCTCATCCCGGAATGGAACGACCTGACCTGGCGGGACAAGGGACAGGAAGCAATCGAACGGCTGCACGCCACGAATAACTTTCCGGAGTTCACCGGGCGGCTCTGCCCTGCGCCGTGCGAAGCGTCCTGCGTCCTGGGGATCAACCAGCCCGCCGTGACCATCAAACAGGTCGAGGTCTCCATCATCGACCAGGCCTTCGACGAGAACTGGGTGACCCCGCACGCCCCGGAGCGCCTCACGGACAAGACCATCGCCGTCGTCGGCTCCGGCCCGGCCGGACTGGCGGTGGCCCAGCAGCTCACCCGGGCCGGCCACACCGTGGCCGTCTACGAGCGGGACGACAAGATCGGCGGGCTGCTGCGCTACGGCATTCCGGACTTCAAGATGGAAAAGCTGCAGATCGACCGCCGGCTTGACCAGATGCGGGCCGAAGGCACCCGCTTCCGCACCGGCGTCGAGGTTGGCAAGGACATTTCCTGGGAGCAGCTGCGCCGCCGGTATGACGCCGTCGTGATCGCCACCGGCGCCACCGTGCCGCGGGACCTGCCCATCCTTGGCCGTGAACTCTCCGGTGTGCACTTCGCCATGGACTACCTGGTGCAGTCCAACCGGGCCGTGGCGGGGGAGAAGGTCAAGAACCAGATCCACGCCGAGGGCAAGCACGTGGTGATCCTGGGCGGCGGGGACACCGGTGCGGACTGCATTGGCACTGCGCACCGGCACCAGGCTGCTTCCGTGACCACGCTGGCGATCGGCAAGCAGCCGCCCGCCGAGCGTGCCGCCCATCAGCCGTGGCCGATGTTCCCCACCCTGTTCGAGGTGGCCAGCGCCCACGAGGAAGGTGGTGAGCGCACCTACCTGGCCTCCACTGTCGAGTTCGTGGGGGAGAACGGCAAGCTAACTGGGGTCAAGGTTGCGGAGACCGAGTTCGTCGACGGCAGGCGCCTGCCGAAGGCCGGCACCGAACGGATCATTCCGGCGGACCTGGTCTTCCTGTCGCTGGGCTTCACCGGTCCGGAACCGGCTGGCCTGGCCGAGCAGGTTCATACCGAGTTCGATGAGCGGTCCAACGTGGTGCGCGACGGCTACTACATGACGAACACACCGGGCGTCTTCGCGGCCGGCGATGCCGGCCGGGGACAGTCATTGATCGTCTGGGCGATTGCCGAGGGACGCGCCTGTGCCGCCGCCGTCGACAAGTGGCTGGAAGGCTCCACCCGCCTCCCGGCGCCCGTGGCCCCCAGCGACCGGGCGATCACTCCGCTGTAGCGGAACGCGGAGATTCAGCGGCAGGGGGCGTGGCGAAGCTGCCCGCCCCTTGCCGGGTTTGAGGATTCGAGCCCGGAGGATGAGCCGCCGGGCTTAGGTGCAGGACCAACAGGAGACTAGGCTAGAGATTATGAGACGCGCAAAGATTGTTGCCACTTTTGGCCCTGCCATCGCCAGTTACGAAAACACCGTAGCCGTGCTGCGTGCCGGCGTTGACGTTGCACGCATGAACATGAGCCACGGTGACCATTCGGTCCACAACAACACGTATGAAAACGTGCGCCGGGCTTCCGCCGAACTCGGAAAGCCTGTCGGCATTTTCGCGGACCTCCAGGGTCCGAAGATTCGCCTGGGCCGGTTCACCGACGGACCGCATTTCCTGAACCGGGGCGACACCTTCACAATCACGATCGAGGACATTCCCGGTACGGCGGAGATCTGCTCCACGACCTACAAGGGCCTTCCGGGTGACGTCAACGTGGGCGATTCGCTGCTGATCGACGACGGCAAGGTCGCCCTCCGGGCCACCGCCGTGGACGATACCAAGGTAGTCACCGAGGTCACCGTCCCCGGGCCCGTCTCCAATAACAAGGGCATCAACCTTCCCGGCGTGGCCGTGAACGTGCCGGCCATGAGCGAGAAGGACGAGGAAGACCTCCGCTGGGCCATCCGCCGCGGCGTGGATATGGTCGCCCTTTCCTTCGTGCGCAACGCCGAAGACGTTAGCCGTGTCCATGAAATCATGGACGAAGAGGGCCGCCGCGTCCCGGTCATCGCCAAGATCGAGAAGCCGCAGGCCGTGGCCGCGATCGAAGAAATCATCGACGCCTTCGACGCGATCATGGTGGCCCGCGGCGACCTTGGCGTGGAACTGCCCCTCGAAGACGTGCCCCTGGTGCAGAAGAACGCGATCGAGCTGGCCCGCCGCTGGGCCAAGCCCGTGATTGTGGCCACCCAGGTCCTGGAATCCATGATCGAAAGCCCGCGCCCCACCCGCGCCGAGGCTTCGGACTGCGCCAACGCCGTGCTCGACGGCGCCGATGCCGTGATGCTCTCGGGTGAAACCTCCGTGGGTAAGTACCCGATCGACACGGTCAAGACCATGGCCCGGATCATCGAGTCCACCGAAGAGCACGGCCTGAACCGCGTCCCCCCGCTGGGCAGCAAGCCCCGCACCCGCGGCGGCGCCATCACCCGTGCCGCCGTCGAAATTGCGGATCAGCTGGACACAGCCGCCATCTGTACCTTCACCCAGTCCGGTGACTCGGCCCGCCGCCTGTCCCGGCTGCGCCCGAAGAAGCCTGTGTTTGCTTTCACCCCGGTGGAATCAACCCTGAACTACATGTCCCTGTTCTGGGGCATCCAGCCGATGCTGGTGGAGTTCGCCGAGCACACGGACAAGATGACCGCCCAGGTGGACCGGATCCTGGTCGAACGCGGCATCGTGGACGAAGGTGCCATGGTGGTCATCGCCGCCGGCTCGCCTCCCGGACAGGCCGGATCGACCAATCTGATCAAGGTGCACCGCGTCGGCGATGCCGCAGACGCCGGTGAAGACGGCACCGGACGCCGCCTCGAGAAGGAAAAGGTCGGCCCGTGGCCGGTCAAGGAAGCCAACAAGGGCAAAGCCAAGCCGATCTAATCCGGTGACGGTCTGAATCCCAAACAGAACTGCCCGGCCGGGTCATCCGGCCGGGCAGTTCTTCGTCGCGGGGGTCAGGTCAACAAGCGGGATTTAGCCGCCGCGAACTCTTCATCAGTCAGCACGCCCGAAGCGTGCAGGTCTGCCAGGCGGGTCAGCTGATCGGCCAGCTGGTGCCCTCCTCCGGCGCCTGCGGACGGAGCGGGCTGCGGGGGAGCCGGGGGCGGAGGCGGAGCCTGTTCGGGCACGTTCGCCGCGGCGTAGTCACGTTCGCTGCGTGCCCGCGCCCGGCGGTTGACCGCGTTGGAGGTCGCCTGGGCGGTTCCTGAGATAACTGCGGTACGCGCTATGGTTCCCAGCAGGCCGGGCCGGCCGCCTCTGTCGAATGGCATGGGTCTTCCTCCGTGTCGGCTCAACGGGCCGCTGCACTGGCATCCAGCGCTGCGGTGACTGTTTCGCGGGGAATCCGGACATGCAGCGCGGTTGTGCCACCTGCCCGCCGGACCTCCGCAGAGAGGGGCTGTGCCCACTTGTGTTCGAACGCCGCAACAACTGCAGTTTCATTGGGTCCCACCGAGTCGGCGGCGACGTCCAGATCGGAATCGCTCAGCAGGGTCAGCGGGCGGGAGTCAACGAGGACATCGGCCCAAGCCTCAGGGAGGTCGTCTTCGATGTCGCGGATGTGGATTTTGCCGTCCCCGTCCCGGGTAACGAGGACCAGATCGATGAGGGTGACAGCCCCGCCGCGGACAGTCTCGCCGAGGGCGGCGATGACGCCGGCGTCGACCTCCGGGCGGGGGAACGTGAAGATCACTACTTCTACGGGGCCAAGGTCCATGCGCTGCTCCTGATCCAGTCCTGATTCCGGGAGGCTTGGCTCAATGCGGAGCCGGTGTGGTCTCAATTGTTCACCCGGTGGACCAGGAGCGGAAGCTCTGGGGCGGTTTCCCGGCGGTTTGGGTTCCACCCCCAGCATCAGGACTGAGAATCCGGCCCTGACGCAGAACGGCCGCCGCAGCACCCGAATCTGCAGGTGCGGGTGCTGCGGCGGCCGCCCGGATGTGTCCGGTAACCGGACGGACCAGGACCGGTTAGTTGACCTGGTTGATGATGGTCTCCGCAACCTCGCGCATGCTCAGGCGGCGGTCCATGGAGGTCTTCTGGATCCAGCGGAAGGCCTCCGGCTCCGTCAGGCCCATTTTGGTGGTGAGCAGGCTCTTGGCCCGCTCCACGAGTTTGCGGGTGGCGAACTGTTCCTTGAGGTCAGTGACCTCGTTCTCCAGGGCCTTGATTTCCTCATGCCGCGACAGGGCAATCTCGATGGCCGGAATCAGGTCCGCAGGGGTGAAGGGCTTCACCACGTAGGCCATGGCCCCGGCTTCACGGGCGCGTTCGACGAGTTCCTTCTGGCTGAAAGCAGTAAGCAGCACCACGGGTGCGATCCGTGCCTTCACGATGGCTTCGGCCGCACTGATGCCGTCCATGACCGGCATCTTCACGTCCATCAGCACCAAATCGGGCTTCAGCTCGGTTGCCATTTCCACGGCTTTTTCGCCGTTATCTGCTTCGCCGACAACGTCGTATCCTTCGCCGGTGAGGATTTCCACGATGTCCAGGCGGATCAGCGTCTCATCCTCCGCAACGAGGACGCGCCGCGCGGGAGTGTTGGACGGTACGGGCTCGGTTGACTCAGACACAGATGCTCCTCAAAAGACGACAGCACCACCGGTGGTGACCGGTAGTTCACGGAAACAGCCTATCTGCATGTAGAGTAGTTTCGCGCCCAACACGAGGGATCAATCCGCTTGATCAACGTCACAGGGCATGCCCGAATGGCGGAATCGGTAGACGCGCTGCACTCAAAATGCAGTATCGAAAGGTGTGTGGGTTCGAGTCCCACTTCGGGCACTTTGGCATAGGCACCCCCCTGCACCCCGGTCTTCAGACCCGGGTGTTTTCTTTTGCCGGAGGCCGAAGTCCCTGCAGGACTGTCCAGGCGATAACCACCGCCACCAGCAGGACGGCGGAGTAGCCCAGGCCCGAGTAGCCAACCGCAGCCAGGATCAGCCCCGCGGAGGCGCCGCCGAGGGCCCCGGCCGCATTCATGCCCAGATCGGAAATGCCCTGGATGGCCGGGCGTTCGGGAACGGCGACTGCCTCCGAAACCAGCGCCGACGCCGATACCACCGAGGCAGACCAGCCCAGGCCCAGCAGCACCAAACTCACCGTCACGGCAACGACGGACTGCGCGGCCAGCCCGGCGACGATCAGCGCGGCCAGCAGGAACCCCTGACCCAGCAGCACCACGGACTTGCGCCCGAGCCGGTCCGACAGCCAGCCGAACACCGGCGAGAGGGCATACATCCCGGCGATGTGCAGGCTGATCGTGAAGCCGACAATGCTGATGCTCGCCCCGTGGCTGCTCAGATGGACCGGGGTCATCGACATCAGGGCCACCATCACCGCGTGGCTGAGTGCAATGACGGCGACGGCGTAGCGCGCGGCAGGGTTGGTCCGGAGGATGGCCAGGCCGGAGCTCCGCGGCGGGGGTGCCGCGCCGTCGTTCCCTCTGTCCCGCACCCGCTGCGCAGCCAGCAGCGGGTCAGGCCGCAGGCCGGTGAGGTAGACGGCGGCGGCCGCCAATTGGGCGGTCAGGGAGAAGACAAAGGCACCGGTGAGCGGGGGAAGACCCAGGGCTGCTCCGACGACCTCGCCGGGCCCGAACAGGTTGGGTCCGAGGACAGCGCCGATGGTCGTGGACCACAGCACCACGGAGAGGTCCCGGCCCCGTGTCTGGGGTTCCGCCAGGTCAGCGGCCGCGAACCGGGCCTGGAGGCTGACTGCGCTGCCCGATCCGAGGAGTACCAGCCCCAGCAGGAGCAGTGGGAAGGCCCCGGCAACCGCGGAACCGACCGCGGTGACGGCACCCAGGGCGGCGATCAACGCACCGGTGGAAAGGGAAACCCGGCGCCCTGATGCCTCGGCGAGCCGGGCCAGCGGCACGGCCGCTGCTGCGGCCCCAAGGGTGCTCATAGTGGCCGCCATCCCGGACCAGGCTGCGGACCCGGAGAGCTCCGCGGCGAGCAGCGCTCCCAGGGAGAGCGTGGCACCCATGCCGATTCCGCCCAGGATCTGACCCACCACCAGGATGGACAGAACACGGCGCTGGGACGGGACAGCCTGCAGCTCCGGGCCGGTGTGTCCGGCCTTCCGCGGTATTCCCATTTGCTGCCCCGTTCGCGTCGCTGCTGTCCCGGCAGGATATCGCGGCGCGTCCAGCGGGATGCACATCACAGGGCATGGTGTCGGTCCTCTCCCGGCGGTCCCGGCGGCGGAAGTTCGGGAGTAGGCTCGAAATATATGTGATCGCATGAACGAATATGCGGGCACATGTCGGGAAAAAGAGAAGGAGATGCCCCATGAAGGCATGGCAGTTTACCGGTACCAACAATCCCCTGGAACTCAACGAAGTTCCCGAGCCGAAGGCGGGCCCGGGCCAGGTTGTCGTCGAAGTGAAAGCCGCAGGAGTCTGCCACTCCGATGTGACCGCACTGGATGATCCGGGGTGGATGCCGCTCTTCCCGGTCCTGCCGCGGACCATGGGCCACGAGAACGCCGGAGTGGTCGTTGAGGTCGGCGAAGGCATGGATCACTGGAAGGTCGGTGACCGAGTTGGTCTGGCTCCGGTGATGAGCGACGGCGACGCGCTTGGCTACGGACAGTGGGACGGCGGATTCGGCCCGAAGCTCCTCGCCACCGATGACAATCTGGTCAAACTTCCCGACGAGGTGTCTTTCGAGCTTGCCGCCATGGCCACCGACGCCGGCCTGACCGCCTACCACGCCATCATGGCGGTCGGCGGAGCAAAGGCTGGCATGAAGGTTGGTGTGATCGGCCTCGGCGGACTCGGGTACATCGGTGCCCGGGTGGCCGTGCTGTCCGGCGCGGAAGTCTACGGTGCAGAGATTAACCCGGAGACGCAGAAGCTGGCCGATGAGATCGGCCTCGCCGGTGTGGCTTCCTCAATTGATGAGTTCAAGGACAAGGGACTGGACCTGATCGTGGACTACGCCGGATTCGGCACCACTACGTCGGCAGCCCTCGAAACCCTGGCTGAGTTCGGCACCCTGGTGCAGGTGGGCATGGGCCGGCTGGAGTCCACCATCAACACCTACCCGCTGATCATCAACCAGCTCAGCATCAAGGGCTCCAAGTCCGGAACCAAGGAGGACCTCGAAGCACTGTATGAGCTGATGAAGTCCGGCAAGCTGAACCCGCCGATGAACATCATCACCCAGGCTGAGATCCCGGAAGCGATCGACAAGCTCCGGGCCGGCGGCGTGATCGGCCGGTTCATCGCGAAGTACTAACCGCCGGTTGCCGGCTTCTGGTGTCCGATTGCGTCCAACGCCTCCAGAAGCCGGCGCACGGAACCGCCGAGGTTCCAGTCATCGGCCAGCTGCTCCAGCCCGGTCCGGTTTTCACCCCCAACCGGGCGGAGCCGGGCCCCGGCTTCGTCCAGCGACGGCAGCTCGAGGCCCCGCACGATCCGCACCACGGCCGGCGCGGCCTCGAGATAATCCGCCGCAGCAGCGAGCTTGGCCCGCATGGCCGAGGAAAGCCCGCTGCCGCGGTCTTCGACGGCGGCGAGCAGCGACTCCAATGAACCAAATTCGGCGAGCAGCGACGCCGCCGTTTTCTCTCCGATGCCCGCCACGCCGGGGAGGCCGTCCGAGCTGTCACCGCGGAGTGTTGCATAGTCGGCGTACTGCTCCGGCAGGACACGGTATTTGGCGACCATCGCGGCGTCGTCCATCACTTTCAGGTTTTTCATCCCTCCAGCGGTGTAAAGGACCCTGATCCCGCGGCGGTCGTCAATCAGCTGGAACAGGTCACGGTCGCCGGTGACAATGTCGACGGGGGTTTCGGCCTGCGCGGCGTAGCTGCCGATGACGTCGTCCGCTTCGTAGCCGGGAATGCCGACGACGGCGATTCCCGCCAGCGCGAGCACCCTGCGGATCATCGGAATCTGGGCTTCGAGGGCATCCGGCACCACCTCTAGATCCGATCCGCCGTCGACAACCTGCGCTACCCGGTGTTCCTTGTAGGAAGGAATGAGATCCACGCGCCACTGCGGCCGCCAGTCATCGTCCCAGCAGGCAACCAGGTACGTGGGGCCAAACTCGGTGGTCAGCCGGGCAATCATGTCCAGCAGGCCGCGGACGGCGTTGACCGGTGTGCCATCCGAACGGCGGATCGAATCCGGCAGCCCGTAGAACGCACGGAAGTACAGGGATGCGGTGTCCAGGAGCATCAAACGGCCAGCCATACGCCGATCCTTGCACGGATGAGGCGCCCCGGGGAGCTCTGAACCCGACCGTTGCCGTTTCTTCTGCATGGCCATGTTCACCGCCAGCCCGTCATAGTTAGGGCAGTTCCACGTGCCGTGCCAGCATGTGGGGATGTCCTCCAACACCGTTCGTCCCGCCCCTCAGCGTGTTCAATCCTCCGAAGAGCGCAGTGCGCGGATTGCGGTCACCGTCTTTCCCCTGCTGATTCTGGCCGGGGGAGCGCTGGCGCTGCTCTTCCCCGCACCGTTTACCGGGCTGTCCCCGCTGATCAACCCGGGGCTGATGCTGATCATGTTTGGTATGGGGCTGACGCTGACGCTGCCGGACTTCGCCCTGGTGATCCGGCAGCCGCTGCCGGTTTTCCTGGGCGTTGTGGCGCAGTTCGTGATTATGCCGCTGCTGGGCCTGGGGATCGCCTGGGCCCTGCAGCTGCCTCCTGAGCTGGCAGCCGGCGTCATCCTGGTGGGCTGTGCTCCGGGTGGAACCGCCTCCAACGTGGTGACTTATCTGGCCAGGGGAAACGTGGCGCTGTCCGTCGCCATGACCTCGGTCTCGACCCTGCTGGCACCGATTTTTACACCGCTGCTTGCCCTCTGGCTCGCCGGCCGGTACATGGCGGTCGACGCCGGAGCGATGGCCCTCTCGATCGTCCAGATTGTGCTGATTCCAGTGCTGCTGGGTCTGGTGATCCGGTATCTGGCACCCCGGCTGGTGGACCGGGTCCTGCCGGTCCTGCCATGGGTCTCCGTTCTTGCCATCACCTTCGTGGTGGTGGCCGTTGTGTCCGGCAGCGCTGCCGCCATTCTCACGGCTGGCTGGCTGATCCTGCTCGCAGTCATCCTGCACAACGGTCTGGGCCTGGCACTTGGCTACGGCGCCGCGAAACTCTTCCGCCAGCCCGTCGCTGCCCGGCGCACCATGGCCATTGAGGTGGGGATGCAGAACTCCGGCCTGGCCGCCGGGCTGGCCAGGGACTACTTCACCCCCGAGGCTGCCCTTCCAGCGGCCGTCTTTTCGGTCTGGCACAACGTTTCCGGCGCCTTGATGGCAGCGTTCTGGCGGCGCCGGCCCACTGCATGATCATGTGACAGGTCAGGACTTTTCGGATTCCGGCGGCGCTGTCACCGGGACTGGGTTCTAACGGCACCGCGGACCGGCGTACCGTGTTGTTGCCGCGGCACCCGGCCGGGGTGGAAAGGCTGCCATGAGCGTTTCGATCAGGCTGACAGAGGCTGCAGCCGGGGAACTGGGCGAAACCGCCTTCATCCAGTTCGCGGACAGTGCCCAGAATGACTACGCGTACAACACGACCGAGGGCGGAACGGCGAGGATCCTCCGCACAGATCCGGGGACCGGGAACTGGAAGGTCCTCATGGAGTTTTCGCCGCCCGCCTGGATCCGGATCACCGGCACACGCTTTCCGGCGAACAGCAACATGCTGGGCGGCGAGGCAGGAACCGCTGAAGGACTCGACCCGTCCACCCGGACCCCCACCCAGTAGTCCTCCCAACTGCACCGGCTCAACTGCACCGGCGCCGCAGGATGGCTATCCGGCCGGTTTCGCCGCCGGACGGGCACGCAGATGGGCCTTTTCACCCTGCGGGCCGAAGAGCGCCAGGAACTCCACGCTGCCCGCACCGGTGCTTCCCATCCAGTGCGGCACGGTGGTGTCGAACTCCGCGGCCTCACCTGGCTGGAGGATGAGTTCCTGCGCACCGAGTGCCAGGCGCAGTGACCCGCTGAGTACGTACAGCCACTCATACCCCTCATGGGTTCGGAGTTCCGGAGTTTCCGGACGCTTCCGGGCTGGAAGGATGTACTTGTAGGCCCGGATGCCGCCGGCCTTCTCCGTGAGCGGAATAATCGTGGCGCCGTGCCGCCGGATCGGGCGCATGTGAACCCGTGGATCTCCGGTTGGCGGCGCTCCCACCAGTTCGTCGATGCTCACCCTGTAGGTCCGGGCGAGCGGCATGAGCAGCTCCAGGGTGGGACGGCGGCCGCCCGACTCCAGCCGGGAAAGGGTGCTCACGGAGATGCCGGTGTGCTCAGATACTTCGGCCAGCGTGAACTGCCGGTCGGTGCGGAGTGAGCGGAGGCGTGCTCCGACGCCGCTGAGGGTGTCCTGGAAGGTTTCGGCCATGAGGAGAATCTTGCCATAGCGGCAAAAAAGATTGCTCCTTTCGGCGATCGACGCCAAGACTGGAACCAGGGAAGCGGCGACCAGCGGCCCCGGACAGGGAGCGAAAAACAATGAACACTGAAACAGGCGCACAATCTACCCGGGCTGAGGCAGCGCTGGCCGGCGAGACTTACGACGTCGTTGTCGTGGGAGGTGGGGCTGCAGGCCTGAGCGGCGCCCTGGCACTGTCCCGCGCCCGCCGTTCGGTCCTGGTGATCGACGGCGGCGATCCCCGGAACGCTCCCGCTGGGCACGTCCACAACTATCTGGGACGTGAAGGAACGCCTCCGGCCGAGCTCTACGCCATCGGCCGGAGCGAAATCGAAGGCTATGGGGCGGCCGTTGCGGAGGGATTCGTTGCCGGAATCACGCGCGAAGACGGCGGCCTGTTTGCCGTTGAACTGACCGGCGGAAGATCAGTCCGGGCACGGCGGATCCTGGCCGCCACCGGCGTCACAGATGTGCTCCCGGAAATTCCGGGGCTGAAGGAGCACTGGGGGACCGGAGTGCTGCATTGCCCGTACTGCCACGGTTGGGAAGTCCGGGACCAGGCGATCGGCGTCCTGGCTACTGACCTGCCAACCGCCGTGCACCAGGCACTGATGTGGCGGCAGTGGAGTGCCGACGTCGTACTTTTCCTGAACGGTACAGGGGAACCCGATGAGGGGCAGGCCGAGCAGCTGGCCGCCCGCGGCATCCGTGTGCTGCCTGGAGATGTGGCCGGGATTGAGGGGCAGGACCGGCTCACCGGTGTCCGCCTGGCCAGCGGTGAAGTCGAAGCCCGGGACGCCGTTGTGGTGTTCAGCCGGCTGAGTGCGCGGGCAGGGTATCTGGCTGGCCTGGGGGTCATTCCTGCCGAGCAATTTGCGGGCGAGACGCCCATCGGCACTGCGCTCACGGTAAATCCCATGGGCGCCACGGAGGTTCCCGGCGTCTACGCCGCCGGGAACCTGGCCGCACCGATGGCCCAGGTGATCGGGTCCGCCGCAGCCGGCCTGATGGCGGGCGCCGCCATCAACGGGGACCTGATCATGGAGGACACTGCGTTGGCCGTGGCAGCGCGCGTCTAGCTGTACTGCGACAACACCTTGGTTTCACCGGGTGACCGGTGAGTCGTGTCCGAGCCAGCGTTCGTGTGAGTTCTGGTTGAATCAGTTACCGGGGAGGCGGCTCCCGGCAAAGGTGGTGCCGTGGAGCGGTAGGTGTGGCCAGTGGGGGTGATCGTGCGGACTGTGTGGCGTTGGCCGGGCCCGTTGGTGGTGCTGGACTTCCATCCAGGTGCTTCCTTGGCCTGGTTGCAGGCCTCGCAGAGACCCTGTCCATTCGCGTAGCTCGTTGGCCCTGCTTCAGTGTGCGGACGGATGTGATCGATATGCCGGATAGGTGCGTCACACCACGGTGTACGGCAGGTCTGATCGCGGGTGCGGATCAACCGGGCCAGCCCGGGCGGGAAATAGCGGGCCCTGGAATCCATCGCGACAAGCTCTCCCGTTGCAGGGTCGAGGTACAGCCGGCGCAGGGTCACCCGGGCCTGATCGTGAGTGATGGGGGTGCTGATGTCGGGGCAGAAGCAGGGCGTTTCGCGCCGGCCGGGTGCGAGGCGGTCGCCGGGATTGTGCTGGCCGCGTGGCTCTGGGGCAGCGGGCGGGGACTGTCCCTGCCCGTGGAGAGCGTCGGTGATGAGATCCCTGGCCCATTGCCCGGGAACGATGCCGTATCCGGGGAAGTACGCTGGCTCGTCCCCGGCCGCGTCACTGTTCCCGTTTCCGGCCCCGGCCCAGCTCCCGGCCCCGGCCCAGCCCCCGGCTTCGGCCCCGTTTCCGTTCCCGTTCCCGTTTCCGGCCCCGGCTTCGTCCGCGTCACTGTCCCCGGTCCCGGCTTCGGAAGGTGCCGCGCTTATGTTGCCGCTCTTGGCTTCCGCGGTCTCGAGGTGTCGGGGATTGGGCGGTCCCGGCTCGAAGGCACTGGGGAAGAGTGTCCGGTCGGTCATCACGAGCTGCACCTGAACCGGAACCTGGGCCGCGGTGGCCTGCCCGGTGATCCGTTCCACCAGGGTGTCGGCCATGATCTGGCCCCGGCCTCGTTCGTCACCGGAGGAGCGCAAGCTATCAGCGGTCCGGGACAACGCCGTGAACACTGCCACCCCTTGGGCCACAGGCAGCAGCCCGGTCAGATATGACATGGTGTCCGGGGCCGGGCGGCAGGACACATACCTGTCCGCGACTGCCTTGGCATGCCGGCGCACCTGGGAGGCGGGATCAATCGCCTGGGTGAGGGACCGGATCCTGGCTATGAGTTTGCGGTCTCCTACGCCTTCCAAGGCTGCCGGGTTTCCGCAGACGAGGGCATCGACCCGGCGTCGGTCCTCCACTTCTAGGCAGGCGGTTTCCCGGACCAGGAGCGTGGCTCGCCATTCGCTGAGGACTCCAGTGGATAGGGCGGTCAGGGTGTGGGGCATTTCGTGGACCAGGGCTTTGCCGAGGCCGAGGTGCCTGCCGCCGCGGTGGGGTGAGTCCCGCCGGGCCAGTGCGATCTGCGCTCCGATACCGCGCCCGAGCTGGGCCGGCGGGATCCCGGCCCGGGCCTGTGCCTGCCGCTGGGAGGCATCAAACGCAGCAGTGGCGCGGGCCTGTGCTGCAGCGGCTGCTGACTTCAGCTCCTCGAGGACCCGGACCAGATCAATCAGGCCGCGGTCCGTCAGGTCACGGCTGATCAGGCCGACGTTAGGAAGCTCCCCATCGGTGCCATGCTCCTGCAGCCGGGTGATCCACTGGCCGACTTCGGAAACCAGTGCCTGACCCACAAGACCTGCAGGATCCGCGGGCGGGCGGGACGATTGGTCGGGACGGTGGTCCGATCCCGCCCGCGGATCAGCTGGTGCTGTTTGTATAAGGGTCAGCTCGCCGGACTGGCTGCGGCTGCTTGGGGGCTTCGAGACGTGGATGGGCCTGCCTGTGGACTCGTCTGTGGCCGTGTCCCTCTGGGTGTTGCCGCAGAGATCCGCTCTCATTTCCAACATGGCCATAGGCTAAAATCCACCCCGCAAAACCGGGCCAGAGATTGGCTGGAATGTGGATAACCCTCGCTGCCACCGGTGTAAAGCCGAAGCTGTGCAGGAAGGGAAGGGAAGGGGAGGAAAGGGAACGGGAAGGGGAGGGAACGGGAAGGGGAGGGGGCGGGAAGGGAAGGGAACTGGAAAACGGGAACAGTTGCGCAGCGACCCGCCCGCCGCGCCCTTGGCCCGGCTCCGCCCGGCTCCGCCCGCCGCGCCTTGACCCGGCTCCGCCCCGCCAGCCGCGCCTTGGCCCGGCTCCGCCCGCCGTGCCTCCGCCCGGCTCCGCCCGCCGTGCCTCCGCCCCGCCCGGCTCCGCCCGGCTCCGCCCCGCCCGCCCGGCTCCGCCCCGCCCGGCTCCGCCCCGCCCGCCCGGCTCCGCCCCGCCCGCTGCGGCAACCACTAACCTCAGAGCCCCTCACCCTGTTCGTGTGTAACTAACGTCGCGTCTTAGTACGGCTGGTTGCACTCAGACAGCCAGGAAATCCTCCAGCAGGACCACCTCGAGCCCGGCGGCAAGCTGTGCCTGGCGGAAGGCGTTCAGATCGGTGGCGAACTCGGGCCGGAAGTGCATCAGGACGATGTCTCCGGGGCGCAGCGAGCTGCCCACCTGATAGTCCATGCCGCCGGCATTCGCTTTGGCCTCCCACGTAATGATCGCCCGCAGACCCGCTGCTGCTGCGGCCTGCTGCATCGCAGGGGAGTAGGCGCCCCCGGGCGGCCGGAAGAGGGTGGGAAGCCGTCCGTAGTGCTGCAGGGCGAAATCCTGCATGCCGGCAATCTCTGCCAGCTGCTGGGAGTAGCCGAGCTGCCGCACCATGTTGATGTTGTGGCTGACAGTATGGTTCTCGATCAGGCTGCCCTGGGCAAGGAACTGGTCGAAATAGGCAGGGTCCGCCTGCACGAATGTCTGTGACAGAAAAATGGAGGCCTGGTAGCCGTACTCGGCCATCAGGGCCACCATCTCCGGAGTCCGGTGGGCCCCGTCGTCGATGGTTAGGAAAACCACCGGGTGACTGGTGGGAATGCGGGTGATGACCGGGGCCAAACCGTTCGTGACCGGCGGAAGTACATAGTCCGGCACAAATACCGGCCGGGCAGGCGGCGAGGGGGACGGCTCCGGGAGCGGTTCGGGAACGGACGACGCCGACGGCCGCCCGGTTGCGGAGGCCCGCGGTGATTCGGACGCCGGCGGCGAGGTGGGGGCGGGCTCTGCGGCGCCGCGCGCACAAGCCGCCATCCCCAGCAACGCAGCCGCACCGAGCGCCGCCAGGGCAGTCCGTCGGCTGGCGGAGGATTCGGACGCGGGTGTCACTTCAGGCACAGGCACCCCTATACGGTAAGGAATCAGCCGGGTTTCCGCACCGGCCTGCCCGCTGTTTGATCTGATCTGGCGGGAAAGACACCCCTGAGATGCGTGTCGCCTATCCTGATCCGACTGACCTGCCAGTCCGGATGGAGGGAAACATGATCACCAGCGCTGGAATCCTGCTCTACCGGTTTGCTCCGGACGGGGAACGCCAGGTGTGGATCGCGCACATGGGCGGGCCGTTCTGGGCCGGGAAGGATGCCCATGCCTGGTCCATTCCCAAGGGTGAATACACCCCGGGGGAGGATCCGTATGCTGCTGCCCTGCGGGAGTTCGAGGAAGAAATGGGAAGCCCCGCCCCGACGGCTGATTACGTGCTCCTCGGCGAGTTCCGGCAGTCCTCCCGTAAAACGGTCACCGTCTTCTGCGCGGAAGCGGATTTCCAGCCGGAACGGATCGTGAGCAACACCTTCGCGCTGGAATGGCCACCGCGCTCAGGCCGGTTCCAGGAGGTTCCAGAGATTGACGACGCCGGCTGGTTCAGTACGGCTGCCGCGCGAACCAAGCTGGTCAAGGGGCAGGTTCAGATGCTGGATGCCCTGAGGGAGCGGCTGCACGGCTAACCCCCTACGACGGATCGAGTTCCACCGGGACCGCGAGAAATCGGCCATACTCCTCCGCGGCCCGCCGGATGCCCGCATGGTCACGGCGGGGGATCGGCGCGAAGGGATGGAGGCTGAGCACTGTCTTTTTGGCCGTGGATTTCCGGGACCACAGGCCCGCGATGCGCCCGCGGATCACCAGGGTGGGTTTGAAGATGCCATTGCCGCCCGGGACGGTCAGAGGGGCATGTTCCGCAGCCAAGGCCGCGCTGCGGTCCGTGTAACCCAGCAGATATTCGTCGAAGCCCGGCAGCAGGGCCACGGATCTGGTTCGGAAACCGGGCTCCGCGGCGTCCGTTCGGTCCGACGGATCTCCCGGGAATTCTGCGCCGCCGCTCAGCCGCCAGTGCGGGGTGCCGGCGTAATCCACCTCGTCCAGATCCGCCGCTGCTTCAGCCAGGCCTGCACGAATGTCAGCCAGGGGCAGCTTGGCCCACCAGGCGATGTCCGCGGTGCCGGCCGGGGCCCGGCCGGCAAGATACCTCCGCACCAGTTCGGCCAGGGAAGCGTCCCGGTCCAGCCGCCGCGGCTCGGATACCCACTCGTCGAGCAGCACAAACAGCTGTTCGGAGCCCTGCATCGGGCCCAGGACCGTGGTGCCGGTGACGGACAGGTGCCACAGCAGGTGATAACCGCGCTGACCGTTGGTCCGGATACCGGCAGCCTCGAAGAGCTCCAGCAGTTCCCGGCGGCTGAGCCGCCCGCCGCCGGTAAGAGCGCCAACAGCAGCCGCTCTGGCTTTCTCCAGGGTTTCCGGATCAAGCTCGAGTTCTTCCCGGCGCCGGACCGCGGAGCGCAGGATCCGCTCGGACGTCAGGGCAAGGGTCCAGTGCACGTCTTCGGCGCGCAGCACATGCAATGTGCCGCGGAAGGGCCAGCTGCGGACCAGTGTGCCGTCGTCGAACGCTGCCGTGACCTCTGTCAGCGTGCTTCCGGAACGCAGGCCCAGGGACCACAGTGCTCCCGGAAGGTCCTGCCCCTGCAGGGCGAAAAGCCGGTCCACGACGCCGGGTGCACCGTCGGGGATGGAAACCGGCGATGTCAGGGCATGGCTGTGCAGCCGCCGCGCCAGCAGCTCCGTGCGTCGAATACTGTCCATACCCGCGACCCCCGCCCGCCCGGAAAGCCGGATGTCCCGGGGCAGGGCCAGTCTAGGACAGGGAAACCGGACTGTCCCCTAGGCAGCAGGCCGCGGCGTGAGCTCGAGCATATGTGCTTCCACATGGTCCAAGGCAAGCCGCACGGCCCCGGTGGGGACCAGCATTTCGCCCAGCCCGGAGACCGCAATGCGCGGCGGGTCCGGCACATACCGGCCAAGTTCCTCGGTGATGACCGGCAGCAGGGCGGTGGCCGAGGCGGCAACGGCACCACCCAGCACAATCAGGCGCGGGTCGAAAAAAGTGGACACCAGGGCCAGGACCCGGGCCATGCGCCGGGCAATCCGGTCCAGGATCCCGGCGGCCACCGCATCGCCGGCCGCCGCGGCCTCAAAGACATAGCGGGCAGAGGCACGGTCGGTTTCGGTCCCAACGAGCTCCCGAATCAGGCCGTTATGTCCGGCCTCCAAGGCGGCGCTGCCCCACAGGCGAGCCAGCTTGGCAATGCCGTCCTGGTTCCCGACGCCGTCCACCAGCTCCAGCCCGCCCATCGCCCCGGCCCGGCCGCGGGCGCCGTGCAGCAGACGGCCCGCTTCGATTACGCCGGTGCCCAGGCGTTCGCCCGCCAGGATCACGGCGAGGTCGGATTCGTTGGTGCCCGTACCGCGCCACCGTTCGGCCAGCGCCGCCAGCTTCGCATCGTTCTCCACGAGCACCGGCCAGCCGGCCTCCCCGAACTCCTTCGCCAGTCCCAGATCGAACATTGGGGCGAGCTCCTCGCCGGGCGCGATCGTTCCCTGACCGGTGACCTGAGCGGCAATGCCCATGGCCGCACACAGTACGGACGACGGCGTGATCCCGGCATCCGCCATCGCCTCCGCTGCGGCTGCCAGGACGGCGGCCCGCCGCTGCTCCGGGGTGCCGCCGTGCCGGGGAAACCGTACTTCTGTCTGTCCCACCACCGTGCCGGCCAGGTCGGCGACCAGCACGCGGACAGTGGCCAGGCCGACGTCGAGCCCTAAGACATAGCCTGCCCGGGCGTTGAACTCGAACCGGCGTGCGGGGCGGCCCTTCTGTCCGGCAGCGCGGGGAGACTCCTGCTCGCGGGCCCAGCCACGGCGGATCAGGTCATCGCAGACGGCGATCACCGTGGCGCGGGTGAGGCCGGTGGCCTCGATCAGATCGGATCCGGTCACGGACGGAACGGAACGCAGCACATCGAGGACGGTGCGCAGGTTGGTGCGGCGCAGCAGCTGAGGTGTGCTGGCGGAGGAGTCCATGGGTGCCCTTTTGACGTGTGGCGGTTCTAACAGCATAATTGTACTAGTTCATATATTTAGTGCCTAAATAAATCACTGGATGTATTGATGAAACTTAGTCGAGTGCCTGAGGAGGCCCAAGTGACGATCCGCGTCGGCATCAATGGTTTTGGCCGCATTGGCCGCAATTTCCTCCGCGCCGCCCTGCAGAACGGAAGCGGCTTCGAGGTCGTGGCCGTGAATGATCTGGGCGACCCCAAGCAGCTGGCCCACCTGCTGAAGTACGATTCCGTGGCCGGCCGCCTGTCCCAGGCCGTTTCCGTCAATGACGGCAACCTGGTGGTGGGGGAGAAGACCATCAAGGTCCTCGCCGAGCGTGATCCCGCCAACCTGCCCTGGGGTGAGCTGGGTGTGGACATCGTGATCGAATCCACCGGCTTCTTCACCAAGGCCGATGACGCCAAGAAGCACATCGCCGCCGGCGCCCGGAAGGTGCTGATCTCCGCACCCGCCAAGGGCGAGGACTTCACCGTGGTGATGGGTGTCAACGACGGTGACTACGACGCCGAGCAGCACAACATCATCTCCAATGCCTCCTGCACCACCAACTGCCTGGCGCCGATGGCGGATGTCCTGAACAAGGCATTCGGGATCGAAAAGGGTCTCATGACCACGATCCACGCCTACACTGCGGACCAGAACCTGCAGGACGGCCCGCACAGCGACCTGCGCCGTGCCCGCGCCGCTGCGCTGAACGTGGTGCCGACGTCGACCGGTGCAGCCAAGGCCATTGGCCTGGTCCTGCCGGAGCTGAAGGGCAAGCTGGACGGCTACGCAATGCGCGTTCCGGTCCCCACCGGTTCCGCCACCGACCTGACCGTCACCGTGAACAAGGAGACGACGGCGGAAGAAGTCAACGCCGCGTTCCGCGCCGCTGCTGCATCCGAGCAGTGGTCCGGCATCCTCACCTACACCGAGGACCCGATTGTCTCCTCCGACATCGTGGGCGATCCGGCATCATGCATCCTGGACTCCGGCCTGACCAAGGTCATGGGCAACCAGGTCAAGATTGTCGGCTGGTACGACAACGAGTGGGGCTACTCCAACCGCCTGGTGGACCTCACCAGCCTGGTCGCCTCCAAGCTGAGCTAAGCAGCCGGAGCTGACAGATGGCCCCGCCCGGACCAAACGGTTCGGGCGGGGCCATCCGTTTCTCAGGGGGCTTCAGCTCCAGCATCCGCGTCCGCCGCGGGTGCAGGGCCTGCCGATGTGGCCGTTCCGCCGGCGGTGAAGTACTCCGCGATCCCGGCGGACTCCTCGAGGACTGTTTCCGGAGAAACCAGGTCCGCTGCCTGTTCGGTCAGCAGGTCAGTCCAGCTCTCGAGGATTTCCTGCGCCAGACCCGACTCATAGAGCTCCGTCCGCAGGTCCTTGAGCGCCTGCTCATATTTGGCCTCGAACTCCGCGTCCGCATGGAACCGGGTGGTTAGCGGGTTCTCAGTTGATCCCGGCATGCCGGCGCCGTTCCCGGGTTCCCCGCCTTCCGGGAGCGGTGCTCCGGCAGGACGCTCCATCCCCTCAGGGAGGCCTTCCGGTGGTTCCATTCCTTCCGGGAGGCTTTCCGGGAAGCCCTCCGGTGGTTCCGTCCCTTCAGGCATTGCCGGTCCGCCGGCATTCCCCGCTCCGTCCGGCATGCCGCCGGTGCCGCGCATGCCGCCCATGCCGCCGAAGGCCAGATTCAGGTCCCAGGTGACGACGGTCATTCGGCCGGTTTCGGAATCGTAGCGCAGATAGGAGTTGTTGCCCGGACCGTCGATGTCGTCCATGTTCCCCATGAGTTCCTGGACGGCCAGGTACCGGGCAAAGGCGTCGACATCAAGGTGATCAGCCAGGTGGGCGCTGAATTCCTCGTCTGAGGAATTGTTGATGAAATCCAGGAACTCGATCACCGGCTGCAGATCTTCTGTCTCGCCGGCTTTCTGCTCGAACACATCCGTGTACGACTCCGGATCCTCGCCGCGGTAGGTGTATTCCCCGGTGCTCTCGGCCTTGTAGATGCTGCCGTCGTCTCCGAAGGTGTCTTCATTCCATTGGTCATCGTCGGGGGACTCGATGACCAGGCGAAGCTGCTGGGCACTGCCGTTGACGCTGAACCGGGTCGCGGCAGCTTCCAGTGTCGCGAGGTCCGCGGCACCGACAACTTCCAAGGCAAGGGCCTCGTTAAGGGAACTTTCAGTGTTGTTGCCGCGGACAACCAGGTCCGTGCGGCCCTGGTATTCCTGGCCGTCAACAAACTTGTCGGTGCGAATGAGCCAGGGAAGGGTTTCCGGAGACTCGGACGTTCCATTCCCGTCTCCGCCGGTGCCATGGCCGGAGAGTCCGTTCAGGCTGGAGTTACCTTTCAGGCGCAGCCCAACGTTCTCCAATCTGGTGCCGTCGATGGTCACGGATGCGGAGATCCAGTCCTTGTCACCCGAGTCACTGTAGGCGGCCAGCATCGCCTGGTAGTCGGCGTCGCTGAACTCCACACTGATCTCGTGGACCACGGAGTCATCGAAGAAGGCGATGGCGTTCTCCGCTGTGGACCCTTCGCTGGTGACGGCGCCGCAGCCGCCGAGGCCGAGGGCAATCGAGAGGGCCGCGGCTGTCAGTGCCGAGCGCGGCCAGCGTGGACCTGATACGGGTGTGGAGGGCGATGTTCCAGGGGTAATCAATGGTGAAGCTCCTTCTTAGTGCCAGAACGTAGTGCGGAGCTGAACTTCACCCTGCGTCCTCAGGACGCAGGGTGAAGCCAGCCGCCAGAGTGCGGTGCCACCGGTTGGACGGAAGCTCCGGACACAGTGCCGCGAGCCCGGTTGCGAACTTTGAGATGCGGCATGGCCGGACCCCGTGTGCCCAGAGGTGCCGGTCGAGCGCACCGGCCGTGGAACCGGATTTTGTTTCCACCACGACCTTGCGGTCCAGGGTCCAGCCGCGGCTCCCCGGGATGCGCCAGGTAACGTCCGTATCGATCGTTGCGCGGCTGCCGGAGCCCGGAAGGTAGAGGGTGGTGCGGGCGTAACCGGTTTCCAGAACCGGACCCAGCAGCGTCAGAGCAGGCTGCGTTCCGAAAGCGCTCAGGGTTTCCGAGATGTAGTCCAGTCCCGCCGGGGTCAGGCGGTTCCGGTCCGCCAGGCCGTAGGGGATACGGTCCTTCACCGTGGCAGACCGGGCTCCTTCGGTTTTGACCTCCAGGAAGCTCAGTGCGCTTTCCAAGTAGGTGCGGGTGCGGATTTTGTATCTCCGGCGCCGTCCATGTGCCGCAAGTAGATAGCTTTCCCGTGCGGGGGTGTCGAAGTAGACGGAGTCATACGTGAAGGACCGCAGGCCATCCATTTCCAGGACCATCGCGCGGGCCGGCAGCGTGGCCAGGAGCTTGTCCGCCACTGCGGAATCCACCAGGTACTTTCGGTCCACACGGGTCTGCAGGGCCGCGGAGGCGTTCAATTCCTCAAGGCCGATCGCCGGCAGCACGTCCGCGAACGTCAGTTCGCCCAGCCGGTGGAAAGTCCCGGAGCTCATGCGCTGCGCGTGGGGAACGCAGGATCCTGGGTCCGGTACGTGGCGGTGCCCGCTTCCGCCGGCACCGGCAGCCCGGTGGCCGGCTGGCTTGAATAGCGGACGTTGACAATCGTCTTGTCGTTGACCAGATCCAGCTCGAGCACGGTGGCAGAGTGCACCTGGCCTCCCAGTACTTCGCTCAGCCGCCGGTACAGCTCGTCTTCGCGGCTGACAGCCTGGTCCAGGACAACTCTCTGGTGGCGGTAGGCGGGAAGCACCCGCGGATGGTCGCCCACGAACATCACCGCCAGGATCAGGCCGATGAGTGCCGGTGCGAGCCAGGCCGGGGTGCTGCCGATCCCTGAGATGAGTCCAATCGCCAGTGCGGAGAAGTAGTAGGCCACCTCATGCTGCTCCAGTTCGGTGGAACGCAGCCGGATGATGGAAAGCACACCGAACAGTCCGAGGCCCAGCCCGGCGGTTGCAGCCGAACCGCTGAGCACGGACGCCACTGCGAACACACCCACGTTGATACCCAGGTAGGAGACAGCCAGGTCCCTGCGGCGGTGGCGCCGCAGATACAGGCCGAACGTCAGCAGGAAAATTGCGGCAAGATCTGCCGCTGCCATGGTCACGATATTCATGCGGTGTTCTCCGAAAATTCATGTTGGGGGAGAACCCATGTTTACAAACCATGCTGTGCTGGAGCTTTGCCGCGGTTAGCTGCAGCTTGTTGTGTCCCGGCTAACAGGCCCGCTGCCTGACCTGCCGGCGGGCACCTTTCCGGGCACGCCTGCGGTGGGCATAAATCCTGGCCCGGTCGCTGGACAGGGCCAGGAGGATCAGGACGTCGAGGGCATAGGCTGGGCGCTCACCCTGCAGGGTCCCGGGGCCGCCGCTGACGAAGGAGATGCCCTGCAGCAGGATGGAGACCGTGCTGAAGGCCATGGCCGTTAGCCTGGCCCCATTGCTTCCGCGCAGGATCAGCACGGCCAGGGCTGCTTCAACGCAGGCAAAGAGCACCATCGCCGTGCCGATGGGCACGTAGGCTTCGGTGGCATCCAATACCCGCTGGTCCTGGCCCATCAGGTCGCCGATCCAGGTGCCCTCCACTGAACCGGTCAGCAGCACACCGGAGACTGCCAGGGCTGCGATCATCCGGAGCAGCACCAGGGCGGAGCCGACAACCGTGGGCGCGGGCAGCCGGTCGCGGCTGTCCGCCGGGGCCGTCACAGGTTCAGCCGGCCTGGGCAGGGCGCGCAGGTCCACGATCGGGAGATCGCCGTCGGTCTGAATCGAGTCCCCGCCGCCGTTGCGGGAGTGATAACCGGTGGAGTAGTCCTTGATCACGTGCACGGACGCTGCCGGTGACGTCCGGGTCACGGTATCGAGGACGTGGTCCCGCTCCCGGTCCACGTTGGGGCTGATCCGGTGGGTGACCTGCAGCGTGAAGTAGGAAAGTCCGACGGCGCGGTCATAGGAGGCGGCGGCGAGCCAGTCCACGGCGATGCCGCCGGGCAGCATCCACCCCGTCGGGCACTTCCAGAAGCGGATGTGGTGCCGCCGGCCGGGGGTGCCGTCCACTTCCTGCTGGTAGGCGAAGTCCTCCTGCCGGTCGAAGAGCAGCAGGGGACTGACGGGCGCGGCGTCGTAGCTCCGGCGAAGGACCGTGGAGGTGATGATGCGCCAGCTGCTGGCCAGGTTAACCGGATCTGCCTCGGTCCACCCGGCCCGGACCATGGCATCACGCACCTGGTCCGTTTCGCCCAGGAAGGCGAGATTCACCGGATCCCCGAAGAGACCGTCACTGGTCCGGGTGCGGCCCATGAAGTAGTTGGGAACGTAGATCCGGGTCAGGATCCGGTGCAGGCGGGGCAGCACCAGGTACGCGAGGGCCGCCCAGAAAACAATCAGAAACCAGATGCGCTGCCAGCTCAGGCTCTCGTCGAGGAGCAGGAAAGCGAACCAGACGGCCGCGATCCCGCCGAAAACAAAGAACGCCCAATCCAGGACGGTGGCCGAAACCGGCGGGTCGGCGCCGTCGTCCGCGGGTGCTGTACCGCTCTGCGTCATAGGCACACAGTCACCTCCCGCGGGGAGGGGAGTCAACCCTGGCCGGGCCTATTGGCCGATTCCCACCAGGCCCACCATGAGCGGCAGGATCGCGATGATCAGGATGGCGCCGAGGATGTCGAAGACCAGGCCGGTGCGGATCATGCGGATGATCGGCACGGCGCCGGAGCCGTAGACGATCGCGTTCTGCGGCGTCGATACGGGCAGCATAAAGCCAAACGACGCGGCGAACGTTGCCGCCAGCGCGGGCACGAAGGGGTCCAGCCCCATGGCCGTGCACAGCGGAATGACGATGGGTACGACGACGGCGGCAGACGCGGTGTTGCTGGTGGTCTCGGAGATCAGGATCGCCAGCAGGGTCGAAAATGCCGTGATGGCAAGAAGGCTGGAGATGCCCAGGCTGTCCGCAGCGGTGGTGCCGATGGTTTCGGCGAGGCCGGTTTCTGCCAGCAGGGCGCCAAAGATAATGCCGGTGCCAAAGAGCAGGATGGTTCCCCAGTCGATCTTCGCGGCGTCCGTCCAGGTCAGGGTGGCTTTCCGCTCCTTCCAATTGGTGGGAAGGATGAACAGCAGGGAAGCGCCAAGCACCGCGACGATCCCTTCGTCGAGCCGGTCGTCCATAAAGACATAGACCTCCGAATCCGTCCCCGCCACCAGACTGACAACGGCCGGCGCGAGCCAGAGCGCCACGGTGGTGCCGAACGCAATCAGCGTGTTGATTTCCGCACGGCTCATTTTTCCGTGCTGGGCCCGCTGCTCCCGGATGTATTCCTCCACCCCCTCGATCCGCCGCACCTCCGGCCGGTTCAGCAGGAACATCACCAGGACCAGGACAATGAACATGCCCAGGCACAGCGGAGCCGCAGCCGCCATCCACTGGGCGAAGGAGATCCGTTCCCCGGTGGCTTCCTCGATCAGGCCCCGGCCGATCAGGTTGGGCGGTGAGCCGACCGGTGTCAGCAGCCCGCCCACGCTGGCCCCGTAGGCCAGCATCAGCATGAGTGCCGCGCCCACCCGCAGGCGCAGCGGATCGAAGTTGGGCCGTACTTCACCGCGGTCCTGCATCAGTTTGGCAATAACAACGAGGATGCCCAGCGCCGTGGGAAGCAGCATGGCCACGGTGGCGGTGTTGGAGACGAACGCCGAGAGCAGACAGGTGATCACGCCAAATGCGGCGATCACGCGGTAGGTGGACCGCCCGACGCCGGGAATGGACAGCACCGCGAACGCCAGCCGCTGCGCCAGGCCGTGTTTCAGCATCGCCTGCGCCAGGATGAACGCACCGATAAAGGTAAAGATGGTGGTGGAGCCAAACGGTGCCAGCACCGCACTGGCGGGGGCAACGCCCAGGATCACCACGGCAGCAACGCCGATCAGGCCGCCCACTGGAATTGGAACCGGTTCGCAGATCCACAGCACGATCACGCCGAGCAGGATGGCCGCCAGCAGCTGCTGCGTCGGATCCATCTCCGAGGGCCACAGGGCGAAGACAACCGCTATGGCGGGTGCGAGAAAGAATCCTGTCGTTTGGCGGGCCCGTTCAAACCGTTCCTCACGGGGGGAGAGGGTCTGCTCGCTCAGGGTGCGGAAGGTCCGTCCGCCCAGCAGGGCAGCTTCGACATCGGTCCGTTCCGGCTGGTCCCCACTGGTCCGGGAGGGGGAAAGGTCCTGGGACATCGGTGTCCTCCGTGTCGCGTAGAAGGGCCGAAGCGGCACGGGCGCACGCCGCGGTTCCGCCAAAATAGCCGCTGTGTGCCAGCGTGCCCAGAGCCGTACAGCGGATTGGCCGGGCTGGCGGACAAATTTGTTCCCGTGTCAGCGGATCCGGGCTAGGCTCCCGGCACACCGTTCAGCAACTTCCAGGGAGGAAGCAGCAATGGAGCACGGTCAGATCTTCCGGATAGCGGCCATTCCCGGCGACGGCGTTGGCGCCGAGGTGGTGGCGGCCGGCCAGCAGGTACTCGACAGCCTGGCGCAGGCCTCGACCGGAAAGTTCAGCATTGACTGGATCAGCTTCCCCTGGGGCAGCGCCTATTATGCCGAGCACGGCGTGATGATGCATCCCAAGGGCCTGGAAATGCTGCAGGACACTGATGCCATCTACTTCGGGGCAGTGGGCTGGGAAAATGTGCCGGACCACACCAGTCTGTGGGGCCTGCGGCTGAACATCACGCAGAACTTTGACCAATGGGCCAACATCCGGCCGGTGAAATTCCTGCCCGGCATCCAGTCACCGCTTGGGCGCACCGATACAGCCGAACTGGACTGGGTGGTGGTGCGGGAGAACAGCGAAGGGGAGTACGCCGGACTGGGTGGCCGTAACCTTTCCGGGCGGGGCCCCGGCAGCGAGGTCGCCGTGCAGACCGCACTGTTCACAGAGTCAGGATGCGAACGGATCATCCGGTTTGCCTTTGAGCTGGCACGCACCCGTCCCGTCCGGAAGGTCTCCTCGGTCACCAAGTCCAACGCGCAGCAGTACGGGATGGTCCTCTGGGATGAGGTGTTCCGGCGGGTAGCGGCCGGTTACCCGGAGGTGGAGACCGAAAGCGTCCTGGTGGACGCCATGAGCGCCAAGTTTGTCCTGCAGCCGGAACAGCTGTCCGTCGTCGTGGCTTCTAACCTGTTTGCCGACATCCTCTCCGACCTCGGCTCGGCGCTGGCCGGCAGCCTGGGGCTGGCGGCCAGCGCCAACCTCAATCCGGAGCGGCGGTTCCCTTCCATGTTCGAGCCGGTCCACGGGTCGGCCCCTGACATTGCCGGGCAGGGAATCAGCAATCCCGTGGGCGCGGTCGCCAGCGCCGCCCTGATGCTGGACCATCTGGGACTTCCGGAGGAAGCGCGCCGGCTGGAGGCCGCCATTAAAACGGTCACGGCCGCAGGAATCAAAACGCGCGACGTCGGCGGCACCGCCGTCACCCAGGAGGTCACCGACGCTGTGGTCGCCGCCCTCCTGAGCCAGGATGCCGCCGTCGGGCCCGAACGGTAACTGCCGGCGGCTGCCGCTCCACGTGGGTCCGGCCGCCTTCCTTAGGCGGGCAGGAAAATGCCGGACAGGAATTTATCCAGTTCCGTGCAGGCATCCAGCGGCAGCACGTGGGCGACGTACTGGTCCGGGCGCACCAGGACAATGGCTCCCTGCGCGCGGTCGATGCCGCGTGCGTCGAAGATGTCCTCCGACTTCGGATCCGGAGTGAACATCTTCTCGTAGTCGACAAGCCCGAACGGGCCCTTCCGGGGCAGCAGGAAGGCAGGCATCTCGTTGAGCATCAGGTCCCGGTGGTGCTGCTGGAACACGGCCCGGACATCAAACACGGCATCCGGGTCAGCGGCCTGCGGCGTAAACCGGCGGATGGGAGAGTCCGCTGATTCCAGGTGCCGGCAGAGCGCTGCGAGCCGGGAACCGGATTCCGTGGGGGCCGCGGCGTCGGCAAAGGCATACAGCCGCCAGCGTCCGTCGGCCTCCGCCGTGTGTCCGAGGCCGAGCGGCTTGGCATCGGCCAGGCGGAGCACCGGTGCCGAGTAGAACCGCTCGCCAATGGGGAAGCCTTTGGCCAGGTGCTCGTGGGTGTCGATTCCGGTGATTATGGAGGCCTGGTAGTCGGTGGCGAAGCCGGCCGTGAACCGTCCTGCTTCCACAAACTGCCGTTCCACTTCCGCCGGGTCCACACCGTCCTGGTCGGGCGCGCCCGGATCCTTGGGCTTCGAGCTCATGGTCTTGGACCAGCGGGTGTCGAAGTCGATAAGTTCCTGGGCGATGGCCTGGCGCTCAGCGGTGTAGGTGTCCAGCAGGCTGGCCGGGCTGCGGCCTTCGAGGACGGCGGCGATTTTCCAGCCGAGGTTGAAGCCGTCCTGCATGGACACGTTCATGCCCTGGCCGGCCTTGGCGCTGTGCGTGTGGCAGGCATCTCCGGCAATAAAGACCCGGGGACTGCGGCTGCCGCGCTCAGCGGCGGGAACGTCGTCGAACCGGTCCGCGACCCGCTGGCCAACCTCATACACCGACCACCAGGCGACGTCCTTAACGTCCAGGGTGTAGGGGTGCAGCACGTTCTGCGCGGTCTGGATGATGTGGTCCACGGTGAACCAGCTGCGGGCCTGGCGGTCCGCGGGGTCCAGATCGCCCAGGTCCACGTAGAAGCGGGTCAGGTAGCCGCCCTCCCGGGGGATCAGCAGGATGTTGCCGCCGCCGGCGGACTGGATCGCGGCCTTTAGCCGGATATCGGGGAAGTCGGTGACCGCCAGGACGTCCATAACGCCCCAGGCGTGGTTGCGGGCATCACCGGAGAGCTCGACGCCGATCGACTTCCGGACGGCGCTGCGGGCGCCGTCGCAGCCCACCACGTACTTGGCCTTTACCGTGAGGGGAGCTCCGCCGTCGTCCCCGCTTTCAGTGGTCCGCTGCAGGGTAGCCGTGACCGGGTACTCGCCGCTGTCCGCCACCGCAACGCTGACGGCTTCCAGTCCGTAGTCCGGCTGCAGCCGGCTGGGGGAGTTACGCATCCGTTCCAGCAGGAAGTCCTGCATCCGGGCCTGGTTCACGATGACGTGTGGATACTCGGACAGGCCGTCGGCCACGTCCTGGACCCGCCCGCTGCGGATGATGCTGCTGCGGTCGGTGGCATCGGGCCGCCAGAAGGAGGTCTCATTGACCCAGTAGGCTTCCCGGAGCAGCCTCTCGGCGAGGCCGAACGCGTTGAACATTTCCACGGTGCGGCAGGCGACGCCGTCCGCCTGGCCCTTTTCCAGCGCCCCGCTGCGGCGTTCCACGACGCGGGTGGTGATGCCGGGGAACTCGGCCAGCTGGGCAGCAAGGACCAGCCCGGCCGGGCCGGTGCCTACGATCAGGACATCAACTTCGGCGGGCAATTCGGTGGCATGCTCACGGCCGGGTGCTGCGGGGCGGATATCGGGATCGCCGGGGCGGTAGCCGTCGGAATAGAACTGCACTGTTGCTCCTGCTGTTCGGCGGGTCCGTCCTTGGACCCGGGTCTTGGAAGCGCCGCCGCAGGCGCTCCAACAACCCTAGTGATCCAGCTGACATTTCCGGTAGACGATTCCGCAGGGCAGAATCCCGCTACAGGTGCCCCTGCGTTTCCAGCTCCAGGCGCAGGGCAGCGCAGCAGGTCAGGAGCGCCTCCACTGCGGCCGGGTCCTGGATCTGCCGGGCCCGGGACAGGGGTGCGCTGATGGACAGTGCCAGTGCTGCCGGCCGGGTTCCGGACGCCAGCGGCGCGCCGACTGCCGCGAGGTCCGGCTCGGTCCGGCCGAGGTTGACGGCGAAGCCGCGGCTGCGGACGTCCCTGAGTTCTGCCAGCAGCTCATGCACCTCGGCTGCCGTGAGTGCGAAGCCGCCATGCGGGGGCTGGCGGGCGCACACCGCGGAAACCATCTCGTCCGCAAGCGTGGAAAGGATGGCTTTCCCGGCGGCGGAGACATGGGCCGGGAGGATGGTTCCGGCGCGGTTGCCGACCCGCAGCAGCTGCGGCCCTTCGACGGTCGCCAGGTAGCGGGCCGTGGCGCCGACCCGTTCCACCAGGTTCACGGTCTCCTGGACCGTGGCGGCCAGCGCCTCTAGACGCGGGCGGGCCGCGGCGATCAGGGCGCGCTCCGCAGCGGCGGCAGGTTCGGGGTGAAGGGCCGGCCCGGCGCAGTACCGGTGCTGATCGTCCTGCAGGGCGAATCCCCGGTAGACGAGCGTGGACATCAGCCGGTGTGCGGTGGACGGTGCGACGCCGAGGGCTTTCGCTGCCTGGCCGACGCGCAGCCACTCGGTTTCCTGCAGAAGGAGGATCAGCTGCAGCGCCCTGTCCACGGAGTCGACGGCGTAGCCGGGCTTCTTGACGATCCGCATGTTCTGCACAGCAGAATCTTAGCCCTCCGGGTCCAGCAGGCTCCGCGTCACCGCGTGTGCGCTTCCTTACTTAATTAGTTGTCTGAAGCAACTAGTTTATATAGTTGACCTAAATCAACTACCAAGCAGGAGCCAGATGCCGCCCGCAGAACCCACTCCGGCGAAAACGCCGAAAAAGAACTCCCCAGCGAAAGCGCCCAAGCGCACCGTCTCGCCCGACGGCACCATGACGCAACGTCAGGTGCTGGAAGCCCTCTCGGGGCTGCTTATGGGCATGTTCGTCTCGATTCTCGCCGGAACCGTGGTTTCCACGTCGCTTCCGCTGATCATCTCGGACCTCGACGGCGACCAGGCCGCCTACACCTGGGTGGTAACGAGCACACTGCTCGCGACCACGGTGTCTACGCCGCTGTGGGGCAAGTTCGCCGACCTCTTCAACCGCAAGCTGCTGATCCAGCTTGCGCTCGGGGTCTTTGTGCTCGGCTCCGCCCTGGCCGGGTTCTCCCAGGACACCGGCACGCTTATTGTGTTCCGCGTGCTTCAGGGCCTCGGCGCCGGCGGTATGGCAGCACTGAGCCAGATCATCATGGCGGACATCATCAGCCCGCGTGACCGCGGTAAGTATGCCGGCCTGTTTGGTGCGGTGATGGCCGTCGGAACCGTCGGCGGACCGCTCCTTGGCGGCGTCGTCACTGATGCCATTGGCTGGCGCTGGAACTTCTTTATCGCCCTGCCGGTCGCCATCGCGGCGATCACCCTGCTGCAGCTGACGCTTCACCTGCCCAAACACCCCAAGCGCAAGGTCCACATCGACTACCTGGGTGCTGTCCTGATCGCCGGCGGCGTATCGCTGCTGATGATCTGGGTGACGCTGGCAGGAAACCAGTTCGGTTGGGCCTCCCTGGCCTCGTTCCTGATGGTCGCCGCTTCCGCTGTGCTGCTTATTGCCGCCGTGCTGGTGGAATTCAAGTCCCCGGAACCGATCATCCCGCTGTCCATGTTCAAGAACCGCACCTTCACGCTCGCCGTCGTGGCCAGCATCTCCGTTGGTGTCTCCATGTTCGGCACGTCAGTGTTCCTGGCCCAGTACATGCAGCTTGCGCGTGGCGCCACCCCGACCCAGTCCGGCCTGCTGACAATCCCGATGATGGCCGGTCTGCTGATCTCCTCCACGCTGTTTGGTACGGTCATCAGCCGCACCGGCAAGTGGAAGGCCATTATGGTCTCCGGTGCTGTCCTGACGGTGGTCGGAACCGCCCTGCTGAGTACCCTGGATTACCAGACCAACCTGGTGCTGGTGGGCATTTACATGGCCGTCCTGGGTGCCGGTCTGGGCATGCTGATGCAGAACCTGGTGCTGGTGGTCCAGAACTCGATCGAGGTCAAAAACCTCGGCGTGGCTACCAGCTCCGTGACGTTCTTCCGCAGCCTTGGCGGAACCGTGGGCGTCTCGGTCCTCGGTTCGGTACTCGGAACCATCGTGTCCTCCCAAATCAAGGACGGCATTGGCGGCCTGTCTCCCGCCGATCAGGCAGCCGCAGCCGCGGCCCTGGGCAGCGGAACGATCCCCAAGGTCTCCGAACTGCCGGGAGCCATCGCGGCCCTGGTGGAAAGCGCCTACGGCGTGGGCGTCGGTTCGGTGTTCCTGTACAGCGTGCCGCTGGCCATCATCACCCTGATCGGCGTCATCTTCCTGCCGAACGCCCAGCTTGGCCGGCAGAACGCCGTGCAGCTGAAGAACGCTGCTGCCACGGCTCCGGCTGCGGCGGGCACCGGTGCTGCCACCGCTGAATCTCCGGCACCGTCCCAGGACGGACATTCGGAAACGGAAGAGGCGCTGCCGGAAGGGTTTGCGCTGAGTGCCGCTGCCACAGGTTCCGTGGCCATGGTGGACCCGAACTCACCGGTGAATCCGGCGCATGGGGAGCCGGGAGCAAAGTGAGTCAGCTCGAGCTGACCCGGGAGCAGGCGCTGCAGGAGGTCGAGGACAGTCTGCGGCGGCTCACCGAGCTGGTCCGGGCGCGGATGCGCGCGGCGGCGAAGGACGTAGATCCGTGCCTCTCCCTGTTCGGGCTGAAGGTGCTGCAGCTGCTCAAGGGCGTGGGTCCGCTGCACCCGGGAGCGGCTGCCGAGATGCTGATGGTGGATAAGAGTGTCATCAGCCGTCAGTCCCGTCAGCTCGAGGAGCTGGGCCTGATCGAGGTGCAGCCGGACCCCCAGGATGGACGTGCCCGGCTGCTGGTACTGACGCCGGCCGCGAAGGAACGGGTCACTGCTGTCCGGACCGGGATCATGCTGGACCCCCGGGTGCTGGGCTCCTGGACGGTCGAGGAGCTGCACGAGTTCGCCGGATATCTCACCCGGCTCGGCCGCAGCGGGGAACCGGTTGCCGCGTCCGTACTGGCGGAAGTGCGGTAAGCGCGTAGCCCGGGCGGCCCTCCGCCGCCTCAGGAATCAGGCGTGGGACCGCCGGGCTGCGCCGGGCCCTTGGGCGGTGAGGCCTTCCTGCGTCCGCGGGCCGAAAGGAATGAAAAGGCCGTACTCAGAATGAAGAATTCGCTGACATAGCCCATGGGGCTGGCGGGCAGGGGAGCGAACTGGTGGTAGAGCACCAGGGCCGAGACCATGAGGATGGCGGGCTGCGCACGGCGGATCCATTCGGCGGGGATTTCACGCGGCCAGGGATAAAAGCCTTCTTCGGCTGCAGCGTCGGCGCGGGAGGGCAACATGTACCCATCCTGCCAGAACCCTCAGTCGAAGTGTGGCGGGCACAGCGGGGCCGCCTCCCGTGTCAGCGTCTGCTGCCGGTTTCGGCACCGGTGCGTTCTGCCAGCCGGGCGAAAGGACCGTTCCCGCTGCGAAGCTCTGCCGGCGTGCCGCGCTCCACGATACGGCCGCCGTCGAGCACCACCACCTGATCCGCGTTCTGCACGGTGGAAAGCCGGTGCGCGATGGTCAGGGTGGTCCGCCCCGCGGAAAGCTGTTCCAGCGCCAGCTGCACCTGCGCCTCGGTGGTGTTGTCCAGGGCGGAGGTGGCCTCGTCCAGGACCAGCACCGGAGGGTTCCGCAGGATGGTCCGGGCGATCGCCAGGCGCTGCTGCTCACCGCCGGAGAAGCGGTGTCCGCGCGCACCAACCAGTGTGTCCAGACCCTCGGGCAGGGCGCCGATGGTGCCGGCCATCTGCGCGGCGGACAGTGCGTCCCAAAGCTCGGTATCGGATGCTTCCGGGGTAGCCAGCAGCAGGTTCTCGCGGACCGAGGCGTGGATCAGGTAAGTTTCCTGCGACACAACCCCCACTATCCGGGCCAGATCCTCTGGGGCCAGGTCCCTAACGTTGATGCCGTCAATCGTGATCCGGCCGCCGGATGCTTCGTTCAGGCGCGGTACCAGTGAGGCCAGCGTGCTTTTGCCCGAGCCGGTGGGCCCGACGACGGCGGTGGTGGACCCGGCGGGCAGCGTCAGGGTGATGCCGTGCAGGACGTCAGTGCCGCCGTCGTAGGAAAAGCTGACGTCCTCGAACCGGACGTCACCGCGCAGCCGGGAAGCATCCAGCCGGACCGGATTGGCGGGCGCCTTAATCTGCGGATCCAGGTCCAGGTACTCGAATATCCGGCTGAAGAACGCCAGGGCGGTGACCCACTGGACGCCGATGTCCAGGAGCCCCATCACCGGGCGGAAAATCGTGGCCTGCAGGCCGGTGAAGGCGACCAGGGTGCCGATCGTCATGCCGCCGCTGGTCGCCGGGAATCCGGCAGCCAGGTAAATAATGGCCGGAATCGCGGCGAAGACCACCTGCATGGTGGCCATCCGCCAGCGGCCGGCGAGCTGGCTGCGCAACTCCAGGCCCACCAGGTTCTCCGACCGCGCGGTGAACCGCTCGGCGTCGCGCGGAATGGTGCCCAGGGTTTTGGCCAGGCGGACGCCGGAGACGGAGAGGCCTTCTTCGACCTGGGTGTGCAGCGCCGCGAGTTCGCGCTGGCGTTCGTCGGTGACCGTCCGGCGGAGTCTCGCGACCTTGCGGGACAGCCAGATTGCCGGTGGAAGGACCACCAGGGAGATCAGACTCAGTCCGGGGGACAACGCGGCCATGGCCGCGGCGGTTGCGATCGTGGTGGTGAGGTTGGAGGCCACACCGGTCGCCGTGGTCGTCACTACCGACTGCATGCCGGAGATGTCGTGCGTCAGCCGGGACTGGACTTCGCCCCCGCGGGTACGGGTGAAAAAGCCGAGGGACTGCGCCTGCAGGTGGGTGAAAAGCTGGACGCGGAGGGTGTGCATCACGCGCTGCCCCATGGCTGTGGCCAGCCAGGTCTGGACAACGCCAATGGCGGAGGTGAGCGCGGCAACGCCCACCATCGAGGCGGTGAGGATCAGCAGCAGCGTGGTGTTTCCGTGCGGCAGCGCATCGTCGATCACCGCGCGGACCAGGAAAGGCTGGGCCAGGTTGATGACCGACGCGACACTGATCAGCAGCACGACGACGGCGATGGTCCGCTTGTGCGGGGCGAAGAGCCGGGCGATGCGGCGCAGGCTGACCGGATGGCGGGCCAGCTGTTTTTTGTCCGCCGGGTTCAGGCGGGCTGGACCGCGTCCGCCGCCACCGCCGGACGGGCCGCCGCCTGGAACCGCTCCGGGTCCTTCGGGAATGCCGGCGCCCGGGCGTTCCCGGGTGGTGTTGTGAATGGCCAAAGATTCCTCCTCATGAATCCGGGTTTGCGCAGCAGTGCTTCGCGCCGGATATGTAGAGGTTACCTCATTATGTGGTTGCCGTGAACCATGCTCTGGTTCCGGCTGATGTCAGCTGGCGGTCCGCCGTCTCAGGGGGAACCGCCACCGGCTCCCGCGAAATTGGAGGCCCGTGAAACGCCCGGGGCACAATGGACAGGAAACGAACGGTTGAACCAGCGAGGAGATGCATAAGGTGTCGGTGCCGGGAAGTATGCGGGATCCGTCGACGGTCCGTAAGCCGGGTGGAACTGCTGGGAGCCGCCCCCGCTTCCGGTTCAACCGGGAGTCGCTGCGGGCGTCGCTGTGGTTCTGGCCGGTCCTCGCGTGCCTGGGCGCACTCCTGCTGACGCTGCTGCTCCTTCCGGTGCGGCCGGACGGCGGTCCGGGTTCCGCGGACTGGCTGTGGCCGTCCGGCGTTGACGCCGCAGCCACGCTGCTCCAAACGGTGGCCACCAGCGTTATGACGGCCGCGACCGTGACGTTCTCCCTGACCGTGGTTGCGCTGCAGCTGGCATCCCAGCAGTTCTCGCCCCGGCTGCTGCGCGAATTTGCCCGGGATCCGCTGACCCAGGTGGTTTTGGCGGTGCTGCTGGCAACGTTCGTGGTGAGCATTACGGGCCTGCGCGGTATGGATCCGGAACGCCCCGTGCCGGTGCTGGTGGTGGCCCTGGTGTATGCGCTGGGCATCGGCTGCGCTGCCGTGCTGCTCCTGTTCATCGGGCACATCACGCGTTCCCTGCGGGTGGACACCATGATGCTGACCGTTCACCAGACCTGCCTCGCCGTACTTGACGACACCTATCCGGCGTCGGAGAAGGGCGAAGTCCAAACTTTCCCCGCGGCCGCCGGCGGAACTCTCGTTCCGGCTGTCCGCAGCGGGATCGTCCAGGCGGTCCACTGGCAGCCGCTGATGAGAATCCTTGAGGAACAGCGCCTGGTCCTGCGGATGCAGGTGCAGCCGGGCGACCATGTGACGGTCGGGACGCCTGTGGCCACGGTCTGGCACGACGACGGCGGCGGTGCGGTTGACCTGGCCGGGCTGCGGCAGTGCCTGGTGGACGCTTTGGAGATCGGCTACGAGCGCACCCCGGAGCAGGACGCGGCCCTAGGGCTGCGCCAGCTGACGGATATCGCCGTCAAGGCGACCTCATGGAGCATCAACGATCCGATCACTGCCGCGCATGCCCTGGGCTACTGTGCCGACCTGCTGGTCGATATCCAGCGCCGCAGGCTGGGACCGGAAGGCCATGCTGATTCCGCAGGGACCGTGCGGCTGGTTACCGTGGGCCGGGATTACCGGTACTTCCTGGACCTGGTGTGCGGGCCGGTCCGCCGGTTCGCGAACTCCGAGCCGATTGTCCTGACCGCGATTCTGCGGCTCCTGCGGGACTGCGCTGCGAACGCCGTTAACCAGGACCAGCGGAACGAGATCCGCCGCCAGGCAGAGCTGGTCCTGGAGACCATGGCGGATGGCCTGATCGGGGCGGATGAGCTCGAAATCCGGGATATGGCCAGGCGGGTGCACGCGGCCGCCGACGGAAAGATCGAGGAGGCCTTCGCGGACCGGGCAGGGGAGACCCGCTCGGTTTAGCGGTGGTCCGCAGTCGCCTGCGGTGCTGTGGTTACCTCACAGTGTGGCCGGGGCGCGGCTAGACTGGGTGGCATGCCGCACCCAGAAGCTGACTCCGCCGTCCTCGGTGACCTGATGCATGCCGCGTTCCGCGGCCTGCGGGGCCGTTGGCTGACGCAGCTGGCACCGTTCGACCTGACACCGCATCAGTACCGCGCGCTCAACGCCGTTGCACGGAACGCAGACGACGGCGGCATGCGGCTCAAGGAACTGGCGGAACAGCTGCGGATCGCTCCGCGGTCGGCGACTGAAGTGGTAGACCAGCTTGAGGGCAAGGGTCTGCTGGCCCGCGGACCGGACCCGTCCGACCGGCGGGCGACGCTCATTTCGCTGACTGCCGAAGGCACCGCAATGCGCGACGGCGTCCGCAAGGACCGTGCCCGGGAAGCCGACGAGTACTTCGCTGCACTATCCGCCGGGGATCGGGCAGAGCTTGCCCGGATCCTGGGCGTGCTGGCGAAGGGCGCACCCGAGGGGCACTTCCGGCACGGCCGCGGAGGACGGGCAGAGTCTCAGCCCCGCAGATAGTTCTCCCGGCACAGGCGCAGCCCTTAGTCTTTGCCCGACCCCAGCAGCCAGTCGGCGGCGGGTCCGCGGATTCGGGCAAGCCCCTTGTACTCGACCAGATCCTCCGGCAGGCCACGCAGCACCTCGCCGAACCGCGCGCGCCACACAGGGACCAGGGCCAGATCCCGCAGGGACAGCAGATGCGTGCGGATCAGGAACAGCAGGCCACCGGTGCTGGGGACCTTGATCAGGTGCTGGACCTCCACCCGCAGGTGCAGCCGGTCCGGCAGGGCCGGATCCTCCGCGATCGAGGCCCGGTGCGGCCCCCACTCGGGATAGGTCTCGGTGGAGATATCCAGGCGCCGGTCCACCGAAACACTCCAATTGGTCCGCCGGTAGGGCTCACCGGGCTGGAGGCCAATCAGGAACTTTTCCGCCCGCTCGATGACGCCCAGGTCCGCCACCCGGGGCACGGGTGCATGGATCTCGCTGAAGGGGAGACCGACGTCGAACCGCAGGGACCAGTTGGAAGCAAACGTCACCACTCCGGCATCCAGCCAGAGCGCCCCCTCCCGGTGGTGCAGCAAGGCAAAGTCCTCCTGCATCTGGCTGGAGAGGAACCTCAGCGGGCCGCCGGGCACCGTGGTGTCGTCTCCGTAGGTGAAGAAAAGGCCTGTGCCGGTGAGTTGATTGGTCCAGCGGCACCTGGTTCCGCTGCGCTCATACCGCATCGAATCCGGATAGGCGCCGGCCAGTTCAGTGAGGACAAAGTTCAGGGCGCCCCACACACTGGGACGCAGGTGCGGGGTTTCGGCGGCGCGGCTCGGATCACGCGCCAGGATGCTCCGGCGCACGGAGAGGTCCTGTGAGTAATCGTCGTCCACCTCCACGATCCGCCGGCCCCACCCGCCGGCAGCTGTAGGCCTGAACCGGCCCGCCGGCTCCACATTGACGCTGTACATGTACTGCCCGTGCGGGAAGGGGAAGGGGAACCGGCGCACGTGTGCGGGAAGGCCGGGAGTGGGCTCCGCGCCGCCGTCGCGCATCACAGGTCCACACCGATCCGTTCACCGGCAGCCCGGGAAACGCAGGGCATGATCACGCTATTGCTGCTTCTGGCAGCAGCCGGCAGATAGCTGTCGCGGTGGAGCGGGACCCCGGATGTCACGGTGAGCCGGCACTCGCCGCACACGCCCTGCCGGCACAGATTGGGGATCTCCAGGCCCTCGTCCTCGAGGGCTTCGAGCAGCGACATTCCGGCGGGCACGGGAACAGTCCGGCCGCTGCGTTCCAGATGGACGGTGAAGGGTTGTCCCGGTTCCAGGACAGCGTTATCAAACACCTCCCGGTGCAACCGCTCCTCCGGCCAGCCGAATCCCCGGGCAGCGCCGATCACCGACTCGACGAAGCTGGTGCCGCCGCAGACATAGAGGTGGGTGCCCAGTGGCTGGTGTGTCAGCGCAGCGGAAAGCTGGCGGACAAACACCGGCCGGTCCGGGCACTCGATGAGCCTGCCGCCGCACAGCTCCCGCAGCTCCTGCACATGGGGTGCAATGCGGTGCCGGTAGCCGTAGAGCACCGAAAACGGCTGGCGCCACATTGCTGCAGCCCGGGCGTGGGACAGGACCGGGGTCACGCCGATGCCGCCGGCGATCAGCAGGTGGCGGGTGGCCGTGGCCTGGGGGCTGAAACCGTTGCGCGGGCGGGAAACCCGGACCCGGTCTCCCGGGTGCAGGCCGTGGAGAAAGCGGGAACCACCGCCGCCGTCGTCCTGCAGGAGAACTGTGATCGTGTACGCGGACGGGACTGTCCCCGATGCGGTGAGCGAGTAGGCATTCACCTTGTTGCCGCATTCGACCAGAAGGTGGCTGCCCGGCACGAACTCCGGCAGCGGCGAGCCGTCCGGGCTGGCCAGGGCCAGGGACCGCACTCCGGGTGCTTCGTCGCGGGTGGACTGGACCACCAGGGTGAAGCCCTGCCGCAGGGGGAGCGGACGCCGGTAACCCGCCGCGGCAGCGTGATTCACGTTGGTCCCTCCTGTTGTGAAACCGGCTCGATGCCGGCGGCGACCCCCAGGTACGCGGACAGGGTACGGGAGAAATGGTCGAAGATCTCCAGACTGCGGCCGCAGCCGCTGCAGCAGAGGCGGGATCCGGGCTCCAGGACGGTGCGGGTGATGGTCCTGCAATGCGGGCAATAGACGCGGCGGGCGGGATCCGACCTGGACAGCAGCAGAATCTCGGCGGAGACCATGCCATAGGCCAGGGCATCGGTCCGGGCGGCAAGAACATCGGTCTCCGGACCGGCCAGAACCAGCTGGGTTCCGACGACGGCGGCGCTCACCTCGCTGCGCAGCCACTCGGCCGCTGCTGCACCATAGAGGGCCGGAACCGCAGGATGCACGCCGGAATCCGGGCTGGACGCGGGAGGCGCCGGCCGGAAGCTAGCCGTGATGGTGGCGGCCCGGGCGGAACCCAGTTGTTCCAGCATTCGGGACCGGTCGGCATCGGTGAAGGCCAGTGCGATCCGGCAACGCACGAACTGGTCCGGCGGGGCGGGGGCAGCAGGGCTGCCGGCGGCAGGGTGTGTCTGGCCAGCGGCCGGCAACGGAACAGGTTCCATATGTTCCTCCTGGCAGGTCAGCGGGCGTGCACCGGGGATCGCTCTGCCGCCCAGCGTAAGCGCTGGTTGCGGTCCGCGTCAGCCAGTAGTTTGCGGGAAGCCAGAACCGGCGGTGCTGCCCAGGCAGGAGGCAGTCCCGCCCGGGGATGAGTTGAGCCGCTTCCACGCGGTATGCCTGGTCCGGCCTGTTCTCCGCAGCGAACCGGCGCGTAGCGTCGATGGGGACAAACGCTCCCGCGGATCAAACGGAGCGTGTCCGGCGATCCGGGAGGTTCTTCCCATGCCAGCACATAACTCCCTGCCCGGCGACGCCGCCCGGCCCAGACGCCATCGGAGTGAATCCCGCGCGGCCGCGTTCCTGTCCCCACTCACCTGGCTGCTTCCGTTGTTGGTGCTTCTGCTGCTCGGCGGCACGGGTTCGGCCCTCTACATCGGCGGACTTGGCAGTCCGTCCGGGCACCTGCAGCACGTGCCGATCGCCGTCGTTAACCGTGACCAGGGGAGCGACGCCGGTGGTACGGAACAGAACTTCGGACAGAACATCACGGACACCCTGACCGAGAATTTCGGCAAGACCGATGAAATCGACCTCCGGCCGCTGAACTGGGACGACGCCCAGCATCAGCTGAGGTCCGGACAGGTTTATGCCGCTGTGGTGTTCAACGAGGACTTCTCCGCCGACGCCGCCGGGTTGGTGACGTCCAGCCTCACGGCGTCGGAGGCCAGCAGGCCGCAGGTCACGCTCTACACCAACCCGCTCGCCAGTCCGCTGGGGAGCCAGCTGGCGGGTGAAGCCGTGGAACCTGCTCTGCGGGAGGCCAGCAGCAGCCTGGGGGGACAGCTGGAGTCCTCCGCCCAGGCCGCCCAGACCGAGGCGCAGCGGAGCCTGGACCGGCAGCTGGCCCAGGTGCCACTGCCTGCAGCTGTGGAGAGCAGCCTGGCCCCGCAGATCGACGGAACGGCGGAGACGGTGCTGCGGGATCCGATCCAGGTCACCGAAACGCCCTTCGAAAGCCCGGCCCAGGGGGAAGCACTTGGCATGGGAGCGTTCTTCTACTCCGTGCTGCTGATGGTGGTGGGAATCAGCGGATCGGTGACGCTCCACTTCCTGATCGACTCACGGCTGGGGGTCAGCCCGGTCGAACTGGGGACCAGATTTGTCCTCGGCCCCCGGCTGCAGCCGGCGCGCTGGGTGACGTTCCTGCTCAAGTGGGGCCTGATGCTGGCTATCGCGGTGCCCACCGCGGGTTTGATCATGTGGATCGCCAACCTGGTGGGCATGCCCATTCCGCACGGCGGATGGTTCTTCTTCAGCACCTGGCTGTCGCTGGCCACCATTTCAGCGGTCACGCTGGGACTGGTGACCCTTTTCGGCAGCGCCGGGCTGATCCTCTCCATGATCTACGTGGTGTTTATGGGGCTTCCCGCGGCCACGGGTGTGGTTCCGCTGGAAATGCTGCCGGGCTTCTTCAGCTTCATCGCCAGGGGCGAACCGCTCTATCAAATGACTATCGCCAACAAAGCCATCCTCTATTTCGACGCCGAGGCAGGCGCCGGACTGCAGGCCGGCCTGATTGGCATGGGCATTATCATTCTGGTCTTCGTGGTGATCGCGCTGGCCGCCGGCTTGCTGTACGACAGGCTGTTCGGCGTCCGGTCGGCGCTGCCAGAGCGGAGGAAGGCTGCGGCCCGGACCTGACACAGGCGCTTCCGGCAGTAATTCCGGCCCGGTTCGAGCCGTCATGGAACGGCCCGTTTTGGCGCAAGGGCCAGGTGGTGGGAAAATCCGATGATGCGTCCCATGCAGAATTCCAGCCGTTTGCAGAACATCCGCTACGATCTCCGGGGCCCCGTGCAGCACGTGGCCAAGCAGATGGAGGCCGCCGGCCAGCGGATCCTGAAGATGAATCTGGGTGATCCGGCGCCCTTCGGACTGGAAGCGCCGGAATCGATCGTGGTGGATATGATCCACCACCTGCGCGGCGCCCAGGGTTACAGCGACTCAAAAGGCATCTTCTCGGCACGGACCGCTATTTCGCAGTACTACCAGACCAGGGGTCTGATGCAGATCGGCGTCGAGGATATCTTCATCGGCAACGGGGTCAGCGAGCTGATCTCCATGACGCTGCAGGCATTCCTGGAACCGGGCGACCAGGTGCTGATCCCCTCACCGGACTACCCCCTGTGGACGGCCTCCGTGATGCTGTCCGGCGGTGAAGCCGTGCACTACGCCTGCGACGAGGAGAACAACTGGTGGCCGGACATGGCCGATCTGGAAGCCAAGATCACCGACCGCACCCGCGCGATTGTGATCATCAATCCGAACAACCCCACCGGCGCCGTGTACCCCCGGCATATCCTGGAACAGTTCGCCGACCTGGCCCGCCGGCACGAACTGGTGCTCTTCTCCGATGAGATTTACGAGAAGATCCTCTACAAGGATGCGGTGCACATTCATACCGCGTCGGTGGCCGGGGACCTGCCCGTGCTGACTTTCTCCGGCCTGTCCAAGGCCTACCGGATGCCCGGCTACCGCGCCGGCTGGGTAGCCGTGACCGGCAAGCGCGCCGATACCGCCGCCTACCGCGAATCCCTAGAACTGCTGGCTTCGCTGCGGCTCTGCCCCAACGTTCCTGCACAGCATGCGATTCAAACCTCGCTGGGCGGCTACCAGAGCATCGGGGACCTGGTGAAACCAGGCGGACGCCTGGCGGAGCAGGGGGACCTGGCGTGCCGGCTGCTGAATGAAATCCCCGGCGTCAGCTGTGTCCCGGCCGCCGGCGCAATGTATCTGTTCCCGAAGCTGGACCGTGAGATGTACCCGTTCGACGACGACGAGAAGTTTGTCCTGGACCTGCTCGAGGAACAGAAGATCCTGGTCTCGCAGGGAACGGCCTTCCACTGGCCGACCCCGGATCACTTCCGCTTCGTGATCCTGCCGGCCGAGGATGACATCCGCGACGCCGTCAACCGGATCGCGTCGTTCCTGGCCAGCCACCGGCGCACCCCCGGTACGGCGGGCTCAGCGCAGACGGCAGACGGCGGCATTCTCGAACCGGCCGGGGCCGACGTTTCAGGGGACTAGAGCTCCGGAGACCCGGGAACCTCCGGCGCGCGGTCACGGCGGGATCAGCGCCTCAGTCCGCTCAGCACCTCAGCCCGCTCAGCACCTCAGTCCGCTCAGCACCGTGGCGTCCGATTTCTCCTCCCGCAGAACCTCGGGCCGCAGACCTGCGGCGGTAAAAACAGCCGTCAGTGCGGGCACCTGGCCGGTGCTGCACTCCACGAACAGGCGGCCCCCGGGCCGGAGCCAGGCCGGTGCCTCAGCGGCGATCCGGCCCAGGACCTTGAGGCCCTGCTCACCGCCGTCGAGCGCGTCTGCTGGTTCGTGCAGCCGGGCCTCCCGCGGCATAAAGACCAGGCGCTCCGTGGGCACGTAGGGCGCGTTTGCCACCACCAGGTCAGTGCTTCCGCGAAGCCTGTGCGGCAGGGCGGCAAAGAGGTCGCCCTGGTAAACAGCGGCACGGGCTCCGAGATTCAACCGGGCGTAGCCGGCTGCATCCGCAGACAGGTCAGCGGCGTGCAGCCGGGCGGACGGGACGGCTGCCGCAACTGCCGCGCTGATCGCACCTGATCCGCAGCACAGCTCCACCACCAGCGCTGCGGCGCCTCCGCCGCGCTCCGCCTGCTCCCGCAGGAAATCTACGACGGCGGCTGCCAGAAACTCGGTCCGCCGCCTGGGGATAAAAACGCCCGGACCGACCCGAATCCGCAGCCCGCTGAACTGCGCCCAGCCGAGGAGGTATTCGAGGGGTTCGCCGGCGGCCCTCCGGGTCAGCAGCGACTCCAGCTCACTGCCCGAAGCTGCCGCGGTAACCAGCAGCAGCGCTTCTTCTTCGGCGAATACGCAGCCAGCACTCCGCAGCCGCGACACTGACTGAGACAGTGACGCGTCTCGATCCAACCGATCTAGCCGATCAAAGTTCCGCATATATTTCAGGTTCCTCTGGAAATAGACGCATGTGCGGCATATTGTCGGACTATGCCTAGCCTGAGAGTCGCCGAAGCAGCACGGTTTCTGGGAGTCAGCGATGACACCGTCCGGCGCTGGATAGAGCACGGTACCCTGACCGGCCGCCGCGATGCCAGTGGCCGGCAGGTTATTGACTCCCTGGAACTGGCACGTCTGGCGCGGCGGCAGGCGCATTTGCCGGAGGACCCCACAGAGATTGCCAGTTCTGCACGGAACCGCTTCGTAGGCCTGGTGACTGAAATTGTGATGGACAAGGTGATGGCCCAGGTTGAACTGCAGTGCGGGCCGTTCCGGGTGGTATCGCTGATGAGTTCGGAGGCCGTGCGGGAACTCGGGCTGGAACCCGGGTCCACGGCCACCGCCGTGGTGAAGGCAACCAACGTTATCGTCGAAATGCCCCCGGTAAAGAAGCAGGCCTAATGCTCCACAGGAATCGTCCGTTTCGTGCTGCCCGGACGGGTGCACTGTGGCTGGCCGCCGCGATGCTGCTGGCCGCGTGTGGCGGGACGACGTCGTCCTCAGATTCGGAACCTGCGCGCGAGCTGATGGTCTTCGCTGCGGCGTCGCTGTCCGGGCCCTTCACGGACCTGGCCGAAGAATTCGAGGCCGTCCACCCCGGCACCACCGTCCGGCTGAACTTTGCCGGTTCAGCGGATTTGGCAACCCAGATCCACTCCGGCGCCCCGGCGGATGTCTTCGCATCAGCGGACAAAGCCAACATGGACAAAGTCGCCGCTGACGGCTTGACGGCCGGCGATCCCCAGCCTTTCGCCGTCAACACCCTGACGATCGCTGTGCCGCCGGGCAATCCCGCGGGTATCACCGGGTTCGGTGACCTGGGCGAACCCGGCAGACAGGTGGTGATGTGCGCGGAGCAGGTTCCCTGCGGCGCCGCGGCTGCGCGGATCGAAGCAGTCACCGGAACGGAGATTAGCCCGGTGAGCGAGGAGTCCTCTGTCTCCGGCGTCCTGGGAAAAGTCTCCTCCGGAGAGGCGGACGCGGGGCTGGTGTACGTCACCGATGTGCTCGCGGCCGCCGGGAGCGTGCAGGAAGTGGCCTTCCCGGAAGCAGCCCACGCGGTGAACACCTACCCGATCGTGCGTATTGTCCACGCCCGGCAGCCGGTGCTGGCTGACGATTTCATCAGCTTTGTCCACAGCGGCGCCGGCCAGGACGTCCTGCGGGAAGCAGGTTTCGGTGCGCCCTAGCAAGCTGCGCCCTCCACAGGTCCGCCGCAGCCGGGAAGCCATGGCAGGCATCGGGGCAGCCGGAGCGCCACGATGATTCAGCTGCCACGCTGGGTACTGGCTGCTGCCGGCCTGGGAACGGTGTTTCTTCTGCTGCCGCTGGCGGCCATCACCGCCGAGGTGAACTGGGGAGAATTCATCCCCCTGATCACCTCCGAATCGTCGCTCGCTGCGCTCTCGCTGAGCCTGCGCACAGCTACCGTCAGCACCCTGCTCTGCGTACTGCTTGGCGTGCCGCTCGCACTGGTCCTGGCCCGGCTGCAATTTCCCGGCAAACGGCTGGTGCGGGCACTGGTCCTGCTGCCGCTGGTGCTGCCGCCCGTGGTTGGCGGGATCGCGCTTCTCTATACCTTCGGGCGGCAGGGGTTGCTCGGTGGTGCGCTGGAGGTCCTGGGGATCCAGATAGCGTTCTCCACCACCGCCGTCGTCCTGGCACAGACCTTCGTGGCACTCCCGTTTCTGGTGCTCAGTGTCGAAGGCTCACTCCGGACAGCGGGCACCCGGTATGAGGCAGTGGCGGCAACCCTGGGCGCCGGCCCCGGAACCGTCCTGCGGCGGGTGACCGTTCCGCTGGTGCTTCCGGGGCTGGCCTCCGGCGCCGTCCTATCCTTCGCCCGCTGCCTGGGCGAGTTCGGTGCCACGCTTGCCTTCGCCGGGAGTCTCCAGGGCGTCACCCGAACGCTTCCACTGGAGATCTACCTGCAGCGCGAGACCGACGCCGATGCAGCCGTGGCCCTTTCACTGGTTTTGGTGGCGGTCGCGGTGATCGTTGTGGGTCTGTCCTACCGCAGCGCTTCCTCCGGTACGGCCGTGGTGCGCCCATGAGGCTGGACCTGCGTGCTGTGCTCCCTGAGCGGGGCCTCGACGTCACCCTGGAAATTGCGGCCGGTGAAACGGTGGCGCTGCTTGGACCGAACGGTGCCGGGAAATCCACGGTGGTCTCCCTGATCGCCGGTTTGCTGCAGCCCGGGGCTGGGCGGGCGGAGCTTGGCGGACGGGTACTGTTCGACGTCGACGAGGGCGTGCTGCTGCCGCCCCACCGCCGGGGCACTGCCCTGCTGGCCCAGGAGCCGCTGCTCTTTCCGCACCTGAGCGCCGAGGAGAACGTGGCCTTTGGGCCCCGAAGTGCCGGAATTCCCCGGAGGGAGGCCCGGACGGCGGCCCGCTACTGGCTGGAACAGGCCGACGCGGGCGGTTTGGCCTCCCGCAAACCCGCCGAACTGTCCGGCGGGCAGGCCCAGCGGGTGGCCCTGGCCCGTGCGCTGGCCGCGGAACCGTCCCTGCTGCTCCTGGACGAGCCCATGGCGGCGCTTGACGTTCACAGCGCACCTTTACTGCGGCGGTTACTTAGCCGCGTCCTGGTTGAGCGAACTGCCCTGATTGTCACCCACGATGTTCTGGATGCCCTGATGCTGGCGGACAGAGTGCTGGTCATGCAGGGCGGACGGATCGTTGAGGGCGGCCCGCCGGGAGAGGTCCTGCGGCAACCCCGCAGCCGGTTCACGGCGAGCCTTGCCGGCTTGAACCTGGTGGAGGGCAGCCGCAGCGGCAACAGCTTCAGGGCGCGGGGGTTCGAGGTTCAATGCGCATCGGCAGCGGCCCCCGGCCAGCTCCTGGATGAGGAAGAATGGTTCGCTGCCTTTCCGCCGTCTTCGGTTTTGGTCAGTGTGACGGACCCGGCGGCTCCGGCCGGGCCCGCCCACTGCGCTGGGCAGGCCCACGCCGGAAACGTTCTCAGGGTCACCGTCACTGACCTTGAGCCCCGGGGTGACAGGATCCGGGTCGGAGCGGGGGAGCTCGCCGCCGACATCAGTCCGGCTGAGGCAGCGGATCTGGCACTGCGGCCGGGTCAGGAGATCTTTTTCACCCTGGACGCGTTGGCCATGGCGTTCTATCCCGCGCAGACCAGCCCGATTCTTTAGCCAACCTTCCGTTAGCGGTCCAGCCAATGTCCGGGGCGGCTGAGCACCGGAGGCAGAAGCGTGTTGCTGTTCCCGCGGGCCGCATTCACCTGCGGCTGCGTCAGGAACAGGGCGCGGGTGAGGTCGGCACCCTCAAGCCGGGCGCTGCGCAGGTCCGCACCGAGCAGATCCGTGCCGGCAAGGTCGGCACCGCGGAGATCCGCCCCGATCAGGTATGCCCCGCGGAGGTCCGCACCGCAGAGGGAAGCCGAACGCAGGTCCCGGCCCATCAGGTCCGCGGAGGGCAGCAGGTCAGTCCCGGCGTCCTGCTGCCCCTCGGCAAAGTAGCCGGCGCGCACCTCGGCGCTGACTTCCAGCAGGAGGGCCCGGACCCGCTCGTGAAGTGCGGGAAGATCCAGGGCCCCCAGTGCTGGCGGGCCCTTGACCAGCTCCCGTCCGATCAAGTCGCGGAGTTCCTCCGCCCGCCCTGCAGCGTCCGGATCGAAGGCCCGCTCCACAGCCTCCGCCAGGTACCAGAGCATCTCGTGCAGCTGCCGGACGGCGGCGAAGGTGCTGAACATCTCCCGGGCAACTTCGGGATGGGTCCGCCAATCTTCACCGGCGTAGTAGCCCTGGGACACGGTTTGGCCGGCTCCATGGCAGTCAAACACCGTGCAGCCGGTGAAACCCCGCGGACGCAGGGAGGTATGGATGGTGCAGGTGAAGTCCTCGGCCAGATTGCTGCAGGGGGTTCCGGCGGCTTTGTCGACGGCGAAGTCAGCGGACCGCGCGAACCCGAAGGCCGTGCAGCACAACGCGTAACAGTTGGAGCAGTCCGGGCGCAGATCCTCCCGTTCACGCAGCGGGGTAAGGGAAAGGGATCGTCCTGGTGCAGGTTGTTGGACAGGCATGGTTGTTCTTCCGTGAAGTATCCGGTGGTGGGCCTGAGCATCCGGGACCCCTGGCGGGTCCCGGTACCGGGGCACACGAAATCACTACTCGCCATGGAGCAGTTTCACGGTTCCGCGTGTCAGCGGAAGCACAGCGCAGAGAGTTCTGCGTCACGAAAAAGAAGAAATTTGCACTGCTCGCAGGATACACGGGGCCCGGCCCCGGCCACCAGCAGTAGCCGGGCCTCCGGGACCGGCCGCAGGTGCCTCCATGGCCTGGACTGCCCGGTAACGAATGAAGCTATTCCGGGTACAGCTGGGCAGCTGCGGCATCCCGGTGCTCGGGCAGTCCCGTAGTCAGGGCATAGAGCGCGTAGTTGAGCGGACCGGCGGCGATGAGAGCCGCACAACGCTCCACCAGGAAGGGCTCGGCGGTTCCGGTGGCCTCACGGTACCAAGAGACCACCTCCGGCAGTGCAGCGGGTGAAATGAGCTGGACATACATGAATTCCAGGGCAGGGTCGCTGACCTTGGCAGTGGTCCAGTCCAGCACGGAGACAATGCGGTCCGCCTCGTCCAGCAGCAGGTGGGCGGGATACAGTTCCCCGTGCGTCAGGACAGTCCGGGCCGGCCAGAGCCGGTCATCGCTGAGCCACTGCTGCCAGCCTGCAAGCAGGTCCGGCGCGATCCGGAACTCCTGTTCCACCCTGCGGAGCCCCTCCGCCCAGTGCTGCCGGACGGCGTCGGGAGTTTCAGCGGGAATGCCGGCGGCTGCTGCGGCGGCGGCATCCATGCTGTGCAGGGACGCGATCAGCTCCGCCAGGGACTGCAGGTAGGACTTCGACGACGGGTCGAAATGCCAGTCCGGCTGGTTCGACGGACCCACGGTCAGGCCGGGGGAGCCGGGCAGCAGCGGGTAGGCAATCAGGTCATCGGCCTGGATCCTCCAGCCCGGGATGGCCACGGGCAGGCGCGGGCGGACAAAGTCCAGGATGGCCCGTTCCTGGTCCTGGTTCGCGGCAACGTCCGGCCGGCGCGGCACCCGAAGTACCCACTGCTCATTGGTTTCGGCAGCGCTGGCGAAAGCCACCCGGTAGTCCAGTCCGGCCTCATTAAACCGGACGGTCCCCGGATCGAGCACCAAACCGTGGCGCGCCGCCAGGGCACAGACATCGTCCGCGCCCAGATCCTCAACCATGCCCATGATCAGCCTTTCTGGAGCAATCAGCCTTTCCCGGATGGTTCGCTGACGTTGATTCCGCGGCAGGAAGAAGTAAGCCTACCGACCCCGCGGCCAGAGCTCCATCAACAGGAACGGAAGAAAAGCCGGAACCGCTTCTGCCCCTGTATGACAGCACATGGCGTCATATGACCTGCGGTGACGGTGCGCTACGCCTTATGGCGCAACATTTGGCCCGTGCCGCCCGCGCCCCTAGCGTGAGTCCGGAATCAAGAGTTCCAGCCATCGGCCCTGGCCGGCTGGACAGCAACCCTCTCGTCGTAGCGGGGTGCTCCAGGTGAAGATTCGGCCTTGGCGGAAACCCTCCGCGGGGCAAGTACGGCGCCGGCACTGCCCTCACAGCGGCCTGCGCCTCCCCACTTCCGTGCTTCGCCGCGGACCCATTCAGGAGAAGAACCGAACCATGAAACTCAGCAGGAAAATTCTGGCACTTGCCGCAGCACCCCTCCTTGCCCTCGGCATGGCCGCCTGCGGTTCAGCGGCAGGAGACGAAGGGGCGCCGGTGAAAATCGGCGTCGTCGGTGCCAGCGATCCGTACTGGGCCACCTACACCGAGGCAGCCAAGGCAGAAGGAATCGACGTGGAAATCGTCGACTTTGGCGAGTACACGCTGCCCAACCCCGCACTGACCGAGGGCGAACTGGACCTCAACCAGTTCCAGCACATCGTCTACCTGGCCCGCTACAACGTCTCCGCCGGGGAGGACCTGACCCCGGTCGGATCCACGGCCATCTACCCGCTGGGCTTGTACTCCACCCAGTACGACTCGGTTGAGGAAATTCCCGACGGCGCAACGGTCGCCATCCCCAATGATGAAAGCAACCTGTCCCGCGGACTGCTGGTGCTGCAGTCCGCCGGCCTGGTGACGCTGGAGGGCGGCGGCAGCGCCTTCTCCACCCTCGACGAAATTGATGAAGCCAAGTCCAAGGTCAAGGTGACCACCCTGGAGGCGTCACTGACCCCGACGTCGCTGCCCGACGTCGCGGCGGCCATCATCAACAACGACTTCGTGGAGGACGCGGGGCTGAAGTTTGAGGACGCCATTGCCCAGGACGATCCCTCCGATCCGGCCGCGATTCCCTACGTGAACATCTTCGCCGCCCGCGCCGGCGAGGAAAACAACGAGACCTACCTGAAGCTGGTGGAGATTTACCAGAACACCCAGTCTGTCCAGGACGGCGTGCAGGAGGCCTCCGGCAACACCGCCGAGTTCCTGAAGGTTCCGGCCGAGGATCTGCGCACGTCCCTCGCCAAGGTCCAGAAGGACATCGAAGCCCGGGGCTGATCCCGGCGCATCATCGTAGCGTCCCCGCCGGCCCCCCCGTCTCTACCCAAGGAACCGTCATGGCCCTTATATCGCTGCATAACGTCAGCAAGACCTATCCACCGGCGCGGAAAGGCGAACCCCCTGTTGCCGCGCTGCAGGAGATCAACCTCGAGATTGAAGCCGGAGAGATCTTCGGGATCATCGGTTACTCCGGGGCCGGAAAAAGCACCCTGGTCCGCCTGATCAATGCGCTGGAATCCAGCACCTCGGGAACCATCACCGTAGATGGCCGGCAGGTCTCCGGGGTCCCCGAACGGAAGCTGAAGTCCATCCGTCTGGGCATTGGCATGATCTTCCAGCAGTTCAACCTGTTCAATTCGAAAACCGTGCGGAACAACATTGCCTATCCGCTCCGCGTGGCCGGGCAGAGCAAGGCGGAGATTGCGGCGCGGGTGGATGAGCTGCTCGCTTTCGTCGGCCTCACCGACAAGGCTGACAGCTACCCCGAGCAGCTCTCCGGCGGGCAGAAGCAGCGGGTGGGAATCGCCCGCGCACTGGCCGCAGCACCCAAAATCCTGCTCGCAGACGAGGCAACCTCGGCGCTGGACCCGGAGACCACCCACGAGGTGCTGGCCCTGCTGCGCCGGGCTAACCGGGAGCTGGGCATCACCATCGTGGTGATCACCCACGAGATGGATGTGATCAAAAACCTGGCCACGCGGGTAGCCGTGATGGACGGCGGGCGGATCGTGGAACAGGGCGAAGTTTTCGAAGTCTTCTCCAATCCCCGCCGCGACTCATCGCAGAAATTTGTCTCGACCGTGGTGCGGGGCATTCCGTCTCCGGATGAGCTTGCGTCGCTGAAGGCCCGCCATGAGGGGCGGATCGTCACGCTGTCCTTCCGCGACGGCGATGAAGCCCAGGCAGGTGTCTTCCTGGAACTCGCCGCGGCAGGTGTGGGGTTCGAACTGATTTACGGCGGCATCAATGACATCTCGGGGCGGGCCTTCGGGCATCTCACCCTGGCACTCAAAGGAGCCGACCAGGCGATCGACGACGCACTGGCCTCGGTGGGCACAGGCATCAAAGTAACGGAGCTGAGCTGAATGGAAGAACTGATTCCCCTGACGCCCCAGCTGTGGACGGCCGTCGGAGAGACCCTCTACATTGTGGGACTGAGCCTGCTGTTCGGCGGATTGGGCGGCATGCTGATCGGCCTGGGCCTCTACACCACCCGCAGCGGAGCGCTGCTGGCCAACCGTCCGGTCTTCGGCACCCTCAACGTGCTGGTAAATATCTTCCGCCCCATTCCGTTCATCATTTTCCTGCCCGCGGTCCAGCCGCTGGCACGGTCAGTGACCGGCAGCGGCATCGGCAACAACGCCATTATCTTCACGCTCTCGCTGGCTGCCGCGTTTGGCATCAGCCGGATCGTGGAGCAGAACCTGCTGACCGTGCAGCCCGGTGTCATCGAAGCAGCCCGTTCAATGGGTGCAGGTCGGCGCCGGATCATCCTGACCATCCTGATTCCCGAAGCGCTGGGTCCGCTCATCCTGGGCTATACCTTCGTCTTCGTCGCCCTGGTGGATATGTCCGCGGTAGCCGGCTATGTGGGCGGCGGAGGCCTGGGAACCTTCGCGATCCAGTACGGCTACCGGCAGTTCAATCCGGTGGTGACCTGGGCCGCAGTGGCCGTGATTATCGTGCTGGTCCAGCTGGTGCAGCTCCTGGGCAACCAGGCGGCACGGAAGGCGCTGCGCCGGTAGCCCCGCGGCCGGTGCGTCACGGTCAAAGTCGGCCACGGGAGAGACACGGGAGAGAATAGGTGGGTGAGCACACCACTGCCGGCGGCCGGTCCACTTCCGGACGGACCCTTCAACCTCTCCGCCCTCGGCCGCGGGCTGACCTTTGCCCGTTCCCTCCCGGACCTCGCGGCAGCCCTGGATCCGGCGGACGGAGGACGCACCGCCGTCGTGCAGGCACCACCGGGGACCGGTAAAACCACCCTGGTTCCGCCGCTGGTGGCCAACCTCACCGGTTCCGGGCAGGGGCGGATTATTGTCACCCAGCCCCGCCGGGTGGCGGCCCGCGCTGCCGCCCGCCGTCTGGCCTCCCTCGCTGCTTCCAGCGTCGGGGAGGCAGTTGGATACACCGTGCGCGGCGAGCGGCATGCCGGCAGCCGCACCATCGTGGAATTCGTGACCCCCGGCATCCTGCTGCGCCGGCTGATGGATGATCCCGCCCTGGAAGGCACCGCCGGCGTCATCCTCGACGAAGTCCATGAACGGGGGCTGGAAACCGATCTGCTGCTGGGCCTGCTTTCGGAGGTGCGGCAGCTGCGGGAGGATCTGGTGCTCATCGCGATGTCCGCCACCCTGGACGCCGGACGCTTTGCCACGCTGATCGGCGGGCCGGACGGGCCGGCGCCGGTCATCGACTGCCCCTCCGCGCTGTACCCGCTCGAAGTGCGCTGGGAACCGACCGCCGCCCGCCGGCTGGACGACCGCGGCGTGACCCGGCCCTACCTCAGCGAGCTGGCGCAGACTGCCGCGGCGGGGTACACCGGGACACTTGAAGCTGATCCAGAGGCGGATGCCCTGGTGTTTGTGCCCGGGGCCCGGGAAGTGTCCACAGTGGCGGCACACCTCCGGCAGCTGCTGGGCAGGACGGCCGACGTCCTGGAACTCCACGGCCAGGTGCCGGCAGCGGAACAGGACCGGGCAGTTTCCGGCCGGCCCGCCGGAGGCCGGCCGCGCATCATCGTGACGACGTCGCTGGCCGAGTCCTCGCTCACCGTGCCGGGGGTGCGCCTGGTGGTGGACTCCGGGCTCTCCCGTGAACCGCGCCGGGACGCGGCCCGTGGAATGTCCGGACTGGTGACAGTGAGCTGTTCGCGGGCCTCGGCCCAGCAGCGTGCCGGACGCGCCGCCCGGCAGGGTCCGGGGACAGTGATCCGGGCCTATCCGGAGGCGGCCTATGCCGCGGCGCCGGCGCAGCAGACCCCGGAAATCGCCACCGCGGACCTCACCTCGGCAGCCCTGGTACTGGCCTGCTGGGGGACTCCCGGCGGACGCGGACTAACCCTCCCTGACCCGCCGCCTGCAGGCGCCCTGGCCGACGCGGAAGCCGAACTCCGGGCCATCGGCGCAGTTGACGAGGAAGGCCGGGCCACAGACACCGGCCAGACACTGTCCCGCATCCCTGTTGATCCGCCGCTTGCCCGTGCCCTGGTGGATGGGGCTCCCGTTACCGGGGCACGCACTGCAGCGGAGGTAGCCGCCATGGTAGCCGGCGACTTCCGGGTGCCGGGGGCGGATCTGGTCCGGCAGCTGGCAAGGCTCCGCTCGGGCGGGGACCCCGGTGCGCGCGCCTGGTCGCAGGAAGTCCGCCGGCTCGAGCGGTTGGCGGCGCAGCAGGCCCGGGGTGCTCTGCCCGGCCTCCGGCTGGACCCCGGTGAGGCGGCCGGATTCATCATTGCGCTGGCCTTCCCTGCCCGCGTAGCCCGGCGGGTGGCAGGAAGTGCGGGGGAGCAGTACCTTCTTGCTTCCGGCACCCGGGCGGGACTGCCGGCGGACAGCCCGCTGCGGGGGTCCGAATGGCTTGCGGTTGCCGATGTGACGCGGGCCCAGGGCCGCGCGGCCGCGGGCACCGGTGCTGTCATCCGCGCTGCGGCGCCGCTGGAGGCCGGGACGGCTGAGGCTGCGGCCGCTCATCTGCTCACGGAATCCGTTTCGGCGGAATTCTCCGGCGGGCGGGTGAACGCACGGCGTGAGCGCAGGCTCGGCGCCATCGAACTGGTCTCCACACCCATTCGGGCGACGCCGGCCCAGGGCCGGGCGGCCGTCGCAGCGGCCCTGGCCGCCCAGGGGCTGTCACTGATTGGATGGTCGCCGGCGGCAGACGCCCTGCGGCGGCGGCTGGCACTGCTGCACCGTGAACTTGGCGCACCCTGGCCCGATGTCTCCGAACCGGCGCTCCTGAAACGTCTGGATGAGTGGCTCGGTCCGGAACTGGATGAGCTGGCCGGCGGTGCGCGGGCTGCCGGGATCAATCTGGCTGATCCGCTGCGGCGGCTCCTGCCCTGGCCGGAGGCATCGGGCTTGGATGAGCTGGCGCCGGAACGGCTGCAGGTGCCCAGCGGCTCCCGGGTGCACATTGCTTATCCGGAACCAGGGGACGACGACGCGCGGCCGGTGGCCGCTGTCAAGCTTCAGGAATGCTTTGGCTGGGCGGGCTCACCCACGCTTGCCGGAGGACGGGTCAGGGTGCTGTTCCATCTGCTCTCCCCGGCCGGCCGGCCGCTGGCGGTCACGGATGACCTTGCCTCCTTCTGGGCTGGTCCCTACAACCAGGTCCGGGCGGAAATGCGCGGCCGTTACCCGAAGCATCCCTGGCCGGAGGACCCATGGTCTGCCGCTGCGACTGCACGGACCAAAACCAGGTCGCCAGGCCCGGACACGGGTAAACGGTAAACGACGGGATGGCCCGGGGGCCGGAGGCTAGGTAACCGGCTCGGCCAGGGAGGTGCCCGCGCCGGCCCAGACGCCGTCGAGCACTGCAGAGGCTTCCTCCTCGCTGACCCCGAGGGACAGGGAAATTTCCGTGAGCAGCGGCCGGCGGGCATGCCGGAGCATGTCCCGCTCGGCGTGGGAGAGTCCCTTGTCCAGGGAGCGCAGCGTGAGGTTGCGGACCACCCGCGCCACATCCGAGATCCGGCCGCTGGCCAGCAGTTCCGTGTTTTCCTTGAACCGTCTTGACCACTGGGATTCCTCGGCATCCGCAGCAGCCTTGAGGATCTCCATGAGTTCTTCCAGCTGCGGTGAATTCAGGACCGGGCGCAGCCCCACGTCCTGTGCCTTGGCGGTGGGCACCCATACCTCAAGCTTGTTGGCATGTACTTCCAGTACCAGGTACTCGTGATCCACGCTGCGGATCTGGCGGGTCGCCAGGCGGCGGATGGTGGCCGGGCCGTGGTGGGGGTGGACTACGGTTTGACCTACGTTAAACGTCAATGTGATTACCTCTGGCTGGATCGAAGCCGGGCCCGGCAGCCGCGGAGCGCTGCACTGGACAGGGTCTGTTGTTGGGACGGGTGTCCCGCGCTTGCCCGGATTCCGGTGACAGTCGTGACGGAAGCGCGGCCGGGAGCGCCGCACATGGGGGTGAAACGCCGGGAAGCCGCGGGTCTGACCTGACTATTATTTCACGTCTCGGTGGGCATGTTCCCCCGCAGCCGCAGGGCAGTTCCGGCAGCGGGGTAGGAGTACATTCCTGTGCCGGAAGTGAAAAGCACCCCGCCTGGTTCCAGGCGGGGTGCTTCCCGAACATGGGCGGACCGGACAATCCGCCGCTGTTTTGGCTAGGCGCGGTAGTAAACCGGGCCGGAGCCGACGTTGACGGACTGGATAACGGTCTGGTTGCCGTTCCAGCCGCTGTGGATGGCCTGGCCGTCGCCGATGTAGATCGCGATGTGGGCAAAGCCCATGCCGCCGTCGGCGTAGTAGACCATGTCTCCGGGCTGGGGGTCAGAGACCGGAGTGCCGTAAGCGGCAAGCTGGGCGGGGGCCAGGTCGCCAACCGAGTGGCCGGCGGCGCGGAGTGCAACCTCGACCAGGACGGTGCAGTCCTGGGCAGCACCGAGCTGCGAGTAGGCAGAGTTCACCATGATCTGGCCAATGGCAGAGGCGCCGGCGCTGGAAGCGGCCGGGGTGACCTGGGTGCTCAGCGTGGTGTAAGCGCCGGGGTCGGTGTACGAAGCCGCTGCGGGAGCCGCTTCAACCACAGCTGCGGTTTCCACCGGCGTGTAGGCGGCAGCGGGCTGGATGGCAGCAGCGCCGGCGTAGGTAATAACGTCACCGGGGTAGATGATCGAGGACATCGACAGGCCGTTGAGCGCGAAGATGCTGTCCAGGCTGACGCCATAGGTGGCGGCAATCTGGCCCAGGGTATCGCCCGCAACTACGGTGTGCGTGGCTGCGGCTTCCACGGCCGGAGCCTCGGCCACGGTGGCTGCGGCGGGAGCTGCAGCAGGAGCTGCGGCAGCTGCGGCAGCCGCCGGGACGGGATCGTTGGCGACGACGCCGGCCTGGGCCGGGGCAGCCATGCCGAACATGAGTCCGGAACCGGCAACAACGGCCGCTGCGGTTCCACCGAAGGTGCGTGCCTTCACCGGTGAGACCTGGGCGATGGTCGTCCAGATGTTGGAATTTGCGCGGTGGCGTCCGCGGTTCTTATTGATAGACAAGGAATTACCTCTCCCTATACCTGCGAGGTGAGCTGTCGGATTCGGATGGGAGTCACCCGGCCGACGGACTGAACCGTCGGCTTAACCCCAAGGATTCAAAGGATCCAAAATAATTGGGTCCCCCGCCCCTGCCGTCGTAGTACAAAGGGGACCTTGGCCAGCGGCAGAGTTAGGTAACAGGCCAAGGACGCCGCATCAGTATGGCGGCATGCCAAGGACACTACAGGGAATTGCGATTGCATTGCAATTCGGTAACGGTGCCGTGTTGTTGTTGTGTGCGTCCCGTCACTCTGCTAATGGAAAGCGTGCTGTTCTGTTTAGTCCCAGCCATCACAATGCGGTGGCTGCCGGGGCTTCCAGGCCGGCCGCCACCGCTGGTTCCTTCCGGTGTGGGAACCCTGGATTTTTGCGGAACTCGGCGACGGATGCCACGGTGCGGGAATACGCTGGAAGGGCCGACTATCCAGCGAAGGAGGGGCCATGAGTGAGCAAACCGGTGGCCGCGGAGCGCAGCTTCCCGTTCAGGACGTGGTGCGCGAGGTGGTGATCCCAGCCGGCGTCGCCGGGCCGGATCAGCTGATCATGGATGTGCGCTGTTATGCCGTAGCTCAACCCGCGGGAATAGTGGTGATTGACACAGGCATGCCGGACGCAGAAGCGGGTATTGCCGCCGCCGTCGAAGCCCTCGGCGGGGATTGGTCGGATGTCCGTGACATCGTGCTGACGCACCTGCACATGGATCATGTCGGCTCTCTTTTTGCCATCGCCGAACGGGCCCCCCATGCTGCGATTTACGCGGGTGGGCCGGATTCTCCGGATATCCGCTCCCCGCGGCACGTGAGCGCGATCAGCGAAGGAGCCATGGTGCAGGACTTGGAGATCCTTGCCACTCCCGGCCACACGCCGGGGCATATTTCCCTGTTCCATGAGGGGACAGGGACGCTTTTTGTTGGAGATGCAGCCGGATCATCCCATGGGCAGGTGGTCCGGGGGCCCAGTGCGTTTATGTCCGACGCCGGCCGGGCGGAGGAGTCCCTGGAACGGATTGCCGCCCTGGGGCCGGATCGCGTTCTGTTTGCCCACGGTGCCGAGGTGGACTCGCCGGCCGACGCTCTCTCGAGGATGATTGGCGGCCCGCACTGAACCCGCGCGGCTGGTGCCGCCATCACGGACCTTACGCAGCCTCCGGCCCGGCCGCCGGTGCCTTGGGGCGGGTAGTGAACCACACGAACCAGGTGCCCACCGCCGTCGTTACGACGGCGGCCACCGGCAGCAGCACGGTTACCGGCGTGCCGCCGGACGCTGGGACGCCCGCATAGAGGAGCCAGCATGCGGCCAGGACCAGCGCCGCGGCAGCTGCGCAAAAGTGCCGGGACTTTCCTGCGTCCGCGCTGAGGAAGGACACCACGCCTGCCGGGCAGGCAAAAGAAGCACCGAGCGCTGCGCCGCCGATAAGCGTCCAGAGGATGTAGCTGGTGAGGTCCTGGGATTCCACGGCCGAGGCGTAGTTTCTCTGGAAGTTCAGGATGGCCAATGCCATGCCCGCCAGGGCGCCAAGGGGAATGAGGAAAAAGACAGACCTGCGGGCCCGCGCGGGGGTGTTGCTCATGATGCAACTCTATCGCCGGTCCCACACCACCCGGCGCAACAGGAGGCGCGGCAACTGAATGGCTCCGGGCTGCCGGAACTCCAGCGTGCTGAAGTGCCGCGGCGCCGCCTTTTTATGAATGACTCAGAATAACTGGTAGAGTCTTAGCAGACGCCGCGCCAGCCGGATCTGCTCCACCGCAAGGAGTTCAGTACGGCAGGACCCCTCTTCGGAGGCGGGTACGCGGCCCGGGGCACTGCGCGCCGCACCTAAGCGGCAGCGCGTCGCCCTTCCCCCATGACAGACACCGCAGCCTGTGCCGGCTTGCCCGGTGCTGCCCTTTAATCCCCAGGAGTATCTCCTTGTTCAAGACCATGTTTGCCCAGACCGCCCGCACCGCAACCCCGGCCGGCACGGGGACTCTCCGCGCCGCAAGCCCCTTGGGCGGGAGCTACGTCGCAGTGTTTGACCGCCCCCAGATTCCTGTCGAAACCAGCGGCGGGCACTACACCGCAACCTTCGGTGGCCCCACCGTCCGCTGCGCAGCCAAGCCCGTTGACAGCTACGTCGCCGCATTCGGCACCGCCGGGCGTCCGGCCCGCGGCCGCCGCGGCAGCTACACCGACGCCGAGCGCTGAATCGGCGGCCCGGCCCCGGCTAGGATGAGGATCCGGTAACCGTAGTCCGCAGCAGGGAGCAGTATGGGTGCCATGGATGACCTGCTGGGCCCCCGGCAGATAGCGGAGCTCTGCGAATCGCTGGAGCGTGCCGACCCGGATCGGGGATTTGATGCCCTGCTGGAAACCAGTGTGCGCCTCGGACCCCTGCCGCTGCGCGGCAGGACGGACGTCGCTGCGCACGCCCTGGCCGGGATCTTCCCGGAGTATTCGGAGGCGGCCGAGGCTTTCCGGACCGCTTTGAAGGATCCCGCCTTCAGGAGCTGGGCCCTGTGGCCGGTCACTGAAGCGGCTGTCACGCTTGCCCTCAGGCAGGGTGGCAATCAGGCCTTCGATGACTGCCTCGATCTGCTCGCGGAACTTACGCCCCGCTTGACCAGTGAGTTTGCCATCCGCCGGCTGCTGCGCGCCGACTTGGACAGGGCTTTGACCCGCATCCAGGCCTGGACGGCAGATGCCGACCCGCACGTTCGCAGGCTGGCCAGTGAAGGCACCCGCCCCTACCTGCCATGGGCGGTCCGGGTGGCAGGGCTGATCGAGCGCCCCGGTGCCACCGTGCCGATCCTCGATTCCCTGCGCAATGACCCCAGCGGTTATGTCCGCCGGTCGGTGGCCAACCATCTCAACGACCTGGCCCGGCATGCACCGGAAATGGTTCTTGGGCTGGCCTCTCAATGGCAGGACTCCGGCACCCCGGAAAGCGCCTGGATCACCCGCCGCGGATTGCGGACCCTGGTGAAAAAGGCAAACCCGGACGCCCTGGCACTGATGGGCTTCCGGCCTGCCGAAGTAGCCGTCGAGGGCCCGAATTCGGAGACCGGGCAGCTTACACTGCCTGCAGTGCTCAGCTTCGATTGCGTCCTGACTAACAAGTCCGCCGCCCCCGCCCGCCTGGCTGTCGACTATGTGGTCCACTATGTGAAGGCCAGCGGTTCCACGGCGCCAAAGGTCTTCAAACTTGCCGTGCTGGAGCTGGATCCCGGAGAATCGCGGCAGCTGTCCGGCCGGCATGCCTTCCGGCAGATGACCACCCGGCGGCACTACGCCGGGGTGCACCACCTGGAACTGCAGGTCAATGGAATTCGTCACGGACGGCTGGAATTCGAGGTCAGCCTGTAGTCACCCGGTGTTCCGCAATCCTGTATGTGTCGCGGCTATGACGGTGTGTTTGTGACGCAGCTTATATACTCTGACAAAAGTTGGACGTAGTCCAGTTTCCCGGGCCAGCCACGTACCGGAGCAGCGGTGCGCATGGAAGCCCTGTTTGCTCCTGAGCAGAGGAGCAAGCATGAGGACGACGGCGCCGGCGACGGACCAGCCCAGACAGGATGGGCACTATGGTCCGGACAGCTTCCGTGCCCTGGTGCCGGGCCTGCTTGGCGCAGGCTGGAGGACGCTGCGTACCGGCGGCTGGCGCCTGCTGGCACTTTACGCAGTGTCCCAGGCGGTGCTCCTGATGTTCTTCTCGCCCCTTATCCGCTGGATGTTCACGGAGGCTCTTTCCGCGGCCGGGATGTATGCCGTGGATTCCGCCGCCCTGGCATCCCTGCTTGGCAACGGCGGCTCGATCGCCTGGCTGACCGGGCTCTGCCTCGTAGCCGTGCTCGGGGTCTCCCTCCAGCTGATGCTGCTGGTTGTGGCAGCGGCCAGGGTCCGGGCCGGACTCGGGCTCCACCCCGCCGCCCTGGCCCGGGTGCTTCTCCCGGTCCTGCGGCGGCTTTTGCGGCCGGGTTCACTGCCGCTGGCCTGGTACCTCTTCCTGGTCCTGCCGCTGGCCCAGGCCGGCTTCTTCTCGGTACTGACGCACTCCATTGCCGTCCCTAACTTCATCTCCGGAGAACTGCTGAAGTCCACCCCGGGAGCGGTCTCCTACGTGATATTCCTGCTGGTCGCTGGAACCCTCGGTATCCGCTTCTCCCTTGCCCTGCCGATCTTCGCCCTGGCGCGCGTTACCGGCGGCAGCAGCATGCGGCTTAGCTGGTGCCTGACGCGGAGGACCGACTTCGCGCTCACAGCTGCAGGGGCCGCCGCTGCGGCCGCGGCCTTCGTCTGCGGTGCGGTACTCGTGGCCGCCTCGCTGCTGCCGACGCTGGCGGCGGACCTGGCAGCGCCAGGCCTGGCCGCCGTAACCGCCGCCTTCGCCCTGGGTGCTGCCCAGGTTGGCGGCATCGTCATCGCAGGCAGCTTTGTGATGTTCCTGGCCGCCATGCTCATCGAGCTGACGGTCCGGAGCCTCCCGGGGCTGCCGAAGGGCCTGATGCTGTCCTGCGGCACTGAGCGGGACGGAACAATTGCCGCAGGGGAGGGCACTGACCGGACGATTCCTGCGGCCGGTCCGCTGCCCTGGGCGAAAGCCGCCACCGGCCGGTCCAGGCGTGGTCCGGCCCTGGTGACTGCCGCCGTCGCCGTTCCGGCGTTGATCCTGGGCGGACTGAACATCCAGCTTATGGAGGGCCTGCGGCAGGTGCCGCAGACCCTGGTGCTGGCCCACCGCGGTTTCAGCAACGGCGGCGTGGAAAACACAGTTTCCGGCCTGAAGGCCGCTGCCGATGCCGGCGCGGACCTGGTCGAAATGGACGTTTTGCAAACTGTCGACGGCGGATTCGTGGTGATGCATGACGCTTCACTTAGCCGGCTGGCTGGCCGCGGCCAGTCCGTCAAGGATCTCACTCTGGCCGAGCTCACAGCCGTTACGGTGCATGACCAGCTTGGACACCAGGACACCATTCCTTCCCTGGAGGAGTACATCCGTGCTGCGCAGGAGTTCGGCGAACCGCTGCTGATCGAGCTCAAGATGCACGGAGGCGAGACCGCGGACTACGTGCCGCGGCTGGTGGCAGAACTCGAATCCCTTGATGCTCTGCGGGAGAACATCTACCACTCGCTGGACAAGGACAAAGCAGAGGAGCTGAAGCGGCTGCGTCCGGGTCTGTATGTGGGCTTGACCATGGCGGTGGCCGGGGTTGCGGCTCCGGACACAACAGTGGACTTCATTGTGGTGGAGGAAGCGTCCTATACAGACGCGGTGCGGGAATCGGCCTGGGCCAAGGGCATGGAAATCTATGTCTGGACGGTCAACGGCACCGGCAGTATCCGAAACATGCTCCGGGATAATGTTGACGGCATCATCACGGATCACCCGGATGCAGCGCTGCGTGACCGCGGTGCCATGGGACCGGGGGAGCTCATGAGCACCAAGCTCTATGACGCGGTCATGCGGTTCGTGGTGATCTTCTAGCACCGGGCACCGGGCACCGTCCCGGGCCCCGGCGTTCGGGACTAGAGCACCACTCCGTCCGGAAGCTCCGGCGCCTCGAACTTCTGCCGTTCGCACTCGGCCTGCAGGGCCGGATAAGTCCGGGCGATCAGATCCAGGATCCGGTTCCGGACCACCAGATAGGCCTCACCGACACCGACAACGCCCTTGAATTCCTTCAGCTCCGCTTCATACGAGGTCTGCTTGTGCCGCAGGTAGTTGACGGTCAGGCGGTCGAGCCGGGAGCGGGTGGTCCGCGGGCCGGCGGGGGACTGGTTCCTGCGGAGCCGTGAGTTGTAGTGCTCGATTGCCTTTCGCTGAACCTCTTCCCAGGACTCCGGCACGAGCTGCAGCTCCAGGGCTTCGGCCACCGCAACCGCCTGTTTCTTTTTCTCCAGCGCCCGGCCGCGGGCCGCGAGCTGGCGGTTCCGCGAGGCCTCACGGGCCCGGCGGAACTCCTCCGTCGCCTCCACTTTTTCCACCCGGTCCAGCGCATACAGCTTCATGGGCGCGGCCTTGCGGGAGAACGGATTCCTGGCAGTCTTGTCCGGTTCCGGCAGGAAGGCCTTGATGTGGGTTTCGGTCCAGCCGCGTTCCTTTTTGAGGTCCGCTGCGATCAGGAAACCTTCACTGTTGGCGGGCTTGGGACGGGGAGGGTGGTGCTTTCCTCTGGACATGGGTACTTCCGGTGGTGCGGGCAGGGCGTCCACCAGTCTAGTAAACCGGCGGGGGGCCCCCCCCCCCGCCGGGGGGGG